>NZ_KZ821208.1 GCF_003184905.1 Bacillus sp. CGMCC 1.16541
ATAAATCCGAAAAAGTATTAAACTGAAAATTCAAACTATATTTATGCAACGCTAGTGTATTTATATCATTAAAGGAGAGAAAACTGGAGAGCTTTATAAATAAAAAGGAGAAACCAAAATGAAGAGAAAAATAACGATTCACCTCTTTTACCGTATAGGACAAGCTGTGATTTGGGAAGGCTTGTGATAAGGGAGGCGATACCGTGATGAGTACATTTGAAGCGTTGTCGTTAATGTTGGGCTTTGGCATGTTTGTGGTGGCGATTTTGGATTTTAAGGGGAAAGATCGGGATTCTTGAGCGATGGGGGCAAATGGAGTGGAACACACGCTATTTGTCTCCATTTTTAGAACATCATGTAACAATTTAGAAAAGTGATAGAATGATAAGGTAGAAGGTGTCGTTGTGCTGTGCTAAATTGTGTGCAACGTAAAGGAGGATAAAGAATGTCGATCGCAAAAGTAAACGAAACGACTCATAAGCCACCGTTTGATGTGAGAGTGAAGATGAGATTTAAGGGATTACCTGATCGTCATTGGTGACAGGGCATTATGAGTATGTAACGGACACCCGATTTCATGTTTTACCTAAGTGTGTCCATCGTTGGGTTGAGTTATTGGAGCGGTGTGGTGTACAAGACATATGTTTAGAGAAGTGCCTGAAAGAACGTGATGATTGAAAAAAAGCAACGCTCCTGGTAGGAATAGAGCGTTGCTTGTTGAGTGTTATTTGGTTACCGAGTTTCGCTGCTTTTTAACATAGGACATTCCGATAAGCACAATCGTTACCAAGCCAATGACAGAAAAAGTGTGTTCGTTCACTTTTAGAAGTTGATTCATGCTTAGCGCTTCAATGAACACAGCAGGAATTTTTCCAAGTGTGCTGGCGATGGCGAAGGATAGGATGCCCATCGTACTTGTGGACGCTAAAATGGTCACTAAGCCCGAAGGCATAAATGGCAAAAAGCGTAAAGACAGAACCAAGAGGAAAGCTTTTCTTCCGTTCACGTTTTCAAAGCGTTTTACCCACTTCATATACGTGGGTGTTTTCTTTTCCATTAACAGCAACAATCCTTTTCGGTACAGCCAAAAGCTGACGATGGCACCAACTGATTCTCCGATAAAAGAAAGAAGCAATCCTTTTTCGAATCCAAATACGACAATGTTAGCGGTTGTAAGGAAAAAGCTTGGAACAAATGCGAAAATACTAATGAGTATATTAATGAAAATGCTAATAAAAAGAGCTTGTGCAGGAAACTCATTCAGTACTTGAACAATCCATGAAGTCACGTTAAATCACCTTTCGTTGTATCGTTTTTGCCATCGAGACCGTTCCACTCCATACATACGCAGGGGGAACGTTCATGAAGACGTAGCTTACGTTCTTTTTTGTGAAAAACTGATGAAATGTTTGAAATTGCAGTTTTGAATATTGAAACGTCACAAAGGTTCCGTTTGCCTCTTTCAACATCTCTTGAATGGTGGACAGAAGTCGCATCCGCTTTTTCTTTGGAATTGATGTGAAAGGTAGTCCACTTACGATCACATCAGGCACGTAGCCATGTGCGGTCAGGAAGGTTGGTAAATCTTCTGCATCTCCAATAAATAATGCCACATTTTGTTCAGTTTGTATCCACTTTTTTAAGGATTCTTCAAATACGGGATTTTGCTCACAAATAATGAGATGTGTATGTGGATCACGGTGCTTTAAAAGTAATTTTGTGATGGCTCCTGTACCAGCACCAATTTCAACAATGACATTCGGTCTAGATTGACATGCCTCTTTTGCCATTTTAGCAGATAAAAAGGGACTGCTCGGCATAATTGCTCCAATCTCCTGTGGATGTTTGATCATTTCTTTTATAAAAGTAAACATGTTTCTTGCCTCCGTTTTCAATCGTAATGTTTTCATTGTAGGAGACAATTCTTTCAATTTTTCTACAGTAAATCTTAAGCATTTCTTAAAAAACAATCGATTTCTTGCGATTTTCTTTTCAATCATAGACAATACAACCAAACAGATGTGAAAAAGGAGCAAAAGCATGACACGTATTTTACTCGTGGATGACGATAAAGACATTCGTCAGTTACTTACACTTTATCTTCAAAACGAAGGGTACAACATCATCGAGGCAGAAAACGGGGAAGAAGCGATAGAGATGATGAACAAGCATCATCCTGACATTGTTCTTTTAGATGTGATGATGCCGAAAAAAGATGGATTTACAATCGTTCAAGAAATAAGGCAATCAGGGAATGCAGTCCCTGTATTGATGTTGACTGCTCGTCAAGAAGACATGGACCTGATCCAAGGGCTTACGTACGGAGCAGACGATTATATTAAAAAACCATTTAACCCGCTAGAGGTGATCGCCCGTGTAAAAGCAATGCTTCGACGAGTGAATCAATTTCAACTTAGCCAGTCATCGGAAGCCCGTCTAATCGGTCCGTTTGAATTACGAGAAGATGAACGCCTCATTTTAAAAGAGAATGAGCCACTAGCATTAACGAAGCGAGAGTTTGATTTATTATCGCTTCTTTTAACGCAGGCGAAACGTGTGTTTACAGCAGAAGAATTGTACGAGAAAATTTGGCAAGAGGATGCACTGGGTAGTTCAAGCAATGCAGTTATGGTATTGATTCATAAGCTTCGTGAAAAAGTAGAGGAAACACCAAAATCTCCACGCTATATTCAAACGGTGTGGGGAGTAGGATATAAGCTAGAGCCATGAAAAAAATCAATTTAACGATTTGGCTTGGGGTAGCATTGTTCGGTTGTTTTGTGCTTAGTTTTCTCGTGTCGTGGTCACTAACAAGTCAATTTCCGATCGGGAAAGAAACGTCACCTCGTTATTATTATTCGACGTATGAAGAAAGTAAACAGCGAATCGAACAAGACATTCAAACGTATGAAAAAAGCGGTCAGTTAGATGTGGACTATGAGTGGGCCATTTATTCGTCAAGCGGAGAAGCAGTCGATAAAAGTGCACGTTATCCGAACGAATTGACGCCAACTCGGTTTCTATCTAAAGTAGATCCAACGAAACGACAGCCGTCCACTAAACCTGAAGAACGATTGCTTCATTATATGTCTAACATCGCACTTCCAAATGAAAACGAACCCGCATTCTTTTTAGCGATTGAGCGTGAACGCGGTCAATTAAATCGACTGCAAGTAGGAAATGCGAATTGGTACATGTTTTTTTCTGTCGTCGCATTTGTTGGGTTAACGACGCTATTAACTCGCTACATTTCGAAACGATTTAGACGATGGGAACACCATTTGCGTTTACTCAGTCAAGGAAAAGAACAGGCGTTTCAACCAAACGGTGGACCGAAAGAATTTTACCAATTTGAGCGCACGATGCAAGAAGTTGAACATGAGTTATGGACGCTGCGAAAAAAAGAAGCTGCACGTTATCAAGAGAAGATTCGCCTTATTACAAGCCTTTCTCATGACTTGCGAACGCCACTTACGTCGATTCAAGGATATGTACAATGGTTAACCGACCAAAACGACAAGTTATCAAATGAGCAGCGATTAGACTCTCTTCATGTTCTCACTCGTCAAACGGAAAAGCTAGGTGGGCGGATTGAGGAGTTGTTTACACTTGCTAAGTTATCGGATGCCCACTATCCGATTGAGCGAACTGAACTTGATTTGGTGACGTTGTTAAAACAAGTGATCGACACGATTCCTTCCTTTACGTATCGGTACGAAGGCCCTGAACGTCTATTGTTTTCAGGAGATGCGATGCTTCTTGTTCGTCTCATTGAAAACGTCGCAAAAAATGCGTGGAAGCATGGTGAAGGGAACGTGGTGTGGGAACTTCGTGAGAACGAGTATGACATTGAACTTGTTTGCTCGAATGACATTTCACATACGCTATCAAAAGACGAAGTGAATCAGTTTACGGAAATGTTTCACATGTCTGATGAATCCCGTTCTAATGCGGGTTCAGGTATTGGATTGTCGATTGTGCAACAAATTGTCACTCTGCACGGAGGAACGCTTGACGTGAACTCACATGAAAGAAGATTTGTCGTGAACATAAAGTTGCCAAAAAGCTAGGTTTATTCGTGATAATTAGTTGGAAAATCGAGTAGTGTTCTGCTCGATTTTTTGTTTTGGAGTGACTAACACATAAGGTTTGTGGAAAGGAATAGGGAAAGAGATTGTTGACTTCACACGTTGTTCGTGTTAACTTGTATATGCAAATGAAAAGAGGGTTGATTACATGAATGAAGAAGAACAAGTGTTGATTCATTGTCTTTACTTCACTGCAAGTCGCTTTGCTCGAAACATTACAAAATTAGCTGAGCAAACATTTGATGTAGAAGGTGTAGCTCCTTCGTATCTTTACATGATTATGATTGTGAAGTTCCATCCAGAAATCACACAGAAAGACTTGTGTCAAAAGTTATCAATTGCGCCGTCTACGAGTACGAGATTCATTGATAAACTTGAAAAATTAAAGCTAGTCACAAGAAAAACAATTGGTAAACAAACACACATTTCGTTAACGGATGAAGGGGAAAAGGTATATACGCAATTTCGCGTGTCACTAAAAGAACTTTTTACTAGCTATTCAGACGTATTAGGAAAAGAATTTAGTAAAGAGTTAAGCCTTATGCTTCACGAGGCAAGTAATAAGTTAGAGAAAGAAAGCTAAATTTTTTTACTCTTTCACTTGTATATACAAATATGAGGAGGAACAATGATGGTCAATAAAACAGTACTTATTATTGGAGCAGGTCCAGGAATTAGTTTATATACAGGAAAGAAATTTGGAAAAGAAGGGTTTAACGTCGCATTAATGGCACGTAACGAAAAGGCATTACACCAATACGAAACCGAACTGCAACAAGATGGAATCACAGCAAAAGGATTTCAAGGAGACGTGTCGTCAGAACAGTCTTTAAAAGAAGCGATTCAAGAAGTTGTGAAAACGTTCGGTCGTATTGATGTTCTGTTATACAACGCAGCTTCAGGAACACCAGGCAAACCCACAACATTGAGTGCCGATCAATTAATAGAAGACTTCAAAGTGAGCGTAGCGGGAGCTCTTACAAGTGTGAAAGAAGTGTTGCCTTCTATGGAAAAGGGTGCAATTTTACTAACAGGTGGTGGATTGGCTCTTTATCCGTATGCTGATTACGCATCGTTGGCGGTTAGTAAAGCAGGGATCCGTAACTTAGCTTACAGCTTGCATCAAGAGCTTAGTGAAAAAGGCGTGTATGTAGGAACGTTAACAATTAAAGGATTTGTCGAAGAAGGAACCTATTTCTCACCTGACAACATTGCCGAAGCTTTTTACGACATGTACAAAAATCGAACAGAAGTAGAAGTGGTGTTTGAAGAGAAGTGAAAAATTTTAAGTAGATAGTTGTATGTACAAATTTCTAGCGTGATACGGCTTCATCTTCTTTTTGAGCTTGTCATAACAAAAAGAAGATGAAGCGATGATTACCTAGATACAGGAGTTTTTTTATCTTTTGATCCGGTACGCGGGATACTAAGAATCCTATTACAATGAATGTTTATAATTATGTGAATAATAACCCTGTAATGTTTGTTGATCCTGATGGTGAATCATCTATTTCTGCAATGGCCAAAAGAATTGGGAATGCTTTTCTATACGCGATTAAAAAATGGTTGAAAATATATTTCAGTCCATCATCAATTGAAGATGGAGTGATAGATGGCGGCTTATTTTTTGGCGAGTAGTCTTTCTTATAGAAGAACAAGTGGTTAATCAAAATAGAACATAGATGAGAACTCCTCGACTAAGAACAATCGAAGAAACCATGCATGTGACATACCCCTCCACACATATACATGATAAAACCGACTATTTGTAAGGAGTGTGCCTACATGAAAATTTCCCATTTCCGCAAGCTAAATAAAAATGAGCAATATCCGACAACGAAAAAGTATCTCAAGTCTGTTTTTGCTGATGTTGAACAACTAGATGTATACTTTGGATTAAATCGGACTTTCGAGTCGAATAGGGGAATTTCTAACAAGCTCACAGTGAAAGGAAATGTAGTTGCCTCCGTTACGTTTAATCAAGATCGAACTGTTCATCTTTCGTTATTCCCACAATCGACGAACGATTATAAAGATAAAGCAATTGAAGACTTTAATAATCGCATCATAGGTAGGATAAAACACTGGATTGAAGATCAAATGCTAAAGCCTGATACGGCTCTTTTAGGAAATGAAGAATTAATTGTAGAATGGGACGGTAAAAAGCACTTGATTCATATGGAGAGGAAAATATCCTTAAAACCAATGCCAAAGCAGCAATACGTGAGAAGGGAAGTTGCCGATAAGAGTGGAGGACAGTATTTCTCGTGAGTACATGTAGTGGTTGAGAGGTTAACTTTTTTTTAAATAGAATGATAAAAAAGGCGATGTCAAACGTGTAAGAAGTTGGCATCGCTTTAATTGTGTTGTGCTTTATTAAAATATGAGAATTAAAATCTACGTAAGTTATTGTTTATAATTAGAAAATAATGTATATTTTATATAGGTAATTAGACTTACTTGTTGCGTGTGAAATTATATATTATACGAGTGATGAGAAGGAGTTGAGTACTCATTGAACTATATCGCACACATTCGTGAAAGTGATGGATGTATTCAAACGGTTGAAGAGCATTTGTTAGGTGTAAAACAGCTAGCGGAAACATATGGAGAGAAGTTAGGTGTGAAGCATTTAACAGGTCTTGCAGGAATGCTTCATGATTTAGGAAAGTACACGACACAATTTCGAGATTATATCATTGAGGCAGTTGAGAATCCACATTCTCCACCAAAAAGAGGAAGTGTCGATCACTCAACCGCTGGTGGAAGATTTTTATATCAGTTGTTCCATAGTACACCACCTTATGACAAAAATAAGGCTTTAATCGCAGAGGTGGTTGGGAACGCAATTCTTTCTCATCATTCGTACTTACAAGACTTCTTAAGTCCAGATTTGGAATCAAAATATTTATACAGAGTTCGAGATAAGCAAGCACAGGAATTAAATCAATTTGAAACAATCATTCAGCACTTTTATGAACACGTTATGAGAGAAAACGAATTTCAGGAATATGTAAATCAGGCAGCTACTGAGCTAGATATATTTTTAAAAAAGCAATCGTCTAGTCATGATGAAAAAAAATTAATGTTTTTAACGAAGTTTATTTTTAGCACACTGATCGATGCGGATCGCACAAATACGAGATTATTTGAAGAGAATAAAGTAGAAGACATCTCTATAGATGATAAGCAACTATTTCATACATACTATGAGCGTTTAATGAGAAAAATTGATTCTTTTAAGGTAGAAACACCAATTAATCAGTTAAGAGCGAATATGTCTAATCAATGTGATCAGTTTGCAGAAAAACCATCTAGTATATACACACTGTCTATCCCTACAGGTGGTGGGAAAACATTTGCTAGTCTTAGATATGCATTGAAACATGCAACTCTTTATAACAAGAAACACATTATTTATGTTGTACCTTATACGACGATTATTGAACAAAATGCCAATGAAATTAGAAGTGTATTAAAAGATGAAGCAAATATTTTAGAACATCATTCAAATGTTATTGAAGATATAGAAGAAGATGATGAGAAGTTAGACGGTATGATGAACGTAAGTCAAAAGCTAAAGCATGCGAAAGACAATTGGGATGCGCCCATTATTTTGACAACAATGGTTCAATTTTTAAATGTCTTTTATGCAAAAGGAAATCGAAATACTAGAAGGCTTCATAATTTAACGGAAGCGGTTATTATTTTTGATGAAGTACAAAAAGTTCCTGTTTCGTGTGTTTCACTTTTTAATGATGCGCTCAACTTTTTACATACATATGGAAATACAAGTATTGTGCTTTGTACGGCCACTCAGCCGGCCTTAGATTTTGTTGAACATAAATTAGATCTACAGCCAGATCGAGAGATGATAAGTGACTTAGATACAGTAATCGATTCATTTAAACGTGTAGAGCTCATTGATCGAGCGACAAATGAAACATTCAGTAATCATAAACTGGTTGATTTCATTAACGAAAAGAAAGAAAATAGCCAGAGTATATTAGTGATTTTAAATACAAAGTCAGTAGTCAAGGACTTATATGAAAGACTTAATGAGCAAGGATGGGGAATCCCTATTTATCATTTAAGTACGTCTATGTGTGCCGCTCATCGAAATGATATCTTAAGCGAAGTAAGAAATCATTTAGCAAAAGGCAATCCTATCATCTGTGTCAGTACCCAGTTAATTGAAGCTGGTGTTGATGTTAGCTTTGATTGTGTCATACGCTCAATGGCTGGGCTTGATTCAATTGCGCAAGCGTCTGGTCGTTGTAATCGACATGGTGAAAAAGAAATGGGATCTGTTTATATCATTGATCATGAGGAAGAAAACTTAATTCGCTTAAAAGAAATTAAACAAGGAAAGCAAATAGCGCAAGGAATTTTATTAGATTTAAAACAAAATAAAGAGAATCATGGGGGACACCTTTTGTCCAGACAAGCAATGAAGTTCTTTTTCAAACGATATTATACTTCATTCGCACTTGATTTAGATTATTTCATCCCGAAGTTGGAAAAAACAATGATTGCACTATTGACCGAAACAAAATATAACCATAGCTACTACAAAGCACTGTATCAAAAAGAAGGGAAACAATTGCCGCTCTTTTTAGCGAATAGTTATAAGACAGCAGCGGATTATTTTGAGGTCATTGCCAACCATACTAAATCTGTAATCGTTCCATACGGAGAAGGAAAAGATATCATTGCTGAATTAAACAGCCAAAGAACCATTGCTGAACTTTCAAAACTATTAAAAAGAGCACAACAATATACAATTAATATTTACCAACACGAATTTCAACATCTATCTCAGCAAGACGGAATTGTAAGTTATCTAGATGGCAACCTTCTTGTTTTAAAAGAAGGATCATACAGTAAAGAATATGGATTGAATTTAGAAAGTGATAGTGTAATGGAATTAAACTTTTTTTAAGTAGAGTAATCTGTTGAGTACGGAAGATAAAACTTGTTGTAATACAGGAAAGTGATTAGTCTATGAAGAAATGTACTTTATAGACTAGTGGGTGCGAATGTGAAGTGCACATCATTTTCTAGGGACATTCGCACCTCATGATTTGTAAATAATTGTCGAGTAATCTTCATTTGAACATTTTGTTCTTTACTTTAGTAAAGAAAATAGTGGTTTATAGGTGAAAGTATGTACTATGAGCCTATTTTTATCGATAAATCGCTGTCGCACTCTATATGAGTGCGTGGATTGAAATATTGTGGTCAAAATGTTGATATAAAAGGGTTTTGTCGCACTCTATATGAGTGCGTGGATTGAAATAATTACTTTTGCCATTAGCTGGTGCTATTGTGGCTGGTCGCACTCTATATGAGTGCGTGGATTGAAATCTTTGGATACTCCATCTAATTATAAACTGCCTAGTCGCACTCTATATGAGTGCGTGGATTGAAATAAAACTCCCGTTACTTTCTAATAAATCCCAATATAAGTCGCACTCTATATGAGTGCGTGGATTGAAATAAGAGCATTAACTGATGATGCTGAGGGGCTTAAAGTCGCACTCTATATGAGTGCGTGGATTGAAATAGATGTTTACTGATATGTTTCGTATGTTTACACGGTCGCACTCTATATGAGTGCGTGGATTGAAATTAACCTTTTATCATCATCGTTTTTTCATCGGAAGTCGCACTCTATATGAGTGCGTGGATTGAAATTTTTCCTTGTTACTCAAAAAACTTTTAGGAAAAGTCGCACTCTATATGAGTGCGTGGATTGAAATATTTCGTTGTACGATTGGTTTATCGCCTGGTCAAGTCGCACTCTATATGAGTGCGTGGATTGAAATCCAACTAGATAATGCAGATGTGAGATACTTATTGGTCGCACTCTATATGAGTGCGTGGATTGAAATCTTCAACTGTCTTTGAGCGCACCGCCTCATATCCGTCGCACTCTATATGAGTGCGCGGATTGGAATTTTGACTATTACAATCTGTTCAGGTTTGATTGAGGTTGGTACATAAGTTAATAAAACTAAAAAAGAACGTGTATATGCAACAGCCCGTGCTGTTGTGGGCTGAGCTAAACAGGGGTGCTCTTTATCCCTTTTGGCCCAGCCCTAGTCGAATCATTTATAATCAAACCTCTATCCTTTTAGTGGTGTGTTCCATTTTTACAAAAAGACACCCGATCATTTCAAGTTGTTTGTACAACGATGATCGGGTGTCTTTTTTGATTCAGTTAATCATATACTATATTTTTCAATCCGCACTTAGGTAAGTGACAATTTATTATAGCATATTCTTAAAAGTTAACAAAAAATTCATATAATATATTATTAAAAATATTTACAAAATAAATGGTAAAATGATACCGTTATTATGGTAATATTTTCATATAGAGGAAAGGAGGATACGATGAGAAATTCAATTGAATTTGAAGTTTTCGGTAACTATGCATTGTTTACTGATCCGCTCACAAAGATGGGTGGAGAAAAGCATTCATACCATGTTCCTACTTATCAAGCGTTAAAAGGAATTGTAGAAAGCATATATTGGAAACCAACACTATTAATGGTAGTTGATGCAATTCGCGTCATGAAATCGATTCGCATGGAATCAAAAGGGATTAGGCCCATTGATTACAGTGGAAGAAATACACTTGCCAATTATACCTATCTAAAAGATGTGCATTATCAAGTAAAGGCACATTTCATCTTTAATCCACATCGACCTGAGATGGCGTTTGATCGGAATGAACACAAACACCACAATATCTTAAAGCGTTCTTTAAAAATGGGTGGAAGGCGAGATATCTTCTTAGGAACAAGAGAGTGTCAAGGATATGTTGAGCCTTGTGTATTTGGAGAAGGTGAAAGCTTTTACGATGGATATGGAGAACTACATTTAGGCACAATGGTTCATGGGATTAATTATCCTGACGAAACAGGTCGTGATCAAATGGAAGTACGATTATGGACCCCGGTAATGAAAGATGGTGTCATTGAATTTATTCGTCCTGATGAATGCACACAAGTTAGAACGATTAGGGATATGTCAGTTAAGAATTTTGATCACACAAATGTAGAGTCAGTGGATGAGACATTTCTTGTAACAGAAATGGAGATGAATCAATGAGTTGGCTGTTAAACCTTTATGAAACGTATGAAGCGAATATTGAACAAGTAGGAAAAGTAGAAAAGAAAAGAAATGGCCAAGAATATACATTACTCCCCATTTCTCATACAACTCAAACTGCACATATTCAGGTGAATGTAACGGAAGATGGAGAGTTTCATTCGGCTTTTGTCATCGATAAAGGTGAAGGAAACACACTTATTCCGTGTACAGAAGAATCATCTAGTCGAGCAGGGTCTAAAATTGCCCCTTATCCGCTGCATGATAAATTAAGCTATGTTGCAGGTGATTTTGTAACATATGGTGGAAAAATAAAAAAAGAAGAGCCTTTTCATTATTATATAAAGAATTTGCGTGACTGGGCGCAATCCCCATACGCTACGGGTAAAGTAAAAAGTATCTATACGTACCTAAAAAAAGAGTCTCTAGTAAAAGATTTGGTTAAGGCAAATATACTAGCTTTAGATGAAAATGATGAACTTATCGAGAAATGGCAAACTAAATATGATTCTTTGTATCATCAAAAGCCAGCAATCTTTTCGGTTATCGCAAGTGATCAAGAAAGCGCTTTCGTTCGATTTAATGTTTATTCACCAACAAAAATTTTAAGAGACGTATGGGCAGACCAAGAAATGTTTGAATCGTTTGTTAGCTATTATCAAAATCAATTAGGCGATCAAGATTTATGCTTTGTAACAGGAAAGCGCGTACCTAGTACTGATAAACATGCGAATAAAATTAGGCACGCCGGAGATAAAGCTAAGTTAATATCAGCAAATGATACAAGTGGTTTCACATTTAGAGGACGTTTTCAAATTAGTAAAGAAGTAGCAAGTATTGGCTACGATGTATCACAAAAAGCCCATAATGCGTTAAAGTGGCTCATTCAACGTCAAGGGAAAGTGATGGATCAACGTGTATTTCTTGTATGGCAAAACGATGCAGAGGACATTCCAGACCCGTTAGATGATTCGTTTGCACTAGATGTTTCTACTATTCAAAAACAAGCGTTTACACATCAAGAGTTTGCGAGAGAAGTAGCGAAAGCGTTAGATGGTTATAAAGGTGACTTAACGTTGATTAATAAAAAAGAAGTAAACATTCTTATTCTGGATTCTGCAACAACTGGAAGAATGGCGGTTCTTTACTATCGTTATATGAACAAAGAACTTTATTTAAATCGCTTGAAGTCATGGTATTCATCTTGTATTTGGCAACATCGCTATCGGAAAGATGAAAACGATCGATATATTGAATTTATCGGAGCGCCATCTCCTAAAGACATTGCGTTCGCTGCATATGGTACAAGAGCGAGTGATAAAGTTGTGAAAGGTTTGGTAGAGCGAATTTTACCTTGTATTCTTGATGATAAAAAAATTCCGTTAGATATTGTTAGGAGTGCCATCCAGCGTGCTTCAAGCCCAGTTTCAATGGAGAGATGGGAGTGGGAAAAAACATTAAGTGTCACATGTTCTTTAATCAATAAAGAGGAGGGGTATGAAGTGTCGTTAGATAAAGAAAATCTAAATCGTGACTACCTGTTTGGAAGATTACTAGCTATTGCAGATGTACTTGAAAGACAAGCTCTAGGAAAAGAAGAAACACGCGCAACAAATGCCATTCGTTATATGAATTCATTTTCTAAGCACCCTGCTCGAACGTGGAAAACGATTCAAGATGCTTTGCAACCTTATCAAGCAAAGTTAGGCACAAAATCTCGCTATTTATCTAGTTTAATTGATGAGGTAGCGTCGCACATTCAATTTGATGATTTTAATAATAAACCGTTATCAGGAAAGTATTTGCTGGGTTTTTATAGTCAACGATATGATCTTTATCAAAAGAAAGAGAAAAGCGCAGAAGTAGAAGTTTTAATAAACGAAGGAGGAAAATAACATGTCGATTCTAGATTATAAGATTGATTTTGCAGTTGTTTTAACAGTAACGAAAGCAAATCCAAATGGTGATCCGCTAAATGGTAATCGCCCGCGTCAAAACTATGATGGATATGGAGAAATTTCAGATGTAGCTATTAAGCGTAAGATTCGTAACCGTCTTCAAGATATGGGTGAGTCCATTTTTGTTCAGTCAAATGATCGCAATGTAGATGAGTTTAGAAGTTTGAGAGAGCGTGTAGAAGGTAACGAATTATTAGGTAAAATGTTTAAAGCAAAAGAAATTTCAAATGAAGAATTTGCAGCAGTTGCTTGTCGAGAATGGTTAGATGTTAGAAGTTTTGGTCAAGTATTTGCTTTTAAAGGAGCGAAAACTGGTGTACCAGTCGGTGTAAGAGGTCCTGTATCGATTCATACAGCTACGAGTATTGATCCAATTGATATTACGAGCATGCAAATTACAAAAAGTGTTAATTCAGAGCCTGGTAAAGAAAAAGGATCTGATACGATGGGGATGAAGCACCGTGTTGATTTTGGAACATATGTGTTTTATGGAAGTATTAATACTCAGTTAGCTGAAAAAACTGGGTTTTCAATTGAAGATGCACAAAAGTTAAAGCAAGCATTAATTACACTATTTGAAAATGATTCATCTGCTGCACGTCCTGATGGAAGTATGGAAGTCAATAAAGTAGTTTGGTGGGAGCATTCCACAAAATTAGGTCAATATTCTTCTGCAAAAGTACACCGTTCGTTAAAGATTGAGTCGGTAGAGGAACCAAAATCTTTTGAGGACTATATTATTGAAGTCCAAGAATTAGAAGGCTTAAAGGTCGAAGTAATTGATGGTCAATAACGAAGATTATTATTTGATGCTTTCGGGCATTCAACATTTTGAATTTTGTCGAAGGCAATGGGCGCTCATTCATATTGAACAAGAATGGGCTGAGAATACAAAAACAGTTGAAGGTCAATACCTCCATAAAAAAGCAGATCAACCATTCGTTCGTGAAAAGCGGGGAAATAAGTTGACGGTTAGAGCGATGCCTGTAAAATCAAATGAGTTACAAATTTCAGGTATATGCGATGTTGTGGAGTTTGTAAGGGATGATAAAGGTGTAGAATTACATGGTGAAGAGGGAAAGTATAGAGTGTATCCTGTTGAATATAAGCGAGGAAAGCCTAAGACAGATGATGAGGATATTATGCAATTAGTAGCTCAGGCAATGTGTTTGGAAGAAATGTTACTTTGTGAAGTAAATACTGGATACATTTTTTATAATGAGATCAAACATAGAATTGAAGTATCAATCTCACCTGAGCAAAAGACAAAAGTAAAACGTGTTGTGTCAGAAATGAGAGATTACTATGATCGTCGATACACTCCAAAAGTAAAGACAGGAACGTTTTGCAAGAGTTGTTCTCTTGAACATATTTGCTTACCAACCTTGATGAATAAGCAATCGGTAAGGCGCTATATCGAAGGGAGAATAGCGGAGTGAAAAAACTGTTGAATACGTTATTCGTCACACAACCTGATGTTTACCTATCATTAGATGGAGACAATGTTGTTCTTTTAAAAGAAGAAGAAAAGTTAGGTAGGCTTCCTCTTCATAATTTAGAATCGATTGTTTCATTTGGATACACAGGAGCAAGTCCAGCGTTGATGGGATATTGTGCAGAGCGAAATATTTCAATCGTATTTTTAAAAATGAATGGCCGTTTTCTTGCAAGAGTTTCGGGTGAGACAAAAGGAAATGTCACATTAAGAAAAACACAATATCGCATCTCTGATGATGAAGTGAAATCAGCAAAAATTGCCCGTAATTTTATCATTGGTAAAGTATACAACAATAAATGGGTTGTTGAACGAATGACAAGGGATTACCCAATGAGAATTGATGTATCTAAATTTAAAGAAACCTCAAAACATTTATCGAGTCTATTAATGGAAATTCGAGAGTGTGAGGACTTAGAAAGATTAAGAGGTTTAGAGGGACAAGCGGCACTTAGTTACAACAAATTGTTTAATGATATGATTCTTCAACAAAAAGAGGATTTTTATTTTCATACTCGCTCCCGAAGGCCTCCTTTAGATAATGTAAATGCGTTACTGTCGTTTGCATATACACTTCTAGCTAAAGATGTAGCAGCCGCACTAGAAGGAGTGGGACTAGATGCATACGTAGGATTTTTACACCGAGATCGTCCAGGTAGAATTTCTCTAGCTTTAGATATGATGGAAGAATTAAGAGGGATCTATGCAGATAAGTTTGTGTTATCACTAATAAATAAAAAAGTGATCAACTCTAACGACTTTATAAAAAAAGAAAACGGTGCGGTCATTATGTCTGATGAAGCACGAAAAAAGTTTTTAACCTCTTGGCAAAGTAAGAAACAAGAAAAAATTACTCATCCTTACTTAGGTGAGAAAATCACGTGGGGATTAGTGCCTCATGCCCAAGCTTTGTTGCTTGCTCGTTATTTACGCCATGACTTAGACGAATACCCACCGTTTTTGTGGAAGTAGGTGGATAAGTTGCTGGTATTAATTACATATGATGTAAACACAACGAGTAGTAGTGGACAGAAACGATTACGCAAAGTGGCTAAAGTGTGTCAAAACTATGGTCAACGAGTACAAAACTCTGTCTTCGAATGTGTAGTAGATACTACGCAATTTACATCTCTAAAGCTACAATTATCAAGTATAATTGATGAGAACACTGACAGTCTTAGATTTTATCAACTTGGAAATAATTATAAAAATAAAGTCAGTCATATTGGATCAAAAAAATCAATTGATATAGAAGCGCCATTAATTTTTTAGTGCGAATATAAAGCGCACATGATTTACTAAGGGTATTCGCACCTCATAATTAGAAGAAATTTGTCGATTAATCTTTTGTCAAATACTTTGTTCTTTACTATTGTAAAGAAAATAGCGAAAACTTAGATGTAAATATCAAACCTACCCGATATTTACCTGAAAATCGCTGTCGCACTCTATATGGGTGCGTGGATTGAAATCCGTGAATAGTTCCAATTGAACTGGCTGATAAGCGTCGCACTCTATATGGGTGCGTGGATTGAAATTTCAAAAGGTCATCATAGTTAGGCAGTTTATAATTGTCGCACTCTATATGGGTGCGTGGATTGAAATGTCAAGGTTATTACGGTGGGCGAACTGAAGTATGTCGCACTCTATATGGGTGCGTGGATTGAAATCTTTTGATTACTCATTTTACTATTGTTACAATCGTCGCACTCTATATGGGTGCGTGGATTGAAATTCCTTTTACGATTGACGGTGCAGGTCTAGCTCTAGTCGCACTCTATATGGGTGCGTGGATTGAAATCCAATCGCACATGTCTTCTTCGTCTTCAATTTCTGTCGCACTCTATATGGGTGCGTGGATTGAAATTGATAATTTAACTGGAAGGATTTTCACCTTTTTTGTCGCACTCTATATGGGTGCGTGGATTGAAATATAATTAATTTTCATTTTTCATCGCTCCTTTTTGTCGCACTCTATATGGATAGGTAGATTGAAACAAATACTTGAAAACAGGTCTCTAGTTTAGCAGCATTCTTTGGGAATGAAAGCAGCTGTTTTATATAGTTGTGGCATGTATTTTAGATAAAGAAAAGACAGATGGGACTGCAATATAAGCTCTACTATACAAAGAGTTTGCATTGATAGTCCTATTTACGTAACATAAAAGTCACTCTTGTTTATCGTTAAAAGTAAGTATCACTTTACATCACATGCGTCAAAATCTTGCAACCTTGAATCGTTTTTAACGCTTCGCGTGCTTCTTTTTCTGTTCTAAATTCAAACATCTTAATCTCCTTTTTTGAGTAGCCTGTAATAATCCACATTTTTCATTCCTCCATTTGTTTAGAAAGCTTCATCATTTCCAGATGATTGTATCTAACTCTATCCTCTAAAGTGAGAGGCATGAGCAACCTCCTCTGCAATAGCAGTCTGATATTTTGTACAAAATACGAAATCCTTGCACCGCTAAAGCGTTCACTTTTATATAATGCAAGTAGTGTGCCAACTTTCCAAATGGTATCTAATCAAGTTTTTTAGAAAACAAGTGGCAAAAAATTTTGCTTGTACGAAAAAAATGAAGCAAAAGTGCGCCGAAAATTTTGCAAGAACGAATTTTAGTAAAAAAATGCAAAAAAATTTGCGCGTTTAATAAAAGGTTGTTTTAAAATGAAAGAAAGGGGTTACATACAAGGAGGAGAGAAAATGTCTGAACAAGACCTTAATTATTTACAATATGTCAAGCGCACGTATGAAAAGGTCATGGATGAGCTTGACGTTGGTCTTCATGTTGTGGATCGTACTGGGAAAACGATTCTATACAACAAAAAAATGATGCAGCTTGAATCAATGAATAGTGAAGATGTGATGAATAAACACTTTTTAGATGTGTTTATGTTCCGAGAGAATGAAGAAAGTACGTTAGTTAAAGCGTTACAATCGGGGAAAGCAACAACAAATGTGACACAAACGTATTTTAATAATAAAGGGAAAAAGATTACGACCATTAATAACACTTTTCCCATTATTGAAGGAAGTGACATACAAGGTGCAGTGGAAATTGCCAAAGATGTGACGAAAATTGAACGGTTAGTACGCGAAAACATTAAGCGAAAAGGGAGTGCTCGGTATACGTTTGACAGCATTATCGGAAAAAGCGCGGCTGTTCAAGAGTTGTTGAAAAATGCAAAGCGTGCCACTCGCACGTCTTCATACGTCTTAATTATTGGTGAGACAGGAACGGGGAAGGAATTGTTTGCACAAGGTATACATAATGGCAGTAATCGCTCATCAGCGCCGTTTATATCACAAAACTGTGCGGCGTTACCTGAGAATTTAATTGAGAGTCTTTTGTTTGGAACGAAAAAAGGAGCATTTACTGGTGCGATGGACCACCCGGGTTTGTTTGAACAAGCTGAAGGGGGAACGCTTTTATTAGATGAAATTAACTCGCTCAACCCGAACCTTCAAGCAAAATTATTTCGCGTCTTACAAGAAAAAACGATTAAACGAATTGGTGATACGAATGAAACACCTATTGATGTGCGCGTAATTGCCAACATCAATGAAGATCCAATTGAGGCGATTGCGAACAATCACTTGCGAAAGGATTTGTACTACCGCTTAGGAGTGGTAACATTATTTGTCCCACCGTTACGGGAGCGAAAAGAAGATATTCCATTCCTTTCGGAGCATTTTATTAACAAGTATAATCAACTATTCCAAATGGACATAAAAGGATTGGATAGCGAAGTAATGGACTTATTTCTGACATACGATTGGCCAGGGAATATCCGTGAACTAGAACATATTATCGAAGCGGCAATGAATGTGATGATTGAGGATAACATCATTCAATATGCACACTTACCTCTTCAATATCGAAACAAATGGAAAAAAACAGATCGTGTTACAGTCGCTCCAAAGATAACAGCTTTCGTTCAAGAGAAAAAAGAAGAACAACCACTAAAAGACCAACTAGATGCTTATGAAAAGCAATGTATCGAACATGCACTAAAGCAAAGTAATGGCAAAGTCTCACATGCTGCAAAGCTATTAGGGTTAAGTAGACAAACGTTGCAGTATCGAATGAAGAAGTTAGATATTAATGTGCAAGAAGTGTTAAATTGTTAGGTTATTTCCAATTGTTTGTCGCATTGACATCTACACCAAAAATTATAGAATAAATAGAAGAAAACAATTTTACAAGATTACCAGGGGGCTTTATGCATAAAGATAAAAAGTTGTATGAGTATATGTTGGATAAAACGTGGGATTTAACCGAACAATGGTATGAGTCGTTAGATAAAAGTCAATCAGGCGGGGTATATGCATCGACTGACCCGGATGTCATTCACACACTTAAGCAACAAAATCATGAGTTTCATCAGCGTTTTTGCCGAGTGTTTCAACAAGAAAACGTTGAATTTCAGAAAGAATTTGGGGATTGGATTTTAAAGATTGCCAAAGATGAAGAACATTTAAATACGCCAGTTCATCTTATTTTGAATGAATTTTTCCGAACACAAGAGCAATATCTTTATTTAATTAATGAGTTTGTTGAGCAATATGGCCACAACTATTCCAAAGAAGTCATTCAGTCATGGACAAACATTGTGACCAAAACGTTTGCGGAAGTGATGTCATGTTTTACAGAAGAACATCATAATCACTTACAACTAAAGCTACAAGCACAGCAAGAAATGATTAACGAGCTAAGCTCACCTGTTATTTTATTAAGAGAACAAAATGGATTGTTGCCGCTTGTAGGAGACATTGATACAGTACGTGCCAAATTCATTTTAGAACATACGTTAATGCAGTGTGTGGACAAGCGCATCACACACTTATTTATTGATTTGTCAGGTGTCGTTATCATTGATACGATGGTTGCTCACCAGATTTTCCAGCTTATTGATGCATTAAAATTAGTAGGTGTGACGGTAACTCTGTCAGGTATTCGCGCTGAAATCGCTCAAACTGCTGTGCAGTTAGGCTTATCATTTGGTAATATCGAAACAACGGCCACGCTTGCTCAGGCAATGACGTTGCGTCAACAACCCACCACTTAACGACCTTGCGGTCTGTTTGAAGTGGGGGCTTGCGTCTGTCAGAGTTCGACAGTGCTTCTACCCTCATAGATAGCAACTACGCTTGTTCCTACCCAGTAGTGCAAACGAGCCATGCTCTCCTACCTTAGCGTGGTGGAACATAAGGATGGTTGACTTCGCCCCTACCACAAGGGTCATGCCCTTGTGGTAACCGTTTCAACGGTTATGTTTGTACGTTAAAGATTTTACGGTTGCAACGACTTCCTGCAACCAACCTACTATCTTTAGTTGTCTAAGAACTTGATAAAAGTGCCTTTTACGCAACGGTTTTCTCTTATCTAAAATTATAGCACGAAAGGAGGGCAAGGTGGAATTTCAGATACTTGTTATGGTACAAAATCTTACGATTTTACCGTACCTTACCGTATCTGACGGCAATTCCTCCCCCACTTATCGTTGGGCTATGCCCTTCACACGATTGAAGTGGGGGTATCCTTGCCGATTACAGATGAAAAAAAGATGGGAAGATGTTGACTTTTTCGAAGTGGATTTTTGAGTTTGTGGTGATTGTTGTCAAGGAGAATTGAATTTCTACACCGCAAATAGCAAGTTAGAAGAATTAAAACAAGGCATGTTATGTTACTTACTTGAGAAGAAAAGAATTTGTTTGGACATCTGGAGAAGACCGTGAAAACGTCACACATTATGTGAAATTACGTATCTTTATGTACGAGGTTCGAGGCATTGTTGGCATCGATGTATTAACGGATAATAAGCTCCAATCACCTCTTTACATGAGAGCTCAGTTTGGCTTACAAGCAGAGATCGGTCAAATGGACAAGCTTACTAAGAAGTTAGATGCTTTTATCCAGCAAAAAATAACCGTCATTGAAGCATTATAAAATGAAAAGAACCAAAAAATCGAAACCATTTTCGCTGTCGTTCGTATAACTATTAACAGCACAAAAAAGGAGTGATTCAAGCATGCAATTATCCATTACACTTATTCTATTACTTGCAACATTTATCACGATGTTCTATGTTTTTCAAAAGCGCAAAAAGTTAGGCTTGAAGGGCTGGAAAAGTGCGATGCCATCACTTTGTATGTTCGGTGTGAGCTTATCGAGTTTAGGAATTATAACGTTTAGCGAGATCGCAATGATGTTTGTGATGTTCAATCTCATCTTTTTACTAACAGGTGCGTATTTTATTAAGTATTTACCGAGGAACGCGCGATAACTGTACATAAAAAAGAGGGGAGTCATATGAACAAGATGAAGCGCTGGAAAGTCAAACTTGCCTATCAACTCATTCTATTGATCGTATTTGTTACCGCAGGGTTTCTTACACATGATTCCTCGTTGTCCAATACACTGTTTACAATTTCAGGCGTCGGAGCATTTTTAATGATTGATACGGTTGTGAAACGTGATGCATAAGAAAAAAGTGTTAACGATGCAAGCGTTACTCGTTAACACTCTTTTTTCATTTCTTCCTTTTATAACCGATTTAAATAGTCTCTTTTCATATCACGTGTGTAAAACTCCACAATATTGTCTTCGGTATCTTTGAAATAAACTCTTCGTTCTTTTGAACTCGTCTCTTCTTCTACTAGTTTCATATCCACACCGATGTTTTGCAAAATATCGATGGCATCATCAAAATGTTCTTGTTTTACATGTAAAGCAAAATGGACATGCAAACCACCTTCGTCAAACAGTCCGTCCCATTTAGAAACAGGCTTGTTCTTCTCTGTTCGCTCTTTTTCAGTAAAGTTTCGAGGTAACCACAACCCTAACCGGGTAGGTCCTCCTACATAAAGCCACGTAGCCCATACATGTTCATGACGATTAGTAAATTGCCCTTCATCATAACCCCATTGTTCAACAATCGGAAAACCTAACTGCTTCGACCAAAAATCAACAGCTCGTTCCATCGATTTTACTTCTAATACAAGTTCAGACATTCCTTCAGTATGGATCTTCATTGTAATTTCTCCTTTAATGTTAGTGGATGGTTTTATTTTACTACAAGGTGGTAATGAATTTGGATATTTCTGTTATAACGAAAGCATAATAGATTAATAGAGCGAATGGGACATATAAATTTCGTTATCGAGAAGGAAATAAACCATCACATGAAAGAGGACACTTTTTCATTGTAAATAACCATTAATACATGCAAGGGTAGTTGTGAGTATGAAAAGAACCTTCATACATCACGATCTAAATCATTGTCAAAAAAGGAAGGTTTCGTTTCTTCTTTAATCCCTAAATGCGTTTTTATTTGCGATAATTCTCGAACGATGAGCTGTGTATTTAACCAAGCGGCAACTGATGACAAGGTGATAATGATAAGAGAAACAGTAATCAAAATAGTAGGTAACATTAAAAGCACCTCCATATGTATGATTTTTTCATTGTATCATAGTTAAGGAGCAAGTAATGGATAAACAAGACAAGGGGGTTATGAATGCACAATATGAGCATGTGTTTCGTTGGTGAATTCACATCTCCCCATAAAACTCCGCAACATACAAAAAGCCAATCCGCTTTACAAGGTAGTTCCTAAGCAGTCCTTGTGTAGCTTTTTCAATGGGTGGTTCGGTGAGTGTGTAGGCTTTTGCGTTCAGTTCTTTAAACTTCTCACGATCGACATCATTATGATACGTATCGTCTACAATGTCAGATGTAATCGCAGCTTTTGGATACCCAAGTAATAATACGTGTGTACGCAACGCAGTGTGAGGGTGACTATGTAACAGTATAACAACGACAATAAAGCTAACCAGCCAAATCCATTTTTTTATCATGATTGTCTCCTATCTTATTCTTATACGAATTAGACGAACAAGTAAAACAAATGTTTCAAGTTTGTATCATTCATACCGAATCTCTTTTCTTTTTTTTAAAGATGTTGTACCATGTGTTCTAATTGCATTTAGGCGTTCTGCACAAATGCAAGAGATCATACTTTTTTGAACTTCATTTTTCGAGAGTGTAGAACGTCAAGCAAGATGAAGTTTTGATGAAAGTAGGAGGTGTTTGTCTGACACCAAGTTGGTGGACAGACAGGACGTTTGATAGGATTTAAATTAGCTTTATTTGTGTTACTTTTAGTTTTAACCGCTTTTTTCGTCGCATCGGAGTTTGCGATTGTGAAACTTCGTAGTTCACGTGTGGATCAGTTAGTGGCGGAAGGACGAAAAGGGGCAATGGCTGCTCAACGAGTGACAACGCATCTTGATGAATATTTGTCAGCGTGTCAGCTTGGAATTACGATTACAGCACTTGGATTAGGATGGTTAGGTGAGCCGACTGTCGCACGTATTTTAACACCTGTACTTGAAGATGCTGGGATTGCGGCAACTCTTTCACATGTTGTTTCATTTGTGATTGCGTTCACGCTTGTGACGTTTTTACACGTTGTTGTAGGGGAACTAGCACCTAAAACAGTAGCGATTCAAAAAGCAGAAGCGGTCACGTTACTTTTTGCGCCAGCGCTTATTTGGTTTTATCGCCTTATGTATCCATTCATTTGGCTTTTAAATGGATCAGCACGATTACTTGTTGGCTTGTTTGGATTAAAACCTGCGTCTGAACATGAAGAAGCCCATAGTGAAGATGAACTTCGAATCATTTTATCAGAAAGCTACGAAGGTGGCGAAATTAATCAGTCAGAGTTCAAATACGTAAACAACATTTTTGAATTTGACAATCGGATTGCTCGTGAAATTATGGTGCCTCGCACGGAATTTGCGTTTGTGTCGAGTGAGGGTACAGTGGAACAATTTTTAAAAGAAGCCGTTCATGACCGATATACACGATATCCTGTCGCACAAAGCGGGGATAAAGATCAGATTATCGGCATGGTGAATATAAAAGAAATTTTAAATGATGTTGTGTTAAATGATGCAGTGAAAACACAACCCATTACAACGTATATGAAGCCAATTATTCAAGTCATTGAATCAATTGCGATTCACGATTTGCTTGTGACAATGCAGAAAAAACGTACACATATGGGGATGCTTATTGATGAGTATGGAGGTACGGCTGGGCTTGTGACAGCGGAAGACATTTTAGAAGAAATTGTCGGTGAAATTCGTGATGAGTTTGACGGAGATGAACAAGCTCCAATTCAATCATTAGGCGATGATCGTTACGCATTTGATGCGAAAGTATTAATTGATGAGGTTAATGATCTATTAGGTACGCACATTAAGAATGACGATGTAGATACAATTGGTGGTTGGATTCTTTCGCAAAAAGTAGATGTGAAAGAGAACGAAGTGATTACCGAACAGGATTATTCGTTTATTGTCAAAGAAATGGATGGTCATCAAATTAAATCAGTTGAAGTCAAACAAGAAACGACACACTAAACGCAGAAAGGGGTCTAGGTAAGTGAGCACATTATCGGCTAAGATTGAACAAAAGCGAGAGCAGCTCATGCAGCTTGTCGCTAAATATGGCTTTCATCACGCAAAAGTCATTACATGCAGCCAAGAGCTTGACTCGTTATTAAATCTGTTTGAAAAAACTAAAGAGCATGCTTAGTCGAAAAGGTCTATTGAAAGAGGAAAGCAGTGAGCGTTGGTGCTCGCTGCTTTTTGCGTTGTTGGTTGATGACCAAGCACATGCTAATTTTAACGTAATAATGTATGAACGTATGTGAAAATGAAGGAAGGTATAACGTATAATCATTGGTAAAGAAGGTTTGCATCAATTGATAGCATGACTGAATAGCCAAGATGAAAAGGCAGCATTTGACTTTTTAGAATCTCTTGTTCAACGTTCAAAAAAGAAACTTGGGAGTTGGGAACGAATTGATAAGAAAGAGCCGGATTCAGAACCATTATCAAAACAAGAGTTAGAGCAATTGAATAGTGAAGAAGGATATAAATGTCTTCACTAGAAAGGATTTTTTTGATTATCGAGAAATAACATACAGGTCAAAGTCACTTTAAATAATATCTAATTAATATATGTTCTAAATAATCAATGATAAAACTAAGTTGCTTCTAAGCACCCATTTTACAGGGGTTTAACAACATTCCTACAAAAATCACACAACGACTTATTACCATATAATTAACAGCTTATATGAGGAACAACCGCCTATGTTTCGTCATATAGTGAAGATAATAGACACGACCATAAGAGGGGAGTGGGTAGAGATGCTGAACGTTGATCAATTATTGCCAGCGTTCGTTGTATTGTTTGGCATGTTTGTCGGTGTCACCATTTTGCTTAATTATCGTCAAAGAAAGTTGCCGTTTTTTCGTCGTTATTTACGGAAATATCGTAAATACTATAAAGGATGAAAAAACATTATATTAGCGGTTGATTATATAAGTATATTGTTATATAATGATTTACGTAAACAAGGAGGCGACATCAAATAATGAGTGTAAAAACGACCATTGAAATTGAAAAAGGGGCTCAGCTTTTAAAACTACTAGGTGATAAAACACGCCTCTCAATGATGAAGTTACTTCATACAAATGAATGTTGTGTGTGTGAGTTAGTGGAGATTTATCAAGCAAGTCAACCATCAATTAGTCAGCATTTACGCAAGTTAAAAGATGCCGACCTGCTAAAAGAAAGACGAAGAGGACAATGGATTTTTTACTCAGCCAATACGGAAAGTGCCCATTATGAGTTCATTTCAGGTGTACTTGAATCATTGCCAAGTCAAGATCCACACTTAGAAAACTTAGAGAAACAAGGGTTACGTATTAGTTGCTGTGAGTAATTGGAGGTTTAGACATTGACATCAGTTTTAGTAGCATCCGCAATCTTTTTAGTAACGCTTATCTTTGTCATTTGGCAACCAAAAGGATTATCCATTGGTTGGTCAGCGTGTATTGGAGCGGCCGTTGCATTACTTGTTGGGGTTGTTGATTTCAACGACGTTGTGGATGTAACGCAAATTGTGTGGAACGCCACACTTACGTTTATTGCCATCATCATTATTTCATTAATTTTAGATGAGATTGGATTTTTTGAATGGGCTGCGTTACATATGGCCCGTGCAGCAAGAGGAAACGGAATTCGCATGTTTGTGTATGTTTCGTTACTCGGTGCGTTAGTTGCGGCGTTTTTCGCTAACGACGGAGCCGCACTTATTTTAACACCCATTGTTTTAGCAATGGTTCGAGCATTAAAGCTCGATGAGAAAATGATTTTTCCATTCATTATCGCAAGTGGATTTATTGCCGATACAACGTCACTTCCACTTGTCGTGAGTAACTTAGTAAACATTGTATCAGCTGACTTCTTTGGCATCGGGTTTTCTGAGTATGCATCACGTATGATTGTGCCAAACTTTTTCGCATTAGGTGCAAGTATTCTTGTTCTTTATCTCTACTTCCGAAAAAGCATTCCGCGCACGTACAATTTAGAACATTTGCAGAAACCGGTTGACGCAATTAAAGACGAGAAAATGTTCCGTCTTTCATGGATTGTGTTAGCGGTACTATTAGTCGGCTATTTCGTATCTGAATTTGTACATGTTCCAGTATCAATTATTGCAAGTATCATTGCGATTTTCTTCTTACTAATGGCACGCAGAAGTCCAGCGGTTCAAACGAAAACGGTCATCAAAGGTGCACCGTGGGCAATCGTGTTTTTCTCAATTGGAATGTACGTCGTTGTATACGGCTTACGTAACGTAGGCTTAACGGAAGTACTTGCAAGTGTCATTCAGTTAGGTGCTGATCAAGGTTTGTTTATCGCGACCATTTCAATGGGCTTTATCGCTGCGATTTTATCGTCGGTTATGAATAATATGCCGACTGTGATGATTGATGCGCTTGCGATTGATGCAACGACGGCAACAGGCACGATTAAAGAAGCATTAATTTATGCGAATATCATTGGATCGGATTTAGGTCCGAAAATTACCCCAATTGGTTCTCTTGCGACACTTTTGTGGCTACATGTTCTTTCAACAAAAGGCGTGAAGATTTCATGGGGAACGTATTTTAAAACAGGAATTGTGTTAACCATTCCAACATTGTTCATTACACTTGTTGGGTTATATATTTGGTTGCTTATACTTTCATAATCATCATAAAAGGAGATGGACAACATGACGAAAAAAACAATTTATTTCTTATGCACAGGTAACTCTTGCCGTAGCCAAATGGCAGAAGGTTGGGCCAAAAAATATTTAGGTGATGAGTGGAACGTTTATAGTGCGGGTCTTGAAGCACATGGATTAAATCCAAACGCTGTTAAAGCAATGAACGAAGCAGGAATTGATATTTCAAATCAAACATCAGATGTGATTGATTCTGAGATTTTAAACAATGCTGACTTAGTCGTGACACTTTGTGGACATGCAGCTGATCATTGCCCAGTGACACCACCTCACATTAAACGTGTTCACTGGGGCTTTGATGACCCAGCAAAAGCAGAAGGTACAGAAGAAGAGAAATGGGCATTTTTCCAACGTGTACGTGACGAAATCGGTGAGCGTATTAAGCGTTTTGCCGAAACAGGTGAGTAAGAAAAACGCATAAGTCGAGAGTTTAATCACTCTCGGCTTTTTGTTTAAAGAGAGGGATGAAGAGATGAAAAAAGTGGAAATTTTCGACCCAGCAATGTGTTGTTCAACAGGTGTATGTGGTCCGAGTGTTGACCCTGAATTAACGCGCGTAGCTTCAGCGGTTTTTGCACTTGAGAAAAAAGGATTTGATATTACTCGTTACAACTTAACAAGTGAGCCGGATCAATTTGTGGAACAAGAAATTGTGAACAACATCTTAATGAGTAAAGGTCCGGATGCCTTGCCAGTCGTTCTTGTCAACGGGGAAGTAGCGAAAGAAGGAAGCTACCCAACGAATGAAGAGTTTGCGGCGTGGTTCGGTGTAGAAGAGTCAGATCTAAAAGGAGAAAAACCGCAAGTACGTATTAAGTTAAACCTAAACGACCTAAAGTAAGGAGGGACTAACATGTATCAACCGTTTCAACCTGAACATGTGATGAAAACACCGTTTTTGTTTTTTACTGGAAAAGGTGGTGTAGGGAAAACATCCACAGCTTGTGCAACAGCTGTGTCGTTAGCTGATGCAGGTCATCGAGTCCTTATTGTAAGTACCGATCCCGCTTCAAATTTACAAGATGTGTTTGAAATCCCATTAACGAATGATCCTGTGATGATTCCATCCGTTCCAAATCTTTATGCATGCAACTTAGATCCTGAAGAAGCTGCAAACGCATATCGTGAAAGTGTCGTTGGGCCGTATCGAGGGAAGTTGCCAGATTCGGTAGTTGCGACAATGGAGGAACAATTATCCGGTGCATGCACGGTTGAAATTGCCGCATTTGACGAGTTTACAAACTTGCTAGCGAATGAGGAGATGGTCAATCAGTTTGATTACATTCTTTTTGATACAGCTCCAACAGGTCATACACTGCGCCTTTTACAATTGCCCACAGCGTGGACAGGTTTTTTACAAGATAGTACACACGGTGCTTCTTGTTTAGGCCCATTATCAGGTCTAGATAAAAAGAAAGGCCTTTATGCGAAAACGGTTGAAGCACTAGCAAACCCAACGCAAACAACATTGATGCTTGTCGCTCGCCCAGATGATTCATCTCTACAAGAAGCGAACCGAGCATCAAAAGAATTAAAAGAAATCGGTATTTCGAATCAATGCTTAATCGTTAATGGCTTGTTAAAAGAACGTGTGAGAGAAGATCACATTTCAACGGCCTTTTATGAGCGTCAACAACGTGCGTTGAAGGAGATGCCAAATGAGTTGAAGCAAATGGTTAGTTATTCACTACCGTACGTATCGTACCCGCTAACAGGTGTTTCATTTTTACGTCATTTATTTAAGTCTTATACATTACCAGCAGTGGAAGTGAAAGACGTACAGCTTTCACCTGATAAACTATCACCATTTAAAGCGGTGGTGGATGACTTTTCAACGAATGGTACAAAGGTTATCTTTACGATGGGCAAAGGTGGCGTTGGAAAAACAACGGTCGCATCAGCTATTGCGGTTGGCTTAGTTGAAAAAGGCCATTCTGTTCATTTAACGACGACTGATCCTGCGGCACATTTAGACTTTGTGTTTCAAAGTAGTGAAGCGAAAGAGCGATTGAGTATAAGTCGTGTCGATCCAAAAGCAGAAGTCGAGGCCTATAAAGCAGAAGTATTAGAAAAGGCGCGTGCAGAGCTAAGTGAAGATGAAGTCGCGTACATGGAAGAGGATTTAAATTCACCGTGTACAGAAGAAATTGCAGTGTTCCGTGCGTTTGCCGATGTGGTCGCGAAGTCTGATGATGAAATTGTGGTCATTGATACAGCACCAACGGGTCACACGCTTCTTTTACTCGACGCGACGGAGTCTTATCATAAAGAGCTTGAACGTTCGACGGGAGATGTGCCTGAGAATGTGAAAAAGCTCCTTCCACGCCTTCGTAATAAAGAAGAAACGAGTGTTGTAATCGTCACATTAGCAGAAGCGACACCAGTATTAGAAGCAACTCGCCTACAAGATGACTTAAATCGAGCGAATATCAATCCAAAATGGTGGGTTGTGAATCAAAGCTTGTATGCAACGAACACGACAGATTCTGTGTTAAAGGGTCGAGCACATGCTGAAAAAGCGTGGATTAAACGAGTGAGTGAACAATTAACAGCTCACTGTGCCATTATTCCATGGCAACCAGAAGAAAAGATTGGCTATGACAAAGTAAAAGAATTAATTGAGGTGGAGTAACGATGACAAAAAACTATCAACCATTACTAAAAGACCGCATTTTTATTGGAGGAGCAGCTGACGTAAAAGATGTCATGGAACATGACAAAGCAGACGTCATTTATGACCTACGTGCTGAAGCATTAGATCACGATGCACCAGATGTACGCGTTCATACACCAATCGTCGATGATGCTGAGCAACAAGATGAATCCATTCAAAAAGCGATTAACGAAGTAGTAAAATCGTACGAAGCGGGTAAAAAAGTGTATTTCCACTGCGCGGGTGGAAGTAACCGCACAGGTACAGTGGCAATTGGAACGTTGCTTGCGTTAGGCGAAGCAAAAACAATCGAAGAAGCCGAAGAAAAAGCAAAAGCAGCTCGTGCAAAGATTAACGTAAAACCTGAAATGAAAGCATCACTTCAACGCTTATTTCCAGAAGCGTAAACAAAACAAGGGGGAAACGAGATGAACATCACAAACGAAGCAAAAAGCATGTTAGAAAACGTATTTAAGCAACAAGGGGCAAGCAATATTCGCTTTTACTCAGAAGGCGGAGGGTGCTGCGGACCACAAATCGGTTTATCATTAGAGCCACCAACAGATGTTGACACTGTAAAAGAAGTAAACGGCATTCAAGTTGCTATTGAAACAACGATTCTATCAACAACAGACGGACTAACACTTGACGTACAAGATAGCCCACAAGGACCAGGGTTTGTGTTAGTTGGAATGGAAAGTAGCTGCTGTTAACAAGATAAAAAGAGGATGGGACATAAGTGTTTTAGTTGGTGATAAATCCGAGCGATAATAGGTTAAAACCTATTATCGCTCGGGTATTTTCGTTATGTCTTAATCTCTTTTTTATTAACAGCAAGGCACACAACAAGGTGGAGAAGCTGGTTTTTCAATTGTTTGTTCTTTCGGTGAAACCATCACATCCGTTTGATGATGAAACGTTTCGTTGTTCAGTCGTCGCCATTCTTCTAAAATGATCCATTCTAGTTCGTACATCATGCGTTGTCACTTCCTTTTTTATTTTTATCTGTTGAACAACACGTACTTTTTTCTTGTTTCACTTCAATAATCTCTAGTTCACAACAATCCTTTTTCGTTGATTTAAATAGTGAAAACAGTAGCATTTCCTTCACCTCCTTTAACGTTCAAGTAGTAAAAATAAATAACCTGAAAACGTTGCTATTAAAAATACAGATGCAATAAAGGCACGAATAAGTTTTTGATGAAAAATGCTTTTTAACATAATTATTTCGGGTAAGCTCGCACCGGCACCACCGATTAAAAGAGCCATCGTTGGCGCAATCGGGAACCCGCTAACGAGTAACGACTGAGCAATCGGCAGCATTGTCGACAAGCGAATGTAAAGTGGTACACCGATAATCGCTGCGAGTGGAATGACCCACCATTGATTTTGGTTTGACACAAATGCTAGTACGTTTGTGGGCACAACTTCTTTAATCATGGCTCCAATGAATGCACCAATTAGAATGTAGGGCACTACCGAGCGAATGAGCTGGAATGTTTCTTTCACAGATTCTTTTAGGTTGAGCAAAACGTGTTTTCGGCGTTGTTCATCTGGATTCCCAAGTGTTCCTTTGACAATGACATGTTTCACTTGATCTTTGTATCCTTTTCGGTCTAAATACCAGCCAACGAGCATAGAAAAGGCAAACGTAGTCACTGCATAAATGACCGTTACTTTTACTCCATAAATGTATGCCATTAAACCAAGAATCCAAGGGTCGAGAAGTGGAGATGTAAACAAGTAGGTCATCACCGTTTGAAACGGAACATTGCGGTTTAACATGGTGATGAGTAATGGAATGGTCGAGCATGAGCAAAAAGGTGTGACAAAACCTAATAGTGCACCTGCTACATTACCGAGAAACGGATTTTGACTTTTCATCCATGTTTCCATTCTTTCAAATGAGACGTATGCTTGTAAAAAGCTAATGAAAAATGAAATCACGAGAAACAATAGAAGTAAATGTGTGCTTAACGATAAAAATTCATGTAAAACAGTTAATATGGCATCAAGCATAAATTGATTTCTCCTTTTAGTTGGTTTTTAGGATAGTTGTAAAATACAACTATATAATTTTAAAAAAGAGGCATTAACAGCAGCTGCTGTTTTGCATAGCCTCTAAAAGTAAATCGATGCTTTCAATTACTTGCCCTTGTTTGTCACGTGGAACGTTGGATAAAATTTCTTGAATGTAATCATTCATTTGTGACGCAATCTCAGCTTCGTACTGTTTGCCCTCATCCGTTAATGTAATGGTGACATAACGACGATCAGTTGGTGATTGTACACGGTTAACGAAATGACGTTCAACTAATCCTTGAATGTGACGACTTAATGTACTGTTGTCTAGCCCTAAAGAAGCGGAAAGCTCATTTAATGATGGTGCATGTGTGCGTCCGACTTCAAATAAAATATGACTTTGTACAAGAGTGACGCCACAGCATTGCGCTCCTTCTTTTTCGAGCAATCCAAAACGTCGAATCAATAGTTGAAGCATCTGACGTAACTGATGTGATTCATTCATTTGATTTCACCTCTAATTATTTGCTTGTTGGGATAATTGTATTATACAACTATATCGTTGTCAATTAAATTCTTTCAAAAATGAAACTTTTTTCCATCACTTTTCGTATATACTAAGAGAGGGAGTGATAAATATGGCAAGGTGTACAAGCTGTCAAACGAGATGGAAAGCAAAAGACATTTGGCGATTAGGCTTTTCAAAACAAGGAAAAGCGTGCTCGGTTTGTGGAGAACGTCAATACATATCAGCGAAAACGCAAAAGATGATGACTCTTGGTTATATTAGTCTTGCGTTTGCGCTTTTTTTTCCGTTCATTATTAAATTAAGCAACAAAGACGAGCCGTTTTTTTAGAGAGATGAAAGGGGGAGGAACATGGGAACCTATTTTAAAATCTTGTTTTACTGCGGGATTCCATTTGGCCTCATTATGGCAGGGTTCGCTGCTGTTTTTACGTGGGAATTCGACTGGTGGCTTGCAACGTGGTCAGGTGGATTATTTGGTGGATTGATGAGTGTATGTTTAGGAACATATAATGTGGTATCGCGCCTAAAAAGCCGTGTGCCTTTAAAAGGATCCGTAAAACAACATCATGTGGTGACACTGCCGCTACCATATGAACAGACGTTTCTGTTATGCGTGCAAGCACTATCTGAATTACATGAACCAACCATTCATACACAAGATGAGACACAAGGGTTAATTGAAGTAGAAACCGGTCAAACGTTAAAATCATTTGGTGAAATCGTGACCATTCAACTCGAGAAAGAAAACGAGCACACAACGAAAGTGACAATCGCTAGTCGACCATCTCAGTCGTTAACACTCGTTGACTACGGTGTGAATGCGGTAAATGTGAAACAGCTCACGGCATTTTTAGAAAGCAATAAGCAAATGGGCATGAACTGAGCGGAAAGTGTGCTCTTTCTTAGCTCAGTTCGCCACATCTCTTGCCTATCTATCCATGATCGTCATGGACAGATAGGCAAGAGATGTTTTTTGTTTTAGGCACATATGTTGTTCTTCAATAAACGTTATTTTTGCCTTTGTTGCATGGCCCATAGTTCGTATATAGTCATCCTTTCTGTCTGCTTCTTCTTTATTATATCCGTCATTGTTTCCACATCCTACAAGGAATAAGGAATGAAAAGACAAGCAAACTAGTGGTAAAAGGAGGCTTGCACATGAAGCATGTAAAGCCATTTTTAATTAAGTTTTTATTTAGCTTACTGATTTTATACATTGTGCTTGGGTCTATTTTTGGCATAGGATTCCCTTCCGTTTTTATTATGGCGACCATTATTAGTGCTGTATCGTACGTCATTGGAGATGATGTGTTGTTACCAAAAACGACGTCGTTTAAAGCATCCCTTGCTGACCTAGCCATTACTTTTTTTCTTATTTGGTTTTTTACAAGTAATTTTTCCTTAACATATAACGCGTTTACAGCAGCATTGATGTCCGCAACCGGTTTAGCCATTGCTGACTATTTTTTTCATCGCTATATTCGTGATGACATCATGGATCCAGACAATCGAAAGCCACATTGGCATGTGTTTAAATACCAAACCGAAATGGCAGAAGAATTAACCCCTGTTAAACCGGATGTGTATTCGGATGAGGAAGAGAGATCAAAACTGAAAACAGATAAATAGTTAGCGTCAGGTGATTGCGCCCTTTTTTTATCAAATGATAAGGAGAGGGTGTTATTTAGTTCCACTGATTTTCGTATAAGTCCTAACAGTTGAATCGAAAAGTGACAATGTTGTCGTTTTGTAAAAAATATACTCCAGGAGGATTTATCATTTCAGTCGAGAAGACCCCCGCCTCAAGGAATGAGAAGGGCCAAGCCCAATGAGTAGGTGGGGGATGAATCGTCTTCGGACAAGGGATGGCTTACTTGCCATCTCGATTGTCCGACTGTTCGAGTGCGAGTTGCAGTAAATGAAAAATAGCTTGTGTACGAGTACCAAAACCCTTTCGCTCGTTGTATGTGTCGACTCTATCTAAAAAAATCTTGGGAAATCTTAAGACAACCGATTGTGTTTCCATATCTTCACCTCTAAATGAAATGTAATATCTATCTAATATGGTATAATATGTATATCTCAACACGCGAGGAGGTGAAAGTCATGTTAGTCAATAAAGCCTATAAGTTTCGGATCTATCCTAATAAGGAACAAGAAATCTTAATCGCTAAAACAATCGGTTGTTCTCGCTAAACGGGCTCGTCTGTTGGTGTGGATGTTGGTCTAAANAAAAGATGTTGCGATTCTTTCAACAGGTGAAGTATTTAGCAATCCTAAATGGTTTCGCAAACTAGAAGAAACATTAGCCAAAGCGCAGCGTGTTCTTTCGAGACGACAGGAATTAGCATTCAAACGAAACTGTCAACTGGAGGAAGCAAAAAACTATCAAAAGCAAAAACGTAAAGTAGCTCGTCTCTATGAGAAAATCACGCATGCAAGAACAGACTACTTGCAAAAAATCTCTACTGAAATCATCAAAAACCACGATGTAATCGGTATCGAAGATTTGCAAGTGTCAAATCTGTTGAAGAATCATAAGTTAGCGAAAGCAATTAGTGAAGTATCGTGGTCGCAATTTAGAACGATGTTAGCGTACAAAGCAAAGTGGTATGGGAAACAGGTAGTCACGGTGTCTAAAACCTTTGCAAGTTCTCAATTATGTTCAATTTGTGGCTACCAAAACAAAGCCGTTAAAAATCTCAACCTCCGTGAATGGGATTGTCCTTCTTGTGGCACCCATCATGATCGAGATATTAACGCAGGACAAAATCTTAAAAATGAAGCAATAAGACTTCTAACCGTAGGGACTACGGGGATCGCCTAATCAATAACTAACCGTTAGGTTAGTGTTCTTAGGAATCGCCCACTTCAAACAGCTCGTAAGAGTGTTAAGTGGGAGTAGTTCAAAGATGTTAATTACAATGCTTTCAACAGGTACAAGAGGAGACACACAACCCTTTATTGCGTTAGGACTTGCGTTGAAAAAGAAAGGATATCGCGTGCGTATTGCTGCTTCTGAATCGTACCAACAGCTTGTTGAAGGGTATGGATTTGAATATGCGAAACTTCGTGGAGATGTCACGAAAATTATTGAGAGTGGAATCGTGAAAGAAGCAAACGGTCCTCTTAAATTTTTCTCAAGTTTAAATTTTAAAAACGATGAGTTGAATGAACTTATCATTGGTGGGCAAGAAGATATGCATAAAGCGTGTGAAGGTTCAGATGCGATTGTGTATCATCCTGGTGCAACCATTGGTTACATGGAAAGGAGTTGGCTTGATGAAATGTTTACTAGTAGGAGAAGAAGCCAAAATTGAGATTGATTTAATCCATCGGAGTTACCCGACATCAATGGATTATTGGGATGGGAATTGGGTTGACTCTAGAATAAAAGTAGAGATACCAGGATATGTCGCTCACTTTGATTCGTATCTTCGAACGGATGAACTACAAGACTTTTTCTCTCAACTAAAGAAAATGAATGATACGCTAACAGGAAAAGCTGCACTTCATAATTTAGATAACTATATACAAATTGAAGGTGAAATGACGAAAACCGGTATGATTCACTGGACAGCTGAAACGTGCTACCCCGCAGGATATGGAGCGGTTTTAACGTTTGAATTTGCTTCTGATCAATCGTATTTGAATGAGTTAATAGAGCAACTAGATGAGCTGTTACTGGCTTATCCCGTCGTTGGCACACCAGAGTAAAGAAGGGGCTATGTCAATATTAACAGCCCCTTTGTTTATACAGACTTTTCATACACTTTCAACACGTTCCCGCTTAAACCGATTGCTTCTGTTGAATGTGTCCAACCATACTTTTCATAATAGTTTTCGAGGTCGGTGGTTAAATAGAGTTGCGAATAGCCTTTGCGTCGTGCTTCGTTAAGGGCATGCTGCAGCAATGTCGCTCCTAGTTGTTGACCTCGATAAGCAGGGTCCACATATAAGCAAGCAAACCAAGGGAATAAATCTTGGCGACTATTTAAATCATTGCGAAGAAGAGCATATGTACCAACGATTTTTTCTTGATCTAACGCAACATAAAAGCGGGGCAGTTCATCTTTAGCGGTACAAGAATGTCGCATGCAGTCTTCGTAAAATGCTTTGTTGTCATCGCTTCCCCACTGTCCCCAAAACGCTTGTAGGGCATCTTCGAATAACGCTACTTTTGTACTTAATTCGTGAATCGTCATCATCTTTTGAACCTCCGTTTGTTTATCCATCTCATTCGAAACGAAGAGGACGAGTTTGTTGGACGTGTGAATGTCGTGGATATCAATTTTGTTCACTATCGTTGGAGTGTACGATAAGGGAAGTTTTTGTTATCATTCTTTTGAAAAATTAAAACGAAACGAGGGGTTACGGTGTATACATACGAGTCATTTGAAACGTTAGGTGCGTTTACATTGATGCGACCGATTTTTATGTTCATGTTTGTTGCTTCGTTTGTACTATTTGTTCTTGTGCTGTTGCCACGATTTGAGCGTTACTTTAATGGCTTTTTACTTAGTTGGATTTCCATTTTATCGATCATCATCGCCGTACAATTAATTTACTATGAAGCGATTATTGTCGATGAAATTGGCTTAGGTGGAGACGCGACACAAATGTATATGTTTCTTGCGATTTGTGGGTTAAATGTTTTAACACCTATTGTTTATCGCTTGAAAAAGAAAACAACCGAGCACGAGTAATCGTGTTCTTTTGCGTTTTATGTGCACGATCCACCATTTACCACCCTTATAGCTTGCTTGACGTAGAGGCTTTTTTCGCAGTATGTAAAAAAGCTTAGAAAATGAGGCGACGATGTCCACCTAGTAGCCAAACCTTTCAACGTTCACTTATCTATTTAATCGTACGTCATAATAGCGCATTGCTTTTAGTGATCCTTTCATCTCAAAGACACCTTTTTCAATCAGCATTCGTAACCGATATTCTAAAAATTCGTCTCCGATGTATTGCTCGAGATGCCCGATGACTTCGCCAATGAGTCGAGCGGACTTCATAAAGTTAGTGTTTTGTCGCTTTTCGTGTAACGATTGAGCTGCACCGATTAGCACATTATCATAAAAGTGACAATCGACAGATCGAATGTGTCGGTCTTGCCAAATCCTAAGTACATGCTCTGTCATCGCAAGTTGTTCCCAATCTTGTTCAAGCGATTGACGTTCTTCCTTTGATAAAAGAATCGCGGTTTGTTTAGTTGAATAAAATTGCGCTAATTTCTCTGGAGGAAGTTCTCCCATATGACGAACGGTATAAAGAATGTCAGGTTTGGCTGCGAATGTTTCGTACGCTAAACTGGTGTTAATCGTATAGATGGAATGCTTTTTTTCTTTTAACAAATATACCGCGAGTCGTAGTCCGATTTGTTCGTGTGCATTTTCACCCATCCAAATCATCACCGATTGATTTTCAGGAATGCTTTCAATGTCTTTGATTGATTGTTTGAAGCTCTCTTTAAACAGAACAATCTCATCTTGGTCTTCTTTTACAAAGTGCTCGTCAAACCAGTTAAAGCGCACCTCGATTCCGGATGGATTGTGTAAGTTAAAAAGCGGGCCAACAGAAAGAATCGTTGGAAGAGAAATGATTGGTTCTTTTCCATCTAACGCAATTCCTAGAGAGCCTTTTGGGGAGTCACCAAATACGATGTGGACGACATCACTAGTAATGGGTGTTGGCGTGTTCGTTTTCATCGAGATAAATCCCTCAGTTGTATACTGTAAGCTTTTGATAACCTCATCGTTAGGATAAACAGGATCGTTAAACATTTTCACTCGGTATAGTAGGTGAAACAATAAGCTTTTTGCTTCGTCTTCTTCTAAGTCATTTACAAGTTTCTTTAGTTCATCAATCATCATATTCACTCCTTCGCTGCTTATTTTAGCATAAACTTCCATATGTCAATCACTTGTTTTGGTAAAAAATCCTAAAATACAAACTTAATAGTTGAGTCATCTTCCATACAAGTCGTACACTAGAGATAAAGTCTAAACAAAGAGAGGGAGATTGCGATGAGTCGTCACTTTCAAGCACTTGTGTTAAATAAGGAACCAGAAATCAAACAGTTATCATTGAATGAATTACCTGAAGGAGAGGTGCTCGTCAAGGTTCATTATTCGGCTGTGAACTATAAAGATGGACTAGCTGTAACAGGAAAAGGGAAAATTGTACGCGAGTTTCCATTTGTACCTGGTGTGGATTTTTCTGGTGTCGTCGAAGAATCGAATTCAGCTTCTTATAAGCCTGGAGATAAAGTGATTTTAACAGGTTGGGGAGTCGGAGAACGCTATTGGGGTGGTTATGCACAATATGCACGCGTGAAAGCAGATTGGCTTGTGCCGCTTCCAGACGGTCTTTCGTTAAAAGACGCGATGATTATCGGAACAGCGGGCTTTACGGCAGCACTTTCCATAGTTGCATTAGAAGAGCAAGGGGTGAAAACAGGAGAAGACGTCCTTGTTACAGGAGCAACTGGTGGTGTTGGAAGCTTTGCGGTGTATTTGTTAGCAAAGCTTGGCTACAAAGTCATCGCGTCAACAGGAAAAGAATCGTCTCATGATTACTTACGTCAGCTTGGTGCATCTGACATCATCGATCGAGCTCTTTTATCGGAAAAAGGTAAGCCGTTAGATGCGCAAAAATGGGGAGCGGCCATTGATACAGTCGGCAGTCAAACACTCGCAAACGTATTGAGTCAAACGAAGTATGAAGGAACCGTTGCAGCATGTGGACTTGCAGCAGGAAATGACCTACCAGCAACTGTATTTCCATTCATTTTACGTGGTGTGAAGCTGATTGGAATTGAATCAGTCATGGTTCCATACGAAAAGCGAGTGAAAGCATGGAAACAGTTAGCTCAGTCCGTCGATGCACCGGCGCTTGAGTCCATGGTCACTGAAATTACATTAACAGATGTACCAGAATATGCTGAGCGTATTACAAATGGAGAGATTCAAGGGCGTACAATTGTGAATGTACAGTCATAACAAACATGCTTCCCGCAAAGGTGGGAAGCATGTTTGTTATACTTCATGCCTTTTTTCAATACGCTTTTCAATTTTTTCAATCGCTTGTTTGTCTTTTAATAATGCTTGCTTGTTTTCTTTGACAAGCTCTTTTAATGATTTTTTTAATTTGCGGCTCATGTCCTCACAACTTTCTTAAAAGTATTTATCTAAATAATAAGATAATTCTGTCTATTTATAAAGGTGAAAATGTCACGATTGTGTGAACATTTTCACCTTTTTGTTTAATGAATGAATTTTACACAATCAACAGACGCTATAACAAGGATAAATGAGGAGTGATCCAAGCGTTGATAATTGATCGATGGATTTTAATCGTAATTTTGCTGTTTAGCGTGGTGTTGTTGTTTCTGTTTGTTCCGAGAAAGAAAGTAAGAGATGCTGTTATCATTGCGATTTTTTTGCAATTTATCACATGGCCAGCGGGATTATTAGCGGTTGAAATGGAGTGGATACATTACCCCGTTCAGCTTTTTCCGAAAGAAAATCAGTTTAATCGATCAAGCTTTACTTTTGAATTCTTTTTATTTCCTGTTGTCGCTATTTTATTTAGTATTTATTATCCGAAGCAAGCGTCATGGTGGCGTATCATGTTGTATACAATTGGCTTTGTGGGAGCTTTTACATTGATAGAGGTCATCGTTGAACAGACGACCAACCTTGTTCAATATGACGAATGGAAATGGTATTGGACATTTATCTCTGTCACGATTGCCCTATTACTTAATCACATTTATTACCGCTGGTTTCAACATAAGTTCATTGATGGTGATCCCGTATGAAATCAGAAGTCATTATTCTTCTTGTCGCATTGGCACTTATCATTGGATTACTCATTCGCATCGTGCCAAGAGAGAAGATAAAAGAAGCCCAGCTCATCTTTTGGTTCAGTCAAACATTAACGTGGCTTGTTCAGTTTTTACAAGTCGCATTTGACTTTGTGAAGTTTCCATTTCGTGAATTTCCACACGCAACCAATTTGAGTTTTTCTTTTCATTACTTTGTGTATCCAGGGCTCATTGTGTTCTTTATGTTCACGTATCCAACAAAAGGTCATCGTGTAAAAAGAGTCATGCATTACATCTTATTTAGCATAGGAACAGCTTTAATGAATGACGTCTTGTCTGAAACAACAGATCTTCTTACGTATACAGGATGGAAATGGTACATAGGAGCGATAATTAATGTACTTGTTTTATTCCTTGTTCGGCAATTTTTTCGTTGGTTTATGAAGAAAACAACGAACCCAACCGGTGAATTACTAAATTAAATGACAATTTTTTGAAACTTCTTTTTGTTTTCTTCGTATATACTAATAAGAAAACAGAAGGGAGTTGTTTATATGGAAACGTTTGCTGGTTTTATAATCATTGCTTTTATCATTATGATAGGAATTGTTGTAAAAGAAACCATTTCACCATCTCCAAAAAAACGAATACGCTCAAAAAGTCAAGGGGCGGATAACTCTGCAGGTAGTGTGGGCTTTTTCGGTAGCGACAACAACTCCGACTGTCATGGTGGTGGCAGTTGGGGCGGTGGAGATAGTGGAGGAAGCTGCGGTGGAGGCGGCGGAGATTAAAACGTATTAAGGAGAGGAAAAGTACGTGAGAGAAGTAAACGTAAAAAAGTAGCGTGCTTTCACAAAGATAGGGGGAGCTTCACATAAAAAAAATGATGTGGTTCGTCTTGTTTATAGCCATCTTACTGTTAACTGCTTGTTTAGAAAAAGAAACGACAACGTACGAGTATACATTGAAAGGTGAAAGTGAGCACTGGACAGGAGAGTATTCAGTAAAAGGAACGGAAGTATGGAACGAGAAGAATGGGCGTACGGGGTATGAGCATGAAAGTGAAGATGAGCTTATTTTGACATTCACTGGGATGAAGGAAGAGAAGAAATCGATAAAAGAGCTTGAGTATTCGTATGAAACAACAGTTGGAGCGGGAAGTGGAACGACAACCTTTGAATCTCCTAATGAAAACGACGATATTATCATCACGCATCGCGGAGCTTCTATAGGAGCAGCGAAAATGAAGGAAGATGAAGTGATAAAAATTACTGTGAAATGGAACGGACAAGAAGAAACATTTCAGTTGCAGAATGGTGAGTAAAAAGGCGCAAGGAGCTCGCCTTTTTTCGTTTTAGAAGGAAAGAGCGTATCTTGCCTAGAAAGAATGGATACATAAGCATTTATAGAAGGAGTAGAAAGCTTCTTGATTTTTGTGAAGAACATAAATTGATATCAAAGCGTAATGAAACATATACGTACAATGATTGGGGTTTAGAAGAATAAAACAGGGGGCATAAGTTAATATATTCAAAAAAAACTACGTTTACATGCAACCACCCTTACCTCTCTATCCATTGATATAATTGGATTCCGAGGCAAGGGTGGTTGCGGACTGAGTCAAACAGGGATGTTTTTTGCCCCGTTTGTTCATCTTACTTCTTACGCTTTTCCCACTCCTCTAACGACATCATCGGAAAGTCTTCTTTCACATCTAGTCGAAGCGGTGCGATGAATTCTAGTACGTTGCCATCAAGGTCTTCAAAGTAAATGGCTGCGTGCGCTTGAGGGTTGTTCGGTAGCACGAGTGGCTGTTTCTCTGGTGGAAAGCCAAATGTTTCGACCACGCGAATGTTCCGTTCTGCTAACCACTGCTTAGCGTTCTTGATATCTTCTAGTTCCACTTGAAGTGCTAAATGACGGACAGATGGGTGATACGGTGTATCAACAAAGTCTGTTTCCCACAGCACAATCCAGCTTTGCCCTTTCACAATCCAGAAAAATGCCGCTTGGTCATTTTGAAACGCTATTTCTAACTCTAGTTTTTTGTAAAACTCAATTGATTGTTTTAAATTCCGAACCGGTAAATGTGCTTCATATAATCCTTGAATCATAAAAAGTTCCTCCTTTTTCTTTCTTCCATTACTGTCATGATAGCACATGCTTATTCGTTGTACCTTCCCCAATGAGTAGGAAAAAGACTCAGACTTTTGAAGGAGGAGGGCAGGAAGCTAAAGCTTCTATAACTTTTTAATAAAAAACGACGCGTTGGCCTCAATGACAAGCCACGCGTCGTTTTTTCCATAAGTAGAGAATAGCTGCAATAACAATAATCATAACGACCATCCACTGTGATTGTTCAATAATCTGAATAATGTCTTGCTTGCTTCCGCCATAAAACTGCCCAACGGTTAAAAAGAAAAACGTTGTCGGTGCGATGCCGATCATCGTTAGGAACGTATAAGGAAGCAACTTCATTTTTGTCATGCCTGCTAAAAAGGGAGTGCACTACCTTCTATAAATAATGAAAGAAAGACACCTAAAGTACCTAATTCATTTAATACTGTCATCATGTTTGTCACTCCATTTTCTTTTCCATACCCAAAGTATAATGACTTTTAAACGTATTCAATAGAAGTGGAAGCTGTAAAACCTTCTCGGTCTAGAGTCGTAGTTTACGAGTATTGATGAAGAGTTGATGGTACATGTCTTTTAAGATAAAGGGGTGGGGACATAAGTTAGCACAATTTCCCCACCTTTCATCTGTATTTTTACTTGAATTAAAAAAAGTAAGTTATTTTTGTAGACATTTTTGGAAAAATGGATATAATATAATTAACAATTAACATAATGTTAATTAAAAGGAGGCGGCATCGTGTCGAACGAAGAAGCATTAACACAATACAACGTATCGAAATACAGAACACCAGACGGCTACACCTCTGATATCGCGGTGTTTACCATTGTCTCTGAAAAAGTAATGGAATACAAGCCACCAAAGATGACGCTGAAACTCATGCTCATTAAACGCTCTTCGCATAATGCAGAAGGAGACGTGAACATTGAAGCAAACAAATGGGCATTACCTGGCGGATTTGTGCAAGAGAATGAATCTGCTTTTGAAGCAGCTCAGCGTGAACTAGAAGAAGAAACAGGTGTAAAAGGCATTCATCTAACCCATTTTGGGGTATATGACAAACCAGGGAGAGATCCGCGTGGATGGATTATCTCGAGTGCGCATTATGCGATTGTTCCTGAACGATTGTTAACAAAACGACAAGCAAATGATGATGCGGCAGAAGTCGAGTTGTTTTCACTAGAGGAAATAAACACACTGAACATAGCGTTTGATCATGCAGACATTATTCAAGCAGCTATTGATCGCATTACAAACGACTTATTACAAACGACGGTGGCGAAGCAATTTTTACCAGAAACATTCACCTATTCAGAACTTCAAGCCGTACTTCTCACGGTCACGAATGATCCGGCTATCGCAAGTGATCAAGCCTTTGCTCGAAAAATTAAAACGTTGCCTTTTATCCAAGTGGTTGAAGGACAAAAAACACAACGTACATCTAAGATTCCAACACAGCTCTATCAATTTGTTGAAATGAATGTGATTAAACCAATCTATACAGCGCGTTATTAAGATGTGAAGATGGTTTCATGATGTCAAGAAGAGATTGATTGTCGTGACTCCATGTGTGAAAGAATGACAAGTTAAAAAGGGATATGGGAGGAAAAAACAATGAAAAAAGCATTGATTCATATTGATTATACGAATGATTTTGTCGCACAAGATGGAGCACTCACTTGCGGTGCGCCAGGGCAAGAAATTGAAGCAAACGTAGCGGAGATTACGAAGCAATTTATTGAAAATGACGAGTATGTTGTGTTTGCGATTGATCTTCACAATGAAAAGGATGCGTATCATCCAGAAACAACATTATTTCCACCGCACAACATTCAACATACAAAAGGACGTCACTTGTACGGGAGCATGCAAGCGATTTATGAACAATCAAAGGAACGTGCGAACGTCTATTGGATGGACAAAACAAGATACTCGGCATTCGCAGGAACTAATTTAGACATTAAATTACGTGAACGAGGCATTACAGAGGTTCACTTAGTGGGCGTTTGTACCGACATTTGTGTGCTTCATACGGCAGTTGATGCTTACAACAAAGGGTTTAAGATCGTCGTGTACAAAGATGCAGTTGCGAGCTTTAATCAAGCAGGACATGAATGGGCGTTAACACATTTTGAGGCGTGCATGGGTGCAACTGTTAAATAACGAACAGCTTTGGAGAAAAACGGAGGGTTTACGATGAACGGGGATAGCTTAACATTACACACCGATTTGTATCAAATTAATATGGCAGAAACGTACTGGAATGATGGCTTTCACAACCGAAAAGCGGTATTTGATGTTTCATTTCGAAAGTTACCATTTAACAATGGATACGGTGTTTTTGCAGGATTACAGCACGTCATTGAATACTTAAAAGAGTTTCGGTTCACAGACGATGACCTTGCGTATTTACGTGAACAAGGCTATAGAGATGAGTATCTTGCCTTTTTAAAAGAGATTCGTTTTACGGGAAACATTCGCTCGATGAAAGAAGGAGAGCTTGTGTTTGCGAATGAACCGATTTTACAAGTTGAAGCACCGCTTGTAGAAGCGCAGCTCATTGAAACAGCGATTTTAAATATCATTAATTATCAAACGTTAATCGCAACTAAGGCATCACGAATTAAACAAGTCATTGGTGATCAAGTGGCGATGGAGTTTGGTACGCGCCGTGCTCACGAGTTAGACGCGGCTATTTGGGGAACGAGAGCGGCGTTCATTGGAGGATTTAGTGCCACATCAAATGTACGTGCAGGAAAGAAGTTTGGTATTCCGATTGCCGGAACTCACGCGCATTCCATGGTGCAAGCATATGGAGATGAATACACGGCGTTTAAAAAGTATGCACAATGTCATAAAGAGTGCGTCTTTTTAGTCGACACGTATGATACGTTAAAGTCAGGAGTTCCAAATGCGATTAAAGTCGCAAAAGAAATGGGTGATCACATTCAATTTAAAGGCATTCGCCTTGATAGCGGAGACTTGGCGTATTTATCAAAAGAAGCACGCAAAATGCTTGATGAAGCGGGGTTCACAGATACGAAAATCATTGCGTCAAACGACTTAGATGAACAAACGATCATCAACTTAAAAGCGCAAGGTGCGAAAATTGATAGTTGGGGGATCGGAACGAAACTTATTACAGCGTACGATCAACCAGCGCTTGGAGCCGTTTATAAACTTGTGGCCATTGAAAATGAACACGGTGACATGATGGATCGTATTAAAATTAGTGCGAATCCTGAAAAGGTGTCCACGCCAGGTCGCAAAAATGTGTATCGCATTGTGAATACAGTGAACGGTAAATCAGAAGGAGATTACATTACGCTTCACGATGAAAATCCGCAGCAAGAAGAGCGATTAAAGATGTTCCATCCTGTTCATACGTTCATTAGTAAATTTGTGACGAACTTTGAAGCACGTGCGTTGTTGCATCCGATTTTTGAAAACGGTCGATGTATATACGACCAACCAGCACTGATAGACATTCAAGCATTTGCGAAACAAAACTTAGAGTTACTGTGGGATGAGTATAAGCGACCGATGATGCCAGAAGAGTACCCGGTCGATTTAAGTCAAGCATGTTGGGATAATAAAATGAAGCGAATTGCAGAAGTGAAAGAAAAAGTGAAACAGATGTCGCGATAAAACAAGGGGGATGACGATGGGGAAAATCGGAATTTATGGATCATCATTTGATCCAATCACAAACGTACATCTTTGGACGGCAAGTACGGTTGCACACCGTTGCCGATTAGATCAAGTCATTTTTTTACCGTGTTCAAGCAAGCGAAAAGATAAACGACTTCATACAACCGATGAGCATCGCTGGAAGATGGTGCAAGTAGCAATCGAAGGAAACGATACGTTCGTGGCTGATGATTATGAAATGAAGCAAGAAGCGTGGAAGCTATCAACCTACGAAACGTTGAAGCATTTTAAAGAAGCGTATCCACTGGACGAGATTTATTTTATTATGGGGGCGGACTTACTTGTTGACATCGGCAACCAGAAGTGGGCATACGCAGAAGAGTTAGTGAAAGAAAACAAATTCATCGTGATGGCCCGAAACGGCATTGATATGCTAAAAGCGATTAGTCAATCACCGATTTTACGCAACAATGATTACGGCACATTCCAACTCATTGATAAAGGACTAGCAATGGAAATTAGCTCTACGTACATTCGTGATGAGCTCGCACTTGGTGGTGAGCCGCGCTATTTGTTGCCTGACACGTGCTATGAATATGTAAAGGAGCATAACCTATATAAAAGCTAACGTCTTTCAAAGGAGGAATTCGGATGCTTGATCTTATACTAGGTGTTGTTCTTTTAGCGGCAGGTGGATGGTTGTTGGTGAAAGCCTTTCAGTGGTCACCAAGCTTAAAAAAACATGATGAAAACCATGTGAAGAATGAAATGGATGAAGCTAGTCTTCCACCAAACAACTCGTCGGACAGACCAGGTGTTTAACGATACACATCTCTTTCTCATTCACTCTACGGATTGATGAGGAAGAGATTTTTTTGTGCATATTGTGAAACTTATCGGTCTCACTAACCGTAGTACATAGTAGAAGAAAACGATTTCAAGAAGGAGGGGATAGCTGTGGCTGGTGCTATCACGAATTTCATCATACTCATTCCATTTTTAGTGTTTGCAATTATGTTACTAAGAGGAAAAGGTGCTTTCTTAATTGCTGGGTACAATACAAAGTCTGCAGAAGAAAAAGCGAAGTACGATGAAGTCGCGCTCTGCAAGTTTATGGGAAAAGTGATGCTTGGCATTTGCGTGAGTATCTTTTTGTGGGGATTAAGTGACGTGTTTCACAACCAACTCTTGTTTATGATCGGTATGGTGTTGTTTACAGGCATTATTGTGTTCACGCTCGTTTACTCCAACACAGGTAATCGGTTTCGGAAGGAGAACTAGCACATGACCTTCTCAACAATTGAAACAAAGCGGCTTCATTTTCGTGAACTCACGCTTGATGATGTAGATGAGTTGTATGAGTATTTTTCAAACGATCAGGTGACGCGCTTTTATGGAATGAGTACCTTCACAGGCATTTATCAAGCTGAAAACCTCATCGCTCATTTTCAACAAGTAACACGTGATGAAAAAGGCATTCGCTGGGGAATCACGATAAAGGGAACACAAAAGCTGGTGGGCACGATTGGTTTTCATTTAAAAAGCAATCTACATAAACGAGCAGAAATTGGTTACGAACTACACCCTGATTATTGGGGACAAGGGTATGCGTCTGAAGCGTTAGACGCCGCTCTTGAATTTGGCTTTCAACAATGGCAACTCAACCGAATTGGGGCGGTTGTGTTTGTTGAAAACGAAGCTTCACACCAACTCCTTCTGACAAAAGGATTTCAACGAGAAGGGATTTTGCGAGAATACATGATGCAAGATGGTGTGTCACATGATGCGGTTAGTTATTCGCTTTTAAAAACGGATTGGCTAAAGAAGTAGGCTGCCCCATTTACGGAACAGCCTACTTTTTTAGCTTTCTAGTTGTTTGTTCGTTTGTTTCATCGTACTCAATGTGTCTTCTTCATTCGCTTTTACAATTCGGCTTTTTGTGACAGCTACTTTTTGTGAGGTGTAAATACCTGTATGGCCAGAAAACAAATAGCTAATCGTACAAACTAAAAATAAATAAATGCTCGCTTCTGCGCCAAAGAGTTCAATGCCCATAATGAAGCACGCAATCGGTGTGTTCGTTGCGCCGCAAAAGACACCAATAAACCCTAATGCGGCTAAAAACGGAATGGAGACGTTAAGAAATTCACCGAGTGAGCTACCAAGTGTGGAGCCAATCACAAACAACGGTGTCACTTCACCGCCTTGATAACCTGCACCGAGCGTAAGCGATGTAAACAGTAGTTTCGTAATGAAGGTAAACGGTGAAACATCTCCAGTGAATGCGTCATCAATGAGTGGAATTCCTAATCCTATATATTTACGTGTGCCAACGATGTACACAAGTGTAATAATGATGAGTCCACCTACGAAGCTTTTAATCATTGGGTTTGGCATAAGTTTTGTAAACTGCTTTTTAAGATGATGAGTCAACTGAGAAAAAAGCATAGCGGTTAAGCCGAATAACATGGCCGCAAATACAATTTTAGCTAGAAGTAACGTCGATACACCTGGAATAATTCCGATATCATAATGGTGATGATGCACTCCCCAAGCGGTCGTCACATAATCGCCTACAAATGCCGCAATAAAAGCAGGGAAGAGCGCTTCATGACGAATAAGACCAAGTGCCAATACTTCTAAACCAAAAACCGTACCTGCAAGTGGCGTCCCAAACACAGAAGCAAATCCACTACTAATCCCGCAAATGATGATGATTTTACGGTCAAAGGAATCAAGCTTGAATACCTTCCCGACAAGCTCTGAAAATGCGCCACCCATTTGCACGGCTGTTCCTTCACGACCTGCCGACCCACCAAATAGATGCGTTACAATCGTGCCAAACAGTACAAGTGGAGCCATTCGAAAAGGTATACTTTCACTTGCTCCATGCGCTTGTTCGATAAGCAGGTTGTTTCCTTTTGCAGCATTTAAGCCGTACTTCCAATAAAGAAAACTTACAAACATTCCGCCAAATGGAAGCAAAAATAAAAACCACGTGTACGTCTCACGTGTAGCAGCTGCCCACTCCAAACTTACTAAAAAGAAAGCAGAAGCGGACCCCGCAAGAATTCCGACAATTCCACCTAATAACGTCCATTTTACAAGGTAAATCAGAAGATTGATATGTAATTGATGTTGAAGAAATGATTTCATACTAAACTCCTTTTTGTTCTTGTTATGAAGATAAGCGTTCACTAATCCCGCGTTTAAAAACAAAGAGACTCCTCCCAGGGACAGATCATTTCAGATCTTCACTGGAAGGAGTCATTAGCTCGTTGGCAGTTAGTGGCGAACTCCATCGCCTATTTCAATAATTTTATTCTAGCAAAGAATAAGTGTGTTGCCAACGTTTTTTTGATTAGGATCAAAAGTGATTGAAAAGAAAGGTATAATGAACGATTGTTTTTGGAAACATATGGTCGATGAAAGGAGATGATAAATATGAAATCAACATATGTAAAAGTTGCATCTGCATGTGTGGTAGCCACAACATTAACGTTTTCAGCTTTTTCAGTAGCAAGCGCTTCTACTTCTAATGTAGAGGTTACTCAAAGGCAAATCACTGAAGCGCAAGCAAAAGAAATCGCGCTTAAGCAAGTACCTGGTACAGTAGTAAAAGTGGAGCTTGATACAGAAAATGGTGTACAGGTGTATGAAGTGGATGTTAAATCACAAAACCAAGTATTTGAAGTAACGATTGATGCTTCTACAGGCAAAGTGTTAAAAGTTGAGAAAGAAGACTAATATGACAAAAGGATAGGGACAAAAGAGGAAAAAAACCTCTGTTTGGCTCCGTCCGGAACATCCCTTGCCTTTAAAATTCAGTCATAACAATGGACAGAGAAGCAAGGGATGTTGCATGTGGAAAAATTTTTTCTTCAGTTTACGTCGATTTTATCCTCTTATACACTCTATCAGATTCTATGAATTCTATTAAATAAGAAATGACATAGGTGAATTTGAAAAGAAAGAAAAAATTAGTTCTTATCTCTTTTACAGTCAATTTCGATATGATACGATGGGTGTTCGAAAAGGCCTACCGCTTTAGAAAAAATAAACACTCATGAAAAGGAGGTAATGAAATGAAACCTACACAACGACACTCCTTCACTGTTGACTCCGTATTACTTTTTATGCTTCTGTTACTGTTCATTTATAGCCTGCTTGCTGTATATAGTGGTTCTGGACAATATCAAGTACAAGACCCTTATTTTTATGTGAAACGTCAATTTGCTTGGTATGTGATTGGCGGTATTCTTATGTATGTGGTGATGAAGTTTGATTATGAGCTTTTACCGAACCTTGCTTGGCCTCTTTATGGCATTGGCTTATTTCTGCTCATTTTAGTCCATTTTTTTGGTACATATAAAAATGGCTCACAGCGTTGGATCAATTTAGGAGGTTTTTTACTACAACCCTCTGAATTTATGAAAATCTTTCTTATCATTCTACTTGCCACGATTTTAAGTAAACTGAGTAAACACCGCGCGACTCGTTTTTCTTTTAAACAAAGTATTTCCATTGTGTTGTTAGTAGGAGTTGTCAGCATTGTTCCCTTTTTTCTTATCTTGCAACAGCCTGACCTTGGAACGGCACTTGTGATAGGTTCTATTGCATTAACCCTTATTCTTGTATCAGGTATCTCAATGAAGATGATTGGGTTAATCGTCGCAAGTATTGTTGCGGGCATTGGCTTTCTTGTATTCTTGCACAATCATTATTTTGATGTATTTAGCAAAATCATCAAATCGCATCAGCTCGATCGAATCTATGGATGGCTCAATCCGCATGAACATGCGTCAAATTACGGATATCAACTTACTCAATCGTTACTAGGAATTGGGTCTGGTCAAGTGAAAGGAACAGGATTTACAAACGGAATTCAAGTTCAAAGTGGACGTATTCCGGAGGCTCATACTGATTTTATTTTTGCAGTCATTGGTGAAGAGTTTGGCTTTGTTGGTGCAGCCGTTTTACTAGCTATTTATTTTATAATGCTGTATCGCATGGTTGTGATTGCTTTTGAGGCGAATACGCTTTTTGCTACATATTTAGTAGCGGGTGTCATCGGCCTATTGACATTTCAAATCTATCAAAATATCGCCATGACCATTGGGCTTATGCCTGTAACAGGACTAGCGCTGCCGCTTATTAGCTATGGAGGAAGTGCTCTTTTAACGAATATGATGGCCATTGGCATTGTGTTAGGGGTTAGTATGCGTACGAAGCTTTATATGTTTGGAAATGAACAAAAGATGAGTTGAACAGAGCCGTTTGTTCTCTAGTTAACTCATCTTTTTACTATGTAACATACTCCTTCTTTTAAACGAATACAATATAGACAGAGAAAAAATGAATGGAGGAAGTGAGATGGAAAAGGAACACGTTCCACAACGAGAAGAAATGACTCAATCCATTCTTCATCTTTACAATCAATTGTCTCAAAAAATAACGAGCATGATGCCTTTTTCTTCGTCTGAAAAAGAGTCATGTAGTCGAGATAACTTACTGGCATTTTTAGCTTTAAGAGAGATCAATCTTTCTAGACTTCAACGTCTTCTACAAAAAGAAGGATTAGCAGATTTAAGTGCTGCAGAAACGAATGTGATGACGTATTTTCATCAGCTTTCTCATCATATCGGAGTGAAATTATCACCTCCGTCTATATTTACTTGTCCAACAAACGATGAAGCTACTGCGGTGCTACGAGAGCGTACAATAAATATGTTTGGAAGCAGCGCTGCTCCGTTTATTATGGTTACAATGGATGCGACAATGGTAAGTGAACATGGATTAATGGAACGATTGCTTTTACACGGTATGAATGTCGCAAGAATTAACTGTGCCCACGATTCTCCATCAATATGGAAAGCGCTCATTGATCGCATTCGTGAAGCTGAACAAAATCTCCAACAAGACGGAAAGCATGTAAGCTGTAAAATTTACATGGATTTAGGTGGACCTAAAATTCGTGTTGGACCTGTTCGACAGACTACTGCGCCAGTTAAGTTATCCATTCCACGTGATGTTTATGGCCATAAGTTAGGTGCTGTCGAAGGGTATATTAATACAGAAGCGGAAAATACCATGATTCATGCACAATCAGATAGTCCCTTTAAAACGTTTACGCTTGCTGTGCGCGCAACGTCATCTCTTCAATACATAACAGAAGGAGATGAGCTGCACTTTGTTGACACACGAGGAAAAGCAAGGAGTGTGACAGTCGTTGAGAAAATCGATAAAAATTGCATCAAAGTGCATCTTCACGACATAGCCTATGTAGATGAAGGAACGATTCTTCATCATGATACAGTTGAAATGGTGGTACGTTCTCTCGTCTCCGTTCCTGAAATCATTGAAGTGAAAAAGGGAGACACACTTCGTTTGCAATTATATGACTATCACTTTCATCACTATAACAATGATAGTCCGACGGTAACAGTAACCTTGCCAAGTGCGTTTAAAAACGTAAAAGTAGGCGATCGTATTTTTATTGATGATGGAAAAGTTCACGGCATCGTTTCCTATAAAACGTCTGCTTTTATTGATGTAAACATTTTGCATCCATCTGTTAAAGCTCGAAAAGTACGTGAAGGGAATGGATTTAACTTGCCTGATTCGCTTCCTAGTTTAAATGTGACGGCTTTAACGAAAAAAGACATCGATGATTTACCGTTTATTGTGCAACATGCGGATATTGTTGGGCTTTCATTTGTACATTCACCGAAAGACTTGATGGATTTGCGAGCAGAGCTTACTAAATTATCGGCTGGTCATTTGCCGATTGTCGCAAAAATTGAAACGAAAGATGCCATTCATCATCTCGGCCGCATTTTATTAGAAGGACTTGATCACGAAAATTTCGGCGTGATGATTGCGCGCGGTGACTTAGCGGTCGAGGTCGGATTTGAACATTTAGCGTATGTCCAACAAGAAATTTTATCAATGTGCCGAGCTGCTCATGTGCCCGTCATCTGGGCGACTCAAGTGCTAGATCGGTTACTGAAAAAAGGAATTCCGTCCCGCGCCGAAATCACAGATGCAGTGATGGCGAATCATACGCAATGCATTATGTTAAACAAAGGTCCATACGTTGTAGAAGGTGTCTCGGTTCTTACTCGTTTAATTAACATGTACATTCGAGAAGGCGTGGATCGAAATAAGGTGGGAAAAGAGTTAACAACCCAATATGATGGATTGATGTAACGAAGAGGCCATGACGGTAGAGCTGTCATGGCCTCTTCGTTATAGGTGAACCTTTGAAGGAGGGGATTGAGGAAGTGGGATATGCTCCGGAGTTTAATCTTTTATCTTATTCCATGTTATGGTAGATTTGTTTAGTAGAGTTATATTGATGAAGTTTAGTAGTTTTGGAGGGGAAACAAATGAGACGTGTAGTGAAATCACTTGCTATTTCAGCTGTTGCAACAGTTTGGTTAGCAGGTTCGACATTACCTGCGCAAGCAGCTAGTTTTACGGATGTGTCAACGAATCATACACATAAAGAAGCGATAGATCGTCTGACAGAGCGTGGGTTAATTAATGGATATGAGAACGGAACATTCCGTCCTGAAAACTCGATTACACGCGGACAAGTTTCAAAGATTTTCGCTCGCTATTTACCAGGTGACGGGAAAATGCAACAAGTGTTCGCTGACGTTCCAGCTAATGGCCAAGATTCGGAACTCGTAACAGCGGCGTATGAAATGAAAGAAAAAGGCATCTTTACTGGCTCAAATGGGGAATTAAAATGGAAAAATAATATTACGCGTCAGCAAATGGCGAAAGTGTTAGTCGAGACGTTTAAGTTAGAGAGAGTTTCTGGTGCGACAAGCAAAGTAACCGATTTACACGAAGCATTTGATGATGAGTATCGTCGCTATATTACGATATTATCAGAAAACGGTATAACGAATGTGGAGAAGTTTAACCCAAAAGGAAACGTAACACGAGGTCAATTTGCGTCGTTTGTGGATCGTGCGATAAACAAAGGTTCTGTAAAACCGAATACAAATCCATCTTATCAGCAAATCAATGCGTTATTAACAGAAGCAGCACTAAAAGAAAACATTCCACCTGAAGTAGTAAAAGCAGTTGCAACACAAGAAAGTGGGAAATGGACTCAATTTAATTCAGATGGCACGCCTGTCGCATCAGACGATGGTGGAATTGGCATCATGCAAATTACAAATCACCCTGGATACGATGAACAGAAGTTAAAAACAGACATTCAGTATAACATTGAAGCAGGTATTGCGATTTTAAATGAAAAGTACAATTCCACTTCCTTACCTAAAGTAACAGGAGCAAGTCGTGATGACATGGAAAGCTGGTACTTTGCGGTGATGGCGTATAACGGCATTAAACCCGTCAATAGCCCAACTGAACAACTAACAGGTAATAAGAATACAAAAGCGTATCAAGAACAAGTATTCGCGCGTATTTTACAAGATAGCTTATGGGGCAATCGAACGTTTGCAGATTTTGGCTTTACACCTGCGGACTTTGACTATGACCGTAACAGTACAGAAAGCATTAAATTTGTGAAGAAAGCCTACACACTATCTCAACCGATGAACAAGACGACGTATAAGTTTAAAAAAGGCGATGAAGTGACGGTAACTGCTTCAGAAGTGAATGTGAGAAAAGAAGCCACGACAGAATCTCAAGCTGTCGGAAAACTTGCAAGTGGAACGAAATTGACGATTGCTGGTCCTTTTGTTTATGAAAAGAATGAACAAAAAGAAAACAAATTCGTTTGGTACCCAGTTCGTACATCAGATAACAAAGTAGTCGGTTATATTGCTTCATCTTACTTAAAGTGATCAAAAACAAAAAACACATGGATGATTGTTACTCATTCATGTATTTTTTAAAAAAAGAAAGGGTTCGTTCTATGTTTTTAAAACGAGTGACGTTACTAAAAGAAAAAATCTCCTCGTATTCCACATATCCATTTTCAATTCCGACCATTCAACAGTTTAAAGAGCTACAGTTTACAAAAAACGTCACATTTTTTGTCGGAGAAAATGGTTCTGGGAAATCGACTTTACTTGAAGCGATTGCCGATCAGTGTGGATTTAATTTATCAGGTGGTAATCAAAATAATGTTTATGATGTGCATGCAAGTGAATCTGCGTTAAGCTCCTACATTCGCTTGTCATGGATGCCGAAGATAAAGAGTGGTTTCTTTCTCCGTGCTGAATCGTTTTATCACTTTGCCTCTTATCTTGATCAACTTCAAAAAGAAGAGCCAGGGTTCGATGTGTACGGTTCATATGGTGGTAAATCACTTCATGAACAATCACATGGAGAATCTTTTTTATCATTATTTACAAATCGCTTTAACGAAAAAGCGATTTATCTATTAGATGAGCCCGAGGCCGCGCTATCACCAGCGAGACAGTTAGCCCTACTAAAAATCATTCACGACTTAACAAAGGGAAACAACGTCCAATTTATCATTGCAACCCATTCACCAATCTTACTTGGCTATCCCAATGCGCAAATTCTAAGCTTCGATGACGGAGAAATTAGCGAAGTGCAGTATGAAGACACGGATCATTATCAAATCACAAAATATTTTCTTGAAAATAGAGAGCGAATGCTTCATCACTTGTTTCAAGACGATGAGGATTTGACGGATTAATTGATTTAGATACAATGAGAATAAGCACAATTTTTCATTACCGAAATTAAAGGAGTTAACATGAGCTTATTAGGAATCAATGAAGTAAAAGACGTGATTGTTCAGTCGAAGTTTGGGCAGTCATTAAAAAAGTATAGATTAATTCCTGAACGTGTCATTCCAAATGTAAGCCATTGGATGCTTTCATTTTTAGTATTTGTAAGTGGCCTCATTTTATTAGGGTCAGCTGCTACTCCAGGTGTAATTGAGCGCATCACGATTGCTGAAAAAGTATTATCAGAAACGATTTTAAATGTATCGAATCAATTATCCGTTACAGCGGGGATTTCGCTTTTACTGTTGTCACGAAGCATTTATTTAAAAGTAAAACCCGCTTACAAATTAACGTATATCGTATTACTAAGCGGTGCGGTATTTACGTTTTCGAAAGGATTAGACTTTGAAGAAGCGTTGTTTTTACTCGTCATCGCTCTTTTACTGCGATTTTCTAAGAAGCGTTTTTATCGAAAAAGCTATCCGTATTCATGGACTGGCTTTTTAACAATGAGTGCAGTTACGATTGCGTCACTTGTCTCGTACGTGGCGATTGGATATATAAATCAACCGAAGCGATTGTTACCACCACAAATTGAAAGTGTATTAGTGAAACAGCCTGCTGATTTAGTGATGACAGCGGTGATTGGGTTTGTTTTAGCACTTTTATTTAATCTTACAGGTTTTCGGTTTTTAATGACTAAAAAGCAAAAGCCTGATGCTAATGAAGAAGAACTTGTTTCGTTTTTAGAAAAAAATAAAGGAAATGTGTTAACACACTTTGCGTTTTTACGTGATAAAGAGTTTTTTTGGTCAAGTGATCAACAAGTGTTTTTTATGTTTTCGACAATCTCTAATAAATTAGTCGTGCTTGGCGATCCAATTGGAAATGAAAAAGCATTCCCAAAGGCCATTCGTGAACTGCATGAATATGCTGATGTACGTGGATTAACACCTGTGTTTTATCAAGTCGAAGCGAAACACCTACCGCTTTATCACGAAAATGGCTGTCAATTTTTCAAACTTGGTGAAGAAGCATATGTAGACCTTGATGAATTCACGTTAGTTGGTAAAAAGAAAACCAACTTGCGCACTGTGTTAAATAAATTCGCTAAAAGTGGCCACACGTTCACCGTTCACGACCCACCGTTTTCAAAAGAATTCATGCATCAGTTAAAAGTCGTGTCCGATGAATGGCTCGGCAATCGACGTGAAAAAGGGTTCTCACTCGGTTTCTTTGACTGTAATTATTTACAGAAATCACAACTTGCGACGCTTTCAAATGAAGAGGGTGACATCATTGCTTTTATGAACCTTGTACCAATGTATGATGAACACGAGACGATATCGGTTGATTTAATGCGTCATAAAAGTGAAACCCCAAATGGAACGATGGATATGATGTTTTTATCTGCCATTCAGTATGCGAAAGAGCAAGGCTATCGTGCGTTTCACTTAGGCATGGCCCCATTATCGAATGTAGGCCGCAATAAGTACGCCTTTTTAGATGAAAAGGTAGCCGCTAACATTTATCGTCACGGTCATTACTTGTACCAATTTGATGGCATCCGACGGTACAAAGAAAAATTCGCAACGAGGTGGGAACCGAAATATTTAGCGTGTAGAAGAAGGCAGTCGCTCCCGATGACCGTCTTTCAATTGTCAATTTTAATTGCGAGGAAGCGAACGTAAAGGAACTTGAGTCAAAAGGGGTAGAATGCCGCTGTTTGACTTAGCCTACAAAAGCCCGTGCCGACAACATCCATTAATAACAATGGATAGAGAGGCGCGGGCTTTTGCATGTAAATCTACTTTTTTGAAGTTTGTCTCTATGTTCCATTCTTTTTGTTTACATGTATACCTAAACAGGTATACATGTAAACAAGACAGTATAAACTAAGCAAGGAAAATTCGATTGAACGAGGTGAAGGTCGTGGCAACTGTAAACCACATTTCAGTAAAAGAACTAACAAAAAAGATTTTAAACCATGAAAATCTGTTTATCTTAGACGTGCGAAATAAAGATGCATTTGATGATTGGAAAGTCGAAGGGAAGCATGTTCATATTATGAATACACCGTATTTTGACTTAATGGAAGGTATTGATCCAATCGTAAACGACTTACCGAAAAGTGATCCGATTTATGTGATTTGTGCAAAAGGTGGATCATCGCAAATGGTAGCCGAGCAAATCGCAGAAGCAGGATATGACAACGTGTATTCAGTTGAAGGTGGGATGAAAGCATGGAGTGAACATTTAGAGCCTGTGAAAATTGGGCATGTCAAAAACGGAGCAATTTATCAATTTGTCCGTGTTGGAAAAGGATGTTTATCTTACATCATTGAATCAAATGGTGAAGGAGCAATCATTGATACGAATCGCATGTTGGATCAATACGAATCGTTTATTTCCCAACACAATATCAAAATTAAACATGTACTCGATACACACCTTCACGCAGACCACATCTCAGGTGGCCGAGAACTAGCAGAAAAGATGGGGGCTATTTACTATTTACCACCAAAAGATGCCGAAGAAGTTACATTTGAGTACACACCGTTACAAGATGGTGATGAATACAAAGTGGGAGATACGACCATTAAAGCGATTTATTCACCAGGGCACACGATTGGTAGTACGTCATTTGTAGTGGATGATCAATATTTGTTAACAGGCGATATTTTATTTATTGACTCTATCGGTCGCCCGGACTTAGCGGGTAAAGCAGAAGACTGGGTGGGGGATTTACGTACAACCCTTTATAACCGCTACAAGGAACTAACTGATGATTTACTCGTGTTACCTGCCCACTTTATGACGAGCAAAGAAATGAATGCAGATGGCAGTGTAGGAGAGAGGCTTGGCATTTTATATCGTGAAAATCATGGTCTATCGATTGCAAGCGAAGGGGAATTTAGAAGTCTTGTGACCGAAAATTTACCGCCTCAGCCAAACGCATATCAAGACATTCGTCAAGTAAATATGGGGAAAATCAGTCCAGATAACGAAGAAAAGCGTGAAATGGAGATTGGTCCGAATCGCTGTGCGGTACGCTAGTTATGACAAAAGTGTGAAAGTATAATAAAAAGACTTTCGCACTTTTTGTTTATTTGTTATTATACCCCTATAGGTATTTTTAGTTTCGAGGGGGATTATGAAATGAAAAAGATTTTAATTGTTGGAGGCGTTGCAGGAGGGGCTTCTGCGGCTGCTCGATTACGTCGTTTAAGTGAAAAAAATCATATTGTGATGTTTGAGCGAGGAGAGTATATTTCATTCGCAAACTGTGGGTTACCTTATTATATTGGTGAAGTAATTGAGGAGCGAAGCAAGTTGCTTGTCCAAACGGTAGAGGGGATGTCAAAGCGATTCAATATGGACATTCGCAACTTAACAGAAATTGTTCGCATTAATCGTGATGAAAAAACTGTGACTGCTCGTCATGTTGAAACAGGAGAAGAGTACGACGAATCATATGATATACTCATCTTATCACCAGGCTCAACACCAATTGTACCACCAATCCCAGGTCTTTCTGAAGCGAGCGCACTATTTACGTTACGCAATGTACCTGACACAGATCGAATTAAACACTACGTAGATAGCGAAAAGCCAAAGCGTGCAGTCGTTATCGGCGGGGGGTTTATCGGAGTTGAAATGGCTGAAAACCTAATAGAGCGAGGCATTGATGTAACACTTGTTGAAATGGCCAATCAAGTGATGGCACCGATTGATGTGGAAATGGCACAAATCGTTCATACACATATGCGTGAGCACGGTGTGAATCTTGTATTAGAAGACGGTGTGCACTCATTTGAACAACAAGGAAAGATTGTTCGTTTAACGAGTGGTAAAGAGCTTGAAACGGATATGATTATTTTAGCAATTGGTGTTCAACCTGAAAATACACTTGCACGTGATGCGGGGTTAGACCTCGGCTTACGTGGTGCGATTAAAGTGAATGAGCATTTACAAACGTCGGATTCATCGATTTATGCAGTTGGAGATGTGATTGAGGTAAAAGACTTTGTGAATGGGTTTGAAACATTTGTGCCGCTTGCATGGCCAGCAAATCGCCAAGGTCGCCTCGTTGCAGATCATATTCATGGGAAAAACGTGCGTTATAACGGAACGATGGGAACATCCATTGCGAAAGTTTTTGACTTAACGGTCGCAGCAACCGGTAACAATGAAAAAACGCTAAAACGAATTGGTGTGCCGTATGAAGTGGTGCACGTTCACCCGAATAATCATGCAGGGTATTATCCAGGTGCCTCTCAAATGACGTTAAAGCTTATCTTTAACAAAGAAACAGGCGAAATTTACGGTGCACAAGCGATTGGAAAAGAAGGGGTTGATAAACGAATTGACGTCATTGCGACCGCGATAAAAGGTGGATTAACGGTTCAAGCATTACCTGACTTAGAATTAGCGTATGCACCACCATTCTCCTCAGCAAAAGATCCGGTTAATATGGCAGGGTATGTCGCAACGAATATCATTGAAGGCACAGTTGAAACCGTTCAATGGCATGAAATTGATGAGGTTGTGGCAAATGGGGGCTATTTAATTGACGTTCGTGATGAAAAAGAAGTGGCACGCGGTGCTATCAGCGGCTCTGTTAATATTCCCGTCAATGAATTACGCGAACGTTTAAGTGAAGTGCCTACCGATAAAGATCTTTATATCACTTGTCAAGTCGGCTTGCGTGGCTATTTAGCTTCACGTATTTTAATGGAAAACGGCTTTAAGGTGAAAAACCTAGATGGTGGCTATAAATTATATTCATCTGTGTTTCCAAAAAAATAACCATCGATGAAAGAGGCTAGAACATAAGTGTTTCAGTCAATAAGACACCCGAACAATTTATAGTTCGGGTGTTTTTTGATTAAAACAAGTTTAAAAGAATAGTGGAATGGAGCGTAGGACACTCGACTCCTGCGGGAAATAGAGGAAAGGCTGAGACCCCACAGGAACGAGGAGGCTCAGCTTCCTCCCCGCGGAAAGCGAGTGACAGGAGCGAAATGGAACGAACTTGTTGTTGTAACCTAACGATAATAGAAACGGCATTGTTCGTCTTTGAAAAGAAGTTATTTCATTGTGTCCCACCCTCTTTTTCTGTTCTTCATCAAAATTTAACAATTGCGCTTTACAATCAAAAGAAGTAAAAAATAAAGAAGGTGAAGAGATGGAACAATTATCGTTATGGATTGCATTAGGAGCAGGGGTATTATCATTTTTTTCTCCTTGTATTTTCCCTATTCTCCCTGCTTATTTATCGCACTTAACGGGTGGGAGTATTCAAGAACAAAAATTACACGTAGATCAAAAGGTGCTTCTTCAACGCTCAATTGCCTTTGTCATTGGCTTTAGCATCGTATTTATTTTAATGGGCGCATCAGCTACCTTTTTAGGGAAATTCTTTCAAATGAATCGTCAGCTTATTGAACATTTAAGTGGCATTTTAATTGTGGTGTTTGGAATGCAGATGCTGGGGGTGTTTCAGTTTTCATTTTTATTGAAAGAAAAAAAGTGGGATCATCGTCTTGAAAAACCAAAAAGCTGGTTTTCGTCTGTCTTACTAGGTATTGCATTCGGAAGCGGCTGGACTCCGTGCGTAGGATTAACACTATCATCGATTTTACTGCTTGCGAGTTCAAGTGGCACGTTAAGCGAAGGAATGATGCTGTTAGTTGTGTATTCAGTTGGGATGGGTATTCCCTTTTTAACGATTTCGTATTTGATGACGAAGTCTGTTAAAATCATTCGAACGATTAATCGATACTTAGGAAAGCTTGCGATAGTGAATGGTTCGATTATGATTATTCTTGGATTGCTTGTGTTTACAGGACAAATGACAAAATTGAGCTCATATTTTGCAAGGCTTACGCCGTTTACATTTTAAACAGAGGAGTGAAGAGATGAAATGGAATGTGTCGTTACTTATGCTAATTGTGGCAGTGATCGGCTTCTTTCTATATAAAGAATATGGAGAACCGAAAGTGACCTTGAATGAGAAGAAAAAGGAAGAGCAACAACCATTTACGACAACGTCAGTGCAACCAGGAATGGGATTGTTAGAAGGACAACGACCACCAAATATTGAGTTAACGACTCTTGATGGTGGATCTTTTCGCTTAAATGACTATCGTGGCAAGAAAGTCATCTTAAACTTCTGGGCAACGTGGTGTCCGCCTTGTAAAGCAGAAATGCCAGATATGCAGAAACTGTATGAGAAGTACGGCAAAGAGAATGTTGAGATTGTGGCGGTTAACTTAACTCAAGCTGAAAAGAATAAGGAAGACATTCAACGGTTTAAAGAAGAATATGGGCTGACATTTATTATTCCACTCGATGAAACAGGTACCATAGCAAATCAATACAATGTGTATTCCATTCCAACAAGTTATATTCTTGATGAAGAAGGGTTAATTCAGCAACAGATAATAGGGCCAATGACGTATGAGTGGATGGAAGAGCAGATACAAAGCAAGCAATAAGTAGGTGAAATTGATGTCAAAAACATTATTAGTGGTTGAAGATGATGCAATGCTTCAGCAACTTATGGTTATTTACTTTCAAAAAGCAGGTTTTCATGTCGTTACCGCTTCAACAGGGAAGGAAGCAATCGCTGTTTTTGAACGAGAACATCCATGTTTTGTTATTTTAGATTTGATGCTACCTGAAATGTCTGGAGAAGAGGTGTGTCAATACATACGAGAGACATATCAAAGTGATGTACCCATCATTATGGTAACGGCTAAAATTGATGAACAAGACCGAATTAATGGATTGAAAATGGGGGCGGATGACTACGTCGTAAAACCATTTAGCCCTGAAGAACTTGTAATAAGAGTAGAGACAGTGTTGCGGCGAGCGACTCACCATTGTCAAAAAATCGAGATAGGTTTACTTACTTTAAAACCGAGAAAGCATGAAATTTGGTTAGGTCATCACAAGCTTCAACTAACAGTCTCTGAATTTTTATTATTGAAAGAGCTAATGTTGAATGTAAATCAAGTGTTATCAAGAGAGCAATTAATACAAGCAATTGATCCTCTTCATGAAAAAGAAATTTTTGAGCGAACGATTGATGTGCATGTGAAAAATATTCGTGAGAAGCTTAAACAGAACGAGTTTTTTGGCGTGACAATTCAAACTGTAAGGGGAGTGGGATATAAACTTGATTCAAAAACCTCGTCGTAACGTGTGGAAAACAAAGATTTTTTGGGAATTAACGACAATTAACGCTATAGTTATTGCAATTGTTATTTGGATTGCAGGTGTGTCAGTGAAAGATTTTTCGTGTGTGTTAGCGAACGAACTAAATATGATTGGAGATCAGCGTCAAGCTTTTTTTAATGAAACGATGGACTTTTATTTGTTACGTGCGAGCATTCTTGCTTTCTTCGTCGCAGCTATCATTCACTACATATGGATAAAGCGTATTGTCGTTCCGCTCCAAACTCTTTCGGAGGCAACAAAGCGGATGAGGGAGGAGAAAGATACAGATCTTATTCCTGTTGTCACACAAAATGAAATTGGTCAGTTAACAGAGCAATTTAATCACTTAATCATTAAAATGAAGCGTAGTGAGGCACTTCGTAAGCAAATGACCGCAGACTTAGCGCATGAAGTTCGTACGCCACTTTCAAACCTTACAGGGTATTTAGAGGCGTTGAAAAATGATGTAATCGAACCAGATAAACAAGTGCTGACATCGTTGCATGCTGAAGCCGAACGATTAAAAAAAATGATTGAACAGCTTTATCAACTGTCAGAGCGTGAGTGGGCTGAGTATAAAAGGCATGACACAAATGAATCTTGTGCCATTAAACCTCTTATAAATGAAATGATTGACCTTTATACCATTCAACTTAAAAAGCAGAGTGTACAACTAAATAAATTAATTGAACCGGCATCCATTATGGCCTCAAAAGATCGAATGAAGCAAGTGATTGGTAATTTACTGGACAACGCTATTCGTTATGCAGTTGAAGATACAACGATATTGATTAGCGGAAAAAAGAAAGAAGGTATCTATATAATCTGCGTTGCGGGTAAAGGTCAAGAAATTCCTCCTGATACATCCGAACAACTTTTTGAGCGATTTTACCGAGTTGATTCTTCACGTAGTCGAGCATCTGGTGGTAATGGATTAGGTTTAGCAATTGTGAAAGAATTAATGACCCAACAAGGCGGACGTGTATATGTAAAAACAGATGGCATATATCATCAATTTTATCTTGAAATTCCTTTAATAAAGTAGAATGATTTTACAATTTTAAGCTATTTACAAAGAAATGAGAAATGAATATTGACCATTCTAGCACAACCATAAGCGGTAGTTTGCTGATACTTACAACGTCTCGATAGATCATCATGATCTGCGTATAAAAAGAAAGTAAAATAAGTAGTTGACATTATACCTATAGGGGTATAAAATAAACATTGTCAGCGATACTTCTTCTTACAAAAAGAAAGAAGATGTGCTTTATGAAAACAAAAGTAACTAACTTAAAAGGAAATACAAATAAACAGTTGACATTATACCTATAGGGGTATAAAATAAACATTATCAGTAATACTTCTTCTTACAAAAAGAAAGAAGATATGCTTTATTAAAAAAGGAATTTTTTTAAAAAGGATTGCTTATAAAATAGGTAGAAAGCAATCATACGTTGCAATGTATTAAACAATAACGTGTAAAGAAGCATATAAAGCATAAACACAACCAAATAGAAAGGGGTCATTTAATTATGGAATACAATGCGCAAGTAAAAAACCGATTAAAGCGTATGGAAGGTCAGCTTCGCGGTATTTTGAAAATGATGGATGAAGAGAAAGACTGCAAAGAAATCATTACCCAGTTATCAGCGGTTCGTTCAGCGGTTGATCGTACAGTCGGTGTCATTGTTAGTTCAAACTTAGTCGAATGCGCACTAGAAGCGGAAAGAAACGGTCAACCAGCCGATGAGATGATTAAAGAGGCGGTTAACTTACTTGTAAAAAGTCGATAACAAAGTGTTGACAACTTTTTTTATAACTGGTAATATACCCCTATAGGTATAAAACAAACAAAAACACGGAGGGATACAAATGAATGTAGATAAAGTATTAGATGCAAAAGGATTAGCGTGTCCAATGCCAATTGTGAAAACAAAAAAAGCAATGAACGAATTAGAGTCAGGTCAAGTGTTAGAAATTCATACAACGGATAAAGGTGCAAAAAGTGATTTAACAGCATGGGCAAAATCAGGTGGCCATGAGTTATTACAACATGAAGAAGAAGGAAATGTATTTAAGTTCTGGATTCAAAAAGGCTAATTTTTTTACAAACTTATATACCTATACAGGTATAAGTAAACACACCAAGGAGGACATACAATGGAAAAGAAAAAAACAACAATCGTCTTATTTAGCGGTGATTATGATAAAGCAATGGCTGCGTATATTATCGCAAACGGTGCAGCAGCTTACGATCACGAGGTAACGATTTTCCACACGTTCTGGGGATTAAACGCACTACGTAAAGAAGAATTAGTACCAGTGAAAAAAGGTTTCATGGAAAAAATGTTCGGAAAAATGATGCCGCGTGGTGCTGATAAAATGGGCTTATCAAAAATGAACTTTGCAGGTATGGGTCCGAAAATGATTAAAGATGTGATGAAAAAGCATAACGCCGTTCCATTACCACAGTTAATCGAAATGGCACAAGAACAAGATATTAAACTTGTTGCATGTACGATGACAATGGATTTACTAGGTTTACAAAAAGAAGAGTTATTAGACAACATTGATTATGCTGGAGTTGCAGCTTATTTAGCGGATGCTGAAGAAGGTAACGTCAACTTATTTATCTAAAAAGGAGAGAGGCTCATTGGAATACATTCAATACGTACTCTTTGGATTAGTCGCTTTCTTTTTACTAAGACGTTTATTACCAACAAATGGTGTGCGAAATATTACAACAGCTCAACTAAAAAATGAGCTGAATGATAAAAATAAGCAATATATCGATGTTCGTACACCTGGTGAGTTTAAAGGAAGAAACATTCGAGGATTTAAAAACATCCCGCTACAACAGTTGCCAAATCGAATAAATGAACTATCGAAAGAAAAAGAAGTCGTGGTTATTTGTCAAAGTGGCATGAGAAGTAATGCAGCAAGTAGACAGCTCGTGAAAAAAGGATTTAAGCAAGTTACAAACGTAAAAGGCGGCATGAACGCTTGGCATTAAGGAGGAAAAATGATGAGAGAAATTTCACCAAAAGAAGTAGAACAATTGATCAATGAAGGAAAAAAATTGAACATGATTGATGTACGTGAAGTTGATGAAGTAGCAGAAGGGAAAATTCCTGGAGCAATCAATATTCCGTTAGGATTACTTGAATTTCGTATGAATGAATTAGACAAAGCAAACGAATATATTATGATTTGTCGTTCAGGTGGCCGTAGCGGTCGTGCATCACAATTTTTAGCATCACAAGGTTTTAACGTCATCAACATGACAGGCGGTATGCTTGCATGGGAAGGACGTACTGAATAAAATTTTTAGTGAACATATACCTTAGGAGGTAATGATATGAAAGCAAACGTAACGTTAGATGCAAAAGGATTAGCATGTCCAATGCCGATTGTGAAAACAAAAAAAGCGATGAATGATGTAGAAGCAGGGCAAGTATTAGAAGTGCAAGCGACTGATAAAGGGTCAAAAGCAGATCTTCAAGCGTGGGCTGAACGTACAGGTCATCAATATTTAGGCACGATTGAAGAAGGCGACGTGTTAAAGCACTTTTTACGTAAATCATCCAATGATGAAGCAATTGAGAAAAAGCATCCACACGTTGTAACTAACGAACAATTAACAGCGAAGCTTGATGCTAATGAAGACATTGTTGTGTTAGATGTACGTGAAGAAGCAGAATATGGATTTAATCATATTCCAAACGCTGTGAATATTCCATTGGGTGAGTTAGAGGCTCGTGTGAATGAATTAAACAAAGACGCAAATATCTTCATTGTATGTCGTACAGGAAGCCGCAGTGACTTAGCAGCGCAAAAACTAACAGAGCAAGGCTTTAAAAACGTGTTGAACGTTGTACCTGGTATGAGTCAATGGACTGGACAGACAACGAGCAAAAACTAAAAGGAGTAAGTGATATGAAGTCTATAACCGTTTATACGACAACAAGATGTCCGTATTGTGTAATGTTAAAAAACTTTTTATCCGATCAAGACATTCCATTTAACGAAGTGAATGTTGAGCGTGACCCTGCCCTAATGCAAAAGCTTGTCAATACGACAGGACAAATGGGTGTGCCACAAACAAATGTAAACGGCACATGGGTTATCGGCTTTGACCCACAACAAATTATGATAGCACTACAAAACTAGGAGGCATTTAACATGAGCAATAAAGTAGCAATTATCGCAAGTAACGGTGGATTATTCGATGCATACAAAGTATTTAATATCGCAACGGCAGCAGCAGCTACCGAGCAAGAAGTAGCGATTTTCTTCACATTTGAAGGATTAAACTTAATTCATAAACAAGCAAACGCAAATCTTCCAATGCCAGAAGGAAAAGAGCATTTTGCAGAAGGATTTGAAAAAGCAAACGTACCATCCATTCCTGAACTAGCAGCAATGGCACAAGAAATGGGCGTGAAATTCATCGGTTGTCAAATGACAATGGACGTAATGGGTTTAGAAAAGGACGCGTTTGTCGATGGAATTGAAGTTGGCGGAGCGGTTACCTTTTTAGAGTTCGCCAAAGATGCTATGACATTAACATTTTAATATTTTTTTAACTACTTATATACCGTGGGGGGTAATTTAAAATGGCAGTAAAACCAATGACAGCGAAAGAAGTAACGAAAAAGGTTATCAACAAAGAATCATTCTTTATTTTAGATGTTCGTAACGAAGATGCATTTCAAGATTGGAAAATTGAAGGTGAAAACTTCAACTACTTAAACGTTCCCTATTTCGACTTATTAGACGGCGTGGAAGAAATCATGGATCAACTTCCGAAAGATCAAGAGATTTTAGTTGTGTGTGCAAAAGAAGGTTCATCCATTATGGTGGCAGAGATGCTTTCAGATGAAGGATTGGATGTTGCTTATTTACAAGGCGGTATGCGCGCATGGAGCGAGTATTTAGAGCCAGTTAAAGTAGGAGATTTAAAAGATGGCGGTGAGATGTACCAATTCGTACGTATCGGTAAAGGCTGCTTATCGTACATGGTTGTTTCAAATGGAGAAGCAGCAATCATCGACTCTACACGTATGACAGATGTATACATTGAGTTCGCTAAAAGCATGAATGTAAATATCACGCACGTATTTGATACACACTTACATGCTGACCATATTTCAGGTGGCCGCGTAATTGCCGAAAAAACAGGTGCAACATACTGGTTACCACCTAAAGATGCAGAAGAAGTTACATTTGAATATGAAGCGTTAGAAGACGGTCGTGATGTGACAATTGGAAACACAACGATTAACATTCATGCATTGTATTCACCAGGTCACACAATCGGTTCAACATCATTTATTGTTGATGAGAAGTACTTGTTATCAGGTGATATTTTATTCATTGATTCAATCGGTCGTCCTGATTTAGCAGGTATGGCAGAAGATTGGGTTGGTGACTTACGCGAAAGCTTATACAAACGCTACAAAGCATTATCAGATGAGCTAGTCGTGTTGCCTGCACACTTTATGATTATCGAAGAGTTAAATGAAGACGGAAGTGTTGCGAAAAAGTTAGGGACACTTTATGCGGAAAACCACGGTTTAAACATTGAAGACGAAGAAGAATTCCGCAAACTAGTGACAGAGAACTTACCACCACAACCAAATGCATATCAGGAAATTCGTCAAACAAACATGGGGAAAATCACACCAGATGAAGATAAACAACGTGAAATGGAGATTGGTCCAAACCGTTGTGCAGTTCGCTAAACCATAACAATTGGAGGGATGAAGCTCCCTCCAATGAATGAATACTTAGGAGGTTTTAATGATGGAAGCAACAAAAGTATTAGACGCAAAAGGATTAGCATGTCCAATGCCAATCGTACGAACAAAAAAAGCAATGAATGAATTACAGTCAGGTGACGTCTTAGAAATTCACGCAACAGATAAAGGGGCAAAAAGCGACTTAACAGCTTGGGCAAAATCGGGCGGTCACGAATTAGTGAAGCACGAAGAAGCAGGCGATGTGTTTAAATTCTGGATTAAGAAGGGCTAATGAGAGAGAGCTTTCTCGATGAGAGTGGACAACGTCTCATTTGAGAAAGCTCGCAACATCCCTTGCCTATTGATCCGTAAAAAAAGTGGATAGATAGGCAAGGGATTTTGTTTGAATAGTCTCTTTGTTTCGTCTTGAACTGACATATGATCTGCTTAGATTAAAGGAGGGCTTATCATGGATTTTGCATTTATTATGACTATTTTCTTAATCGGGTTTATCGGCTCTTACATTTCAGGAATGCTTGGAATTGGTGGTTCTATTATTAAATACCCAATGCTTTTATACATTCCGCCATTATTTGGCTTAGCTGCGTTTAGTGCGCATGAAGTATCAGGGATTAGCGCTGTGCAAGTGTTTTTTGCGACAATCGGTGGTGTGTGGGCATATCGTAAAGGTGGCTATTTAAACAAAAGTCTCATTGCCTATATGGGTGTGAGTATTTTAATTGGTAGCTTTATCGGTGGATTCGGCTCACGTGTCATGTCAGAAAGCGGCATTAACGTCGTGTACGGAATTTTAGCGTTAATTGCAGCGGTGATGATGTTTATACCGAAAAAAGGCATCGACGACATCCCGCTTGATCAAGTGACGTTTAACAAATGGTTAGCGGCTGTGTTAGCATTAATCGTCGGAGTTGGTTCAGGTATCGTTGGAGCAGCAGGAGCGTTTTTACTCGTACCGATTATGCTCGTTGTGTTAAAAATTCCAACGCGCATGACAATTGCTTCATCGCTTGCGATTACATTTATTTCATCCATTGGCGCAACAATCGGTAAAATCACGACAGGTCAGGTTGACTACTTCCCTGCACTGATTATGGTTGTTGCAAGCTTAATTGCATCGCCACTAGGTGCGATGGCAGGTAAAAAGATTAACACAAAAATTTTACAAGTTGTTTTAGCTTTATTAATCTTCGCAACAGCGGTGAAAATTTGGATGGATATTTTATAAGCAGTTGAAAAGCAATCTACATAGGTAGGTTGCTTTTTGTATCCAAAGAAGGAAAACGAAGCGCTTGTCTAGAAGTGTAGCGTTATCTACAGCTAAAGGAGACTATGACATGCAACGACGGCTATATTTAATAGAAGGATTACCAGGGTTCGGAAAAACAACAACGGCTCAACTAGTTTACGACATTTTACAAGAAAAAGGTATTCCTTCAACATTGTTTTTAGAAGGAGATGTGCATCATCCTGTTGACTTTGAAAGTGTGGCTTGTTTAACCGAAAAAGAACTCAATCAACTAGTAAACCAACATAAATGTCCAAAAGAGTTAATCTTAAAACAAGCAATCCACAAAGAAGAAAATGTGTTTGTGCCTTATGGAAAACTTAGAAATGAGTTGTCGGAAACGTTATATGATTCTTTTGCACAATATGATGTGTATGAGCTTCCGCTAGAGAAACATATGCAAGTCATAAAAGCGCAATGGAAAGAATTTGTGAACAAAGCAAATAAAACGTCTATTTTTGAGTGTTGCTTTATTCAAAATCCAGTCACCATTGGTATGATGAAATATGATGCACCTCCTACGCTAATTAAACAATACATAAAGGAACTAGCAGAAATCATTGAGCCGTTACAGCCTGTTTTGTTTTATGTAGAGCAAGTCGATTTGACGTACTCATTTGAAAAAGCGATGCGTGAACGTCCAACAGAGTGGCTAGATGGGTTTGTATCTTACTACACTGGTCAACAGTACGGAAGAAAACGAGGTTATGAAGGAATCGAGGGCACACTTCAAATCTTAAAAGAGCGACAAGCGCTAGAGAGTGAGATTGTAAAAGAATTATCACTTAAAAAAGTAAAAGTTAACAATTCTCACTATGATAAAAACACATACAAAGCTCTTTTATCAGAAATGATGAAGAGCTATAAATAGGGTGTTTTGATGCCAATTCTCATCAAAATGAGGCTGAGACATAAGTGTTTCAGTCGATAAGAAGAGGATGTCCCAAAAGGTATAAACTTTTGGGCACCCTCTTTTTAGGTTAGCTTCTAAAATTAGTCCGTTGATTTCCGTTCCAGGCGCTTCGCTTTCCGCGGGGCTGGCGCTGAGCCTCCTCATCGCTTCGCTCTTGCGAGGTCTCACCTGACCAGCTGCGCCCGCAGGAGTCTTCGCGCTTTCCACTTCAATCAACTCAGCTTACGATATTTTTTTGCGCAAAAAATACAAGAAAATCCCTTTTTCGTTATGTCCTACTCTCTTTCTTATTTTGTTAATTGATTACGATCTTCAGTTCTTGGAGGCTGTTCCATCCATCCGTTTTTAGCCATGATTTTCCCACCATCTTGTGCGTAGGTTAGCACATCTTTTGCGGTTGCAATCAATTTAAGTGGCAAGTCTGTTCTGAAACTAAAAGCGGTTCCTAACGCATTACTTCCTAAACTAAAGCTGCAAAATAAACTTGTGCAATACATCATCAGTTTATCCGAAAATGGTGCAACTTTAGAATCCGTCGCTTTTGCTCCCCATGTTGAAGGAGGCTGAATGTCGCTTTGAAGTAACACTTGTGTATAGTCAGCTACAATTTTTTTCGATAATTCTTTTCCGCGAATAAAATACTTCTTTACTTCTGTCTCATTTGCGACTTGTGCAAAACCCGTCATTAATTGCATTCCGAAGATATTCGATTCAATCGCAAAATAAATGTGAGCAAGTTCCACTGTATTTAACGATCGTTTGTCAGAAAATAAGTTGAGCCCTGACATGTAGCTTGGTCCTTCTACAAACTCAACGACTTTTGGCATTGTGACAGATGGAGAACTAGGTAACACATCTTTTTCTTGTAAAAAGTCCACACATCGATCGTACACACTTTGTGTAAAGGCAGTTAGCTCCTTATAAAAAAGAATGATGTCTTTTCGATAAGCCATTCCAATGTGTAACGTATGAAGTCCCATGCTAATTTCTTTCAGTAAACGAAGGAACATAATATCAAAGTGATAATCATACAGCTTTGGTACACCTTTGTTTACATCTTCTTCTGTAAAACCAACGGGAATGACGGCTCCTTCATTTGTGAAAATGTCTTTAATTCGCGCGATGTATTGTATCACTTGACTGTGAGTATCTTGTAAAATCTCTTTTGCTTGTTCATCGTCTGCTACTTCAATGAAATAGTCTAAAATTCGCTGCATCATTGTCTTTTGTTGATACGTCATCCATAATGTAGCGAGTTCACTTCCACTAATTGATTTTTGCTGTGACATGCTTTTCACCCTTTTCATCGTTGCTTCGTACACGTTTAAGTTCAAACTTTTAGCTAGTAAAAAGTATGTGCTAAATAGGGTAGAAAGATACGAATGAGAAACAGAAAGCTTTTTGTTACTGTTTTACCTTTTTATATGATACACTGTTTGAAATTCATTAAAAAGGTGGCGAATCTTACAATGACGGAAAAAGAGAAAATGTTAAACGGAGAAAATTACAACACAAGAGATGCTGAGATTTCAGCGATGAATCAAAAAGCTCGAAAGTTACTACATACATTAAATGTCACATCATCCGGTGATCCAACTGATATATTAAAGGAGTTACTAGGTGAAATGGGAGAAGGTGTTTGGATTGAACGTCCTTTCTTTTGTGACTATGGTGAAAACATTTCGATTGGAAAAGATACATTTATTAATTTCAATTGTACGTTTTTAGACTGTAATAAAATTACGATTGGTCAAAGTGTACTGATCGGTCCTGGAACACAAATTTACACAGCAACCCACCCACTTAATCCAAAAGAGCGCATTATTTCCTCTCCCAAAAAAGGAGAAGCACCTTATTTAACGAGTGCCATCCCTGTTTCAATTGGTGATAACGTGTGGATTGGCGGCAATGTCTCCATTATGCCAGGTGTGACCATTGGTGACGGTAGTGTCATTGGCGCAGGAAGTGTCGTCACAAAATCCATTCCAAGTGGCGTGGTGGCAGTAGGAAATCCGTGCCGTGTTGTGAAACGAGTAGATGAGGAATAAGGACAAGATAGGTGTTCTAATTGTTTTTATTTAAAACGTTTATTTTCCAATACTAGTTACAGGTTCAGAAGTAGATGACGCCATTTTCTTTGTGTGGTCGACAAGCTTCATAAGATTAGCATAACTTTGTTTTGTATCTAAAACTAAGAGTGGAACACCAACAGATTGTAAGCGCAGCTTTTGTGATGAATGAATCCAAATCAGAATGAACACGCTAACCGTAAAAACATGAGAAGGAGTTCAATCGTCATGAAAAAAGTGTTTGCGTTTATCACGTTAATTGGTTATATTTGTGCCCTTACTGCTTGTGGTCCGCCAAAAGAGGAGTCAAAAAAGAAGGAAGAGCCAACAGAGCAGCAGTCGAAACAAGAAAAAGAAAATGAAGAAAATATGCATATTGAAATGGGAAATGAAGAGGAAGATAAAAAGGAAGAAGAGAAGTAACAGATGACAGAGTTTCCTATTATTCACACGAATATATGGGATGCGGTGCTTGCCGTACCTGTTACGATGATTCTTACCCAACTCATTAAAAGCATCTTTCCAATTAAACGTACGTTTGTTCCGACGATTGCGAACCTGATTGGCCTAGCCATTTCCCTTTTTTACAGCCATCCTGATCATTTGAGTGCGGGACTGTTTATGGGCTTTGTGTATGGAAGTGCTGCAGTGGGGATGTATGCATCTTTAAAAACAACAATTACGGCGTTTCGTGATGGAAAGAGCGACAATTGAACTGTTTGAAAAAAATCTACATAAAACTTCTACCTATTTACAAAAGACAAAGTTTAGTCGTCACTGTAAAGGGAATGTAGAGTAGAAGAAATCGTTTCTTCTATAAAAAATGAAACGAAGAAAATTTCTCAGGGAGGACCATATATGAACAAGAAACTAACATTAGCTATGACATCTGCCTTTTTAGCTTTCGCTTTAACTGCTTGTGGAGGAAACAATGAAAACACGCAAGAGCCAAACAGTGAGGAACAACCAAGCTCTGAAGAGAGCATGGAAGAAGGTCATGAAGGACATGAGGGAATGGATCATTCTGGAATGGACCATTCAAGTTCAGGTGAAGTGCCAGAGGGATTAAAAGAAGCAGAAAATCCAACGTACCCAGTTGGAAGTCAAGCGATGATTGAAAAAGGTCATATGAAAGGGATGGAAGGTGTTGAAGCGACGATTGTCGGAGCTTATGACACAGTTGCCTATGTCGTTTCGTACGATCCAACAAACGGTGGAGAGCGCGTAAAAGACCATAAATGGATCGTTCATGAAGAAATCAAAGATGCAGGTGACAAGCCGTTTGAACAAGGAGAAGAAGTGACGTTAGAAGCGAATCATATGGAAGGAATGAACGGTGCAAAAGCCACAATTGAGTCGGCGGAGGAAACAACCGTTTATATGATTGACTACACGTCTACTGATGGCGAAGAAGTGAAAAACCATCAATGGGTAACAGAAAGTGAATTGTCAGCCAAAGAATAAGGATAGAAGCTTGCCGAGTTCGGTAAGCTTTTTTTCAATGAACAAAACCAGAAAGAGGGGAAATTTGTTAAAATAGAAACAGAAATAAGAAGAAGGAGAACGTTCATGTATCAATTAGCATTTGAAGCAAAACGAAACGAGAAAAAAGCAACGATCTATCACATCGTATTTGGTTTCGTCGTCATCTTTAACATGGTTCCCTTTTTTATGGAGGAAGAATACATAAGAGGCTTCATTAGTTTACCGATTTTATTGCTTATTTTCTGGTTTGCGAAACGAAAAAAAGGGTGGGCACAATTTGTACTGAAAATGTTCGTTTGGATTCATGTTTTGATGGTAGGGGTTATGGCCTTTGTGTCACTTATTCAATGGATAAAGTCATATGTTTAGACGATGTAGACTCGATTGTTACTAAAAGAAAAGTGGTTTAGGAGGTGAAAGGAGACTGAGGCATAACGAGATGATTCCCTCTCAAAGACGAGCCATCACTTTTCTATAATCGTTAGATTGTAAAAGAAAGTTCATTCCATTGCGCTCTAGCCACTCGCTTTCTGCGGGGAGAAACCTGAGTCTCCTTGTGCCTGCGAATCTCCTCAGCTTTTCCTCTATTTCCTGCAGGAGTCGAGTGTCCTACGCTCCATTCTACTATTCTTTTCAAAGTGTTTTTCGAACCAACAAAAAAGATAACTCACAATACTTCAAATCGATTATTTACTAAGAAACTGATGTCTCAACCTTTTATACTTTTTTCTTAAATGCGTAGACAGCTACGATAATTGGTAATAAAAGGGGAATGAATACAAAAAATGAAGCGGTCCACAATGTGCTAAAGATAAAGGAAAGGTCACTACAGCCCATCGTTCCGCATTCGGTTGCACGTAAGCCTTTTTGTTGAACAGATTCTACATAACCAATTAATCGAAATCCAAAAAAGAACAGCCAAACAACAAGAATAACAGCAAGCGTCAAGAAAAGGCGAATCGTCTGTTTCATCACATATCCCCGATCATATTAAGTGAAAAAAAGAAATATAACTACAAATAAGATGAGCATACCGGCTGAGTTGAAAAACGAAACAAAATGACGTCTTTCTTCTCTTTTATAGACATACTCCATTATTCCTCGGATAAAGTCTTTTAAAGCAAAAAATGAAAAAAAGACAAGGAGAAAGTGCTGTTTTGCAGAGACAACAAAGAAGATGGCAGCGAGAAACGCAACAAAGAGTGTAAGTTCCCATACAGTATGTAGTCGGTTAACAGGCCGATAAAACCAAGTTCCTTTCGGTTGATGAATATGAAAGCGATTTCTTATCCAGAGTTCTCCTATTAAAAGAACGCCAAAAGAGATCAAGAAAAAAATGAGTAATGAATTATCGAACAACTTAATTACCTCCTAACAATCTATTTAAATATTACCATATTTAGTAAGGTTCGAACAGGTTGTGAATGCTTTTGCTTATTGTGAACGACAAATTGAACAACGAAATGAAACATTCGTTAAAAATCCTTCATTTCTTGCAACGAATTTCATCATTCAAACGACTACTAAGAAAGAAAGGAGCAAAGAGATGATAATTTCAGAATTAGTAAAGCGCGCACAAAAAGGAGACGATAAAGCCTTTGAACAGCTTATAGAGAGTGTTCGTCATCGACTGTACAAAACAGCTTACCTTTATGTGCGAAACGAACAAGATGCGCTCGATTTATATCAAGATGCCATCTATCAAGCGTACATATCTCTAAAAAAACTTAAGAACCGGGAGCATTTTCAAGCTTGGATTGTCAAAATCGTTGCAAATAAAGCGATTGATTTTATTCGCAAGTCATCCAAGCAGTTTATTGCAGACTCAGATTCATTCTCTCATTTATGTTCAGTGGATATGATTCGTCATGTTGAACATTCACTTGATGTAACAACGGCTTTTGCAGCGCTAGATCACGAGCAAAAAACGCTCATCTTACTTCGCTATTATTACGACCTACCTGTAAAAGAGATTTCGAGACTCACAAACAGTCCTGAAGGAACAATTAAGTCGAGTTTACATCGAGCGAAGAAAGCGATGCGTCCCATTTTAAAGGAGGGGTATTTACATGGATAAAGGTGAATTTAATCAGTTAATGGATGAAATTATTGTTCCAGAACAAAAATTAAAAGAGCGTGAATCAATGGCGATGATGAAAGCAAAAAAGAAAAAGCGAAGCGTTAAAAGGATCGTATCGGGTACGGTCGCATCAGGACTTTTACTTACAACGATGCTAGGAGCCGGGTTTTTATCACCTGCTTTTGCTCAAACGTTAACACAAGTGCCAGTGGTCGGCTCTATTTATCTAGAACTTTACGATATTGCAGGAAAAGACATTGAACAAAAGCAACTAGCAGATCCAATTGAAAAAGAAGTGACGACAAATGGGATTACAATGAAAGTAAAAGAAGCCGTTTACGATGGAAATCGTTTAGTTGTAACCGTTGAATATACAGGAAAGGATGGTGTACTAATTGGTGAAAAAGGAGAAATTGACCAAGGGTTTCGCTACCTAACCATTAATGGACAAGAACCAGAGGTGGCACTCGGCGGGGTGAGTTCAGATGCAATCGATGAACGTACGGTCATTGAATCTCATCAATATACATTGAAACAACTCGATCAGTTCGGTGACAACATTGATGTAACGGTTCACGGAGAAAACATCTTCGGTCAAAAAGGAACATGGGAAGTCGCATTTCCATTAGACAAGAGAAGTGAGCAACGAGTCGTTGTTCAACCAAATGAGCGAGTAGAAACAAATGATAAACAGTATGCAATGACGGTAAAGAAAATCGCTTTTATGACACTTGGAACGCGCATTGATTTAGGAATGGAGTATCCAGCAGAACAAGACCAAAATGATACGTGGTCCATGTTTCGTTATAAGGTTACCGACGATCAAGGGAAGGTGTATCGAGACTTAAAGTTGCAAGTCGGAACAACAGGACATAACGGCCGTGAAATCATGTTACTTCTACCACCATTTAAAGAAGTACCAAAATCTTTAACCATTCAACCTTATAATGATCGTGACGGAACGACTCATTGGGAAAACAATCCGGTGACAGAACTACAAATAAAAGTGACATTGCCTTGATTATCTTTAATGAGAAAGAGTTGCATGAAAAGCATTATAACGTGCTAAAAAAGCAGTACCAAGCAAAATTAGGTGCGATGGAGAAAGAGATTGAAAATAGAGTAATCATCAAAAAGAAGGTGCTCAAAAAAGAGCAAAGACATTCATCGTCTTCGCTCTTTTTTTAAAAACAAGACAAGTCTACTTATACATGTTCAACACGTCATTAAGAATCTAGCCATTCTTGCGACCATTTCTCTATATGTCTCATAAGTGGTTCTAAGGCTACTCCTTTTTCAGTTAAGGAATACTCAATTCGAACAGGGGTTTCGGGAAATACCTGCCGATTCACAATCCCTTCACTTTCTAAATCCTTTAACCTTTCTGAGAGAACTCTTCCACTTATGCCAATTGATGATTCAATGGTACAAAAACGCTGAGGCCCTGATAAGAGCTGGTAAATAATCATGCCAGCCCACCGTTGACTTAATAACCCCATAGCTTTCTCAAATCTAGGACAAATCGATTTATCCAACTGAACCCAGTCCTTCCTTTTTATGATCCCTTTGTATTTTAAAATGAACGTCCTTTTTAAAAGTAAATGCTTGATAATTTTTAATTATAATTATATAGTTACTTACATAAAGTAATCAACTAACAATTTGGAGGTGCTTGAATTGGATTTTCACACAAAGCCTATTACATTTGTAAAGAGTGTCACGATTAAAGTACAAAATGTAAAGCAATCCATCACGTTTTATCAAGAACTAATCGGTCTGAAGGTATTGAAAGAGACGGAGCGGACAGCTCATTTAACAGCCGATGGAACAACGATCTTATTGTCCATCGAACAGCCAGATCATGTGATACCAAAACAACCACGCACAACAGGTTTGTACCATTTTGCGCTTTTGTTACCTAGTCGTGCAGATTTAGGTGACATGCTAAAACATCTTATTCAAAGCGGGTATCCTTTACAAGGTGCATCCGATCATTTAGTAAGTGAAGCGATTTATTTAGCTGACCCTGATGGCAATGGAATCGAAATTTATACAGATCGTGAAGCATCCGAATGGGAGTGGAATAATGGTGAAGTCTTAATGGCAACGGAACCATTACATGTAGAAAGTGTTTTATCAGAAGGGCAAGCTGATTCTTGGAGTGGGCTTCCTGCACGTACATTAATGGGACACATTCACTTACATGTATCAGAACTTAAAAAAACGAAGGAGTTCTATACGAAAGGGCTTGGCTTTGAATTGGTGAATCAGTACGGAACTCAGGCACTTTTCATCTCTTCTGGAAACTATCATCATCACATTGGATTAAACACATGGAATGGTATTGGTGCACCTACCCCTTCAGAAAATAGTGTAGGATTGAAGTCATTTACATTAATGTATCCGAGTGAGGAAACAAGAGCTAACGTCGTAAATAATGTAAGAAAGATAGGGGCAACTGTTTCAAAAGAAACTAACAGCTTTGTGACGACAGATCCATCTGGAAATCGTATTTATTTAAACGTTTAGTGTTTCTAAAGCGTACTTATTTCGGGATTAATATCTCGAATTGATAATTCTTTAATTAATTAAAAATGACAGATACGTAGTGAAACATTTATTCATTTGTTGCTGACTAGAAAAAAACGTGTTGGCATAAAAAAGAGCAAAGACATTCATCGTCTTCGCTCTTTTTCTTTACGATTTCATCCCTGTGTAGATGAGAACCGCATCACGTAAAAACGCTGCTGTGCCAGGTTGCTTTTTGTCATAGAAAGAGGTAAAGCGCTCATCGTCGACATACATTTGAGCAAGGCCTGCGTGTGCTTCTTTAGAGTATTGATCCCAATAAAAACTTAGCCATTGACGGTGTAAATCCGCTGCTTTTTGTGCTACTTCACTCGCAGGATCACCCGTTTGAAGCGCCTCGTGCAACACATTCAGTACTTCTTCACCAAGCTTTTCCGCTTCTGAAAATTGTGCTTGTGACATGCCTTTTAGCTTATCGTTTGATTTGTTTATTTGCTCTTCCCCATATTTTTCACGGACTTCTTTTCCGTATTTTTTCTCGTTTTCATCAATGAGTTGTTGTTTAAAACCTTCAAATTTTTCTTGGTCAGTCATAGTCATTCTCCCTTCTTTTGCGGCTAATGTTTGATTTACGTTTTGAATTAATAAATCTAATTGTTTCCGCTTTGTCAGAAGTTTTTCACGATGTTCTTCTAATGCTTTTACATGATCGAAAGTAGGGGAGGACAAAAGGTTGCGAATCGTTTCTAAGTCTACATCTAGCTCTCGATAAAAGAGAATTTGTTGAAGACGATCGACTTCTGCTTCTCCGTAAATGCGATAACCTGATGAATTGATTCTAGCCGGCTTTAGAATGTCAATTTCATCGTAGTACCGCAATGTACGGCTCGTCACTCCAGCCAACTTCGCCAGTTTTTTCACTGTATATTCCATGAGTTCACCTCCTGACAATTTCAACTATACAGGTTGACGTTGCGTGAATGTAAAGGGGTTTTGAAAAAGAATTTCTATGAACATTGACTTAATTTTTAAAAATGACAAAAAATCCCTAACGTTATGGAGCTCAAACCTTTACAATAATAATACAACTAGATAGGGAGAGTGATGAGTTGTGAAACACGTTTATACATATAGTGTTCTACTGGCATTTATAGCATTCGCCATATGGACAAATTCAACAACCCTTGAAATGCTAGCTTCATTAACGGGGTTAATATGCGTGTGGTTAAATGCGCGGGAAAACATTTGGAATTATCCTGTAGGCTTTATCAATGTCGCATTGTTTGCCTACATCTTTTACGAAGCAAAATTATATGCAGATATGATTTTACAAGGTTTTTTTGCTGTGTTAATGGTGATTGGTTTATACGTTTGGTTGACAAAACGTCAAGGTCAAAAAGTGCGTCCAACAAGAAAAATGACAAAAGCTGAAGTGATTGGAACGATTGTGTTCATTCCGATTCTCGGGTTTGCTTGGGGATTTGCGTTACATCAATGGACCGATGCGAGCATCCCTTATATCGATGCGACGGTTGCAATCACAAGTGTAGTCGCACAATATTTCTTATCGAAAAAAGTGCTCGAAAACTGGATTTTGTGGATTGCAATTGATGTCGTATCCATTGGAATGTACGTGTACAAAGATTTATTCATGATTGCATTTACGTATGTTGTGTTCTTGATGATCGCCATTTATGGATGGATTACATGGAAACGAGAATACAAAACTGTAACGGAGGTGAGTCACAATGAAACGTGGAGTAGTACTAGGTAAATTCATGCCGCTTCACTTAGGACATGAGCATTTAATTAAAACAGGAGTGACTCAATGTGATGAGCTTACCGTTGTGGTTTGTACGTTATCTACCGAGCCTATCGATGGAGAGTTGCGCTTTCAGTGGATGAAACAGCGCTTCAAACATGAAATCGCAGCAGGTCGGTTGCGTGTTTTTCACTTGAAAGAAGATTGGATTCCACAAGAACCAAGCGATTGTTATTCGAGGGAAGTGTTTTACGGGACGTGGGCTGGCGTATTAAAAGCCATTGTCGGAGCTAAAATCGACTACATGTTTGCATCGGAAGAATATGTCTATCCGGTCTCTCATTACATAGCGTGTGAACCTGTGCTAGTGGATGTAAAACGAGAAACAGTACCCGTGAGTGGTACGATGATTCGAACACAGCCGTTTAAACATTGGAACTTTATGAATGAACAGGTGCGAACGTATTTTTCTAAAAAGATTTTAATTATTGGTGGGGAGAGTACAGGAAAATCTACACTCACTACCCATCTAGCAGATCACTATAAAAAGCTAGGTTACTTAACATCTGACATACAAGAGTATGCTCGTGACTGGATTGATACGAATCTTGATGGTGACATGGAGAAGCTAACATTTGACCACATTACTCATTTTGGCGTCACTCAAAACCAACTCGTCGAAAAGCAAAAAGAAAATCCGAATGTCCAACTCGTTTTTTCAGATACAGATGCCATTGTCTCTAGTATTTTTCAAGAAATATATTTTGGGAGAGTAAGCAAAGAGTTACGACAAGTTATCGAAAACGAACAGTGGGATTGTGTCTTGTTTACCCAACCAGATGTTGACTGGATCGATGATGGTCAGCGTAACTTGTTTCATCGTCGCCTCGCATTTCGAGATCGTGTTCAAGAAATTCTTTTGGAGCAAAAGATCGAGTATATCGAGGTAAAAGGAACGTGGAAAGAACGATTTTCACTTGCGACAAAAGCGATAGACTTATTAATAGGTAGGTGAAGAAGATGCACATACGTCTGCTAGCAAAAAACGAACAACCTCCTATGCAACTACTCCTTCTAGCCGATCCGTCTGAAAAGCTAGTTAGCGACTACGTGAAACGAGGGCAGTGTGTGGTGATAGAAGAAGAGGAAGTGGTTGGTGTTTATGTCCTCCTTCCGACAAGACCTGAAACTGTCGAACTTGTAAATATCGCAGTTTCTGAACACCAACAAAACAGAGGGATTGGAAAGAAATTGATACAAGATACGATTTTAAGAGCGAAAGAAGCAGGATACAAAACGATTGAAGTGGGCACGGGAAACTCCAGCATCGGACAGCTCGCGCTTTATCAAAAATGTGGTTTTCGTATTGTTAGCGTAGATAAAGATTTCTTTCTTCGTCATTATGAGGAAGACATTTATGAAAACGGTATTCAATGTATGGACATGATACGGTTGTCACAAGATGTGTAAGGAGAGGGAGAACGGAATGAATCGTTCTCCTTTTTTGTGTAAATAAATGGATGTTTGGTTTTCATTATATTAGTAGAATAGAAGAGGTACAATTTTTTTCTTATTAGCCAGCAACCAATCATCATTCATAATCGTTTTACATACGAAAAGATCTAAATCCTACCTGAAAAAAGCAGGGAATAAAAAGTTTACATTTTTTTGCGTTTTTTAAAACTATATCGACCTTTTTTACGACTATAGAAAATGAACGAGCAAACAACGAGCTAGAAATGGACGAGATAACATGTTGAACAAAGAGAAAAAGTGGATCAAGCTGATTCAGAAAAAAGCAGATGAACAGGCGGCGAACGAGCTAGTGTCGATGTATTATTCCCAAATGTATGCGTTTGTGTACAAGCAAACGATGAACAAAGAGTTATCACTCGATTTGACGCAAGAAATTTTTATAAGCATGCTTCAGTCGATTCACCATTTTGAAGGAAAGCGCGCGTCCTTTAAAACGTGGCTGTATAAAATTGCGACGAATCGAATTGTCGACTACTATCGTTCAAAGCATTACAGATACGACCGAACATCTGATGAGATCGAAGCGTATAAGGTGTCAGACGAAGAAGATTTTACAGTAACCTTGGAGCGAAAAGAAGAAGTGGAGGAAGTGATTGCTCATATTAATGAGTTAGATTCATATCCTCAACAAATTCTCCGTTTAAAGCTCTTTGCTAATCATACGTTTGCGGAAATTGCGACAACGCTTGATGTACCTGAGTCGTCTGTGAAAACGAAATATTACACGACCATTCGAACATTAAAACGAAAGCTAACTGGAGGGGGAAAACAATGAAAAAAGAAACGTGGAACATTGACTATCCAGATGAACAAACGATGAAGTCACACATTCGTGAAATCGTCGCAAAAGGAGTGAAAAAACCACGCTCATTTCCCGCTCATTTAAAAGAAATGTACAAGCAAGTAGGAGTGCGCTACTTGTTTCATGATGCGACGGACGTATTGTTTGTGTTTTTCATCGGTCTTTCTCTTCTTGGATTAGGGTGGTTTTATACGGCTGAGCAACTACATTCCATGAATGAACTGTATTCGGTTCTATTTATTTCATCTCCGATCCTTTATTTAGTGCTGGCTGTTTTATTTTTCGTCCGAGCGAGTGAGCAACGTACATTTGAAGTCGAAATGACATGTAAATATCACGTGTTTCAATTAGCAGCTTTTCGCATGCTTGTGTTTGGAGTAGGAGCAATTGGATGCAACGGTCTACTCATTGTCGTTCTATCAAGTTTCTATCCAGCTCTTCACGTTTTAGAAGCACTATGTATGTCAATGAGCTCGCTTAGTGTATTTGCTACAAGTTTTTTATATCTATCACAAAAAGTTAGAAGCAAATGGGGAAGTTATGCGTTTATCGGAGTGTGGGTGATAGGAAACATGACGGCAGCTGTCTATAGCGAAGAGTTGTATACCCTCATTCTTCGTCATATCCCGATGTATGTCTATATGCTGATCTTCATTCTTTTTGCGTATGGGTATGTACTACGTTTAAAAAATATGATGTTCCATCAACAAGTAAAAGGGGTTTTGTAGATGTTAGTTGTACAACACGTATCAAAAAACTTTGGATCGTTTCAAGCGTTACACGATGTGAACCTTGAATTTCATCACGGCGTATATGGTCTTCTTGCGCCAAATGGGGCGGGAAAAACGACGTTAATTAAAATGCTTACGACACTTTTATTTCCGACAAGTGGTGAAATTTTGTACGAAGGAGAAGACATTCGTAAGTTAGATGAACGGTACCGAGACGTACTTGGCTATTTACCACAAGAATTCGGGTACTACAAGCACTACACACCAACAAAGTATTTACTTTATCTAGCTGCGTTAAAAGGAATCAATCGTAAAGAAGCCAACCCTCGTGTTGTGGAGCTTTTAAAGCTGGTGGGCTTAGAGGATGTAGCACATAAAAAGATGAAGAAATTCTCCGGTGGAATGATTCAACGTGTTGGGATTGCTCAAGCGATGTTGAATGATCCGAAAGTGTTAATTTTAGACGAACCAACAGCAGGACTAGATCCAAAAGAGCGGGTTCGCTTTCGGAATTTAATTACAGAATTAGCACGAAACCGCATTGTTATTTTATCGACGCATATTGTTTCGGACGTGGAGTCGATTGCGAATGAAATCATTATGATCAAAGACAAACAAGTACTATATAAAGAGACGGTGTCGAACATTTGTCAAAAAATCAAAGGTCTTGTGTATGAAACAGAAGTGGCGTTTGATGAGGTAGCTTCTTTTCGTAAAATGTATCTTTCTCTATCCGAAAAACAAGAAAACGGAAAGATGCACGTGCGTTTTTTAACGAATGAGCCCGCACAACCTCATTGGAAAGCCGTATCTCCGAACTTAGAAGATGTGTTTCTACATCTTTATCAGGACGAAGTGTTATCGTCATGATTACGTGGCTAGAGTTGAAGAAAATCGCAAGGTCACCAATTGTATGGGTGCTGTTGCTTTTGTTTACCGCTTTTAATAGTTATCAAATTTATTTACATGCGCCGATGAAAGACAGTATGCATCTATTAAACGCGATCATCGACGAGCATGGGGTTGTAATGGACGAGCAGGGACGAGCTAACTTAAAAGCAGATTACCTTGAAGAGCTGCAAGCGTGGAATGAGCTGTCAAAAGAGAAACATGGACAAACCTATGAGTCAATGGAAGCTTTCTTTAAACCAGAAAACTACTATTCAATCATGGAGAAAAAGGTGTACACCGAAAACGAGCTCGTTCAAGCAAGTGAGTTGGCGGTGAAAGAATCGTATGTTTTTGAGGCAGAAGACATTGTTCAACGATACAATGATCTCAATTTAGAAGAATTAGCCACGATGTATATTCGCCTGTATGGATTGAGTGGGGAAGCGGCTGAGTTCGTGAAAAAGCAATACCATTCGTTTCAACCACGATTAGATGAACTAAAGCAGAATGATGAGCATTTGTCCCTTTTTTTCAATGGAAAAGCCTATGAAACTCATAACTTATTGTTTCAGACCCTTTTTCTTTCTGTGATGATTGAAGCAGTATTGCTCATTGCGCTGGTGACCGCCTTTATTGTGAACTATGAGTTTGATCAGCGGACATCACTTGTTACGTACTCGACAAAGCGAGGAAGAAAAGTCGTCAAAGATAAATTACGCGCGGCGATCATCGCATCCATGACAATGGTTGCTTTCTTATTAAGTAGTACACTGATTACGTATTTTCTTGTATTCGACTATTCAAGACTGTGGCACGTTCCAATCTCTTCAGGCTTTTTAACAGAAAGCAACAACATGGCATTGATGAGTTGGTGGAAGTTGTCGTTCCTTCAGTATGTAGTATTGAGTTGTTTGTTTGTATTTGTTTGTCAGTTTCTCGTCACATTCATGACATTTGTGTTGTCGATGTGGATTCGAAATAGCTATGTGGTCTTCTTTCTTTTTTTAATCGTCGTTGGACTGTTTATTCTTTTGCCAGGAGAGTTACCACGAGATAGCCAGTGGATCATTTATGCGCATTACACACCGTTTACACTTATGCTTGGTGCAAAAAAGTGGTGGATGGAAAGCGGAGCATTTACGACGTTTCGCTATTACGAACTCGTAACCGTTAGCTTATGGCTCGTGTTACTTGTAACCACAAGTCTCGTTTGCATCAAACGTTTTTATCAACAAAATTTATCATAAGGAAGCGAAAACAATGATGATTTGGAATGAGTTAAAAAAGATGTTCACGCTTAAAACGGTCATCCTTCTCGGCCTTGTTACGTTTGTATTTTATCATTTATTTATCATGTTTGATTTTGATCATTTCCCAAATGGTCGCCCTGCTACAGATGAATTTAACGTAGCGAAACAAATGATTGATGAGTACGGAGAGTGGATGGATGAAGCAGAGTTTGAGAACTTTAAGCGTATCTATGAACAACAAAAGCAAGAAGCAGAAACCTACATCGATTCACAAAAAGAGCTAGTAAATGCAGGGATTGATTCTTATGAGAAGTTTAGAGCGTATGAAAGAGACGATCAAACCGTTAATAAAGTTCGAGACCGCATTCTTTTTGAAGAAGAAGTGGATGTATTTTGGGAGATGCAAGCAAGAGAGGGGATCATTACACAGTATGAACATCCAGAACGTTTCGGTCACGCTATGTCAATTGATCCGTTAACTGAAAAGCAGAAAAGTCGCATTGATGAACTACTGGAAGAGAAGCAACATACCTCGACAATGAGCTGGGTTGTGTATGAAAACTACAACAACCTCATCGGAAATGTTGCCTTGCTTATTTTCTTAAGCATCATGACGATGGTCACCCCACTCTATTTACAAGATCGAAAAAACAACGTCATCTTGCTTCAATATACGTCAAAAGTAGGAAGAAGATCGTTTTCGCACAAGTTCGTTGCGGCATTGATCGCAACGACAGCTGTTATCACGTTACAATTGCTTCTGTTCTTTGTGCTATATAAAGGAAACGGAACATCGATGTTTCTACCGTTACACATGAACTCTATTTTTAATTACTTACTATCATGGTACGATCTCACGTTTTTGCATTACATCCTCTTAACAATTGTCGGAATTTACATCGTCGGATTTTCTTTGTTATTGCTTGTTGCTTACCTTTCAAGTATGACGCCAAACTACATGACGAATATTGGTAGTCAAATTCCGGTTATGTTTTTACTAATTGTCATTGGTATTGATTACATAGTAAAAGACGTAACAAGTGTCTTTTTGCCACAGCACCTTTGGCCGGTTTTACTACTTAGTCTCGTAGGCCTAACAGCCGCTTTATTTATTATCAATTTGAAAAAAGAACGCATAAGAGACGTCTTATAAAGATGGGCCCTTTAGGAAGAAGGGGCTCTTTTTCAGTTATGAAAGGAACAATAGGTGCTATTTAATAGAAAAGATACATATATAATATTACAAAAAATGGAATAAGAAGGAGGCGTTTATGGTAAAAAAAGTACTGCTTTTTTGTGATCCGGGTATTGATGATGCGATTGCGATTATGTATGCTTTGTTAAGCCCTGATATAGAACTCGTTGGTGTCGTTACTAGTTTTGGAAACGTGACGAAAGAACAAGCAACTCGTAACGCAGCTTATTTATTGCAGCTAGCTGGACAGCCAAATGTCCCAGTAATTCCAGGTGCTGCTCAACCCGTTCAACAAGAAGATGTCATTTATTATCCACAAATTCACGGTGAAAATGGCATTGGTCCAATTCAGCCACCAGATGATCTCGTCTATTATGTATATCCGTTTGATACAATTCGAGTCCTCATTGAACATTATAAAGAAGAATTAATCATTGTGGATGTGGGACGTTCAACGACACTAGCATCTGCGTTTATTTTATTTAATGAACAAATTCAAAAAGTCGGAGCATTTTATGTAATGGGAGGCTCTTTCTTTAAACCAGGAAACGTCACCCCACTTGCTGAAGCGAATTTTCACGGAGATCCGACTTCCTCTAATTTCATCTTAAAATTTGCCCATAATTTAACGATTGCACCATTAAACGTCACCAATGAAGCATATTTAACACCTGAAGTGATTGATGAAATTGCTAGAACAGTGAAAAACCCTTACTATTTCATGGTTCGACCGATTTTCCAATATTATTTTCGCGCCTATCAAGAGTTATCGCCAGGCATTGTCGGTGCGCCAATTCATGACATTGTGCCACTTGTTATGATTGTTAATTCAAAGGTTGCTGACTACATTTACTATGACGTAAAAGTAGTTGAACAAGGAGATGTTAAAGGACTTTCCTATATTGACTTACGACCAAAAGGCGTCACTGGTCAAACGAGAATTGGGATTAAACTGAACTATGATGTGTTTTTAGCTGAAGTGAAAAAGGTGATGCAAATGTCGAACGGAATGGAAAGATCACCATACTAAATCAGGAACGTAAAAAGAGGACTGAATTAAGCAGGAGCGTTCTTCGTGCCTTTTGTTTCAGTCCTCACTTTTTATCGTTCATTCACTTTCTCTTTAACAGACGATAAATGGCATGCGCTACACCATGCTCATCGTTTTCTTTCGTTACAAATGTTGCGATGTCTTTGATTTCTTGGCGAGCATCTCCCATTGCAATACCTGTTTTGACAACAGAGAGCATCGAGTAATCGTTCATACTGTCGCCAATAGCAGCCGATTCATCTAACGAAAGTTGTAAGTGGTCAGCTAATCGTTTTAACGCGTTTCCTTTTGACGCATCTTTATGTTCAAGCTCAAAGTTATGGTTTGCTGATGTAACAAGTGTAAGATCTTGACGGTCCTTAAAGCGATTCCAGCCGTTTGTGAGTTTCTCTTCATCAAATGAGAACGCTAAAATGTTGTAGATTGGTAAGGACTGATTTTCGAGTTCTGTATAAGATGGGATAAACGCAAAACCTGACTGACTGAACTGTTTAGAAGCAGCCAGTTGTAACGACTCTACATCTAGTTCTGGGTTTGCGCTTTTTAAACGATCCATTTCAATTGCAATAAGCTCTCGACCATTTTGTGGTGTATAAATTGCTTCATCACTAAACACTTCATAATAATAGTCGTTTTCTTCGAGCCACTTTAAAATAGCAAGCGCTTCTGTTTTTTCCATCGGAACCGATACGTATTGCTCACCCGTTGGTTCGTGAATGGTTGCTCCGTTTGCAGCGATGATCCACGTTTTTACATCTGTTTTGGCAAAAATCTGTTTCACATCAAACGCCGCACGACCTGTCGCGACAACCACTTCCACACCTTGTGCTTGAGCGTCTTTTATCGCTTGTAGATTTTCGTTGCTAATTTCATTTTCGTTGTTCAATAGCGTTCCATCTAAGTCAATCGCAATGAGCTTTGTCATGTTTATCGTCCTCCTCTATTCAAAAAAATATGTAATCAACTTCTTCGAGTAAAGCCATAACTTTGCAGTGTAACGATTAGTTATTCATACCATGACTATAAGGGATTTGTATGACAACATGCAAATGTTTCAAGTGTATATCCTTCTAGGTCATAGCTTTTTCAATCGAGGCTGGGACATAAGTGTGTCAGTTGATAATAAATCCGAACTATTTATAATATACTCTATTTATAGTTCGGGTATTTTTGGTTAAAAAACCAGTTTAAAAGAATAGTGGAATGGAGCGTAGGAAACTCGACTCTTGCGGGAAATAGAGGAAAGACTGAGACCCCGCAGGAACGAGGAGGCTCGGGTTCCTCCCTGCGGAAAGCGAGTGACTGGAGCGAAATGGAATGAACTTGTTGTTGTAACATCACGATGACAGAAACGGTATTGTTCGTTTTTGAGAAGGAATCATTTCGTTATGTCCCACTCTCACGAAGGCAAGGGTGGAAAGGAAAGGCGTGAAGTGATAAGAAACACTGAAGTTGTACACGTTATTTTTTAGAAAAATAGCGTCATAAAAAGAGAGTCCGTGCTATAATCTTCTCATAGTTTAGTAGAAAGAGGAGAAATAGGTTGAAATATACAGTTGAAGTTGTCATTAACGCACCACAAGAAGAGGTATTTGCGGCGATTAACGAAGATGAGCAGATTAAACAATGGAATAGTCTATTTGTTGAAAATCGCTACGAGTCAGAGGAAGACCGACATACCTATAAGCCTGGAACGAAATACACGAGTGTGACAAAAATAGGAAAGAAAGAATACGCATTTGAAGGAACGTTACTTGAATATGATGCGCCGTATAAGACGACGGCTCAGTCTAATACAAAAGAAGGAGTTAACAAAATAACATACATTTGTGAATCACTGGCAGCAAACCGCACACGCGTCGTGATGCATTTAGAAGTAGAGCCAAGTAACTTCTATTATAAAATCATGATCAAACTATTTGGCTGGCTAACAAAAGGGCTTTACATGGAACAATTTGAATCGTTAAAAGAGTACTTAGAGTCACGCGATTAAAATAGAAAATGGACATCACATCGTCTTCTAACTGATAGGATGTCCACTTCACATACTCACTTTTTAAGTAATTCTACAAATTCCTCAATTTTCTCAAGTGACGTCACTTGTGAGCTACATGTTTGTGCGTCATAACAAATGTAATTGCCTCGTTTTGTGAACGTTCCAGGTTCTTTTCCTTTTTTCTCGTACAAAAACATCCCAAGATCTTCGTATTTATGACAGAGCGTACACATTCCTTTTTGATTCATTTTTGTAAATGTCCCGTGTAGACCTGTCAGTTTTCCTTTATAGGGAGCAACGATGTATCTACGACCTGAGCCTTTGTCGTCCCAGCCTAAAAATGTCGTTTCTTTTAAGTCTAAGTCAGGAAACGAAGGAAGTTTGAGTTTTTTTGCTTTTGGAAAAAGCTTTTGAAGCGTTTCACTTTTAATCATCTGAAACGGAATGACAGAAGACTTTAGTTGTTCTAATGCTTTATCAGCCTCTAGTCGATCTGTGATATCCATAATCGTGTGAATAAGTGGCGCTTGGGCGTCTGTTAGCGCTGAAAATTGATTTTCCACTTTTTCAATCGTGATTGCTTTTAATGCGTTTAAAACGTGAGCTTCATTCACCGTACTATGGGCGTTGATTAGTATTTGCGCTTGTTCTTTTATGAAATTGTACTGATCACTTCGAATAAAAGGTTCCATTTTTATCACTCCTGCTTTTACTTTACCTAATGGGAGGTGATGATTCAATGGCGACAATCATTTAGAATGAAACTCGGCATATCGATACAAAAAGGCACAAATGAAAGATCATCCGTGCCTTTACAGTCATTTCGAGTATACAATTTTCTTGATCGTTTCAGTAGACAGGAAATGCTCATCTGCTAGCCTTGTAATGGATGTTCCATTTCGAAATGCTTGCTTAATCGCTGCGTTTCGTTCATCTAACCGCTTCCGTTCACCTGATTGCGATCCCCATTTTTGGCGAGTAGCTTTCGGCTTCGGAATGTAGATCGTTTCACCTTGTATATACTTTTGAATTTCAGTTAGTAGCTGTTCTGGTAAAACAGCAGTTGCTTTTACGTATTTCATCATTGCTCGCTCCTTATTTTTAATCATCTTAAATAAGGTGCAAAGCCTATGATCAATGAAACGTCATGTCGGTAGGCGATTAATGATTTCTACCTCATGCAAAGAATCGCCCGATTGATGCTAGGCTTTGCATGAGCTGCTACTAACTCTGGCACTCTCCTTATTGCCACACCATCACCCCCTCAAATTACAATTGATTCTACACTTATTATATTCGAAATCCTTCATCATTGCATCATATGTAACTAGGTGTAAAGAACTAGTGACTTTCTGATAGAGTGGCATTTTATACTCTATTAAACTAGTAAACTCACCATGTTTCTCAATACCTGACATTCTACCTCTATGATAAGATAGATTACAATCTAAATTTTTAGATTTTTCAAACTAGTTAAAGGGGGAAAAGGTATGAAAAAGGTAAAAGTAGTCAGTAGTTTAGTTATGGGCGCGATGATTGCAATGCCAATGTATGCATCGACAGCAACAGCTCAAGTAGACGAAGGGAAAACGGTTCGTGTGTTAATTACTTCAACAAACGAACACGCAGCTCAACGTGCAAAAGCTAACTATGAAGTGCGGTCGGATTTTGGTAAAAAAGGATTTACAACGGAAATGAACCAAAAACAATATGAGGCGCTTCAAAAAAATAAAAATGTTAAAGTAGAACTTGTTGACATCGTAACAACAGCGGCAAAACCAGGAGGTGGCACGACGACTCGTACAACACCGAGCGATCAAACTCCGTGGGGAATCGAAGCAATGTATCAAAATAAATCCATTGCGACCACATCAGGTGGAAGTGGCGTAGCAGTAGCGGTATTAGATACGGGTGTGAACATAGCTCACCCAGACTTAGCGGGAACGGCTAATCAATGTAAAGACTTTACACAGCGTAAATCTCCGCTTGTTGATAACTCGTGCAGTGATAAAAATGGTCACGGTACACACGTAGCGGGAACTGTGTTAGCAAACGGTGGATCTGATGGGAAGGGCATTTACGGTGTTGCGCCAGAATCAAAACTATGGGCATACAAAGTACTTGGGGACCGTGGATCAGGTTATTCTGATGATATTGCCAATGCGATTCGTCACGCGGCTGATGAAGCCACACGTTTAGGACAAAAAACAGTCATCTCCATGTCATTAGGTGCTGCATCTAAAAATACGTTAATCTCTGATGCAGTTACGTATGCGAAAAATAAAGGGGTGCTCGTTGTCGCAGCGGCTGGTAACGAAGGACCAAGTGAAAACACAATCGGCTATCCAGGTGCATTAGTGGATGCGATGGCAGTCGCTGCATTAGAGAACGTACAAGAAAATGGGACGTACCGTGTGGCGGATTTCTCATCTCGCGGTGTATCTTCAACTGATGGCGACTATGTCATTCAAGAACGTGATGTAGAAGTGTCTGCTCCTGGTCGTGCAATCGAATCAACGTGGTTTGATGGATCATATAACACAATTAGTGGAACGTCTATGGCGACTCCACATGTATCAGGTTTAGCAGCGAAAATTTGGGCATCCAATCCGAGTTTAACGGCTGATCAACTTCGTACTGAAATTCAAAACCGTGCGAAAGGTAACGACATTTTAAGTGGAAGTGGGGCAGCTGCGGGTGATGATTACGCATCAGGTTTTGGCTTCCCGACTGTGAAATAAGAAATAAAAAGCAAGCTAAGCAATTTTTTGCTCAGCTTGCTTTTTTATATTGATGGTATTTGTGTTAGCGAGAGTGCTTTGCTTTTTAAACAGTATCATCGTTCTTCTTTACAGTAACTTGAAGTCGAACAAGTGATCAGTCAACAAAGTGAAAAAGACGAGGTGTACGCATGATTCGTCACGCTTGTCTTCTTTTTTTAATCGATCGTTACAGGTTTGTTAGGATTTCGCCCATAATCAAACAGCATGTGAAGTTGCGAAAGGGTATTTCGTGATGTTGAAAGAGTAGGTAGGTTCGTTTCAGAGAAAAAGTTTACATCACTCGTTTCGGTTCCGATGAGTGCTTCTCCTCCGACAATGTCGCATTGAATAAAGAACTTATAATAATGATAAAGTTGTGGTGGATGAGGGTGCTTGTTCATATCGAGTATAGCTAGTAGTTTCGTTGCAACAACGTCATAGCCTGCTTCTTCTTTTATTTCTTTTACAACATTTTCACTAGGAGATAGTCCAACTTCGCAAAACCCTCCAGGCAGTGCCCACTTATGATCATGTTTTTCTTTTACTAATAATAGCTTTCCATTTTGAAAGACGACGCCACGCACATCTACTTTTGGAGTTTGATAACCTTTTTCTTGCTTAAATAGGTCCATAATTTGATGCGGTTTCATATTTGTATAAGAAGCCATGATTTCAGCACTTAGTTTCTGAAGCTCCTCATAGCGCTCAATATCAAACACATCTTTTGAGAACGTCAGACCAGCCTGCGAAATCGACTGAATTCGCCTTGCCCATTCTAACCATTGATTGCTCATGTTTCCTCTCCTTTAAGATGTAAGTTGATCCTTTCATCTAGTATACTATATGTAGGAATTGATAGAAACGGAACGTATCGGGTTAATTTTGTCTCTAGTAAAAGAAGGAGTGAACAGTAAAATGATAACCATTCAGTGGGGTGTATTAAAAACAGATGAAATAACTGTTTATCTTGCTAAAACAGAAAAAGGACTTTGCTATGTTGGATCACCAGGAGAAGACGTAGAAGCGTGTATGACTGCTGTTAAAAAGCGGTTTCTAGGTGCGGTCTTTGAAGAAAATGAGTCTGCACTTCAGCCTTATATAAAAGAGTTACAACAATACATAAGCGGACAAAGAAAAACATTTTCACTTTCAGTTGACGTGAATGGTACGGCTTTTCAAGAAGAAGTATGGCTTGCGTTAATGGATATTCCGTACGGTGAAACGTGTGCGTATTCAGATATTGCGGAGAAAATCGGCCGCCCTTCATCCGTTCGTGCAGTCGGAGCTGCCATCGGTGCAAACCCAGTTATGATTGCCATTCCCTGTCATAGAGTCATAGGGAAAAGCGGGAAAATCACAGGCTATCGCGGTGGTCTCGATATGAAAAGAATGTTATTGCAACTAGAAGGGATTTATTATGTGGAGGAATAAAATCGGGTTATCACTGTTACATGCACATCTTCCCTAAACTGAATACACTAACATATGTACACGTGAACGGTGGGGATAAAATGAATCAAGAAATAGGTAGCGACGAAGAGTTAATTATTGCAGGTGCGATTCTTTTAGTGGTGGGTACGGTGATTGCAGCAGTCGGACAAACAAGAGAATCCATTTATAATGAGGAAAGTGGAAGAGTCTTGGTTATTCAAGGGAATGGCGTTGAAGCCGTTGCGAATACGCTTCAAGCCATTGGACGGACAAAACAATTTGAAAAAGAGCGATTTCAACCCGATCTTTATACGATTATCGGTTGTTGGATTCAAGCAGCAGGTAACACGACAAACGCAGTGGCGACAACCTTAGAGATTCAAGGAAATGAAGAAGAAGGCACACCTTTAAATGCATTAGGAAGTGGCGTTCAATCCGTAGGAGCAGGGTTTGAAGCTGTTGGATTATCTGCAAGGCCAACAAGAAGAGGGAGAGTAGAAGTGCTAGGAAATGAGTTTATCGCAGTCGGTTCAGCTATTGAGTCATCCGGACATATATCAAGGATTAACGAGCAAGAAACGACAGGGAAGATCCTTTTATTTGTTGGTAGTTGGGCTATTGTCGTGGGTGCCTTGCTTGAATTGTATGGGTTTACAATTAATGACTAATCGTTGGTTGACGAGCTGATCAATTTATTATTTCAGTCGAGAAGACCCCCACCTCAAGGAATGAGAAAGGCCAAGCCCAATGAGTA
>NZ_QFRU01000018.1 GCF_003184905.1 Bacillus sp. CGMCC 1.16541
CCCATAAGCACCCAGATTTTTATTTTTTAATCTGTCTACTTATAGGGGAGCATATCAGAATCATAGGGGTTTATTTTTTGTGGATTTTGCTAAATGAATACAACAAAGGAGTAGGACGATTGATTGATTTTTTAAATAGGTGGTACCAATTAATAAGCCAAACATACATTAATAGAAAGAAAGCGCTTTCTTAAGTTGGAGTAAAAGGGGTATAACAATGAGATTTCTACCTGTATTTACAATGGTCTTATTAATTATTGGTGGTTTAAATTGGTTGTTTGTTGCACTTGATTTTAATCTTGTTCAAGAGTTATTCGGATCCATGCCACAAGTTGTGACATTCGTTTACTGGTTAGTTGGATTATCTGCTATTTATCAACTATACACTCAATTTTTAAAAGGGAGATAAAGAATAAGAAAGCTGGGACATAAGTCTTTCAGTTGGTAATAGATCCGAACTATTGTAAGTTAAATCTTCTTGCTAGTTCGGATCTTTTTTTTGATTAAAAAAGTTTAAAAGAATAGTGAAATGGAGCGTAGGACACTCGACTCCTGCTCAAGCAGCGCACTGCATATCCTATAGACTTGAGTAAATCAATCACTTTCTACTACTTGTGCTTGTTAACTAGCAAAAAAGTTTATAAAAACAGCCTATGATCAACAAATATTCTTTTCATTTACTATCAATATACGTTAAAGTATACATAATAGTTTTTAAGAGATGAAGTGAAGTTTATGGAAAAAGAGTTATTTCATGAATTAGTAAAAGAAACTTTATTACCGTATTTGCAAATTTCAAGTGATCGTTTACATGAGCCAGTCGTTGTGACAAATACACCTCAGTACTGGAAATGCATTGGTGTAGGGAATTATGCTGCTGTATTTGAACATCAAGACTATGAAAATTGGGTTGTGAAAGTATATAGTAGAGAGCCTCAGCAAATTAAGCAAGAAGTAAAGGTGTATAAGCAGCTTGGTATTCATCCTGCTTATTCCGAATTAATTGGATATGGTGAAAATTATTTGATTTTGAAAAAGTTAAAAGGTGTAACGTTGTATGAAGCCGTGCATCAAGGCATTCCAATTCCTGAGCAGGTGATTAAAGATGTAAGTGAAGCGTTAGATTATGCGAGAAAACGTGGATTGAATCCGTTTGATATTCATGGGAAAAATGTGATGATGAAAGAAAACAGAGGATACGTTGTTGATGTATCTGACTTTTATAAGTCGGGAATTGATCGAAAATGGCGCGACTTAGTAAAAGCTTACTATAAAGTTTATGTACCATTTTTTTATAAATATAATATTCGAATTCCTTACTTTTTATTAAACGGTGTTAGACGGGGGTATCGTTTATATCGCACTATCAAACGGAAAAAGAATGTACACAAATAAACCGGTTCGCTCATTTCATCATGAGGAACCGGTTTATGTTTGGTTGAACAGCATTATACACATCTAAATAACTGCATCTCCTTTAAGATAGGTTTTAATCGAAACATAACGGTTGTGTACATTTCATGTTTATAGACAGATGTTAGTGCGCGGTTTAATTGAGAAGAGATAAAGAAGAGATCAATTTGTTTTTGAATGTAACGGTGTATTTGTCCATGATAAAACAGTTTCTTCTCTTGAATGTTAGTTTTAACCTCTTCGACGAGAGAGAACGTAAATTGTAAGATTGAGTGATCAAACGTACCACAATATTCTTCTACGGTCATAGTTGTACCTCCTTTATTTGTCAAGATGTTTAAGTGATATTTTACATTATCTTTACAATATTTTAATATAAGATTCAAAAAAAGCAATAGACATGACAAAAAAAGACAAAATAAATAGGTGATGTCAAGCTCAAAGTGTCTCGCTTTACATCACCTTTCGCATTTTTTGCATATTCATCCTCGTTTGGATGATGAGGATGTGTGTCCAATCTACATTTAGTTTATCTAGACTGTGCTGATAAAAAGTGACGGTTATGCACGGTTTCCATAATATCTTGAATAATCGTAGTCGACGCATGTTGTTGATGGATACGTTGAATAGCTTGTTTCATTGTTTGAAGCATGTGTTCACTTTGAAATAAAAATGATATGGCTTGATATACTTCTTCTGTTCGATGAGTAATAATAGCTGCTCCTTGTTGTTTAAAGAAGAGAGCGTTTGCCTTTTCTTGTCCTGGTGTCGGTTTGTAAAGAATAAGTGGAACCCCAATGGCTGAAGCTTCTGTTAAGGTAATTCCTCCTGGCTTTGTAATCATGAGTGAGGCAAGTCGATACAGCTCATCCACTTGTTCAACATAGCCGAAAACGTGTAAGTGAGTTGGAAATGATTGTTGAAGAACGTCGAGCTCTGCTTTTAATTCTCGATTTTTACCACATACGACAATAAGCTGACAGTCCTCGTTATGTAAAAGCATGCTACATAGCTTTTTTATGTTTTTTAGCACACCCAATGCACCGGCCATAATGAGAACCACTTTCTTTTCAGTATCGATGTTATATTTTTTTCTCAAATCGTTTGAGGCAGGTTGTTCAAACGATGCGCGAATGGGGATACCAGATACAACTACTGAATGGTGAGGAATATTCAAAGCGTGTAGCCTTTCTTTTACATGAGGAGACGCCACATAATATTTATCAATTTCGTGTTGTACCCACGTGTTATGAACACAATAATCTGTAATAATGTTAACGATTGGAATTGAAATGCCGGTTTTACGACGAAGAGCGGATACCGCTAAAACTGGAAATGTATTAATAATGACATCGGGTTGTTCCGTATCAATTAGATAACTCAGACGCTTTTGACCGATTTTTGTCACCCAATTAGCGACCTTTTTATTACATACTTTATCAAAGCCATGATAGCAAAAGGAATAAAAGGGTTTGCCTAAAGGTGTGTAACTTTTTAAGTACATTGATTCTGAAATTGATGTCAGGGTAGGGTAAGATTCTGAATAAATACTAGAGACAACAACATCCGCGTATTTATGATTTAGAAGCTCCTGCACTAAAGCTTTTGCGACTTGCACATGTCCATTTCCATACTCTGCTGTTAGTAATAAAAACTTTGGATGTTTCCTCAACGCTCATCACCTCATTGTGTATTTGGAATTCCTACTTGTTTCATTTTACTATGAGGGTTCTTTGTATAATGTAAAGCTTTTCTAAAGAATTTGTAAGAATGATGATAGGTGCCAAAAAGTCATTGTGTCACAGATTTGATAAAAATAGGCTGAGAGAGTGATAGAAAAAGAATAATAGAATGTAGTAAAATGATTGATGTAAGGTGATAAAGAATCTTCATTGAAAATAGTTCGATTTGTGAATTCTTTATTTTTCGAATTGTTAGTTAATTGAAAGGAAGGGTGTTTGTGTTTACATCCGTAATAGAGCAAAATTTATTTGAACATAAAGGGTCTAAAATTGTCATTGGTGACCAGGAGATAAAAGTCGTCGCTCGATATGAGCAACCGTTAATTGTTGTCCTTGATGAGGTGCTGACACATGAAGAGTGTGATACATTAGTGACGTTATCAAAAGATCGATTAAAGAGATCAAGAATAGGGGCAACAAGGGATATAAATGACATTCGCACAAGTAGTAGTATGTTTTTTGATGAAGATGAAAACGAATTCATACGAGATATCGAACAACGCATTGCAGCGCTTATGTGTGTGCCGATCGAACATGGAGAGGGAATTCAAATCCTTCATTACGAGCCAGCGCAACAATTTAAAGCGCATCATGACTACTTTGTACAAGGAAGTAGAGCTGCAGCGAATAATCGAATTAGTACACTCATCATGTACTTAAATGATGTGGAAGAAGGGGGCGAAACACTCTTTCCAAACTTGAATCTCTCCATTTCACCTCGAAAAGGCATGGCAGTGTACTTCGAATACTTTTACAATAATCCTTTGTTAAACGAACAAACACTTCATGCAGGCACACCTGTTAGTCAAGGTGAAAAGTGGGTGGCGACGCAATGGATGAGACGAAAGCCATATCGCTTGTAAAATAAATTAAAAAAAGAAAGGCACAAAGCATCAGGGCATGCTTTGTGCCTTTCTTTTTACATGTACAGCTATATACTAAGAGATTGCTTTTTTGGGAACACGATGTTGCAATTTCTTTAATAATTGCTCAAAGAACGGGAAAGAGTATTGTACGACGAGCCCAAGTGTTAATGTAACAATAATCGTTCCAATTCCAATTGCTCCTTGAAACAAAAATGCTAGCGTTAAAGCGAACCCTTCACTCATAATTCGAGACGTACGTAAATTTAATCCAAATCGCTTATGAATCGCTACCATTAATGTATCCATCGGACTTGCGGGAAACTTCGCTTGTAAGTATATGGCAATCCCAACACCCATTGTTAAAATACCAGTGACAAGGGAGACAATTTGTAAAGCTAATACGTTTGAAGATTGAACAATAGCTAACCAAAAATCAATTAACGCACCAATGAGCAAAATACTTCCTGCAGCTAGAAACTCTGGTCGTTTTTTTAATAAAAATGAGTTAATAAAAATTAAAACAATTCCATTTATAAAAACAAATGTTCCAACAGATAAACCAAACATTTGTGATTCACCAACTGCTAATGCATCCCAAGATGATGCGCCTAAATTTGATTTTATAATAAGCGCTACACCAAGCGTTAAAAGCAATAAACCAATTGAGAAAAATAATACTCGTTCTTTCATTCACGATCTCCTTATCTCTATTTATAGTGGTCGGTCGTCAGACCTCTTTAAACCGCTTACATATGAAATCATACTGAATGCTGAGCATAAAAGCAAGATGAAATAACTGTTAGTGAAAAAGTTTTGTTTAAAGGTTATTTTTTCGGGAATTAAACAAGCAACAACTTACAATCATTCACAGGAGGAGATTAATATGACACAAGTAAAAGTGCGTGAAGAGAAAAGTAGTAAACTTGTAAAAGGAATCGTGATCGGTGGTATTGTTGGAGGAGTCATTTCATTGTTAGACACGACAACGAGAAACCAAGTGAAAAATACTGCAGTAGATTTAAAAGAGTCATCAAAAGAAATCTTTGATGAAGTAAGAGAAAATCCAGGCGAAGTGAAAAACCAGATGATTACTCAGTTTACAAGTGCATCAGAAACATTAAAAAATGCGATTAATGATGCACAAAAACTGTACCAACGTATTAACAATGATGTGTTCGGAAAAGTAAACGACGTTGTAGAAATAACGAATGAGACTTTATCAACTGCGAAGCAAGCAACAGAAGAACTGAGTGAAATTGGTTCAAAAGTAAAAGAAGCAGGAGCCGAATTAACAGAACCTCTTTCCGATGATGAAGGTGAAAAGAAGCAGAACTCATCATTAAATCAAGGTGCACCGCCACATGTAAAGAACTTAGCAGTGAAAGAGCATAGTTACTCGTAAACGTAAAATAAGGCTGGGACATAAGTGTTTCAGTCGATAAGAAGAGGGTGTCCCAAAAGGTATAAACTTTTGGGCACCCTCTTTTTAGGTTAGCTTCTAAAATTAGTCCGTTGATTTCCGTTCCAGGCGCTTCGCTTTCCGCGGGGCTGGCGCTGAGCCTCCTCATCGCTTCGCTCTTGCGGGGTCTCACCTGACCAGCTGCGCCCGCAGGAGTCTTCGCGCCTTCCGCTCCAATCAACTCAGCTTACGATATTTTCTTGTACAAAAATTATAACACAAACCAGTTAACTCTTCCAATGGACATTCAAGTTTTGATTCCTCAACAACACCTGTTCCGATTAATCGATTATACAGTTGACCAGATGAACCCCAATCTTTTTTTATCTCTGTATCCTGGTGGAGGCCGCCCGCCTTACCATCCTCAAATGATGTTAAAAGTCATTCTCTATTGGGGAGAGAAACAGCTTTTCCAAAACGGATACCGATGCCACCTTCATGCGAATGAAAGAGGACCACATGATGAATGGCAAGTTGAAGCCCGGATACAATGTTCAAATTGGCACGGAAAATCAGTTCATCACCAACTTCAGCCTGCATCAACGGGCGGGGGACCTTGGCTGTTTGATTCCCCATTTGGATCTCTTGGAACAATATAACCGCCCGAAGCCAAAGGCCGTTATTGCCGACTCTGGTTATGGAAGTGAAGAAAACTATGCATATTGTGAAGAACGAGAAATAGAAGCGTACATTAAATACAATACTTTTGATAAAGAACAGACAAAGGCATGGAAAGCACAAATTGGTCGTGTTGAAAATATGGAGTATGACGAAGAGCTCGATGAATGGATTTGTGTAAACGGAAAACGCCTGACTTTCCAGTATGAGAGTCAAAGAAAGTCCGATAACGGTTACGATTCCGTGAAGCGCACATACCGCTGTACCGATTGTATGAACTGTCCGTTCCAAACAACCTGTGCCAAAGACAAAGATACAAAAATCGTACAGGTCTCAGTGAGAAACCACCAACAACGAAAAGAAGTTCGTGAACGCTTGGCCACGGAAGAAGGAAGCAAAAGATACAGGCAGCGAAAAATAGATGTAGAGCCTGTGTTTGGACAGATTAAGCACAATCGAGCGTTTAAGAGATTTGGGTTAAGAGGCCTATCCAAAAATACCACGGATTGGGGTCTTATTTGCGCTGCACACAATTTACTGAAGTGGGCAGCCAACAAAGAAAGCGAACAAAAATTAGTGTAATGAAGGGAAGGAATATCCCTCTTTCCCTTATAAACCCATCAAACCAAAACCCAGAAACTGGATGAAAAGTAAAAGAGGCGACTCTCAGATCGAATTTATTCAACCTTTTGAGTCAGCCTCATTTTTTGATTAAAAAACCCTCATTTTTTGATTAAAAAACCAGTTTAAAAGAATAGTGGAATGGAGCGTAGGACACTCGACTCCTGCAGGAAATAGAGGAAAGGCTGAGACCCCGCAGGAACGAGGAGGCTCAGGTTCCTCCCCGCGGAAAGCGGGTGGCTGAAGCGAAATGGAACGAACTTGTTGTTGTAACATAACGATGACAGAAACGTTATTGTTCGTTTTTGAGAAGGCATCATTTCGTTATGTCCCACTCTCATTTTATCCTAGCTATTTGATGAGTCGTAATGTACAAAAGTGTAAAATCCATAATAAGCAAAAGTTAATCATAAATCCGATTGGTAAAAGAATAGGTTTCGTTAACCAAATCAAATGTAAAAAACTGGTGAAGAATGCTACGATCGCAAATTCTAGGTGTAGGAAGAAAGAAGAATTCGCTAACTCAAACAGTTCATCTAATACGGAATTTGTTTCATCAGTCATCTGCTTTTTAGAAAAACGAACCATGCATTTTCCTCCTTTATTGTGATCATTATCTTCTCCTAGATAACAAGCTTTTAGCCAGTGGGAGTATTGTTAGTATATGAAAAATAACTGTTGTCTTATGTAACGTATTCACTTGAAATCCGTCATTATATAGAGAAAAGTATAAGATGAAGGAGGACGGCTACTTGAATAAACGATTGATCGTAAGGAGTATGATAAGCTTGTGGATAGGTATGAGTATTTTAGTCATCACCGGATGTGGACGAACTTTGACTAGTGAATCACCGATAGACGAAATGAACGGAGGGGAACAAATGACGGAGCAACTACTAGGGGATGCGATTATTTCAAATGAGAAAAATGGCAGCGTGAAAATAGTGTACACGGTTAAAAATCAATCTGAAGAAGACGTGGAATTAACATTTCCAAATGGGTTGAAAGCAGATTATATTTTGTATGATGAAGCAGGGAATAAAAAAGCGAAATATTCAGAAGATGTTTTTACCACAATGGCAGTCGAACACCTCACATTGCATCCGGAAGAAGAGCTTACCCATGAATTTGTGATTCGTCACCTAAAAAGTGGCACTTATTCCGTTACCCTCTTTTTAAATGTAGCGGGAAAGAAGGGGAAGGTGACCAAGAGCTTTACGATTTAAGCATACGCAAAAAGCTGACTGCACACGTTAGTCGTAGACGGTCAGCTTTGGTTTCATTTATAACGTTTCACCATCTAACTTCTCTGTTAACTCGACATCGTGTTCTTTCGCTAACTTTTTAATATCAGCTTGATAGTCTCTCATATGCTTTCGTGCTTGATCTAGCATACTGTTTGCTTCTTCAATTAATTGACGATCTTGTTCTTCAAGAGCAGTCACCATTTTGACAAAAGCATTGTATTGAATGTTTGCTCCTTTAATGTACCCTTCATGAATGTTTCGTAATTCATCAGTTTCCATCTCAATCGCTTCTAACTCTTTAATAAACTCATTGTAAGTTGGAATGATTTCATTGTTAAGAGCGTCATATAAAACAAAGTCATCTGTGTAATTAACACCGGTTACACGATCGTAGGAACCGATTGCTTTTGCTTCTAACTCAAATACAGCTGGAATGTCGTCGTTTATATACGTAATCAAATCATCTTGTACAGGATCACTCAAACAGCCAGTTAGTAGTAACGCGGTCATGAAAAATGGAATAAGCCATTTCTTTTTCAACAAACCACCTCCATTTTTCAGTGTATGAAGGCCCGCAAGTCCAGTAGTACGATGTCCATTGGAGATTCATAAACATACAGTTGTATCAATCGAACATACATTAAGTAATGAAGAAAAAGACACATGAAAAGAAAATAAAGACATAGTGAATGAGAGTTGGTTGCTACGAGAAATAGTAGCGATACCCCTTGTCTATAAGTATCTTTTAGAATCTTTCATCACGTATTCTACTTAATTTTCAAAAAAGATTTTATCTATATTATAGTGAAAAAATACTATTGATAAATCTATAAATATAAAATATTATGTATAAGTAATCGAAATTATGGTGGGGTATTGAAAGGAGTATGACAAGAAATGAAGAAAGCTAGTATACTAGTTGCCGTTATTTTTACAATGTTATGTGCGTCTGTTGCTTCTGCGCACGGACCTATAAAAGGAAAGCAAAGTGGACAAGTCGCTTATAAGCATATGGCTTACATATCTGAAACAATTGGAACACGTGTAATGGGAACGGAGAAAGAAAAAGAAACGAGTGAGTATATCCAACGTAAATTACGTAAATTAGGCTATGATACAGAAGTGCAGCCGTTTACATTTACGAGAAAAGGGACGAGCATTTCATCGGAAAATGTAATAGCGACGAAAAAAGGAAAGTCTAAAAAAGAACTAATTGTTGGGGCTCATTACGACTCTGTTGCAACTGCGAAGGGTGCAGATGATAATGCGTCAAGTGTTGGAGTCATTTTAGAAACAGCAAAAGCATTGCAAAAGAAAAAGACACCATACACGATTAAATTCGTTTTATTTGGTGCTGAAGAAGGTGGCTTAAACGGATCGAACTATTATGTATCGCAAATGTCTGAAAAAGAGAAAAACAATACGGTTGCGATGATTAATTTAGATAGTTTAGTAGCTGGCGATTATATGTATGTATATGGAAGTAAAGAAGAAAAAGGTTGGGTTCGAGATCACGCATTAAAGATTGCTGATAAGAAAAAACTAGACTTAACCACAAACCCAGGAGTAAATCCAGAATATCCAAAAGGAACCACAGGTGACTGGAGTGATCATGCTCCATTTGAAAAAGCCGGTATTCCAATTGCTTATTTTGAAGCAACAAATTGGGAAATCGGTGATCAAGACGGATATACACAAACAGTTAAACACGGAGCGATTTGGCATACGGAAAAAGATAACATTTCCTTTTTAGAAAAAGAATTTCCTGGTCGTATCGAAGAAAGGCTCCATACATTTACGACAGTATTAACGGAGCTGTTAGTAAGCGTGAAAAAAGAAAAATAATAAGCAGTACGATGGGACATAAGTCTTTTAGCTAATGATAGATTCGAACGATCATGAGTTTTTTAATCGTTCGGATTTTTTTGTTGGGTTGGAAAACAAGGGTAAAAAATAGTGGAATGGAGCGTAGGGAACTATCTAGTATAGTAGCGCTTTAATTGGGTAGTTTGATAACTTTCTAAAATGTGGAAAAATGTAATTGACCTGTTTCGTGCAATCGCATACAATGAGTATAGTTATTAGTTTATTTAGAAAATTCAAAAGAGGTTATCTCATGCTAGAAGATGTAAGCAGACGTATAGGGAAAAACGCCATTTTACTAGCGTTTACGAATGAAGAGGGAGAGCTTCTTCTAAAAGAGGAATTAACAAAATTAAATTGGTCCTACTGTCAAGGTAAAGTCGGTGCGATGGAGTTGCAAAAAATTGTGGCGGCCATTGAAACATCTGCCAAAAGACAAGGTATTGTGAATGCAGACGTTTATCGAGAAATGCATGCGTTGTATCATGCCATTTTAGAAGCGGTTCACGGCATTACAAGAGGACAGGTCGAGTTAGGTGGATTGTTGCGCACAGCTGGTTTGCGCTTTTCAATTGTCCGCGGTAGACCCTATGAAAAGCAAGCAGAAGGTGAATGGATTGCGGTTGCGCTTTATGGAACAATCGGAGCGCCTGTTCGAGGATTTGAACACGAAGCAATCGGATTAGGAATCAATCATATTTAATAAAAGCCTAGAGTTTATTAGTTAAAGAGGGGGCTATATTGCAGACGGGATACGTCTGTCAATATAGCCTCCTCTTTTATTTTTTAGAGAAGAGGTGCATACAATGGTTGTATTGACAGGTGAAACATTAACCGTATCACAAGTGAAACAAGTGTTATATGACGATGCATTTGTAAGTGCATCAGTAGATAGCTTAAAGAGAGTAGAGAAAAGTCGAGAAGCTGTGGAACGAATCGTCGATCAGAAGAAAGTTGTATACGGCATTACGACTGGTTTCGGAAAGTTTAGCGATGTACTCATTGATTCTCAAGATGTTGAAGCTTTGCAATGGAATCTTATTCATTCGCATGCATGCGGAGTGGGAGAGCCGTTTCCAGAAGTGGTATCAAGAGCAATGGTCCTATTGCGGGCAAATGCTTTATTAAAAGGATTTTCAGGTGTTCGACCAGTGGTCATTGATCGGCTTTTAGAATTAGTAAATGCTCACATTCACCCGGTTATTCCTCAACAAGGTTCGCTAGGTGCAAGTGGAGATTTAGCGCCACTGTCACATTTAGCGCTCGTTTTGATGGGAGAAGGTGAAGTGTTTTATAAAGGTGAGAAACGACATGCACTTGATGCGCTAACAAAAGAACAGATTGAGCCGCTCACCTTGAAAGCGAAAGAAGGGCTCGCATTAATTAATGGGACGCAAGCGATGACTGCGATGGGGATTGTGAATTACATTGAAGCCGAACAATTGGCGTATCAAGTCGATGCAGTCGCTGCACTGACACTTGAAGGATTGCAAGGAATTGAAGATGCGTTTGACCCTCGGGTTCATGAAGTACGAGGGTACCGTCAGCAATGTGATGTAGCGGCGAGAATATGTCAAATGATTGCAGGAAGCAAGTTAACAACAAAGCAAGGTGAATTACGCGTTCAAGATGCTTATTCATTACGATGTATCCCTCAAGTTCACGGCGCTTCATGGCAAGCTCTTGATTATGTGAAAGAAAAACTTGAAATTGAAATGAATGCTGCAACGGATAATCCGCTTATCTTTGATGAAGGAGAGACTGTGATTTCAGGAGGGAATTTCCATGGTCAGCCAATTGCGTTTGCGATGGATTTTATGAAAATCGCCGTGGCTGAACTTGCGAACATTTCGGAACGACGCATTGAGCGTCTTGTGAATCCACAGCTAAATGATTTACCACCGTTTTTAAGTCCCGTACCTGGCTTACAATCAGGTGCAATGATTATGCAATATTGCGCAGCATCTCTCGTATCTGAAAATAAAACACTTGCTCATCCCGCTAGTGTAGATTCAATCCCATCGTCTGCTAATCAAGAAGATCACGTTAGTATGGGAACGATTGGTTCGCGTCATGCGCATCAAATTATTCAAAATGTCCGTCGCGTTGTTGCAATTGAATTAATTTGTGCTCTTCAAGCAGTCGAATATCGGGGAATTGATCAGATGGCGTCATTCACAAGAGCGGTGTATGACGAAGTTCGCAACGTCATTCCGAGCATTACACAAGACCGTGTATTCTCAAAAGATATTGAGAAAGCAGCAAGTTGGTTAAAAGATGTGAACTGGCAATCCATGATAAAAAAACATTTACCAATGAATGAAATAAAGGGGGAAGTACAATGACACAGAAAACGTCTAGAAACGTAAGAGCGAAAAAAGGAGTAGAAATTGAATGTAAAGGTTGGGAACAAGAAGCGGTATTACGCATGCTATATAACAACTTGGATCCAGAAGTAGCCGAAAAGCCGGAAGAATTAGTCGTATATGGAGGAATTGGAAAAGCCGCGCGTAATTGGGAGTCGTTTGATGCGATTGTGGCGACACTTCGTGAATTAGAAAGTGATGAAACCATGCTTGTTCAGTCAGGAAAACCAGTCGCTGTATTTAAAACGCATAAACATGCACCGCGCGTTTTACTATCGAATTCTGTTCTTGTACCAAAGTGGGCTAACTGGGAGCACTTCCATGAGCTTGATCAAAAAGGACTGATGATGTACGGCCAAATGACAGCAGGAAGCTGGATTTATATTGGGACACAAGGGATTTTACAAGGAACATACGAAACCTTCGCAGCACTTGCGAAAAAGCATTTTGGTGGTTCATTAAAAGGCACACTTACATTAACAGCTGGTTTAGGAGGAATGGGTGGGGCTCAGCCGCTTGCTGTCACGATGAATGAGGGAGTTGTCATTGCAGTAGATGTTGATTCAGACCGTATTCAAAAACGACTTGATACAAACTATTGTGACCGCATGACAAATTCGTTAGATGAAGCGTTAATGTGGGCGCTTGAAGCGAAGAAAAACGGAGAAGCTCTTTCAATCGGCCTCGTTGGAAATGCCGCAGAAGTACATCACAGATTACTAGAAAAAGGGATTAAGATTGATATTGTAACGGATCAAACATCTGCTCACGATCCATTAAACGGTTATGTACCAGAAGGAATGACAGTAGAAGAAGCCGATACTCTTCGAAAAGCAAACGTGAAAGAGTATGTGCAAAAATCAAAAGCAAGTATGGCAAACCATGTAAAAGCTATGCTTACGTTTCAAGAGCGCGGTGCGATTGTGTTTGATTACGGAAACAACATTCGTCAAGTTGCGCTAGATGAAGGGGTTGAGCAAGCTTTTAACTTCCCTGGGTTCGTTCCTGCGTACATTCGTCCGTTGTTCTGCGAAGGAAAAGGACCGTTTCGTTGGGCCGCGTTATCAGGAGATCCAGCAGACATTTACCGCACCGATGAGCTTGTAAAAGAGTTGTTCCCACACAATGAACCACTTTTACGCTGGATTGAGATGGCAAAAGAGAAAGTGAGTTTTCAAGGACTTCCATCACGTATTTGTTGGTTGGGGTATGGTGAGCGTGTCAAAATGGGGCTAGCGATTAATGAATTAGTACGTAAAGGAGAGCTAAAAGCACCGATTGTCATTGGGCGTGACCACCTCGATTGTGGGTCTGTGACGTCACCAAATCGTGAAACAGAAGCGATGAAAGATGGCAGTGACGCTGTAGGTGATTGGGCTGTGTTAAATGCGCTTATTAATACTGCAGCAGGTGGCTCGTGGATCTCATTCCATCACGGTGGGGGCGTTGGAATGGGCTATTCGCTTCACGCAGGCATGGTTGTCGTAGCCGATGGAACAGATTTAGCACAAGAGCGTCTAGAGCGCGTATTAACGACAGATCCTGGAATGGGTGTTGTACGGCACGTTGATGCAGGTTATGAGAAAGCCATTGAAGTAGCAGATGAGATGGACATGACCATTCCAATGAAAAAGTACGGAAAGGAGTCATAACGTGAAACTGGATCTTTTACTTACAAACATAGGGCAATTACTCACGATGGATCATGGCAAAGGACTTTTAAAAGGAACAGACATGTCTAATCTTCCTCTTTTAACAGATGCAGCAGTCGGTGTAAAAGATGGAAAGGTAGTTTTTATTGGATCTCGTGAAGAGAGTGAGCGATATGGGGCTAAACAAGTCATCGATGCGAAAGGGAAGCTTGTGACACCAGGTCTTGTAGATCCTCATACACACCTTGTATTTGGTGGGTCGCGTGAGCATGAGATGGTGCTAAAACAACAAGGTGTTCCATACTTAGATATTTTAAAACAAGGTGGCGGGATTTTATCTACGGTTGCGGCAACAAAAAAAGCAAGTGAAGAAGAACTGTTTGAAAAAAGTTCATTTCATTTAAATCGATTACTGTCATTTGGAATTACAACGGTGGAAGCAAAAAGCGGATATGGGCTAGACGAAGAAACCGAGTTAAAGCAATTACGTGTTGTGAAAAAGTTAAATGAGCAACATCCTGTTGAAGTGGTGTCGACTTTTTTAGGTGCACATGCGATTCCCCCTCAGTATCAAGAGAATTCAGATACATTTTTAAAAGATATGATTTCAATGTTAGACCTCATTAAAGAAGAAGAGTTGGCGGAGTTTGTCGATATTTTTTGTGAGACAGGTGTATTTACAGTCGAGCAATCACGTATTTTTTTAAGGGAAGCGAAAGAAAAAGGATTTGATGTGAAAATTCATGCCGATGAAATTGACCCTTTAGGGGGAACTGAGCTTGCAGCTGAGCTAGAAGCGGTGAGTGGCGATCATTTAGTTGGCGCATCTGATCAAGGGATTTCGATGTTGGCAAATAGTGAAACCGTCGCCGTGCTGTTACCAGGAACGTCGTTTTATTTAGCAAAAGAAAAGTTTGCAAGAGCACGTACAATGATTGATAACGGTTGTGCCGTTGCCTTATCGACGGACTTTAACCCAGGAAGCTCACCAACGGAAAACATTCAATTAATTATGAATCTTGCCGCGTTAAAATTAAAAATGAAGCCAGAAGAGATTTGGAACGCAGTGACGGTAAATGCAGCTTATGCCATTAATCGCGGAGGGCGTGCTGGCCAACTTAAGGTGGGACAGCAAGCAGACCTTGTGTTATGGGATGCACCAAACTACGAATATGTTCTTTATCATTATGGGGTGAATCACGTTCATTCTGTTTGGAAAAGTGGTGTGAATGTGTATGAAAGGGGGGGCTTTTTTGAAAGAGTTCCCGTATCTTAAAGCAAGTGGCAAGGCACAATTTGTTGATCGGTATGTGAAAAAAGCAGGTGAGCTTTTACAAACGTGTGAGAAGGCAAAGGTTGTTTTAGTGGGGGCTCCATTATCAAAATCCAGCATTAGTCATTCGGGGGCATTGCTAGCACCAACCACCATTCGAAACATGCTTCATTCATACAGTACGTATTCTATTGAAGCAGATGTTGATCTCGGTGATATGACAATCGCCGATGTAGGCGACATTTCGATGCATCCAACAGATATTGTTGGGTCGCAAACACGCATTTATGAGACAGTATCCTCTGTCACAACAGCTTATCCGAATGCCCTCTTTTTGTTACTTGGAGGCGACCACTCGGTTAGTTATCCATCGATTAAAGGTTTTTCTACCAAGAAAGGGACTGTCGGTGTCATTCAATTTGATGCGCACCATGACTTGCGAAACTTAGAAGATGGCGGGCCAACAAACGGCACACCTTTTCGAAGTTTAATTGAAGGTGGTGAGTTAAAAGGTGAACACCTTGTACAAATCGGTATTCGTGATTTTTCAAACAGTAAGCCATACTCAGATTTTGCAAAAGACCACGGTGTGGCGGTATATACGATGAAAGATGTAGCGTCTATGACCATTGCTTCAATCATCAAAGAAAGCATCAACTATTTAAAACAAAAAGTAGATATGATTTACGTATCGGTCGATATGGATGTACTTGATCAAGCATTCGCACCAGGTTGTCCGGCTATAGGTCCTGGAGGTATGGATAGTGCTTCATTGTTAGAGGCGATTACATTGTTAGGAAAAGAAGAAATGGTGCAAGGAATGGACATTGTAGAAATTGACCCAACGCTTGACTTTAGAGATATGACAAGTCGTGTCGCGGCACACGTGATTCTAGCTCTTTTAAAAGGAAAGCGAACAGTGGAATTGTTGTGAAGAAGCACCTGACATTGCGGTAGAATTCGTAATGTCAGGTGCTTTTTTTTTACGAAACCAACTTTTGTATAAAATAAATCCACTCGATTCATAATAAAAGAAATAATTGGAAAGGGGTACGAATATGCGTAAACTTGTGAGTTCGATCGGGTTATCAGCGGTTGTTTTAGTCAGTAGTTTCACATCTGCATATGCTGAAAAACCAGCGGAAGAAAAAGTTGTACAGCTAACGGAGGAACAAAAGCAAGAGCTTTCTATTTTACATAAAGAGTTACTTGAAAAAAGAAAAGAAGTGATTGGAAAATATGTGGAGTACGGTGTCATGCCGAAAGAAAAAGGAGACAAAATGATGTCTCATTTAGAGAAAAGATACGACAAGTTAGAGGAAAATGAATTTATTCCAAAGTGGGAGCATTATAAAAATCATCGCTCTCATTAAAGGGAAAGAGAAGGAAACAAGCTGTCACTTTGTTGTTGGCAGCTTTTTACTATCAGTGAGGTGAAAGGAATAGTTATGTCTAATCCAAAAAGTCATCATGTCAAGATACTTCCGTTTATTGCGATGGTTGTTGTTGGGGTTATCCTATGGTTCATTCCTGTACCTGCTAGTTTAGATCCGAAAGCGTGGCATTTATTTGCTATCTTTGTTGCGACAATTGTCGGCTTTATCATCAAGCCTTTACCGATGGGAGCTGTTGCGGTATTAGCGCTAGCAACCATTGCAATCACTCGAACGTTAACAATCGATGAGACGTTAACAGGGTTTTCGAATACAACGATTTGGCTCATTGTTGTGGCTTTTTTTATTTCCCGGGGGTTTATTAAAACTGGACTAGGTGCTCGAATTGCTTATTTGTTTGTAAAGAAGTTTGGAAAAAAAACATTAGGTTTGTCGTATTCGTTATTAGTGAGCGATTTATTACTTGCACCAGCGATTCCAAGTAATACGGCACGGGCAGGAGGCATTATCTATCCCATTATTCGTTCATTATCAGAAACGTTTGGCTCCAAACCTGACGATGGCACAGCGCGTCAGATGGGTGCCTTTCTTTTAAAAGTGGGATTTCAAGGAAATTTAATTACGTCAGCCATGTTTATGACGGCAATGGCAGCTAATCCGCTTATTGTTTCACTCGCAAGTAGTGTAGCAAATGTAGACATTAGTTGGACAAAGTGGGCGGTTGCGGCATTTATACCAGGGGTTGTGAGCTTACTTGTTATCCCGCTTATTATCTATAAGTTATATCCACCTGACATAAAGGTAACACCTGATGCGCCGCGTATTGCACAAGAAAAATTGGATGAAATGGGAGCGGTTAAGAAATCAGAGAAATTAATGATTGTTGTTTTTTTACTATTGATTGGTTTGTGGGTATTTGGAGAACAGATTAAGATCGATGCCACGACAACTGCGCTCATTGGTTTATCCTTTTTATTAATTTTTCAAGTGTTGACGTGGGATGACATTAAAAAGGAGTACGGAGCGTGGGATACGTTAACGTGGTTTGCGACGCTTGTCATGATGGCAAATTTCTTGAATGAGTTAGGAATGGTTGCTTGGTTCAGTGACACGGTGAAGCAGTCGGTGAGCGGATTTTCGTGGATTGTCGCCCTCTTACTATTAGCGCTTATTTATTTTTACTCTCATTATTTCTTTGCGAGCGCAACGGCTCATATTAGTGCGATGTATGCCGCGTTTTTAGCGGTGATGGTGGCAACAGGGGCACCGGGTTTATTGGCAGCGCTACTGCTTGCATTTTTTAGCAATGTATTCGGATGTACGACGCACTACGGAGCGGGACCTGCTCCTGTGTTTTTTGGCTCTGGTTATATTAGTCAAAACAAATGGTGGACGCTTGGGTTTATTATCTCGATTGTACACGTTATTATCTGGTTAGGTGTGGGTGGATTATGGTGGAAGGTGTTAGGCTATTGGTAAAAGTTGTTTGAACCATTACAATAGAAGGAAAAAGAACAGGTGCTGTGCGTCTGTTCTTTATTTTTTAACAGGAGGTGAAGAGGTTGAATGATCACATTGAAAAAGCAACGTTTGCTGGAGGGTGTTTTTGGTGCATGGTATCACCGTTTGATGAGCGGCCTGGTGTGATCAACGTCGTCTCTGGTTATACAGGAGGACGTGATGACAACCCTACATATGAACAAATAGTAGCCGGTGAGACCGGGCATTATGAAGCGGTACAAATTACGTTTGATTCTACCATTCTTTCTTATGAGGAACTATTAGATATCTATTGGAAGCAAATTGATCCGACAGATGGAGGAGGACAATTTTCAGATCGAGGAGATTCGTATCGTACAGCCATTTTTTATCATCATGAACAACAGCGTCAAGAAGCAGAAGCGTCTAAGCAACAGTTAGCGCAAAGTGGTCCGTTTTCAAAGCCAATTGTCACACCGATTTTACCAGTACGTTCTTTTTACATAGCGGAAGAAGAGCATCAGAATTTTTATCAAAAGAATGCGTTTCGCTATAAACTTTACGTGAGGGGATCGGGAAGGGAGCGATTTTTGCAGGCACATTGGCAAAAAGATTGTACGTATTTAAAAGAACAATTAACACCGATACAATACTATGTCACACAAGAAAATGGTAAAGAGCCTCCGTTTGAAAATGTGTACTGGAATCATACAGAAGAAGGCATTTATGTAGATGTTGTGTCAGGAGAGCCGTTATTTACATCGAAAGATAAGTGTGAGTGTAAAACAGGATGGCCTACGTTTAAAAAGCCTGTTATGTCGGCGAGTGTCAACTTGACAGATGTGGTGGATGAAGAAGGGGGACAAGAGGTGCGAAGTCGGGAAGGAGATAATCATTTAGGTTATGTGTACGAATGTGAATCGAAACATAGTGGTGTATACTACCGTATTAACTCTGCTTCCCTTCGGTTTATTCACAAAAATCGGTTAGAAGAAGAAGGATACGGTGATTTTAGAATATTATTTCGGGTCTGATATTCATCGTGTAATGAATATAGTAGAATAAGGAATAACTACATGTAGAATGGGTGTGAAAACATGGGGAAAGTCGAGTCATCCATCGTGAAAGAGCGCTTTATTCAAGTTGGATATGTTATGGGGTTATCGCTTATTTTAGCAGCGATTATTTACTTTTTTGCTGCTAATTGGCCTGGATTTGATAAGTGGACGAAAATTAGTTTAAGTGTTGGGTTAATGCTTTTGTTTTATGGAAGTGCATTTTTAGTGACAACATGGTTGAAACGTCGACCATTTTTAAGTGAGTGGCTTATGTTTGTAGGTTGTTTGACGTTTGGGGTGACCGTCGCTCTTTTAGGTCAGATTTATAATTCTCATGCAGATAGTTTTCAATTGTTTCTTGTATGGGCCATACCAGCACTTTTATTTTCCATCTTTACGAAGTATCAACCATTTTATTTGTTAAGTCATGTGCTCATTCATTTATCGCTTTGGTTTTGGTTGTTTCCATCATCAAGCTTTTTTGGCTTAGATGAAGGTTTGTATCGATCGCTTTTTAGCATCGTCGCTGTCAGTAACTTTATCTTGTTTTTGGTCGTTCAAAAAGGTTGGTTACAGTCCAAAGCGCTATCGTTTTTATCACTTGTGACGTTTCACGGAGCGATGCTAGCGTTAACGTTAGGAGAATTATTTGATCCGTTTATTATACTAATGAGTGTGGTTTATATAGCAGTCGCAGCGTGGTTGTTTTGGTATAGCAATGAACAAGGGTGGAATAAAGGATTTACGGTTATTAGTGGATTAGCAGCGACATTTTTTCTTATTTGGAAATTCATTGCCTTTCTGATTTACATTGGATCAGAGATGATCTTTTATTTGACGATTTTCTTCCCGTTTATTATCGTTGGGATAGCCGTTGTGCTTATTCGGAAATTTAAAGAACAGACGATTTCTAAACGCGTATTCATTGGTGTGATTGCAATCGTCGCCTCATTTATTGGTGCAAGTTCGTTTATTGGGCTTGTTGTATTAATAACGGGAGAAATGGAGCCAATTTTATTCGCGATTTTCGCGACAACGTTTTTAATTGTTCCGGCTGCTTTAAGGCCAACATGGGACTCTGTTATTCGCTATACGATGTTATTAACGGGTTATTTAATTGCAATTCCTTCTGTGTTATTTGAAGGAATGTGGATATCGCTGTTGCTCTTTCTTGTGCTAGGGTTTGTGTTTATAAAAGTTTCTAGTCACGTGTTTCAATATGTGACGTACTTTGCAGCAATGATCGTATTTACCGCATCGTTTTCAGTTGAGCATATGTCACCAGAGATAGCCATGATGATGGTGATTGCACTTAATCTACTTATTTTATTCGTTAGGACGTATGTATCTAAAAATGTACAACAAGTTTTATATCATAATAGTGTGATTTATTTGTTAGCGGCCTTCTTCGTTTGGACGTTTTTAAATGAAGAGTCATTTGCTTTCTACATGATAATCAATGTTCTTTACTTTGTGGTGGTCACAGCTCTGTTAATGATGGCGATTCGAAAACAAGCGACGTTTTTATTCGTTATAAGTCTTATCGGTTGGTTGGCGTATGTTGGCTATAAATATTACGACTTATTATGGAGTTTACTTCATAAGTCTATTACGTTTATGATTGTCGGTGTTTTCATTTTTACAGTCGTTAACTGGATTGACAAACGTACATCGTTTACAAGTGAGAATCGTAGCTTTGTAACAAAGGGGAAAAGAATTCTTATTAGCATCATAGCGATTCAGCTCGTACTCGTTAGTGTGCAAGTGACAAAAAGTGAACGGTTGTTAGCTAATGGGAAAACGGTGACCTTACAATTAGAGCCGTTAGATCCACGTTCACTTCTGCAAGGAGATTATGTGATTTTACGTTTTACTATTTCAAGAGTTGAGTTGACACAAGAGCCAAATTATAACGAAAAAATAAAAGTAGGGCTTGTTGAAAATGAACAAGGAATCTATGAATATCGCACGTATGTAGCCAAGGATCAGAACATAAATGATCAAGCTGACGTATGGATAAATGGACGTTATAAAGGGAGCGGAAATGTAGAATATGGAATTGAAAATTACTTTATTGCAGAAGGAACTGGACGGGATGTTGAAGAAAACGCAAAATACGCAAAAGTAAAAGTAGGAGAAAATGGAGATGCGTTGTTAATCGAGCTGGAGGAGTAAGGATAAAAAAGCAAGGGAATGCACCTGCTCGATTAACCAACAATAAAAAGTAGCCTACCTGTTACATATCTACTCTAACAGGTGGGCTACTTTTTTGATTAAACTGCATGCAGCCTTTAGCTAACAGAGACAGGATTATTTTTCGTCTCTGTTATCGTTGTTTCATTTATGACATCAATAAATAATGATGCAAAATAAGGATCCCATTGTGTACCTTTACCGTCTTCAATAATGGCTAATGCTTTTTCGACAGACATGCCCTTTCGATAAGGACGGTCAGAAGTCATCGCATCATAGGCATCAGCGACTGCAATGATTCTACCAAAAAGAGGTGTCTCTTTTTCTCTTAATCCTTCTGGGTATCCTTTCCCATCATAACGTTCGTGGTGGTACTTTACCCCTGGAAGAATCGGTTTCATCTCTTCGGTTAGATTGACTTGTTCTAAAATATGTGCTCCGATAACAGGATGTTGTTTAATATGATAAAACTCCTCATCTGTTAATCTGCCATCTTTTAATAACACATGATCAGGAATGCCGATTTTTCCGATGTCGTGTAATAACGCCGACTTTTTAAGTAAGTTCAATTCCTTCTTACTAAGGTTAGCTTTTTCACCGATTTGAACAGCATAATTGGCGACACGAATAGAGTGACCGGCTGTATAGTGATCTCTTGCGTCTAATGTCGCAGCAAAGACGGTAAAGAAACTTTCTAATAACTCCTTGTTCAACGCATCTCGCTCTTTAATCGCCGTCACCATATGATTATAGCCGGTTACAAGCTGTGAAAACTCGTCAGAATATGTATTTTCAAGTAACTGAAATTCCCCGTTCTTTACGTTATGAAACGCGTTTTGGAGTTCATTTAACGGCTGTTGGATGTTTTTATACAGTAAAAAAGCACCGCTTAAGGCAATCACGATAACCATGAGTAAAATAATACTAGCCCAACTCCAATATTCATTCCAAATTAACCCTTGTTGTTCAAAAATATGGACTTGGTTGGCAAGGCTAAAGAGCATAACAGGAAAAATAGCTGAAAATAGTGAGCTTGTTAACATCTTTTTTTGAATACTAATGAATCCATTTTTATGAACAGACAAAGTAACATTAAAGGCACTTTTTGCTCGGTTATTCAAATAAGTAAGCAACGGCTGAATGGTACGAAAAGTGAGAAAGAAATCAATCAATGCGTGCATCGTTGCAATCAAAATAGCTCCAGCCCAAGCGAGAATAATAAAGTAATAGGGGATTGTTAAGTGTCCCGTATAAATAAAAATGCTTGCTAGCAAGGAAGCTGGAATCGATAAGCCTAATAAGTGAGGAATCAAAATCCTTCTGACCGTCAAGACAGGAAAAATGTGAACTTGTTCGTAAGCTTGTTGAAGTGTGTTTAGATGATGAATGTCTTGACTAAAAGCGAGTTTAATAGGTTTTATTTGCTTTTGATATGTCACAAATTCACACACAACCATAATGATAACCGATACAGCCATAATACCTATTAAGATCATGATTTCAAAAGTTGATAAAGGAATCGTATAAAAGATGAGGGTACTTCCAACCCCGAATACGGCAAAAGCTGAACTGAGTAAATTGTTTAAAAACATTTTTTTTTGAAACGTTGAGAAAATAGGCAATGAAACCTGCCCCCTATTTACATAAAGTCATTAGTATCTTAAGTCGTAGGTAAATTATAACAGATAAGAGAGCAGTGTGGAACGAGAAGAAGTGACAAAAAAGAGAAAGCTGACATAACGGTAAGGGAGTGATGTCAGCTTTCTCTTTTTTTATGAAAATCGTCTTATTAGAATATTTTTAGGTGCTTCTGTTGTTTACGTTATAGAGGTTATCCGTTTAGAACTTGTTCTCCTACATTCCAATCCATTGGACAAGTACGAGCCATTTTCCTTCGTAAGTATTAAGTGTTACTGAAATCGGTAAGGTAGAAAAAGAAGAAACAGTATCTACTGTGAAATGTGGTGCTTTCGTTCCGATGTTTAACATTTGTGCCTTCTGTTGTAAGGTTGAAGTTTCGTAGTTCTACTATACTATTAAACATTCTCGGATAAAATGTTTATGCTCGCTAAAATAAAAAGAGAGTGGGACATAACGAAATGATTCCTTCTCAAAAACGAACAAGAACGTTTCTGTCATCGTTATGTTACAGCAACAAGTTCGTTCCATTTCGCTCCAGCCACTCGCTTTCCGCGGGGAGGAACCTGAGTCTCCTCGTTCCTGTGGGGTCTCAGCCTTTCCTCTATTTCCCGCAGGAGTCGAGTGTCCTGTGCTCCATTCCACTATTCTTTTAAACTTGTTTTTTGATCAAAAAATATCCGAACTATAAATGGGATGTAACTATAAATAGTTTGTATTTGTTGTCGACTGAAACACTTATGTCCCAGCCTAATCGTGTGTTATGCGCGTTTAAAGCCTTCTTCTTCCATATATTGCTCAGCTTCTTCATACGTTTCAAATGCTGCTTCTAAGTTTAGTCCGTCGTAAATGTTCCATAAATCGTCTTCGTCAATGAGTAAAAGAATTGCGTCATCTGGACCAATCCAACGTTCTTCTTCTCCTTCACCGATGACAGCCATTTCACGATGTACATCTGACTTTGGCGAAAGTGATCGAATGGATTCGTGGATAATTGTTTTTAGTTCTTTTTCTGAGAAATCACGAATATTAACAAACCCTTTATCATTTGTTTCATAGTTTGTTAAGTTTCCGCCGTATACAAATCCATTTCCGTTTGGATGTAAGTGATAAACAACGGTTTTTTTATCAAATGCACTTTCGTCATAATGAAAGTTCACGCGACCTAATGATACGTTGTTGCGCGTTAATTGTGAGAATGACTCAATAATAGCTATTTTTTCTTCAAAAGTTAACATGAAAATCCTCGCTTTGTTTATAATCTACGCTGCACTCGTCACTTATTGAATTTTTGAGAAAGTCAACTAAGTGACGAGTACATGGATAAATGTGCGTTTGTTGATTATACCACAATCCGTGAGAGTAACGAAAAAAGAGATGAGCTGAAAGGGGCAAAATACGCCCTCATATCGCTCATCCTTTCGTTTGTGATTACTTATTTTGAAAACGGTCCATAATTTCTCGGTTCATGCTGAACAGATACCCATTGAACAGTTGTAAACTCGTCTAGCGCCCATTCCCCGTTAAAACGGCCGAGTCCAGAATCTTTTTCTCCGCCAAATGGAAGGTGAGGCTCTTCGTTTACGGATTGATCGTTCACGTGAATCATCCCTGTTTTGATTTGACGTGCAAGCAATGTACCACGGTCTGTTGAACGTGTATGAATCGCGCCGCTTAAACCATAAGGATGTGCATTTGCCATCTTTAATACTTCTTCTTCTGTATCAAATGGAATAATAACTGCGACAGGACCGAAGATTTCATTTTTAGCAAGAGGCATATCATTTGTTACTCCTGTTAACACAGATGGTTCTAACACATTTCCGTTTGCTTTGCCACCTACTTCAAGAGTCGCGCCTTGTGCTACCGTTTCTTCAATTTCGTTTAAAATACGATCAACTTGATCACGATTAATAAGAGGTCCAACGTGTGTTTCTTTATTAGCAGGATCTCCAGCGTTAAGACCTTTCACACGATTGACGAATGCTTTTGTGAATTCATCGTGAATGTTTCGATGAACAAAAATACGGTTAATCGACATACAAATTTGACCTTGATGATAGAATTTCCCGAATAACGCTGATTCAACAGCACGTTCAATATCAGCGTCTTCTAGTGCGATAAATACGTTATTTCCTCCAAGCTCAAGGGCAGTTTTCTTTAGGTTTTTACCTGCTAATTCTCCAATATGACGCCCTACTTCTGTTGAGCCTGTAAATGAAATAAGTCGAGGGATAGGATTCGTCACCATATCGTCACCGATTTCTGATCCTTTGCCGACAATTACGTTTAATACACCTTTTGGTAATTCAGCAGCTTCGAAAATGCTAGCGAATAATAGTCCGCCCGTAACAGGTGTTTCCGTTGAGGGTTTAACGACAACTGTGTTGCCTGTTGCAATCGCTGTTGCGATTGAGCGCATAGCGAGATGGAACGGGAAATTCCATGGACTAATGATTCCAATAACACCTAACGCGTCGCGGTACACACGGTTTTCTTTTCCTGGTGTTTGCGAAGGTAAGATTTTACCTTCCATACGATAAGGATAAGTCGTTGCTTCTTTTAAGATATTTAGAGAGACATTGTATTCAGACATGGCTTTCATCGTTGTACTTCCAGCTTCTTTAATCAGCCAGTTCATAATAAGCTCTTTGTTTTCTTCCATTACACGAACTGCATTTTCTAAAATGCGTCGTTTTTCTTGTGGTAACGTTTTTTTCCAAGAGTCTTGAACATCTCGTGCCACTTCATACGCTTCATTTAAATCTTCTTTACTTGCAGCTTGAATCGTGACCAGTTCTTCTTGCGTGTAAGGATTTGTATCTTTAATGATTCGTTCACTTTTACCTTGTTGCCACTCACCGTTAATATATAAATGATGAAACTGTGTATTCATCGAATCGCTCCTTTTGAATAATTTTATACTTTTTATAATAAAATAGTCTAAAGTGTTGATTATCACTTTATCATCACAAGTAGACTTTGTAAACTAAAATGAATCATTTTGTCTAAAGTAATCAATGTAAGGTGATAAATATGGTATACTATTTGGACGAAAGGGGGCGGATTTGTTGCGTAAACTAGGACCTAACGAACGAAAAGGAATGAGAGTGACCTATGCGAAACGATTAATGAACGTCATTCGTACACAAGGCTTTAATGGATTGAAAATTCAAGACATGGCTCGTTCGATGAATGTAAGTAAAGCCACACTATATAACTACTTCTCTTCAAAAGAAGATATCATTGAAGAAGTAGCAAATGTCTATCTTGCATACATTCAAGAGATTGATGAAACCGTGTTGAACTCCCGCCTTTCATATGGATACCGATTTCAAAAAGTATTTGAGCAAGCGGCTTTATCTTCTATTTACACATCTGACATTTTTTTAAACGATTTAAAGTTAAGTTTTCCACAATGGTACGAAGAGATGATGACAGCTCGAAAAAAAAGAATGAATAGTATTGAAGCTTTTTATAAAGAAGGAATGAAAGAAGGGGTGTTTCATCCTTTAAATGTCATGATCTTAGTCAAACAAGATGAAGAGATGTTTCAAGCATTATTAAACCCTGATTTTTTAGCAGAAAAAGGGTTATCGATGAAGCAAGCATTGTATGACTTTTATGAAATGAAAAAGTATCAATTATTAAAATCATCAGTGATTGAAACGGTAGATGATGAGGCGATTCAAGACATTATTACATACATTTTAACGAAAGTATCAAACGCTTTTTAACATAGAAAAAAGAGCACGTCGTTCATTCAAACGCACGTGCTCTTTTTTCTTGATAAGAGTAAGCGATAAAGATAAGAGAGGAAAGAATCATTAGTCCGAATACACAGAGGTAGGCAGATTGGAAAGACTGAGCTGTATATGTTTTTCCGCTGAATTCAAGTACAATCGCACCAAGTACTGATCCAGATGCACTACCGACAAATTGGATGAGCTGCTTTAACCCAATAGCAGATGCCAAGTATTCTTTCGGTAAAATTTTAGATGTTTCGTTCGTTGTACTAGACGACAAGCTAGAAAAACCAAAGCTTGTAAACATGTAAGCAAACATAATCATGTATTCATGAATAGGTGACAAGAGATAGAACAGCACAGTCGATAGTACTAATAAAAGATGTGCCATCAATGTAATACGTGTATTGCCATACCGATCTAGTAAACGCCCAACGTAGATACCAGCAACTGCTGATAAAAGAGCACCCGGAAAAATAATGAGTCCAATCGCTGAAGGACCTTGATTGTATAGTTGTTTCAGCATAATAGGTATAAGAAATAAAATGGCAAAATGAGTACAAAAGCCAAGATAACTCATGTATAGCAATTGGCGATATGGTTTATTTGTAATGAGCGCTGGTTGAATAAATGGAATCGTTGTTTTGTTGATTCGAAACCAAAGTAACAGTCCAGCTAAAAAGCTAGCTGCTAAATAGAGCCAATTTAAAGTAGATAGAAAAAGTAAAAATCCTGTTACGACAAAAGCTGTTAATAGACTGCCAATAAAGTCAAATGAGCCAGGGCGCACATTTTCTTTTGGAATTAGTTTCTGAATCGATGGAATGACCGCAATGGCTAGAAGGGTAATAAGAAATAAGTAGTTCCAATCAAAATAATCTGTAATCGCTCCGCCTACAACAGGGCCCAAGCCGAATCCTAATGATGAAGCAGACGAAATCATTGCCACTGCACGTCCACGGCGTTCAATTGGGACGAATTTTCCAGCATAAATCATCGCGAGTCCAGGAATAGCTGCCGCTCCAACAGCTTGACATAGCCTTGCAATTAGTAAAAATAAAAAGCTAGTTGCGAAAAACCCGAGAATGGACGAAAACCCAAAAATAAAAACGCCTATCATCATTAATCGGCGAATCGGTAAGTAATCAGCAAGGCGTGAATAAGCGATAGTAAACACAGCTAGTACAATTGAATAGCCCGATACAATCCATGCACCTTCTGAAGGGGATAGCTGATAATCGTGTAAAATACTTGGCAGTGCGACATTAAACATCGTCGTATTCATGACAACAAGCCATACAGCAATACTTAAATACAACACTACTTTTGAATGAGATACTTGTTCTGTCGTTGTATCACTCATGGATTAACCACTCTTTCATTAAACTATTTTTATCATTTCGTTACTCGAAATACTATACCATAAAAGAAAGACACTTTAAACTTTATTGATAAAAAAAGTCTAAAGTGCTGTTCGTTTAATCACTTTCTATAACTAAGTCGTTTTGCTATTAACACATTTACAAGTAAGGCCATGTTTGTTTCGTCCATATTTCGGCTTAAGGATGAACGATTTATTTATACAAAAATCATTAGCGATATTGTTCAAGTAGTGAAAAGAATTCTGTTGCAAATTGAAAAAATACTTTTTCAGATGGTGCAAGATCACGGTTTGTTGGGGTGATGATGCCAACGGTGCGACGAACGATCGGTGTTTCGATTGGCACTTTCTTTGTGAAGCGTGGTGTGGTTTCATGGAATGTACTTTCGGGTAGAAGAGTTACACCAATACCAGCCGACACAAGACCCTTTATGGCATCTAAGTCTTCTCCTTCAGATGACACATTCGGCAAAAAACCAGCCTGTTTGCATGCATCCACGACAATTTGCTCAAGAATAAACCCTTTTGGAAACAACACAAATTGATCTTTTCGTAAGTCACGTAATCGAATGCTTTGACGCTCGGCGAGAGGGTGACTAATTGGAAGAAGAGCAGAGATGTTTTCCGTAAATAAGATGTGTCCCTCAATTTGCGGGTCGTCCGTTGGAACAGGGCCAAGAAACGCCAAGTCAATCTCTCTTTTTTTTACAGCATCAATTAAAAAGCTGTAAGAACCTTGTCGTAACTGAAAGGCAACATTTGGATGCTTTTTTTTAAAGGCAGAAAGAACCGTCGGAAGAAGATGACTAGCAAGGCTCGTGGGAAACCCAATTTTAATTGTCCCACGCTCTGGGTCTAGGTATTCATCAATTTGTTTTTTCGCATGTTCAATCGCTTTCATCGCAACTTCTGCTTCTGACAAAAAGATTTTTCCGATAGACGTAAGCTTTACATTTCTTCCTTCACGTTCAAATAGTTCAACACCAAGTTCACTTTCTAAATTGCTAATTTGTCGACTAATTGCAGACTGTGCAACATGTAAATTAGCGGCTGCTTCTGAAAAATGTTCTTTTTTGGCAACTTCAATAAAGTACCTTAATTGGCGTAATTCCATATGCTCCTCCAACATTCATCTCAAAATGAGATAGGTTTGATCTTAATTATATATTGTTTATATAATTCTGAAAACCTACAATAATTAATAAGTGATCTGGACTCGATAAATAGACAGAGGACAAAAGATAAAATTAACGAAACGGGGGAGAAAAGATGACATACAATCAGTTACCGAAAGCGCAAGGTCTCTACCGTCCTGAGTTTGAACATGATGCATGCGGAATCGGTTTATACGCACATTTAAAAGGGGTTCCTACCCATGATATCGTAAAAAAAGGGCTTAGCATGCTTTGTCAATTAGACCATCGCGGTGGACAAGGAAGTGATCCATTAACAGGTGATGGAGCAGGACTTATGGTACAGATTCCTGATGTTTTCTTTCGTAAAGAGTGTGACAACCTAGATTTACCTAAACAAGGTGAATATGGAGTTGGAATGATCTTTTTCTCAAAAGAAGATAAAAGTCGTCAAGACATTGAAGATAAAATAAATGAATATGTAAAACAAGAAGGTCAAGTTGTCTTAGGATGGAGAACTGTACCTATAAATGTCGGAAAAATCGGAAAAGTTGCACAAAAGAGTGCGCCGATTGTTCGTCAAGTATTCATCGGAAAAGGTGAACAAGTCGGGGATAACCTGGCATTTGAACGCAAATTATATGTGATTCGTAAGCAAGCTGAAAACTGGGGGAAACAGGAAGAGAAATCATTTTATTTCGCAAGCCTTTCTAGTCAAACAATTGTTTATAAAGGATTGTTAACTCCTGAACAAGTGGATGCATTTTATCTTGACTTACAAGACGAGTCTTTCATTTCAGCCTTTGCTTTAGTGCACTCCCGCTTTAGTACAAATACATTTCCGAGCTGGGAGCGAGCGCATCCAAATCGTTATTTAATTCATAATGGTGAAATCAATACGCTACGTGGAAACATCAATTGGATGAAAGCGCGAGAACAACAATTTGTTTCAGACGCATTTGGAGAGGATTTAAACAAATTACTTCCGATTCTTGATACAGATGGAAGTGACTCTTCTGTTCTTGATAATGCATTTGAATTTTTCGTACTAGCAGGACGTAAGCCGGCTCATACAGCGATGATGCTTATTCCAGAGCCATGGACAGAAAATGAACATATGGCAAAAGAAAAGAAAGCCTTTTATGAATATCACAGTTGTCTAATGGAACCATGGGATGGACCGACTGCGATTTCGTTTACAAATGGAAATCAAATTGGTGCGATTTTAGATCGAAACGGTCTTCGTCCGGCTCGTTATTACGTAACGAAAGATGACTACATTATTTTCTCTTCTGAAGTAGGCGTCATTGATGTGGAAGCAGAAAATGTGTTATACAAAGATCGTTTAAGTCCAGGGAAAATGCTTCTCATTGACTTAGAAGAAGGTCGTATTGTTTCAGATGATGAAATCAAGTCAGAAATGGCAACTGAGTATCCATATGCACAATGGTTAGAAAACCAAATTGTGACGTTAGAAGATCATAAAGAGAAAGTACCACAATCATTTAACGATTTACGTAGTCGTCAAAAAGCATTTGGCTATACGTATGAAGACATTCATAAATATTTACTGCCGGTGATAACAGAAGGAAAAGATCCACTTGGTTCGATGGGGAACGATACACCACTTGCGGTTTTATCAGATCGTCCACAGTCGTTGTTTAACTACTTTAAACAGTTATTTGCGCAAGTAACGAATCCACCAATCGATGCCATTCGTGAGCAAATTGTGACATCGACGTTATCATTTTTAGGCGCTGAAGGTGATCTTCTTCATCCGAACGAATCAAGCTGTCACCGTATTAAGCTAGATACACCTGTATTAACAAACGAACAGCTTGCAAGTTTACAAAACAATCGTTTTGAAGAGTTTCAAACGCGTACACTCGCGACGTTATTTACAGAGAATGTAGAAGCTGCAATTGAAGACGTTTGTGCACAAGCCGACGAGGCGATTGAAGAGGGCGTTAGCTTACTTGTTTTATCCGATCGTGAGATGAATGAAAGCAAAACAGCGATTCCCACATTACTAGCTGTTAGTGCCTTGCATCAACATTTAATTCGTCAAGGAACACGCGCAAAAGCAAGTATCATTGTCGAAGCTGGGGAAGTGCGAGAAGTGCATCATTTTGCGGCACTAATTGGCTACGGAGCTGATGCGATTAATCCGTACTTAGCATTCGCCACTTATTATGATGAAATCGAAGCAGGCGCTCTTGAAGCAACTTATGAAGAAGCGGTTGAGAAATATGTCAAAGGTGTGACAGAAGGCGTCGTAAAAGTGATGTCGAAAATGGGGATTTCGACTGTACAAAGTTATCGTGGTGCCCAAATTTATGAAGCAGTTGGAATTAGTCAAGACGTCATCGAACGCTATTTTACAGGTACAGCTTCACAGCTAGGTGGTATCGGATTAGACGTAATTGCGAAAGAAGCGAGCGTTCGTCATGCAGAAGGCTATAAAGAAACGCACGAACAGTCGTTAGAGTCAGGCAGTGACTTTCAATGGAGAAAAACTGGTGAGCACCATGCGTTTAATCCAAAAACGATTCATACCCTTCAATGGGCGTGTCGTAAAAATGATTACAACTTATTTAAAACGTATTCTCATATGGCAAATGAAGAGCGCATTGGGTTTTTACGTAACTTATTTGCATTTGATGAAGAGCGTCCAGCATTATCGCTTGATGAAGTAGAGTCCGTTGATTCCATCGTGAAACGTTTTAAAACAGGTGCGATGTCGTTTGGTTCATTAAGTCAAGAAGCACATGAAGCATTAGCGATTGCAATGAACCGTTTGGGTGGTAAAAGCAATAGTGGTGAAGGTGGAGAAGATCCAAGTCGCTATAAGCTTGATTCAAACGGTGATCTACGCCGCAGTGCGATTAAACAAATTGCGTCTGGTCGTTTCGGAGTGAAGAGTCATTACTTAGTGAATGCTGATGAGCTTCAAATCAAAATGGCACAAGGAGCAAAACCTGGTGAAGGTGGTCAGCTTCCTGGCAATAAAGTGTATCCATGGGTAGCAGACGTTCGTGGCTCAACACCAGGTGTTGGACTCATTTCTCCACCACCGCACCATGACATTTATTCAATTGAAGATTTAGCACAGCTTATTCATGATTTGAAAAATGCGAACCGCCATGCACGCATTAGTGTAAAGCTTGTTGCTAAGTCAGGTGTTGGAACCATTGCAGCAGGTGTAGCAAAAGGTGCTGCAGATGTGATTGTCATTAGTGGATATGACGGAGGAACAGGAGCGTCACCAAAAACGAGCATTAAGCATACAGGATTACCATGGGAGCTTGGATTAGCAGAAGCGCATCAAACGTTAATGCTAAACGGTTTGCGTGAAAAAGTAGTCTTAGAAACAGACGGCAAGTTAATGACAGGTCGTGACGTTGTCATGGCGGCGCTTTTAGGAGCTGAGGAGTTTGGCTTCGCAACCGCTCCATTAATCGTACTTGGCTGTGTCATGATGCGTGCTTGTCATTTAGATACATGTCCAGTTGGGGTGGCAACACAAAACCCTGAGCTTCGCGCGAAATTTATGGGTGACCCAGAGCACATTGTGAACTATATGCGCTTTGTAGCTGAAGAAGTGCGTGAGTTAATGGCTGAACTAGGCTTTAAAACCGTCGATGAGATGGTTGGTCGTACAGATGTGTTAAAGGTGAGTGAACGTGCGAAAGCGCATTGGAAAGCAAGTCACCTTGACTTAACACCCCTTCTCTATCAACCAGAAGGAGCACGTACATTCCGTACACCGCAAAATCATAAAATTGACGAATCACTCGATATCCAAAAATTATTACCAGCCGTTCGTCCAGCTTTAGAGAAACAACATCAAGTAGACATTGAATCGACAATTACGAATATTAATCGTGTTGTTGGAACGATTGTTGGTAGTGAAGTGTCTAAGCGTTACGGGGAAAAAGGATTACCAGAAGATACGATTACGCTCCGCTTTACAGGGGCAGCAGGTCAAAGCTTTGGTGCATTTGTACCGAACGGGATGTCGATGTATTTAACAGGTGATGCAAATGACTACGTTGGAAAAGGGTTGTCAGGTGGGAAAATTATTGTTTCTTCACCGAAAGAAGCAACACTTGTCGCAGCTGAAAATGTCATCATTGGAAACGTTGCGTTTTACGGAGCAACAAGCGGTGAAGCATACATTAATGGCCGTGCCGGAGAACGTTTCTGTGTTCGAAACAGTGGTGTAAAAACAGTTGTTGAAGGAATCGGAGATCACGGATGTGAATACATGACAGGTGGTCGAGTTGTCATTTTAGGTGAAGTCGGTAAAAACTTTGCAGCGGGTATGTCAGGTGGTATTGCGTACGTATTACCAGAGGAAGTTGACGCATTTAAACAACAATGTAATCAAGAGATGATTGGGTTTGAATCTCTTTCGAATAAAAAGGAAATCGAAGAAGTAAAAGCATTGATTGAAAAGCATTACGCCTATACAGGTAGTCCAAAAGCTGCGTACATTTTAGCCAACTGGAACGTATTTGTTTCGAAGTTTGTAAAAGTCATTCCAAAAGATTATAAACGAATGATGATGATGATTGAGGATAATGAAGCGAATGGATTGCCAAAAGAAGAAGCAATTATGAACGCGTTTCAAAAAAATGCAAATCAAGAGAAGAAGGTTGTCGCAAAGAAGTTAGAGGTTGTGTGAGAACGGAAAGGAGAGAGAATAATGGGAAAAGCAACAGGATTTATGGAATATACACGTGAAAAAGCGACAGAAAGAAATGCTAGCACGCGTATTAACGACTGGAACGAATATTCAGCTCCTTTCTCCGATGAATCATTAAGCAGACAAGGTGCCCGCTGTATGGATTGCGGGACGCCTTTCTGTCACATGGGAATGGAACTGAATCATGTAACAACAGGATGCCCAATTAACAATTTAATTCCTGAGTGGAATGACTTAGTGTATCGAGGTAGATGGGAAGAAGCATTGGAGCGTTTAATGAAAACGAACAACTTCCCAGAGTTTACAGGACGTGTTTGTCCAGCTCCATGTGAAGGTTCCTGTACATTGGCCATTACAGATCCAGCGGTTGCAATTAAGAATATTGAACGCACAATTATTGACAAAGGATTTGAAAATGGCTGGATTACTCCACGCATTCCAACAAAGCGTACAGGTAAGAAAGTTGCCATTGTTGGGTCAGGTCCTGCAGGACTAGCAGCAGCTGATCAGTTAAATCAAGCAGGGCACTCAGTTACTGTGTATGAGCGTGCAGATCGTCCTGGTGGATTGTTAATGTATGGGATTCCAAACATGAAGTTAGAAAAAGAAGTGGTAGAGCGACGTGTACGTTTACTTACACAAGAAGGCATTGATTTTGTGACGAATACAGAGGTTGGAAAAGACATTTCATCTGAAGAGCTAAAAACACAATATGATTCTGTCATTCTTTGTATTGGTGCACAAAAACAACGTGATTTAGTACTAGAAGGTCGGGAAGCGCAAGGCATTCATTTAGCGATGGATTACTTAACACAAGCAACAAAGAGTTTACTAGACTCAAACTTTGAGGATGGGCAATTTATCGATGCAAAAGATAAAGATGTGATTGTCATCGGAGGCGGTGACACGGGAGCAGATTGTGTTGCAACAGCACTACGTCAAAAATGCCGCACGGTTGTTCAATTTGGTAAACATCCACAGCTGCCAACGTCACGTACAGAAGACAATGCGTGGCCTGCTTATCCGAATGTGTATTCACTTGATTATGCATATGAAGAAGCAGCGAAGCAGTATGGGAAAGATCCGCGTGAATACTTAATTCAAACGAAAGAAATCGTAGCGGATGAGAATGGGAACTTAAAAGAATTGCATACGGTTCAAATGGAAAAAGTAAAAGGGGAAGACGGTCGATTTGTATTCAACGAGCTTCCAGGTACAGAAAAAGTATGGCCGGCTCAACTTGTCTTCGTCGCAATCGGATTTGAAGGAGCAGAACAACCACTGCTTCAACAATTCGGCATTGAAACAACAAACCAAAAAGTAAGAGCAACTTACGGAGAATACACAACAAACGTAGAAGGTGTCTTTGCTGCTGGTGATGCAAGAAGAGGTCAAAGTTTAATTGTATGGGCGATTCATGAAGGCCGTGAAGTCGCTCGTCAAGTTGATACGTACTTAATGGGGAGCACGGTATTAACATAAAGGTGTATGGGAGTTTTTCGCTAACAAAGGGGTTTTTATAAATAAAGGAAAGAGACTGAGACATCAGTCTTTCAGTTGATAAAAGATTCGAACTATCGTGAGTTATATACTTTTGATAGTTCGGATCTTTTTGTTATGAACAGCTTTTTTCGCTTTAGTCCAAAAACGAAACGTACGAGATTGAAAGGACGAATTGAAAAGTGATAGAGTAGCGAAACAATGATAAAGCATACAATTATTAGAAACGCCAGTTTGACTTCAAGTGCCCACGATAAATCTTTTATAAAGAAACCGATGATGACAATAACAGGTTGATGCAAAATGTAAAATGGCATCGCTGCGTCACTTGTATAAGTGAGGGTAGAATGTGAGCGTGTCAAATAGCGGTTTCCAAAATAGAACATAATCATCAGTAAGCTCCAGCAGCTTAGTGCACAAATGCTTTTAAACAAGAAGAAAATCGTTGTTTCTGCTTCGGACATATAAAAGATAAACCAAACTATATAAGCAACAGATGTAGAAAATGCGATTAATACATGAATTAAAATACTTTTATGTATCATTTCATAAAAATAATCGCCATGAAAGAAGTAATATCCATATACAAAGATAACAAGATAATAAAGGATATCCCAGCTACCTAAGTTCACTATATTGCTATTGGATAAAAGCATGAGTGGGAGCGGTAGTAACCAATAATAAGTAGTTTTTAGTTTCATTTGTCCTAAAAAACGAAACAACGGTAATGTAAGAAGTGAGAACGTTAACAAAACAAGTACATACCATAAATGAAGGCCTACAAATGCAAAATTGCCATTCCCACCAATATCAAGATAGAGACCATTCATATAATGTGGAAGGAATGAGAAAAAAGAACCTGAAAATTGATTGTGATACTGTCGTTTCAATTGTCTCATCTCTTCTTTCAGTTGAACTATACATTCATGTAATTATTCTAGCTTATGATACTTTTTTCCTGTTTTTGTATGATAAATGAGGTTGTTCTAATGAGTAATAGGTAGTTCACAAAACACCCTCTCTTTTGCTGTTTTTTTACATACTGTAGAAGGGGTGTTGTGTTTGGTTAATTCCCATTTGTAAATGGAAAACCTTGATACGGATAAATGGGTTGATGAGGTACAAATGGTTTGATAAGAGCTGGGTTTAAATAGTACATATGATAATGAGTTTGGTGAGGAGAAAGCTGATGCCAAGGACCTGATTTATAAGATGAGAAACCGTAGTATCCCCACGTTTGTGGAAGAAGAAAGCGGTTAAGTTGTATGAATGAGTAGTCAGTTGAATGTGAAGGATATAATTCTTCGGTGTTCAATCGACTTTCATCCATTTGCGTACACTGACGAACGCATTGCGTGTACATTAAGTTACTATTTTTGTAGTCGTCGTAACATCTCTTCATGCATTGTTGATCGCTTGTATTAAGTTGATACGTATAAAGTTGTCCTTGAGGATTAAACCAATTTTGACTGTAAGGTCCGTACCAGCTTTGCCATTGAGGATTCCAATTTACACTCCATGGATTATATGCTTGAATAGGTTGCACGTTTTTTCGTCCTTTCTTCATTAAGTGTACAGCATGGTGAACACAAGTGACATGAATCATTCTTTAAAACGGAACCGTTGTAATCTCCCGTTGCCTCAGCTTCTTTTGAGTTAGTAGCATCTTATTCAATTTTACATAACATGTGCTAGTATCGGTAAGGTTGCTTCAACGGCAATTTTGTTTGAACGCAGCGAGCTACCTATTTTATCTTTTTTAATTATACATTTAACAACAACTTGTTCAGTCTTAAAAAGTCATGCCGAAAAACGAATGAGAGCTATTTCGAAAACTGCTTCAGGTGAGCAAAAGATAAATCGCTTGCTTCATATCGGGGTGACTAAAATGAGGGGGCCCAATTCAACAGATACAGACGATAAGCTTCAGCAGTTATGTGACAAGTATCTCACCACAAAAGTAGATGTCCGAAAACTAAATACCTATCACTCTTCTAAAGAAGACATAGATGAAGATTTAAGGATACAAAAGCTATACGACATGTTCACGAAAACAAACACACAAGAGAGGGGACATTCTCATTTTGAAGAACAGCCTTATCCTCGGGACGACCAAGACGATGAGTACTACTTATAAAAAAGCACCAACGTCGTGTTGTCAGTGCTTTTTTTTATAAGTAGCGCATTCACTTTCTTTATTCTCCAACCATTTTCCTCCGAATTTTTTCTAACACCGCATCTAACTCATCAGGCTTTAAAAACTCAATGGGAGATACGCCTTTTTCAAATAAAATAGATTCAGCTTCCACAACGGCGACATAGCGACCGTTTACTTTCGCTAAATGAATGTTTTGACCGAAATCAGCTAGTAATCCTTTAATCTCCGTTTCTCCTAGTTTCATTTTTAACTCTGCTTCTGGAGAGTGCTCAATGATGTGAGCGGCTGCTTCAACGACTTGGTGTGTATCTAATCGTTCTTGAATTTCACGCTTTTCACTTATTGCCCACGTTTCCATTTCGACTTCAAATTGCTCAAGCTCTTCGCTTTCAAGTTCAAATGTCTCATGGATGTGTCCACGCACCATCTCCATCACTTGATTTTTCATGATTTCAGGCATCGGTTCTCCATACTCGACAAATTTTAAAAAGTCTTCAAAATACCGAGCATGTGAGGACTGATGGATTTTTAATTCATTTTCTTCAATCATGCCTTCTTCTGGCATGTACGGGTATTGAATAGATTTCATATTTTTTGTCGTGATGGCCATTTCAACATGACGAATGAGTGTTGATTCGTCCGCAATGGATGCTACTTTTGGTTCAAAGTCACATTTCATCACAAACACAAATGAGTGATCAAAGTATTTTCTTGGTGTCGCCGTTGCCACTAAGAACGCACCACCTCGTACGGCTGCTGTGTCAATATAAGCCCGTACAAACTCTTCACTTACTTCTTTGAATGCTTCGTTTGATTCAGCGTGAAGCGCACGGTGAAAGAGATTGTAGTTCGGATTGGATGTAAGTTCGTGCCCTGGTTCAACGATAAAATAGCCGAGCTTGGTTGGCACTTGCTCAGATTTCGGATGGCGTTCGACTTTACGTTTGACAATCTTTTTAAATTCACCGTCTAGAAAGTCTTTTAACGCACTGTTTTCATACTGTTCTTCGCTCAATGTTTGAAAATGTTTATACTGCTTCGTTGCTTGATCTTCTTTACCCTCTACTTGTACAACGTAGAAAGATAAAAAGCGCATTTGAAAATCCATTCTCTTCACCACACTTCTTTAGTAGTCATCCTTCAAGTATAGAAAAGCAGCCTTCGTTCGTCAATTTGTTCTTTGTGTATAAAATAACACCTTGATGTAGCGTGAATACAATAGCATAACAACATCGAACCAAGGGAGGAAGTGAGGTGACAGAAAACAAACTGATTGGTTCCTGGCTAATTGCAATAGGGAACACAGCCGTAGCCATTGGGACAACAAGAGAACTAGTAGAAAGTTCACGGGAAAATGACAACTTGGTTATAGTGGGAAACGGTTTTCAAGCGCTTGGAAATACGATTTCAATTGATGAACGGATCGATTCTGTAACGGAGAGGGTAGGAAGTGAGATACAGGCAGTTGGAAACGTGTCGGTTATTACAGGAGCCGTTGGCAATCAGCATAAAGTGAGTGTTGAAAATGATGTTCTTCTTGTGATCGGTAACGGTTTGCAGTCTGTTGGTGCAGCTATAAAGGTTATCGGTAACATCCAAGACCGTGCAACCAATCAGTTTGTCTTTTTAGATGTAACAGGAAATTCCTTACAATCGATAGGTGCGTTCATTCAAGCTTTGACGGGTGGTAATCTGCTAGGAAGTAAGTGGCCTGGTCAAAAAGTAATAAGAGCAATTGGGACGTGGATTCAAACGTCAGGAGCAATTATCATAGCAGTGAAGGAAACGATTTGATTCATACGATACTATATTACAAAAGGAGGGAGCAGCGTGGGGCAAACGGAATTGCTTGGAGCATGGATTACCGCAACAGGGAACATTACGGCATCGATCGGTGTGACAGAAGAAGTCAGGCAACCTTCTCGGCGAACGGAAGACATCATCATTTTAGGAAACGGACTTCAAGCAATCGGAAACTCCCTTCAAATAGCAGGACCTGTAGATGAGGTACTTGAAAAGCTTGGTAGTGAACTTCAAGTGGTTGGGAATTTATCAATCATTGGTGGCGTTTTATTAAATCGACGTGAGGAGCGTCTTGAAAATGAAGCGTTAATTGTCATTGGTGATAGTTTTCAATCAATTGGTGCAGGTTTAGAGGTGATTAATGATTTACGAAATGTTGATACGAATCAGCCAATCTTATTAGAGATTGTAGGAAACTCCTTGCAATCTCTCGGAGCATTCATTCAAGCCGTTTCCGGAGCGTATGAGTTAGGGATTGGGGAAGACCGACCGTTTGATGGAATATTTGGCGTCGTCGGAAGTTGGATACAAGCTACAGGGGCGGTGATCGAAGCAGTAAAGGAAACGATTCGTCCGAGCCCATCTAATCATCATGATGATGAAGAAGAAAAGAAGGAGGAAGAAGAGAAGGAAGAAGAGTCAGACTGTTCATTTTTTAATTATCCTCCTCACTATTTCTAAAATATAGTAACAAATCAACTTATTACTACATTAAAAATATTTGAATTATCAGTTAATTTGAGTTATAATAAAAAAGGACAAGGAGTTGATATTGATGGAAAAGAATCTAGTAAACGAATCGTACCAATCGGAAGAGAAAGTGATTGATGCTCTATTAGCAGAAATGTTTTTAGATAAGGTTCTGCGAGATGTCCATGAAAAGAAACTTCGAAGCCAAATTGATGTGTCACTGAAAGAACGAAATAAGAAAGCGTTTTTACGTTTAACGAAAGAATTGCGAAATATATAAGGATAACAAAAAGGATCTGCTCGTCAGATCCTTTTTGTGTGAATATTACTCGTCTTCTTCACCTAAACGTGTTGTTTGGGTAGGAAGTGTATCCCAAAAGCTTGTGTCGATTGTTTCAATTGAACCGTCAGCAATTGCGCGTACAGTAGAATCCAATGTTGTAATCGTCTGTTTAATTAAATAGCCGTTGCTTTTTTGACCAAGAATGTATGAGTCGTAGAAGTGATCAGACATGCCACGCATTTCAAATAAAAGTGTTGAAATGCCATATTGAGCGGCTGCGCCGTTACGGCCAATTGCGTTATCAGAACCACCGCTATATTTACCTAAATGCCCCCAACCTGTTGAATCAACTGCGTTGAACACAACAGCACCTAATCGTTTTGAGCGTTCAACCACCTCTTTATCGACACTTGGACTTGTTGGATAAAGAATGGATCCAGATACAAGTTTCCCATCGCGTTCACTTCGCGCACCTTGATGATGCAAATCAATCATATAGTCGATATCGTATTTCTTAAGAACATTGTTATGCAGGGCTTTCGTTTCAGGTTGTTCTTGTTTGACATGATCGCGGTTTAAATCAACTTCGTTTGCGTTATAACGTGTTAAGTGGTACTTGCCATCACCAAGGTAATTATCTAACGAGAAGTTCACATCACCCATTGCCCCGTCTGCGTTTTGCATCGGAACAATTAAGATATTAACGTGATCGAGTACACCTTTTGTTTTATTTGTTCCTAAATGTTTAATGAACTCTAGTGTACCTTCTGTTGTTAACTGCTCATTACCGTGTTGTTGTGTTAAAAATAGAATCGTCGGGTTCTCTGGATTTGACATGTATTTAACAAGGTGAATGTCACGTCCTTTTACCGTTTGACCAATTACTTCTAATTCCATTGCATTTTGCTTCGCTTCTTGTGTCTTTAAAAAGCTTACCATTTCTTCATATGTATGTAGAATTGAATTACGTATTGTTTCATTTCCGTTATAATTTGGCCCGTTCCCAACAGCTTGAGCTGGCATAGATGTTGTCGCGAACACTCCTAGTGCCATGACGCCTGATAATGAGAGTGATAGCATTTTCTTTTTCATTGTCATATCGTTTCCTCCTCAAAAATGGTTTACGTCCTGTTTCAATTGAACAAGCACGCTACCTATCTAGCTTATAATAGAGGTGGAAACGGATGCATGAGCGTAAAATACTGTATTTTAAGAATATTTTAATTAAAGAATATCGCATCATGAATAAAGTTTTAGGTTGAAAGTACCGCTGAATGAAAAAAGTGGTAATTTATAAATGATTGCAAATGAATCTCTTGGTGGAAAAACATCCACTAAGAGATTCCCTTTGTGTATGAGTGCTATGTTTCTTTAAAGTTGAAGAGCATACTTTGTTGCCGGTCCAACAATTCCATCAGTGGCAAGGTTATTTTGACGTTGAAATTCACGAACAGCCGCGTTAGTTGCCGGTCCGAATATGCCGTCGATGGTTCCTACTTTATAGCCTAAAGCGTGTAAAGTACGCTGAAGCGAAGCCACTTCATTGCCGCGATGTCCTTGCCTCAATGTACTAGCAATACGTGTTGTTGAGGATACGGTTCCTGGTGCTGAATTCGTAGTTGTGACTTTTGAAAGATTTAGCGCTTTTTGAGTCGCTAGTCCGACGACACCATCGACTGTTAACCCATTTTTTCGTTGAAACTCACGAACGGCTGCGTCTGTTGCTGGGCCAAATGCGCCATCAATTTCTCCGATGTTATAGCCTAACGAACGAAGCTTATGTTGAAGTTGTTTCACTTCATTTCCACGGTGTCCGATCTTTAAGGAGCTACTCGAACTAGGGGAGGAGACAACCGGTGTATGTGCTCCACCACTTACTTTAAATCCGTTCGCAGCTGCAATCGCGTCAAATGACTTTTGTGATGTCGTAATGATGACAGTTGCGTTTACGTTCAATTGGTCAAATAACCAGCGTACTTCTTCGTCATACATACGAATACATCCGTTACTTACATATTTTCCAATGGAGTTCGGGTTGTTATTTCCATGAATGGCATAGGTTGTTCCATATGTGCCACGTGCATTGAGACCGAGCCAACGATCTCCAAGTGGATTTTTCGGATCTCCACCTTTTACATTTCCTTTGTAATAAGGGCGGTTTTTAATTTTGTTCACAATTTTAAACGTTCCTTCAGGTGTGTAAGAAGGCTTTTTACCTGTTGCAACACGGAATACTTTAACGAGTTTACTATGATGATAATAAGCGAGTTGATTAGTGGATTTGTTAATAATGATGAGTTGGCTTCCTGAAGCTTCAGTTGAGGTTATACTAAGACTAAAAACAAGAAGGCAAGCGGTGATCAATGTGATAAGTTTACGTATCAAACATTTCCCTCCTATCATTTTCATAAATGGAACTCTATGTATGGTATGTGTAAAGAGCTTGAACACTTTACAGTTTTGTTAAAATTGTTACAAAAAGGAAAAATGACCTATAGTAGTTATTTTAAAATAGATAAGATACAATAAGCAGACTGAAGGTAAGTAGAGAGGTCGTGCATAAATAATGATAAGGATTCAACGGTATATAAGAGAGTCAGGCTATTGTTCAAGGCGAGAAGCAGAGCGATTAATTGCTGCCAAACGAGTAAAAATCAATGGAGACATAGCGACGAAAGACCATTTTGTAAAAGAGGACGATGTTGTATGGATTGATGAAGAAAAAGTGAAGGAAAATCATGATCCTTCTATTTATATTGCGTTAAATAAACCTGTTGGGATTACGTGTACGGCTGCGAACGAAATTGAAGGAAACATTATTGATTTTGTGAATCATCCATATCGGATTTTTCCAATCGGACGGTTAGATAAAGCGTCAGAAGGGTTAATTTTATTAACAAACGACGGAGACATCGTGAATAAGATTTTACGTGCCGAGCATAATCACGAAAAAGAGTATGTTGTGACGGTTGATCGACCGTTTAGCGATGCATTCATTGAAGGAATGTCAAAAGGAGTGCAACTTCCAAACGTCAAAACCAACCCTTGTGATGTGTTTCGTATAAACGATGTGACGTTTCGGATTATTTTAACGCAAGGACTAAATAGGCAAATTCGTCGAATGTGTCGTGCGTTTGGGTACACAGTGACCAAACTAGAGCGTATTCGAATTATGAATGTTGAATTAACAGGGATTGAAAAGGGGAAGTGGCGTGATTTAACAGAGGAAGAGGTTCAGACATTAAAGATGCAAGTAGAGAATAAGTAAAAAATAGCTTGTGTTTTAAGAGTAGAGATGGTATATTAATTGAGCGATGAGCTAATTTGTGTAAGTCGAGCGACACGCCTTTTGGTAACGTACGGATGTGGCCGTATGGTCGGTTTCGCCTCAAAACGCATCAAAGACGCCTGCTTTGTACAGGCGTCTTTTTATTATCTACTCGTTTAAGCAAATCGTTTTTTGTTTGAGACACTATGCGAAAGAATGTCACTAAAACTCCTGTGAATCACACAAGAACGTTCGTTTTTAAAACAAACTCTTCAACGACTTTTGCTACACCGTCATTCATGTTTGTGTCTGTTACATAATTTGCGATTTCTTTAATATCATCTGGTGCATTTCCCATCGCAACACCGAGACCGGCAAATTCAATCATTGCTAAATCGTTATAACTATCGCCCATAGCGATTACTTCCTCACGTTTAATGTCAAGCTTTTCAATTAACAAGTTTAGGCTCGTTCCTTTTGTGACGCCTACTTCGGTAAATTCTAAAAAGAATGGCTTTGAGCGCATAACGCTTAACTCTCCGTTTAGCTCTTCTTGCAATGTTTTTTCTACTTCTGCTAAACGTTCTGCTTCTTTTAACATCAATACTTTGACAACGGGTTCGTTCACTGCTTCAACGAAGTTATCGACCTTTACGATTGGCATACTTGTTAAATTGCCTTCTACATCCGTAAATTCATTCTCTTCTTCTGTCACAATGTCATTTCCTACATACGTGTGAATCCATACGTTTTCTCGGCGGCTAATGTCATATAAATGATGAACCGTTTCAGGAGGTAACGTACTACTAAATAGCTCTTTATTTGTTTGGCAGTTAATCACTTTTGCTCCGTTAAATGAAAGAATAAAACTACCATAATCTTTTAAGCGAAGCTCCTCGGCAATATGAGTCATCGCATACGTCGGACGTCCTGATGCGAGAACAACTTTTACCCCCATTTCTTGTGCTTTCATTAAGGCCTCTTTTGTACGTGGTGAAATGGTTTGGTCATCACGAAGAAGTGTATCATCTAAATCTAATACAATCATTTTATATGTCATAGTTATACGTCCTTTCTATCTAAGGTGTTCGTTTCTCTACTATCCTACTACAAATAGGTGAAAAATCAATGTGTAACTAGAAAGTAGACATAGTCAAACCTACCATTTAAAAATATAGTCTTATTTGTTACACCAATTGATTTTACGAAGCTAGACAAATTTGACCATTGGGTTCAAGCGCTAAGAGACGGAAGAATAAACGTCGATGAATTCATTGATGCTCATGGGATTATGCCTGCTAGTTTTATTGAAGCGGGTGTTCGTCTCGTTACCTCTCCTTTTTACTTTACTCCGTATCTCTCCTTATTAAATCGAATAGATGATCAAGAATATGTTCAAAAGTGGCGTCGCTTTCACGACTGGACAAAAGGGCATATTCCATTTGTCGGTGCAACGTTAAAACAATTATTAAATGATTTAGTAAAAGAAAATAAACTAGTAAAAGGACAAATGGTCATTCGTAACCAACGTATTGATTTGCGAAACATTTCTTCAAATTTATTAGTCATATCTTCTAAAAATGATCGTCTCGTTCCGAAAGAACAAACGTATCTAATTATGAATCTCGTCTCAAGTGAAGATAAACAGTATGTGTTAAATGATGGTGGTCATACGTCTATCACGGTCAAAAATGGTCAATTGCCTGAGTATCTTAAAGGATGGTTACAGGCGCGTTCTGACTCAATGTGAAAAGAGAGAAACTGTTAATGTCTGGAGGGGAAATAGATGTTTTTACTAAATGTGAGTGAGATGTCAAAAACAGCTCCTTATGTTGAATATTTAGGATTTGCTGGAGTTGTTTATTCTAGTTATTTGTTGGAATTACAAGAGAAAAGTCAATGAACGATAATCCAATAAACAGCCTGGAGGTGAGTGATAAGCCTTTAGGCTGTTTTGTTTATTTATATGTTCAAAGCTGGCAAAAGTCATGTTCTCATCTAGCGGGGAATAAAATAATGATATGAATGGGTTGATGACGGGAGATGAGAGTTTGTGAGAATTGTAGCTACTGAAAGTAATGAAATGGTTTCGACGATAAAGAACGGCTTGCCAGAATCTCAATCAATTAAAAATATTGTCATTATTGGAGCTGGAATGGCAGGGCTCGTAGCAGCTTCTTTGTTAAAAGAAGCTGGACATCACGTGACAATTTTAGAAGTGAACAATCGAGTAGGTGGACGTGTTTTTACAGAAAGGTCCCCATTTACAGAAGGATTGTATCTTGATGTTGGAGCGATGAGAATTCCAGAGACACATGAGTTAGTGCTTGAATATGTCAGGAAGTTTAATCTTTCGCTTGATCCTTTTATTAACCGCACACCAAACGATCTTATTTATGTGAATGGGGTAAGAACAACTTATGAACAATATGAGAAAAACCCAGACATTCTTAACTATCCTGTTGAAGAAAGTGAAAAAGGTAAAACAGCAGACGAGCTTTTAAATTGGGCAATTGAACCAATTACTAGTTTTATTAATAAAAACCCAAAAGAAAATTGGAAGAAAGTCATTAATGATTTCGACTGTTATTCAATGGATAGTTACTTACGATACAATCCATTTGGTCGAACACTCTCATCGGGTGCAATTGAAATGATTAATGTAATGGTAAATTTTGAAGGGCTATCAGAGTTATCTTTTTTGGCTATTTTACGAGAAATCATGGTGCTCTCTGTACCTAACTTAAAGTTTTATCAAGTAAGAGAAGGAAGTAGTCGCTTACCAGAAGCATTTCTACCACAGCTAAACGATTCATTGTTTTTGTCCCAAAGAGTGACAAGAATTGTTCAAGAAGAGGAAGGTGTAACGGTTCGATCCATTCATAAGCAAAGTTTAAAACGATATGAAACGAAGGCAGATTGCGTTATTGTCACCATTCCATTTTCAGGGATGAACTTTATTGAAGTTTACCCATATCATTCGTTGTCACACGATAAGCGTAAAGCGATTCGTGAGCTTCATTATGTGCCAACTACAAAAATAGGACTGCAATTTAAGACAAGATTTTGGGAGAAACAAGGTCTTTCTGGTGGAAGTGCAACGACTGATTTACCGATTCGACGAATATATTATCCGATCAATCAACAAAGTAAGACGGGAGCAGGTATTCTCCTTGCAAGTTATACGTGGGAAGATGATGCACTCATTTGGGATAGCTTAATCGAAGAAGATCGTATTCGAAATGCGCTTGAAAACGTTGCAGCAATTCATGGTCAAGAAATTTATCATGAGTTTGTGACCGGATCTTCTCACATTTGGTCACAGTATCCGTATGTAGGTGGCTTTTGTATGTTTAAACCTGAGCAACAAAAAGAACTCGGCGATGTGCTTATGACACCAGAAGGACGCATCCATTTTGCTGGAGAGCACACCTCCTCGTTACCAGGGTGGATTCAAGGAGCGATTGAATCAGGCATTCGTGTGGCGAAGGAAGTGAATGAGAGGGGAGAGTGACATTATAGTAAATCCCATCCTCGTTGTGCGTCAAGTACAATCGTATCGACGAAAACGGTGGATGGGAATGAGAGTTGTAAAGAAAGTGGAAGAGCGTGAAAGTCACATTGAAGGAGACTTTGCATCACAACTTGTGAACGATGTATCAAACAAGCAGCTTATCACCATCATTGATACACTTCAAGGTCCGGTAGAGGTTCAACATTTACCAGTAGACATTCAAGCAGCGTTTTTAAAAGCACAAGACTTTATCAGGTATGTTGATGAAAAGTAAACAATGGAGCTGAGCGAAAAGAGGGGAATGAACTTCCCTTTTTGGCTCAGCTCCATTCTCTTCTTGTTGAGAGTTAATCTGCATAGTAATCGACAGAAAGCCAAGGGGGTGTCCCTTTACAATCTCTTGGACATTGCAGGAGTTCATCACTTGAAAGAATGTGTAAGGCTTTGTCCATATTTACAACGTCCATATATAATATGTTGTCTTCTCCTGGGTAGATTGCTTTGACATTTACTCGGCACCATAAAGCACTGTAGATCGTGTTAAGTTGCCCGGGAACACCTGGGATGGTGGTCATTTGAATGACTTTTTTCTCTCTAAATTTAATGCCAAGAGAATTGAGTGTTAATCGTACCTTTCGAATCTCGTCTTCAAGCTCACTAGTTGTCGTGCCGGGGACGATTCGAACAAGGTTTTGATTAACAGAAATTTCAACTTGCATATAACCATTAATATTGATGGCTTGTTCCACAATTTCACTTAATGCACAGCTTAATCGATGATCAGTCGTCATGAAGCTAAATTGAGTTCTTGTATCCAAATGAAAGTTTTGATTACTCACGTAAGCGGTCATTCTCCTTTTCTATGAATCTTTTATTATTGTATGAAAAATCTCTCATTTTTGCTTAGACATTTAAGAGAAAATGGTCGTACATCAGTTCATAAAAAAAGTTGTGTCAGAGGAGAAAAGCTTCCTGACACAACTCGAAAATGTTAACGTATTACTCGATACATCTAAAAGTTACTTGGCTAGTCGATAACAGAAAATCTCGGTTCGTACAAATTGTGACCCAATCAATGACTTTTGGCACATTTACGCAAAGGAGACTAGGTTCGCATTCTGAAACGTAGGTAACATCATTATCACAAATTTCAGGGCGTGGCGATATGTGTCGGCCCGTGATTTGGATGTTCACATTCGTTTCAGACGTGATGCTTTGAGCTAATTGTAGAGAGAGAGCGATGCCTGTAAATTGTCCGTTTACACATAGTAGCGTAGTATCGCAATCTATCACGTTCGTTTGGCATACAACGTTTGTTCCTTTCGGTGCACATAAGATAACGCGCTCTCGTACAATCACATCAAATGAATCACTCACACAAGAGCCGTTATCACCTGTAACTGAGACAGTAAGTGTAATCGTACTCAAAAGTTGAACAATTTGAAGTGTAGCAATTGATCCATCCTTTAAAACAACTTGCACGTTTTTACGATTAGCAGGATTTACTTCTCCACATATGACATTAACAATGTGACACGAAAGGATTGGATTGATTAAGTCACAAGGGTTAAACGGTGGAACAGGCTCACGTGTTAAAATAATTTGCACAGGTGTAATTTGACCAGCAAATACCGTTGCCTGTGCTGTTCCGGTTACAAATCCTGTTGCTGAGACGCGGACTGTATACACATCAGGTTGTAAGCCTTCAATTAAGAAGTTACCAAATTCGTCTGTTCTGGCGGTTGCGACCACTTCACCGTCTACATTCACAATCTCTACGAGTGCTCCAGCAATTGGTTCGCTATCTTCCGCACTCAACACCGTTCCACTAATCGCTCCGAATGCCGTTGCTCGATTAAGTGCAAAGTTCACATCAAGACGACTTTCGCCTTCTGCAAGAGGCACAATTTGTTGCGCTTCTTGGTAGCCTTCTGCCGTAACGAATACAGTATACGTGTCTGGTGTAAGGTTTTGGAAGAAGTATTGACCGTTTGCATCTGTAAACGTAAAGGCGACGAGTCTTCCTTCCCTGTCAATCAGATCTACTTGCGCATTGACAATTGGAGCATTTGTTTCTGCATCGAATACTCTTCCAGCAATTACGCCACCTTCTGTTTGTCTCCGCGTTAATTCAAAGTCAAGTGTTTCGGTTTCACCAGCTTGCAGTTCAACGGTTGAAGATGCAGATAGATAACCAGGAGCAGATGCGATGACGGTAAAGGTACCTTGTGGTAAGCCTTCAATCACATAATTTCCATTTTCATCTGTTAACCCAAAAGCAATCGATACACCTGCCTCATCAAACACTTCAACGAGTGCACCGACAATTGGCAATCCAGTATCAGCATCTACCACTCGACCTCTCAATGTAGCAGGGTTTCCGACTAACTCAAAGTTCACGGTTGCGACTTGGTTTGGTCGTATGGTGACAGATTGTGTTTGTGCTTGGAAGTTCACGTTCAGTGCAACAACTTGATACGTTCCTGGCGCTAAATTAGATACGAGGTAATTTCCATCATCATCAGTTTGTGTTGTCGCAACGACAATGCCTAAGCTGTTGATCACACGAATACGCGTATTTGGTAGTGTTGCTCCCGTACTTGCATTGGTTACTCTTCCTTGAATGGTTGCTGTTTGAGCTAGGAGTAGAAATTCAAATGTGACGGTTTGACCAGCAAATACAGTCGAGTTAAATGCTTCTGTACCAAATCCTGTTGCTGTCGCAATAATGGCAATCGTTCCTTCAGCCACACCGGTAAATTCAAAGCGACCCAATGCATCCGTAACCACTGTAGCAAAAATAGGACCAGAAGCACTTTGATAACGCAGTGTGACTGTTGCGCCTGCAATCGGTGCTCTTGTTTCAGCATTTAATACAGTTCCGTTGACGGTTGCAAACAAGCGAGTTAGTTGAACATTTAATTGTGTTGTTTCACCTGCGCTAATAGTCGCACCTGCAGCTAAGCGCTGGAATCGTTGAGCTGTAAAGATGACACGGTAATTGCCAGGTGTTAGTCCGTCGATGCGGTATTGCCCGAAACGATTTGTTAAAACGGTCGCCACAAGTCCGTTTGTAATGTCGAATACTTGCACAGAGGCTCCTAAAATTGGTTCACCAAATTCATCTGTAACCGTACCAGCGAGCAGTCCAGGAGTTGGGCTAAGAGATAGTGTGACTGTTGTTGTTGTATTCGGCTGTAAGAGAACAGCTCGTGAATCCGTCCCAAATCCTGCTGCATTTGCTGTAATAATAATAGATCCAGGTGGCAAGCTTGGAATTGTAAAGTTGCCATTTACATCGGTCGTTGCAATCGCAAGAATTTGACCTTCAGGAGTTGTAGCAGATACAATGGCACCTTGAATTCCTTCACCTGTGTTAGCATTAACAACGCGACCCGTAACTGTAGCTGGATTCGGTTGCAGTAAAATGGTGACAGCTGTGTTTTCACCTGCGACAACAATGGCACCTGCTGTTCCCGTAATAAATCCTTCAGCAGAAGCGGTCACGACATACGTTCCTGGCGCTACATTTGGGAAGGCAAATTGACCGCTTGAATGAATCGTTGTTGTTAAAATGAGAATGCCGTTTTCATCGAATAAGGAAACTGCAATGTTTGATCCTGTAATCGGCTGACCTAAATTGTTTAATACAACACCACTTATTGAACCAATGATACGCGACAAGATAACATCGACTGTCGTAGTTGAATCAGATTCAACAATAGCGCCAACTGTTTGAGTATCAAAGCCAGAGGCACTTACTGTGACAATATAAGAGCCAGGGGCTAAACTTTCCACTCTGTATTGGCCGTCTTGATTTGTAATAGTTGTGGCGACAATTATGCCAGCAGGACCTGTCAGGCGAACGGTAATAACGGCGCCTGCGACCGGGTCGCCATTTTCATCGGTAATCGTTCCAATAATGGAGCCAGGATTTGCACGTAGAACGAAATTGACATCGTCACGCTGTTCACCTTGAATGAGTGTAAGACTTGATAGCAATGATTGAAAGCCAGGTGCGGATACAACGACTTTAAATGTACCAGCAGGAAGGTTTCCGATTGCATACGTGCCATCTGGACCTGTTACACCAAAGTTAAGAATGTTTTCATTTTGATCTAAAATTCGAACAACAGCATTGTTAATCGGTGTGCCATCTTCCGTTGTAACTGTTCCGGATATCGAAGCTGGGTTCGGCTGTAAGAATAAGTTAGCAGCAGTCGCTCGATTTGACACAACTGATGCGCCAGCAGATGCACTTGCAAAATTGAATGCAGATCCAAGTACGAGGTAATTACCAGGCTGTAATCCTGTAAATTGGTAATTTCCTTGTTGATCGGCAACAGCAAAGGCGAGTGGAACTAAGCTTTGATCCGTAAAGAGTTGGACAATTGCGCCTGGAATGGGTTGATTTGTTTCTGCGCTTCGTACAGTACCAAAGATGGAACCAGGGTTTCCGGCTAGTGTAAAGTTCACTGTCACCGTTTCTCCAGGTGATGCTTGGAAGCTTGACGAAGCAAATTGGAAATTCGGTTCAGTCACTGAAAGAACGTAGTTTCCAGCTGTAAAGCCTGTTAACAAGTAGCTTCCATCATTATCTGTTTGAATACGACGGACGAGTACACCTTGCTCGTTAAATAATTGAACAAGTGCATTCGCAATGCCACGACCACCTTCATCAGTTACTCTTCCTCGAACAGCACTAGGAAGAGGAGTAAGTGCCACATTTACAATCTCTGTTTCGCCAGGGTCCACTCGCACAGAAATGACTTCAGAGCCAAATGATGGTGTTCCACTTATAACAACCGTATACACATTAGGAGCTAAGCCCGTAATTTGATAAAAACCATTTTGATCTGTTACCGTTGTAGCAATAATTGGACCAGCAGGACTAAGGGCGCGGATGATTACACTCGCACTCGCAATTGGTTGACCTGTTGCTTCATTCGTAATTTGACCTTGAATTATACCAGGATTTGGAGTCAGTGCTACAGCTAAAATTGTTACGGTATTCGCATTGATAACAAACCCTCGTAATTCACTACCAAAATTTGATGCGCTAATCACGGCTGTATATTGTCCTGGAGTCAAATTAGCCACAGTAAAGTTCCCTTGACTATTTGTCACGACTGTTCCAATAAACGTACGATTTTGATCGAATAGTTGAATGGTTGCGCCTAAAATCGGTTCATTCGTTGATGCGTTTGTTACTTGACCCGATAATGTTCCTGGGGAAGGAGTCAAAGATAACGTTGTAGAAGTCACTTCTCCAGATGTTAAAATAACGGATGTTGTCGCATTGCCAAACCCAGGTGCTTGTGCGGTAACAAGGAAAGAGCCAGCAGGTAGGTTTGAAAATGTAAATGTGCCATTGTCACCACTTATACCTGTTGCAACAATCACGCCATTTGGTCGAACGATGGTAAGTGAAGCACCCACAATGCCGTCACCTGTCGTTGCATTGACAATTTGCCCAATTAACGTTGCTGGTAAATCTGTTAGCGTAACAACCACGTCTGTTTGTTCATTTGCGGTTACGTTCGCACTAACCGTATTGGCTGCAAATCCAGGTGCAGTCGCATTGACTAAATACGTTCCTGGTTCTAAATTTAATACGGTGAATGTGCCATCTTCTTGTGCAAGTAGAGTTTGAATTAAAACAAGTTGTTCACTAAAAATCTTCACTTGAATGTTTTGCCCGGTAACTGGATTTCCTTGTACATCTACAATACGTCCTAAAACGCTTCCAGGTAGAGGGCGTAAAGCGGCATTTAAAATCGTTGTAATTCCTGATACAAGTTGTGCCCCAAGCACGATTGTGCCAAAACCATTGCTTAAGAAGGTGACTGTATAAGACCCAGGTGCTAGATTCTGAACCGTATAACGTCCATCAACATTCGTAAATGTAGACGAAATAATTAGTCCAGCTTGATTGCGTACAACCACACTCACTCCGACAAGTGGTGAATTGTTTTCAGCATTGACAACTGTTCCTGTTAGCGTACCAGGATTAGCAATAAGAACGAAGTTAACGTCGGCTTTTACTTCACCTGGAGCGAGTGTCACGCTGCTTGTAGCTGTTGAAAATCCTGAAGCTGTCACAATCACGCGATATGTTCCAGAAGGAAGGCCTTCAACGACATACGCGCCGTTGCTACCAGAAATTCCTGTTCCAAGTACGGTTTCATTTTCATCGACGACTCGAACCGTTGCGTTTGAAATAGGAGCCCCATTTTGGTCGACAATCGTACCAGAAACCGTCGCTGGATTTGGCTGGAGCGCAAGGTTTGCTAAGGATTGCTCGTTTGCTACAACGGTCGTACCGATGCTTCCTCTTGCGAAATTCGTTGCATTCGCCACAACCGTATACGTGCCAGGAGCAATACCGATGAAGCGATAGCGACCGTTTTCATCTGTCACCGCATTCGCAATCGGGATTAGTCCTTGAGCAGAGAATAATTGAACAGCTGCTCCGGCAAGTGGAAGTCCTGTTTGGGTGCTTGATACAATACCAGTAATCGATCCGGGATTTGGCTGTAACGCCACGTTGATGACAACGGTCTGACCTGCTGTAATAATAAAACCAACTGTTTCACGCTGAAAATCTGCATTTACGACAATGAGTGTATACGTGCCAGGAGTGAGCCCTTCAAGGCCATAGCGTCCATTCGAATTTGTTTGCACGACACCGATAATAACCCCATTTCCATCAATGACGCGAACGAACGTGTTAGCTAGTGGATCTCCTGTTTGTGCATTTGTTACCGTACCTTGAACGATACCAGGATTCGGTGGTAACGCTAATTGAACCAATGCTGTTTCATCTGCATTGACAATGACGGATGCTGCTTGGGTACCGAAGTTTGCAAGTGTAGCAATAACGGTATACGTTCCCGGAGCAAGATTAGGAACGGTGAACACGCCATTTCCATCCGTTGCGGAACTTGCAACAATCGGTCCGGTTGGTGAAAATTGACGAACAACAATGCTCACGCCACCAAGTGGTTGATTCGTTTGTTGATTCACAACTGTACCTTGAATAGTTCCAGGATTGGGGACTAAATCAAAGTTTAGAATAGCTGTATCGTTTGCGACAACTTCGACTTCTTGAGCGACACTTCCAACATTTTGAGCAGATGCGATGACTCGATATGCCCCAGGACTTAAATTCGTCACAAGATATTGGCCGTTTTGAGTGGTAACGACTGTCGCCACAAGCGCTCTTGTAAAATCAAATACTTGAACAGTGGCTCCAGCAATCACTTCTCCCGTTTGTGCATTTCGCACCGTTCCTGTTAGAGCTCCTGCTTGTGGAGATAGCGCAAGTGTCACAGAATTTACAGCACCTGGACCAAGTTGAACGGAAGCAGAGGCTGAACCGAATCCAGGTTGTGTGGCAGTAGCAGTAAGAGTGACCGTATTTGGCGGTAAGTTTTGAATGATAAATTGCCCGTTTATGTCACTTACAGCACTTCCAACGATAAGCCCATTACGATCTGTCACTGTTATAATGACACCTGACAACGGTTCTTGCGTTACTGCATTAATCACAAGACCGTTAACTGTAGCTGGATTTGGAGTAAGTGGTACAGTAATGGTCGTCACTTCATTCGCAACCACATTGGCACTTGCTACAGCTGTTCCGTAATTTGGTGCCGTGACTTGAATGATATACGTGCCAGGGGATAAATCAATGATTGTGAACGTTCCATTCGTGTTTGCAAGCAATGTTTTAATTAAGGTGCCATTACTATCAAATACTTGCACTTGAATATTTGAACCGGTAATAGGATTTCCAGCTATATCTGTGACAGTTCCACTGATCGTACCTGTAAGCAGTGGAAGCCCTAAGTCGACAACCGTTGTAGAAGCTGCTTGAACGATTGCTCCAACAGTAATCGTTCCGAATCCAGTGGCTGTTCCAACGACCGAATACGAACCAGGTGCAAGACCTTCAACAAAATAGTTACCGTCAGAATCCGTCGTATCTGATGCCACGATGATACTCGTTCCTCCAACAGTACGAACGACAGCGATGGCGCCCACAATTGCTTCTCCGGTATCAGAATTAAAGATTTGACCAGTAATGTTTCCAAATAGAGGGCTTAAATCAACATTCACATTTTGTAACACTTGCCCAGGCGTCACCGTAACAGCTGTTAAATTTGTGGCAAATCCAGATGCCGACACAATAACAGTTAACGTTCCTTGTGGTAAGTTACTAATTGAATAGTTTCCATTCTCATCTGTAATCGCTGTTCCTAACACCGTTTCGTTTTGATCAATAATGCGTACCGTTGCGTTTGGTAAAGGAGTTCCCGCTCCTGTAATTGTTCCAGAAACCGTCGCTGGATTTGGTGTTAATTCAATGGAAGCAACAGTTTGTTCCCCGGCTGTAATAACAGCTCCTACACCTCTTCGTGCATAGTTTGTAGCGGTTGCCACAACATTGTACTCACCAGGCGCTAAGCCTAAAATCGTATATTGACCATTTGAATCTGTGACAGCTTGCGCAACCGGTGTGATGCTTTGAGAAGGGAAGACTAGGACAGTCGCGTTTGCAATTGGCCCGCCTGTAAATAAATCAGTGACAACGCCTGTTAATGTTCCAGGGTTTGGAGTGAGATTGACGTTAACCGTTGTCGTTTGATTTGGTGCGACTGTAAATCCAACGCTTTGCTGTTGAAAACCTGCATCCGTTACGACTAGCGTATAAGAGTCCGCAGGAAGACCTTCGACTGCATAAAAACCGACTGCATTTGTCGTTACTTCATCAACAAGTGTTCCGTCTCGGCGAATGACACGAACTGTCGCTCCTTCAATTAGTGTCGTTCCGCTTCGAACGGTTCCTTCTACAGCTCCAGGGGAAGGAGTAAGGCCAATCGTCACAGTAGAAGTCGCGTTCGCAAAGACAACCGTTGTCGCAGATTGGGTACCAAAATTTGTTGCTTGTGCAATAACCGTATACGTACCAGGTGGCAAGTTTGATACAGTAAAGACACCTGCTGCATCTGTTGTGGCTGTTGCGACAATAGGACCTGAAGGAGAGAATTGACGAATAATAATGGTTGCTCCTTCAATCGGATTGCTTGTTTGCTGATTAATAATCGTCCCAGTAATTGAACCGACAAGTGGTGCTAAGCTAACTGAAATTTGTTCCGTTTCTCCAGGTGTGAGTGTGACAGTTTGAGTAGCTGATTCAAAATTAGGTGCTGACACTGTCACATCAATGGAGCCTGCTGGTAAATTCACAAGTTGGAAGGTTCCGTTATTGTCAGTGACTGTAGTAGCAATAAGTTGACCATTGATAGATGCGGTAACCGTTGCGCCTTGAAGTGGTGTGTTTGTTTGTTGATTGAACACTTGCCCTGTAATGGTTGCTGGATTCGGTGTTAAAGGAATCGATACGGTTGTTGTTTGATTTGCTTGAACAATGACTGTCACAGAATTTGTTGCATAATTAGGTGCTTCAGCAACGAGTGTATACGTGCCAGGTTCTAAATATAAAACTGCAAACGTGCCATTTGGTTGAGCGGTAACAGATTTGATGAGTAAGTTGTTTTCATCGAATACTCGAACAAAAATTGTTGTACCTGTAATTGGATCTCCATTTGAGTCTGTGACTGTACCTGAAATCGTACCTGTATCAACAATGAGAGCGAAATTAGCTGTTGTTGTTTGATTACTTGTTACGGTCACGGTTTGAGTTTGTGTGCCAAAATCAGATTTGGTTACAGTGACCGAATATTGTCCTGGTGCTAAGCTTGGTGCAACATAATTACCTGCTTGATCTGTATTAACCGTTTGAACGACAATGTTTCCTGTGTTAATGGAACGTACGGTAATCGTGGCTCCTGCAATTGGTGTTCCTGATGATGAATCAGTCACTTGCCCGGCGATCGTCCCTGGATTTGCTTGTAGTGGAATGTTCACATTCGTTAAAACTTGAGCTGGCGTAAGCGTAACACCGATTGTGTTCGATCCAAAATTCGGTGCACTAGCCAACACAGTATACGTGCCTGGTGCAATGTTTCCGATTGTATAGTTTCCATTTAAATCAGTCGCACCAATGCCGACTACATTTTGATTTTGATCTAATAAACGTACGGTTGCATTTGGAATGCCGTTTCCGCCAAAGTCGGTGACTCGCCCAAAAATTGCGCCAGGTAAAGGAGGGAGTGCGAGCGTCACTGTTGTTGTATCATTTGGTGTCACAATTGCGCCTACCGCGACAGAACCGAAGTTAATTGCTCGCGCTACAACGGTATATTCACCTGGCTCTAAGCCAATGACTGTAAACAATCCATTTTGATTCGTAATGGCATTCGCAACTGGAACAATGCTTTCAGATTGAAAAATTTGAATAACTGCACCGGCAATTGGATCTCCCGTTTGAGCACTTGTCACTGTTCCAGTAATCGTACCAGGATTTGGAATGAGTGAAATGTTTTGTGTCACTGTTTGATTAGATGAAACGGTAAAACCAATCGTAATTCGTTGGAACTCTGGGTTAATGGCAACGAGAGTATACGTCCCAGGAGCTAACCCTTCCACTCGGTAAATTCCGTTTACATCTGTTTGCGATGTGGCAACTATCACGCCATTAATATCAACAATCCGAATGAGTGTGTTTGGTAATACGTCACCTGTTTGCGCACTCGTGATGGTTCCGGTGACGGTACCTGGGTTCGGTGGTAAGTTTAATAGAACAGTTGATACTTCGTTCGATTGCACAAAAGTCGAGGCTGCTTGCGTACCGAAGTTCGGTTGCGATGCAACGACCGTATACGCGCTCGGTGTAAGATTAAAGACTGTAAATTGTCCTTGTGAATTGGTTGTTGTTGTAGCGACAATCGGCCCAACCGGCGAGAACTGACGAATGGCAATGCTTGCTCCGGCAATTGGTGCACCTGTTTGTTGATTAAATACCGTACCTGTAATCGTCCCTGGATTTGGTGGTAAGCTGAAATCTAGCGTTGTGGTCGTGTCTGCTGTGACAGTAGTATCCTGTGTGACAGAGCCGAATTTGACAGCAGTCGCAGTGACACGATACAAGTTCGGTGCTAGATTTTGAAGTTCATAGACTCCATTTTGATCTGTCTGAACAGTTGCTACTAATGCTCGGGTAAAATCAAATACTTGAACAGTCGCACCTGCAATGGTATTACCTGTTTGCTCATCAACTACGGTACCACGCAGTGTTCCAGGATTTGGCGTTAAACTTAATGTCGTCGCTTCAATTTCACCTGGTGTGAGTAAAACTGCTTTTGAATCGCTGCCAAAGCCTTGGGCAATTGCTGATACAATCAATGTTGTTGCTGGAAGGTTTGGAATCGTGAAATTCCCGTTAAAATCACTTGTACCTGATCCAACAACGATGCCATTAAGATCTGAAATTGTTACAATTGCGCCACTAATTGTCGCACCTGTTCCGGCATTTATCACTTGCCCGGTTACCGTAGCTGGATTCGGTGTTAACGTTACATTCGCTTGTGTCGTTTGGTCTGAAACGACGACTGCACTTGTTGTTGTAGCAGCAAAGTTTGGTGATGTAATGACGAGCGTATAGCTTCCAGGAAGAAGGTCGAGTACATTGTACGTGCCGTCAGATGAAGCGAGTAACGTTTTTAACAACGTACCACTTTGGTCGAATACTTGAATTTGCGTATTTTCTCCTAAAATTGGACTGCCTTGTAAGTCGGTAATCACCCCCGTAATGGCCCCTACATTTGGGAGAAGAACAATGTTAGCAATTGTTGTAACGTCACTTTGAATGACTGCGCCTACCGTTGCTGTGCCAAAACCATTTCGAGACGCAACAATTGTATAAGAACCAGGAGCTAACCCGCTAATAAAATAACGTCCATCAATATCCGTTACTGTGTTCGCCACAATCACTCCAGCGCCTCCAACGAGACGAACAATTGTAATGGCACTCGGAATCGGATCGCCAGTTTGCCCATTTGTAATTTGGCCTGTTAAGTTGCCTGGGTTAGGCGTTAAGACAAAATTGACATTTTCAATAAAATCACCAGCTGTAAGCGTGACGCCGCTAATTTGAGTAGAGAAAGTAGCAGCAGCGACAATAATAGTATGAGAGCCTGGTGGTAGATTGCTAATTACATAATTTCCATTTTGATCCGTTAATGCTGTACCTAAAACGACTTCATTTTGGTCGATGACCCTCACGCTCGCATTTCCGATCGGTTGCCCACCTGTGCTTGTTACAACGCCACTAATTGTTGCAGGATTTGGAAGAAGTCCAAGATTGGCAACAGTCGTTTGGGTGGCAAAAACAGTCGCTCCAACCGCTCCCCTTGCATAGTTACGCGCATTTGCGGTTACCACATACTCGCCAGGTGCAAGCGCTACGATTTGGTAATTCCCGTTTTGGTCGGTTACAGCATTGGCAATAGGAACGAGACTTTGAGCAGGAAATACTTGAACAAGCGCTCCTTCAAGTGCTAATCCTGTTTGTTGATCAACTACGCGCCCGGTAATTAGCCCTGGATCTGGTGTAAGCGCAAGGTTGACGGTCGTTGTTTCACCTGATGCAACAGTAAAGCCAATCGTTTCACGCTGAAAATTAGGTGATACAGCAATCAATAAATAGTCACCCGGTGCTAATTCGTCTACTCGATAATTTCCATTTGCATCAGTTTGTATTTCTTGAATGATAACGCGGTTGCTATCTAATACGCGAACGAACGCCCCTGATAATGGATCGCCTGTTTGAGCATTTGTAAGAGTTCCTTGAGCGGTTCCAGGATTCGGTGCAAGCGCCAATATCACAGTAGAAGTAGCATTCGACTGAACAAAAACAGACGCTGCTTCACTTCCGAAATTTGGAGCCAAACTGATAACCGTATAAGAACCAGGAGCTAAATTATTGACGGTGAAAAACCCACTTTGATCTGTTGATAAAGTTGCGACAATTGGTCCAGTAGGTGAGAACTGACGAATCACAATCGAAGCTCCAGCTAATGGATCACCTGTTTGTTCATTCACAACTACCCCTTGAATGGAACCAGGATCAGGTGGTAAAAAGAAGTTCAACACTGTCACTTGATTGACAACGACGGTTGTTTCTCCTACGATACTACCAAAATTAGTAGCAGAGACAATTACGCGATATTGCCCTGTGGATAAATTTTGCACTTCATAGAAACCAAATTCATTGGTAACTAACGTTGCGACAAGGCCACGTGTAAAGCTGAACACTCTCACCGTTGCCCCAGCAATGGCCACACCTGTTGAGTCGTTAACGACTGTACCTTGAAGTGTCCCTGTTTGTGGCGATAACGAAATGGATGTTTCAAGCACTTGCCCAGGAGCAAGAATAATCGATTGTGAGACGCTGCCAAAGTTATCTGCAGTAATCGAGATGTTCAATGTTTGTGGAGGCAGGTTTTCAATCGTTACAAACCCATTTGCATCGGTTACACCATCGCCGACAATCGTTCCAGTTGGTAACGTTACAGTTACAATCGCCCCAGCAATCGGCTCTCCCGTTTCTTCGTTAATCACTTGAGCAATAACAGTAGCAGGATTTGGCTGTAAAATAGCTGTTAAATTTGTTGTTTGTTCTGATACAACAGTTGTGCTAAAGGTTCCAGTTGCGAAATTTGGAGCTGTAAAGGTTAATTGATACGTCCCTGGAGGTAGATCGAGAATAGTAAACGTACCGTCTTCATTTGCTAAAACTGACTTAACAAGCTGACCACTTTGATTAAATACTTGAATTTGAAGATTATTTCCAGTGATTGGATTACCTTGCGGGTCAGTTATAGTCCCTGTAATTGTTCCTGTAAGTGGTGTTAAAGAAAGATTAGCGATAGATGTTGCATCACTAATAACGGTTACACCAACAGAACCTACTCCAAAACCACTTCGACTCGCGGTTACGACATACGTACCAGGAGCTAAGTTATTCACAAGGTAGTTTCCATTGTTGTCTGTTGTCGTGCTTGCGACAATCACTGAAGTCGCGCCAACTTTTCGAATAATCACCTCTGCTCCAGCAATCCGTTCGCCAGTTTGTTCATTTGTGACGGTTCCTTGAACAGATCCTGGATTTGGTGTGAGTTCAGCGTTTACCCCTGTAAGAACCTGACCAGGTGTTAAAGTGACACCAATTATTTGTGTGCCAAAGTTAAGTGCTGACACAATGACAGTTTGTGATCCAGGAGGGAGGTTCCCGATTGTATAATTTCCATTTTGATCAGTCACGCCGATTCCGAGCACCGTTTCGTTTTGATCGATAATGCGAACTGTCGCTCCTGCGATTGGCGTGCCGTCTGTTGAAACAACCGTACCACTCACCGTTGCTGGATTCGGTACTAAGAAAAGATTAGCAACAGCAGTTGCATTCGGTGAAACAGTTGCCCCTACTGCGTTACTGGCATAATTAAAAGCTGTACCAACAATCACGTATTCACCAGGTTCAATACCAGAGATGGTGTACGTGCCATTTTGGTTCGTGATAGCATCTGCAATAGAAAGTAAGCTTTGTGCAGGAAACACTTGAACCAGAGCGCCAACGAGTGGAAGACCTGTTTGTGCATCGACGACCGTTCCTGTAATCGTGCCAGGATCAGGTGTTAATGCACGATTTAAAGTGACAGTACTACCAGCTCCAACAACCGCACCGACTGTACTGCTTTGGAAATCTGGGTTCGAAAAGACAACGGTATACGTTCCTGGAAGTAATCCTGAAACAAAGTAATTTCCATTAATATCTGTTTGAACCGTTGCTACTAACACACCATTATCATTAAGCACACGTACTTGCGTGTTCACAATCGGTTCACCTGTTTGAGCAGACGTTATTTGCCCTTGAATGGACCCTGGATTTGGCGGTAAGGCGAGTGAAACGGTTGAAACTCCATTTGATTGCACAATGGTTGTCGTACTTTGTGTTCCGAAGTTCGGGTTAAATGCCGTAACCGCATACGTTCCTGGTGCAAGGTTCAAAACAGTAAATTGTCCGCTACTATCTGTTGCTGTTGTTTGAGCGATTGGCCCAGCTGGTGAAAATTCACGTACAATAATCGTCGCTCCAACAATAAAGTCACCGGTTTGTTGATTCACAACCGTACCAAAAATCGATCCGGGGTTTGGTGGCAATGCAAAATTAACAGACGTCACTTGATTTGAAAACACTTGAACATCTTGTAACAATGATCCGAAATTGGTTGCTGTTGCGATCACTCGATAAAAGCCAGGTGCTAAGTTTGTAAATTGATAAAAACCGTTACTATCAGACACGACTGTTGCGACGAGGGCATTTGTAACATCGAATACTTGAATCGTTGCGCCAACAAGTGGATCACTCGTTTGCTCATTCGTTACAAAACCGCTAATTGCTCCAGGATTTGGTGTTAAGCTTAATGTTGTAGTCGCTGTACCACCAGGCGTTAAAATCACAGAACGAGAATCAGATCCGAAGTTTGGTGCCACCGCTGACACAATAACGGTCGTTGGAGGTAATTCAGAAATGACAAAGTTTCCGTTATTATCAGCCACCGTGTTCCCAATTGGAAGACCGTTTACATCGGTTACTGATACAATGGCTCCAGCAACTGGTACACTTGTTGACGCGTTGATAACTTGACCTGTAACGGTTCCAGGGTTTGGTGTAAGTGGGACAGTAATGACTGTTACTTCATTTGCAACGACAAAGGCGCCAACTGTGTTTGCCGCATAATTTTGTGCCAAAACAGTCAGTTGATACGAGCCTGGTGGTAGGTTATCAATTAAGAACGTCCCGTCTGATTGAGCGGCGATGGTTTCAAGTAAAAGGCCGCTTTGATCAAACACACGTATTTGAATTGGGATATTTAATAATGGATTTCCTTGAATATCAACCACTGTTCCAGAGATTGAACCAACAAGGCGAGACAAGGCGATGTTCGCTTCTGTTGTTGTGTCGCTGACGACGATGGCGCCAACCGTTGCAAGCGCAAAGCCTGTAGCTGAACCGGTCACTGTATACGAACCTGGCTGTAATCCATTTACAACATAATTCCCAAAATCATCAGTCGTAGTCGAGGCAACAACGACCGGAATTCCCGCAACGGTCCGAACAACCGCAATCGCTCCAATGATCGGCTCACCTGTATCTGCTGTGGTAATTTGTCCGGCGATACTACCTGCATTGGCTGTTAAGGTAAAGTTCACATCAGTAACAATTGCTCCTGGTGTTAAAATGACTCCACCTAGCTGAGCGCCAAAGCCTGGAGCACTAACAATCATTTGTTGATTTCCTTGTGGTAAATTTGCAATCGAATAGTTTCCAAATTCATCTGTTACCGCCGTGCCAAGGACAATCTCATTTTGATCTAACACACGAATGGTGGCATTGCTAATCGGATTACCAGTGTCTGACGTGACCGTACCTGAAATTGTTGCCGGATTTGGTGTAAGGAAAATGTTCGATGAAGTTGTTTCATTCGATCGAACCGTAATCCCTGTTGAAGAAGACGCGTAATTTTGATACGACGCGACGAGAATATAAGCACCAGGTGCTAATCCAGATAGAAAATAGCCACCAAATGCATCGGTTACGAGTGTGGCAATTGGGTTTAAGCCAATTGCAGGATACACAAGTACAGCAGCACCGACAAGCGGTGTGTTTGTTTCAACATCAAACACTTGCCCTGCAATTGAACCAGGGTTTGCAATTAAATTTGCGTTAACAACAGACGTTTCATTCGGCTGTGCAGTAAAACTTAACGTTCGAGCTTGGAACGTTGGGTTGCTAAAAGGAATCGTGTAATCACCAGCCGTAAACCCTGTAATTTGATAAAAACCATTCACATCTGTTTGCGTTTGCGTCACAAGAATACCGTTATCATCAATTAACTGAACAAGCGTATTTACAATCGGTTCGCCTGTATCAGCGTTCAGAACGGTTCCTTCTACAGCAGAAGGCAATTGTTCAAGTGTGAAATTTAAAGTCGCTGTTTCGCCAGGGGTTAACGTAACTGACGATGCTTGCGATCCAAATGAAGGCTCAAGAACAATGACAGTAAATGTCCCTTGTGGTAAGTTTGGAACAACGTAAAAACCGTTTGAGTCCGTAACAGTTGTCGCAATAATTGGGCCAGAAGCCGTAAATTGACGAACAATCACACTTGCACCAACGACTGGAGCACCTGTTGCCACATTTGTTACGCTACCTTGAATTTGTGATGGATTCGGTTCTAATGCGAAGCTGGCGACGGTTTCAGTGTTTGACGTAACTGTAAAGCCAACTGTTTGACTTGTAAATCCTTGAACAGTCGCAATCGCTGTATAGTTGCCTGGTGCTAAACTTGGAACAGCATATTGTCCGAGTGCATTGGATACAACCGAAACAACCGCAGCACCTGTTTGATCAAAAATTTGCACGCTTGCTCCAGCGAGAGCATCTCCATTCTCACGATTGACGACAAATCCTGTGACACTACCGGGGTTTGGTGTAAGTGGAAGGGTAGTTGTCGTCGTTTCACCTGCAACTAAAATGACAGCTCGCGATGCGGTTCCGAAATTCAGCGCATCAGCTGTTGCGATAAATGAGCCAGCCGGTAAGTTTTCAATACGAAACGTGCCATCTTGACTTGACGTACCTGCGCCAATTAAAACCCCTGTGTTCGGATTGATAATCGAAATAAGACTACCTGCAATGCCAACACCTGTTTGTTCATTAATCACTTGCCCTGTTAATGTAGCAGGGGAAGGCTGAAGTGAAACAGTCGTTTGTGTCACTTGATTCGCTTGCACTTGAACGCTAATGGTTGTTGCTTGGAACCCAGGGGCAGAAGCGTTGATTACATAGCTACCTGGTAATACATCAAAGAACGCAAATGTTCCATCCGGTTGTGCGAGAACGGTTGCAATTAACACGCCGTTTAAATCGAGTAAGCGAATTTGTAAATTTGGTCCTGTAATCGGGCTTCCGTTTTGGTCGACGAGCTGACCGGAAATGGAGCCGTTTAGCTCACGTAATGAAATATTGGCAATAGACGTTGTATCACTCACAACGATGGCCCCAACCGTATCTGTTCCAAACGTAGGGAACGAAGCGGTCACCGTGTAGCTTCCTGGTGTTAAGTTTTGAACAAGGAAGTTTCCGTTTAAATCGGTTGTCACTGTCGCAACAATAATGCCAGCACCAGTTGCTTGGCGAATTACAACGGTCGCATTAATAAGTGGCTCCCCATTTGCTTCGTTCGTCACAAGTCCACTTAGTGCACCAGGGTTTGGAGTAAGCGAGAAATTAACATTTGGTACGTTACTACCAGGCTGTAAGGTCACACCTGTAAGTGAATTGCCAAACGACGGAGCGGTAGCGGTAACCGTGAATGACCCAGGTGGAAGATTTCCGATTGAATACGCCCCATTCGCATCAGTTCCAGCCGTTCCTAAAATCGTTTCATTTGCATCTAACACACGAATTACAGCGTTTGAAATTGGACTTCCATCTGTATCACGTACCGTACCAGAAATGGTTGACGGATTTGGATTTACCGTTAAATTAACGGTTGTTTGGACATTTGAAGCGACAATGGCTCCAGCAGATTCAGTTGTAAAGTTTGGTGCTGTAGCTGTCACAATATAGTTCCCGGGAGCTAAATTTAAAAATTGATACGCACCGTTGCTATCGGCTACTGTACTTTGAATGAAGATATTTTGATTGTTGTATAGCTCGACTACCGTATTTGGTTGAGCAGGAGAAACGGTTCCGACAATTGAACCTGGATCTGGTGCAAGATTGACAACAGTAACTGTTGTTGTACTTGCTAAGACAATGGCTCCAGCGATATTCGTTTGGAAATTCGTTGCGCTCGCAACAACGTTATAATTGCCAGGTGGTAAGCCTTCGACTGTATAATTTCCTTGACTGTCGGTTAAAGCAACTTGAATTTGGACGTTGTTTTGATCAACAACACTCACAGTCGCCCCAGCAATCGGTGTTCCGTTACTTCTCACTTGACCGGTAATAAGACCAGGGCTTGGTGCTAATGCGATAGTTACCGTTCCTTGTTCCCCAGGAGGTACCGTGACAGTTGCAAAGTTCGTTTGAAAGTTCGATGCTGATGCTACAAGTGTATACGTTCCTGGTGCTAACTGCGGTGCAAGGAAATTTCCTTGTAAATCAGTAAAAACGGTAGAAATTACACTGCCATTTGCATCTAAAATACGTACTTGAATTTGAGCCCCAGAAATCGGCTCACCCGTTTGTTGATTCGTTACGGTTCCGACGATTGAAACAGGATTAAATGCTAATGTAAAGTTTAACGTTGTTGTTTGATTCGATTGAATCGCTGTTCCTTGACTGGCTGTTTGAAGCGTTGGAGCGGTTGCTGTTACGACGTACGTTCCTGGTGCTAAGTTCGGGATTGTATATACACCGTTTTGATTCGTAACACCTGTACCAACAATAGCGCCACCAATGTTTGTGCGCACATTAAGAATGGCACCTGCTACAGCTTCTCCGTTTGAATTTGTTACCGTCCCTGTTAATGTGCCTGGATCTGGGTTAAGCGAGAAGGTAACCGTTGTAGTTGTAAAACCAACGACTTCTGCCCCTAGTAGCTGTGATTGAAAGTTCTGCGCGGTTGCTGTTACTGTATAGTTTCCTGGTGCTAAGTTTGGAATGGTGTATGAGCCATTTTGATCTGTACTAACGGATGCAACAAGATTGTTGTTTAAAAAGACATTGATGATCCCACCAACAAGTGGTCCACCTTGATTGTTCGTCACCGTTCCACTAATAACTCCGACAATTCGATTGAGTGTCCCATTTAATGTTGTTGTCGCATTCGGTTGAAGAATGGCACCCGTTGTTTGACTAGCATAACCAGGCTGCCCAAACGTGACGGTATAGCTACCTGGTGCAAGGTTTGCGACAGTATATTGTCCTTGTGCATTCGTGGTGGCGGTTGCGACTGTAATGCCGCCTTGATTCACAATATTAACAGAGGCCCCGGCTAAAACAGTATTCGTTTGCGCATCTCGTACCGTCCCTGTTAAAGTTCCTGGAGAAGGTTGTAACACGACATTTTGGGTGGTTGTTTGACCTGCTTGAATAGTAAAGCCGAGTAAGCCAGTTTGGAAATTTTGAGCGGTTACGCGAAGCTGGAAGGTTCCTGGAGCTAGCTGACTAATCGTATACTGCCCTTGTGCATTCGTTGTCGCAGTTGCGATGACATTATTTCCAGCATCCAACACTTCCACAAGTGCCCCAGCAATCGCGGCTCCTCCTGGGTTTGTCACTGTTCCAGTGACGGTGCCAGGTGATGGTGCAAGCGTAAAATTTGCTGTTGTTGTTTGTCCAGATGTCACCGTAATTCCACGAGACTGCGCTTGAAAGTTTGTTGCGCTTGCGGTAATTGTATAGTTTCCTGGTGTAACATTTGAAATGGTATATTGTCCTTGTGCGTTCGTTGTCACGGTCGCAATGACATTGTTCAATGAATCAATGAGTCGAAGGGTAGCTCCAGCAATCGGTGTGCCACCAGAATTTGTCACAGTACCGGTGACGGTTCCCGGAACAGGTTGTAAAATGACATTCACAATTTGTGTTTGCCCTGCTAAAACAGTTGTGGATTGAGTGAGAGTTGTGAATCCTGCAGCGATAAAAGTGAGATTATACGTACCAGCAGCAAGTTGCGTGAAGCTATAGTTTCCTTGTGCATTCGTTGTTGTGGTTCCAACAAGCACGTTCGTCGAATTTCGTAGTTCCACGGTGACGTTACTAAGGGGTAAGCCTGTTTGCCCAGAGGTGACTTGCCCGGTAATCGCAGAAGCCGCTGCGACGGTGACATCATTAAACGCAACGGCATTCGCTAATTGCGTACCTGTTTGGTTATCAATACCAGAAGCTGTTACCGTATTCAGTCGTCTTGTGCCTGCTGATGTGAATGTACCGGTTACTGTATATGTTAATGTAGCGGTTTGTCCTACTGCAAGGTTACCGATGTTCCATGATAGCGTGCGATTAGACAAGTTAAACGTCGTTGTTCCAGTAGAAGCTGTAATAGAGCTTACATTCGATAAGAGATCAATGTTAAACACATCTGTTACATTTACTTGCCTTGCTAATGACCGTCCTGTATTGCTAACGGTTACCGTTTGCGTCCAAGTAGTCAGATTTCCAGTTAATACAGAAGTCGGACCTGATGAAATGACTTTCGTTGCATTTAATCGTGCGCGACTATCGACATCATCAGGTGAAACAGGATTCGTTAATGCATCGATAAATTTAAAGCCCTCTGACGTTCGCAATGAATCTTTATTGTAGTTATTTGCATTTGCTGACGTAAAGAAAATGAATCGTAAATCAGTAGAGGAACTAATGCCTAACGTCTGAAAAAATTGAGCAGCGGGATATTGAAAATCCACAAAATAATCTGGATTTCCTCCGAAGTTAGAACCATCGTTTGTTAATGTTGCGCGTGCTACATCAAAGTTGGCAATGGGCTGCGTGAAATTAGGCGTCCCGCGTCCATCGGTTCCTTCAGCGGGGTCATTCCACGAGTTAAAGACTTGCTGTGTATTTTCAATTAAATTGATGGTGTTGTTTAAACCGTTTACGTTCGCGAGCCAATTGTAAACACCTGGTGTACCGGTTGTGTTAATAAGTACACCCCATGCAAAGTTACGAAACCCTGTTAATTGTGAATTTCGCGGATCTGTGTTCACCCGAAGTCGAAAGTAAATAGTTGTTCCATCATAGGACACGAAAGCAGCGGGAAATTGCGTATTTCCTACAATGTCAGTTGAGGATGGTGATTCATCTCCAACCACATCAAAGAGCGGCTGTGCGCCTAGGAAGATAGGTTGAAATTGCTCATTTGATGGAAAAGCCATGTATATACCTCCTTGAAAAAGTAATCTTTACAACTTATTGTGTAGACAAAATGTGCGTGATACATAAAATATTATTTTGGGTGATTCGACAAGGATAGATAAAAAGAAGGAAGTCGTATGAAACGCTATTAGTCTATGAAAAACCTGCCCCTGTATATGCTAACAATGTGCAAAAGGGCAGGCTCTTATTATTCTTTCATTTCTAAATGAGCTTTTAATTCATTAGAAAGGTGCTGTAATTCGTCTTTATTTGGAACATGATAAAACGTTCCTCGTATTTTTTTACCTTCTCCTTTTACAGAATGCTGTTCAATATTATTCAAGGCCTCTGTATAATTTGATTGGATCGTCCACATATCGTCAAACGTAAGGTTCGTTTTCACGTTGTTTTCAACCACTTTAAACAAGTCGCCAAATTTCGCAAGAGAGGAAATGCTCGCTCCTTCCTCTAAAACTGCTTCAATCACTTCACGCTGTCGCTTTTGACGACCGAAATCACCTTGAGGATCGAGATGTCGCATGCGAGCATAGCCAAGAGCTTCCTCCCCATTTAAGTGAAGCTTTCCTTTTGGATAATGAATGTCGTAAAAGGTGAAGTCTAGCTTGTTGTTCACATCAACGCCTCCAACCGCATCGACAATGTCTTGAAAGCTGTTCATATTCACTTTAATAAAATAGTCAATCGGTACGTCTAAAAACTTCTCAACCGTTCCGATGGTTCCTTCCGTGCCACCAATCGCATGAGAGTGATTGATTTTTTCTTTCATAAACTTTCCTTGAATTTTTGTTCGGGTATCACGAGGAATACTGACCATTTGTATCGACTTTTTTTCAGGGTTAACCGTTAACAATACGAGTGTATCCGCACGCCCATGATTTTGATGAACTTCAGGGTTATCAACCCCCATTAGTAAAACTGAAAATGGATCACCATCATTTAAGCTAATTTTTTGAAGTCGTTTCTCTGACTTTTCGCGATTTAAATCTTCTTGAATATTGGCGAATGTCGCAGTTGCTGTATTCCATAAATAAATTGTATAACTTCCAGCGCCAAAAAGAAGTACACCCATTGTTGTTAATAAGAGCAGTAACAGTTTTTTCTTCAATGTTTCGCTCACCTCATTTTAATAGTCTTGATGTAAAAGGAGGTCGAATCAAAAGGAGAGACGTCTCTTTTTCATTCAACCTCTTTTATAAAGGACTGTTACGCGGCAGATTGCGAATCGGTTTGATATTTACGCCCTGTACGCTCCACTTTATTCCAGTTGTGGTTAAAGAAATATGCAATGCTGCCGTACATCACAATGTAAATAATGACAAAGCGATAAAGGAAGACGTCGATTAGTAACGTTGTAAGCAAGCGGCCGAAATCCCGATTCTCAAATGAAAATCCATAATGCTTGTTCATCAAGAGAGCCATTAAACTGTAAAGGAATCCAAAGATGAACATATAAATTAAGTACATCATCATGTAATGCGTGTAAGAATCAGGTGGATAGTAAATCGCCCTGACGATAAATAAAATCGCCATCACATAAGCAGATAGAGTACCTGCGAAAAATGATTCAAAAATATAGAAAAACGAAACGCCTTTTTTAAACAACGTCTTTGTAAAAAAAGAACGAAAATGAATGACGCAATCAATAAACGCTTTTTGCCAGCGAACGCGTTGCTTAAAGAAATCTTCCCACGTTTCTGGAAGTTCAGTATACGACACAGCGTCTGGTATTAATAAAATTTTCTTATTTTTAAATTTATGAATGTATTGATGAATCCGTAACGTAATATCAATGTCTTCACCAATACTCGATCGATAGCCTCCTACATCAAGAAGAACTTGCTTTCGGAAAATCCCGAATGCTCCAGAAATAACAGCAAGAGCATCAAAGCGAGCAAGCGATACTTTTGTAATGTAAAATGCTTTTAAAAAGTCTAACGTTTGTAGTCGTAATAATAAGTTAGCTTTTAACAATGACAAATGACTCAATGGTTTTGTTGTTTTTGTTTGTAAAATATGAACCATCCCACCTGCAGCCACGACATCACAATCAGCAAACTTTTCATTGACGACAGTCAGGGCTTCCTCTGTTAAAACCGTATCCGCATCAAGCGTGATGACGAGGTTGTTCGATGCATATTCAATCCCTGCATTGAGTGCATCTGCTTTTCCGCCATTTACTTTATCAATTACGTACATATGAGGGTAAAGCTCTGATTGATAAACAGCTTTCACTCGAGCGTTACTTAACTGTTTAAGTGGAGATTTTGTACATAATTTTAATTGTAAAAACTGATCAAGCAATGACATAGTATGATCTTTTGAACCGTCGTTAATATAAAGAACTTCAAAGTTGGAATACGCTAACTTTTTCATACTTTCAATAGACGTTTCAATAATGCCTTGTTCGTTGTAGCACGGAACGAGAATACTCATGCTATCTTCTTCATCAGGCTCGTATTTCATTTCCTCTTGTTTATCTCTAAACCAAGGGAGGCAATGGAAGAGATGAAGAAGTGGAAATGAAATCCCGATAATAAAGAAAAAGAGAACAAGACCTTCAAGAAGCGCATTTCCTTTATCTTTTGCATCCCACGTTCCACTCCGGCGAATATCAGCAATTCCTGTAATATCATGACTGCTTTTATCTAGTTCGAGTGCTTGAATGCCTCCGAAATAAATCGGTAGCAACTTCGGCTCAAGATTATAACCACGAGCAATCATGTCCGCTGTTAACTCTTCAGGAAATTCTTCTTCAATATACAAATACCCATTCTCACCGTAAAATCGTGGAGCATCCACTGCATCTTCGAGTGATTTCTCCATGTAGAGATGTCTTGATAACACTTGAGCCATGACAGTTGGAATACGTCGCCCCCCTGGACTTCCAATTCCTAATACTTTCTCATCCGTGACCACAATGGTTGGAGCAGAAAAACTTCTAGAACGTTTATTAGGCTCGTAGTTATTTAAAGAAGTAGAATAAGAGCTAAAATTATCGAGCGCATTGTTCACAAAGAAGCCATCGGTGTACTGACCAGAACCAAAGAAGTTACTTAACGTGTTCGTTGTCGAGATGGTCATTCCGTTTTTGTCAATAATGACGAAGTGAGTCGTATCCGTATGCTTGTCGTCGATTTTCTCCCCATCATTCTCCATTTCGGTAGACGGCTTTGATGACATCTCATCTGCCAGCTTTGTGATGTGTGCATCACTGACAAGATCGTTCACATCTAGTTCTTCAAAGTTAGGATCACCGACTTCCTTTACACGGTCATTGTTTGTTACACGTGCAATTTCTGCCATTAAATGAACAAATTCATCTTGACTGTCCTTCGTGCTTTCAATGTCCACTTTTTCAGCTAATTTTAATGATTGTGCTAACGTAATACCAGCAAGAGGAGCACTAGCGGAATAAACGGTTCCTTTTTCAAGCTCCACTTTCGTTGGTTTTGTTTCTTTTACTTTATAATTCTCTAAATCTTTCTTTGTTATGTGAGGAGCAACCTTTAAAAATGACTCTCCAACTTCACCACGATAAAACGCATCCGCTCCGTCTTCTTTAATTTTCATTAGCGTCTCTGCTAACTCAGGCTGCTTGAGTGTATCACCAGGTTGTAAATGCTTTCCATTCGGGTAAAAGCGAGGTAAATCGTCTACAGGTAAGCGCTTTGAACCGCCACCAAGACGTTGAGATAACAAATAATCAATTTCAAATCCTTCGTTTGCAAGGTCAATTGCAGGTGAAATTAATTCAGAAAAAGGTTTTGAACCGTAGTCTTTATGTAATTTATCCATTCCTTTTACAAAGCCAGGTACACCTGTTTGTTCAGAGGCTGCTTTTGGATTAGAAGGGGCTGTAACCCAATAATCGTATACGATTGGTTCGCTTTCTTTTGGTGGTAACAGCAAGGTTTGTCCACCGCCACCAATCCCAGAACCGAACGGCTCTACGACACTAAGGGTATACGACACAGCAATTGCGGCATCAACGGCATTTCCACCATTTTTTAACACATCCATCCCGACTTCAACCGCAAGTGGATGAGAAGCGCTTACGCCGTAATTGTCGGAAAAGTCAATGAGTTCATCAGTATGATCTCCTTCGGCTGTAGCGATCTGTAAAGGAGCGATGCCAAATAATAGGCAAATATGTAACAAAATAAAGAATGGTACTACTTTCTTTTGCAAAAACCATTCACCACCTTATGAAATTTTTAAACCGAGACATATGTTATCAGAAAGTACATGTAAAAAAAGTTGTTTAACAAAAAGTTTAAAAAAAGTTATTGCGATGTCATATCTGAAAAAATAAAGGAAAGGCATAACAATGATGGATGGATTTTGCATATTTATAGGTCAAATGACGATGTAGAGAAAGAAGTTTGAATGAACAGTTAAATCAAATCAATAAAGAACAAGAAAAAGGAGAAGATGAGCGTAGATATTTCTATTATTTTCAATAAAAATAAGCAAGTAGATGTGAACGGCTGATGAATGAAGGAAGGTTATAAGAAGAGAAAATGAGGCAGTGAATCGAAATGCTAGAATACTATTGTTCGATAATAGTTCTTCTGGCATGATGCAATAGCTCTTTTTTGACGAAATATTTGTGTGTGAAAAGCTCATATAATGAGAGGTGAAAACATTGATATCTGTTTAACATGAGGAGGGAGAAGAATGAACCAAAAAGAAAACGTTCGTCATCAGTTTGGAAAGAATGCGGCAAAATATGTCACAAGTCACGGACATGCTAAAGGAGAAGATTTAGCAATTTTAATAGAAATTGTTAAGGAGAAAAGTGGTGAACAAGCACTTGATATTGCGACAGGTGGAGGGCATGTAGCCAATGCAATAGCTCCTTTATATAAAGAAGTGACAGCTCTCGATTTGACAGCGAACATGCTTGAGAAGGCGCAAGAATTTATCGAAGGAAATGGCCATGACAACGTCACGTTCGTTCAAGGAGATGCAGAGTCGTTGCCTTTTGCTGATGAGAGTTTTCATACTGTCACGTGTCGCATTGCTCCGCATCATTTTCCACATGTCGATCAATTTATACGTGAAGTAAGTCGAGTTACGAAACGTGATGGCCTTTTGGTATTGATTGACAATGTAGCACCTGAATGCGAGGCGTTTGATCAATTTTATAACATGGTCGAAAAGAAGCGAGACCCTAGTCACTACCGAGCACTAAAGAAAACCGAATGGATGGCGAAGCTCGAACAAGCAGGATTTCGCATCGAGTCGATGATGACCTTTCAAAAAACATTTATGTTCGACCAATGGTGGGACATGATGGGCTTACCACTAAAAGAAAAAGAACAGCTCAACCAAAACATGATCTCAGCATCCGACGAAACAATGGCTCACTTTTCTATTACCATAAGTGATGAGCGCGTTCAGTCTTTTCAAGGGGAATCGGCGCTGTTTGTGGGGAGAAAAAGGTGATTTTATACGAGTTTTATCGTATCTTTAATAATGAAAATAGTAAAAAGGAGATTCACAATGACGCGTGCACTTTCTTTACCTACTGAATTAGAACGTTACCGAGAAGACATTAAAAAAACATTCAACCATTTATTTGAATAAAAACAAACCGAAAAGAAACGACGCTCTTTGAAAGCAAGTTTGCAGGTAATCCATACTGGCCACTTGAGATGACATATCCGACAGCTGAAAATGGAAAGCCGATGAAGCTATTAGCACAAATAAACTTTGCTGATCTTCCTCATTTGAAGGACTTTCCTAATTGTGGAATTTCGCAGTTTTTTTCATGACGCGAGAAGATTCGAAAAAGTGAGATTTTTCAAATGTCATTTATAATTGGGATTGCTATTGAGGAGTAAAACATATAAAGAGGGTGGGACATAACGAAATGATTCCTTCTCAAAACCTAACAATAACGTTTCTATCATCGTTATGTTACAACAACAAGTTCGTTCCATTGCGCTCCAGCCACTCGCTTTCCGCGGGGAGGAAGCTTGAGTCTCCTCGTGCCTGCGTGGCCTCAGCCTTTCCTCTATTTCCCGCAGGAGTCGAGTGTCCTACGCTCCATTCTGCTATTCTTTTAAACTTGTTTTTCCAACCAACAAAAATATCCGACCTACCAAAAGTATATAACTCAAAATAGTTCAGATATCTTATCTACTGAAACACTTATGTCCGAGCCTCTTTGGTTTGTTTATAAAATAGAATACCGACTATCCTTCTCATCCGTAATGAACATATGCCCCGGTGCATGTGTAATCATGAGACTCGGTTTACTTGACATCGCAACGGCTTGGGGTGTGACGCCACACGCCCAAAAGACAGGTGTTTCACCTTCTTTTACAGTTACTACATCGCCAAAGTCTGGTTGAGCTAAATCGTGAATGCCAATTTGTTTAGGATCGCCAATATGAATAGGTGAGCCATGAACAGAAGGAAACCGTGAAGTGACTTCGACGGCACGAATGGCATCTCTTGGTGAAAAAGGACGCATACTCACCACAACATTTCCTTGAAATGCACCTGCAGGCTCACAAGGTATGTTTGTCACATACATCGGCACGTTTCGCTTTTCCTCGATATGACGAATGGAAAGGCCGTTATCAAGAAGAGCTTGTTCAAATGTAAAGCTGCATCCAATTAAAAACGAAACAAAGTCATCTTGCCAATACGTTTCAATGTCATGTACTTCCTCAACGAGTTTACCACTCTTATAAATTCGATATTTCGGTAAGTCGAATCGTAAATCAGCATGAGCGGTCGTCCGTTTAGGGACGGGTGAACCGACATCAGTTACTTCAATTAATGGACACGATTTTGGGTTGCGCTGACAAAATAATAAAAAGTCATACGCCAATGCTTTTGGTAAAATGACAAGATTTACTTGTGTATGTCCAGGTGCATATCCTGCTGTTGATGCAGTAAATTGATTTCTGCGAATTAAGCTTCGTAGCTCGACAAGGTCGAGTTTTTGACTCATCGTCTTCATATTCATCACTCTACCTTTCGTCTTTTTAAAATATCTTACTTATTATAATTTACAAAAAATATAGAAATTTTTAAAGAGAAAACCCCAGAAAAGAGAGTATAATGTACATAGGGAATTTGTATTTATGCGAACAATTCGTGAACAAAAAGTGAACATTATTATTTTTTTATGACCTGATGCTAAAAATAATAGTAGCAGTTAACGCGATAACCTTGTATGATAAAAAGTGAATCAATTATTTTTGTGACCAAGTATTAAGTTTTGGTGATAATAAAAAGTGAATGACGCATAGAACGTATCAATCAAATTTTACTACCAATAACACTTTCCATCGTTTGTCGATAGTTAAAATTTAAAAATAAACGCACGTGATCGTGCATCTCGACCAAGAGAAGTTCAGGAGGCATTATGCGTAACGAAAATCAGCGTAATTTAAATAAGGAGATTGCTCCTTACACGAAGTCAGATTTGAAAAAGAGTATTCGTCAATTATGTAACACCATCATTCCATTTATCGTTTTGTGGTATTTGGCGTATGAAAGCTTAAGCATTTCTTATCTTCTAACATTGCCGCTCACCATTGTCGCTGCTGGGTTCACAATTCGAATCTTCATTATTTTTCATGATTGCTGTCACGAATCGTTTTTTAAACATTCAAGAGTGAATCGAATCGTTGGGACGATTACAGGGATCTTAACGTTTCACCCGTATTATCAATGGAAAAGAAGTCACTCGATTCACCATGCAACAAGTAGTAATTTAAATAAGCGTGGAACAGGTGATATTTGGATTTTAACGGTAGATGAATATTTAGCACAATCTTATTGGAAACGCCTCGCGTATCGTATATACCGCAATCCATTCGTTCTCTTTTTATTTGGTCCGTTTTACTCTATTTTAATTGAGAATCGATTTAACCGTAAAGGTGCACCAGCGAAAGAACGAATGAACACATATCTAACCAATGCTGGAATTATCGGGATTAGCGCATTGCTTTGTTGGTTAATTGGATGGAAAGCATTCTTACTTGTTCAACTTCCAATTTTTTATTTTTCTGGTGCAGCAGGCATTTGGTTGTTTTATGTGCAACATCAGTTTGAAGATAGCTATTTTGTAAAAGAAGAAGAGTGGGACTACGTAAAAGCAGCTGTTGACGGAAGTTCTTATTATAAATTACCGAAAATCATTCAGTGGTTAACGGGTAACATCGGATTCCATCACGTTCACCATTTAAACCCACGTGTACCAAACTATTATTTAGAAGCGGTTCATGAAAATACACCTGTGCTTCAAAACGTGACAACAATTACAATCTGGTCGAGTTTGAAAGCGATGAAATTCCGCTTGTGGGATGAACGAAATCGGAAGTTCGTTAGCTTTAAAGAAGTGAAAAAAGTGAATACAAGCATATAACTAGTAAAAAGCCAAGGTGTTTCATACCTTGGCTTTTTACTAGTTAATTTTCAGCTAATGTTGCTGTAACTGAACCTTCAGAAGATGTTTTTTGTATAGGGTCTTCCATTGGTGTAGCTCGTTTAATAAAGAACGTAAGAATGAACGCTACAACGGCAATAAGAGCCGAAACGAAGAACGCAAAGTTAATGCCATCTAACATGGCTTGCAACATAATTTGCTGTTGCATGTTTGCTAATGCTGCATCGGTTGGAGCGGTCGTCATGCTTTTTGTTGCATCTGCTAGTAAATCAGCCGCAACGGAATCTGTTCGATTTGACATGACAGTGATCAGTAAAGCAGTTCCGATTGCACCAGACACTTGATTTAGTGTATTGTTCATCGCTGTTCCATGCGGATAGAAGCGAGGAGGCAATTGATTTAACCCGTTTGTGGAAACAGGCATCATCACCATCGACATCCCAAACATACGGACAGCGTGTAACACCATTAAATACGTGTACGTTGTATCGAATGAAAGTGTGCTAAGTAAATACGTCGTATATGTCGTAATGGCTAAGCCAATCATTGCTAACACACGACCACCAAATTTATCGAATAATTTCCCTGTAACAGGTGACATCACCGCCATAACAAGTGCACCAGGAAGCATCATTAAACCAGCGTCAAACGGTGAAATGCCACGAATTGTTTGTACGTAAATCGGTAAAAGTAACATCCCTGAAAACATCGCCATGTTTAATACAATCGTAATTGTTGATGAAAGAGCAAACATCGGGTATCGAAACACACCGAAGTTTAGCATCGGGCGCTCTAGTATCGTTTGCCGATAAATAAACGCCACTAATGAAATGACACCAACAATGATGGTCGCATACACATGCGGGCTATCCCACCCTTTACTTCCTGCAGAACTAAATCCGTACAAAATGCCCCCAAATCCAACGCTTGATAACAGAAGAGAAAGGAGATCAAGACGAATGTTTACTTTTTCTTTTTTATCTTTTAATAAAAAGAATCCAAGTAATAAAACCGTCATTGCAATTGGGGTAATGAAATGAAACAACATGGGCCAATCGTAATGCTCAATAATCCAACCTGATAATGTCGGTCCAATTGCTGGAGCGGCCATTAAAATCAATCCGAAAATTCCCATAGCTGTCCCACGCTTTTCAATCGGAAAGCTTACAAGCATCACGTTCATTAATAAAGGCATCATGATAGCTGATCCAGATGCTTGAAGCATTCGTCCACCTAGTAATAGAGGGAAGAAATCAGCCATTCCTGCAATGACTGTTCCAACAGTAAACAAGCTCATCGCTGCAATAAAAAGATGACGTACTGAGAACTTTTGAATCAAAAAAGCTGTTGTTGGAATCATAATGCCATTTACAAGCATGTATCCCGTTGTTAACCATTGTACAGTTGATGCTTCAACGTTTAAATCCATCATAATGGACGGAAGAGCGATATTTAATAACGTATTATTTAAAAATGCAATAAAAGCACCAATCATTAAGATCGAAAGAATCCCGTAATTTGGACGACCTGTTTGATAGATTGATTGTTCCATCTTTTTGTTTCCCACCTTTGTATACCGATAGTCTAATATATTGAACTTATATTCCATTTCATATCATATACTAGTGGTTCAATTTATGCAATTATAAGTTACTACTAATTGTTTAAATGCTATAGATAGGGTACTATAAGAGGTATACAGGTGGTACAATGTGACGTTTACTGAACGTTTTATCATAAATTTTAGGGTAAAGGTGATAGCATGAACGATCGAAAATTGCATGTCCTTCAAGTGGCGTATCAATTATTTATTGAAAAGGGGTTTCAAGCAACGTCCATTCAAGATATTTTGGAATGCAGTGGTATTTCAAAGGGAACGTTTTATAATTATTTTTCATCTAAAAATGAACTGTTGCTTGCTCATTTTAAAGAGGTATACCGACGTATTGCGCAAGAACGTAATGAGTTACTCATCGGACAAGATCGATCATCGATTGATATTTTTATTCAACAAATCGAACTGCAAGTGAATGCGAATGAAAAACATAAATTTTTTGCTCTCTTTGAAGAAGTGCTTCTTTCAAATAATGAGGAGTTAAAGGAATCTATAAAAAAAGGTCAAATCAAAATGTTGAAATGGATTTATGAACGATTTGTTGATCTTTTTGGAGAAGAAAAAAAGCCGTATTTATTAGATGGAGCGATTATGTTTATGGGGATTTTGCACAACAACATGAAGTACTATGTAATGGCAAACGAATCGAAACCAGATGTGTCCAAAATTGTTCGTTACAGCGTAGAACGCGTGGCAAAGATGATGGAAGAAGTCGCGCAAACAGGAGAATACTTAAATCGACCTGAATTATTAACCATGTGGCTACCAGAAGAAGAGTGCGGTGTACGAGCGGTACAACAATCGTTGCATCGTACCATCATCGACTTAAAAAAATCAGTAGCACGTCATGAGCAGCAAACGAAATATATGGAGCTCCTTGATTTTCTTCAAGATGAATGTATTCATGCGGAAAGTCCACGTCGCTTTTTAGTGGAAACAGCTTTGTTACCGTTAAAAGAAAATCATGCGCCATTTGAGAACGAACAAGTAAACAAGCTAGAAGTGTTCATTCAACGTTATTTTACAGAAAAAGAAAGCGGTCTATAATGAATACTGTTTGACTCGTTTGAAAAGCTTGTACAATGAATAAACCGTGTCAAAAGGAGCCTTATTGACACGGACAATGCATTAAAATCCGTCTTCAGCCGCTGCAATGACGATGTTTAATCTTCGTTCAACTGTACGTAAACGTTGATTTAAACGATTCAACCGATTTGTGTGACGTTCCACAACGCGATTTAATCGTGTAATTTCTTGTGCTTGTAATTCATTTTGTCTTTCTAGATTTCGTACGCGTCTTTCAAGGCCACCGAGGTTTAGAAGTTGTTGACGATCTCCCGCCGTTTGCTCTTGATATGGCATATAGCTGTAACTCGTATAATCATAGTTTTGATAAGGTGTTTGCTGCTGGACATATCCGTTATAAAAGTAATATGGGTTCACTTTCATGATTCCTCCTCGTCATGTAAATACGTTATATGTTATGCGAATGCCTATGATGTGTTTGGGCAAAAGCCTAACGATGACGAAATAAACCCAAAAGGTCTAGGACGTGAAAAGAAGCATAAACTAAAAACAAGCATTCTCGTTACAGAAAAATTCTTGCTTGACAATCACTCGTTTTCAACGGATAATATCAAAAATTAAACTAAAAAAAACGGCATAGGACTAGTAAATCAATGGAATGTGGTAGAGAGTGAAACCCACCGGCTGAAAGGTTTCTCACAGAAAGTAGATTGAACCTACCTTTTTACGCCGCTTATGAAAACATAAGCCGTCTTCCTTCGTTACAGGATAAAGTGGATGCATAGGCATCAATGAAGGTGGTACCGCGGAACGATTTTTCCGTCCTTTTTATAAGGATGGGGAAGTCGTTTTTTATTTGTCTTTATGACTGTCATGATTTTAAAAAAGAAAGGTACGAATGCAATGAAAAAACAACGCATTGTCGTCAAAATAGGAAGTAGTTCGTTAACAAATGATGTAGGAACATTATCAGAGCAGAAGATGCGTAATCATGTGGAAGCACTCGCTTATTTAAAGCAGCAAGGTCACGATGTCATTCTCATTTCATCAGGTGCAGTCGCAGCAGGGTTCGGTTCACTCGGTTACATGACGCGACCAAAAACCGTTGCAGGAAAGCAAGCTGCAGCAGCAGTCGGACAGGGGTTATTAATGCAAGGATATCTCTCGCTTTTTAGCGAATATAACATCGTACCGGCTCAAATGTTGTTAACACGTGAGGACTTTTACAGTCAAGAGCGCTTTCGGAATTTGTATTCAGCAATGTCAGAACTTCTTGAGCGTGGTGTGTTACCAATTATTAATGAAAATGACTCGGTGTCGATTGAAGAGTTAACGTTCGGAGATAACGATATGTTGTCGGCGCTCGTTAGTGGCTTTTTACATGCGAATGCGCTCATCATTTTAACAGACATCAACGGACTGTATGATGGCAATCCGAATGTATCAAAAAGTGCTAAAAAATATCATTTCATTCCAGCTGTGACAGATGAATTAGTAGGAGTAGCAGGTGATAGCGGTTCTTCTGTCGGAACAGGTGGCATGAAATCGAAACTTCTTGCAGCAAAAAAAGCTCTTTCACTTGGGGTTAGTGTATTCGTTGGAAAAGGGGAAGGAAAAGAAAAACTGGTGGATATGCTTGCAGGTAAAGGAGACGGCACCTACATCGGAGGACCATTTCAAACGCAAATGCAGATGAAAAAGCAGTGGATTGCCCATCACTCTCAAGTAGCAGGTGTCATTGAAATTGATGAAGGGGCAGAACGAGCTCTCATTCAAAATGGAAAGAGCTTACTTCCCGTTGGTATTACGACAGTAATTGGCACGTTTAATGCTCTTGATGTCGTTGTCGTTCGAAACCAAAAAGGACAAACGATTGGAAAAGGGCAAATTTATTACTCTGCTGACGACTTGCAAAAAGTAAAAGGATTGCCGAGTGAACAAGCGAAAAGCTATTCAATTAATCAGCGTGCAGAAGCGATTCATCGAGACAATTGGGTAACGGCTGAAAAGGAGCGTGTGTAAAGATGAGTGAGTTAATTCAAAAAGCAACAAAGGTAAAGCAAGCAGCTAAAGCATTAGGGATGGTTACAACTACAGAAAAAAATGAAGCATTAGCGAAAATAGCTGATCATTTACTAACAAAAAAAGCATGGATTGTCATAGAAAATGAAAAAGACATTAAAGAAGGCAAAGAAAAGGGATTTTCACCTGCACTGTTAGACCGCTTACTGTTAACAGAAGAGCGAGTTGAGCAAATGGTAGACGGCATTCACCAATTGATTCAATTAGACGATCCAATCGGTCAAGAAATAGAGTCATGGGAACGCCCAAATGGTTTACATATTCAGACGATACGTGTTCCTCTTGGTGTTGTTGGAATGGTGTATGAAGCACGCCCGAACGTTACAGTAGATGCAGGGAGTCTTTGTTTGAAAGCAGGAAATGCGGTGCTTTTACGAGGTAGCTCATCTGCACTTCATTCAAATAAAGCACTTGTTCATGTGATGAGAGAAGCGCTAGCGGATTCAGCAATTCCAGCGGATGCTGTTCAGTTGTTAGAAGATACGAGTCGTGAAACAGCGGCTGAAATGTTTAAGCTGAACGACTACTTAGATGTGCTCATTCCACGCGGTGGAGCAGGTTTAATTCAAACAGTTGTACAAAATGCAACGGTACCTGTATTAGAAACAGGAGTAGGCAATTGCCATATCTTTGTTGATGAAACAGCACAACAACAAATGGGTATAAACATCGTCGTCAATGCGAAAACACACCGTCCATCAGTTTGCAATGCAGCCGAAACGGTGTTAGTTCATAAAAATTGGCCTTACACATCACAATTGCTTTATACCCTTCATGAAAAAGGAGTGGAGCTACGTGGGGATGCAGAGCTTGCTTCGACGTACTCGTTTATTAACTTGGCAACAGAAGAAGATTGGCGCACAGAATTTTTAGCCCCAATTTTAGCGGTTAAGCTTGTAGATGATGTAAAAGAAGCGATTGCTCATATCGATCAGTACGGAACGAAACATTCAGAAGCAATTGTGAGTGAAAAGGAGCAAAATGTGAATCTCTTTTTCCAAACGGTAGATGCCGCTGCCTTGTATCATAATGCATCCACTCGTTTTACAGATGGTGAACAATTTGGTTACGGGGCCGAAATTGGCATCAGTACACAAAAACTTCATGCCCGTGGACCAATGGGATTACGAGCGATTACCACATCAAAAGCAATTATAAGAGGAACAGGACAGATTAGGGGATAAGCAATTTCAAAGCAAGGTGTTGGATGGTCTCTAATTAATTAACGAAAAGAAGTTCGTGAACGCTTGGCCACGGAAGAAGGAAGCAAAAGATACAGGCAGCGAAAAATAGATGTAGAGCCTGTGTTTGGACAGATTAAGCACAATCGAGCGTTTAAGAGATTTGGGTTAAGAGGCCTATCCAAAAATACCACGGATTGGGGTCTTATTTGCGCTGCACACAATTTACTGAAGTGGGCAGCCAACAAAGAAAGCGAACAAAAATTAGGGTAATGAAGGGAAGGGATATCCCTCTTTCCCTTATAAATCCATCAAACTAAAATCCAGAAACTGGATGAAAAGTAAAGGAGGCGACTCTCAGATCGAATTTATTCAACCTTTTGAGTCAGCCTCATTTTTTGATTAAAAAACAAGTTTAAAAGAATAGTGGAATGGAGCGCAATGGAACGAACTTGTTGTTATAGCCTAACAATTACAGAACGAGTCATTTATATACATAGTGAAGAATCCTCCAAGGCTGAAAGTTTAACTTATTATATGATGTTGATACAACGAGAGGTGCAAGGTCTATTTGGGCATATACAACAGAATGGGAGTGAGAGAGAATTCGCTCAACTATGTTAAATTAAAATATTCAGTAAATAATTCTTGAAGGCTCGAGAAGAATTTGGTAAGATAAGAGCAATTCAAAGACTACATGTAACTGGCGAAACACGGATGACCGTGAGGGAGCATGTAGTGTCGTTTAGCCGTTCGCCTGGGCAGAGGTAAGGGAAAGCAGTCCTTACCTTTTTCTGTTTATAAGGAGAGGATGCAACGAGACGACTTTTACTTTTAGTATGTAATTGTACCTATAAGCTTTCTAACGTTTCAGATGTAAGTTGAAAAAATCATCAACAAAAGAGGGGAAAACAAAATGAGCGCATTATTAGTACAAAAAGTCAAAACCATTAAAACATTAAACAACATCGCACAAAGCGGATTAAAAGTTTTTAATCAAGAGACATTTACAATTGACAATGACAGCGAAAATCCTGATGCTATCGTTGCTCGTAGTTTTAACATGCATGGCATGGAGTTTGGCTCTAATCTAAAAGCAATCGCGCGTGCTGGAGCGGGTGTGAACAACATCCCAGTGGATCGATGCACAGAACAAGGTATTGTCGTGTTTAACACACCTGGTGCGAATGCAAACGCGGTTAAAGAAATGGTACTAACATCATTAATGGCTTCATCTCGTAATCTTTTTGCTGGTGTAGCATGGACGAAAACGTTGGAAGATCAAGGCGATCAAATTCCGAAACTCGTTGAAGCAGGAAAGAAACAATTTGTCGGAAAAGAAATTAAAGGAAAAACGTTAGGTGTCATCGGCTTAGGTGCAATCGGAGCACTCGTAGCGAACGATGCGCTTGATTTAGATATGGATGTTGTCGGATTCGATCCATTTATTTCGGTTGATACAGCATGGAACTTATCGCGTAACGTACAGCGAGCAATGACACTTGAAGAACTGTATGCAGAAGCAGACTACATTACGGTTCATGTTCCATTAACAGATAAAACAAAAGGAATATTTAATAAAGAAACGTTTAGCATTATGAAAAAAGGTGTTCACATTTTAAACTTCTCACGTGGAGAGCTTGTGAATGAAATCGACATGGCAGTAGCGCTTGAAGATGGAATTGTAGGTAAGTACATTACGGACTTCCCAAATGAAAATGTCTTGAAAATGAAAAATACGATTCCAATTCCACATCTAGGGGCATCGACACAAGAGTCAGAAGAAAACTGCGCGGTGATGGCAGCTCGTCAAGTTAAAACCTTTTTAGAAACAGGAAACATTAAAAACTCAGTGAACTTCCCGAATGCATCGATTCCATATGCAGGAAAACGACGCGTCACAGCGTTCCATAAAAATGTACCAAACATGGTAGGGCAAATGACGGTTGCAATTTCAAGTTACAATTTAAACATTGCTGACATGGTTAACAGAAGTCGCGGTGAATACGCATATACGATGATTGACATTGATAACGAAGTAAATGGTGAAGTAATTCCAGGGTTAGAAGAAAAATTAAGCCAGATTGAAGGCATGATCACCACGCGTATTATTTAATGACTGGTTACGTGAAAAGTCTCACTTTCTTTAGGAGAGTGAGGCTTTTTTTGCATAACGAGAGAAGTGACTGGGAATTCTTTTAACGAAGGTAAAAAGAGCCAACCAATTGGCTGACTCTTTTGGAATTAAAACGTATGTGCGACATCTTTTGCACGGGCAATTGCATTTTCTTTAATTTCTTGTGCCTTATCCGGCATTGCCGCATGTCCTTCTACAAACACCCCTTCAAAAGAAGGAACACCGAAAAACTGCATGATGATGCCTAAATAACGATGGCCCATTTCAAGTTCGGCAGCTGGACCTTCTGAATAAATACCGCCACGTGCTTGAATATGCAACGCTTTTTTATCGGTTAATAAACCAACAGGACCTTCTGCCGTATATTTAAATGTTTTTCCAGAAACTGCCACAGAGTCAATGTACGCTTTCATCACTGGTGGAAACGAGAAGTTCCATAATGGTGTAACAAACACGTATTTATCTCCAGAAACAAATTGATCGCATAGCTCCGATAGTCTGCCTACTTTTGCTTTTTCTTCAGCAGATAGCTCTTCGAATCCTTTACCTGATTGAAGTTTCCCCCAACCACTAAACACATCGACATCAATGTGAGGAATATTTTCTTTGTAAAGGTCAATATGAACGACGTTATCAGACGGATTCACTTCTTTATACGTATCAATAAATGCTTTTCCCACAGCCATACTATATGAAGAGGTATCATCGTGTGGATGAGCGGTAATGTACAGTACTTTAGCCATTGTTACACTCCCCCTATATCATTGTACTAAAAGTCTGTGCGTTTTAGTTTGTGAAGAGGTTCTATATTTATGTGCATCACAGCTATTGAAGTATTTTGATGAACTGTCTTTATCTAACAGATTAATTTGGTGTTTAGTTGCTTATACTAACCATAATACAAATACGCTTTTTACACCCTCGATTCAACATGAACGGGGGTTAACGTCGTCGTAATGGGTGTTCGTCAAGGTAGGCAATCGGTGCGAACACCTATGAATTCTTGAATTATGCATCCATCGGTCTTCTTGATATTGCAAATGAAGCATTGAATCTTGGCGGAGATACCGATACGATTGGTTTTATTACAGGCACGATTGCAAGCATATATGATAAAATGGACTGCATTTCAAACGAATGGATTGATTAGTTAACGAGAAAAGATGATCTGCTAGATGCGTGTAAACGGTTTTTCCATTCTTTTCATGAACGCGCCGATGCACAGAGGAAAAAACGTGGAGAGTAAATGAACGATGAATGGATAAATGAAACACAAGAGCCGAATGAGAGAACAACCTCTCGTTCGGCTCTTTCTTGTGATTTATCCTATTTCTAACATTTTATCTAAATTTTCTGAATAGTAAATAGTAATACGTGCTGTTTCAAAAGAACTAGGAGGCTTTTTATATAGAAAGAATAAAGGAGGCGTTGCCGTGAAAGTTACGCTTAGTGATATTCCAGCTATTGATGTTCATGCACATCCATATGAAGCAAATATACGACCTTATACGGAAGAGGAGTATGTGAAAAAATTGTCTCTTTCCGTTATTCCCACAAAGATTTCTCGTGATGCAAGAATGCCAAAACAACCTTTTCCAGGTACAAACATGTGGGTGCAAATTTTAATTCAGCGTCTCGCTTCGTTTTTAGGGTGTGAGCCTATCTTAGAAGAAGTGGTTGCTCATCGCAATCGCCGGGCAACAAACTTCCAGCAATTTACGCGTGAGCTTTTTCAGGACGCTCATTTAACAGGGATTGTCGGTGACTTTGGCTATCCACAACCTCCGCTTACGAAAGAAAGCTATCAAGATTTATGTGGCGTTCGTATGTGGGAAGTATATCGAATTGAGCCAGTGATGGTTCGAATGAGCGAACAATGTGATTCGTTTACACAGTTTGTTGAAAGTTACCGAAAAGATGTCAGAAACGAGTTGAAAAAAGACGGAGTGATTGGGTTAAAATCAATCATTGCTTACCGAAGTGGTCTTGATATTCAAGAGATGGATGAATCAAACGCAAAAGCGGATTACGCTACATTTAAAGCGAACACACGTGCAGAAGTGAAAAGGTTGCGAGATTACTGTTTGCATATTGCGATGGAGGAATGTACAAAAGCAAGCAAGGTGATGCACATTCACACAGGAATTGGTGATGGAGAGGTCATCCTTCCAAAAGCTAGCCCGAGCTTTCTTCTCGATATGTTGCGAGATGAACAATATAAAAACACAAAGGTTCACCTTGTACATGGTGGTTATCCATGGGTGGAAGAAGCAGCTTTTATTGTGAGTATTTTACCAAATGTCTACATGGACATCTCGCTGCAAAACCCATTTAGTGGGCATGGTGTGAAGCGTGTTTTATCACAAGTGTTTGAGTTCGCACCTTTTGACAAAGTGATGTACGGATCTGATGCATTTACAATGCCAGAGATGAATTGGCTTGGTGTGCATTTGTTTAAAGAATGCTTTGAAGACGTATTAACAGATTGGGTGGCGCACAACTACATGGATGAAGGTACGGCAAGAGTGATTGGTGAAATGGTGTTATATCGAAATTTTGAGCGTGTCTATCATGATCACTTGAAGGGAGATACATCATGAGTAAACCATTAACATTGGGTATTGAGCCACAACGGAAGCTTGGTTACTGGTCGATTTGGGCGCTAGGGGTCGGAGCGGTAATTGGAGATGGTATTTTCGTTTTAATGGGCCAAGGAATTGCAACAGCAGGACCAAGCGCGATGCTTGCGTATTTAATTGCGGGACTTTCACAACTATTTTTAGTTATTGCACTTGGAGAATTAGCAGTAGGGATGCCGAGTGCAGGAGCGATGTCTCAATGGGTTGAGCGCTTTATCGGCAAATGGTGGGGCTTTTTAGCTGGATTTGCATTTGCGATTGGGTGGGTTATTGCAGGGGGAAGTGTCGGGCTTGCGTTAGGGAAGCTCACCATGTGGTTCTTTCCTAGCTTAACAGGCAATGTATGGCCTGTGTTCTTTGCGATTGTGTTTTTGTCCATTTTTGCTCTGTTAAATATTTTAGGAGCAGAAATTGCCGCGAAAACGCAATTGGTTCTTGTCGTGCTCATGACACTCGTGATGGCATTATTTTCAATCATTGGATTAAAAGACATCAATATCGCGAACTTTCAACCATTTTTTGCGACAGGCTCTGATGGATTTTGGGGAGCGATTCCACATGGAACGTATGCATACCTTGGAGCGGTGACGCTTGCGACGGCAGGGGGAGAAGTACGAAATCCAAAAGATTTACCAAAAGCATTAATTTGGGCAAGTATTACGTTCCTTGTCTTATATACAGCGGCACAAGCGGTACTACAAGGGTTAATTCCATGGGAACAAATCACAATGGACGGATCACCGTTTACGGATGCAGCTGGAATGGTATTTGGTATGGCAGGAGCGTACATTATGAACATGACGGCTTGGATTGCGGCAGCTACCTGTTTATTAATGGGAACGTTGTATGCATCTTCACGCATTTTTTATGCACAAGCAAAACGCGGTTTTCTTCCGGGCTTTCTTGGGAAGCTTCATCCGAAAACAGGAACACCTGTAAACGGCATTGTTGTAGTATGGGCAATCTCTATTTTACTTATCATTCTAGGTTCATTTAATCCTGATTTTCTTTATGTAGAACTATCAACACAACTTGTGCTCGCTTGGCTTGTATCTTGGACATTAGCACTTATTGCAGCTGTTTTATACCGAAAACGTGCTTTTGATGAAGTGCAACAATTACCATGGAAACAGCCACTTTATCCACTATTTCCAATCTTAGGGTTCATCGGAATTCTCATTGTGTTTTATGGAACGTTCATTGGCGCTCCGATGACACTTGTACGCGGAATTATTTGGATGGGTATTCTGTACGTTCTCTTCCGAATTTTTTATAAAAATAAACAAGAGTCCACCAATGACAGTGAGTAAAAAAGTATGAGCAAATCAATACGTGTCTCTCCATCGTTAGCAGAGACTTTAACAAGCATTCAACAACATTTACACAAGTATCCCGAGTTGTCTTTTCAAGAGTTTCAAACGTGTGAATTTATCGTGTCGATTTTAAACAAGTGGAACATTCCGTTTACGAGAGTCGGAGAAACGGGGATTTTTGTTGATATTGTCGGTCAAAACGGAGCAGGCCCTCACATCGGAATTCGAGCAGATATCGATGCTCTGCCTATTGAAGAGAAAACCGACTTAGACTTTGCTTCTGTTCATCAAGGTGTGATGCATGCATGTGGCCATGACGGACATACCGCGATTTTACTTGGGACGATTTATCAACTGTATCATCATCGCCATCTCTTATGTGGAAGGGTTCGCTGTATCTTTCAACCTGGTGAAGAAGCAGACGGTGCTGCACACCAACTCATTCAACTAGGTGTTTTAGAAAATCCGAAAGTGGATGAAATGGTGGCGCTCCATTTATGGCCACACCTTCCGCATGGGACAGTAGGAGTGAAATATGGTGCCGTTACCGCTTCTTGTGATGATTTCAAAATCGAGATAAAAGGAAAAGGAGGTCATAGCGCAAGACCTCATCAAGCCATCGATGCGATTATGATTGGTACACACCTTCTCCAAGCATTGCCAACAATCGTCACGAAGTTAACGAACCCTGTGGAACCCGTTGTTATTCACGTCGGAAAAATACGTGGCGGAACGGCTAGTAATGTGGTGGCTGATTCTTTTGTATTAACAGGGACAACGAGAACGGTAACGAGGGAAACAAGAGCTAAAGTCAAACATCAACTGACTGAACTAGCTGAAAAAATGGCTGGCGCTTTTGGTGGAAAAGCAGATGTATTGTATGAAGAAAGCCATCCACCTGTTATCAATGACGAAATGCTAACAAAGAGAGTAGAAGAACGTGCACGGGAGTTATTCGGAGACGAACGTGTCGTGTTGCTAAAAGAACCTTCGATGGGAGCAGATGATTTCGGAGCGTTCGCAGAAGTAGTGCCAAGTACGTACATTCGACTTGGCACAGCTCTTTCTAACCAACCTGTTTACGACTTGCATCATCCGCAATTCACGTTTGACTCAAGCATCATCTCAATTGGTGTGGAGTTATTTACACAGATTGTGTTAAACAAGCAACAAAAAGGAGGAGTGAATGAGTGACAACGAAAGACGATGTACTAGAACTCGTCAAAAAACGAGAAATTGAATTTATTCGCATTGAATTTTTAGATTATGCAGGTGTAACAAGAGGGCGTACGATTCGTCCTTCCCAACTAAAAAGTGCATTTGAACAAGGTGTGAATTTCAGTACAGCGATTATGAGCTTTGACATGTTTGATGAGTACATCCCTGATCCTACATTTGGTCCGGACGATGGTGACTTTTTTGCTGTTCCAGATCCCGCAACATTTGCGATCCTTCCTTATCGAAAAAAGACAGCGAGAATGCTTTGTGACTTAGTCGACATAGACGGACAACCGTGGCCAGGGTGTCCTCGAAACGTCTTGAAACAAATGCTAAATGAAGTGGAAGAGATAGTTGGCGGGACCTTAAACATGGCGTTTGAACAAGAAGCGTATTTGTTAAAAGAAGTCGATGGTAAAATCGTTCCAGCTGATCAAAGCCACTGCTTTTCAACAGATGGGGTCGACGTACAAGAAGACTTTGTTCAAGATTTTGTGTCTGTTTTAGAAGCGATGAATGTCACGACTGAACAAGTGTCAAGTGAATACGGACCCGGTCAACTTGAGATTAATTTAAGGTATACGAATGCGTTAAAAGCAGCGGACGATCAAGTCACGTTTATGCATGTGTTTAAGCAGCTTGCTCGTGACAAAGGGATGATTGGAACGCTTATGCCAAAGCCGTTTCAACATCTAGCAGGAAGCGGTCTTCACGTACACATGAGTTTATTCAATGAAAAAGGAGATAATTTGTTTGCAGATACAGAAGATGAGAGAGGTCTTGATTTATCGGAAACCGCGTATCAGTTCATTGGTGGTTTGTTAAAACACGGCATGGCGCTTGTCGCAATTGGTGCACCGAGTGTGAACTCGTATAAGCGCATGCAACCAGGCTCATGGGCACCTGCGCATCTTTGCTACGGAATGGGAAATCGTTCGGTGTTGATTCGTGTCGTCGATAAACGACGCACAAGACGATTTGAATACCGTGGGGCAGATGGGACGTGTAACCCATACTTACTCGCAGCTTCCCTTATTGCAGCCGGTCTCCAAGGGGTTTATCACCGCATCGACCCAGGCGACCCTGCCCATTTTGATGTAGGACACGCAACAGAAAGTGAACTACACGAAAAAAACATCAAACGCGTACCAAAAAATTTAAACGAAGCCCTCACCACCCTCCAACAAGACACCATACTTGCCCAAGTCATCGGCCCCACCATCTGGAACGAATTCATTAAAATCAAACAAACCGAATGGGATAAATATGTCGGGTATGTGAGTGAGTGGGAGTTGGGGGTGTTTTCGAGGAGGTTTTAACTCTCCTTAAATAGTAAGTAATTAAACTCATGAATATGGTAAAATAAAGGATAAATGGCCAATAAAATTAAATCGAGTCATATGACTCATTCTACATGAAACCACTGCTTTCAGTAGTGGTTTTCTATAATGGGGGGATGGAACGTTATGCATGTCACACATACACAGTTAAGAAAGATGACGTTAGATGAATTAGAAGAGCTCGAACAAGAACTTCATGATAAAGAGGACGACATCGAGTATTCTTTGTATCCTCAAAAGATTGACGTTTATAAAGAAATGCATAAAAGACTTCAAAAAAGCGTAAAGGAGAACAAAGAAGAGGAATTTTACCTTGAATATATAAAAAAGCAGCTTTTGATTTGTTTGATTCATTATGGCACGTATTTAAAAATGAAGTATATAAAAGATGATAGGATGGCGATGAGTTGCTTAGAAGAAGCATTAAAATATGACCGAAGAAATCCAATCGCCGCATATCGAATTGGCTTCTTATTTTATAAGCAAGCAAAGTATTACAATGCGCTAAATTACTTTCAAATGGCGATTAGCAACCAAACTTATGATGAAAGTAGAAAAGATTATCTCTTAAATCAACAACAAGTGATCAATGCACACCTTTATTTAACAAACAGTGCACTTTACATAGCGGCAAACACACAGGATGATCTAGACGCAATGAAACATCCGAATCAACAAGAGCTTCCAAACTATGAATTTTCATCGCTGTATCGTAGTTTAAAAGAAAATGAGACCTATTTAGAAAAGAATGCATTTTACAAAGTGAGTCAAGATGGAAAAGTGATGTGTTCAAAACAAGAATGTGAAGAGTTCGTTCATGAGAATGAGTTAACGAACACGCTTCTTCTTTATTTTAATGACCGAGATATCAAACTCTATTTTCGTGGCTATTATTATCAGATTAGTCCGGATCATGCTGGGATTTTGCGTTACTTATTGACGAGCACATCTCAACACTCACCAGGTACAAGAATGAAGATGAGTTCGTATTTTAGAGATTGCCATGTGAACGGTGAACCATCAAGAGATACTTTTAAACAAGCGATTAGTCGACTAAGAAGAAGATTAAAGAGTTTGAAAATTCCTGAAATCATTCAAACGACTAATCATCACGGGGAACTAGCTTACTATTTTGATGGAACGCTTTCTTATTACGTGATGTACAGAGTAGACGAGACAATTGAATAGCTCTCTTCAAAAGGTGGTGACAGGGGTGTCACCGCCTTTTTGCGATAATAAAGTCATAACGAAGAGGGAGATGATGGAATGAAAACATGGAATCAATTATTTACTCGTCATGGATTTATGGTGCAAGAAGAAAGAGCTAACGAATTTGTTTGTTTAGGTGAAACGGAAGAGAATCTCATTTTCTTAATGGAAAGCTTAGAAAACGCATCTGTACCATACAAATTTGAACACGGGTTTTTAACAATCGAACGTCCAATTGTTTCAGAAGAAACATGGTTAAAGAGTGTCGATTTTCAATATAGAGGTAGAGGGGAAGGGTTATGGTTTCGACCAGGGAAAGAGGAACCAAAAGTGAAAGAACTGGATACGTATGTCGCAGGTGTTGTACGTCAATTGAATCGTTTAGGTCTTCACACGATGTATTGCTGTGATGGTCATGATACAAGAAGACCATCAATTGGCTTTGAACAGTGGGTAGATATGACGAGTGTAAGCAACGTTTTACAAGCAATCGGAGTTTCAACATTTCATGTGAGACATCAAGTAATTAGTTTAAAAATATCACGAACTCAACTTTTAGATCTCGCGGAAAAGATGGCGTTAGTGAACAAAGAATGGGTCAATGAAGACTGCGAATGGATCAAAAAACAGTTGTTTCTACATCAGCTAGAGCAATGTTTATCAATAAATGGAGAAAGTGGGAACGAAAGCGAAATTCGAGAATACGTGATTGAGCAACTAAATCCTCATGTCGATTTTCTGACGGTCGACCGAACAGGGAATATCCTCGCTCAAAAAATGTGCGGAACCGGTCGTGGACCAACCGTTTTAGTCAATGCTCACCTTGATACAGTCGAAATGATTGAAAAAGGAAGAAAGATTGTAAAAGAAGGCTCCATTTGGTCAAGTAGCGAAGGAATACTAGGAGCGGATGACAGAGCGGGTGTAACGGTCTTAATCGAATTAGCAAAGCGTCTTGAAACATTGAAGTTTCATGGTGCGGTGAAATTTATTTTTACAGTGGAAGAAGAAGTGGGGTTAGTTGGAGCTAGACGTGTTGATGGGTATTTTCTGTGGGACGTGGATGCTGCATTTGTTGTCGATCGCCGTGGAACAGGTGATATTGTGACATCATGTGGAGGATATGAGCCGTTTTGTCACGAAAACTATGGAGCATTTGTTGAACAAATCGCCATAACTGAAGGGTTAGAAGGGTGGAAGTGTGCAGCTGGAGGAAGTAGTGATACAAGAGTTTGGGCTGGTTACGGTATTCAAAGTGTTAATTTATCTGCCGGCTATCAACATGAACATACGAATGACGAGACATTACATGTAGATGCTTGTTATGAAACGCTTATGTTATTAAGTGGTGTGTTTCAGCATGGAAGAGAGTTAGAGAGAGTAGTAAGAGAGTTGAAGAGAAGCGATGTAAAGAGTAATCGTATTAGCTAAGCAAATAGTAACAAAAAGCCCATGTGGACGTTCATGGGACTGACCCCTGTTTTTGAGACAGGGATCAAAACACCTTTTAAACAACCAGTTT
>NZ_QFRU01000019.1 GCF_003184905.1 Bacillus sp. CGMCC 1.16541
AGCCGCTTAAATCATTTTTATTATTTCCACTGTCTACTTGACAGGGGGCAGTTCATTATTTGCTTAAGTTGCTTTTTGCAACAGATGCTAATTCAGCGAATGCTTTTTCATCAGCAACAGCTAATTCAGCAAGCATTTTACGGTTAACTTCAATACCTGCTAATTTTAAACCGTGCATTAAACGGCTATAAGAAAGACCGTTCATACGTGCTGCCGCATTGATACGTGCGATCCATAATTTACGGAAATCACGTTTCTTTTGACGACGATCACGGTATGCATACATTAATGATTTCATTACTTGTTGGTTAGCAACTTTGTATAATGTATGTTTAGAACCGAAATAACCTTTAGCTAATTTTAAAACTCTTTTACGACGTTTGCGTGTTACAGTACCGCCTTTTACGCGTGGCATAATCGTTTCCCTCCTGTAATGTTTCTATTTGAACGAATTACTTAATGTTGTCTAATAAGTGACGGATACGTTTGAAGTCACCTTTGCTTACTAACGTACCTTTGCGTAGTTTACGCTTTTGCTTTGTAGATTTGTTAGCGAATAAGTGGCTTGTGTAAGCACGAGCACGTTTTAACTTACCGCTTCCAGTTTTCTTGAAACGCTTTGCAGCGCCACGGTGTGTTTTCATCTTTGGCATAGGGTGTTCCTCCTCGTTCTATTACTTTTCGTTTTTAGGTGCTAAAACTAAGAACATGCTACGACCTTCCATTTTCGGTGCAGTTTCAACCGAAGCTATATCAGCACAAGCCTCTGAAAAACGATCGAGTACTCGTTGACCAATTTCTTTGTGCGTAATGGCACGTCCTTTAAAACGGATCGAAGCTTTTACTTTATCACCTTTTTCAAGGAACTTACGTGCATTACGAAGTTTCGTGTTAAAGTCATGTTCTTCAATTGTCGGACTTAAACGAACTTCTTTTAAGTTAACAACCTTTTGATTTTTACGAGCTTCTCTATCTTTACGTTGTTGCTCATAACGGAATTTACCGTAGTCCATGATACGACATACAGGTGGTTTCGCATTTGCAGCAACCATTACTAAATCTAGGTTTACTCGTGTGGCGATTTCTAACGCCTCTTGTTTTGATTTAATCCCTAATTGTTCACCATTTTGGTCAATTAAGCGAACTTCGCGAGCTCGAATGCCCTCGTTTACCATCATGTCCTTGCTAATAAGTAGCCACCTCCAAGGTTTAATGAGCGAATAACTCGTTTGACAAACGCTTTTTTCATCAGCTTACATATAGGCCCACAAAAAAAGTGTGAGCACACATATTGCACCCACACTTCTATCGTTAATGTTAAATACGATTTAAACCTGCCAACTGCTGTAGCGTCAATCAGGTGAGAAGCGGGTGCTTCTTCTTCTGCACAAACAAGTATTCAATTACTTAAGCTATTATATTATTAACAAAGACAAATGTCAATGACTTGATTTCTTTTGTTTCACAACAAAAAATATTGTATCAAAAGAAAAACCATTGTGCAATAGTTTTTTTAAAAAATACAACCCTCACATACGTCATTGCAATTGAACAAGTAGTGGAAAAGCGTGATAAACAAACAGTCACGCACCTTCCCCCACCACTAACAACGTCTAACCTTAACGCTTCACTTCGTCTTTTAAGCTACTAAGGAATGTTGCAAAATCAATTGTTTCTGATTTTTGCTCACCGTATTTACGCACGTTAACAGCTTGCTCTTCGACTTCTTTATCTCCAACCACAAGCATGTACGGTGTTTTTTGCATTTGTGCTTCACGAATTTTATAACCCATTTTTTCATTGCGGTCATCTAATTCAACGCGGAAGCCTTCTAGCTGTAACTGTTCTTGTACTTTCTTCGCATACTCTAAATGTACGTCAGAAGAAACTGGAATCACTTGAACTTGCGTTGGTGCTAACCATGTTGGGAATGCACCTTTATATTCTTCAATTAAGAATGCAACGAATCGTTCCATTGTTGATACCACTCCACGGTGAATAACAACCGGGCGATGTTGCTTACCATCTTCCCCTACGTACGTTAAGTCAAAGCGTTCAGGAAGTAAGAAATCTAATTGAACAGTGGATAGTGTTTCATCTTTTCCTAATGCTGTTTTTACTTGAACATCAAGTTTTGGACCATAAAACGCAGCTTCACCTTCTGCTTCGTAATAGTCTAAGCCCATGTCATCCATTGCTTCTTTTAGCATCGCTTGTGCCTTTTCCCACATTTGATCATCGTCATAGTACTTCTCTGTGTCTTCAGGATCACGGTACGAAAGACGGAATGAATAATCATCTAGGCCGAAATCTTTGTACACATCTAGTACTAAGCGAACAACACGAATAAATTCGTCTTTAATTTGATCTGGACGCACAAAGATATGCGCATCATTTAATGTCATACCACGAACACGTTGTAAACCTGATAATGCTCCTGACATTTCATAGCGATGCATCGTTCCAAGCTCCGCAATACGGATTGGCAATTCACGATAGCTGTGAATGTCATTTTTATACACCATCATATGATGCGGACAGTTCATTGGACGAAGAACTAGTTGCTCATTATCCATTTCCATTGCTGGGAACATCCCATCTTGATAATGATCCCAGTGTCCTGATGTTTTATATAAATCTACACTACCAAGAACAGGTGTATACACATGTTGGTAACCTAAACGCTCTTCTTTATCCACAATGTAGCGCTCGATTACACGACGAATTGTTGCACCTTTTGGTAACCATAAAGGTAAACCTTGTCCAACTTTTTGAGAGTTTGTAAATAGGTTAAGTTCTTTCCCTAATTTACGATGATCACGCTCTTTTGCTTCTTCTAAAAGACGTAAATGTTCATCTAGTTCCGCCTTCTTAAAGAATGCTGTTCCATAAATACGTTGAAGCATTTTGTTTTTGCTGTCTCCACGCCAGTAAGCACCAGCAATGCTCAATAACTTAAATTCTTTAATTTTTCCTGTAGACGGCACATGAACGCCGCGACATAAGTCAAAAAATTCACCTTGTTCATAGATTGATACCGCTTCGCCAGCAGGAATCGCTTCAATTAACTCTAGCTTTAAGTTATCGCCAACTTCTTCATACAATTTAATCGCGTCTTCGCGAGGAACTTCTTTACGCACAATCTCAATATTTTCGTTTACAATCTTCTTCATTTCTTTTTCGATTTTTGGTAAATCTTCAGGTGTTAACGACTCTTCCATATCAATATCATAGTAAAAGCCATTTTCAATGACTGGACCTACACCTAAGTTCACATCTTTGTATAAACGTTTAATGGCTTGAGCCATTAAGTGAGCTGTACTGTGGCGCATCACTTCAAGTGCATCTGCAGAGTCTTGCGTCACAATTTCAATTGTGCCGTCTGCTTCAATTGGCGTACGTAAATCAACTAGTTCACCGTTTACTTTACCTGCAATTGATTTCTTTTTTAAACCAGGACTAATTGAACCCGCAATTTCTTCTGTTGTTGTTCCTTTAGGAAACTCTTTTACTGCTCCATCTGGAAATGTCATTTTTACTACATCAGACATCTTATTCAACTCCTTATTATTATGAATAAAAACAAAAAACCCGCCCCCTCAATAAGGGACGAGTTGTGTATACACGTGGTACCACCCTTTTTTTAGTTCAACACATGTAACAATCATTCTTGTCTACAAGTATGTATTAAACATACACATGCTAAACATCTCTGGGCTTGATAACGGAAAGACCGTCAGTAACTACTAAAATCGTTCATTGGTTCATCACTGAAGTTTAGAGGTGGTAAATATATTAATCGTGTTAGGAAATTTGCAGCCGTGATTTCCCTCTCTGTAAACCGTAAAAATACACTCATATCCTCATCATAACTTTTACATTTTATGACGTTTTATGACAATCTGAGTTTATTATATTCATTTTGTGATTAGAAATCAACCTCTTGTTGCATAATGAGTTTTTCCGCTGCAAAAAAGGTAGTTGGATGAGCAATTTCTACTCGTTCCTCAAATATATTTTGTAATGTTTGAATCACAGTGTTAGCAGGCGAACTTGTATAGATATAAATTTTTAACGGTGACATGTTAATAAGTGGCGCGACTACTTGTTTATCTATGTATATCCTACGGTGTTGTTGTAAGAACGCTTCACAAAAATGTTGTCTTTCTTCATCTTGTATCTTTTGAAATGCTTCATTATAAAAAACAAATTCATCGTCTTTATCATGAAATACATGTACATGAGGTACAACAGACTTCGTATCTTGAATTACTTCTCTTAACTGATTGACAAACACTTGGTACTCTTGTTCAAGTTTATATTCGTCAATGCCAATTCCTGTGTAATACATCAGTCGCTCTAGATATTCCTTTAATCGAAATTGCAAAAATGATTCAAATGTAAAAGCTACACCATCTGTTAAAAAGTGTGTAAGTGCGGAAATAATCAATCGCTCTTTAGATGTATCAAACGTCTTTTGAGGAATATCTGTTCGTTCCCCATCCATAATGGATTGAACCATCTGCAAAATATGAGCTTGTTCATCTAATTCAGAATAGAAAAACGTATTTTGTAGAATAGACATAATTAACTCATGTTCCTTATGAAGCAAAACAAATTGTGTAAATGCCGGAATGACAATACGGTGAAGCATATCATCGTAATCCCTTAATACATATTTAATTGAAAGCTGATGACCCACAACCTCAAAAGATTGAGGACTATATGATAAAGCGCCTGTTTGCGCACATAACAACTCATATACTTTTAATGCGTCATGTGAATGCTGAAACGAAATGTTGATCAATCATATCCCCCCTTTGGACACGCTTAATCTATGTATATGGGAGATAGTTAAAAAAAATGAGCAAGTCATTACTCGAAAAGTAAAATGACTTACTCAAACATTACGTTTATTTTCACCAATCACTTCTACAGGACGTGCTAATGCCTTAATGCGCTCCATAATACGCGCTGCTTTAATCTCTTCCTGCTCGCCACGCTGTGTATACGTAAAATGATGCTGAAGTTGTTTAAAGTTTAAATTTGACGAGAAAAACGTTGGTAAATTTTCTAACATCCGAAATTGCAAGATGGTCCCTAGTACATCATCTCGCATCCAACTTGTTACACCTTCTGCACCGATATCATCTAACATTAACACAGGTGCATTTTTCATAAATTCAATTTTTTGATTAAAACTTTGATCTTGGAATGAGCCTTTTAACTCTCGTAAAAATTCCGGCACATAAATAATCGTAGATTGAATTTTCTTTTCCGCTAGTGCATTGGCAATAGCACCTAATATATACGTCTTTCCTACACCAAAAGGTCCATGTAAATAAAGAGCTTTCATCTTTTTATTCTGCTCGTATTCGCGCACAAAGTCCCGAGCAAGCTTAATCGCTTCAAATCGCCCTTCCTCAATTTCAACGCCTACCATGGAAGCTTCTAAAATATCTTTTGGGACATAGAGGCATTGAATAAACGATTCATGCTCTTTTCGCTCATCTTCACGTACTTTTTGAGGACAACGCTCGTACTGCACATCAATCCCCTTGCCTTGCAAAACCAACTGAGGGTGATAACCTTTAATCATATTGACACATTCCCGTAGAGATGGACACTTCTCACAATGCTTACTTTGACCTTTATATTCATGTAACTTCACAAGGCCTCGATCTAGCATTTGTTCATCTAATTCTGATCTGTGCTCTTGAATAAATGCTCGAACACCCTTATCACTTAGTACTTCTTTTTTTAGTTCTTCATAACGCTCTTTAAATCCCTTATTTTGTACTAATTGGTTTAACGAATCATTGATTGGCTTCACTATCCCCACCTCCTTTTGGTTTTTATTGTCTGTTTTACTTATCGTGCTATTTTATTTTTTCTTTAATTCTTGATCTAATTGTTCAAGCTCTTGTTTTAATTTTCTCTTTTCTTCCTCAAAGTCTTGAGATGAAGAAGATTTGTTAACTTTAGGCTTTTGCTCCTGCTCTTCTTCTTTCAACCAATCAGGAACCATTTCTTTTCGGACAATTTTCTTAGATGCTGGCTTTTGTTTCTTATTTTCAGCCCAATTTTGATAATCTTTATGTTCACTTTTTGCAAGTCTCATCGCTTCTTGAACCGTTTTAATATTTTTCCTTGCCCAATGTCCTGCAATCTTCTCAACGTATCCCTTTGACAATTTCATATCCGTTCGCAACATCACATAGTGAATCAGAACATTTACAACGCCTGGAGAAAGTTTTTGATGAAACATGACATCTTCGATCATTTGTAGATCTGATTTTGTTGGCTCAGCTCCTCCTGAAATTTCAACAAGAAGCTGACGAGGAGAAATTACTTCAAGATGCTTAACTAATTGTTCTTCTTGAGAAGTAGGTTGTTTATGCTCCATTGTTCTCAATAAAGGAGGTTGTACTTTTTCACTTAAACTAGGCAGTGTATCTCCATGTTCGAATTGATAAAAGTCACGTGCTGCTTTTCGAAGCTGTTCAATATCAATTTGATCAAACTCATCTACCGCGCTAATGACAATGTTCTTCATTTGTAAAGGATCAATCTCATACAAAAACGAAAGCTTTTCAATCGCTGCTTTTACTTTGGGTGTAATAGATTTCCTTGGAATCATTGCTTCACTAAGTCCTGCATAAAATAAATCAAAATTAAATGTAGGCGCAGAAACCGTCAAGCTCCCTTCATAAGAGGAGTTCACGTATTCATACCCTTGTGTCTCCATTAAATCACGTTTCGCTTCTTCTTGAAAGTTAATGGCTAACTCATTTACATGAACAGATTGATATACCTCATTAAAGGGTCGCGTAATCTCTTTAAAATCCTCTTTTTGTATCATTTCCTCAGAGAAAGATTGCTTTATTTTTTGAAACACGTTTTTACCAAGTCGATTATATAAATAAACATTTAACACACCATCATTGAAGAATTGATGAGGCGTTAAAGGAGGAATGAGTTCATAAATAAAAACACGTTTTTCATCTCGCTGTTTAACATACGTTTTTAACAACCCCATACCTTCTAATTTTAATCGTTCACGATAGATTTGAGGTAAATTCATTTGCATCATCGCCATTAAATGATGGTGCGTAACTTCTTTTCCCCACAATTGATCTTCATTTAGACTACTCCATAACGTCATGTATAAACTAAAGGACAGGGACCCTATTAATGGTTGATAAAGTATTGTCAAAATTTTTCTATCGTAATCTTGAAGTACACTGCTAGCTCGTACAATATAACGGTCGACTGGTATTATTTCTTTCCAATGTTGCTCTGTCATGTTATTTTAACCCTACCTATTATTCATTTTCAGCTCATTATGTATGAATGATCTTTGAAAAGTCCAGAAGTGCAAAAAAAGAGCCTAAAGAAACCTTTATGTGCTCTTTTTTATAGTCGCTCTTTTTTTATTAATTCTCTTAACTCATCAATAAAAACATTAACATCTTTAAATTGTCGATATACAGATGCAAATCGAACGTATGATACCTCATCAATTAAAGCTAAACGCTCCATTAACATTTCGCCAATGACCTCTGATTGAATCTCAGATGTTCCTTGGCTACGAAGTTCTTTTTCAACATCCATCACAGCATCTTCTAGCTGTTTTAAGCTAACCGGCCTCTTTTCGCACGCTTTAATTAGCCCTCTTAATATCTTCTCTTTACTAAATTCTTCCCTGGCTCCGTCCTTTTTAACAACAATAAGAGGAAGTTCTTCCACTTTTTCAAATGTTGTAAAGCGATAATGACATTCTTCACATTCTCGTCTTCTTCTAATTGAGCGGCCTTCTTCAACGGGCCTTGAATCTAATACTCTCGTTCCATTATATTGACACGATGGACACTTCATCTTCTCAGCTCCATTAATACGCATTTGATAAAAAAACTTCCTTTCACGGAAGTTTTTCTTTATTCTCATCTTATAGAAAAAGGTGCTTAAATACAAGAGAATGAACAGTATTTTCTGATTTAATTGGACCCTTTCACAGTCGTAGAGCCCTGTCTTACTAACACAAGCTTTTTATCTAATTGTTCATACATCGCTTTGACAAGTTGCTTGCTGTACCCAAAGTCAAAAGGTAAAACTTTTGTTTCCGTTGTAACCGAAAGATCGATAGCTGTTTCAAACGGACGTAGTGAAATAACTGTAATGACCATAAATGCTTTGCGACCTTTTTTAATATTCACACTAATTTCACCGCGATCTTCGTAAGTTGCTAGAATGTGAAAGCCCTCAATTTTTTCGACTAATTCTTTTACAGCCTTAAAACCATTTGGAGCCGTTGTTTTGTAGTAATGACTCCTTAAGGTCGGATCATGATGGTGATCACTTGTTTCTGTATGGTTTGAGAACGCTTGTTTAAGTGATTGTAATGCCCCCATTTGCACCTCTCCTTTTACCTATAATAAAAAGAGGTGCATGATATACACCTCTGATCTTTGTTCCGATTTCAAATTCGTTATTAAAGTGCTTTTACTTGTGCAGGTTTTACTTGTACAGGACCCATTCCACGAGGAACTTCAATCGTTTCACGTGTTTGTGCATTTAGCGCCTCTGCGATGTAATCAGCCGCAATTGTTGGATCTAAATCACCACAAGTATAAACATCAATGCTTGCATAACCATGCTCTGGGAAGCTGTGAATCGTTAAATGTGATTCAGAGATAATGACAACTCCACTTACTCCTTGAGGAGCAAACTTATGAAATGCCACTTCACGAACTTCCGCACCTGTTTTTAGTGCAGCATCAACGAATGTTTTTTCAATGTATTCCATATCATTTAACTTATCGAAATCGCAACCCCATAATTCTGAGATAACGTGACGACCCATAGTTTCCATACTCGTATTTCCCCCTTTAACAATTTTTAATCGTTAAACATGAATTTCTTTCGCCATATGGAATGTGAACTACCACGGGGGAAAGTTAGTCCAGAGAGGTCCTAACCCTTTAAGTAGCTACATAACCGAAAGGTATATAAGAAGTTCACGAAAAATAGTATACTTTGTTTAAACTTATTTTGCAATATATGTTTTTTGATTTTTTTTGCTAAAGTTTTTTTCAAAGTAACCATCTATTTACTCTGTCCACAATGTGAAGTACTTATCCTATACACTTTGCAGCTCATCTCCACATATTTATTTTCTTACCCTAATCGTAGACGCTAAAACAATTTGTTAATTTTTTCATGTGAATTAGAGTACTTCTTTAACACCATATTACTTTAAAATACGTACCTAATACACAAAACATCCCTTGGCTACCATTTTTATAGCCAAGGGATGTTTTAGAATACCTAAACTAGAACTCTTTTACGAACACTTTCTTTATCTTATCCAACCTTCATTTCACTTTTTTGAAACATTGCTGCAGCAATGTATTGAACTAAGTCTACTACACGTCTTGAATAACCCCACTCATTGTCGTACCACGCTAACACCTTAATTTTACGATCATCCATAACCATTGTCGATAAGCCGTCTATAATTGCTGAATGTGAATTTGTATTAAAATCGATAGACACTAAAGGATCCATTGTAAAATCAAGAATTCCTTTTAACGAACCTTGTGAAGCTTTTACAAACACTTCATTTACGTCATCGATTGTCACGTCTTTTTTTACATCGACTACTAAATCAACTAGGGATACATTTGGTGTTGGCACACGCAATGCCATTCCATGTAATTTCCCTTTTAAGTGAGGTAGTACTAAAGATAATGCTTTTGCTGCACCTGTCGTGGTTGGGATAATCGATTGTCCACAAGCACGTGCACGTCGTAAATCCTTATGTGGGTTGTCAATATTCTTTTGATCATTTGTATAAGCATGAACGGTTGTCATTAAACCATTCTCAATTCCAAATGCTTCGTCTAGTACTTTTACAACTGGAGCTAAACAGTTTGTCGTACACGATGCATTCGAAATAATTTCATGCTCACACACATTAAAGTTTTGTTCGTTTACACCCATGACAATTGTAATGTCTTCTTGTTTTCCAGGAGCGGTTAGCACAACTTTTTTCGCCCCAGCGTCTAAATGTAATTTTGCCTTGTCACGCGAATTGAATTTACCAGTTGCTTCTACAACAATATCAATCTGTAATTCCTTCCAAGGTAACAAGAGTGGATCTCTTGAATCGAGTAATTGAATTGTTTTTCCGTTCACAATTAGTTTATCATCCCCTGTGATGACTTCCCCTTCAAACTTTCCGTGAATTGAATCATATTTAATAAGGTGTGCGAGCGTTTCTGCAGGATAGCTTGCATTAATCGCTACAACCTCTAAATTATCTTCTTGAATTGCATTACGAAACACCATTCTTCCAATTCTCCCAAAACCATTAATCGCAATCTTTGCTCTCATGGTCAATCCCCTTTCTTTATATGTGTTATACTTATTGTTGTTTTATATTAATAAGTATAACATATATAACTAAAAACGGAATAATGAAAACGCTTATTTTTCTAATTTTATCTAAATTTTTGTAAACAAGTATGACAAATATATGAAGTGGTTAAAAAAATATGACATGACAGTAGCACTGTCATGTCATATTTCCTACTTTATTTATTTAAATATGCGAGTGCACTAAGTAATTGCACTTTGGTTTCTTCAATTGACCCATTATTGTTGATGACACTATCTGCTAACGCTATTTTTTGAACAAGTGGCATTTGAGATTGAATACGAGACTTTGCTTCTTCTTCTGTAAGGCCGTTCCTTTTCATTAAGCGCGCTAACTGTACATCTTCATCGACATAAACCACAATGACTCGATCTACTAAATGTGTTAAATCACTTTCAAATAATAATGGAATATCAAGTACGACGATTTCGTTTCCGTCTTGTAAAAACTGCTCTTTTTGACGTAACATAGACTGCCTCACTGCTGGATGAACAATGGCGTTTAACTTCTCTCGCTCTTCCTTGTTTTGAAAAATAATGGCACCTAATTTTACTCGATCAATCGAACGATCTTTTTGCAGAATTTCCTCACCAAATGTTTGCACGATTTGATGATAAGTATCCGTACCAACTTCTACAACTTCTTTTGCAATTTTATCTGCGTCCACAACAGGAATTTCTAGTTCCTCCATCATGTGAGCAACTGTACTTTTCCCGCTGGCAATTCCTCCTGTTAGACCAATTACAACCGCCATGTCGGTTCTCCTTCCATTTCATTCACATTACCATTTCCAAATTCCTAATACGATTAATAAGATACCAGGTAAAAAAGAAAAAACTTTTACCCATTTTATCTTTGAAAATACTTTTCCAGATTGAATACCTGCATACAAAAAGAACGAACTCATTAATGCAACAGCGATTGCTAAATAAAAAGGAGAGTACCCTAATAACGCTGCTCCAATTCCAGCTCCAAATGCATCAAGTGATAAAGCAACTCCTAATACAAAAGCCTCAATTCCCGTAATAGATCCCGATTTATCAAAGTCTGCTACGGTAGGCTTTTTCAAAATATTAATAACCACACCAAACGACTTAATTTCTAATTTAAATAATACTTTTTCTTCTTGGTTATTCGTTGCTAAATCAGACGAGCGAAAAAATTGATACAAAATCCACATGCCTAATAAAACAAGAATAGAGCCTCCTATTCTCTCCATAATCTCCGCAGAGAAAAAAGAAGCAATCAATTTGCCAAGCATCATAGAAGCCATTAAAGAGATTGCCGAGCAACCCGCAATAATGACAATTGATTTTAAAGGGATAACCATTTTTCGAAGCCCGTATGTTAAGCCTACACTAAAGCTATCGAGACTAACTGCAAAGGCTAATATAAGTAAAGAAAGCGTAACAGTCATTTCACGGCTCCTTCCATCTATTTCTAGAATAGTATATGGAAAGAGCCTATCCAGTGTGTTATCCGCCTATATATCTATCTACGCGCCTATCTCTGTTAGAGCAGTGAGGTGATTAGGAGCGATGTATCCTTTAGACAGCCTTCTACTACATTTATAAAGGAGATGGTTGACAAACAGGACATGTGTGAGTGCCTCGTCCACCTACCACACTTTTTTTAATGGGAGTGCCACAACGCTTACAAGGTTCACCCTTTTTGCCGTAAACGTATAAACGTAACTGAAACATCCCAATTTGACCTTGTGTGTTCACGTAAGAACGAACGGTACTTCCACCTTGCTCCACTGCTTCGCTTAGAGTTGCAATGACTTCTTCACGCACACGCTCAATTTCTACCTTCGTTAACGTGGCAGCAATTCGCTCAGGGTGTATACCTGCTCGAAATAACGCTTCGTCGACATAAATGTTTCCAAGTCCAACAACTACCGTTTGATCCAATAACGCTGGTTTAATTTTACGATTTGTTTTTTTAAGTTTACTTTCTAGAAACTCTGAGGTAAACGTATCTGAAAAAGGCTCAGGTCCTAACGTGACAAGCGGAGCATGCAACTCCTCTTGTCCTTTTTTAAATAAATGCATCGTTCCAAACTTGCGTACATCTTTATAACGTAATTCGGTTCCATCTGTAAACTCGAAGAATACATGCGTATGCTTATCAGATGGCTCTGCTTTCTCATAAAGACCATATTTACCTTCCATGCGCAAATGCGAAACAAGCACATAATCATCTAACATAAACTTTAGAAACTTGCCTCTGCGTGACACATCTTGGATGACTTGTCCTTTTAATGCATCTTTAAATTGATGAACATCATCAGGCTGTTTAATCATTTTAGGCCAAAGCACTTCTACACCTTTAATCACTTTGCCTTTTACAAGCTCAATTAACGTACGTCTGACTGTTTCCACTTCTGGTAATTCTGGCACTATTTCTCACGTCCTTTATTACTTTGCATCAAACCATGTATCGCCATATGAGTAATCTACTTTAAGTGGAACTTTTAACTCAAGCGCTTCTTCCATCACTTCTGGTACTAACTTCGTTAATACTTCAACCTCATCTCTAGGCGCTTCAAAAATCAATTCATCGTGAACTTGAAGCAACAATTTAGATTGTAACCCTTCTTCTTTGAGTCGATCAGCCATACGAATCATCGCTTTTTTTATAATGTCAGCAGCGGTACCTTGGATTGGTGTATTCATCGCTGTACGCTCTGCAAAACTTCTTAGATTGAAGTTACGGCTCGTAATCTCTGGTAAGTATCTTCTTCGTTGCAGCAACGTTGTCACGTACCCTTTTTCTTTTGCATCGCGAATAATGTCATCCATGTATTCTTTTACACCTGGGAAGCTTTCGAGGTAACGCTCAATAAATTGACCTGCCTCTTTCCGTGTAATTCCTAGACTTTGTGAAAGACCATAGTCACTAATGCCATAGACAATCCCAAAGTTAACAGCTTTTGCTTGACGACGCATATTCGACGTTACTGCGTCTTTTTCCACATGAAACACATCCATAGCTGTTTTCGTATGAATATCTAAATCATTTTGAAACGCATCAATTAATTTTTCATCGTTTGCAATATGAGCAAGTACACGCAATTCGATTTGTGAATAGTCCGCCGCAAAGATTACCCAATCTTTTTGTGATGGAACGAAAGCTTGACGAATTTTCTTACCTTCTTCTAAACGAATAGGAATGTTTTGAAGGTTTGGGTCAGTTGAACTTAAACGCCCTGTTTGCGTCAATGTTTGCGTAAATCGAGTGTGTACTTTATCCGTTTCTTCATATACGACCTTTTTTAGCCCTTCAATATAAGTAGACTGCAATTTCCCCAGTTGACGATAATGTAAAATTTCAGGGATAATTTCATGCTTGTCCGCTAATTGTTCTAGCACATCTGCGGATGTAGAATATCCTGTTTTTGTTTTCTTAATGACAGGCAAATCGAGCGTTTCAAACAACACAACTCCTAGTTGTTTTGGAGAGTTAATATTAAACGACTCACCTGCTAACTTATAAATTTTCTGCTCAATTTCTTCTAACCGCTTTCCAATCTCCGTTCCCATGTTATTTAAACGATCCATATCAATCTTTACACCTTGATACTCCATCTCACCTAATACAAGAGAAAGTGGCATTTCAAGATCTTCAAACAGCTTGTACTGTTCATTTTCCTTCAACTCATCTGTTAACTGATTTTCTAGATGATAAGCCGCAAGCGCTTTTCGAACAACATGTTCTGCTAAAACTTCTTGTTCAGGTACTTTTCGCTTTGCTCCTTTGCCGTATACCGTTTCATCTGATTGAACTTGTAAATAGCCTTTTTGCTTCGCGATTGTAGCTAAATCATCATTTGCATCAGAAGGATTGATGATGTATGAAGCAATCATCACATCATGATAAACACCTTGTAAATCAATTCCTTTCCACTTTAAAGCAACCGATGACTTCTTTGCGTTAAACACTACTTTTTTCATTTGTGCATCGTTCAGCCACGAAACAAACACGTCTGATTGTAAGCCTACTTCAGCCGAAAGAAAGTATTTGCCCGCTTCATTTACAACACCAAATCCAATGATATCAGCATGATGGTAGTTCTCATCAAAAAGTTCAACAATAAGCGCAGAGTTTGTTGTTAACATCTTTTCAGTGACATCTGTTACAATTTCATAACCCATCTCCTCAAACTCTTCTTTTGTTTCTTCCGCTTCGTATCCTAACTTATCTAAAAGAGAGTTAAACCCTAACTCTTTAAAAAGCTTTGCTATCTTCTCTCCATCGTGCCCCTCATAATGTACATCATTAACTGTTACTTCAATTGGTGCTTCTCTAAAGATGGTGGCTAACTTTTTACTCATAACGGCGAGCTCTTTGTTGTCTTCAAGCTTTTCTTTTAACTTCTTCCCGCTCACTTGGTCAATTGATTCTAGTAACTGCTCAACCGTATGATGCTCTTTTAATAGCTTTAATGCTGTTTTTTCTCCCACACCCGGTACGCCTGGAATATTATCAGAACTATCTCCCATTAACCCTTTCATGTCGACAATTTGCGCTGGGGTGATGCCGTACTTCTCATCGATGAACGCAGGTGTGTAAGAATCTACTTCTGTAATTCCTTTTCTTGTGATATCTACGGTTACTCGCTCTGAAACAAGCTGAAGCAAGTCTTTATCTCCTGAAATGACTTTTACATCAAATCCTTCTCGTTCTGCTTGTGCAGAAAGTGTTCCGATAATATCATCTGCTTCGTAATTCTCTAATTCATATCGCTTAATATTATAAGCGTCTAAAAGCTCCCTAATAAATGGAAATTGTTCCGAAAGCTCAGGCGGTGTTTTCTGTCTTCCACCTTTGTATTCTTTAAATGTCTCATGACGAAATGTTGTTTTGCCTGCATCAAAAGCGACAAGCAGATGAGATGGCTTTTCCTCTTCTAATATCCGCATCAACATCATCGTAAAACCATAAACCGCATTTGTATGTATTCCTTTATCATTGTTTAATAATGGCAACGCAAAAAAAGCACGATATGCAATGCTGTTTCCATCAATTAACACCAATTTTTTTGTCATGTGTGATCCTCCTCTTCTTTTCTCGCTTACTCTTTCTTTCATCTTTCCTTTATTCTAGCAAAAGTTGGAGCAGAAGAAAAAGCTAAGCCTCATGGCTTAGCTTCTTTTCTAATTAGTATAACCCATTAAGATACGTGCATACGGTGAATCTGCTGGTAAAACAATGACACTTTTATCATCAATCGTTTTAATATAAGATCGTAATGTGCGGTGAAGCTCGTAGAACTGAGGGTCTTGCGAGTAAGCTGCATTATAAATCTTTCCTGCTTCTGTCTCACCTTGTCCTCGGATTCCTTCAGCTTCCGCTTGTGCCTTCGATAGCATCTCTTTTACTTCACGGTCTGTTTGTGCGATAATACGGTTTTTATCTGCATCACCCATTGATAAATATTCTTGCGCTTTTGTTTCACGTTCTGAAATCATACGAGTATATACAGACTGTTCGTTCTCTGCTGGTAAATCGGTCCGCTTCATTCTGACATCTGTGACAACAATTCCGTAGTTACTGTCTTTTAATAGGGTATTGACTTGCTCTGTCACTTTATCATTTAAGCTTCCGCGGCCTGAATTTTCATCGTTAATAATTTCATCATAATTTAAACGCCCAAGCTCTGAACGAACAACTGAGAACACAAACTCTCCCATTTTCGTTTCAGCATTTACGACAGAGCGAGCATTTGCAATGAGCTTTTTAGGGTCTTCGATTCTCCAAACTGTGTAATTATCAATAATCATTCGCTTTTTATCTTTCGTATTAATCTCCGCTTCTTGCACATCATACGTCATCTGATATTTTGGTAATGATGTGACCGATTGAATGAAAGGGATTTTCATATTTAAGCCTGGTTCAGATACGATACGAACGACTTCACCAAACTGTCTGACTACTTTATATTCATTTTCTTTTACAACAAACACATTACTAAGCAAGAAAAGAAGAAGTGCTAGAATTAGAACAAATGTGATACCACCCTTTACATACTTACCCACAGTTAACTTATTTTTCTTTTGTTCATTTAAATCAATAATATTTTGATCACTCACTCTTCTCACTTCCTTTCTCTTCAGCAAGAGGTGCTTGGCGTTCCATTGGCTTTAGCGGCAAATACTTTAGTGTATTACCTTCATCTTTCATAATATAAATCTCTGCATTTGGTAGTACTTGGTCGATGGTCTCTAAAATAAGACGTGTTTTTGTAATCTCAGGTGCATTTTTGTATTCGTTGTAAATCGCATTAAAAACAGCTACATCTCCACGAGCAGTTTCAATACGAGACGCTTTATCTCCTTCTGCATTTGAAATTAAAGCATCTCGCTCTCCCTCTGCTTCTTTCGTTCGCTTATTTCGATATTTATTTGCTTCATTAATTTTTGTATTCATCGTTTCACGTGCATCTGTTACATCTGTAAACGCTTTTCGCACTTCTGTATTTGGAAGCTCGACATCTTGCAACTTAACGTTGACAATTGAAATTCCCACATCATATTTTTCCATCAAAGTCGCTAACAGTTCACGCACATCTGCTTCAATCTCTGCTTTTCCTGACGTTAAGGCATCATCGATTTTTGAACTTCCAATCACACTACGAAGGGACGCACTCGTTGCATTGTACAAAACCTCTTCTGGATTTTCTGCATTGTAAAGGTATTTTTCTGGATTTGTAATTTTCCATTGCACAACCATATCGGCTAATACAATGTTCTCATCACCCGTAATCATCTTTGTATCTTTTGGAACTTCTTTAATTTCTCCATCCTTTTCTGTATAACCAAACTGCAAACTAAACGTTTCCTTAGAAAGCTTTTCTACCGTTTGAACTGGCCATGGAAGTTTAAAATGAAGACCCGGCTCTGAAATCCCTTCGTCTACAGCCCCAAACGTCGCGATTACGGCTTGTTCAGACTCATCTACCGTATACCAACTTGTAAATGCAACAATCCCTAACACAATTAAACCGAATCCCATTCCTACAAACTTACTAACCTGCCTTATGCTAACCATCTGTATCACCCTCTCTTTTTCAGTCCGTACCTCTTTACTATGAGCGTTTGTTATCTCATGCAATTACTAAATCTTAAAGCCCCCCGGCTAGTTACAATTCTTTACGCCTATATATACGAACTAAAGTACGAGAAGTTTCAATATTATTCAATTTTAGTTAAATTTTTGAACACTTATAAAAAAAGAAGAGGCGGAAGCAAGAGTGCTTCCGCCTTTCTACATTGGCTCCTTGGATGAAGGGGTTTCCAAAGATTATTCTAGCAACGTTTTATTAACCTCACATAAACACAATGTAAAGCAAACGTAAATTTAAACCATTTTCTTTTATAAATGTAGTTCTTTTCTTAATCGCACAGAAAATACAGTGCCTTCTCCAACTGTACTTGTGACCTCAATTTGACCTTTATGAGCTTCAATTAAGTGTTTAACAATAGCGAGACCTAATCCAGTTCCTCCTGAATTACGACTCCGTGCTTTATCAACTCGGTAGAAGCGTTCAAAGATACGTGGAATTTCTTCTGTACTAATCCCAATTCCTGTATCAGAGACTTTCACAATAATCTCTTCATCCAGTTCAATTAACTCAGCTTGAACGTGTCCACCTTTAGGTGTATACGTCACTGCATTACTTATTAAATTAATAAACACTTGCTTTAAGCGCTGAGTATCCCCTTGAATCCACACTTCATCTTCAGGAAGCTTCGTTTCTAACTCAATGTCTTTTTCTTCAGTTTTATTAGACAACACCATTACAATCTCTTCTAGCATGACCTTTACATTAACAGCTTGTACATTTAGCTTAAACCCTTGCTGCTCTACTTTTGATAAATCTAATAAATCTTGAATCAGACCTTGCATGCGTTCACTTTCTTTAAGAATGATATGTAGAAATTGCTCTCGTAATTGTGTATCCTCCATTGCACCTTCAAGTAAGGTTTCACTAAATCCTTTAATAGAAGTAATGGGGGTTTTTAGCTCATGTGATACGTTTGCTACAAAATCTTTGCGCATTTGCTCAAGTTTTTTCAGCTCTGTAATATCATGAAAAACAAGCACAATTCCTTTCCACTCATCATTTAATCCGATAATAGGAGCCCCATATACATCAAAGTGTCTTCGTTCAATTTTAATTGGGAGTACCACTTGCTTTCTGACTTTAATTTCAGTCATAAAGATTTCCTCAACAATACCGATAACCTCTTTATGCTGAAAAGCTTGATAGTACAAACGGTACATATAATCGGACGGTTCGATTTGAAACTGCTCTTTATAAGCTCGATTCACCAAGTTAATATAGCCACGACTATCAATTAAGATCATTCCACTGCCCATATTTTCAATTAACGTTCGAAGTCGGTCTTGTTGCATCTCTTGGGCACTAATTAACTCTTGTAAATTTCGTGCTAATATATTGATGGCTTGACTTAGCATTCCTGTTTCATCGACATTGTCTTCATACGTACGTGCTTTATAATTTCCTTTTGCAAGTTCCATTGCGACTTTCGTGGCAGATTCAATAGGACGAGTATATTGATTCATAATTCGCACACCTAATAGTAGGATGACAATTAAAGCCATACCTAAACTCCCAATCAAAAGCCCCCATATCTGCTGATTAATTCGATTGAGCGAATCAACAGATGTACTTAATACAACAAATCCTGTTTGTTCATTGTTCACTTTTAAAGGAACTCCATAATAGTACAAGTCATACCGATCTTCCACTTTATGAAATCCTCTTTCACCATTTAAATGATCACGAATAATTTCTTCAATAACCGAACTCTCTTCTACACTCTGTTTATCTCCACGTTGATTAGCATCAAAAAGAACCGTTCCATCTTTTTGAATGATCGTTGTACGAACGTTCAATATTGCACTAACTTCGTCAATCTTATCTTGCAGATAAGGATTGGTTATTCCTTCTTCTCTCACAAAGAGCTCCACTAGCTTTGCTTCTTTTTCCATACGTTCATGAAATGTTTGCAAGTAAAAGCTTTTAAATAATTGTCCTAGTACTAGTCCTAATCCGACTAACACCACAATAATTAAAGTGAGAAGAGCAAATAAAAGACGGGAGCGAAATTTATTCATTCAACTTTGGCTCCTCTAACTTATAGCCAAGTCCTCGAATTGTTTTAATATAAAGCGGCTTTCTCGTATTCTTTTCAATTTTTTCACGAAGGTGACTAATATGAACATCAACAATTCGTGTATCACCAGCAAAGTCATAATTCCATACCGCACTGAGTAACTGATCACGTGTTAATACGCGTCCTTTATGCTTACTTAGGTATAAGAGCAACTCAAATTCTTTAGGTGTCAGTTCTAACCGTTCATCATTGAAGTAAGCTTCGTAATGCTCTGGAAGAATCTTCAGTCCAGCAATTGTGATACGTTCCCCTTCTTCATCATCTTCTAGTGAGTCTTGATTCGTTACTTGTACACGACGCAAAATGGCCTTTACTCTTGCTACCACTTCTCTCGGACTAAAGGGTTTCGTCATATAATCATCTGCACCGAGCTCTAAACCTAACACCTTATCAAATTCATCATCTTTTGCAGTTAACATCAAAATAGGTGTCATGACTTTTTGTTGACGTAACTTTTTACAAACTTCGATTCCGTCCATTTTAGGCAGCATTAAATCTAATACAATTAAATCAGGAGCTTCTTCAAGTGCTTTGTTGTATCCTTCTTCTCCATCTGCTGCAGTGACAACTGTATACCCTGCTTGCTGCAAATTATATTGTAATAAAGTTGAAATAGATTGCTCATCGTCAACGACTAATAGTTTCTTACTCATATTAATAACGTCTGCCTCCATATATAAAAAATTTGAAAACCGCATTTCCATCCAATTATTTATTTAGTATGTCATAATCATCATACAACGATTTATACAAGTTCTCAAAGAAAATTCACGTTGCATATAAAAAAGAAGACCGATTGTGAAGAAAGAATAAACTCTTCTTCGCAATTGATCTTCTTTTTTGATTAACATAAACGCTATGATTGTTTTTCACCATCGTTTTATTAAAAATTCTCAAATTCATGTTCTTCAATTGAAGGTGCTTTATATGGGGGACAAACCAAAAATTGTGCTTGTACAACCGTCTCTCCCTCGTCATCTTTCGCATGCACATCAATTGTAATCAGATGTTCTTCACGATTAACATGAGTCACTTCAAACAGAAATTCAACCGTACCATAATGATAAACTCTTTTAGGGAATTCAATGGTTTGTTTTAAAATATGACAACCTGGTCCAGGTAAATATTTAGAAATAGCAGCCGTCATCATTCCCGTAATCATAATAGCCGGTACAATTGGCTTTTTCAAAGGTGTCTGAGAAGCATAATCGTGTTGGATATAAAGCGGATTAGCATCATTTGTCAAACCTAAATAGAGAAGTAAATCCTTATCTTCGATTCGTTCTGTTAGTGTTAGTTTCTCACCAACTGTAATCTCGTCAATACTTCTACCTAATTTGCGTTTCTTAAACAGCACTTTGAACACCCCTTATTGTAAGCGTTTCCTTTTATATGTAAGAAAAATTCGGGGCGTCCCCCGAATTTTCCTTCTTCTTATTATGCTAGAACACTCATCACACTTTTAACAGACTCAACTGATCTGTCTAATCCTGCTTTTTCATCTTCCATTAGTTCTAACTCAATGATTTGTTCAATACCACCTGCACCTAAAATTGTTGGCACACCTAAATAGATACCGTTGTATCCATATTCTCCTTCTAAATAAGCAATAGAAGGTAAAACACGGCGCTGATCTTTTAAGATTGCTTCTGCCATTTCTACTAAAGAAGCAGCTGGTGCATAATAAGCACTGCCGTTTCCTAATAAGTTAACAATCTCTCCGCCACCTTTACGTGTACGTTCAACGATTGCATCTAATCGATCCTTTGACAATAGAGTCTCAAGAGGAATACCACCAGCATAAGAATAGCGAACTAGAGGCACCATGTCATCCCCATGTCCACCTAATACAAAGCCAGTGACATCTTTCACTGATAAACGAAGCTCTTGAGCCACAAAAGTACGGAAACGAGCAGTGTCTAACACACCCGATTGACCAATGACACGGTTTTTAGGAAATCCAGATTCCTTAAAGACTGTATATGTCATTGCATCTACTGGGTTTGTCAATACGATAATATAACACTCTGGAGAATACTTTACAATCTCTCGTGTAACAGATTTCATAATTTTTTGGTTTGTTGTGACAAGATCGTCACGACTCATACCTGGTTTACGAGCGATTCCAGCTGTAATAATGACAATATCAGAATCGGCTGTGTCTTCATAGTTAGATGTCCCTGTAATGTTTGCATCAAACCCTTGAACAGGACTTGCTTCTAACATATCAAGCGCTTTACCTTTTGTTGGATTTTCAAGCTGAGGAATATCGACTAACACAACATCTGCCAATTCTTTTTGAGCTAATAAAAATGCGGTTGTTGCACCAGTAAAACCAGCACCAATAACTGAAACCTTTTTACGCTTTAAAGTCATTATAAATCCTCCCTATCCCCTTATCTATAAATAGACGTTGATATATAGATTGACTCTTACAAATGAGCGTATGCAGCTCTTTATAAGTAGCTGCATACGCGATGCCATCCATATGAACTTCAATCTAGGGTTGAGTGATTAAACAGTTACTTGCTTTTCCATATTTTGAATTAATGCATCTGCAAACTCTGAACATTTCACTTCAGTTGCCCCATCCATTAAGCGTGCGAAATCATACGTTACCACTTTTGATGCAATCGTCTTTTCCATAGAATCCATAATTAATTTTGCTGCTTCTACCCAACCAAGGTGTTCTAACATTAATACACCTGATAATAAAACAGACGATGGATTTACTTTATCAAGTCCAGCATATTTAGGTGCTGTACCATGTGTTGCTTCAAAAATCGCATGACCTGTTTCATAGTTAATGTTTGCACCTGGTGCAATTCCAATACCACCAACCTGTGCTGCTAGTGCGTCTGAAATGTAGTCACCATTTAAGTTCATTGTTGCCACAACGTCAAACTCACGCGGACGTGTAAGAATTTGTTGTAAGAAGATATCTGCAATTGAATCTTTTACAATAATTTTCCCTGCAGCTTCTGCATCAGCTTGTGCTTTGTTTGCCGCTTCAGTTCCTTCTTTTTCTACGATACGATCGTATTCTGCCCAAGTGAATACTTTGTCACCAAACTCTTGTTCAGCAAGTTCGTAACCCCAGTTTTTGAAAGCACCTTCTGTGAACTTCATAATGTTTCCTTTATGAACAAGTGTCACAGATTTGCGTCCATGTTCAATTGCATAATTAATTGCACCTCTTACTAAGCGCTTTGTTCCTTCTTCAGATACTGGCTTAATTCCAATTCCCGATGTTTCAGGGAAACGAATTTTACCTACACCCATTTCTGTTTGTAAGAAGTTGATTAACTTTTCTACCTCTGCTGAACCTTTTGCATACTCGATACCAGCATAGATGTCTTCTGTATTTTCACGGAAGATAACCATATCCGTATCTTCAGGACGTTTAACTGGTGAAGGTACACCTTGGAAGTAACGTACCGGACGTAAGCAAGTGAATAAATCTAATTCTTGACGCAATGCAACGTTTAAAGAACGAATTCCTCCACCAACTGGTGTTGTTAATGGCCCTTTAATTGCAATTATGTATTCACGAATTGCTTCTAATGTTTCTTCAGGTAACCATTCACCCGTTTGGTTGAATGCTTTTTCACCTGCTAATACTTCTTTCCATACAATTTCTTTTTGACCGTCATAAGCTTTGTCAACTGCTGCTTCTAATACACGAGATGCAGCTGCCCAAATGTCTGGACCTGTTCCGTCACCTTCAATAAAAGGGATAATTGGGTTATTTGGTACATTCAATACTCCATCAGTTACAGTAATCTTTTGTCCTTGTGTCACAATAAATTCCTCCTTAGAAGCTTGTCAATTTCGAGTATGTGGGTGATTCCTACTTTCCTAGATTAGGAGACACCCATCTAATTATGATAAAAAGCGCTCAACATAGTAAAAAATAGGTTGAGCACCTTTTAATACTGTGTCATATCTTACATACGTTGCTCAATTGGAATATACGCTTGTTTTCCTGGCCCTGTATAATCCGCTCGTGGACGAATTAGACGGTTGTTTGAATATTGCTCTAGCACGTGAGCAATCCATCCTGATACGCGACTAACGGCAAAGATTGGTGTGAATAAATCATGATCAATCCCTAGACTGTGATAAACAGATGCTGAATAGAAATCAACGTTTGGTGGAAGTTGCTTTTCAGTCGTCACAACTTCTTCTACCTTTAATGACATTTCATACCATTTCGTTTCACCTGTCAACTTTGTCAACTTCTCAGACATCTTCTTTAAGTGTTTAGCGCGTGGATCACCTTGACGATAAACACGATGTCCAAAGCCCATGATTTTTTCTTTGTTGTTTAACTTGTTACGCACGTATATTTCAGCATTTTCAACGTCTTCAATTTCTGTCAGCATCTTCATAACCGCTTCGTTGGCTCCACCATGTAGAGGGCCTTTTAACGCGCCAATAGCAGCTGTAATACCAGAATACACATCCGACAATGTTGCTACACAAACACGTGCTGTAAAGGTTGATGCGTTTAGCTCATGATCAGCATGTAAGACAAGTGCCTTATCAAACGCTTCAACTGCTACTTCACTAGGCTCTTCGCCTGTTAACATGTATAAAAAGTTTGCTGCTACACCATAGTCTTTACGAGGTGCAATTGGCTCTAAGCCTTTACGAATGCGAGAAAACGCTGTGACAATTGTCGGCAGTTGCGCTTGTAAACGCACAGCCTTTAAGTAATTAGCATCTTCATCCATTTCATCTGCTACTGGATCATATAGACCTAATAGTGATACCGCTGTTCTTAAAGCAGCCATTGGATGAACGTCTTTAATTGGATATGTTTTAAAATGTTCTACAACCTCAGTTGGTAAACTAGCATTCTCTGATAATAATTGTGTAAAAGCTGTTAATTCTTGTTTGTTTGGTAATTTACCATGCCATAGCAAATAAATAACCTCTTCAAACGTAGCATAATCTGCTAAGTCGTCAATATTGTAACCACGATATGTTAATGTGTCATCAATGATAGAACTTACAGCAGATGTTGTTGCTACTACCCCTTCTAAACCTCGAGTCGTTGTCATAAACTTCTCTCCTTTTCAGAAAAATTCCCCATAACCTTGTTTACTAAACTGCTACTAAATACAATTGAGCGTTTGCTCAGCGAAAAAACAAAAAGTTGAAATTGGACATCCTCAAAGAGTAAATCTACTAAAATAAGAGCTTCCTAGAAAAAAGAAAATGCTTACATTTTCTTTTTCTACTAATGTCACATGTATACTCTTCATACATGTGACATTAAAATACTTCTGTTGGCACTCGTACAACATGTATTTATATGTATAGGGATGTCTCTTCAAACTATATTATAAACAATTATCAGACTTTTGTGAATGAAAACAATAAATAAATTTCAAAAAAATTATTATTATACAAAAATTTTAAGAGAATAGCTGTGTCAATTTCATGAATAAATAAGCAATCCCTGCACCTATAAGAGGACCAACTGCTACTCCTTGAAACAAAGCGACTGCTAAAATAGTTCCAAACACTAATGCTGCTGTAATATGTGGATCATCAGCTAAAAGGTTTAATCCATATTTCGCAATCAACGCTACAGCAATTCCTGAACCTAGTGCAACCCATGCATAAGAAGATTTGAGCGCATCTCCTAACTGTTTAAAACCTATTTCACCTGTTGCAATTGGAACCAAAACAGCTATCGTAATAACAGTAACACCTAGATTAATTCCTTTTGATTGTAGATAAGGAAAGACTTTTCCGTCCAATCCAACGACTTTTATTAGTAACAAAAAAGCAACAGCAATGATTAGAGATTGATTTTTAGCCACGAACCCAATAGCTAATAGAATAATTAAAAATAACACAGGTTGTGAAAACAACGACCTCATCCTTTCATTTCACTTTCATATTGCTACACATTTATTTCATAAGCCTCTCTCAAAAATTTCTAAACCATCTCTCTTTATTTATATATTTATCTTTCCCCTAAACGCTTTCCATTGTACAATAATGGTAAATTTAATATAGGTTATGTATAAGGGGGCGAATAACCGTTTGAATATGCACTATTTGTATAGTACAATCCGCTTTATACTTGTACTAGTAGCCATTGTTGTTGGATCGTTTATTGTGTATTATGCGTCAACGTTAACCTATCCTTTTATCATTGCACTTTGCCTTGCCTTTTTCATTAACCCCATCGTTAATTTATTCGAGAAGAAACTATCTGTTCCACGTTCATTAGCTGTCTTTATTTCACTCATCCTTGTTTTCGGCTTCCTCATCGGTCTAGTCATCTTGTTAATTACAGAGATTGTTTCTGGTACAGAACATTTAGCAACGGTTGTCCCAACCAACCTAGAAGCAGTTATTGTTTACATCGAAAATTTCATTGCAGCTCAAATTATCCCTCTGTATAATCAAATTGCATCTTTATTCAACAGTTTAAATTCAGGTCAACAAGAAACTATTTTAACAAATATCCAGAGTGCTGGAGCACAAATTACAGAAACCGTCGGAGAGTTTTTAAAGAACTTTTTACAAGCCATTCCTAATGTGATTGCATGGCTACCTAATATTGCAACGGTCATTATTTTTTCACTACTAGCCACTTTTTTCATTAGCAAAGATTGGGATCGTCTCGCTCGTTTAGGGAGAAAATTATTGCCGTCAAAAGCTAGACAAAGCGGGAAAACCGTTTTTGTAGATTTAAAGAAAGCATTATTTGGTTTTGTAAAAGCTCAATTGACACTAATCTCTATTACCACCGTTATTGTCTTAATTGGATTACTCATTTTACAAGTAGAGTATGCAATCACCATTGCTTTATTAATTGGGTTAGTTGACATTCTTCCTTACTTAGGAACAGGATTGATTTTTGTTCCTTGGATTATTTACGCATTTGCTAGTGGAAACATTTCATTTGCCATTGGGCTTTCTGTTTTATATGCCATTGTGATTGTGCAACGTCAAATGATGGAACCGAAGATTTTATCATCAAGCATCGGCTTAGACCCTTTAGCTACGTTAATATCCTTGTTTATCGGCTTTAAACTGATAGGGTTTTTAGGGTTAATTGTAGGACCTGTTGCACTCGTTATCCTTCGCACGCTTTATACAGCCGGTGTTTTTCAAGATATATGGCATTTTATTATTGCTAAAAAGCCAACATCCTAAGTACCTGATAAGAAGATTAATTCATACATTAAAAAAGGTTCCATCATTGAATCCCTCTCTTACAGGATTGAAATGAAGGAACCTTTTCATTTGTTATCGTCGAATAATGGTTACATGATTTTTGTTGCGAAAGAACCGTTGTAACCATTTTGCTAAAATAGGCTTTACCCGCTTTCTTGTAGGAGGAAACAATAAGAAAAAACCTAAAGCATCTGTAACAAAACCTGGTGTAAGTAACACAGCACCACCAAGTAAAATACAAATCCCATCCAAAATCGCTTCACCTGGTAATTCTCCATAAGCAAGTTGTTCACGTGCTTTCGTTAACGTAGCTAACCCTTGCTTTTTAGCTAAATACGCTCCTAATAATCCTGTACCAATAACCAGTAAAAAGGTAGGAATAGGGCCAAGTGTTTTTCCTGCATAAAGCAGTAAAAAGATTTCTAGTGCAGGTACAATGACTAAAATCGGAAACAAAATCCTCAACTAGTACGCCTCCTATAATATCGGCATTTTTAACTTTCTATTTATTAACTATATACTCGTTTTGGGTAAAAATAGCAATATTCTTGCCTTCAAACAACAAACTCTATATTTAAGTAAAAACCCCCGCCTTACCTCAATGAACGAAAGGAAATAGACAGGGGAAAATCTTATATTTTTTCAGTTGTTACATCTTGATTTTACAGTACAGAAGCGTGTCCGTTGTATACAACTCCACGTGTTGCATCTACTGTAATATCTTGTCCGTTTTGGAATGTGTTTGTAGCACCTTCCACACCTACGATAACCGGAATCCCTAAGCTTAATCCAACTACAGCAGCGTGACTTGTTAAGCCACCTTCTTCTGTAATAAGAGCACTAGCTTTTTCTAACGCTGGAATCATGTCACGGTCTGTACTAGTCGTTACAAGGATTGCACCTTCTGTCATGTTTGAAGTTGCTTCAGCTGCACTTTTAGCTACTACGACTTTCCCTACTGCTGATTTGCGGCCAATTCCTTGACCTTTCGCTAATACATCACCAACAACTTGAACTTTCATTAAGTTTGTTGCACCAGACTCACCTACAGGAACACCAGCAGTAATAATTACTAAGTCTCCATGTGAAATGATGCCTGTTTTTAATCCAGCTTGTACAGAGTGATCTAACATATCATCAATTGTGCTTACTTGTTCACCCACAATTGGTGTTACTCCCCATACTAACGCTAGACGACGAGCTACAGAATCATTTGCTGCTACAGCAATGATTGGTGATTGTGGACGATATTTTGAAACAATTTTCGCAGTATATCCACTTTCAGTTGGAGCAAGAATTGCACCTGCACCTAAGTTTAGAGCTGTGTGAGCAACCGATTGTCCAATCGCATCTGTAATTGTTGTACCAACTTGCTTGCTACGTTGTTGTAAAATATCACGATAATCAAGCGCTTGCTCTGCACGAGATGCAATTGAATTCATTGTTTGTACTGCTTCTACTGGATAAGAACCTGCTGCTGTTTCACCAGAAAGCATGATTGCGTCTGTACCATCAAAGATTGCATTTGCTACGTCACTTGCTTCTGCACGCGTTGGACGAGGATTGCGTTGCATCGAATCTAACATTTGCGTAGCTGTGATAACTGGCTTACCTAATGCATTACATTTTTTAATTAATTCTTTTTGTACTAATGGTACTTCTTCAGCTGGAATTTCCACACCAAGATCTCCACGCGCTACCATTAATCCATCAGATACCTCTAGAATTTCATGGATGTTATCTACACCTTCTTGGTTCTCAATTTTAGAGATAATTTGAATGTGTCCAGCATCGTGTTTTTCTAAAAGTTCACGGATTTCTAATACGTCAGAAGCACGACGTACGAAAGACGCAGCGATGAAGTCGATACCTTGCTCGATACCGAATACAATGTCACTTGCATCTTTTTCTGTAATACCAGGTAATTTCACACTTACATTTGGAACGTTTACACCTTTTTTATTCTTTAATGTACCAGGGTTTAATACTTTTGTTGTAATCTCACCCGCAGCTTTATTAATTTCTAATACTTCTAAACCAATTAAACCATCGTCTAAAAGAATTTTTGAACCAGGCTGAACGTCATCTACTAAACCTGGGTACGTGATTGAGAATTTATCTACTGTACCAATTACCTCTTCCATTGATACGATAATGTTCTGTCCTTCTTGTAACTCAATTGCACCATTTTCCATCGTATGTGTGCGAATTTCAGGTCCTTTTGTGTCAAGTAAAATAGCAATTGTTTTACCCGTTTGCTTTGCTGCTTCGCGAATGTTTACAATTCGTGCACCATGCTCATCAAAATCACCATGAGAGAAGTTTAAACGACAAACATTTAACCCCGAGTTAATTAATTCGACTAACTTTTCAACGCTTTCACTAGCAGGTCCGATAGTACATACAATCTTTGTTTTACGCATTCAAATTTCCTCCTACATTGTTATCCAACATTTTATAATAATTTAACGATTAGATCGATAATTCATTAGAGAGCTTATACATATTATGGTCAATATCATGCTTCTCATCTAAGATTTCAAGAATATCATGATGAACTAATTCATTGTTTTGAATTCCAACAGCTCGTCCACCGATGCCTTCTAATAAAAGCTCAACAGCCTTTGCTCCTAAACGACTTGCTAATACACGGTCAAAAGCCGTTGGTGATCCACCACGTTGAATATGACCTAACACACTTACTCGTGTTTCAAAACCTGTTGCTTGCTCAATCTCTTTCCCAAATTGAACACCGCTACCTACGCCTTCAGCAACCATAATAATACTATGTTTCTTACCACGTTCGCTACCACGCTTCAAACGCGTAATGACGTCTTCTAAGTCATACTCTGCCTCAGGAATTAAAATCGTCTCTGCACCTCCAGCTAACCCAGACCACAGAGCAATGTCACCGGCATGTCTTCCCATTACTTCGATTACATATGTACGATCATGAGACGTAGCTGTATCGCGAATTTTATCAATTGCATCAATTACCGTGTTTAATGCTGTATCAAAACCGATGGTAAAGTCAGTACCAGGAATATCATTATCAATTGTTCCAGGCACACCTACACAAGGAAAGCCGTGCTCAGTTAGCTTTTTAGCTCCCATGTATGAGCCATCTCCACCGACAACAACCAATCCCTCAATACCTAGTTTTTTTAGTTGTTCGATTCCTTTTTTCTGCCCCTCAAGTGTTTTAAACTCTTCACAGCGAGCAGAATAAAGCATAGTACCTCCGCGATGAATAATATCTCCTACATCGCCCACTTCTAGTTTCTTAATATTCCCATCAATTAATCCTGCATACCCATTATAAACACCATATACTTCCAAATTATGATGAATGGCTTTACGAACAACCGCTCGCACAGCAGCATTCATACCAGGTGCATCTCCACCACTTGTAAGAACACCAATTCTTTTCATCTTTCAATCCTCACCTCATAGGTTTTTGCTGTCTATAAAATAACACGAAGAATGGGCAAAAACAATAGAGAAGGAGCATTGTCAAGACAGGAAAACGTGCATCCTACATTTTAGTAGGATGCACGTTTCTTTATTTTACACCAATGGTATCGTTTTCAATCGAGAATTGTCCGATTTTTTTGTATTTTAAATAACGTTCGTGGACCAGTTGTTTTGGTGTTAGTTTTGTTAATTTTTTCAAGGATTTTTTTAACACTTCATCAATGTACTGAGCTTGCTCATCGATATGGCGATGAGCCCCTCCTCTTACTTCTGGTATTACCTCGTCCACGATTCCCAATTCTTTCAAGTCAGGAGCCGTAATTTTCATCGTTTCTGCAGCTCTTTTTGCTAACGTCGCATCTTTCCAAAGAAGAGCTGCAGCCCCTTCTGGCGAAATAACAGAGTACGTAGAGTTTTCAAGCATATGCAAGTCATTCCCGATCCCTAACGCTAATGCTCCTCCGCTTCCACCTTCTCCAATGACAATACAAACAACTGGAACTGTTAACCCTGCCATTTCAAACAAGTTGCGAGCAATTGCTTCGCTCTGCCCTCTTTCTTCAGCTGCCTTGCCTGGATAAGCACCTTTTGTATCAATAAAACAAATAATTGGACGGTTGAACTTCTCAGCTTGTTTCATAAGGCGAAGAGCTTTACGATAACCTTCAGGGTGTGGCATCCCAAAATTTCGACGAATGTTTTCCTTGGTGTCTTTACCTCGTTGATGACCAATAACGGTTACAGGCATCCCGTGGAACTTTGCAATTCCCCCTACAATGGCTTCATCATCACCAAATGTACGATCACCATGACTTTCAAAGAAATTTGTAAATAAACGTGAAATGTAATCAAGCGTTGTCGGACGCTCAGGATGACGCGCAATCTGAACACGATTCCAAGGGCTTAAATGCTCATAGATTTCTCTTTCAACTTTCTCTAAGCGGTTTTCAAGCTTTTCAACCTCATTTGACAAATCCACGTCTGTATTTGTTGAAAAATCTCTCAGCTCCTGAATTTTATTACGTAATTCAATAATTGGACGTTCGAATTCTAATTCTCCTACCACTTGATTTCACCCCCTGTTACATGAATATCTAAAATATTAACTAATTGTTCTTTTAAATCATGACGAGCAATGACCGCATCAAGTTGCCCATGCTTCAATAAAAATTCAGCCGTCTGGAAATCTTCTGGTAAATCTTCACGAATTGTTTGCTCAATAATTCGTCGACCGGCAAAACCAATTAAAGCGCCTGGCTCTGCAATGTTATAGTCTCCTAATGAAGCAAAGCTTGCAGAAACTCCTCCAGTCGTTGGATGGGTCATAATCGAAATGGTAAGACCCCCTTGATCACTGAACATTTTTAAAGCCGAGCTTGTCTTTGCCATTTGCATAAGACTTAATACACCTTCTTGCATGCGTGCACCACCAGATGCTGTAAAAATGATAAAAGGTACTTGAAGATCCATAGCCTTTTCAATGGCTCTTGTGATTTTCTCACCTACAACTGAACCCATACTTCCCATTCGAAAATGTGCATCCATAACAGCGATGACCGTTTTGATTCCATCTATCTGTCCTTCACCTGTGACAATTGCTTCGTTTAGAGTCGTTGATAAACGATCTTTTTCTAGCTTTTCTACATAATCAGGAAATGATAATGGGTTTTCTGATAACATGTGCTTATCATATTCAACAAACGTTCCTGTATCAATCAAACTACCAATACGTTCTTTTGCCGTCATTTGATGATGATGTCCACAATTCAAGCAAACTTTTAAATTTTTGTTTAACTCTTTTGTATACATAATCTTTTTACACTTCTTGCATTTTGTCATAATGCCTTCGGGTACATCTTGCTTAATATGCTCAGACGGAACTTGCGCATATTTTTTCTTTTTTGCAAATAAATCTCTTAACAAGGTATGACCTCCTCTTGATTCTTTTATAAACGAACAAAAGAATCGATATTCATACTCCATAGCTTTTTATCTACTTTACAAGAAAGCAAAAAGGGTTTGTGTAGAAAGGTGACATGTCCTATTCGACATTTTCTGCTTGCAATCGCCTAATATAAAGCTGCTTATGAAGGTGGAGGGCTTCATCCTTCTTTCCGCTTATCATTGCTTCAATAAACATTTCAATTAAATTCTTATCGTCATCGCTATGTGTTTCTTTCATTGTTCGTGAATAACCAGCAACTACTCGCCAAATACGATAAAGCAAATAGTTATTGTTTTCTTCGAATAACGCTTCAAAAAAATAGTCATAGTCAGACTGCTTATTGTTCATACGTTTCTTCAAATCTTCCATTGACTCAACGCTTACTCTTTCAAAAGAAAGCTCTAAACATGTCTGTTCTAACCAGTATTTTGTTTCAATTAGATCATGCTTCACTTTATTGTCCTGTAACAGGAATGTAGCCAATATATCAATGAGTTGATGCTCACCGACTTCTTTAATAAATGTGCCTTCTCCACGTCTTGTTTCAATAATCCCTAATAATTCTATGGCACGTAGAGCTTCACGAACAGAAGATCGGCCTGCATTTAATCTCTCTGCTAGTTCACGTTCGGATGGGATTTTGTCACCTGTTTTCAATCCATCTGACTCCATCATCTCTCGAATTTGCTCTAAAATTTCAACGTATACTTTCGACCTTTCACTCATCAACGTAACGTCTCACTCACTTTATTCAATAATAGCTAGACGACGAGTTTTCTCCGCCACTGCTTCTGGATCTACTTTAATACGCGCTACACCTGTTTCCATTGCTGTTTTTGCTACAGCAGCAGCTACTGCAGGTGCAATACGTGCATCAAATGGAGCTGGAATGACATAATCAGCATGTAGTTCGTCTTCTGAAATGAGACTAGCAATCGCTTCAACAGCTGCCATTTTCATCTTTTCGTTAATGTGAGTTGCCCGAACATCTAAAGCTCCTCTAAAAATCCCAGGAAACGCCAAAACGTTATTTACTTGATTTGGAAAGTCAGAACGACCTGTCCCAATGACTTTTGCACCTGCTGCTTTTGCATCCTCTGGCATAATTTCCGGAACCGGGTTCGCCATGGCAAAAATAATTGGATCTGGATTCATCTTTTTAATCATCTCTTGTGTTAAAGCACCTTCAACCGACACACCAATGAATACATCTGCTCCTTCAATTACATCTGTTAATTGACCATCTACTTTGTCACGATTTGTATATGTTGCAACCTCATCTTTTACAGGATTCATTCCATATGGACGCCCTTCATAAATAGATCCTTTTGAATCGCACATTGTAATATCGCGAACGCCATAACGGTAAAGTAATTTAATAATGGCAATTCCAGCAGCTCCAGCACCGTTGGCTACTACTTTGATCTCAGACATTGATTTGTTTACAAGCTTTAGTGCATTCACAAGCCCCGCAACTGTTACAATCGCTGTTCCGTGTTGATCATCATGAAAAATTGGGATATTTGTTTCTTTCTTTAATCGTTCCTCTACTTCAAAGCAGTTTGGGGCAGCAATATCTTCTAAATTAATGCCTCCAAACGTTGGCTCTAATAATTTTACGGTTTCTACAATCTTATCCACATCTGTTGTATTTAAACAAATTGGAAATGCATCTACACCCGCAAAACTCTTAAATAGAACTGCTTTCCCTTCCATTACAGGCAGGGCTGCTTCAGGTCCAATATTTCCTAAGCCTAAAACCGCTGTTCCATCTGACACAACAGCAACCATGTTCCCCTTCATCGTATATTCATATACTTTATTTACATCGTCATAAATAGCTTTACACGGCTCTGCAACACCAGGAGAGTATGCTAGGCTAAGGTCTTGTGCATTGCGCACAGGGATTTTAGATTTTGATTCAAGCTTTCCTTGGTTAATTCGATGGATGTGTAGTGCTTCTTCACGTAAAGACAATTAAATTCACTCCTTGTAAGTAATGGGATCAACATATAAAAAGAAACATATAATTAACAGATTTATACAGGGTGGTCAGACCACTCTAACTATTTTACAATATAACAACCATTTGAATCTGTAAAGATTATTTCAACACAACATTTAAATCTCCTAGCATTCTTTTTAATTCATTAATCAATGTATCATTCGCATTAATTGCATATTCATTCGGTAAACGTAACATTCGCTTTTCATCTTCATAATAAAGAATGACCGGGACACTTCCATTATATGCCGATAATAATTGTCGAATTTGTCGAAGCGTGGTTGGGGTTTTATGTTTTTGTTCAATTTTCACATACAGTTCTGCTTTTTGAGACATTTCTTTGATTTGATCTGCTGCTTGAACATGTTGAATTACAAACTGCTTGCGATAATCTCGATCTTCTAGTTTTCCTCTAATCAATAAGACTTCTCCACTTTTGAGTAACATTGAAAAGCGGTTGTATACGTTTGGAAATGAAACTGCATCTAATTCACCTGTTTCATCACTGATTGTAAAAAAAGCCATCTCTTCACCTTTTTTTGTTCGAATGACTCTTTCTCTTCCTAAAAAAACAATGGTCTCTATGTTTGATGCCGCCACTGATTCACTTAGCTGATAAATCGTTTTCCATTGATTAAATATACGTATATCCTTATACGCCGAAACAGGATGACTCGATAGATAAAAGCCAAGAACTTCTTTTTCATGCTTTAATCGTTCTTCTAACGACAACTCTTCTTTTACTACATACTTAGGCTTCAACATGAACTCTTCATCAAAAAATCCATCGCTATCTTCTGTCGGTTGTACAAGATTCGCATGCTCCATCGCTACATCAATGCTGGCTAGAAGAGTGGCTCTATTTTCTTTGAATTCGTCAAAACATCCCGCTAATATTAATGATTCAAGTACTTTGCGATTAATAATCCGCATTGACACACGAATACAAAAATCAAATAAATCGTCAAAAGGTTTCTTTTTTCTTTCCTTCACAATCTCTTTTAGAGCAGCTATCCCAACATGTTTGATTGCCGCTAAGCTATACCGAATTTGTCCGTTCTCCACTTTAAATGGGTAAAAGCTTTTATTAATAGAAGGTGGCAACAGTGTCAGATGACGTTGCTTTATTTCTTGAATGTATTGCCCTAATTTTGCTTCATTTCCAATTACACTCGTTAAAAGAGCTGAAAAGAATTGAACAGGGTAATTCGCTTTTAAATACGCAAGCTGATACGCTACCATACTATAAGCAACGGCGTGACTTCTATTAAAACCATAGTTTGCAAAGCGGACGATTAAGTCATAAATTGATTGAGCGACTTGCTCGTCATACCCTTCTTTCAAGCATCCCTGAACAAAATGATTTCTTTGTTCGTCTAGCACCTGTTTATTTTTCTTACTAACCGCTCGACGTAGTAAGTCCGCTTCTCCTAATGTGAAACCTGCCATGCGGGATGCAATCTGCATAATTTGTTCCTGATACACTATGACTCCATATGTTCGATTTAAAATTGACTCTAAAACTGGATGTGGATAGTGCACAGACTCCTGCTTATGTTTTCTTCGGATATAAACAGGGATATGTTCCATTGGACCTGGACGATACAACGCATTGACTGCTACGATGTCTTCTAGCTCTGTCGGCTTCAACTGTTTTAACACTTTCCGCATCCCTTCAGACTCTAATTGGAAGATCCCTGTTGTATCTCCCTTTGCCAATAGCAAAAAGGTCTTATGATCGTCAGCTGGAATACTGTCTAAATTAATTTGTTCTCCTGTCTCCCGTTTAATTTGCTTGACCACTTCATCTAAGATGGTTAGATTCCTTAAACCGAGGAAATCCATTTTTAGTAGCCCGATATCTTCAAGAGCTCCCATTGGAAATTGTGTTAAATAAACGTCATTACTTCCTTCTTGTAATGCGATAACGTCTGTTAGAGGTTTTTCACTAATGACGACTCCCGCCGCATGAGTCGACGTATGTCTAGGCAACCCTTCAATCTTCGTAGCGGTTTCAAACACTTGTCTCGCTTTTGGTGACTGACTTAACACCTCTCTTAAAGGCTGTGAAAGATCATAAGCTTGTCTTAACGTAATCCCTACTTTATTTGGTATAAGCTTAGACAACATGCTTATATCTTCAGACGTTGCTCCAATCACTTTACCTACATCACGAATGGCTGCTTTTGCTGCTAACGTACCAAATGTAATAATTTGAGCCACGTGTAACTGACCATACTTTTGTGCTACATATTGAATGACTTCATCTCTTCGGGTATCGGGAAAATCGATATCAATATCAGGCATGGATATACGCTCAGGGTTTAAGAATCGTTCAAATAAAAGGTCATGTTTAATAGGATCAACATTTGTAATTCGTAATACATACGCAACTAGTGATCCTGCTGCTGAACCTCGTCCTGGCCCTGTAATAATGCCATTTCGGTGTGCATAGTCCATAAAGTCCCATACAATCAGAAAATAATCACTAAAGTTCATAGATTGAATAATATGCAACTCAAATTGTAAGCGCTCTATATAATTATTAGAAACGTTTGGTACTCGCTCCTTTAATCCTTTTTCGCATAGGTGTTTTAGATACTCATTGGCTGTTTGATGAGTTGGCACTGGATATTTAGGTAAAACATTAGCACCTAATGGCAATTCAACTTGACAGCGCTCAGCAATGCTAATTGTATTCGCTAACCCTTCTGGTACATCAAGGAAGAGTTCGGTTATCTCCTCTTTCGACTTTAAATAATACTCTGATCCCTCTAATTTTTCTCTCTGTTCATCGTCTAACTCTGTTCCTTGCTTAATGGCTACCAAACAATCTTGAGCAAAATGTTGTTCTTTCTCTAAATAGCGAACATCGTTTGTTACAACAACTGGGACTTGGCTCTTTCTTGCCAACTCTATGACTTTCGCCTGTAATGGTTGATTATGATGACCATGCTGTTGCACGGACAGATAGAAGTGATTTTCACCGAATAGATGTTGAAAAAATTGTACAGACTTCTCTGCTTCCTCTATATGTCCTTGCTCAATTAACGTCTCAATTTCTCCTCTGCTTCCAGGTGTAATGGCAATAACTCCTTCACGATAATGAGGAAGCCACTTTCGGTTTAATCCTTTCTGTTCTTTCGTTTGAACAATGCTGCTCATTTTTAATAAGTTTCGATAACCAACTTCACTTTCAGCTAGTAAAACCATTGGATACGCTCGGCTTTCCTCATCATTTTGACTATGAAGAATGGAGAGAGTTAATCCTATAATTGGTTTAATCCCCTTTGCTTTACACGCTTTATAAAAAGGTACGATGCCGTACATCACGTTCTCATCTGTTAGTGCTACTGAATCGTACTGTAATTGCTTTGCTTTATGAACAAGCTCGTCAATTTTAATTGAGCTTTGTAATAAACTGTATGAACTTTGTACCTGTAAATGAACAAAAGGCACATGTCTTCCCACCCTTATAAATTATAGTTACTTTCATTATAAAATTTGTTGTCTATACACACAAATTACATAACTTACGTAGTTTGTCCATATATATGAAGAGAGAGGAGGTTCGTTTTATGAAAGAGCCATTTATGACATTGTTTATTTGGAGTTATTTCACGTCATTAGGAATTATTTTAGGTGGGTCGTTAATTGGAGCTTTCGGTGGATTTCTAGTGGGAAAGCCCCCTCTATATACAATGTATATTTTAAGTAATAGTTTAAAAATATGGGCCATCGTCGGTGCCATCGGTGGGACATTTGATACGTTTTACAGCTTTGAAAGAGGATTGTTTGAAGGAGCAACAAAAGATGTATTTAAGCAAATTCTTCTTATTTTAGTAGCCATGGGCGGTGCTCAGACCGGGTCCATTATTATTAGATGGCTTACTCAGGAGCACCTTGGAACATGAGAGTTCCAGATAGTCGCCTCTACAGACGATCAGACTGGCAACGTTTCTTTGCTGGTTTAGCCATTGGAGCGATTTTAAGTTGGGCAGTGTTTTTAGCTTTATATGGTATCTCACAAGATGCAAGAATTAAACACTTTAACGACCGCAAAGAAGAATTTGAGGACTTAAAGCGCAGCAAAGACATTTGGATGAGTGAAAAAGAAGAATTAAACAAAGAAAACAAGCGAAATTTATTGATTCAAGATATTAAAGTAAAAGTGGCGAACGAACAAAAAGACAAGTACAAATTAGATAGCTATTCTGCTTATTTAATTCAAGAAAGCGCAAAAGAAGAAATTGAGTACTTAATTTCAAAAAATATTGAAGACGTTTATAACTCTCATGATTTATTAAAGAAAGCGATCGAAAATAAAGAATATAAAATCGAAAAAACGTTATATTCTGTTGAAGTGCATGAAATCTTATTTTATACAACACTATCTGTAGAACTAAAAATTAAATCAATTAAAAAAATCATTTAAAAAAGGCTCTGCCACAGGACACAAAAAAAGTGTCTCAATTGGCAAAGCCTTTTAAAATTTTATCTAAGAGCATACATGCTCTAAATCAGCTAATACACTCTCTACTTCACTCCACGAGTAAATAGATGCACCAGCTGCCATTGGATGACCCCCACCCTTATACTTTTGGGCGATTGTATTAATAACAGGACCTTTTGAACGTAAGCGCACACGAATAAGATCATCTTCTTCTACAAAAAATGCCCATGCCTTAATTCCTTCGATATTCCCTAATATCCCTACTAGTTGAGACGCGTCTGATGGTGTAACATCATATTTTTGAAGTGTTTCTTTTGAAATCACCATTGATGCAACACCCGATTTGTTCATGACAAAATGTTGTAAAACATACCCTTGTAAATGAGCAACATTGACTTTCGTGTTATAAAGTTGATCATATAAATCTTTAAATTCAAAATTATATTGCATGAGTTCACTTGCGTATTGCAACGTTTTAGGCTGTGTACTTGGAAATAGAAATCGTCCTGTATCCCCTACCATACCAGCATACATTAACTGTGCACCTTTATCTGTTAAAACAAGCCCTTTTTCTTTTCCATGTAAATACCATTCAAAGATCATTTCACTTGTCGAGCTGGCATTTGTATCAACCCAGAGGAAATCTCCGTATGCATCTTCGTTTGGGTGATGATCAATTTTAATGATTCGCTTCCCTTTTTTATAACGTTGGTCACATATTCTTTCTTCATTCGCTGTGTCACAAATGATGACGAGTGCTTCGTGATATATACTATCGTTAACCTCATCCATTTCATATAAAAATTGCAGAGATGGCTCCCCTTTACCTACTGTATAAACTTGCTTATGTGGGAAAGAGGCTTTTAGTATTTCAGCTAACCCACACTGAGAACCGTAAGCATCAGGATCTGGCCTCACATGACGGTGAATAATAATCGTGTCGAATTGCTTAACCTCTTTTAATAATTGATCTTTCATTTATTTCTCTTCCTTTCAACTAGTTTTTCAATACAGGATAGCTTTTGTCTACCATCCATTCTACAAACAGCCATCTGTTAGAAGAAGAATATTATAAAATTTGAATGTTTTGAAACAACTCATCTACAACACTAGAATTTCGTCTCCTCAATCGGTACAATAAAAGGGAAGGAATTAAAGCGTTTTAATGGAGGAACAACGATGCCTATTCTTGTTATTTTAATCTTATCTTCACTTGGTTTCTATGTATACCTAAAATTAAAATATGTTCGTTCAAAACGCCCCGTGGAAAAGCAATGGATTTCTGCAAAATCTAGCATCGCTTTGGGTGTATTTGTTTTCTTTTTCGGTATCAATCAATGGTTTATTTATCAAACAACGCTATCCATTATCGTTGGCCTTCTGTTTGTTCTAATTGGAGCTGGAAGCATATGGGCTGGCATTCGCGCCTATAAACATTACTTACCTTTTGTGATGAAAGAAGCTCAAGAACAAAAATAGAACCAATGCATGATATGGTTATGAAAAATGGAACGTCTACTTAAATCCTAGACATATGTGGATTTACAAGACGTTCCATTTTTTAATTAATGAAGTTAAAAAGAAACACTTTTGTCTCACCGACTATTATGTGCGATCAAGAATTTGAGCCATCATTAATGCTTTTCCCACCACAATTCCTTCGTTATATACTTCTACATCTACTTTTGCAAATTTTCGTCCAAGCTCTAATACTTTCGGGCGAATTTCAATCATACTTTCGATTTGAACAGGCTTAATAAAATAAATCGTGACATTCTCAATAACTAAATCACCTTTTTTATAAGCACGTAGTACACGGTTCGCTGCTTCTGTTACAATCGTTGTAAACACACCATATGAAATGGTTCCCATAAAGTTAGTCATCTGTGGTGTGACTTCACAACGATAAAATTGTTCCCCTTTTGTTTCCTCTACGTCAATAAACTGATTCGTTACAATATCGTCGATTGTCTCTCCTACTTGTGGCTGTCGTTGGATCATTTGTAGTGCTTTTAATACATCTTGCCTACTGATAATTCCTTCTAGACGATGATACTCATCAACGACTGGTAAGACTTCGATTCCTTCCCATACCATCATGTGTGCTGCTGATGCCACAGAAGTTTTTCCGTGAACTGTCATTGGATTTCTTGTCATCGCTTTTTCAATTGACGTTGTACGTTCAAATCCCATGACATCTTTTGACGTGACCATGCCATGTACTTTCAACTGTTGATCAACAATCGGAAAACGACTATGCTTTGTTCTTTCATTACATTCATGCCATCTTTCAATCGTGTCAGCTAAACGTAAAACAACTGTTTCCGTAACAGGTGTTAAGATGTCTTCAACGAGTACAATTTCTTTTTTTATAAGCTGATCATAAATCGCTCTATTAATCATCGTAGCAACTGTAAACGTATCATAAGTGGTTGAAATAATAGGAAGCTTTAAATCATCTGCTAATCGTTTGACACGGTCTTCTGTATCAAATCCACCTGTAATCAGCACGGCAGCTCCTGCTTCGAGTGCTAACTCATGAGCATTGGTACGGTTACCAACAATAAGAAGGTTTCCAGCCCCTGTATAACGCATCATCGCTTCAAGTTTCATCGCACCAATAACGAATTTATTTAACGTTTTATGCAGACCTTCTCTTCCACCTAACACTTGGCCGTCTACAATATTGACCACTTCTGCATAGGTTAATTTTTCAATGTTCTCTTTTTTCTTTCGCTCAATTCGAATCGTCCCTACACGTTCAATCGTTGACACATACCCTTTATTCTCTGCATCTTTAATTGCACGGTAAGCAGTTCCTTCACTAACACTTAACTCTTTTGCTATTTGCCTTACTGATATCTTCTCGCCAATTGGTAGCGAGTCAATGTATTGTAAAATTTGCTCATGTTTCGTCGCCAAATTTGTTCACCCTTTTAAAGCATTTTCACGCTTTACGCTTTTCTATTAAATTTTATCAACATATTCACCGTAAAGAGTTTTCTTTACTTTTTATTATAAGGGTGCATGTTGTTGGATTCAACGTATGTTAGCTTCGTTGATAAATTCTTCTTTGTACGCGTTTCTTTTGAATGACAGATTGACGTTCTTTTTTAGATCGATAAAGAAAAGAAGATAAGTTACCTCCTATGACGAGTATCGCTAATAATAACCAAGATAATGAAAAGAAGCCTTGCAGCGTTTCCGTATTTAACGACAGCTTTGGTACTGCATAATAAAGCATAAGCCCACATAACAACAAATAAAGTAATGTTTTATTCTTCACGTTTTTCCTCTCCTTACATCACAATTAGTTTATTGTATGCACTTGTCCCGAAAAAAAGAAGAAAAACCCCTTGTCCACGAAGTTCATCACTAAGTGACTGAACAACTCGACAAAGGGGTCTATAAACAAACTCTACATTCAGACAGATAGCATGTTTAAAGCTCCACGTATTCTCCTGCTTGTAGTACTTTACCTGTTGCTTTTGTTAATTTCTCTACAAACGCATGTGGATCTTGTTCAATGACTGGAAACGTATTGTAGTGAATTGGAACAACCATTTTTGTACCTATCCATTCAGCCGCTAAAAGGGCATCATCAGGGCCCATTGTAAAATTATCACCAATCGGTAAAAATGCAACGTCAATGTCATGATATTGTCCTAATAACTTCATATCTGAATAAAGAGCTGTATCTCCCGCATGGTAAATCGTCTTGCCATTGATTGTGACTAACAAACCAGCAGGCATACCCGTATAAATAATTTGCTTCGTCTCTTCATCTGTGTAACTTGAACCATGAAATGCTTGAGTTAGTTTGACAGTACCAAAGTCAAAATTGTGAGAACCACCAATATGCATTGGATGAGTGTTTACGCCTTTCCAACTTAAAAAAGTGGCTAATTCAAACGGTGCAACAACAAGTGCATCATTGTTCTTTGCAATTTCCACCGTATCCCCTACGTGATCGTTGTGTCCATGAGTAAGCAATATAACATCTGCTTTTAAATCGCTTACACTCAAGTCGGTAAGAGCATTTCCGTTAATAAAAGGGTCAATTAAAATGGTTTTGTTATCAGTTTCAATTTTCACAACAGAATGTCCATGATATGAAATACGCATCATCATCTCTCCTTGCTAATGTGATTTTCATTATATGTAGTTCAAGGAAAAGTAAAAAACTCCTTGTGCTTTTTACTTTTACCCTTATTTTGTTCTACCTTAACATAGAATCGTTATTTTGTTCATGAAGTGAGCTTTCTTCAAAAAAAGTGCTGATCCATTAGAGGAATCAGCATTGAATGGACCATTATACTTGGCCGAGTAACGTTCCCACATCAGCATACATTAGTTGGTGTGCATCTGCTACCGCGTCATACGTAACAAATCCGTTTAATGTATTAATTCCTTTTAATAATGCTTCATTTTGTAAGCAAGCATCCTTATAACCTTTATTTGCAATTTGTAAGGCATAAGGCATCGTCACATTCGTTAGAGCAAACGTAGAAGTACGTGGAACGGCTCCCGGCATATTGGCAACAGCATAATGTACAACGCCATGCTTTTCATAAGTTGGGTGATCATGGGTCGTAATACGATCAGTCGTTTCAAAAATACCACCTTGATCAATCGCAATATCTACAATAACAGACCCTGGAGACATAGTTTGAATCATTTCTTCAGTTACTAATTTTGGAGCCTTTGCTCCTGGAATTAAGACTGCACCTATGACTAAGTCAGACTGTTTAACCGCTTCTGCAATGTTATAAGGGTTAGACATAAGAGTAGTAATTTCTTTTCCAAAAATATCATCCAACTGCCTTAATCGATCTACATTTAAATCAATCATCGTAACGTGAGCTCCTAGTCCAACTGCTACTTTCGCCGCATTCGTTCCCGCTACTCCACCACCAATAATGGTGACCTCTCCACGTTGAACTCCTGGAACTCCACCTAATAAAATTCCTTTTCCACCTTTTGTGCTCTCTAGAAATTGTGCGCCTACTTGTGAAGCCATACGTCCTGCCACTTCACTCATCGGTGTTAATAACGGGAGAGAGCCATTTGGTAATTGAACCGTTTCATATGCAATTCCGATTACTTTTTGGTCAATTAAAGCTTTTGTTAAAGCTGGCTCAGCTGCTAAGTGTAAATATGTAAACAAAATGAGCCCTTCACGAAAATATTGATATTCTTCTGCTAGCGGCTCTTTCACCTTCATGACCATGTCCATTGACCATGCTTCTTGTGCGCTTTCGACAATGGTCGCCCCTACTTGAATATAGTGATCATCGTCAAATCCAGAGCCAACACCTGCACTTTTTTCAATATACACGTCATGTCCGTTATTAATTAAATACATCGCACTTGCTGGTGTCATCGCAACGCGATTTTCGTTATTCTTAATCTCTTTTGGCACACCAATTCTCACACTAATTCCTCCCTGTATAGTAATGGCTACACCTAGAAAGTCTGCTATTAAACCTCATTAATCCCACACTTTCTAGGTGTATAACACAAATAAAAAGCAACGCCTGTGTCTACTTTGTTCCCTTCACTAAGGAGACACAGGTTTCATATTTCACATTATATGCTCAGTGTTACTCGTATAGTTCACTATCACTCTTTGCTTCTACATCTTCAATCGGTTGTGCCATGTATCCTTCGCCTACTACTCCACTTGCATAAGAGTCCATTAACTGTTGAAACGTTTCTTGTTCACCTTCTTGATTGTACTCATACGTGTGTTGTGGGTGCTTTTTGTCTTTCATTTCATTTCACTCCTTTTTCGTTATGATTTTACAAATATTACTTTTCCTTCTTTTTTTACATGTTATACTCACAACAACACGAAAAGGCTTTGTCATTCCTTTTTATCAGAATGACAAAGCCTTTTTATCTACCAATTTCACTTAAACGTTCTTTTTCTTTTTTGATCACGTGTTTCACTTGTTCAAACCCTGTGCCACCTGCGCTATTTCTTCGGTTCACCACCGTTTTAGGGTGAAGAACTTCATAAATATCTTCTTCAAACAAATGAGAAGCTTCTTTGTATTGATCAAATGACAAGTCCATTAAATAGATGCCTTTTTGAATACAAGTTAACACTAGCTTTCCTACCACTTCATGGGCTTCTCGAAACGGCATACCTTTAGTCGCTAAATAGTCCGCTAGTTCCGTTGCATTTGAGAAATCTTGTTGCGTTGCTTTCTCCATGACATCTGTTTTAACTTTCAAGGTTTCAATCATACCAGCAAAAATCGTTAAACATCCCTCAATCGTTGTTACGGTATCAAACATACCTTCTTTGTCTTCTTGTAAGTCTTTGTTGTATGTTAAAGGTGTTCCTTTTAACACCGTTAATAGGCTAAACAAGTGACCATATACACGCCCTGTTTTACCACGAATTAACTCCGCCATATCAGGGTTCTTTTTTTGTGGCATGATGCTACTTCCTGTGGCATACGTATCGTCCATTTCAATAAATTGAAATTCTTGGCTTGACCAAAGAATTAACTCTTCACAAAAACGGGAAAGGTGCATCATTAACATGGAACTATTACTTAAAAACTCAATAATAAAATCGCGATCACTTACTGCATCCATGCTATTATCATAGATTCCACTAAACCCTAATAAGCTAGCACTATACTCGCGATCGATAGGAAAGGTTGTACCCGCTAACGCTCCTGCGCCTAATGGAGACAAGTCAATTCGCTTTAATGACTCTTCATACCTTTGTGCATCACGTTTAAACATGGATACATAGGCAAGTAAATGATGGGCGAAAGAAACAGGTTGCGCACGCTGCAAGTGTGTATATCCTGGAAAAATCGTTTCAACATGCTGTTCTGCCTTTGTTACTAATACATGTGTTAATTCGTGTAAAAGAGAGATAATCACATTTACATGCTTCTTCAAATATAAATGCATGTCTGTTGCGACTTGATCGTTACGGCTTCTTCCTGTATGAAGTTTTCCTCCAACTGGTCCAATTTCATCAATTAACAACTTTTCAATGTTTAAATGAATATCTTCATATTGAGCAGAAAACGATAATTCTTTCTTTTTTGCTTTTTCAAGCAACACATGTAAACCGTTACTAATTTTCAATACATCTTCTTCAGATAGAATTTGACACTTTTGCAGCATTTTTACATGCGCAAGACTACCTTCTATATCTTCTTCTACTAATTGCTGATCGAATTCAATGGATGCTCCGAACTCATCGATCCATTGTTCAGGGCGCTTTGTAAAACGCCCTCCCCACAATTTATTCATACGTTCGTCACCTTCTTATTGTTTACCATGCTACTTACTTTTGTCGGTAATCCCCATAGTGAAATAAATCCAACAGCTGCTTGATGATCAAACTCATCTTCTTTTGTATACGTCGCTAGTTTTTCGTCGTATAGAGAGTTAGGAGATTTACGTCCTTCTACAATGGCATGACCTTTAAATAATTTCACTCTTACCACACCGTTTACATATTGTTGTGTTTCTTCTAAAAATGCTAACAATGCTTTTGTTAATGGTGAGAACCATAACCCTTCATAAATGACTTCTGTTAATTTTTTTGAAATAACGGGTTTAAAATGAGCAATTTCTTTTACTAGAGTTAAATCTTCTAATTCTTTATGTGCTTTTAGTAATGTCATAGCTCCTGGACATTCATATACTTCACGAGATTTAATTCCAACAAGACGATTTTCAACATGGTCAATACGTCCAACTCCGTGCTTTCCTGCGATGTCGTTTAACGCTAGGATTAGTTCTGATAAAGAATAAGCTTGACCGTTTAATGCTACCGGCACACCTTTTTCAAATTGAATCTCTACTAAGTCAGGCATGTCTGGTGTTTTGTCTAATGGTACCGTCAAATCATATGCTTCTTCAGGTGGAGCTGCCCATGGGTCTTCTAATACACCGCACTCATTACTTCTTCCCCATAAGTTTTGGTCAATCGAAAATGGGCTATCTAAATTAACTGGGATTGGAATATTGTGTTGTTTTGCATATTCAATCTCTTCTTCACGAGACCACTTCCAATCACGAACTGGTGCAATTACTTCTAAATCAGGATTTAATGCTTTAATCGATACTTCAAAACGAACTTGATCATTTCCTTTGCCCGTACATCCATGAGCAACAGCTACTGCTTGCTCTTGTTCAGCTACTTCTACTAATTTTTGTGCAATTAACGGACGAGAAAGCGCAGATACTAACGGATACTTCTCTTCATATAGCGCATGCGCCTGTAAAGCCGTCAATGCATAAATATTCGAAAATTCTTCTTTCGCATCAATAACATACGACTTAGTTGCTCCTACCGTTAGAGCTTTTTCTTTAATAAAATGAAGATCTTTCCCTTCACCTACATCTAGACAGCAAGCAATTACATTATACCCTTTTTCTTGTAACCACTTAATTGCAACCGATGTATCTAATCCCCCTGAATACGCTAAAACCACTTTCTTCTGAATCATTTGTATGTCCTCCTCTATATAAACAACAATTAATTTTTATTCATTTATGTTAATAATAATGTAACAATTAAATCACTTTTTTTCAATACTTATTCATCAAAAAGTATAAAAATTTAACTTTGCATGATAAATCATTTATAAGACATGATGAGTTTCCGACACATATTATGTACAATAGAAGATAAGACGAGGTGATGTTTTAGATGAGCGTAATCTTTAAAAAAGACGTACGGTTAGGCATTTCATTACCTGTTCTTCAAAAAGAATGGGAATGCTACCATCCACATGAACAACAAGAGATTCTCTTACAATGGGAAAAAATTAGAGGCACAATTCCTGATCGTATCTCAGAATTAGAAAGCATCATAAACAAAAAACAAGAGCGACTGGGTGAAGAAACTAATTTTGAAGCATCATGTCAGTTAAACCTAGACATCTCAGAATTAGCATCCATTATTAATGATTTGTGGATTTGGTACCGCTCAAATCAAGAGTTATCTCAAAAAGTTCACATGTAAAAAAAAGCTACCTCTAACGAGAACATAAATGATTCCCTTGAGGTAGCCTTCTTTTTATCTGTTATTCATATTACTTTTATCCATTAGAGAGCGATACTGATAAAACCGCTTTGAGAAATCTGTTACTTCTCGTGTAAAACGATAGTTTAAACCTCCACCAATTGCCATACTAATGATGGGCAGTCGGTCATATGCTTTTCTCTTCGTGGCTAAAATGAGCGTTGCTTTTAATAGTTGCGTGCATACCTTTTCAAGCCATGTTTTATCGACTACACGTTCGTTCCCTTCATAAAAAAACAAGTCATATTCCTGCTGAACTTCTTCTTTTACATACTCCCACCCTTGATGCTGCCAACGCTTTGGCAACGTTGCAGCATGAAATACTTTTAAAGCAAGCAGCATTTCAAATGGCGTATTTACTTCATAGCCATAGCTCATCGCTGTTACTTGAACCGCGTGTAGGTTAAGAACAAGCAACGCTGGTATATCTGCTCCTAGAAATAAAACATTGCCTGTTCCGGAAAGTGCTCCTTGTGTAAGCGAGTAAAGTCGTTGCTTAGCTAACTGTTGTTCGCATATGTAAGAGAGTTGATCAATATGGAGTTCTTTTATTTCATGTAAGTGTTTAATATCTTCATCAAATACACGAGCTGTTTCTAAAATTTGCTTTTTTGAATTTGTGTGAACTTGGGTTCCTTGAATAATTCCATTTAAGTGAAACACCCAATCGTCTACCTTACGTAAATAGGTATCAAGTATGTCCTCTGGAATGAAGGAAATTGAACGGTCTAACCACTGCTCATACGTTACTTGCAATTCTGTAGCTTCATATTGCTGCAATGATTGTTCCCATTGCTCAATCTCATTAAACAATTGCTGCTCTCGACTTGTTAACTCCATACTCATCACCCTTTTTAATGGTATTTTCTTCATTATAACAAATGTTCGCCTTCACAGAAAATGAGCAATCAGAACGTCGATAAATATCCATAAAAAATAGCGCCACTCCGATAAGAGTCAGCGCCATTTTATTATTGTTTAATTTTCAGCTAGTCTGACAACGTCACGCGCAATCATTACTTCTTCATTCGTAGGAATAATGATAACTTTGACTGGAGAATGTGGATAGCTTACAAATGCTTCCTCTCCACGTACATTGTTTAAAGCTGGATCCCAATATACACCCATAAACTCTAACCCACGAAGAACACGAGCACGTACGATATCACTATTTTCACCGATACCCGCTGTAAAGATAATAGCGTCTACACCAGACATACGTGCTGCGTAAGAACCAATGTATTTGTGGATACGACCAGCAAATACTTCAAGAGCTGTTTCAGCACGTTCACTGCCTTCGTCACTCGCCTTAATTAAATCACGCAGGTCACTAGAAATACCTGAAATACCTAGTAAACCACTTTCTTTATTTAAAACATTTAATACTTCATCTGCCGTTTTCCCTGTTTTCTCCATAATGTATGGAATTAAGGCAGGGTCAATGTTTCCAGAACGTGTTCCCATTGCCACACCAGCTAATGGCGTAAAGCCCATTGATGTATCAATTGATTTTCCGCCTTCAATCGCTGCAATACTTGCACCATTTCCTAAGTGACAAGAAATTAAACGTAATTGTTCAATTGGACGACCTAATAATTCTGCTGCACGTTCAGATACATATTTATGAGATGTCCCGTGGAAACCATACTTACGAATGCCATAATTTTCATAGTACTCATAAGGTAAGCTATAAAGGTAAGATTGTTCTGGCATTGATTGATGGAACGCTGTATCAAATACCGCTACCGCTGGAACGTTCGGTAAAATGTCTCGAAAAGCTTTAATTCCAACAACGTTCGCTGGGTTATGAAGTGGTGCTAAATCTGATAATGATTCAATCTCAGCTAATGTTTCGTCTGTAATTAAAACAGAGTCAGCAAAGCTCTCACCACCATGAACAACACGGTGACCAACACCTGTAATTTCATCATATGATTTAATAATCCCAGTAGATAATAACTTTTCTACTAAAATTTTAACAGCCACAGCATGATCTGGAATGTCCGTAATGTCTGTTTGCTTTTCATCGTTTACTGAAATAGTAAACACAGCATTATCTAAACCAATTCGCTCTACTAAACCTTTTGTTAATACTTTTTCACTTGGCATTTCAAACAATTGAAATTTAAGTGAAGAGCTACCGGCATTAATAGCCATAATTTTTGACATAAGTTAAAACAGCTCCTTTTTTGTTGTACGCACATCATCAACATGACGAACAGAACGAACTTAAAAAGTAGGCTCTCTACAATATTCTATGCATTTCGACACGTTTTCTATCCTTATCCATTTAATCATTCACTACAACATATTTCAAGAGCTATACCAACTTGAAAGCGGTACCGCCAAAAATTCGTTATTTTCTAAAAATAACTTTTTAACGATTACGGAACCATTCATTCATTTGAGTCATAATATCATTCATTGCTTCTCGATTTGAGAACTTCGGTAAATGAACAAGAAGTGCTTGTCTTGGAGGGACAACTCCTTCTCCTTTTTTCTGAACAATAAAGATGCTCTTAGCTAGACTTTCTTGTTTAAACATCGAAAGTGGCAGTTGAATGAATCCTTGTATAACCGCTGCTTCTTTTAAGAATGCATGAAGCGTCTTTGCTTGTTCCGTTTCAAATAATTGATTTGGGACAAGAAAAATTCCATATCCTCCGTCTTTCATATGCTTAATGCTTTGTTCAATAAACAAATGGTGAGCATAAGAATGACCTTCCGTCGCCCTAACTTCAAACGCTTTTGCTCCTTCATCATTTGGATAATAGCCAACTGGTAAGTCACATACTACAAGGTCAACTGGATCAATAAATAAAGGTTGTAAGCTATCTTGGTTAAATAATTGAATGCCATGCTTTTGCAAATTGGCATTTACATATGTCAACTTCACAAGTAAATCGTCTACGTCAATTCCATAAGCTTCTTCAATTAATTGGTGATGATTATTTAGCACTGTCGTTAACAAATTCCCCGCTCCGACAGCTGGATCTAATACTTTGTATTGAGATTTGCCTTCCATGAACTTTCCAACGAGGTAACTAATAAAGATCCCAACTGTGTCTGGGGTCATTTGATGATTAGGTTGAACCGCTTCTTTCATTCCTTTTAAAATGGCAAGCTGATACGCTTTACGAACGGTTTCGCCATCTATTTTTTCTAAGTTCACGGAATCGTACTCTTTTTTCAATCGTTTTTTCGTTACTTCATCTAATTCATCTTGCAAGACGTCTCCATGAAATAAATTTTCACCTGTTTCTGCTACTGCCTCAAGGTATAAACAATTTAACTCTTTACGTAGAATAATGGCGGTTTGATCAATAACGGAAAATAATTGTTCCATCTCGGTTAACTGACTCATCTTTTTTCCTCCTTTTATCTTTTTCATCTATGTCATTGTTTTATGTAACCATCAATGGTTAAACATTGTGTCATTGTGTGACCATAAGAACATCCCATTTTATCATACATCTTGATTTAAACAAAAAAAAGAGTCCTCTCATTTGAGAAGACCCTTTTTAATTCTAATTTGTTACTGTGCTGCTTTAGCTGCCTCAATAGCTGCTTCATAATTCGGATGATCCGTTACTTCATTTACATATTCTACGTAAGTTACTTTATCATTTGCATCTACCACGAAGATAGAACGAGCTAATAAACGTAACTCTTTAATTGCTACTGCGTATGCTTCACCAAATGATAAGTCACGGTGATCTGATAAGGTTTGGACATTTTCAATGCCATTTGCTCCACACCAGCGTTTTTGCGCAAATGGTAAATCTACACTTACTGTTAACACTTTCACGTTATCAAGTTGAGCTGCTTCTTCGTTAAATCGGCGAGTTTGCGCATCACAAACACCTGTATCAATTGAAGGTACAACACTAATTAAGCGTACAGAACCTTTTGTGTCGTTAAGTGTGACTTCTGATAAATCATTTGCAAGAACTGTAAAGTTAGGCGCAGTATCTCCTACCTTTACTGGATTGCCCGCTAATGTTACTTCATTACCTTTAAATGTAACTGTTGCCATTGTTAATTCCTCCCTTATTAAAGATATGTACAGTGTAAATATAGCTTTTTCACTACTAGAATGCAATTAATTCAGTAGCGAACCTTTAAAAATAAAAAAGGTAGCTGTAAAAAAGACGATTGCATCTTTTGCACAGTTACCTTACAAAAAATTGACCTCAACTCAAATGTTTTGAGTTGAGGTCAATACTTAGCATCCATTTACAAATTAATTTTACCTGTATGATCTTCGCCGGTTGAATGCGTTGACTGATGTGATTGACTAGAGTGTGACTTGTTGGTATCGTCGTTTTTCTTAAAAAGTTGTTGAAGGCGTTCAACTGCTTGTGGAGCCGTCTCTAATATCTTTTCGTATAAATGCGTACTTTCATTTAAATGAAGCATTTTAATGCCTGTTGAATTGACAATTAAAAAGGCAATTGGTGTAATGGATACACCTCCACCACTACCTCCACCAAACGGTAATTTAGGACCACTTTGATGCTGCTCGTCCGGACTGTGAGAAGATTTTTGTCCATCTACGTGAAACTCGCTTCCACCTGCAGCAAACCCAAAACCTACTTTCGAAACCGTTAAGATTACACTACCATCGGGTGTTTCAACAGGGTCTCCAATGATTGTATTGACATCAATCATTTCTTTTAGATTTTCCATCGCTGTTGACATTAAGCCTTTAATTGGATGTTCTGCCATACTAATAGCCTCCTTACGTCTTTAAAGAGCGTTCTTTTTGTTTCGTTCTTGGCTTTATCTGAGTAAAAAACTCTTTTTTTCCTTCATACGCACTTCGCCAATATTTAAATGTCCGAAATCCTGCTAGAATAGCATGTCCGATGCGAAAGGAAATTATGCATTCAATAATAACTTCTGACCACATATGTTGAAAAACAGGAGTAATAGACATATTAGGTCGATCTTTTAACTTCATATATTGGCTAATAATCCCGATGACTCCATTTTTAATTGTCCAGCCCAATCCAACAGCCATTCCAGTATAAGCAGCATCGCCAAGCCCAAAACGTGTATGCCACTTAATCTCTTTTACTGATACTGTTTTTAAAAATCGTCTAACAATCTTATGAAATCCAACAACATGCTTTAAAAATTGCTCTGTATCTTGTAGAAAGTCTAAAGCGTCATTAACCGAATAATCTTTCCATGCTTTATTCTTCTCACTACCTTGATCACCGGCTCCCTTTTCTTCTTCTACTACTACAGTTGGAGAGTCCTTTTGAATCTCAACAACAGGAATCTCATACGTATATCGAATCAATCCAAACCAAGCAGATAACGTTACTTTTGCATAGTCATTATTTTTTATATGATTTACATTAATTAGGATCGTGATCTTTGTAAAAATAATAAGTAATAGAAAAAAGACTAGCAGCCCGACTATACTAATAACCCAAACCACCACGTTCACCCCTTCTTAGCTTTTCAGTATGTCCTTCTGAGTCAGAAATAAACATCAATCCATGCCTGATTAGGGATTGAAAACCTAATAAATAGGCAAAAAAAACTCTTGCCTTTTCTCCTGTGAAAGTTACAGGATATTGAAGGCAAGAGATGGTTTGCACGTTATGGTGTTATTTTATAGCTTTTATGTTCGATTTTCATGAATAACCGTTGTTTCTGCAAAGTGGTCATGCAACCCTTGGTTTTTAGGAAGAAAGGCCACAAGGAGATAACCAATAAATAAAAGTGTTTTCGAGATATAACGACCGATTAATTCTCGGAATACGATCACAGACCAACTCAATGGTTCTCCATTTAATTGGACCACTTTTAAACCAAACACCATCTTCCCGAGTGTCTGGCCACAAATCTTCGTCATTAAAATGAAATAAAGGTAAAATACAATAGCTGTTGCAATTGCATAAGGTGACAATATCCCACCTTCTCTTGATACATCCAATGCTTGAAAAATTGGTTTTATCACTAATCGGTTCACACTACCAATTACGATAATATCAAGAAGGTATGCCCAAAAACGCATCCAAAAGCCTGCATAATAAACGGAGTATTCTACCCTTGGCTTTTCGACTACAAAATTCCTTGGCTCATCTTGCTTATTTGCTTCCACTTCTAGCATCTCGTCATTTTTTTGTACATCCATACCTTGTCACCTCTATTCCATATATAAATACATAAGGCGTGGTGAATTTGGTTTTCCTAACAGATTTAATACACCTGAAAGCTCCGACCGACCACTAAAAGCTTGTGTCATACTCATAGAAAGCCAAGCTGGGAAGCTAAATGCTTGGTCATATTGAACCACTTGCGCTCCTTTTAATTTGCGATCGCGTTTTAACGCATTCACTGTATCTTCAAAAAAGCCTAATTCATCAACAAGCTTCAACTCTTTCGCTTGGCGACCATCATAAATACGTCCATCCGCAATTCGTCTTACTTCTTGTTCTGATAACGAACGTCCTTCTTTAATTACATCAACAAATCCATCATATGCATTGTTAACGAGACTTTCCATAATCTCCGACTCTTCTTTTGTCATTTCCCTCGCAGGAGACATAATATCTTTATAAGGTCCACTTTTTATCGTGACATCTTCTACACCTAAACGATCTGCTAGTTCACTATAATTAATGCTCTGCATAATTACACCTAAAGAACCTGTTAGTGTATCTGGAATAGCATAAATTTTATCAGCAGCTGTGGAAATATAATACCCTCCTGATGCAGCCATTGTTCCCATTGATATGTACACTGGTTTTTTCGTTTTCTTTTTAAAGTCTTCAATTTCTTTATGAATTTCTGAACTTTCGACAACGCCTCCGCCAGGAGAATTCACTCGGATAACTAACCCTCCGATTGACGTATCTTCTTTTAACTCATCTAACGTTTGCAAAAAAGCACGATGATTATAACCAGCTTGCCCTGAAAATGGACTGGTTTGTCCTTGCGTATCTTGAATGACTCCATTTACTTCTAATACAACAATTTTATTCGTAGGATCTCCATCTTCTATGATTGTTTCCGAATAAATCCTGTCGTCATTTCCAAGAAGAGGCCCAAATCCCTCTCCCGCATTTGAAAACAATACATTTGTTGCAAAATTTGCAACGATCGATACAATGAAAAGTCCTATAGCCAAACTAAGTGCAATCCACCGCTTTTTACTCATTGTTTATACCCTCCTAAAAAGATGACTAAATTGCAAGATAATTCTTTTAATTTTTTCAAAATAATGATATAATTATTGTAGCAAACTTTTTTACCAGTTTACACCATAGTTGAACAAGGGGGAATAAATATGTCTAACCGTCGTAATGTTTACCTATTTTATCGTAAAAGCAAAGAAATGATAGAGCGTATTCAACTATTAAAGACGTTAGCAAGTGATCACGACTTTCACATTGTTGACGATATGAAAGAAGCTAATATCATCATTGGAATCGGTGGAGATGGGGCCTTTTTACAAGCTGTACGCAAAACCGGATTCCGTGACGATTGTTTATATGCAGGTATCGCAACTTCTGATCAACTTAGCTTTTACTGTGACTTCCATATTGATAATACTGAAAAGATAATCGAAGCAATGAAAACAGCGAATCTTGAAGTAAGACGATTCCCTGTTATCGAAGTCCAATTCGATAATGATCCTTCTTTTTATTGCTTAAATGAATGTTCAATTCGATCTTCTGTTATAAAAGCATTCTCAATGGACGTCTTTATCAATGAAAATTACTTTGAAACATTCCGCGGGGATGGAATGGTCATTTCAACACCTACCGGTAGTACTGCTTATAATAAATCGTTAAATGGTGCTGTAGTTGATCCATTGTTACCTTGTATGCAAGTAAGTGAAATCGCTTCACTCAACAATAACAACTACCGTACACTTGGTTCTTCTTTTATTTTAAGTAGTGAAAACACATTAACATTAAAACTACAACCTGATAATAGTCATTGGCCAACAATTGGTATTGACAACGAAGCCCTTAGCGCGAAGCAAATCGAACAAATTAGGATTAACTTAAGCAACCGCCAAGTGAAAACATTAAAACTAAAAGATAACTCGTTCTGGCAACGTGTTCAACGTACATTTTTATAAGTAGTAAAAGTGACTTGATTGGTAGAAATTTCCTTTCTAGTCACTTTTTTGTTGCCTTTCAATTTTCTTTTCGATACATCACCGTTCCATCAACAACCGTTAAAGCGACGGCTACTTTAGAAATCTCCTTTTCATTGATTTCAAATAAATCTTCTTCAAGAACAGTGAAGTCTGCAACATACCCTTCTCGAATGTACCCTTTTTTATCTTCTTGATAAATGGCTTGAGCACTTCCTAGTGTAAACAATTGAACAGCTTCAAACACACTTAATGTCTCCTGTGGGCTATACATGTTTCCATCCGAGAGCGCGCGACGTGTGACGGCTGCCTCAATACCAAGCAGTGGATTAACAGGTTCAATCGGTGCGTCAGAGCCTCCTGCACACAAAATCCCCTCTTCAATTAATGTTTTCCACGCATAACAGTACGGCAAGTTCTCTTCTCCAATTCGTTCCACTACCCATGGGAAATCACTAACAACAAAACGTGGTTGAATGTCTAATACAACCGGCAGTGCTTTTGTTCTCTCAATTAACTCTTTACGTAAAATTTGCGCATGAATAATTCGGTCTCTCTGACCATCCTTTGGCGGATGTTCTTCAATGCTATCTACTACATATTCGTACGCTAAATCTCCAATAGCGTGAACCGCAACAGTTTGTCCATATTCCCTTGCTTTTTTAACAATTCCTTTTAAATCATCTAAAGAGTGAATCGCCACACCATTCGTTGATGGGTCATTGTGATATGGAAAACTTAATAACGCTGATTGACTCCCTAATGATCCATCCGAAAAGATTTTCACAGCCCCTAATTCAATAAAAGGACTTTCATTCTTCGTTTTCTCATCAAGCTTCATCATGTCATCTACTACTTCATGATGAACAAGGAGGTGAGCTCTAAACTTCTTTTGTGTCCCATCAATCACACGTTTGAACGTCTCATAAGTACGTAAAAATCCTCCGTAATAATTTAAATCTTCACTATGACCACCTGTTAGTCCATATTGTAAACAGTCATCTATCGCAACAGTTAATGCCTTTTGTAAATAGGCTTCTGTTGCTAAGGGAATATACGCTGTGACAAGTTCTTGTGCTTGATCAAGCAAAAAGCCATTAGGTGTCCCATCTTCATCTCGGTGAATCACTCCACCAATCGGATCTTTGATTTCTTTTGAAAGGCCACTGATTTCCAATGCTTTGCTATTAGCAATTAGCGCATGACGACAAACCCGTTTAATAATTAAGGGATGATTAGGTGCAACTTCATCTAGCTGCTGTCTATGTAAAATATAAGGGTGATCCCACTGATTTTCATCCCACCCTTCACCAATGATCCATTCACCTTTCTCTACTTCGCTTGCTTTTTGCTTTAATAAAGCTAACACTTCTTCACCTGATTTAGCATTTGTTAAATCCAGGCGCAGTAATTTTTCTCCATGTCCAATTAAATGCAAATGACTATCAACAAATCCTGGATACATCACTTGATTATGTAATTGAATTTCTTCTGTTATTTTATGCTTCCACTCGTCCCTCAGAACTTCTTCTTTCCCAGCGGCTTGAATAACACCGTCTTCCACTAAGACCGCTTCCACTTTTTCCCCTTCTTCTACCATTGTATAGATTGTTCCACCATACCAAAGTGTTCCCACTTCAACCAGCTCCCTCTATTATGTCCACCTCTTAAATAATGTGTGACATATCTTTTGTCATTCATCTATTATAATAGAAAATTCGATAAATTCACAAAAGAATGGTCTACACTTGCTCAAATTAATAATCCCAAGAAAAAGCTTCTTTCAATTCAAAAAGAGTGAGGATTAATCCCCACTCTTTGTAGCCATGCTTATTTATTTGTGAATTGCTTATTTATAGCTACCACCAAGTTGTTGTTCAGCCATTTGAACTAAACGTTTAGTGATCTCACCACCAACTGAACCGTTAGCGCGAGCTGTTGCTTCAGGACCTAGGTTTACACCAAATTCAGAAGCGATTTCATATTTCATTTGGTCGATAGCAGCTTGAGAACCAGGAGCTACTAATTTGTTTGTGTTTGCCATGTGTTTTCACCTCCTTGTGAGTATAGATTGTGTAAAAACACATGGCTTCATACAAAATTTATTTGGTAATTTTTTGAATATAGTTATTTTAGAATAGATCTTCCTCTACCATTTGTTGAATAGGCATTGATTGAGGGGTTAATTCAATGATTTCTGTGTTTTCAACAGCCTCTTCAATTAAAGGTTCAAAATCAAAAAATTGCTCGTAACGATTTACTTTTTCACGCTTTGGTTTTGTTTTAGGCGAGCTTGGCGTAAAAATAGTACAGCAATCTTCATAAGGACGATTCGAAATTTCATGCGTATCGATTTCACGAGCAATTTTAATAATATCTGTCTTGTCCATTGTAATAAGCGGACGAAGAATAGGTGTGTTTGTTACTTCATTGATGGCAAACATACTCTCGATAGTTTGACTCGCTACTTGACCTAAACTCTCTCCTGTAACAATAGCTAAAGACTCCTGCTTTTCACGAATTCGATCCGTAATCTTTAACATCATTCTTCTTGTTGATGTCATTGTATAATTTTCAGGTATTTGCTTTTGAATTGCTTGTTGAACAGCTGTAAACGGAACGACATGTAGTTTTACTTTTGAACCATATGCTGTTAATTTTTGTGCTAAATCAATTACCTTTTGCTTAGATCGTTCGCTTGTAAAAGGCGGACTATAAAAATGAACTGCTTCAATTTCTAAGCCTCGTTTCATCGCTAAAAAGCCGGCTACAGGACTGTCGATTCCACCTGAAAGCATAAGCATTGCTTTACCACTGGCACCAACTGGTAGACCTCCTGCTCCAGGGTAATCGTAACAAGTGATGTACGTTGCTTCTTTTCGAACTTCTACACGTACGTTTACGTCTGGGTTACGCACATCTACTGTTAGATTTTCTGTATTACGTAATATGTGGCTACCAATTTCATAATTCAGTTCGTGTGTATCAAGATGAAATTGTTTATCTGCTCGTCTAGCTGTTACTTTAAATGTTGTATTTGGTTGATCAAACTCTTGTGCTGCTTGTAATGCAAGTTGTTTAATTTGTTCAATATCATTGTCGGCTTTTAATGCCAAGCTGAAACTCTGAATACCGAATACTTTTTTTAATTCTTCTATAATTGGCTCATGATTTTCACCATTTAAGTGAACATACATACGATCTCTTGTAAATTTAATTTTTGCTTCAGAAAAAGAATGCAAAGCATGAGCAATGTTTCTTTTTAACTGTTCAACAAACTTTTTACGGTTTTGTCCTTTAGTTGAAATTTCACCGTAGCGAATTAAGATGTGATTATAAATCATAACATTTACCTCATTACTTTTTTTAGTTCATCTATTGTTGTTATAAGCGCTTCTACGATTGCTTTTACATCGTTCTCATTATTTAAATGGGACAAGCTAATTCGAATTGCTTGATCAGCATCACTCATGCTTCTTCCCATTGCTACTAATGTCTTACTTGGTTTTTTTGTTTTCGATGAGCAAGCAGACGTTGTAGAAACGAATATACCTTTTTCCTCTAAGCTGTGTACAAGCACTTCTGCTTTTATTCCGCGAATCGTCATATTAATAATATGTGGTGCTGAGTGAGTCAGTTGAGTGTTGATGATAATGTGTTCATGATGACTGACACTCTTTATTAATTTTTCTTTGATACCATTCATTTTATCAATATGTTCTGCTTGGTGTTGAGTAGTCAAACGTAATGCCTTAGCAAACGCAACAATGCCTGCTACATTTTCTGTACCAGAACGCTTTTGTAACTCTTGTGAACCTCCACTTAGTAAAGGAAACAATGTGATACCATCTCGCACATATAATACGCCTGTCCCTTTTAGACCATGAATCTTATGTCCTGAAATGGTGCAAAGGTCAATATGCGCTTGCTTTATATTTAAAGGAACTTTTCCAAACCCTTGAACGTGATCTACATGATAAATGACTTTCGGATAAGCTTTTAACAATTGACCAATTTCTTTCACAGGTTGGATCATTCCAACCTCGTTATTTACATGGATGACCGACACTAAAATCGTCTCGTCGGTCAACGCCTTTTCCACATCAGAAGGTTTAACCATCCCATCCTCATTTACAGGAATATATGTGACGGAAAAGCCAAGTTGTTCTAATTGCTTAAATGGCTCATGAACAGAGTCATGTTCAATCGTGGTTGTGATAATATGTTTTCCTCGCCCTTGATGTTGCAAAGCCACCCCTTTAATGGCTAAGTTATTCCCTTCTGTTCCTCCAGAAGTAAAAATAATTTCATTAAATTTAGCATCCAATATGCTTGCCACTTGCTCTCTTGCATGTGTTAATAAATTTTCTGCTTGAACGCCAAATTTATGAAGCGAAGATGGGTTACCATAATAAGTAGATGAAACTTTTACAAATGAATCAACTACTTCTTTATAGGGCTTAGTTGTAGCGCTATTATCTAAATATATCAAAGTATGCGCCCCCTGTTGATTAATTGTAAGCATCGTATTATCATACCATATTCAATATACTTTTTGAATGAATTGTTAGCTTCCCCCATAACTAGACAGAATATTGGGATTTTTTAAAATATCGACAAATTTTTTAGAAAGTATGTTACTATGTATCAGAAACTAAATTTGATTCGTTTTTAGGAGGAAATATGAATAAGAAAACGCTTACAAAGAGAGAGGTATTTGCCATTGGGTTAATGCTTTTCGCCCTCTTTTTTGGAGCAGGCAATATGATTTTCCCACCAGCATTAGGTCAAGAAGCTGGTACAAACATGTGGAGTGCAACAGTTGGCTTTTTAATTACAGGTGTGGGTTTACCACTAATGGGTGTCATTGCAATTTCAAAAACAAACGGAGACTTCACGGGAATTGCTAAACGTGTACATCCTTTTTTCGGAATATTGTTTACAATTATTCTTTATCTAGCAATTGGACCATTTTTCGGGATTCCACGTACGGGTACAGTCGCTTTTGAAATTGGATTAACGCCCTTTTTATCAAGTGACATCAACCCAACCGGCATTCCGTTACTGTTATATACAATTGTATTTTTTGGAGTAACTCTTTGGTTAGCACTAAATCCGACTAAGATTGTTGACCGTATTGGAAAAATTTTGACTCCATTGCTTTTAGCTGTCTTATCTCTTCTAGTTATTAAAAGCCTACTTACACCAATGGGTGACTTTCAATCACCCGAGCAAAAATATCTGGATTCTCCGTTTACAAAAGGATTTATTGATGGATATTTAACGATGGATACAATTGCAGCATTGGTGTTTGGTATTGTCATTATTACAGCTATTAGAGAAAAAGGGATAGAAAGCGAGAAAGTAATTGCCTCTATTTGTATAAAAGCTGGAATTATTGCAGCTATCGGCTTAGTTCTTGTCTACGTTGCACTCGCATATATTGGTGCTTCTAGTATCGAGGCAATTGGATTGAAAGATAACGGAGGGGCTGTCTTAACATCCGTGGCTACTTACCTATTTGGCCCTTTAGGCACTGTCATTCTAGGATTAGCCATTACATTTGCTTGTCTCACTACTTCTATCGGGTTAACAACAGCATGTGGGAAGTTTTTCGCCAAGATTTTTCCATCCGTTTCTTATAAAACATTTGTCGTTGTTTTAACGTTATTTAGTACTGTGATTGCCAATGTAGGATTAACTCAACTCATTCAAATTTCAGTTCCAATTTTAGTGTTTATTTATCCAATTGCAATCATTCTCATTGTTCTATCGTTTATGGATCGAGGTGCTACTCTTTATCAAGAAGTGTATGTAGGTGCTGTCATTGCAGGAGGTGTTGTCAGCTTAATGGATGCATTAAAAGAAGCCGCAATCCCTATCGGTACCATTGATACACTATTTAAAGCGTATTTACCATTATATAGTCAAGGGATTGGATGGGTAATCCCTACGGTCGTTGCTGCAATTATTGGATATATAATTGGAACAATCCGTCACTCTAATCATCCGAACAATCAATCAAAAAAAGTGTCTTAATCCATGACTTTTAAATGTGTAAAAAGAAAAAAGCTAACGAATTCACACTTCTTTTTATCACATACAAAAAAGATGACTCTGTTAAAAGTGTAAGTAACCTTTATTGAAAGGATGCTAAACTTTTATGAGTCATCTTTTTTATTTTTGATTGATAACCAAATGTTGAATACGATCCATGGCGCCTGGTTCTACTTGCTCAATAGCAGAAGCTGCTTCATGTAGAGCTTGATTATATTCATATTTACGAAATGCCTCTTCTGCTTGTTGTAATGACTGTTCTACAGATCCGTAACTACTACGATAACGATTTCCATATTGAATCACTTTTTCAACTAGAAGAGCCTTTTCAACCATTTCTTCTGTCGCTTCAAATGTTGTTTGTACGTCTTCAATCGCTGCTTCTAGTAATTCATTCACACTTCGTATACTTAATGGTTTTTCTTGCAGCTTAATCGCTACCTCTTCTAAACGCTTTTTAGCTTTTTCAACTTGAGCCTTATACTCTTGTGGTAGACCTGGTAAGTTACCTTTTTGAATAATTTTCTTTGCTTCTTGTAATTGAAGCTTGAGTTCGTTGATTTTTTCTTTTGCGACAATTTCATCTTTGCGCAGTGCTTGTAACATTTCCACGTAAGCATGTTGAGTCTCTTTTAGCTTCTCAAGTTGCTTCGCTACTTCTTCGAGCTCTTCTTGAATTACACTATACGCAATATTATGTTCTGCAATTTTATCTGAGATGTTGTAATAAAAGTTCGTTAGACGTTTTAATTCTCGATCCATTTTATAATAAATATCTAAGTCTGCTTCACTCACTTGATAACTTTGTTGAACAAATGTTGTTTCTTCTCTTAATTGCTTGTTTTTTTCTTGTAACGCTCGCAACGTGTTCATGATAACGTGTGCTTCTCGATTAATGGTATGATAAGCCATTACTTCTTGCTCTAATGAATCATACACACTTTCAAGTTTTGCGCTTACCTCATCTAGCTTTAATGTTGCTTCTACGACTTGAAGGTTTTCGATTGCTTCAATGATTTCAGATAGTGAACTTCTCAGAATTTCTACTGTTTCCTCTACCTGTAAATGATCGAGTACATATCCTTCTCTAACCATCTCATGATACCCTTCAAGTAATTCTGTTAATTGAATTGGTAAGCTTGTTTGACATTCAATAAACACTTTTGGAATCTCATCTAAGTACGTATCAATTGTATGTAAGTCGCTTCGAATGCTTAATACTACTTCGCGGGCTTTGAGATAATTACCACTTTCTGTTTCTTCTTCAAATACTTCAAAGCGATCTTTTAATTCTTCAATGGCTTGTTCTAGACTCTTTTCAGCCTTTCCGTATGAATAACGATGAGATAGCAATTTCTTTTTTACTTGTCGGTAGGACTGTTGTAACTCTTCAATATCATGTCGGTTATCTTGTTCACTACCAATTAATCCTTGTAGCTCAGTCAAAATACCTTCAATCTCTTCTTTAATAGCGATTAATGTTGTATCAATTTGTTTGGCAAGTTGCTTTGCTTTCTTAAATCGATACTTATCTGTTGCCTCTTCCGTTTCAAACAAATATTCATCAACCTTTGGAAGCTGAACGGCCACAATTTCATCCCATTGTTCACGCCAACGCTCAAACATTTCTTCTGTTTGCCCTGTCATATTTAACTTTTTTACTTTTGAAATTTCATCAGCTACCGGCCTATTCCCTAATTCCATCCTAAATGCTTCTAGCCGATCTACTTCTTTATAGATTTGTTTACGAGAAAACATGCCATACACAATTAACCCAATAATTAGTATGATCAATGCGATAATGAGTTCCATATTAAGCCCCCTTACACGACCCTCCGAATGACATCATAAAACATTTATAAAAAAGGATTACACACCCTTTGAAGACTTTGCGTCAATGTTTTAATGATACCATGTTAACGCTATTTTTTGAGCAAAAATTTAAATTTTTGCTCAAAAAATATTCACAATCTGTCAAACGATGTCGGTACAATAGACACAACCTACAAATAGTGCACTTTTTCGACATTTTTATCACTTTTACATAATGATGAAATAGGTCATTTGTTTTACTATAATGGTTATAACGCAATACGTATAGGAGGAATTAGATATGAAAGTAGATAAACATATTCATACTCCCTTTTGCCCACACGGATCTACGGATACACTTGAGCGATATGTAGATCAAGCTCTGTCATTAGGGTTTGACGAAATTTCTTTTACAGAACATGCTCCGTTACCGGAAGGGTTTATTGATCCTACACCATTAAAAGACAGTGCAATGTCCATCGCTCAAATGGAAGAGTACCTTTTTCAACTTGAGCAATTAAAGAAAAGCTATGAGCAAAGCATTAAGATTAATATTGGTTTAGAAGTTGATTACATTGTCCATTTTGAAAAACAAACAACGCGTTTTTTAGACGAGTATGGACCTTATTTAGATGACAGCATCTTATCCGTTCACTTCCTAAAACATGCCGGACAATACTATTGCCTTGATTTTAGTGATGATGAATTCGCTCGTATCATTGAATCCTTTTCAACTGTAGAGCGTGTATACGAAGCATACTATGAAACAGTTTTAGACTCAATTAAATCGAATTTAGGTCACTATAAACCTAACAGAATTGGTCACATTACACTCGTCCATAAATTTCAAAAGCGTTTCCCATGTCACCAAGATTTTAACGAAACGATGATGACGATTTTAAACGAAGTGCAGCATCAAAGTCTTCAACTAGATTACAATGCAGCTGGTTTATATAAACCGCTTTGTCAAGAAGCTTATCCTTCAAGTTGGATTGTAAAAGAAGCTCAAAAGAAAAAAATCCCTCTCGTCTATGGCTCTGATGCCCATTGTTCGAAGGATTTAGGACAAAGCTACAATTCACTTTTCCCATTAAGATTTTAATTGTAAAATGACTTTATTCATTGGCTCACGCTCTAAACAAATGGTGTAGTGAATCCAACTTTCAATTTCTTTGCGGTACTGCTCAACAAAATATTGCTCATGTGAAAAAACGTGAAGAACTTCTGTCATATATTGTGGATGAAGATAAGGCATCATAAGCATTCCTTTTAACTGTACAATAATAAAAGATGCTTGTAACTTTCGAAACTGTCTTTCCTTCATTCCTTTTTCTAATATTGTTTTTAAATAAAATTTCTCTTTTGTTAAATACGTCGTCATTACTTCTCTAATTAAAATTGTATCTAACGAGATCTCTCGATAGACAAAGCGAGCAATATGACGATGTTCATGTTGATACGTTAAAATATTTTTTACTAGCATCGTTAAACATTCTTTTGCTGAAAGTTTGTCTAACAACTGATAGGCTTTTTCAATCTCTTTAATATACCCTTCAAAAAACAGCATAACTAAACTTTCTAAAAGGCCTTCTTTCCCATCAAAGTAATACGAAATATTTGCTACATTTACTTTTGCTTTTTTAGCAATTTCTCGAACAGAAGTCCCATCAAATCCCTTTGTATTAAATAAAGATACCGCTGCATCAATTACCTTTTCTTTTGTTTTTGCCTTAACGGTCATTGTAATCACACCCCACAACTTATTAATTGAAAAATCATTATCGATGTGACAGAATAGTAACATTACAAAAACACTTAAAGTGTGATAAAAACAGACACTCTTACTATATAAAAGTTCGGTAACTTTAGACATACTCCTTTATCTTCTTGTCGACAAAGTTGTCATAAAATTGACGATATTAGATAAATTGATCTACCTAAAAAGGGATTATGTCGAAACGCTTACAGGCTTATTGTCGCATTTAAGCATGAACGCTCACTGACTATGTAGAATCTTATTCGAATAGAACTGTGTCAAAATAGTAAGAGGACGATAAATGATGATAGATGGAGGAATTCTTCATGTTTCAAGTTAAAAAATATAGTGGCTCAAGAGAAAAAGATTACGATTTATTAATCAAACAACTAAAAGCATTGTTAGACGGAGAAACAAATGCTATTGCCAATTTATCAAATGCATCTGCATTGCTTAATCAATTTTTAACAGAAGTCAATTGGGTTGGCTTTTACCTAGCTGAAGAGAACGGGTTAGTTCTGGGACCATTCCAAGGTTTACCTGCTTGTGTGCGTATTCCTTATGGAAAAGGCGTATGTGGTACGGCTGCACAAAACCGTCAAATAGAGCTTGTTGCGGATGTTCATCAGTTTCCTGGTCACATTGCTTGTGACGCAGCATCACAATCTGAAATTGTTGTGCCTATTTTAAAGGACGGCGAATTAGTAGGTGTTCTAGATATCGATAGTCCAATTAAAAGTCGATTCGATGAAGTCGATCAGCAATATCTAGAAAAGTTTGTAGCCGAGTTAGTAAATCACCTATAATCTTACTATCGATTATCAATGATTCGTACCGGTAAAAAAGGCGCCAAATGATAAGAAGTTCTTACTTCCTCTTATCACTTGGCGCCTTTTTATTTTCTACAGATACAAATACAAAAGATTCCTTATTTTAATAGACATTTTATAAAAACCAAATCCATTGCGTGTTCTCTCTAAAACTCAAGGTTGATTATTGCTCAATAGCCAATTGATTTTTCCCTAGCCTTTTTGCACGATATAAAGCTTGGTCTGCTCTTAGAAACAAATCCTCAAGTGAATCATCTGTATCTTTTGTCCAAGAAGAAACCCCACATGAAATGGTCGTACTTGGATGTGTTTCTTTAGCTACCTTTCTTACTAAACGTTCTGCAATCGTAATGCCTAATTCAACTGGTACAGTAGGCAGATAAACCGCTAACTCTTCTCCGCCCCATCTTGCTCCTATATCATTCATGCGAATATTCCTCTTGATAATATTGGCAATTTGAATGATAATTTGATCGCCTATTTGATGACCGTATGTATCGTTTACTTTTTTAAAGTTATCAATGTCAATTAAAAGGAAACTCCCACATGGATCTTGAAGCATTGATTGTTTCACTTTGTCATCTAAATAGTTTCGAGCATATAACTCGGTTAAGTGGTCTGTTACAACTAGCTTTTCTAACTCTTCTCTCAATATCGAATTTGTAAATGCCAATGTGGAATGGTGAATTAACGATTGAAGAAGTTTAAAGGTATCAAACGTAAAGAAATAAGGTTTGCTATGCAAAATAACAGCTCCGCCTTTTACAACTCCATTTTGAATCATTGGAACAGCAATAATAGAGTGATAATACATCTCTTTATCTGAAAACGAAAAAGGTGATTCATTTACAAAGATAGCTTCTTTCTCTTCTTTTAATCGGTTACACACATACCCAAGATAAAAATGAGCTGTTGGTTCGGAGAAGAAGGCAGTACTACCATTTAACAACTGATATTCCTGAATATCTTCAGAAAACAATACAAACCCTACTTCCTCAGCAGAAAACGACTTTTTTATTTGATCAGACATATAACAAATGGTATCTGTTAACCTTAGATTAGAGTTTAATTGATGTGAGGTTTCATTGATTAATCGTAAATCATCGATTAGACGTCGAGATTGTGCATAGAGCTGAGCCTTCTCTAGTGCATTGCCCGTAGTATTAGCGAGCACAGTAATAAATTTAACTGCATCTTTTGAAAACGCAGAGAAGTCTTGTGTGTTCACTTGTAACACACCATAATTTCCTTGTTTTCCTTTAAGTGGTGCATATAAGATAACCTTGTTACTTGTCACATCATGCTCGATTTGCACTTCACCGCACACATAAGCTTCCATTGCCTTTTCACTAATGTGATCATTATCATAATGTAAATACTCAATTGGTAGTTTTCGATCGTTCTTATTATCGTATGACAAAAGCAATAAATACGAAAAATGAGGATAAACCTGTCTTAGCATGTCCACCGTTTCTTCTAAAATATCTTCCATTTCTAACGATGAGTGAAATTTTGTAGTTAAACGATATAATTGCTCATATCTCATTCCTTGTTTAGTCGCGTGGTGATAGGTAGCTACCATCCGGAACAGTTTCTTACACTCAATAGAAAACGTCTGCCAAAACTCATGCTCGAATTGATTTACTTCACGTTGCTCTATATATAAGTAACCCCTATTTTCATTCGTCTCGAATCGTATGTATACATTCTCTTCTTCCACGACAAAGACACTATCCTTTGTTCTCTCAATGTATGAAACCGCTTCAAAAAGTTGATAGAGTTGCTCTGTTTCTCTCTCTACGTCTTCTGTATTGGCTGTTGCTTGTACGACATATCGGTTTGTCCAAGCATCCCACATGACAATCGTTGCACTTTTTAACGCACATTTTTCTACAAGAAACTCAACAATATCATTCATAAGAGTACTGAAAGAGTAATTATTCTCATGCAATGACAACATTTCAAAAAAATAGGATTGTACATATCGTAGACTTTCCTTGCTCAATTCATTCATCATCATCACCTACAATCATGAGTACACCGATACTATAAAAGCTAATAGTACCATTATAATGAATAAAGTACTATTTTCCTATTAGTAATACGCAATTTTTTCTTTATGTTTGTTCATATGATTTATCTCTTGACATCACTGTCGAAAAATCATATAATTCTCGTTGTGTGAAATATTGCAGCCTCTACATTCTTTTTTATGTTTTCATTTTGTTCCTCGCTTTTGAGGTGTATCTTGTAACTCTCTGCTGCTAGAGCGAAGGTACATGAAAACAAAATGAGCATGATTACAAGATTGTGTCTGTTTTTGTTTTGCATAAAATAAAAACAATAAGGAGGAGTCATTCATGGCTCGTTATACAGGTCCAAGCTGGAAATTATCTCGTCGTCTTGGTATCTCTTTAAGTGGTACTGGGAAAGAATTAGAAAAGCGTCCTTACGCTCCTGGCCCACATGGCCCAGGTCAACGCAAAAAAATCTCTGAATACGGTTTACAATTACAAGAAAAGCAAAAGTTGCGCCACATGTATGGTGTAAATGAGCGTCAATTCCGTAACCTATTCGTTGCTGCTGGTAAAATGACTGGTAAGCACGGTGAGAACTTCATGATCCTTTTAGAAGCTCGCCTTGACAACTTAGTATACCGTATGGGTCTTGCTCGCACTCGTCGTCAAGCTCGTCAATTAGTTAACCATGGTCACATTTTAGTAGATGGTAAACGCGTTGACATCCCATCTTACCGTGTACAACCTGGTCAAGTGATCGGTGTTCGTGAAAAGTCTCGCAACTTAAACATCATCAAAGAATCTGTTGAAGGAAACAACTTCGTAGCAGACTACTTAACATTTGATGCTGAGAAATTAGAAGCAACATTTACTCGCTTACCTGAGCGTTCTGAATTAGCTGCTGAAATCAACGAATCATTAATCGTAGAGTTCTACTCTCGTTAATAAAAAATCTCTCCTTTTGGAGAGATTTTTTATTAAGTCGACTAGATCAAAAAAAGTCAGGTGTTATGACGCACCTGACTTTTTTGATTAGTATTGAATTAATGTGTATTTCTTTTTACCACGACGAACGACTGTAAATTGACCCTCAATACGATCTTCTTCTCCTACAACCTTTTGAAGATCTTGAATGCGCTCACCATTAATGTAAATTGCACCGTTTGAAATATCTTCACGAGCTTGTCGTTTAGAAGGAGAAATTTTACTATTTACAAGTAAATCAATTAAACCAACCTCTCCACCTTCATGTGTGTAAGATGGAACGTCTTTAAATCCTTGTTTAATTTCTTCTGCTGTTAGTTCTGCAATACTTCCGCTGAATAATGCTTCGGAAATACGGATTGCTTGCTCTAATGCGTCTTGACTATGAACAAGCTTCGTCATTTCTGCAGCTAATGCTTTTTGCGCTTCACGCTTTTCTGGTGCTTCTACTGCTTTTGCTTCTAATTCAGTAATTTCCTCATGAGATAAAAACGTAAAGTACTTTAAGTATTTCACAACATCACGATCGTCTGTGTTAATCCAGAACTGGTAAAATTCATAAGGGCTCGTTTTTTCTGCATCTAGCCAGATTGCGCCACCTTCTGTTTTACCGAATTTTGTACCATCAGCTTTTGTTACAAGCGGAACTGTTAAACCGAATGCTTTCGCATCTTCTTCAGATTTACGAATTAACTCTAATCCAGCTGTAATATTTCCCCACTGATCGCTTCCACCAATCTGTAAACGACAGCCGTAGTTTTGGTATAACTTTAAGAAGTCGAATGATTGTAGAATCATGTAACTAAATTCAGTAAATGAAATTCCCGATTCAATACGTGACTGAACAGAGTCTTTTGCCATCATGTAGTTAATTCCAAAGTTCTTACCAATATCACGCAGGAATGTAATGACGTCTAATGAGCCAATCCACTCATAGTTATTGGCAATCATAGCTGCATTTTCTCTCTCTTCAAAGTCTAAAAAGCGAGAAAGTTGATCTTTGATACGATCACTGAACATGGCAACCGTCTCTTTTTCATTCAATGTACGCTCTGCTTTTTTACCACTTGGATCTCCAATTAGTCCCGTTCCTCCACCTACAAGTGCAATCGGCTGGTGACCCGCTTGTTGAAAGCGACGTAAAATTAAAACTGGAAGTAAGTGCCCAATGTGTAAGCTATCCGCTGTTGGATCGAATCCACAGTATAATTTTGTACTTTCTTTTGCTAAAAGAGCTCGTAACCCTTCTTCATCTGTTTGTTGATTAATGAGTCCTCGAAACTCTAAATCCTTTAAGATATCCATACTTGTTATCTCTCCTTTAATTGTTCATCATGTAAAAATAAATACAAAAAACGCCCCTTCTAAAAGAAGAAGGGACGAAAATATCGCGGTACCACCCTATTTGAAGCTTTATCAATCATAAGCTTCCACTTAAAACGATGTAACGGTCTGCCCGTCTTTTGTTACTTGCACATTCATGGGTTCGCAAAAGATGCTCAAGGATGTAATTCGTGATTCATCTATGTACTGATTTCCACCAACCATCAGCTCTCTATAACAGGGAGATTCTCACTACTCGTTCCTATCTATGCTTATCTATTCAATTTAGTAAAAAAGTCTACACAGCAACATTATGCCCCATTTTCATTAAAAATTCAAGTAGTACTCTTAAGATTCGGTGAAATGAACGGAAAGTAAATGCTTCCAATAGGCAATTTAAAAGGGAAAATGTTATGATGTTACTATGTAATTTGAAGATCACTACTAATGCTTTTCTATAGCTATCTGATAAATAAGACTTTTTCTCCTACAGAAAAATATAAAGGAGCTGAACAAATGAATATTTTCCTAACAGGAGCGACAGGATTTTTAGGAAAACGATTAATACAAAATTTATTGAATCAAGAACATCAGATTTATGTGCTTGTTCGTAACAAAAACAAATTTAGTACATTGCGTGAGTCACTTTTGCCTCAGCATGTGTCTCATGTTCACCCAATATATGGTGATATTACAGATGAAAAGTTGAAGGTTTCACCGACGGATTACGAAAAAATAGAAGGTCAAATTGACGCGATTTACCATATGGCTGCGTTGTTATCATTTGACCCGGTTGATAAAGACGCAACATTTGACGTAAATGTTGCGGGAACAAGAAATGTTTTAGAATTCGCAAAAGCGATATGTGCCAAAAAGTTCTTTTACGTGAGTACCGCTTATACGCTAGGAACGAGCGAACAAGGCGATGAACAGCTATATTCCACGGACCGATTATTTGTTAACTATTATGAAGAAAGTAAATGTAGAAGTGAACATCTTGTTTACTCATACAAAGAACATTTCAATGTTTATATTATGCGTCCTGCCATTATTATCGGAGATTCAGTAACCGGTGAAGCTGATACAAGCTTTGCATTGTACGGGTTATTAAAAGGTTTAAAGCTACTAAAAAGAAAAGTATCTAGACTAGAAAACTGGCAAAACAATACGTACCGATTACTTATTAATCCGTCAACACAATCTAACTTTGTACCTGTAGACTATGTAGCTGATGTATTAACAATTGGATTAACATACGCTCAACCAAATACCATTTATAACATCACAAACTCTAAACCTCCAAGTCATCGAATGGTTTTTGATATTGTAAAAGAACTAATGGAGTTTCCAAACCTTGAAATGGTGGCAGAACCCGATACACATACACTTTCAAAAGAAGAGCTCTTCATTAACGAACCTCTCAAAGTGTTTCATTCGTACTGGAATCGCTCTATTACTTTTAAAAATGAACACACCAAAGAAATGTTAAAAGAAGCAGGTCAAGCTGAACTCGAGATGGATGAGCAAATGCTTAAGAGAATTATCGGGAACTCTGTAAAAGAGAAAGAACTTGTATAAGCTGTCGACATTACAGGTCTCAAAAAGAGATTTATTTGTTCCAACCTCTTGCGTACACACTCAGCCATCTAAGAGAAAGGACATACGTCAATAAACTTTAAAAAGCAAGTACAGCCCTATCCCTCGGTATAACTAGACTGCAGGGCAAATGATGTTGCGGACTGAGACAAACAGGGGGTTGTTTCCCCCTGTTTGTCTCAGTTTCTTTAAGTTGTTTTATCTATCTTTCTTCAAGTCTGGTAATGATTCTTTACATCGATCTCTCCACCAAACCCAAAACATACTCAGCCCCCATCCGTCATGGTGTTCTTCTAACGTTTTAACTCGCCAATAAACAGGGGGATGATTCATAAATTGAAATTCAAACAATCTCCATAACCACTTCTCTCTCTTTAAACTATTCACCGGTTCAGGGTCATCTTTAGTCGTTGTCGAAAATGAAAAATTCAACGCACTGTCTATATTTTTATCCTGTCTAATTGTAAGCTCTTCGAGTGCTCTTGCCATTTGTAATCTTCCTCCACTTATGTAAGTAGAAGCTTTATGATCTGCTCGAACTTCTGCTATTTGACTAATCATTGATAAGTAACTAGTAAATCCAATCATGACCACCCATACAAAAACAAGTATGATCCAAAAAGACGGTTTATCTTCTGACATTAACCAATCTTGTGACAAATAAACGATTGATCCCATTCCACCAAGAAATAAAAACCGAAATAACTGTAATCTCATGATATCTCTACTTTTAATATGCGCTACTTCATGAGCAATAATGGCTTCGATATGTTCAATACTAAGTTTCATTGTTTCAGAAGTTAATGTAATCATCGAACGTCCAACATTCATACCTGTTGCTAATGCATTGTAGTCTGTTGATTCTGTTTGATATACTTTCACATGTTTCATATTGGCCTGTAAACAGACTCGCTCTGCACATGCTAGAATGGCTGAATCTTTTACCTCTTCTGCATCCATCGCTACTTTTAGTACTTTATCAGAGATATACAGATTAAACAGCCAATAGAAAAGAATAACAATAACGTTGATCCAAACCGATAGCTCTAACCAATACATCACAATGATCAGTGTTGTATAAGCAGAGATCCCTTTTACCGTAATTGCAAAGTATCCTTTACCTAGCAACCTCCTCCATTGTTTCTTATGAAAGACTGATTCAACTCTTCTCTCCTCTACCTGTTCATTTACATATTGTTTGAGAACATGAGTCCACCTTTCTAGGTCATTCACTGTTAAATAAATTGTTTCTCCAGAAAAACGCAATTTAAGGACTTTTGTAAAAGACGTTGTGTAATCTTTATTGGTTTGCAACAACGTAAATAACGGAAATAACCTTAATAGATCAACGTTAGACTCGACGTGAAGTTCATTTAGATGCTGTAACGGATAGCTCTTTAAATCACTTCTTGTCATAACATAGAGCATTTGCTCATCTTCTGAAAAATAAAGCTGGATTGAATAGAACTGAATGATTCTCTTTATTCCATCACTACATAAAGACGCTACACTGAACAGTAAAACCATCTTTAACACATTGCTTGTTTCTGGACCTACTATAATAAATAAAATTGAAAGTGATGAAAACAAAAGGATAAAACTTACATCAGCAAGTACGCGTTTGAATGATTTATTAACCTCTATTACAACCGCATTGCTCTGGGCTATTTTTTCTTTGAACGTCATGCGTAACTCTTTTTTAGGAATTAGTTCTGAGAAAGTAAAATAGCTATACACAACCATTATGATGGTGAGCCATATCTGATTGAAGTTAAATACCGATATTAAAAGATATAAACTGATTATACCTCCTATTATTTCCACTGCATTGCCTAGATTTTTTGCTATACTCCCAAATAATGATCCGATCAGAGCCATGCTCGCTCCAATCAATAACCCTATTACCAACTCCGACATAGCCATGTCCATTCGATTAACTCCTTCCCTCATCTAAGCTGTACGTCATGTTATTAATTTCTTCTATTAAATCATTTATCGTTAAATCTGGATGAGTGACCATTACGTTGTAACGTAACCCTTTTTCATCCCACGATATGGATTGAATTTCATCCATTACCTCTCCTTTTGTTTGCCTAATAGAAATGTCATGATTTAACTGTGCTTCTTCTTCTTGAGGTGTTTCAAATATCGTCATCATAAAAGCTGGAATCTCATCTTTTTCATAAAAAATAGTTAGTTCATTTCTTTTCACAATTCCTTCTAGCTTCTCTAATTCAATATTTGCAATACGATACTCCCTATTATGTACGGTTAAAAAGGGAGTACCTAAGATGTTACTCGCTTCTGGAAGTGATACTTTGTTATTTTCTTGCTGAATTTCTTCTACATTCACACCATCTGGCAAAGATAATACAAAGGTATCGTTATCGAACGCTGGTGAAGAATCGATATGTTGATAAATTAATTCTGACTTCGTCTCTCCACTCATACTTTCTTGCTTAACAACAAACCACGAACTCTTCTCTACCCAAAGATCAAAGTCACCTAACAGTGATTTCGTTGATTTTGCTTTTACTTTGACATGATGGGTTTGAAAATCACCAATTTTTTCTTCTCCCACTACTTCATAAGTGTGAGTATTTTTCATTCCTTCTAACATTGACAACAACTTACCTCTTTGTGTCATCCCTTGATGTTCCATTGTTTCTTCTAACGATACAGATAATGCTTTATTTGTTTTCTTATCATAAACAACTAATGTTGAGCCATCATTTACTACCATAGAATCGGACATATCACTAGTCGAATGAATTTTTATTTTTTCTCCTTTTACCCATTCTTTAAAGTTCACTTTTTCGATGAGCTTTTCATTTTCATAGATTGTAAACGTTCCTTCTCCGTAATATGATTTTGTCTGATCTCCTTTTAAAATAGAGTCCATAATATCCGTCGACGTGAATGTCTCTTTATTCGAACAACCAATCACGAATAATAAAACAAATACGATTGTCATTATTTGTTTCATTCTGCTTCCTCTCTTTCTTTCAAATAACAAGCAACAATGGTTCCAAGCTTTTCTTCAGACCAAAGTGAAATGGCGCCTTTTTGTTTTTCCATCAATATTTTCGCAATGCTTAGCCCTAGCCCGGAATTTTTATGATGCGCTTTTGTTCGTGCATCATCTCCTTGAAAAAACGGTTCAAATACAAATTTTTGATTTGTACTAGCAATTCCTTCTCCTTCATTTTGAACAATAAGAATCGTGCCTCTTTCTCTAAATCTTTCTATTCCCGAGCGAAAAGCTGGAAATACCCAACTTGGAATTGAATGAGCAGATGAAATAACAGCAAGGTAAATCGTGCCCCCACTTTTAGTAAAACGCACCGCATTAGACATTAAATTGTCTACCACTCTCATTAACTCTTTCGGGCTTAATTCATACGATTGCTGTGGGTAGTTTTCCGTATATAATTGAATATTTTTTTGCTCACATACTTCTTCATATCCTGATATAAGCATCTCAAAAAACTCTTCTCCCTCTACTTCTACGACGTCTATCTTTTTAGTTGATGCTTGCAAAGACGTATAGACAGAAAGCTCATCTAGCATTTGTTTCATATAGTGAATCTTTTCAAACAGAATAGACTCATATTCTTTCTTTTCATTTGATGATAAATGCTGATCATCTCGTAATGATTCAGCGTATGCATGAATAACGGTTAGTGGCGTTTTTAAATCATGAGCTAGTGAAGCAATCATAAATTGTTTTTCCTGCTGTTCTTTCTTAACGGCTTGTTGAGAATCAATCACTTGTTGCTTCATTTTTTCAAACCTTTGAATGACTGCTCCAATTTCATCGTTTCGATGATATAAGAGTGTCCTATTTTGCTGTGTCTCTCCAAAAGCCGTCATTTGAACTTGCAGCTCTTTTAAAGGTTGAATAATCTTCTTATGTACAACAACCATCATTGTCATATAAATCACGATAAATAGAGAAAGAGCTCCTACACCTAAAATTTTTGATTGATAATCAAACAATTGAAGCCATTTTACACGTGGAATGGCTAATTCATAAATACCAATCATCTGTCCATCTTGAAACACTGGATTTTTAATTTGATAAAAACGATGGTTTTCTTTTAGTACGGTTAAATCTCGATACAATTGATTCGTGTTAACTCTCATGTAAGGGACGTTAAATGATGGTTCAACAGAAGAAAAAAATGTTACACCATCTGGACGGTATAACGTGACCGTCACTTCATTCAGTCGGTCTGTTAACTCATCATAATTACTTTCCTTTTGAATCTTGTACAATGTAGGATTCGTTATATAGTTCTCTAATTCTGATACTTTAGTAGATACTTCTATAAATTCATTTAACTGCTGTTCTTTTTCATAGTTCTTTACTACGTTATATAATAAAAGAAACGTCATAACCGGAAGAATCATAACTAAAAAATAGGTAATCAGTAGCCATGTTCTAATTTTCATTTACAGTTCTTCTCCAATGAAACGGTATCCTGTTCCCCATATCGTTTGGATAAAAGAAGGCTTTTTAGGGTGTTCGTTTAACTTCAAACGTAAACTTTTAATATGCACTGTTACCGTATTATTTGTTTCAACATCCTCTTCATTCCATATGTACTCATAAAGCTCTTTTTTTGAAAAGGTTTCATTCGGATAACTTGCTAACCACAGTAGTAAAGATTGTTCGCATTTTGTTAAAGAAAGAAGTGAATCCCCTAAGTAAACCGCTTTTTTCTGAAAGTCAATTGTTAGACCGTTTTGATACTGGATGATCTGTTCTTTCGCTTCTTTTTGAAGAAAACGGCGATATCGACGTAAATGGGAATCAATTCTCGCTGTTAATTCAGCTAAGCTAAAAGGTTTCGTTATATAGTCATCAGCTCCTAACTTGAGACCCTTTATTTTATTTTCCTCCTCAATACGAGCACTAACGATACAAAGTGGAACATCACTTTCTTGACGAATTCGCTGACAAAATTCAAATCCGTTTAGTTGTGGCAACATTAAATCAACTAAAATGAGATCGAACATTTGAAGCTTAAATTCATCAAGTCCTTCTCTTCCTGTTGATGCCCACACTGCATCGTACCCTTCACGTTGCAAATGTCCTATCACCACACGAGCGATCTCTACATCATCTTCGACAACTAAAATTTTTTCTTTATTCATTTTCTCTCCTCCACTATTAGTATATTGAAAGAAATGACTACCTTCATTTATTTAATAAATTCTTTATTTTTGTAATCATTACCCATGGTTTTTTTATCCATATATTATTATGACATAAAAAAGCCTCGCATGAGATGCGAGGCTTTCTATTAATCTTCCATTGTCGATAAATCACCCGTTGGTAAATCAAGTTCCCACGCTTTTAAGACGCGGCGCATAATTTTACCACTACGTGTTTTTGGTAGCTTGTCGCGGAACTCAATTTCACGTGGCGCTGCATGAGCCGCTAAGCCTTTCTTCACAAATTGACGGATATCTTCAATTAATTCTTCAGATTCTGTATAACCATCACGCAGTGCGATAAATGCTTTAATAATTTCTCCTCGAACTGGATCTGGCTTACCGATAACCCCTGCTTCTGCTACTGCTGGATGTTCAACAAGTTTACTTTCAACTTCGAACGGTCCAACACGCTCACCAGCTGTCATAATAACATCATCAATGCGGCCTTGGAACCAGAAATATCCTTCTTCGTCCATGTATGCTGAATCTCCAGATACATACCAATCACCTGGCATAAAGTATGATTCATACTTCTCTTTGTTATTCCAAATAGTATACATCATGGAAGGCCAACCTTTTTTAATGGCTAAATTACCCATGCGATATGGAGGAAGTTCATTCCCTTGGTCATCAACGATTGCCGCTTGCACGCCTGGAATTGGTTTACCCATTGAACCTGGCTTTACTTCCATACAAGGGTAGTTACAAATGGTTTGAGCGCCGGTTTCAGTCATCCACCATGTGTCATGGATACGATTGTTGAACACTTTCACACCCCAACGTACTACTTCAGGGTTTAGAGGTTCACCCACACTTAAAATGTGGCGTAATCCACTTAAATCGTACTTCTTCACTAAATCATCGCCTGCACCCATTAACATACGAAATGCAGTTGGAGCACTATACCAAACCGTTACTCCATAATCTTCAAGAGCTTGGTACCAATTATCCGGGCTAAAACGACCACCAATAATAACGTTAGACGCTCCCGCTAACCACGGACCAAAGATACCATAAGCAGTCCCTGTAACCCATCCCGGATCAGCTGTACACCAATACACATCATCATCTTTTAAATCTAGCACCCATTTAGCTGTCTGATAGTGTTGTACCATTGCATTATGTACATGCAGTACACCTTTTGGTTTTCCAGTAGAGCCCGATGTGTAGTGTAACAATAAACCATCTGTGCGATCTACCCACTCAATTTGTAGCTCTTTACTTGCTTCTTTTAAACGCTTATGGAAATCTAAATAAGGGCCTTCTTCTGTAACATTTTCACCTACAAGAAGAACATGTTTCAGTGCAGGTAATTCATTGACGGGAACACGTTGAAGTAATTCTGGAGTTGTAATTAATACTTTCGCATCGCTATCTTCTAAACGATCTTTCACTGCGCCTTCCATGAACGCTTCGAATAGTGGTCCAACGATAGCACCTAGTTTAATTGCGCCTAAGACTGAGAAATATAATTCTGGAGAACGAGGCATAAAGATAAAAACACGATCTCCTTTTTCCACATCCGCTTGTTTTAATACGTTAGCTGCTTTATTAGAGAAATCTTTCATTTCTTTATACGTGTACTTCTCATCCCTCTTAGCATCACGATAATAAAGAGCTACTTTGTTCTTTCTAAAAGAGTTCGCGTGCTTATCAATTGCTTCATAAGCAGCATTAACCTTACCAGTTTCATACCATGAAAATTCTTTCTCCACTTCTGACCAATCAAACGTTTCATACGCTTGGTTGTAGTCCTGTAAGTTATAATCCCCTTTTGTTACAGGAAGCGCTTCCACTTTCATCACAAACTCCCCCTTATGTATGAAATATACAAGCCTATTATAATACAAATTTTAACTTTTCTCAATTTTAAAAATATTCATTTAGAAAATTAGTAGAAAAGTCGTTATACAACCTAATATTCTACTTAATCTATCAATTTCCTTTAAAATATGTTATTTTTTTGAAAACGCTTTATATTCTGCTTTTTTATGTATAATAAAATAGATACTATTTTTTATGAAAACTCAGGTGGTGAATAAGATGGATCATTCAAAAACCTATAATGCAAAAGAATTAAAGACATCAATTGGGACAATCGTTGTAGAAGGTCCAGTTCCTTCTCATAAATTAAAAGATTTCGAGTTTCATGAACAACTTGTTGCTTTCAGACCTCCAGAACAACAGAAGAAAGCATTACTTGAAATTGCGGACTTACCGGAGGGACGCATTTTAATTGCCCGACATTTAGATACCATTATTGGATATGTTACATACCTCTACCCTGATCCATTAGAAAGATGGTCAGAAGGCAACATCGAGAATTTAATTGAACTTGGAGCCATCGAAGTAGCCGCTCCATTTCGAGGGTATGAAATTGGTAAAAATCTACTAAAAGTATCGATGATGGATGATGCGATGGAAGATTATATTATTATTACAACTGAATATTATTGGCATTGGGATCTAAAAGGAACGGGTTTAAATGTTTGGGATTATCGTAAAGTGATGGAAAAAATGATGCAAGCAGGTGGTTTAGAGTGGTTTGCAACCGATGATCCAGAAATTAGTTCCCATCCCGCTAACTGCTTAATGGCTCGAATCGGTAAACGAATTAAGCCACATACAATACAGGAATTTGATCAACTACGCTTTCAAAATCGATTTATGTATTAATACCGTTCATCGCAGTCTCAACATACTTGATATCACTAAACAAGGAGTCGTTTCTATATGATTGTTGAAGAGATGATGATTCAAGATGTCATTACATTAAAGCCTACTAATACGATTGAAGAAGCTATTAAACTACTTGAAACGCATAAAATTAGACATATTCCAATCGTAAATGACAACAACGAATTAGCCGGGATTATTTCAGACCGTGATGTTCGTGACGCTAGTCCGTCGATTTTCCATCGAGATAGTCACTTAGAAGACTTACAAAAACCTTTAAAAGCCATTATGAAAACATCAATTATTACTGCTCATCCGCTTGACTTTGTAGAAGAAGTCGCATCTGTTTTTTATGAACATCAAATCGGATGCCTTCCAATCACAAAAGGAAATCAATTAGTGGGCATTATTACCGAGCGAGACCTTTTACATACACTCATTCAATTAACTGGTGCTCATCAACCTGGCTCACAAATTGAAGTGAAGGTGGAAAATAAAGCCGGTGTTTTAAGTGAAGTAACCTCGATGTTTAGAAAACAAAAAATTAATATTTTAAGTGTGCTCGTTTATCCTGACAAAGATGAGCACTACAAGATTATTGTTTTTCGCATTCAAACATTAAATCCAACGGTGATGATTACTAAATTAAAAGATGAAGGCTATGACGTACTGTGGCCTAATTTACCAGGAATACCTTTATGACAAAAAAAGATTGCATATTTGTTTATTCAGAGGAATTTTTGAATTATAAATTTAGTAACAATCACCCGTTTAATCAATTACGCGTAAGGCTCACATATGACTTATTAAATGAAGTTGGTGCACTACGGACGGAAGACATCATTCCACCTCGTATGGCAACAGATGAAGAACTAAGCTTAGTACATGACCCTAATTATATTCAAGCTGTACAGTTAGCCAGTGAAGGAAAATTGCCGTCTGAAAAAGCGACCGACTACGGTTTAGGCACGGAAGACACCCCGATTTTCCCGAACATGCACGAAGCTAGTGCTTACCTAGTGGGTGGTACACTCACAGCCGTTGATCAAGTAATGACAGGAAAAGTCAATCACGCATTAAGCCTAGGTGGTGGACTGCATCACGGATTTAGAGGCAAAGCATCTGGTTTCTGTATTTATAATGATAGCTCCGTTGCCATTAAATACATGCAACAAAAGTACGGGGCAAGAGTTCTTTATGTTGATACCGATGCTCATCACGGAGATGGGGTACAATGGACATTTTACGATGATCCAAATGTTTGTACGCTCTCCATTCATGAAACTGGAAGATATCTCTTCCCTGGAACCGGAAATGTAAATGAGCGTGGTCATAGTGAAGGATATGGCTATTCGTTTAACATTCCTGTTGATGCTTACACCGAGGATGATTCCTGGCTTGAAGTCTACAAATCTTCATTAAAAGAAGTAGCAGCATTTTTCAAGCCAGATGTGATTTTAACTCAAAATGGGGTAGATTCTCATTACTATGATCCATTAACACATCTTTGTGGAACCACTCGTATGTATCGAGAAATTCCTAAATTGGCTCATGAAATTGCGCATGAGTATTGTAATGGTCGATGGATTGCGGTTGGTGGAGGAGGATATGATATTTGGCGTGTTGTTCCGAGAGCTTGGTCATTTATTTGGTTAGAAATGATTGGACAACAAGACATCAAAGGTCCACTTCCTCACACATGGATTGATAAATGGTCAAAAGTCGCTCCATTACCGATTTGCAAAGAATGGGATGATCACGATGGACTATATGAACCGATTCCAAGAAAGCCAGAAATCACAGAGAAAAACAACCAAACTCTCAATAAAGCTTTGTTTCCAATTCGTCAGCATCTTAAAAATGCTTAGATTAACCCCTACGCATTTAATGTAATCCATAGAAAACAAAAATCCCCTGCATTCTCTACTCATTCATTTCCTAAATGTAGAATGCAGGGGGTTTTTATTGTTTATATCAAACGAACATCCTCTATCACATTTGACACGATCTAAATCTATTCAACTTCTCCATTTTTTTTCGGATCAGAAATCACAATTTCAACTCTACGATTCTTTTGTAAGTTTTCAGGAGTTGTATTCGAAACCAATGGACGCGTATCTCCATACCCTACTGCAATAAAACGAGTTGAATCAACATCATTCTTTGAAATAAAGTAACGAATCACACTACTCGCTCTAGCTGTTGACAATTCCCAATTTGAAGGATAACGATAGGTAGTAATAGGACGATTATCAGTATGACCTTCAATCTTAACATAGTTAGGAATAGTCGAAATGAGATTACCAATTTTATCAAGAAGAGGGTAAGCGTGAGAAAGTAGAACCGCCTCACCTGTATCAAAAAGAATTTGCTCTTGTAAAACGAGAACAACACCTCGGTCATCTCGATTTACTAGAACAACATCCGTTAAATTTGATTCCTCTAAATAACTTTGTACCTCAACTAATATTTCGTCTAGAGAAATAGACCCTTCCGCCGTACTTGCTACAGAACTCTGCGCACCATTCTCTTGTGCGTGTTGAAATTGTGTTGCTTGATGAGGCTTACCCTCTACACTTTTGACAGTAGAGGACTCCATGTAATCGAAAGGAATGACAGACTGATTGTACTCAAAAATTTCACTACGCTGAAATGACTGTGCTAGTGCTCTAAACTTCACATTGTCAATTTGAGACATTGAAAAGAGTAAAATAAAAAACACGAGAATTAACGTCACTAAGTCTGAAAACGTCACAAGCCATTTTTGGTCTCCTGATGAAGAGGAAGAACGCTTCTTTCTTCTACGCATTCAAGACACCCTCTTCTTCAACCACTTTTTCCTTTAGTCGCTCGTTAACTGGTAAGAAAGCTCCCAGTTTCTCTTCTAAAATTTTAGGATTTTGACCAGCTTGAACACCAATAACTCCTTCAATGACAATTTGCTTTATAAATACTTCTTTTTCAGTCTTGACTGATAGTTTGGAAGCAATTGGATATAAAAGTAAGTTTGACATTAATGATCCATAAAGGGTTGTTAATAACGCCAATGCCATGTTAGGACCTAATGTAGCTGGGTCGTTTAAACTTTTTAACATGAGTACTAGTCCAATTAATGTCCCAATCATTCCCCAAGCGGGTGCAAATTCACCTGCTTTTTCAAAAATACTTCGACCCTTTGCGTGACGTTCTTCCATTGCAATAATTTCAGCTGTCATAATATCATTGATGACTTCTGGCTCAACACCGTCAATAGCCAAAAGAACACCTTTTTTAATGAAAGGATCTTCAAGGATTTCCATTTCTGCTTCTAGTGAAAGTAGTCCTTCACGGCGTGCTTTTTCAGATAACGATACAAAAGTATCGATGAGTTCTTTTAGATTCTGATCGTTTGTATTAAATGCTTGCTTTCCTACTTGAAAGACACCTTTTAAATCGGACATTGGAAAACTAATTAACAGCGCTCCAAGTACACCACCTAATACAATTAAAAGAGACGATAGACTAACAAAAGCTGCGAAGCCTGTTAGACCACCACTAGAAACAATACCAAGAATAACCATTCCTATACCGATAACTAGTCCAATCGGTGTAAGCACATCAAACTTTTTCATAATTCCTCTCCCTGTCGACTAAAAACTTCTTTCCTTTTTTATATCGACAAGTTTTTTATTTTGTTGATTGTCTGTACTCAATTCGATGTGGAAGTTGAACAATATTGCTATCCACTGTTTCTTTGTTCATATATTTTGTTAATAAGCGCATAGCAACTGCTCCAATATCATACATCGGCTGAACAACTGTCGTTAGTTGTGGACGTACCATTGTTGATAATCTTGTATTATCAAAGCCCACTACCTCAATATCGTTTGGAACGTTTAAGCCACGATCTTGAGCTCCGTGGATAACACCTAACGCCATTTCGTCTGTTCCAACAAACACAGCAGTTGGTTTTTCATTTTCTTCAAGAAGCTTTTCAATAGCTTCAATCCCTGAATCGTACGTGTAATCTCCTTCTACAACGTATGCTTCACGAAGAGATAGGCCACTTTCTGTTAACGCGCGTTCGTATCCTTTTACTTTCTTTTCTTTATTGATAGGTTCTTCTAATGTCCCTGATACAAATGCAATTTTCTCATGTCCGTTATCAATTAACGCTTTTACAGCATCATATGAGGCTTGTTCATAATCAATTGTGACAGATGGAATTTGATTTGTAGACTCGATAGAAGCAGCTAATACAATAGGTACAGGTGACTTTTTCAACTCTTCCACATGGGATTCTGTTACATTACCGCTCATAAAGATAATACCGTCCACTTGTTTACCCAACATTGTGTTCAATAAGTGTAACTCTTTATCTTGGTTTTGGTCTGAGTTACTTAAGATAATATTATATTTATACATCGTTGCAATATCTTCAATTCCACGTGCAAGCTCTGCATAAAAAATGTTTGAGATATCAGGAATGATAACACCAACCGTTGTTGTCTTCTTGCTTGCAAGTCCTCTCGCCACAGCATTTGGACGATAACCTAGACGTTCAATTGTTTCTAATACCTTTTTACGTGTAGATGGTTTTACATTAGGATTACCATTTACAACACGAGAAACAGTTGCCATTGACACACTCGCTTCTCTTGCTACATCATATATTGTTACATTCACAACACAACACTCCTTATTTAAAAAACAATTTGTTTTAGTTTACCCTTAATTAAAATTTTGTAATTATGTATATACATAAAACATTTTCACCGAATGTCTTTAATTAATATACGACACTCTGTACATGACCGCAATGTATTTACGTTGTTTTACGTCAGCATTCATAATATTGTAACCTTTCTAATCAAAAAAAGAGACTTCGTGACATAATCAAGTGAAAAGCAAGATTACGAACGAAGTCTCCAAATAGCACGTATGGTGTTTAACTTGATTAAACTTAACTGTTTATATTACATAGTGGCTTTAGCTCTGTAATAAACTCATTAAATTGAGGAATATTCATCTGTTGTGCTGAATCGGATAGTGCCACTGCCGGATCAGGATGAACCTCAGCCATTACACCGTCTGCTCCAATGGCTAATGCTGCTTTCGCAGTTGGTAATAATAAATCGCGACGACCTGTTGAATGAGTTACATCCACAAAGACAGGTAAATGAGTTTCTTTTTTCAAGATTGGCACTGCAGAAATGTCTAACGTGTTACGTGTAGCACGCTCATACGTACGAATACCACGTTCACATAAAATAATTTGATCATTTCCTCTTGAGATAATATACTCAGCGGCATTAATAAACTCATCAATCGTTGCTGCTAATCCTCTTTTCAACAGCACCGGTTTGTTTACAGAACCTGCTGCTTTTAATAATTCAAAGTTTTGCATGTTTCGAGCACCAATTTGAATGACATCAATGTAATCAAGAGCGGTTTCAATATCTGCTGGATTCACAATTTCACTAATCACTGCCATGTCATATTTATCAGCTACTTGTTTTAAAATCTTTAATCCCTCTAGTCCTAAACCCTGGAAATCGTAAGGTGAAGTCCTTGGCTTGTAAGCACCACCGCGCAATAGTTTAACACCTTGCTTTTTAGCCGCCTCTGCAACAGCTGCCACTTGCTCATAACTTTCAACTGCACAAGGTCCAATAATAAAATGTTGCTGACCATCACCAATTTTTTCACCTTTTATATCGACAATTGTATTTTCGGCTTTTTTCTTACGCGAAACAAGTAACGCTTTACGGTGATCATCTTGCTGTAACTCAAGATTTGCTTTAAAAATCTCTTTGAAAATATGTTGAAGCGTAGAGGTTTCAAACGGTCCATTGTTATTTTCTTGAATTAAATCTAACATTGCACGCTCACGAACTGGATCAAAACGATTTGTTCCTTGTACTTCTTTTAACTTTCCTACTTCTTGTACAAGTCGTCCACGCTCATTAATTAGGTTTAATAGTTGTAAATTCAACTCATCGATTTGGGTACGTAGTTCTGTTAATTTTTGATTTGACATATCATCCATCCCTCTCCATTAATACGCTTATTTTGACTATTATTTACATGATCTTCTATTGAAATAATGACCGTATTTTTAAATAGTTTCGCTAAAATGAATAGATCTTGATATGGTTAATACATAAGTGGATAATAAAAGAAAAGCATTTTGGAAGCCCCCTTTTTAAAGAGGAGAAGAGGTAAAAATAAAATACTAACAAACACTCAACTAAACTCATCGACTCTTCTCTCTACTCAACTAGTCTCAACTCACTTCATTAGTGAACAACTTCTGCCTTTACACTAAATCAACGAAAACATAGACACCTTGCACTTTCATCACTATCGTCTCGGTAGAATTGTTCACGTCGATTATAACAAAATATGAAGTATATGCCTACCCAAATTATTCTCCTAATTTTTAGTCATCTTATCGTTCGCCATTTTTCATAAGTGAACAAATTAATAAATAAAAGAGCTTTATGAAGTAGCCTCTACATGGACTGCTTCATAAAGCTTCACTTTATTGCTTTATTCACTTACTTGGTTTTCTAACTCACTTTTTGTAATGCGCCAGTGAGACTCATGCCACTTAACCGTACCTTGATGAAATAACAATACTTGTGGCGATTCGTGTTTGACACCAAACTCTTCAGCTATGTCATTTGAAAGTGGTCGTGCTTCTTGAACGTGTAAATAATAAGCAGGTAAGACATTGCTTTGTTCCACATAGCTTTTGAACTCTTCGAATGCTGCACTACTAATAGGGCAAGTCACACTATGTTTTAAAAATAAAAACTTCTTATGTTCTTCCATAATCTGATTAAATTCTTCTCTCGTTGAAATCTTCTTCACAGTTCTCTTCCTTTCAAGCATACATGTAATCATTTATGATTCAGCAATGTGTTAACAATTATGCATGCTAATGAATTTGAAATAGTCTCCTTATTCTAAGCAACTATCTGGTAGAGTAGACACGACGAAACGAAAACAAATACGTGACGAGCCGTGTCAAATAGATATATATACTTCTTCTTTTGACACGGCTCTATTTATTTTGTTACATTCTCTTCAAATTCTTGTAACGCTCCATGCGCTTCATCTAATTTCTTTTGTACTTCACTCTCTTCATCGATACGTTGACTTTCCACTTCATCTTGTAACACTTCTAAGCTTGGCTGAGACAATTCTTCTTGCTCGTCTTCACTCTTTTTACTAATCGCTTTGATTTTATTAACAACTTGTAAAGACTGTTCTGATAAAGTTTGAGACAAGTCTGTTGTTTTATCTTTTGCTGTATTTGCTATTTGTTCTGTTTTTAATCTGACAAACGTTGCTTGCTCATTTAAATCAGAGCGTAACTCCTTTCCTGCTTTTGGTGCGAGTAATAGTGCTGTAGCTGCTCCGACTACCCCACCTAAAATGGAACCTAATAAAAAGTCTTTACTGCTTAATCCTTCTTTTTCTCTACCCATAAAAATTCCTCCTTGTCCTATCGAACTTAAGAATATGATCGAGAGCGTTTCACTTGTGGTTCTACAACTTCTACTTGTTCCTCTGTTACTTCGGTTTGTTGCTTTTTCGCTTTAATACGTCCCCAGATATCTAGTGCTACATTGCTCCACTGTATCACTTGTGCAACGTTTTCTTTATTTGCTTCTACTTTTTGAGTAACACTGTTGGAAACATTTCGAATTGATTTATTCAGATCATGAATTGAATCTCCAACATCTTTGACTGAATCAACAACAACATTTAAGGATTCTGATTTTCGTTGAATATCTTCTGCTAAAAGATTTGTTTTATGTAATAATGCGGTCGTCTCAGTTGTGATACCTGTCATTTGCTTTTCTAGTCCAGTGAGTGTAACTGCAACCGAATCAAGCGTTTGTTGAACAGAGCGCAACGTCTTAGAAATAGAAATGACAAGATAGAAAAAAGCAATCGCAGCAACGGCTGCACTTAAATATAAAATGATAATCATCGGTTTGATGACACCTCCAATGTAGTCTTGTTGTTTTATAACATCGATACCCGTCGTTAACAGAACTCAAACATCGATATAATACTTTTATTACCTTGTTTTAATTAAAGTATAACGTAACTCTTTTAAATGTTGAAATATTATGTTTTTTGTTAAAAGTCATATATAATAATCTACAGTATTGATGATACATTAGGAGGTACATGAAATGAAAGACCCTAGGATTCAAAAATTGGCAAATAATCTAATTAATTACTCTATCCGCCTTCAAAAAGGGGAGAAAGTGTTAATTGAAAATTTTGGATTACAGCGTGAACTTGTAACAGCCCTAGTGAACGAAGCATATGCAGCTGGTGGTTACCCATTTGTGTTATTAAAAGATCATGCGGTAGATCGTTCGCTTTTATATGGAGCTCAAGAAGAACAATTCAACATGATTGCTGAATTTGAAGCAAATGTGATGAGTAATATGGATGCATACATCGGACTTCGTTCTGGTGAAAATATCTTTGAACAATCAGATGTTCCAAGTGAAAAAATGGCTCTTTATGGAAATACAGTTGGTAAAAAAGTACATAGAGACATTCGCGTTCCTAAAACAAAATGGGTTGTATTACGCTACCCTAATGCATCAATGGCTCAGCTTGCAAAGATGAGTACTGAAGCATTCGAAGATTTCTATTTTGATGTTTGTAACTTAGATTACAGCAAAATGTCAAACGCAATGGATAACTTAGTTGAGTTAATGAACAAGACAGATAAAGTTCATATTACCGGTGAAGGAACAGATCTCACGTTTTCCATCAAAGACATTCCATCTGTTAAATGTGCTGGTGAAATGAATATTCCAGATGGTGAAGTATACACAGCACCTGTTCGTGATTCAGTGAACGGGACGATTACATACAATACACCATCACCATACCATGGATTCACATTTGAAAATGTCAAGCTCACGTTTAAGGATGGAAAAATTGTAGAAGCAACGGCTAATGATACAGAGCGTATTAATAAAATTTTTGATACAGATGAAGGTGCTCGATATATCGGTGAGTTTGCCATCGGTGTAAACCCTTATATTCAACACCCAATGCAAGATATCCTGTTTGATGAAAAAATTGATGGTAGCTTCCATTTTACTCCTGGTGAGTGTTATGAAGATACAAACAATGGAAACAAGTCAAATATCCATTGGGATATGGTCATGATTCAACGCCCTGAGTACGGCGGCGGTGAAATCTACTTTGATAATGTACTGATTCGTAAAGATGGACGTTTTGTTATTCCAGAATTAGAAGCTCTCAATCCTGAGAATTTAAAATAATAAACAAAAAGAGCTGCAGATTTGCAGCTCTTTTTGTTCGTTAGATTGTACTTTGATATAGCTCTTCAAACTTCTGAATATCACCTGCACCCATAAATACAAGGACTGCATCATGATGATCTTTTAAAATTTCAACGTTCTGTTCACCAATTAATTCAGCACCATCAATTTTTTCACGTAAATCTTCAATCGTTAACTTCCCTTGATGCTCACGAGCTGAGCCAAAAATATCACATAGATACACTTTATCAGCTTTCTGTAAGCTTTCGGCAAAGTTCTCTAAGAAGGTTTGCGTTCTTGTAAACGTGTGTGGTTGGAAAACAGCAACGACTTCACGTTCTGGATACTTTTGGCGAGTAGCTGAAATGGTCGCAGTAATTTCAGTTGGATGATGCGCATAGTCATCGATTAACACTTGTGTTCCAACTTTCTTCTCACTGAAACGACGTTTTACACCTTTGTATGTTTTTAATTGTGCTTGTATCACATCAACATCAATTTCTTCATAGTGACAGATTGCAATAACCGCTAGTGCATTTAAGATGTTATGATCTCCATATCCTGGAATCTCAAAAGAAGCAAAGAATGTATTACGTACAAATACATCAAATGCTGTACCCGTTGTGCTTTTTACAATATTTCGAGCTTGAAAGTCATTTTCTTCTCCAAGTCCATAATATAAAACAGGCACTTTTGCTTGAATTTTTTGCAAGTGTTCATCATCACCACAAGCAATGATGCCTTTTTTGACTTGAAGCGCCATTTCTTGAAACGCACTAAAAACATCATCAACACTTGTAAAATAGTCCGGATGATCAAAATCAATGTTTGTCATAATCGCATAATCAGGTGTATATGACAAGAAATGTCGACGGTATTCACAAGCTTCGAATGCAAAATACGTTCCATTCTCTACTCCTCTACCTGTACCATCACCAATTAAATAAGAAGTTGGCTGTCCGCCTTGCATGACATGAGCTAGTAAACCAGTTGTAGATGTTTTTCCATGCGCTCCTGTTACAGCCACACTCGTATAATCCTTCATGAAATCACCTAAGAAAACATGATAACGAATTACTTCAACACCTAACTCATTCGCTGCTTTGATTTCTTCATGTGTATCAGGAAATGCATTTCCTGCAATCACTGTCATACCTGTCTTAATATTGTCTTTATTAAATGGTAATACCTTAATGCCTTTTTGCTCTAATACTTTTTGTGTAAAAATTTCTTTCTCTATATCTGATCCTTGAACCTGAAAGTTCATATCATGTAAGATTTGTGCTAAAGCACTCATTCCTGTACCTTTAATTCCAACAAAATGGTAAACTGTCATATAAAGAACCTCCAACATTCGTCTATCTGTAAGACAGTATATGACGGTTATTTAAAATTGCTCTTGTCAACATATGTAATAAGATATACGCATTGATAACAATGGTTCATTCTAGCACTAATACGTTGATGACACCATGGATTCACATACATGTAAATATGTCCAATTTTAATCGTCTTCTCGCTTAGTATCCCCATTTACTACGTACTCTATTGCATGCATTTTAAAAAATGTTCGCCATGATGGCTTGTCTAATTTCATTTGCACACGATTAAAATGAGCTTGTAACTCATTCATTCCATATGTTGTATAATCAAAATATAACAAACGAGAGCTAATTAACACATCATATCCAATCGATTTTATTTTTCGAACCCATAGTATCTCATTTTGCTTAACTTCTGTAAATCTCCCTCTTACATCTTTGATGATGACAGACTCATTTGTCAATGGATTATATCCTTTTAAGAAAAATGAATCAGGTACTTTTGACACACAAATAGGTTCCCACACACTCGGTAAAAACAATGCTAACTGAATAAGAAAAGGCTCACTCCTCTTCTTCTTATGTTCATCTAAAAAGAAGTGTAACATTGTTTTCCCACGAACAGTCACATAATCAAAAGCAAACCACTCATAGAACGTTTCTTCTAAATGAGCTGGAAGTTCCCTATCATGAGAAAAGCCTATCTTCTCTCGAAACACGTAAGAAGCTCTTACTTTCTCTCGAATATTTGCATACTTTTTCACAAAATTAATAAACTCTTCATAAAATTGAATGATTCCGTTATCTGCTTGTTCTTGCTTTTGTTCGCGAATGATTGAAAAATTGATAATACTGTTTTCATCTTCCATTCAAAATCACCTATGATTTTTTAGCTATATGAGAAAAAGAACAATCTATCCGTTATTCTACTTTTTCTAGGCGGGGATTTGGTCGATAACGTCTACCTGCTTTTGCAACATGTTTGCCATTTAACAACACATTGTCACCTGTAAATCCAATATGAATTTTTAATAGACTACTTCCAACTCCATACATATCCACAGGGACGTTTCTCGCCTCAAACTTTTGAATTCGCTCTTCTGTAAAGCCACCGCTCACAACAATTTTAACATGATGATAGCCCTCATCATCTAACGCTTTTCTTAATGCAAAAATAAGCTCTGCATTCACACCTCGAGGATCAAATGTACCTAGTACTTCAGGATGTCGAACAAAGTGCTGATCAATCATTGTACGAGATGTGTCTACACGAACTGCTTTTAACTTGTCACCAAACTCTCTCGCTACTTTTAGAGCATCCGTAATGACATCATTGTTATAATCAACAAGCACAATGAGCTCATCGTTTGGAAACTTGGCATGATACGCTTTTGTTGCCTCTACAATATCGCCATCAAACAGTTGAATAAGAGCATGAGGCATTGTACCCATCCCTTGCTTTCCCCACCATTCATTCATCGCATGAGTTGCTTGAGCGGTTGAACCACCTATGTATGCTGCATAGCCGTCTCCTGCTTGCTGTGTAAAATGATCATCTCGATCTCCCATAAAAATCACAGGTTTTCTCCCTGCAGCTTTCACCACATTATAAACATTTGTAGCAACAGATGTTCTACGAGCTAAAATCCCATCAATTACGCCTTCTAGAAAACCGAAGTTTTGGTAAGGACCTGTAATCGTTAATACCGTTTCAAACGGCTTGATCTTGTCTCCATCTTTTAATGAATGAATGTCTAATTCTTCAGGTTGGTTCGCGTATGCTTTAATTAACGCAATCACCTCGTCGGTTCCACATAACACAGCTTCTTCTTTTTGAAAGAATTGCATAGTGACTGTATTATCGGTCTTAAACTCTTTCACGATTTCTTTTGTTTTCAAAAAATAAACAGCCGAAAACCAGCCTTCTTTTACGCGGTCATCAAATTTAAACGTTCGATTTGTCAAACGTTTAATTTTACCTTGTAGCTTTAACTCGATTTCCTTCATTGCCTAAACTCCCTTTACCTATGAATCCACTAGTGTTTCATAACCTTTTCTGTCTATTTCAATTACCCTATCTTCACATCTCATGATCATATAAATGAGTATCTAAACAGCATTTATTCTCTTTTTAAAATATTTGTGTTCTTTTTAAAGACAGAGAATAATCACTTAAATTTATCACTTTGGCTTATCTTTACATATAGTAAATCATTTTAAACATAATGACAAACCTTTTAAAGAAGTCACTATCTATATATAAATGATTTTCTTTTTCGACATTTGACCTAGTGAATCCCTAAGCGTTGT
>NZ_QFRU01000020.1 GCF_003184905.1 Bacillus sp. CGMCC 1.16541
CAAGGATAAAACGGTTTAAGCATAGGAAGTTGGAAATGTTAATCATTTATATATAGTAAAAGCTACTTATAATGTAAAAAGAGGCTAATCTATTATCCATTTCTGTCAAATAAATTAACCTCTCGTTATCTTAACTTCATGCTATTTTCATAGATAGAGATGATTGATAGCTAGCAGCCTGCATTCCCTTACCTGTCTATCAATAAAAGGCTGGTGCTGACTCTTCAAAAAGAAGGAAGGAAAATTACGACGTATAGATCTCATGCAAATCTCCCTCTGTAATCAGTACATCCCTAGGTTTGCTTCCTCGTGCCTCCGAAATGATCCCTTGCTCTTCCATTACATCTATTAATCTAGCTGCACGATTATACCCTATGCGGAAATGACGTTGCAAACTAGAGGTGGATGCTCCCCCTTGTTCGAGTACAAATTCACAGGCTTCTAAAAAGAGCTCATCTTCCTCTTGTGAAATAGAGGTTTGACTTTTTGTTAATAGTTCTTCCTGACTAAATAAGTACGCAGGTTTTTGCTGAGCTTTTACATGAGCAACCACACGATCAATTTCTTCATCCGATACAAAATTCCCTTGTACACGAACTGTTTTCGATGATCCATTCTCTAAGAGCAACATATCCCCTCTACCTAGTAGTTTTTCAGCTCCACCTGTATCAATAATGGTACGAGAATCTACTTGTGACGATACTGAGAAAGCCACTCGTGTCGGAACATTTGCTTTAATTAAGCCTGTAATAACATCTACTGAAGGTCGTTGTGTAGCTAATAATAAGTGAATGCCACATGCGCGAGCTTTTTGAGCAATTCGACAAATTGCTTCCTCAACCTCACCAGGCGATACCATCATTAAATCTGCTAACTCGTCAATGATAATAACCAAATATGGAAGCTCTCCACTCTTTTCATTATGCGCTCGAACTCGCTCATTATATTTAGTAATATCACGAACACCTGTATGAGCAAATAACTCATAACGGCGTTCCATTTCTTCCACTGCCCATTTTAAGGAAGCGGTAGCTGCTTTTGCATCAGTAATAACAGGACTAACTAAATGGGGAATACCATTGTAAGGTGCTAGCTCGACCATCTTAGGGTCAATCAGCATTAACTTTACTTCGTGAGGTGCTGCTTTATAAAGTAAACTCACAATAATCGTGTTAATGCATACACTTTTCCCAGATCCAGTTGCTCCTGCAATTAAACCATGTGGCATTTTATTCAAATCGGTCACCACTGGCTCCCCTGAAATATCTAATCCCAATGCCACTGTTAGTGGTGATGGACTCTGGTTAAATGCTGGAGTTCGCAATATTTCTCGTAATAAAACAGGCTTACTATGACGATTTGGCACTTCAATTCCAATAGTATTTTTACCAGGAATTGGAGCTTCAATTCGGATATCTCTCGCAGCTAAACTCAACTTAATATCATCTGTTAAGTTGGTAATTTTGTTCACCTTCACTCCAGGCTCCGGATGCACTTCAAATCTCGTAACAGTTGGTCCTTGTGTGACATTTACAACTTTTGCACGTACGTTAAAATTCGTCAATGTCAGATCAAGGAGTTTTCTTTGTTCATCAAGCCACTGATTATCGTCTTCCATTTTAGCAGGTGGTACATTTAGTAAGTTCATAGATGGAAAGGCATAGCTTGACTGCGTAACGACAGCTGGTTGTTGTTCTTGCTTTTTAATCGGTTCTTTCTGTGCCAGTTTTCGACGATCTTTCTTTAGCATCATCACATTGTACGGAACATAGCGTCTTGATTGATTTGGCAGCTCCTCTTTCTGTTCTAGAGGAGGTTCCTTGACAGGAGTTGATGACATATTAAACGGCTCTTCCTCTTGTTCGGGAGACATAACCGTAGTATCTCTTTCTTGTACATGAGCAAGTTCCTCAACTGACTGCCCCTCTTTAATGAAAGAAGAGTACTGTTCAATCTGACGTTGTTGTTCATCTTTTAATCTATTCTCATCTACATCATGATGACTAGTAGGAGGAAGTTCGATTGGTTGACTTTCCACTTCCTTTACCGGCTCAACTTCAACTTCATTATTTCCTGGCTTTTCATCCTCCGTTGATTCTACCGTTCCCTTTTCTTTTCGACGAAAGAAGGCATCTAGATCATCATCATATTTTTCTTCACTTAATGGAACATGCGAATGAGTCTCTTCTATAGGTTCAATACCGTCTGTGTCTACAATCACTTCTTCACTTGGATCTTCTTTCTCGTCGATTTCAACAGACCATTGGCGTTCTTCTGACACCTTTCCCTCTTCTTCATAAAGGTACGGAACTTCTTCTTGTAACATGTCTGACGTATTCTCTTCGTCAGCCAAATAAAAAAGACGATATTCTTGTTCAACGTCGTGCAGTTCTTTTTCTTCCGATAGTTCAGGTGTATATTCATCTATCACTCTAGCATCCTCTTGAGTCACGCCATTTGTATCGTTGTCGTGCTCACTTTGAATCATCTCTTCTCTCTCTCTAAACGAAAAGGAAGAAGGGAGTTCATATTCTACCACGTCGTTACGTTGTAAAGACGTTAGCGTCGTATTCGTTGGACGCTTTTTAAATCCATAAATAGGTGATGGAACCTCTGTAGGCCTAAAAGGTCGTGTGCTACGCACTTCTTTTTTTGGCGGAGCAGGTTGCGGGACCTTTACCTCTTTTGGCTCTCTTATTTGTTTTACTTCTTCCACTACCTTTTGGGTTCCTGTTCGCTTTTTCATGCTTGGTTCATCTATTGAAGCTTGACGTCTCGTCGATCTCCTTACAGGACGATTTGTTACTTCTTCATCAGGAATAAGCGGGAAGCGAAAATTTCCTTTTGGATAATGGTAAGCCACTTTCGCCTCGATTTCTTTCGTTTCTTTTCCCTCGCTATTTTCATTTACGTTCACGTTCACCTTCACAGGTTGCTTAACTGTTTTTTTCGGCTGCAGAGTAGAACTCTTATCAGCCTCTTTATTATGTAAAGGAACTTCTTCAATTTGACCGTCTTCTTTTTCAATAATTTCTTTTACTTCATAACCTAATAAATAATCCATTGCTTTGCGCATCCAACGCATCTTTATCACTCTTTCTATTTCTCCGTTTTTTACACAACATGTTATCTGTATGTATCTTGTCATCTTACTATAAAAGCTGTTTTATACACTTTGTTACATTTTAAAGAGTGTAGAGCTTGATTAATCCCTGCTCTATTTTACCATTTATTCTATAGCCCTTAAAACTGTAACAAATAGGTTATTGAGAAAGAAACATTTAAAATCCATCTTTATAAACATATGAACACCTAAAAAATAACAAAAAGACTTTATAATTCAAAAACCACTAGTATATACTAGTGGTTTGTTATTTTACCAAATATTCATAAGAGGATGCAATTCCTTTTGATGAACTGTAATGCTTGAAATGTGTGTGTAAACGAATGCGTTCCAAATGGACTAGTTTTTACTTTTGAAAAAACGCACTACCTACCTCATAATCATTTGGTAACACTAAAATTCCTTTTTCTTGAGGTGCATCTGGTAAATCTAACTCTTTTGCAGAGCAAATCATCCCCGATGACGCCACACCACGTAACTCAGCATCTTTGATTACAAGACCACTTGGCATCACAGCACCTACTTTTGCTACGACTACCTTTTGGTTAGCATCTACATTAGGTGCACCACAAACAATTTGAAGCGTCTCTGTACCAACATCCACTTTACAAACACTTAATTTATCTGCATTTGGATGTTTTTCTTTTTCTGTCACAAATCCAACAACAAATTTTGGTGATAAGTCCACTTCAATTGATGCCTCAAAGCCATTTTTCGTCATGACTTCATTAACTTGCTTAACAACTTCTTCTGTTAACTCGACTGAGCCATTTGCTTCAACTGTCATATATTGAGATAGGTTAAAAATATTATAACCTGCTGTTTCATTTGTTTCTTTATCATAAACGCGAGCTACATCGCCTTTTCGCTCAAACGTTTTATTTTCTTCATTAATATCTTTCAACGCGACGATTAACGTATCACCAATTCCTTGCTTATTGTAAAAAAGATTCATTTTTTATCCCTTCCTTGCTCATTTTTTGCGATTCTTACCTAAAATAAAGATTGGCTCTAGTTCATTGTTTTCATATAAAAATGATAATGCCGTAATTGGTACTCGACCACTTGCAAAGAAACTCATTGTCATTTGAGCCAACACATCATAACCTGTCTCATTTTGAATGTCTGCAATGATTAACACGTCTTGATGTGGTACAGCTATAGCCATTGTACCTTTTATATCAGATTCCATCTTTTTGAGAAATGATTCGTTTAAAATACGACTCGCATCATATCCATCATTACTGTTAACAAAATAGAACGTACTTCCTGCGACCTCATCTTTCTTCACTGAAACAGGTAGAGATCGAAGGTTAAAGGTAGCCATCTCACGAATAGCTTCAACAGATAACTCTTCTTTTTTTAACCATTCTTCATCAATTAACCGATATGTATTTCCTAAATCCAAAGCATAGTAAACTCGTGTTTCTGCTGTATGTTCGTCAAATACCAGATTGCGTTCATCATTCGTTTTTACTGGAAAAGAAGTTGAACGGATAACCGGATAGACTTTCTTTTCTTGACCAGCTAACTGCTGCTGTTCATTCATAACTTGGAGAGCTTCCCTTATATAATATACCATCTCATCGAGAGCTTGTTCTTTTTTTTCTTCCCATTTTCCAATTAACCCGGGGATTGATACATTCAATCCTTTTTTCATTTGCTTATGCTCGACTCTTAACGTATCCTTTTCCCGATCATAAAAAAAAGACCAATTATCATCGTTAAGACGTTCTTCGAGTAGCTTTCTCATTTTTTGACTATTCATTTTCATCTTACAGCACCTCCTCTTACAAGATACATGCGCGTTTTTTACTTTGAAAGTCCACTAATAAATTGATTAATTTGTTCTTTCGTTTTGCGCTCTTTGTTTACGTATCGTCCAATTTCTTCGCCGTCTTTATAAGCAAGAAAACTTGGAATCCCAAACACATCTAACTCTACACATAAATCAATAAATTGATCACGATCAACATAATAGAATGTATATTCGCTATGTTCATTCATTACTTCTGGTAAAATTGGCTCGATTACGCGGCAATCTGGACACCAATCTGCTGAAAACATCATAATGTGTTGACCAGTTTGAATCACTTCTTTATATTGTTCAATCGTTTCTAATTTTTTCATCTCATTTTCCTCCTAATTCTAACTTTAAATCATTTTCTTTAATCCATTTACGCTTTCTCATCCACTCTGATAAGACCAAACTAATCATAGCAGGTCCAACAAAATGGAGCAAAAGCACTTTTAATAACACAGACATGGAAAAGCCCATTGTCGTAAACGTCATAATCTGTCCTACAAAGCCACTCGTACCCATACCAGCACCTGGGGCATTATTACTCATATCAAACCATACTGTTGCTATTGGTGCAAGTATGATACCTGCAACAGTAGGCGGAATAAGGACAAGAGGATTTTTGATGATGTTTGGTACTTGCAACATAGAAGTCCCGACTCCGATGGCAACAAAGCCACCCACACCGTTTTCACGATAACTACTTACTGCAAATCCTATCATCTGCGCGCAACACCCCACCGTTGCAGCACCAGCTGCAATTCCTTCCAAGTTTAGCATAAGAGCGATAGCAGCACTAGAAATTGGAGCCGTTAATGCAAGACCCATAAGAGTTGCAATAATAATCCCCATAATAAAAGGCTGCTGTTCAGTAGCCCACATAATCACTTCACCGATGGATGTCATCAATAAATTAATAAGAGGTCCAAATGAACTTGCCACCAAATAACCTGACAAAATTGTCACAAATGGCGTTACGATAATATCAACTTTTGTTTCTTTACTTATCATTTTCCCAACTTCAGTTGCGATTAAAGCAGCAGCGAAGCTTCCTGCTGGTCCTCCTAATGATGCACCAGCTGCACCGCTAACAATCGTTGCAAACAAAACAAGGGGCGGCGCTTTTAGTCCATAAGCTACCGCAGCTCCAATGGCTGGTCCCATTAAACTCATGCTAAGTTGACCTAGTTCTACAAAGAGCGTAAACCCAACTTGTTCACCAATTGTTTTTACGATTAAACCAATAATAAGAGACGAAAATAGACCAAGGGCCATGTATGTCAATCCATCAACAAAATAAACTTTTGGAGATAATGTTACACCTTTTCTATGTAAAAACTGTTTCATCCTGTTCACCTTTACCGTTATTCATTTTACAAGTTTATAAGTTCACTTTTTATGATAACCATTTTAGGGGCATTCATAACTTTACCAAGATTTAATCGTGAGAAAGTCGGACTTGAAACTCATATTGTCCATATAACATTTCAACAATATGCATAAACATATTCGTACGATCAATTCGAGCATTCGTAAAGATTCCAATAGCTCCTTCTTTTTGACGCACATTGATTTTCTTTGTGTAAGCTTCCATCACTTCTGCTAATTCTACTTTCTTCTCCCTTAGCTCATTCGCAATTTCAATCGGCAATGCAATCCTTGCTCCTCCTGCTATAATGGGAGTTTCAATATGTCTTGAAACAAGCGCTCCCCAATTACAAAGGATAAGACCATGGTTTGTTTCCACTACCCCTCCCTCAAGACCAATTCCAATGTCAGCACCTGTTTTTTCACATGCTACTTGTGCTCGGTTAATCGCACCTTGTATCGTTTCCTCATCAGAAAAAGGTTGTGAAGATACACCAGAATCAACTTCTATAGCAGTGAAAAAAGTGCCTTCAGCTCGTATTACTTGCTCTACTGCATTCACTTTTGTAGGGTTCTTAGTTCCAATACCAACTTTCATAACATCTGGCTCCCTTTACTCGTTTACGTTTTGAACACTTGTTTTACATATAAGCTGTTTTTTAGAGGCTTTCATGCTATATAATCACATATAAGCAACACTCTTTTAGAAAAAAGCCTACACATAGTAGACAAGAAGAAATCGCCCTCTTCTACTCAGAGGACGAGTGATGTAATCTGCACCATGACAACAACTAAAAGTAATGCCTTCATACAACATCCCTTGCCTATCTATTCATGTACTGAATTTCATAGGCAAGGGATGTAACAAGTCAAAGATAGCCCTCTTTGACTCAACTATTTTTAGTATAAAGGATAAGACACCAACATGGAATCTACAAAGACGATGATTTACGAATTTTGCTTAATTGTGTCAACAGTTTTGCGATCCGATGCTTTTACTAATTTAATTAACAGTTCTTTAGCAGCCGCATAGTCATCAATATGAATAATTGATGCATGTGTATGAATATAGCGAGAGCAAATGCCAACTACTGCAGACGGCACACCTTGATTAGATGTATGGACGCGACCTGCATCTGTTCCACCTTGAGAGACAAAGTATTGATATGGGATGTTATTTGTTTCTGCTGTATCTAAAACAAACTCTCTCATTCCTCGGTGAGTCACCATTGAGCGATCTAAAATACGTAAAAGAGCACCTTTTCCTAATTGGCCAAATGCATGTTTATCACCAGACATGTCGTTGGCTGGACTCGCATCTAATGCGTAGAAAATGTCTGGGTTAATCATGTTAGCTGCCGATTGTGCACCACGTAATCCTACTTCTTCTTGAACTGTAGCGCCTGAATAAAGAACGTTAGGAAGTTGATCATTTTTTGTTTCTTTTAACAGTTCCACCGCAAGTCCACATCCATATCGATTGTCCCACGCTTTAGCCATGATTTTTTTCTCATTGGCCATTGGTGTAAATAAACAAACTGGAACAATTTGGTCACCAGGCTTAATTCCCATTTCTTTTACTTCTTCTTTACTGTCTGCGCCAACGTCAATTAACATATTTTTAATATCCATTGGTTTGTTACGTTGAGCATCCTCTAGTAAGTGTGGAGGAACAGATGCAATTACTCCTACAATAGGGCCCTTGTTTGTAATGACTTGAACACGTTGTGCTAGTAGGACTTGGCTCCACCAACCACCTAAAGGCTGAAAGCGAAGCATGCCTTTATCCGTAACGGATGTCACCATAAATCCTACTTCATCCATATGACCGGCTACCATAACTTTTGGACCCGTTTTATCTCCATATTTCACACCAAAGATACTTCCTAGACCATCCTGAATCATTTCATCTGCATAAGGCTCTAATTGAGAGCGCATAAAAGCTCGAACTTGATGTTCATTTCCAGGTGCTCCTGGAAGTTCGGTTAACGTTTTAAATAGCGTTAAGGTTTCTTGATTCATTTGAATTCTCCTTTGTATATGTATCTTTTTACATTTTATCTAAAATATAAAATCCTTTCCACTATTCAGACAGATATAACCTCTCGCTTAACAAAGGGGAAATAATTTTGTATACTTTTCTTATGAAACGAAAACAAGATCAAACAGAAAGGTGAGTAATCATTATGAAATGGACACACGTTGCTACAGGATTCGCATTAGGTTTTGCTAGCGCTTACATTATTCAAAAGAAGCAATCATCACTTTCGTCTAGTGACGCCCTTCAATTAGTAAAACAAGCATTTAAACAAAATGGCACGATTGACGGATCTTGGATTCAAACCACTTCAAAACTTCATCAAGCCCAAGGATTAACATTTGAAGGTTACAGCGGTGGTATTATTCGAACAGTCGATAACCAACAAGAGCATTTTGAGTTTTTTGTGGATAAATCAAGCGGTGCAATCATTGATTTAAAACTTATTTCTTAATCGTAAGTTGTTCGGTTATTTCACCTGATTCATTCCACTTTAATGCACGATAAGTCGAATCATGATAAAAGCTTAACCAAGCATTCTTTTTGACAGCAAACGATAACCATGTTTGTTTTTGATCAATGGAAGTCATTGGATAATCATCATAAGCCATTACCCAGAGTACATTTTGATGGGCATGTGTTGGAAGCAAATCACCGAGATGAACGAGCGTTTCTCCACCACTCTCTATGACAACGACTGCATGTCCATCACTATGACCTCCTGTATGATACATTTTTACATCCTTTACCACTTCAACTTCCTTTCTAAATGGTACCACTTGATCTTTAATAGCTTCCCAATTTTCTTTCCAGTATGTATTTCTTGATCGTATATTAGGATTTCTCATCTCTTCCCATTCGACATCTGTTGTCACAATCTCTGCGTGTTTGAAGACAGATACAATCTTATCTCCTTCTACTTTTGTAAGACCAGAAGCATGATCAAAGTGCATATGAGTCATTATTACAATATCAATATCTACTGGGGTTAAGCCTAGCTCTTTTAGCGATTCTTCAATTGATGACTCTTCAGATACACCAAAATTTCGTTTCTGCTTTTCTGTTAGTTTCCCTTTACCTAATCCAGCTTCCAGCAAAATGTTTTTCCCTTCTGCTTGAATTAATATAGGATCCGTTCTTAGTGTAATCTGATTCTTTTCGTTTACATCATATTTTTTTGACCACAATGCTTTTGGCACAACTCCAAACATTGCACCCCCATCTAAGTTATTTTCACCACCTCGCAACCACGTTAATGTAACTTCACCTATTGTTAATGTTTCCACTCTCTTCACCCCCACTTTTCTTAATATGATTTTACCATTTCAAGATTTGAAAATTCAAAATATTTTATCGTCAAAAAATTGTTTTCACAAACTTTTTATTTTTACATGTAATGTAGATCAATTTCCCCTCTAGATATTCCGTTTTTGAACTACCCCCACTTAACACTCTTACGAGCTGTTTGAAGTGGGAGATTCCTAAGAACACCAACCTAACAGTTAGTTATTGATTAGGCGATCCCCGTAGTCCCTACGGTTAGAAGTCTTATTGCTTCATTTTTAAGATTTTGTCCTGCGTTAATATCTCGATCATGATGTGCGCCACAAGAAGGGCAATCCCATTCACGGAGGTTGAGATTTTTAACGGCTTTGTTTTGGTAGCCACAAATTGAACATAATTGAGAACTTGCAAAGGTTTTAGACACAGTGACTACCTGTTTTCCATACCACTTTGCTTTGTACGCTAACATCGTTCTAAATTGCGACCACGATACTTCACTAATTGCTTTCGCTAACTTATGGTTCTTCAACATATTTGACACTTGCAAATCTTCGATACCGATTACATCGTGGTTTTTGATGATTTCAGTAGAGATTTTTTGCAAGTAGTCTGTTCTTGCATTCGTGATTTTCTCATGGAGGCGAGCTACTTTACGTTTTTGCTTTTGATAGTTTTTTGCTTCCTCCAGTTTACAGTTTCGTTTGAATGCTAATTCCTGTCGTCTCGAAAGAACACGCTGCGCTTTGGCTAATGTTTCTTCCAGTTTGCGAAACCATTTAGGATTACTAAATACTTCACCTGTTGAAAGAATCGCAACATCTTTTAGACCAACATCCACACCAACAGACGAGCCCGTTTTAGGAAGTTCTTGAACTTCTGTTTCAACAAGAATGGATACAAAATACTTCCCACTTGGATGTCGTCTGATTGTCGCACTAAGAATACGACCTTCTACTTCACGACTTTTCGCAAATTTAACGAATCCCAATTTAGGTAACTTGATCTTGTTGTCTACAATGGCAATATTGCCATTCGTATGCTTTGTTGTGTAGGATTGCACATTATTCTTTTTACACTTGAAACGTGGTGGTTTGTTCTGCTTTTTAAAGAATCGTGAATACGACTCGGCAAGGTTTTTTAGTGAGGATTGAATCGCAATGCTGTCTACTTCTTTTAACCAAACGAATTCTTTCTTTAGTTGTGTTAATTGAGACGAACAAGCGTTATAAGTTAACCCTTTCCCCGTTTCTTTGTAAGCATCGTTCCATTTCGCCAAAAAGTGATTGAAAACAAAGCGAGAACAACCGATTGTTTTAGCGATTAAGATTTCTTGTTCCTTATTAGGATAGATCCGAAACTTATAGGCTTTATTGACTAACATGACTTTCACCTCCTCGCGTGTTGAGATATACATATTATACCATATTAGATATATATTATATTTTATTTAGAGGTGAAGGTATGGAAACACAATCCGTTGTCTTAAGATTTCCCAAGATTTTTTTAGATAGAGTCGACACATACAAAGTGGTTTTGGTATTCGTACACAAGCTATTTTTCATTTACTGCAACTCGCACTCGAACAGTCGGACAATCGAGATGGCAAGTAAGCCATCCCTTGTCCGAAGGCGATTCATCCCCCCACCTACTCATTGGGCTTGGCCCTTCTCATTCCTTGAGGTGGGGGTCTTCTCGACTGAAATGATAAAAACACCCCTTGTCGGTTATCCAATCATTGCGGCGGATAGATGACAAAGGGTGTTTCATTCATCAGCGATACTTTACTTCACATCGATAAATACGTTGACCTTTTTTAGAAAACTTCTCTTCATATTCAGTCATCACATTTCCTTCAAAGTCACTATTATGCAAGTCTAAGCTAATATATTTTAACAGCAAACCGTATTCTGAAAAGCTTGTTAAAGAATATTCGAATAAGCCTTGGTTATCTGTTTTAAAGTGAATTTCTCCATTATCAATTAAAATATTCTCATAAGACTGTAAGAACGCCTTATACGTTAAACGACGCTTTGCATGTCTTACTTTTGGCCATGGATCTGAGAAATTCAAATAAACTTGACTAACGTCGCCTTTTGCGAAGAACTCTTCTAACTCTCTAGCATCAACATTCAACAAGCATAAATTTGGCAAGTCTTCTTCAATTAATTTATCAAGAGCACTTACAATCACACTTTTATACAGTTCAATTCCAATATAATTAATGTGCGGATTTTGTTTCGCCATCCCTACTAGAAATTGACCTTTCCCTGTCCCAACTTCAATATGAATTGGGTTGTCATTATTAAAAACTTCATGCCATTTTCCTTTATGTTCGACTGGATTGGCAATAATGTACTGAGGGTATGAATCTAATTTTTCTTGCGCGCCTGGTTTGTTACGTAATCGCATCTGGACACCTCATCTTCATGATTAATTTATTTTATAAATGTACAAGCAAAAAAGTCAGCTACAAGAACTGACATTGAACATGAATAATTGTATTTCCAAAGAAAAAGATAAGAACATGACATTTGAAAGGATGTGGCCTAATGCCTTTGAGTTATCAAAATCAAATGGACATGCTAAAAGATATTTTATCAAATCATCAAAGTGATTGTTGTGGAACAGTCGCGGAATGTGAACAAGTAGAAAGACTTATTAAATCTATGCTTGCAACTGGCTCGCAAAGTGAGCAAATAGCAAGCACACTTCAACACGTTTACGAATACACACAAGCAGCTAAAGATTGTCAACATTTAGATCAACATATCCAAACGAATCAACAAAATTTATCTCAATGGGTAAGTGAATTAACAACTTTATCATGAGCAACCGGAAATGAATCATTGTGGGTAGATTTCATTAATCAATTGACCTAAGTAATCCTCCCAATGCTTCATTTCCTCTTCTTCATTTTTTAATCGATACCAATGAAGAAATAAGATTGTTTGACTAACTACATACCACTTCATTCTTCGTTCTAGACTCTCTGTTAATTCAATTCCATAATCTTTTAACCAATTCTCCCAATCTGATGGACGGATGTACCAATAAAGCAATAATCCAAGGTCAATTGCTGGGTCTGCAATCATGGCACCATCCCAATCAATTAAATACAGCTGTTCATCTTCTCCCAATAACCAGTTGTTGTGATTCACATCACAGTGACACACAACGTAACGATCTGTACGCACATAAGGTAATTCTTTTTGTAGATACCGAATACTTTTTTGCACGACTGGATGGGTAATCAGTTCTTTATCCACTTGTGTATAAATATCTGTTAATACTTGTTCTGGTAACAAAGGAGCCTTTCCCAACCTTTTTAACATTCCTAGTAATTCTTTGGAATGATGGATTTTACTTAAAAGTTCTGTTACCTTTTGTGAGCTCATATCAACAGGCTTCAGCTCTCTTCCGTTAAGCCAATGTTGAGCCGTAATCACATCTCCATTTTCCATACGTCTTGTCCATACAAGCTTAGGGACAATCCCTTCTGCAGATAATACTGCTAAAAATGGCGAGGAATTACGCTTTAAAAAAAGTCTACGGTCTTTGAACTTTGCAAAGTAAGCATCTCCTGTCGCTCCACCTGCCGGGATAATCTCCCATTCACTTCCTAATATATGTTCCAACCAATTCACCTTCAATTTCAACACACACATTTCATTTAAAGATTTGAATGATTCACCAATTCTTCTACTTCAAAAACAACAAAAACTTTTCGTATATAATTAAGTTTAAACCATCTTTACACGAATCATTACGTCATTGTACATCTTAAAATATTTTATAATGGAATTTATTTTTCCTCACAAATAAAAAAGACGGCTATTGAGGACATATTAATCAACAGCCATCCTTTATAAATATTATCTCCATCTCTCTTTTTTCGTCAAGTAGGGGAGAATAATTACTTTTGAAATAATACAAGGACGCTTACAGGTGGGACCTCTATGACATCACCTTCCATATAAGCATAACCATTAAGGTCGACTTTCATATCTCTAGCTGCAATGTACCAGCCGGATTCATGAAGCTCTAGTGTTTGTCGCTCTAAATCATTATTAAAGGCTACAATGATATTTCGCCAAGGTCCAAACTGTGAAACGTTTTGTAGTTTGTACGCAACGATACAATCATTTGAATGTAGAAATGATAAATGTTCACGAATCTGTGCAGTCGTCGGTAATCGAAAAGCTTGATGATACTTGCGTAATGAAATAAGGTCTTTAATGTATTGAACATCTTCTTTGTACTCTGCACATCTATTCCAATCTAGCGCATTAATATGATCAGAGGAGCGGTAACTATTTTCCACTCCGTCTTTCGTACGATAAAACTCCTGACCACTATGAAGAAATGGAATACCTTGAGATAATAATACAATCGCTGTACCTAAACGCTGGCGCTTTTGCAAAATGTCATCCTGTTCGTGTTCATTACATCGCTTCAGCTTATCCCACGTTGTGTGATTATCATGAGATTCAATATAATTAATGCTTTGATGTGGCTCTTTAAATAAATATTTTGCTCCTTTTTTGTAAGGTACACTTCCTGCAATTGATTGCATCACTTCTTCTTTTTTATGATGATGACCAGCAATAAAGCCTCGATCATATAAATTAAACGTGCTTCCTTTAATCGAATCACGAAATCGATCGTTAAAATAACCGATAGTCGGTAATTGATGTGCTTGATGAATAATCGCTTTTTGCTCATATGGAAGTGGTGTATTCAAGTCCCACCCCTCCCCAAAGAGAAGAACAGATGGATCTATTTCATGAATCTTTTGACGAACACACTGCATCGTTTCGATATCTAATATCCCCATCAAATCGAACCGAAACCCATCTACTCCGTATTCCTTTAGCCAAAATTCAATTGAGTCAACAATAAATTTTCGTGCCATTTTCCGCTCTGAAGCGAAGTCATTGCCTACCCCTGTTCCATTAGACGGCATTCCAAATTCATCGTGACGAAAAAAGTACCCTGGCACAATTTTCTCAAAACTTGATTCCTCTTTTATATACACGTGATTGTACACCACATCTAGAATGACACGTAATCCACTTTTTTGTAATAAGCGAATCATTTCTTTAAGTTCGTTAATACGACCATAAGGACTGTGAATATCGAATGCGTAACTTCCTTCTGGCACATTAAAAAATAATGGATTATAACCCCAATTATAAGATTCAGTTTGATTAAGGTCATCTACTCCATAAAAGTCATTGACTGGCAATAGCTCAACATGAGTAACACCTAACCCTTTTAGATAGGAAAAACCTGTAACTTCCCCTTCGGAACGTGTCGTTTGTTCCTCTACTACTCCTAAATACTTTCCCCTTTGTGTAATTCCGCTACTTTCATGGATTGAAAAATCACGAATATGCATCTCATAAATGATGGCATCGGTAGCAACTTGAAAAGGTGGCTTCGGTGTTGGAGAGATGTTCGTTTTATTTATATCCACTACTACGCCATACTCACTGTTCGGTGTCAGCGCTACAGTATACGGATCAATTGCTTCCCTCCATATTTGATTGACACATACAAGAAACGTGTAATAGTAGCCCTCAATGTCCCTTTTCTCTGTGAATGTCCACACTCCTCTTTCAATCCGTTCCATGTTGTTTGTGAACGTTCTTTTCGTTTCAGGATCAATTGTTTTTACTTTTACATGTGTAGCCGTTGGTGCCCATAAACAAAAAGTCGTTTCACCTTTACAATACGTTACCCCTAGGTCCGTTCCCTCATATGAAAAGAATTCATCAAACTCATGAGTACGAATAACTGCTCCAATTTGTAAATCTGTTGTTGCTCCGTGTTCTTCTTTTATTTCATATACCTGCCCAACTACAAGAGGGCTCGAAACGATGCATTCGTATTTAATGTGCTCATCTAATAAAATCGTTTGAACGACCTTTAACGTTTCCGTCATTTCCGGACCTTTTAGATAAAAAGAATTGGATTTACCTTCGTGATACTTTTTAGGAATTAATATAGTGATTAGATCCATCTTATCTAAGTAAGCTTCGAACGTCCTATTTATATATGGCACAAACACTTCACCCCTTGTTTAAAGTTGCCGATAATAAAGAAGGTAACGATAACCTTCTCATCGAAAAGTAACTACTTATAGAACTATCATATGTAACATGAAGAAAGGATGAAAACGCTTTGAAAATAAATAATGCCTGTGTACAGTGTGGCATTCCATTCACGATCTACCCATGCGGTTTTTTAATACTTAAGGATATGGACTACTGTTCCTTATCATGTTTTGAGGTCATTTCATTAGATAATTGTGTTGCGATTTCTTATCAACATGAAGAAGAAATTTGCTTACTCTTTGATCAAATCTCTTCTTTAGTTTCAACTCAAACGAAGTGTTACCTCTCTCAGTCATTAGATGTCTCTAACGAGTTGTTTTCTTCTTTTTCCCATATACATACACGCATTAAACAAAAAGAAATGATTCATTTTATTGAACAAGGATCGCTTGTTAGTTACTTACAGCCAATTATCGACCTAGATACAAATGAGATCTATGGGTTCGAAGCTCTTTTGCGTGCAGAAGATAGCTTCAAAGAAATTTCTCCAGCTGTTTTATTTCAAACGGCTATTGACACAGGCATGCAATCATTACTTGATAAGCGAGCACGCCAATGTGCTGTGCAAGCGAAGGCGAAACATTTACCAAAAGGTACTAAGGTTTTCATTAACTTTCTGCCTTCTACTATTTATAACCCATATTATTGTTTACAACACACCTTTCAACTAATTGAACAATATGAGCTAGATCCTGCAGATTTTGTATTTGAAGTAGTAGAAACAGAAAAAGTAACAGATCTTTCTCACTTAAAAAAGATTTTACAAACATATAAAGAAGCTGGTATGAAGGTAGCTCTTGATGATGTGGGAGCTGGCTTTTCTACACTAGAGATGCTACAAGACTTAAAGCCAGACTTTGTAAAAGTGGATCGCCATTATATCTCCTATTGTGATCAAGATGAAGAAAAACAAAGATTTCTTCGTGATGTCATAGAGATTGCTACTAAATTAGACATTCAAGTATTAGGAGAAGGCATTGAGCGCAAAGAAGAACTCGACTACTGTAAGCAGATTGGTATGAACTATGCACAAGGTTATTATCTCGGCAAACCTGCATTACACGTTGATTTAAATAAAAAGAAGAACTGATATTTCATTCATTCAGTTCTTCTTTCTTGTCTCGTGTTAAATAAGTAGCTTGACTACGTCCTAGCAAAACATGAGCTGCTTTTAACTGGTTATACTTTAATGGCATGGAGTTGCCTCTCAATTCATGAAACCATGAATCATAATTACGCCGATCAACGAATGTGATACCATAGGGCGGAACTGGGCAATCGATATAGCCTGTTCGCGATAAAACCACCTTCTTTATAGGTAATTCAACATTGTTTGCCTCATATAATTGACGAACAATTTTCTCTGTGCGATTAAGACCTATTAAAGGGTTTAATACCTTTCTTTTTTCGTCTCCTACCCATTCATCCCAAAATCGTTCTTTTGAATATTGGAACACAGAGTTGTCCTTTCTTTCTATCATTGAAATACACCATGTGTCATTGGGTCCAATAAGAACGACATCAACTTCAACAGGAGCCTTTTTTATAACAAAAATTGGTTTATACATCACTAAATATGTATCAGGAAACCGTTGCAAGAAGTATTTTAACGTTGGGTCATGGTAAAACTCCCGCTCTACATTCGAATATTCCCATAGAGTTGAGCTAGCCCATTTCACTTGAAGTTTAAAAACATTTTCTAAAAAAAGAATTTTGAGATCTTCAAACGTTTGTGGAGTCGTTGTGAAAGAAGAAAGTGACTTTTCAACGTGTGGTTCACTAAACCTTTCCTCAACGACTAGTTCCTCGTCTTCTTTTTTGAAAAATTTTCGAACTGTCTTTATAAACGATTGTTTTTCTTCACTTTTTCCAGCTAATTCTTCTTGTTCAACATGTGAAAACATTAAAGAAATGTCACCTTTTTCAAACGATGCTCTCACATTATTCCAGTTCTTTTTCTTTAATTGGATAAAGCGTGCTGGATATTGATATGGATCTTGTTCATATCTAGATACATAGTCTTGAAGCTTAATAAGTTGAGCCATAATCATTTAATCTCCTAATCTAAATTACAACATCCACTGAACAAAGAGTGGACAGACAATAACCGTCACAATCGCACTTAATGTCATTGAAATGGAACTGATAGCTGCTGTTTCAGCACCTAATTCCAAGGCTTTCGCTGTACCAATTCCATGAGAGGAACTCCCTAAAGCTGTTCCAACACTAATAAAATGATGAATGTTCAATTGTTTTAACAAAAATGGACCAATCATCGCTCCCGTTATCCCTGCGACCATTACATAGACTGCTGCTAATGACGAAGAGCCTTCGATTAAAGTCGCGATGTCCATGGCAACAGGTGATGTAACGGATTTTGGAGCAAGCGAACGAATGACCTCGTTATTGACTTTGAATCCAATTGAAAAAATGAGTCCACTCATAATTCCAACGATACTGCCAATCCCAACTCCACCAATAATTGGCCATACATATTGTAAAAGCAAGTGTCGATTGCGATAAAGTGGGTAAGCTAAAGCTACAACAGCTGGACCTAACAATTCTCCTATCCATTTTCCTCCTACCATGTAGGTTGGATAATCAACGTTCATTAGTAATAAGAACGCCACAATGATACATGTACTCGTTGCTGTTGGAACCAAAAGTGGAGTATTTACTTTTTTATAAAGCTTCTTCATACAAATATATACCAAAACCGTACCTACAATGTATAAAACTCCCATTAGCACCTTCATAAGGTCACGCCCTGTTTTTGTTTTGGTTCGCTTTGTTGTTCTTGTTTATTGATGATAAATTGACTAACAGCTCCTGTCACTATTAATACAAGCAATGTACTAACAATCACCACAAGAATGGAGACAAAACCGATTCCCATAAAGTAATCTACATATTGAATAATACCTACAGTCGCTGGTACAAATAATAAAGCCAAGTGGGACAACAGCCATGTCGATCCTTTTAAAAGCCATTTTTCTTTCACAATATTTATTTGAAGCATTAGAAACAGTAATAGCATTCCTATGATACTACCTGGAATAGGTACATCCATATATGCTTGTATGACGACACCTACTTTGTAGAGAATATACAAACCAACTACTTGAATAACAATGGTTAAGAATCTCACTATTTCTTCGCTCCTTTGCACGACTCATGCCTTCATAAAGATTGTTTTATTAACACGTTTTCATCATAACCTTTGTGACATTTCAAGAAGCGAATTTATACACAACGATCTGTTAAAAACAGGCTTGTTATTTACCCATGTGCTTCTTAGACGTTCAACAAAGGAAGTAGCTACTATTGAATTAGGAAAAGGAAAACATCTCTATTACTTCATACTTAGGAACACTGTTTGGGTGAATCATATAAAGGTTAATCTTACTTATCGTTAATTCATTTTCTTCTTGTGTCACTATTTCTTTATTCATATATCGGTCAAATTGAAACGGACTTTCACCATTCCACCGCTTTGCAATTGTAATATGAGGATGATAGGGACGTTTGTCTAAGCTGAATCCTAGCTGTACACACTTCTCATAGATTTCTTTTTGCAACTTTGCTAACTTCTCTTCATCGCTTACTTGTAAAAACACCACGCGAGGACGTTCTTTTACCCCAAATACATGCAGTGGTCCTACTTGTAACTTAAATGTCTTGTAGTTCTTGGCTATCTCTACGAGTTCTTGAGCTAATTTATTTACTTTCTCTTCTTTTACTGCGCCTAAAAAAGCTAGTGTAATATGATAATCACACATATGAGTCCATACTCGAAATGGAAAATCATCTTTATTAGCTTCCAAAAAAGCAACCGATTGTTCGCTGATAAACGTGGGTACATTGATTCCAATAAAGTAATGTTGCTGTTTCACACCTCTTCATCACCCTTCTACTTTCATAATACCATTATCAGTTTTGTCAAAACAGTTCATACTTGTTAGATTCTTTGATTATTCAATTAAAGCATCTACTGCTTAAAAATTAGCACTTTGTGTTATCATATATAAAAAGTGATTAATAAAGGATGAGAGATGTGAAAGTAGTTAACAACATGGCTGATTTAATTGGCCAAACACCACTTGTCAAACTAAATCGTCTTCAACCCGCTGACGGTGCGTCTGTTTATTTAAAGCTTGAATTTTTCAATCCAAGTCGTAGTGTAAAAGACCGTGCAGCATACAACATGATTATTGAAGCAGAGAAAAAAGGGCTATTAAAGGCAAACTCAACAATCATTGAGCCAACTAGTGGAAATACAGGGATTGGTCTAGCAATGAATGCTGCTGCTAGAGGTTATAAAGCCATTTTAGTGATGCCAGACACGATGACACAAGAACGAATTAACTTGTTAAAAGCATACGGTGCTGAAGTGGTTCTTACACCCGGTGATGAAAAGATGCCAGGTGCTATTCGCAAAGCCGAAGAGCTGACAAAACAAATTCCACATGCATTTATGCCAATGCAATTTGAAAACGAAGCAAACCCAAATGCTCACCGCACCAGCACAGCACTAGAAATTATTGAAGCAATGGAAGAAGTCGGAAAACAACTAGGCGCTTTTATTGCAACAGCTGGTACTGGTGGAACCGTAACGGGAACAGGTGAAGTGTTAAAAGAACATTATAAAGACTTGACCGTTCACGTTGTAGAACCTGCTGGGTCACCTGTTTTATCAGGTGGAAAACCTGGAAAACATAAGTTAGTTGGTACAAGCCCTGGATTTATCCCTAAAATTCTAAATCAAAATGTCTATGATGAGATTATTCAAATAAAAGATGAACAAGCGTACGAAACGGTACGTAAGCTTGCTTCTGAAGAAGGAATACTAGTAGGACCCTCTTCAGGTGCAGCTTGCTTTGCTGCTATTGAAGTTGCAAAACGGTTACCATCAGATCAAGCAGTCGTTTGTATCATTTGCGATACAGGAGAGCGTTACTTATCGAGCGATTTGTTTGCATTTGAATAAAGAAAAAGTGGCTGAGACATAAGTGTTTCAGTTGATAAGATATCCGAACCATTTTGAGTTATACACTCTTTATAGTTCGGATATTTTTCAGTTAAAAAACCAAGTTTAAAAGAATAGTGGAATGGAGCGTAGGACACTCGACTCCTGCGGGAAGCGAGTGGCTGGAGCGCAATGGAACGAACTTGTTGTTGTAAACTAACGATGATAGAAACGTCACTGTTCGTTTTTGAGAAGGAATCATTTCGTTATATCCCACTCTCTTTTTCTTGCTCCATTCTACGTAAAAAGAAAATAAATAGACACCCAAACATCGTTAATACGCCAAAGCAACCGTATACTGTAGCAATTGAGTATTTCTCTAAGACTAAACCTCCAAAAAACGTACAAAACCAACTCCCAAGACCATTTCCAACTGCTGCATAAATAGAAACCGCTGTGACTCTCACATTAGCCGGAGCTAGATCTCGCACATATTGAAGAGCTGCAGGAATAAACAAACCAACTGAAAACCCTTGAGCAATTGTTGTCGCATATACAATCGCTAACGGCGGCTCTATGAAATAAAATAACCAACGTAAACCTGAAATAAAAGCAGATAAAATTAAGATATGTAACATACCAAACCTGCGGATCCATCCATTCGCTACTTTCATAAAAGGCGCTTCACTTCCAGCTGCTAGTAAAAATGCGATTCCAACACCTGTTAAGGTTCCACCAATATCAGTGATGTACAAACTAAAATAAAAATTATTCGCAAAAATAGGACCGAAAACTAAAAAGGTAATAAGTAGAAACAAAACAAACTTCGGCATCTTAAGTAAGCTAGATACACCGTCTCTCAATCGTACATTCATTGTTTGGCTTTCTTTTGGTAAATATCTCGCTAAAACAGAAGCTGCTACTAACACGACAGCAAACACGTAGAAGATAACATGCAAACCAAATACCTCTGATAGACGCCCTACCGCAAGTACCGAAACAGCAAAACCAATCGCTCCCCAAAGGCGAATAGAACCATAATCACCGTTTACTTTTTGTACATAGTTTAAAGCAATGCTATCTGAGATTGGAATAAGAGAACTTTGAAAGAATGCTAATATGGCGGCTAGAATGACAAAAACATAATAATCATTCACAAATGAAAAGAAAAATCCTACAACTCCTGTGCATAATAATGTACTCATTAAAACAAAGCGAGGCTTTTGTGTATAGTCAGAAACGATTCCCCAAAGAGGTTGTGCAAAAATCATCACGACAGGGCTAATTGACATAATGATTCCTACCTGTGCGCCAGAAAGTTTGACGACATCACTTAAATACACAGATAACAAAGGAAAAAGTCCACCAATACCAAAAAAAATTAAGAAGTAATACGAAATAAAAATTGTCTTTACATTTACTTTTTCATTTTTCAATGCTAGTTCCATCTTAACGTCACCTTCTCATATAAAATCATCTATGAGTTTGATTCTTCACCAAAAAGAGCATAGAGAATGACCGCTTCCCATGAACTAAGCAAGCGGTCATTCTCTATATTTTACCATAGTCGTTTGTTGAGTAGGAACGATTATTTGGTAAGCTCATGCAAAGCTTGTGCATAAATTGCGGTAGCTTTTAACAAATCTTCAATGTACATGTACTCGTCCTTTTGGTGAGCGACTTCTTCACGTCCTGGAAATAAAGGGCCGAATGCTACACCTGCTTCAAGTGCTCGGGCATATGTCCCCCCTCCAATTGAAAGTAACGTCGCTTCTTCTCCTGTCTGTTCTGTGTATACCTTTTGCAGCGTTTTTACAAGCTCGTGATTTTGATCAACGTGATGAGGCTTTGAATCGGATATGTTTTCAATACTTACCTGATGTTCTTCGCTGATCTGGGCAATTTTTTCTAAAACCTTGTCGTAGTTAGCTGTTACTGGATAGCGCATATTAACCCCAATTTTCCCACCTTGTTCTGCTGTATAAGCTAATACACCAACGTTCATCGTTAATGGGCCCGTAATATCATCTTCATATTGAACTCCTAGCTTCTCCCCTAAACAATCTCCAACAACATAATCATTCACGTAGTTTAGAAACCCCTTAGCAGGTACATCTAGAGGAAGCGTATGTAAAAATTCACTCAAAATCAGTCCTGCATTTATTCCTTTTTGAGGTACACTTCCATGAGCAGAAACCCCCACTAATTCAAGCTCTACATTATCACCTTTACTTGTCACTCGCCCTTCTACTTCTTTCGCTTTCAGAAATTGCTCATAAAGCTCTTCAACATTTACCGAGTTTTCCGTCAGTCGAATTGTTGCACGAGCAAAATCAGGAACCATGTTGTAACGTCGACCAGAAGAAAGTTGTGTTAACATCAATGGACTCTCTTCTACGGAAGAAGACGGCTTTACTAAATCGAAGTCAGCAATTCCTTTTTCTGCATGAATAAGTGGAAAATCAGCATCAGGAGCAAAGCCGACTGTTGGCATTTCTTCACGTGCAAAATAATGATCAACACATTGCCAGCTGCTTTCTTCATCTGTTCCAATAATCATGCGGATGCGCTTATTGAGTGGTAAGCCTAAATCTTTTACAATCTTCATCGCGTAATAAGCCGCCATGGTTGGTCCCTTATCATCGATTGCACCTCGAGCAAAAATTTTCCCGTCTTTTATTTCTGCTCCGTAAGGCTCTACAGACCATCCGTCACCTTCAGGAACTACATCAACATGACAAAGTACACCAACAAGTTCTTTACCTTGTCCCATTTCAATATGTCCAGCGTATCCATCTACGTTTTTCACAGTAAAGCCATCAGTCTCTCCCTTACTTAATAAAAACTCTAAAGCTTGTTGGATCCCTTTACCGAACGGTGCACCTTCTTCATTACTCTCTTCAAGAACACTTTTAATACGTAGAAATTGTTGTGTTTGCTCAATGATTTCTTGTTTTCGTTTTTCAACCTCTTCTGTCCAGTTAATCTTGCTCATCTCGTTCACTCCTGTATTCATTCTATTACTTCCAAATGTACCATAAATATCACTCTAAAAAAATAGCTGTCCATGAGTCCATATGTTTTGGATATAAAAGAAGTGGGAATGACAGAAAATAAAGGTGTCTAATTGAAGAGCAAAAATAAAATAGAGAAGAAAAATAAACTTCTTATATTTTTAAATTTATCACTTAAAAATATTCTAATTTTTCCGATTATTTTATACAATAGTCATATATTGTTAAAATTAAGAGAGGAGATGTTACGAGATTATTACATACCTTTATCTATTTATGTAAATATTATGTTAATTCAGCCTTTTGACTTTCAATTTTATCTAGAATTTGTGTACAATAAAAACAAGTATGAAAGTAGTAATTGACACCTGAGATTTATTCTAAACTTTTGCGATGCGAAAAACGAATAAGGAAGTGGTCTTTTGAAGCCTTCAACAAATCGAATGCTAACTCGTATCAAATCGATCTACATGTTCATTCGTTCGAATGGAACAGTCACTACGCAAGAACTTGTTGACGAATTTGGTATCACCCCACGCACCATTCAACGAGACTTGAATGTGTTAGCATACAATGATTTAGTTCGCAGCCCCAGTCGTGGTAGTTGGACGACTACGAACAAGAAGGTCAGGATGTCATCCTAGTTACATTGGCAATAAAGAAACACATATAGAGATAAACGTGAAACTGTTCACTTAACGGTGAAATAGAAAAAGGAACCACGTATTGGGTTCCTTTTTTTTTTCGGGCACTTATCCCTTTCTATGTTGCTTTAACAAATCTACCTCCGCGTCTGTTAACTCTCGGTATTCACCTAACTCTAAGTTTTCATCTAATGGTAGTGGCCCCATTGAAATCCTCTTTAAATAGGTTACTTTCTTTCCTACTGATTCAAACATCCTCTTCACTTGATGAAACTTTCCTTCCGTAATTGTTAACTCAATTTCCGATTCGGTATCTGCCTTTAAAATTTTAAGTTCGCCGGGTTTTGTTTCATACCCATCATCTAATGTTACTCCTTGCTTAAACGCCTCAACGTCTTCTTGTGTAACAGGCGCGTTTATGATTGCAAAATACGTTTTAGGCACATGCTTTTTAGGAGATAGCAATTGATGTGATAATTGTCCATCATTGGTCAAAAGCAAAAGTCCTTCTGTATCCTTATCTAAACGCCCAACAGGGAATGGATTGTACACAGCATCTTCAATTTCCAACAAATCCACCACTGTTTCTTGACGAAAGTCTTCTGTAGCAGATAAGACTCCTGGCGGCTTATTCATCATCAAATAAATAAATTCTTTATATGAAACAGGCTCACCATGAACAGTAATCTCTTGTTCATTAGGATCTACGTGGGTTTTTGCTTCTTTTATAAGCTCTCCATCTACTTTTACTACTCCAGATTTTAATAACCCTTTAATTTCTTTTCGACTACCATACCCAATGTTTGATAATAACTTATCGATTCGCATGTTAAAACCTCCGACCATATAACAAAATGAAAGAGGCGAACCTCTTTCATTTTGTTACGAACTTTGTGATTTTTTTCTTAGTATTTTTCGTTGAATTAAACTTGTAATTCGATTCCCCATCACTTTTTGTAAAAGTTGTGAACGATATGCAATGACAAAGTAAATGACTCCCCCGATAGCTGCGCCAACAAGCGTAATAATAGCTGCTGGCAAGCGTCCGGCCTCATACATCACAAAGAAGCTCATCGCATATTCAGTTACCTTCACACCAATTCCCATTAACACAGCAAAGATAATCATTAACATCGCTCGCTTTACTAACGTACGATGTTCATATCTTCCATGCTTTTTAATCATATAAAACGTATAAGCAATAGAAACAAAATAGCCAAGCCCTGTTGCTAGAATAGAACCAATTTCATGGAATAACATAATAAACGGCATGTTACATACAATCTTCACAATTAATCCAAACCCTAGACTAATAACCGCATATTTTTGTTTATTAATCCCTTGGAGAATGGCAGCATTTACTGTAAAGAATGAAAATAGTAAAGCAATTGGCGCATATACCCGTAAGATGTACCCCCCTGCTTCAACCGTTTCTACTCCAAAGAAAAAGCCATAAGCTGGATAGGCTAACACAAACAAACCGATAACCGCCGGCAAGACTAAAAAGATAATCGTTTGATAGGTTTGATCAATTTGCTTTTGTAGTGTGCCATACTCTTTATTCATATAAGAATTTGTAATCGTTGGAACAAGTGTTAATCCAAATGCTGTAGCAAGTGAGACTGGAATCATCACAAGCTTTGGTACATACGTTTGGACAATTCCGTACATTGATTCTGCCACATCTTGTTGTCCAGCAGCAATCATTGCTTTGTTAAATGTAAACTGATCCACGAATTGATACAAAGGAATAGCCAGTCCAACAAAAACAAATGGCAAAGCATACGTAAACAGCTCTTTAAACATTGACGCAGTTGAAATACGTGTAGGCGTCACACTCTGTTCGAGTAATGAATCCAAATGAGGCTTTCTCTTCTTCCAATACCAAAGTAAAACCGCAAGACCCCCCAATGCTCCAACAAACGCAGCAAAAGTCGCAAAACCAACAGCAGTAGCAATACTTCCACCTAATACCTTAATGACAATATAAGTTGAAGCTAATAAAAAGACGATGCGAACCACTTGTTCAATAACTTGTGATACAGCTGTTGGCCCCATCGATTGATGACCTTGAAAGAACCCTCTCATAAGACTCATCATCGGTACGATCAAAAGCGCCACACTGACCATGCGCATAACCATTACAACATCTTCTAATGAGTTTTCTAAGTTATTGCTTCCTAGAGTTGCTTTTGCAATAATAGGAGCAGCAGAATAGAGAAAGATAAACGCTAAAAAGCCTGTAAAAAGCATCAGTTTCATTCCTGATCGAAACATCCTGCGGCTCGTATGATAGTCTCCTATCGCATTATATTTTGAAACAAATTTTGAAACAGCCATTGGAACACCAGCTGTTGCGATACTTAAATAGATTGTGTATTGCACATATCCGTATCCAAATAAGGCTCCACCTACTGTTCCAACAAGAGCAGAAAATGGAAATAAATAAATCATCCCTAGAACCCGAGATATGTAAGTACCAAGTGTTAAAATAAAAGTTCCTCTTAATAACTTTGAATCTGACATGGATTTGCCTCCAATATTCGATGTTACATATTTGATAATAGTAATAAGATTGAAAATAAGCAAGCTGCAGTTTACAATTAAGAACGCTTTGGTAAAAACTAAACCATAGCTCACTATTTTATACAATTCTTTAAAGTTTGTCAGTTTTTAATTAAAAAATGTTCAACTTATAAAGGAAGCCAAAGGAAAGACGATAAATTAAAGTTGGTGAATAAAATGAAGTATGATGTTGTTGTGATTGGTGGAGGACCTTCTGGATTGATGGCATCCATTGCTGCTGGCGAATCGGGAGCCAGTGTATTATTGATTGATAAAGGAAATAAACTAGGACGAAAGCTAGCTATCTCTGGTGGCGGACGTTGTAATGTAACCAATCGCTTACCAATTGATGAAATTATTAAGCATATTCCAGGAAATGGACGATTTTTATATAGTGCATTTTCAATTTTTAGTAATGAAGATATTATCCGCTTCTTCGAAAACTTAGGAATTAAGCTAAAAGAGGAAGACCATGGACGCATGTTCCCTGTAACAGACAAAGCTCAATCTGTTGTAGATGCGTTGATTGGAGAGTTAAAAAGATTAAAAGTAGACGTTCGAACAAATACACCTGTTAAAAAGGTAGCCTATCAGGATGAGGCTGTAAAAGCTGTTCACTTACAAAGTGGAGAAACAATTGAAGCAAAAAGTGTGATTATTGCCGTTGGTGGAAAGTCTGTCCCTCACACAGGCTCTACCGGAGACGGTTATAAATGGGCGGAAACAGCAGGACATACGATTACTGAACTGTATCCCACTGAAGTTCCAATTACTTCAAATGAAGCATTTATTAAAGAAAAAGTCATGCAAGGACTTTCATTACGTAATGTGGGACTAAGTGTCTTAAATAAAAAAGGCAAGCCTGTCATTACACACCAAATGGACATGATTTTTACCCATTTTGGAATATCAGGACCTGCCGTTCTTCGCTGTAGTCAATATGTCGTGAAGGAGTTAAAAAAACAAAAAAGCTCGTCCGTTACGATGAGTATTGATGCCTTCCCTCATAAAAATGAAGAAGCTATTTTTCAAGAGTTAGTTAAACTAACAAAAGAAGAACCTAAAAAAGCATTTAAAAACGTAGTAAAAGGTTTTCTACCTGAACGCTATTTATTGTTTGTGACACACCTTGCTCAAATCGATGAACAAGCAATCGCTGGACATCTTTCTCATGAGAAGCTACGAGAGTTTGCAAAGCTTTGTAAACGATTTGAATTTCAAGTAAATGGCACTCTTTCAATCGAAAAAGCATTCGTAACAGGTGGAGGCGTTTCAGTAAAAGAAGTACATCCAAAAGAAATGGCTTCTAAATTCATGAACGGTTTGTACTTCTGCGGAGAGGTACTTGATATTCATGGCTATACCGGCGGCTATAACATTACGTCTGCCCTTGTAACAGGACGTCTTGCTGGGTTAAATGCAGGCGCATATGCTAGAAGTTCATACTAAAAAAGAGGGTAAGGTATGAATCAATAAACTGAACAACGTAGGTTTACATGCAACATCCCTTGCCTCTCTATCCATTGGTATAACTGGACAACGGAGCAAGGGACGTTGCTGTCTGAGTCAAAAAGGGGTGTTTTTTCCCCCTTCTTTTCATGTTAGTCTCTGTAAATAACCATGGCTGAAAAGCAATACACCTGCTCTTCTCGATCAAACCCTGTTGAAATCTGATACTTAATATCAATAATCTGATCACCTGATAACGTTTTCAAAAATCGATTGACGGATACTTCTAAATCTTTTTCATGTTCTTTATCGAATAACTTCACTTGCACCAATACGTTAACACCATCCTAAATCACAATCTTCTACATACGGGGGTACGTTTTCCTCACAGTTAATTAATTTCAATATTTTATTGTCTTCATACGTGTAACCTTCAATTAATTCATATTCTTTTCCGGATTCAGTTAACACAACTTTTCCAATGCATTCTGTGTAAAAATATAACTCGACACAATCTTCTTTAATTTTGGCATGCACCCTTTCTGTCACATCCATAATATGAAACATGCTCATACGTATCCCCTCCCTTTATTTAAGAATATTCAGAAAAATCACATTCATGAACAACAGATGAAATAAAAAGAAGCTTCAGCATGTATGTTACTGAAACTTCTTCTACTAAATCATTATGAAGTTGCGTTATTTTTTAACAACGTCTCCTTGCCAATCTAACATGCCACCAACCATGTTTCGCACTTTATATCCTTGATCTTGTAGGTAAAGACAGACATTTTCGCTGCGACGACCTGAACGACAAATAAAAATATATTCCTTCTCTTTATCAAAATAGTCCACATTCTCAGGGATATCACCCATTTTTATATGTTTCGCTTTTGCGATAATACCTTCTTCTACTTCTTCATCTTCACGTACATCTACTAAGTAAAGATCTTCACCTTTTTCAATCTTCTCTTGAAGTTCGCCCGTTGTAATTGTTTTAACTTCTTCCACACTTATCACTCCTTTTCATATCATTTTTTTATTTTATCAAATATAAAAGCAGTAAAGCTACTATCACGACATTTAACTCATCTAGACAGATTCAAAACAACCTTATCTCCTATGATATTGAGAAAAAAATGCGCTTTTTTCTCTCTATATCCCATTGTTTTCCGACTAAAAAAAGAAACTTATAGTTCTATAACAATGAGTCTTTAGTCTCTTTTTTATTTTACAGAAAATATAGAAAATAAAAAGAAGAGCAGCAATAGTAATCATTTTTACTATATAAAGGAGTTTTTTTCTAACTATGCACTTACTGAATGATAACTTTGAAGTCAATATTGGCACTCTTATCTCTATTACTCGTCAAGGAAAAGAGATGACACAAGAAGAACTTGCAAAAGGCATTTGCTCGATTCCTTACTTAAGCAAGTTAGAAAACAACCGCATCGAAGCAAATGATGAGATTATTGAATTATTGTTAGAGAGATTAGGCTATGATTATGGCCTAGTCATGAGTGAACAGCAACTTCTTAATGACGAGGTGCTAAGATGGTACGAAGCAATGGTCGATCGACGTAATGAGACGGTTCAAAATTACGCTGAAGAATTAGAACTTAAAACGAAAAGCATCTATAATATGACGCTTTTGAATAACTATCGTCTCGCTCAATTTCGTTATTTTTTATATGAAGAAAAGTTTTCAGAGGCTAGACAACTCATCGAATATTTCACAAGAATTAAAAAGAAATTAACCGTTGTTCAATCTTTATATTTTCATATGTTTTTAGGGTTGTATCATTGTTTACTAGGGGATTATGCACAAGGATTAGACATGTTTAAAAAGGCGGAACAAATGAGTGAGAAAATTCGCTACAAAGAGCCTGAGCTCTCTTATAACTTAGCCTTAACTCATAGTCACTTACATCATCCTTCTTTAGCCATCATTTATGGTTATGAAGCGTTAGAAATGTTAAACTCTGCATCCCTTTTTTTACGAAGTCTAGACTGCCAATTATTAATTGCGATTAATTACAAACGCATTAAACAATTTTCACAAGCCAGACAACTCTTTCATAACATTTTATCAACTGCTAAAAAGCTAGACTTAAAGGACATGCAAGCTTTTTGCTATCATAACCTAGGAAATTTATATAGTGAGCAAAAGGATCACCAAAAAGCGACTACTCATTATGAAGAATCCTTATTCCTTAAAAAACAGTATTCTTTTTCCTATTTAAAAACCTCTTATTATTTAGCAAAAGAATTAGTGGCACAAAATGATAAAGAACAAGCACTAGAAATAATTCAACAGTCAATGAAACAACTAAACAATATGCCAGAACTAGAAATAAAGTTTCAGATTCTTGCTCTTGAAGTTGATCGCAATCATGCAGAGCTAGAAAACTATTTAGAAACTGTCGCCCTGCCATTTTTTGAAGCAAAAGAAGACCTGCACTACTTATTAATCTGTTACGAGCAATTGGCTAATATGCATTCTAACCGCTTTTCATATAAGAAAAGCAGTTATTATTATAAACTTTGCAATGACATTAGAAGAAACTTAACAAATTAGGAGGAATTGTTATGAAAAAGTATATTCTTGGCTTTTTTACATTCACACTAGGTTTCACGTTCACTTCTTGCTGCTTCATTTTTACATTCTACATCTGATGAAGATCATCCTCGCTATCACAATATTATTGATGTAGCATCGGACGAAGACCACCCATATTATCATCGTTAATGTAAAAAGTGGCTAGATAAAGCGCATTACCACTCTATCTAGCCACTTTTTTAGCTATTAATTTGCTACAATGTTTACTAACTTACCAGGTACCGCAATTACTTTTCGAACTGTTTTACCTTCGATATACTCTTGAACGTTTCCATCTGCCATCGCCATTTCCTGTAGTTGTTCTCTAGAAGCTTCAGTTGGTACGCTTAGTTTTGCACGTACTTTACCGTTAATTTGAACAACAATCTCTACTTCATCATCTACTAATTTGGCTTCATCAAAAGCTGGCCATGCTTCATATGAAATTGTTTCAGAATGACCTAACTTCTCCCACAGTTCCTCTGAAATATGAGGACAAATTGGCGCTAATAATTTCACAAAACCTTCTACGTATTCTTTAGGAAGAACCTCTGCTTTATAAGCATCATTAATAAATACCATTAATTGAGAAATGCCTGTATTAAAACGAAGCCCTTCATAATCTTCTGTCACTTTTTTAACCGTTTGGTGATAAACACGCTCTAACGTTGTATCTGTAGAGTCTTGAACTTTGCTACTTAGCGCACCATTATCTTCTACAAGTAAACGCCATACACGATCTAGGAAACGACGTGAACCATCTAATCCTTTTTCTGACCATGCAATTGATGCATCAAGTGGTCCCATAAACATTTCATACAGACGTAACGTATCTGCACCATGTGTCTCTACGATTTCATCTGGATTCACAACATTTCCTTTTGATTTACTCATTTTTTCGTTGTTTTCACCTAAAATCATTCCTTGGTTAAATAACTTTTGGAATGGCTCTTTCGTTGGGACTACACCGATATCGTATAAGAATTTGTGCCAGAAGCGTGCATATAGTAAATGAAGAACGGCATGCTCTGCTCCCCCGATGTAAATATCTACAGGCAACCACTCATTTAGCTTTTCTGGCGCTGCTAAATACTCATCATTTTTCGGATCAATATAGCGTAAATAATACCAGCAGCTTCCTGCCCATTGTGGCATTGTATTCGTTTCACGACGCCCTTTTTTACCTGTTTCAGGATCTACAACATTAACCCAGCCTTCAATATTCGCTAGTGGAGACTCCCCTGTACCAGAAGGTTTGATTTCTTTTGTTTTCGGTAACGTCAGTGGTAGCTGTTCTTCAGGTACAGCAGTCATTGTTCCATCTTCCCAATGAATAATTGGAATTGGCTCACCCCAATAACGTTGACGACTAAATAACCAATCGCGCAGACGATATGTGACTTGCTTTTCACCTTTGTTGTGTTCAACAAGCCAGTCAATTGCTTTTGCAATTCCATCCTCTTTGTTTAATCCATTTAAAAAGTCTGAGTTAACGTGCTCGCCGTCTCCTGTGTATGGTTCTTTCTTAACATCTCCACCTGCTACTACTTCTTTAATCGGTAGATCAAACTCTTTTGCAAATTCAAAATCACGCTCATCGTGCGCTGGAACAGCCATAATTGCACCTGTACCGTAGCTAACAAGTACGTAATCTGCGATCCAAATTGGCATCTTTTCACCATTAATTGGATTAATTGCATAAGCACCTGTAAAGACACCTGTTTTTTCTTTCGCTAAATCTGTACGCTCAAGATCACTTTTCATTTTTACATTTTCTAAATACGTTTGAACCGCTTCTTTTTGATCAGCTGTTGTAATCTTTTCAACAAGCTCATGCTCTGGTGCTAAAACAGCGTAAGTGGCTCCAAATAACGTATCTGGACGTGTTGTAAACACTGTAAATGTTTCGTCATATCCGTCAATATCAAAATGAACATGTGCACCTTCTGAACGGCCAATCCAGTTACGTTGCATATCTTTGATGCTCTCTGGCCAATCTAATTCTTCTAAATCTTCAAGTAAACGGTCTGCATAAGCAGTGATTCTAAGCATCCATTGCTTCATTGGACGACGCTCTACTGGGTGACCGCCACGCTCACTTTTCCCATCAATGACTTCTTCGTTCGCTAGCACTGTTCCTAATGCTGGACACCAGTTTACCGCTACTTCGTCAATGTACGCTAACCCTTTTTCATATAATTTTAAGAAAATCCATTGTGTCCATTTATAATAATCCGGATCTGTTGTATTGACTTCCCTATCCCAATCGTATGAAAATCCTAGTGCTTTAATTTGGCGGCGAAAGTTATTAATATTTTGCTCTGTAAATTCTGCTGGGTCATTTCCAGTATCTAACGCATATTGTTCTGCCGGTAAACCAAAGGCATCCCATCCCATTGGATGTAACACATTAAAGTCTTGCATACGCTTCATACGAGATAAAATATCCGTCGCTGTATACCCTTCTGGATGCCCTACATGAAGCCCTGCACCTGATGGGTATGGAAACATATCTAATGCGTAAAACTTACGTTTACCTTTGTCCTCTGTTGTTTTGAATGTTTTATTTGTTTCCCATTGCTCTTGCCATTTCTTTTCAATCTGTTGGTGATTAAAAGCCATGATAATCCTCCTCATAGTTATAAATAAGTCAGTTTCTGCAGTTATAAACAGTCACCTTCACTTTTAGTGCAAATAAAAAACCTCTCATCCCTAAAAAAGGGACGAGAGGTTGAATTAACTTCCCGCGGTACCACCCACATTAGCACACCATGGTGCTCACTCAAACTCCTTAACGCGGATGGACGGCAAATGCTACTAAAACACTTGTTCACACTTGCAACTCAAAAGGCGAGTTCATGAACGCACGTTTGTTGACTCACACCAACCGTCAACTCTCTTTGCTCGTTTCGCTCACTACTATTCCTTATCATTGTTGTTAGAATGTATGTAGATTCCTATATGTATTGTAAATAATATGTTACCAATCTGCAAGTTGTTACGGCTATTTTATTTACACTATTTTCAGTATTTCTTTTCCAATTTTGTTTTATACCAAAAAACACGACCATACGCATTCATTTTAACCATTCACTATCGACCAACGATGTTGTAAGTGTATACGTATTGGATGATGGAGTAAGTACGTTTATATGCAACACCCCTTGCCCGCCTTTTTGTTGAGTTTAATGCATTGGGCGAGCAAAGGATGTTCGAGATTAAATCAAAATACAGAGTCTTTTATCCCTTTTGACTTCACTCAATATTAAATCCCTAATCCAAACGAGAATAAAACAATCGCAAGTACCAATCCAATGAGTGGTACAATAACCGTCATCGCTGCCATAGGTAAATATGCAGCTTTATGGGTGTCTCCACAAATAGCTGTAATGGTTGTTACGACGTAACCATTGTGAGGAAGTGAATCTAATACTCCTGATGAAATAGCTACAACACGATGAAGTGCTTCAGGATTCACTCCTGCATCAATATAGTGTGGAGCTAAAATTGGCAATGCAATTGCCTGACCACCAGAAGCTGATCCTGTCATACCAGCGATCACACTAACAGCAATTGCCCCACCAATTAATGGACTTCCAGGAATGTTTGTCATCGCATCAACTGCTACAGCGAATGCTGGTACTGCTTTTGCAACTCCCCCAAACCCGACAACTGCAGCTGTATTACCAATCGCAATAAGCGCTCCAAGTGTTCCTTCAGAGATGGCATTCCAAAAATTTTTAAAATATTTACGATTTAATAAGTAAGTGGCAATAATCCCCCCTGATAATGCAACAATAAGTGCTGATTGCTTTAACGAGTCATGGAAAACAAATGAAATAATTAATACGACAAGTAAAGGAATTAAGCTTAGTAACGGATTTGGCAAACTTCCTCCCTCTACAGTAGTAGGATCATTTTTACGTCCTACGAATTTCTCACCATTGCTAACTGCTTTGCCAATTAAACGCTTTAACCACCAATATCCAAATACCGCCATTAACACGCCAACAATTAAACTAACTTCCCAGCCTGCATAAGGAGTTGTTCCAAGGTATTCAATGGGAATCCAGTTTTGGATTTCTGGTGATCCCGCTGATGTCATTGTAAATGTAACAGAACCAAATCCTAAAGCAGCAGGAATAAAGCGACGTGGCAAATCTGCTTGCCTAAACAAACTAACTGCCATTGGATAAACCGAAAATGCAACCACAAATAAACTTACACCACCATACGTTAAAATAGCACACGCTAGGACAATCGCAAGCACGGCACGTTTCATACCTAGTTTATCTACTATCCACTTTGATACACTATCGGCTGCACCACTATCTTCCATTACTTTCCCAAATATAGCACCTAATAGAAACATTAAGTACCAAGATGCCACAAATCCCGTGAATCCAGACATGTAGTTACCTACAAAATTAGCTTCACCTTCTCCTACTAACTGAGGAAAGAGTGGCAAACCACTGAAAAGCGCTACAAACAATGCACACAGTGGACCTGCGATTAACAAATTCATGCCACGCATTGTCAATACAATGAGTAAAACTAATCCCCCAATTAAACCAATCATACTTAGCACTCACTCATCACTCCTATTCATAATTTTTTAATCTAAACACACAAAAAAGAAAGCGGTTTCAATTATCGTAATAGCGTCTTTCTCTTAGGTGCTTGTCACCGTCTATATTATAGTATTAAGATTAGAGTCCGTAAATTCTAAATTTTTAGTTTTATTATCCAGTAATAAAAAAGCCTCATGTATCTTATCTAATGCTGTCATTAAACAAAACACAGAGACTTTTTTATCATTCTCATTTACGTTGAGATTGGCTTTGCAACCATTTCCTCTTGATATACTCGTTTTAATTTCTTATCGTAAATCCACGTTGGGATGAGTGAAAGTAATAACACAAACATAAGAACGTAAAATAACGTTGTAATGTTAGAGAAATCAACAAATAATCCCCCTATAAGAGGTCCTAACATCCTTCCACCTGTTGCAGTACTGTTTACAACCCCTTGATAAAACCCTTCTTTTCCTTTTGGTGCTAATTGACTTGCAACCGTTGGAACGGCTGGCCAAACAAACATTTCACCGATTGTAAGAATAACCATTGCTAATACAAAATGAGTAAATGTTGTCGCCACAGATACAATACCGAATGAAAGAATAAAGATAGCTGTACCAATCAGAATCTGCACCTTCAACGTTTTGGCAAAGAATTTTACAACTGGTAAAATAAATGGCTGACCTACAACAATTAACACACCATTAATTGTCCACAACATACTATATTGTTTTAGTGAAATCTCAAGATCTCGAGTATGAGCCGCAATAGTAGATTGCCATTGTACATACGCCATCCAACATAATAAATAACCTACACATAGCATAAGTAATGCAGCAAATCTCGCTTTATCATTCACCAGTTTTGCTTCATTTAATACACTTGTTTGTTTTGTGTGAGTGGTGGCAATATGGCGATATGAAATAAATGCAATGCTAAAGAAAATGACATACATAAGTGCATTCGCAATAAAAATATACGTAAATGAATAAGAAGCCACTAAACCACCAAGAGCAGCCCCAATGGCAACTCCTGCATTTTGCGCCACGTACATAGCGTTAAATGCCTTACGACCACCTTCTGGCCATACTGTTCCCGCCATCGCGTACATAGCAGGAAACACCATACCGGAACCGAATCCAACAACAATAAGCAAGATGACATACGTTGGCCATCCATGAAAAAATACTAATCCAATTAAAGCAATTAATGTAATTGAAATGCCAATAACAATTGATTTATATCCTCCAATTTTGTCAAAAAGCGTCCCACCAATTAAATTTCCAACAACGCTTGCTCCTGCATTTAACATTAATACAAATCCAGCTACAGATAAAGACTTCCCTAGATGTTCATGTATGTAGATTGTATTTAGCGGCCAAAGAAACGAAGCACCCGTTACATTGATGAGCATCCCAATTACTAAAAGCCATAAAGCTTTTGGCATATATGCTCTCTCCTTCTTTAACTAATTCCATTCAAATAGGCAGTACACTTCTCATTTGTTACTACATCACCCTAAATCTAAAATGAGAAACAACTGCCTATACATATTTCATTTATTTAGATTGAAATAACCATTTTATTTCGAAAACCAAAATAAATTGTAGTCCTTTGTTATACTTTTCGCAACCCATTTTCGTAAAAAGATTATTAAAAAAACAATGCAAATTCTCTTAATTTTCAACATGTAAAATAGAGTGTTCATATGTATGCAACTAAATAATAGCAATCGCTTCACTAATGATACTCTTATTGAAAAAACATACTACTGAATCGTATTTTTAAACACCTTAACAAAAAAGATGCCCGTCTTGCTACAACATCAAAAAGTGCGTAGCAAGACGGACATCTTTTTCTTTTATTTAAATGTTTTGTTTGATTTTACCGGTTGTGCTCGCTTACTATTTTTTTCTTTTACTTCTTTTACCGGGTCAAAGTCTTTTCCAACTTCAATATCATTGCTATTTACACCATTCTTTGTCTTTTGTTCTGGATTGTTTTGTTTTGAACGTTTCTTCATTGAAAGACCTCCTCGTTTAATGTTCTGTAATAACCATTTCGTTTTGAAGCTGTTGAATTTGCAACCTCATACGATAGAGTTGCTCACGTTGTTGAGCATTTGCACTATGAGAAAGCTCTTCCAATTCTTTGTACGCATTTTCTAATCCTAATTGCGCACCTGTATATTCTGTATCATTGTAATGTTCTTGCTGCATGCCATTTTGAAGTTGTTCTTTTGCAAAACGCATTGCATCTTCACATTGTTGCATAAGTTTATCGACTGATTGACGAGTTGCCATCTTATTCCCTCCATTTAAAAACAAACTAAAAGCGGTCCTCTCCACTATTTTGTTCAAAAGTCTTACAGTTTACGACATCATTTAAATAGAAGAAACTGCTAACACGACTTTCATTTGGATATCACGTTGTTTTTTGTTAAAATCTGATGATGAATCATCATTTATATTTTGCTTTCAAAAGGAGTCTAATTACTTGAAATTATCTAATCCATTTCCTTATACAGCCGAAAACAAGCGTTATCATACATGGAATTATCATTTACGTCAGACGTTTGGTCATAAAGTATTCAAAGTAGCTCTAGATGGAGGGTTTGATTGCCCAAACCGTGATGGTACGGTGGCACATGGTGGGTGTACGTTTTGTAGTGCCGCTGGTTCTGGAGATTTTGCTGGAAACCGTACGGATGATCTTGTCACACAATTTCATGACATTAAAGACAAAATGCATGATAAATGGAAAGATGGAAAATATATTGCTTATTTTCAAGCATTCACAAATACACATGCACCTGTTGATGTTTTACGTGAGAAATATGAAACAGTTTTAACCCTTCCTGGTGTTGTTGGTCTTTCGATTGCCACGCGACCAGATTGTTTGCCTGATGATGTTGTAGAGTACTTAGCTGAATTAAATGAACGCACATATCTATGGGTAGAGTTAGGCCTACAAACCGTTCATGAACGAACATCTTTGCTAATCAATCGAGCTCACGATCATCAATGTTATATAGAAGGTGTGAAAAAACTACGAAAACACGGTATTCGCGTTTGTTCACATATTATTAATGGTTTACCATTAGAGACACCTGAAATGATGATGGAAACAGCTCGTGAAGTTGCCAAGCTAGACGTGCAAGGTATCAAAATTCATTTGTTACACTTATTAAAGGGAACACCTATGGTTAAACAGTACGAAAAAGGAATGCTTGAATTTTTAACTTTTGACGATTATGTTCAGCTTGTATGCGATCAATTAGAAATATTACCTCCTGAAATGATCGTTCATCGTATTACGGGTGATGGACCGATTGACTTAATGATAGGTCCCATGTGGAGTGTCAACAAATGGGGAGTATTAAATGCCATTGATCAAGAACTCATTCGTCGAAATAGCTATCAAGGAAAGTATTTTAAAAAGGAAGTTGTGACACCATGAAAGTAGAGCGTATTTTACCTTTTGCTCGTTCCCTATTAGAACGTGCGATTAAACCTGGAGACACAGTTGTTGATGCAACAATCGGGAACGGACACGATACATTATTTTTAAGCCACCTTGTCGGTGAAAGCGGGCGTGTGTATGGCTTTGATGTTCAGAGAGCTGCTTTAGAGGAAACCACAAAACGGTTGAAAGAACATAACGTTTTAAATCGAGTCACGTTGTTTCACGAAAGTCATGATCAGCTTTCTTCTTTACTTCCCGACTCTTTAAAAGGAACACTAACAGGAGCGGTTTTTAACCTAGGTTACTTACCGGGAGGCGACAAACAAATTGTGACTACTCCAAGTTCAACCATTCACGCGATTGAGCAATTAATTCATTGGTTGGCACCAGAAGGGATCATTGTCCTTGTTATTTATCACGGACATGCAGAAGGTGAAGTAGAAAAGCAAGCACTTATGCAATATGTAAAACAGCTTGATCAGAAGCTTGTACATGTGTTGCAATATCAATTTATCAACCAGAAAAATAATCCTCCTTTTATCGTAGCGATTGAAAAACGCTGAACCACTAAAAAAATAGAACGCTACTTTTACCATTGAATTCAGATAAAAGTAACGTTCTATTTTTTTGAAGTTATTTTGCTTTTGAGAACATCCGATAAATCCGTCCATTGACATAAAAGAAATAACTAAGCCTCCCACCTGACCGAATCAGTTTCTTGGCAGTCGTATGAACTTCTTTTTGATTCCTCACCTTTTCATCTGATAAATAGACCCCTAGTAATCCTCTATTAATAAATCGATGAAAATGCTCATTTGGCAATCCTTTTATGTGAGAATCTGCTTCTGTTACAAAGTGCAAGAAACGATTCATCATGAATTTATAATGAGGATAGTAAAAACAAAAGTTCAAGTCTCCCCCTAGTTTATCTTCTTCTTGATCAATGAAGTAGTCTAACAAGATATGTAACCCTTGTATATACGGAAAATAACCTTTTTTCACTTTCAATGCTTGTTCTTCTGTAAAGGTTGACTGAAAACTGTATGCAACTAAACAAAAAATCCCTAATGTCGATCCTGAACATGCTGAAAACTCGTACCATTCCATTTCAGGGAGGGTCTCTTTGTATGCAGAAAACCAGTTTTCTAAGCGTGGCACACGTTCTTCGACTGTCACATGCTTATGCACTTGTAAATCACAATAGTACGTAGCTAGTTCGAGAATGTGTTCTGAAATAATGGGATAATGAACGCTTTTACCCAATACCTCTTGACATGTTTGAACCAATGCAACTAAATAACCACCATCGTCTTGGTCCGTTCGAAAACGGTAATATTCACGAATAGGAGCACTTACAGTTAACGCATCTAACATGGACTCATGAAGCGCAGTAAAATCATTAGGATCCAATGAGTTACTTCGGTCACATAAGTTATCTAAATAATCACTAATGGTTTGATACGCTACAATAAAGCGTATGCATTCTGTCATCTGTTCCTTTGCTAAAATCGACAGAATACCACCACCTTCGCAGTGAAATGTTTTATAATCGATACTCGAAATGGCTTGCCTTCTTAATTCTTCATCTGGAATTCTTTCTGCATACTTCCTCCAATAAGCTAGCTGCTTATGAACGAGAGGTAACACATCTTTGTATACTTTCTTCATTAATAAAAAAGGGTGGGACGGAATTTTCATCTATCATTCACCTCGAATTTAAATCACATTCATTAAATGTGAAGGTCAACAAAGCTCTTTGCATAGGCAAAAACTTGCTCTCTTTCTGGTTCATTAAAAATCTCATGATATAAAGAAGGCCATTCTTTATAAATCTTTTCACTCAAGTCTACTTCATCAAACCACTGTTTTACAATTAGCTTCTCGATAATTTTATCTTCTCCTGCTTGCATTAATAAAAGCGGCACGTCTGGTGTGTTCTCTACGTCTTTGAACGCCATGTTCATTGCATCCATTAACTCACGGTACCACCTAACAGACACTTTTGTTACATAGAGAGAATCATTTTGATCTTCATCCATTACTTCTTTATTTCTTGTCACTTTATCCACTGTTAACACGGTATTAAACAACATGCTTGGCATTAACTTATTTAACCCTTTCGACAGCAAATCCATATAAGCAGGTGGATGCTCTCTTAGCCCTAAACAAGGAGACGATAAAATAGCCCCCCATACTGGAAGGTTTTTTTCCTGAAGTGTGCGAATGACCGCTAGCCCTCCCATACTATGGCCAAGCAAGAAAATTGGCAAATCATACTCTTGAGCTTCTCGTACCCATGTTTCAATTTCTTCTATGTATTCATCAAATGATTTAATATGCCCTCTTCTTCTCGTTGTCATTCCTTGTCCAGGAAGATCTCCCATAATGACGTGCATACCTACAGAACGCCACATTTCAATTAACCATCGATAACGACCATGGTGCTCTGATGCTCCGTGTACCATTACCATGACGCCTTTAGGATTGTCAGCTTCCCATTTCCTCATAAGAGCTACTTCCTTTCTTTTGTTTACTCATTGAAAAAAACTTTGTACACTTACATTAGAAGATTTATTCATTTTTTTCAACTACTATAAAAGGGGTGGGTAAGATGATTTATCCTTATAAAGATAAAACACCTACTATTTCAGCAAGTGCCTATATTGCTGATTATGTAACAATTACAGGCGATGTTTCAATTGGAGATGAAAGTAGTATTTGGTTTAACACCGTCATTCGTGGCGACGTCGCTCCTACCATCATTGGTAATCGAGTGAATATTCAAGATCAATCGACTCTCCATCAAAGTCCGAACAACCCATTAATTATTGAAGACGATGTGACGGTCGGACATCAAGTCATCTTACATAGTGCGATTCTACGCCAGAATTCCTTGATTGGGATGGGGTCCATTGTATTAGATGGGGCAGAAATTGGTGAGGGTGCTTTTATTGGCGCTGGTAGCCTTGTACCACCAGGTAAAAAAATCCCACCGCATACATTAGCGCTTGGAAGACCCGCTAAAGTTGTACGTGAACTAACAGACGACGACCAAAAAGACATGGATCGCATTCGAAAAAGTTATGTCGAAAAAGGGAAATACTACCAATCGTTAAAGTAACTATTTTCAATCAAGAACTGATAATATTTTCGTGTTCTCTTTATTGTATAACAACCACACATAATCTATAAGTGAGTTTTTCCAAAAACTTACTTATAGATTGTATACCGCCTTTACACAAGCGAACAACTTCTATATATCACCTAACGATACTTTCTCCTAAACATACGACTTCTAACTAAATTAAAATTTTCTATTAATTTACATTTCCTTATTACTCACTAAACATTCCCTTATTACAATGAAAATAACACTTTTTCTTAAAGGGGATAAAATGATGAGAACAAAGTTGATTCGCCAATTGTATGATGTTGAGTGTTACGTATTTAAAAGTGTGAACAAGCATTTTGATCGACGACTAGCCAACGCTTATTTTCGTACAATTACCCATTTAGGTGGAGCAACTTTTACAATTACTACAGTCTTAGCTTTGTTCATTTTAACAAGTGGTCCTTTAAAGACCATTACGCTTGCTAGTGCACTGTCACTTGCTATTAGTCATCTTCCTGTCGCTATTTTTAAGCGCCTTTATCCTCGCAAAAGACCTTATTTACAGCTTAAAAATACAAAAGTGTTAGAAAAACCTTTAAAGGATCATTCATTCCCTTCCGGCCATACAACAGCTATTTTCTCAATATCAACCCCTTTTATTTTTTATGTACCATCCCTTGCAATTATTTTGTTACCGTTCGCATTAAGTGTTGGGGTATCCCGTATTTATTTAGGGCTTCACTATCCTACCGATGTTGGTGCTGGAATGGTTCTCGGCACTTTTGTTGGATTCTTATCTCTTTATGCTCTAACGTTGTAAAGGAAGTCTATACTAGTTTTTATTTACCTAAAACATCATCATTGAATGGATAGGGGGAGATACGATGAAAATTGCTTTATTCACTGATACATTTACACCAGATGTAAACGGCGTAGCAAAAACATTATCAAGATTCACCCGTTATTTAGAACATAAGAAAATTGCTTACCAAGTATTTGCTCCTGAAAGTACGAATGATGATTTATTTTCAAAACAAATTCATCGCTTTGCGAGCCTACCTTTTTTTCTCTACCCTGAATGTCGCTTAGCACTACCGAATATGCCAAAGATTCGTGCACAGCTACAAGCATTTCAACCAGATATTATTCATATCGCAACTCCTTTTAACATGGGACTATGCGGTTTACACTATGCAAAGAAAATGAACATCTCAATGGTCGGTTCTTATCACACTGATTTTGAACAATACTTGTCTTACTATGATTTACATTTTCTTACTCCATTTTTATGGAAGTATATGAAATGGTTTCATCAACCACTCGAACGAATCTTTGTTCCTTCTGAATCTACAAAAGAGCATTTACAGCAACAAGGGTTTACCAATCTCTCTATTTGGTCACGTGGAGTTGATCATACATTGTTTCATCCTCATTATGACCGGTTCGATGTGCGCATTAAATATAATATAAAAAAACCATATATCCTAACGTACGTTGGTAGACTTGCGCCTGAGAAGAACCTCACTCTTTTAATGGAAATTGCAAAGTCGTTACCTCCTCATATCCGTCACAAAGTTCATTGGTTGATTGTAGGTGATGGACCATTAAAGGAACTGCTAAAAAGAGAATCTCTCGAACATATGACCTTCACTGGTTTTCTTCAAGGTGAACAGCTAGCAAAAATCTATGCAGCTTCTGATTTATTCGTTTTCCCATCTGCTACTGAAACGTTTGGAAATGTCGTATTAGAGTCTCTCTCTTGTGGAACACCTGTTATTGGCGCAAACGCAGGTGGGGTCAAAACCATCATTCAACATGGACGAAATGGGTACCTTTGCAATCCTCAATCAGTTGATGAGTTTGTTCATCATACTACAGAGTTACTAGAAGATTTACACAAACGTATTCACTTTGGACACCAAGGAAGGAATTATGCGTTAACTCAAACATGGGATAGCATCTTTGAGCGATTATTACTTGAATATGAAGAAGCTGTTATAAACAGAAAACAATCTGTTCAACTAGCATAAACAAAAAGACCTCCTTTAAAGGAAGTCTTTTTGTTAGTTACCTAATGCTGCTTTTTTTAATGCATCTGCTTTGTCTGTACGCTCCCAAGGAACATCAATGTCTGTACGACCAAAGTGACCGTAAGCAGCTGTTTGTTTGTAAATTGGACGACGAAGATCAAGCATTTTAATGATACCAGCTGGACGAAGGTCAAAGTTATGACGAACTGCTTCTACTAACACTTCTTCAGATACTTGACCTGTACCAAATGTATCAATTGAGATAGATACTGGCTGCGCAACACCAATTGCATATGCTAACTGAACTTCACATTTATCAGCAAGGCCTGCAGCTACGATGTTTTTCGCAACGTAACGAGCTGCATATGCAGCAGAACGGTCTACTTTTGTAGCATCTTTACCAGAGAATGCTCCACCACCGTGACGAGCATATCCACCGTACGTATCTACGATGATTTTACGACCTGTTAAACCAGCATCACCTTGAGGACCACCGATTACGAAACGACCTGTTGGGTTGATAAAGTACTTTGTATTCTCATCGATTAACTCTTGAGGAACAACTGGATTAATGACATATTCTTTTAAGTTACGTTGAATTTGCTCTAACGTAATTTCTGGATGATGTTGAGTTGAAATAACAATTGTATCAATACGAACTGGTTTGTTATTTTCATCATATTCAACTGTTACTTGAGTCTTTCCATCTGGACGAAGGTAAGGAAGGATTTCTTCTTTACGCACTTCTGTTAAACGACGAGCTAATTTATGAGCTAATGAAATTGGAAGTGGCATTAACTCTTTTGTTTCGTTACAAGCAAAACCAAACATTAAACCTTGGTCTCCAGCACCGATTGCTTCGATTTCCTCGTCAGTCATCTGACCTTCACGAGCTTCTAAAGCCTTATCAACACCCATTGCGATATCTGCAGATTGCTCATCAATTGATGTTAATACTGCACAAGTTTCCGCATCAAAACCGTATTTTGCACGTGTATAACCAATTTCCTTAATTGTTTCACGTACCGTTTTTGGAATATCTACATACGTAGATGTTGTAATCTCACCACTAACCAATACTAAACCAGTTGTAACACTTGTTTCACAAGCTACACGAGCATTTGGGTCTTTTGCTAAAATTGCATCAAGAATTGAATCAGAAATCTGATCACAAATTTTATCCGGATGACCTTCTGTTACAGATTCTGACGTAAATAAACGACGTTTCGTTGACATCAATTTTCCTCCTTTAATACAGTTCCATAGTGATACGGTACTCATTTCCCTTATTATTGTTCATAAAAACAATTGAAAATATAAAAAACCTTTCCTTAATTTCGAGGAAAGGTATCAAATTCAACTTAGCCTTTCACTCTTATCGATCAAGGTTGGACCTTGCATCAGGTTAGCACCTTATCACCTAAATATGTAAAAAAATGGTGATGGTTGCTGGGTTTCATAGGGCCTGTCCCTCCACCAGCTCGGGATAAGAGAGTATCCGTTCAATGACATATCATACATTAACATCCATTAAAGTGTCAACCTTATTGACGTAAAAAATATTGTTATTTTTTCAAATCTTTTTATAGAAATATCTATAAATGATATAAAGTAGTTGAAGTCTTTTTGAAAGCGCTTTACAATGTAGTTGTCATACAAGTAAAGAAGGCAAATGAAGAAACCGTTGATCACGAATGCATGTTTCACAAATTTAATCTGTAAAATAATCATTTAAACTACGCCTATTTTTACACGATATATAAACAATTCGCGATAATTAGTATAGACTATTAATATAAATGTGTTATACTAATTATAAATTTATTGTATTGCAACAAAAAACAAAGGATGGTATTGCAAATGAGTACAGTGGATATGTCTATTGAGTTATCTGAACTACTTAAACTACAAACAATTCAACAGAATCTTTCAGTGCCTCAACTCGTAGAGAAAGTGCTACAACGCAGTGAAGGAACGTTAACATCTACAGGGGCCGTACGTGTAGAAACAGGAAAATATACAGGACGTTCGCCAGAAGATAAGTTTATTGTAGAAGAAGAAACGACAAAACAGTTGATTGATTGGGGTAAAGTAAACAAACCATTTTCTGCTGAGAAATTTGATTCATTATATAAGAAAGTGTTAGCGTACTTAAAAGAAAAAGATGAGTTATTTGTGTTTAATGGCTACGCAGGCGCAGACGCAAAGTACACACTGCCAATTCGCGTCATTAACGAATACGCTTGGCATAACCTGTTCGCTCACCAACTTTTCATTCGTCCAACTGAAGAGAACGTAACGTCTCATGCTGCAGAATTCACTATTGTATCTGCGCCAAATTTCAAAGCAGATCCTGTTGTAGATGGAACAAACTCTGAAACGTTTATTATGATTTCGTTTGAACGAAAGATTATTTTAATTGGTGGAACAGAGTATGCAGGTGAGATGAAAAAATCGATTTTCTCAGTTATGAACTTCATCCTTCCTCAAAAAGATATTTTATCTATGCATTGCTCCGCTAATGTTGGCAATGAAGGTGATGTAGCATTATTCTTTGGATTATCTGGAACAGGAAAAACAACATTATCTGCAGATGCAAATCGACGATTAATTGGCGATGATGAGCACGGTTGGTCTAGCTCTGGAGTGTTTAATGTCGAAGGTGGTTGTTACGCCAAATGCATCAACTTATCTGAAGAAAAAGAACCACAAATCTTTAATGCCATCCGCTTCGGTGCGGTTCTTGAGAATGTGACCATTGATTACGATACGAGATTAGCAGATTATGATGATAATTCTCTAACTGAAAATACACGTGCAGCATATCCAATTCAAGCAATTGATAACATTGTAGACCCAAGTGTTGCTGGCCATCCTACAGCAATCGTCTTTTTAACAGCAGATGCTTTTGGAGTCTTACCTCCAATTAGTAAATTAACGAAAGAACAAGCAATGTATCACTTCTTAAGCGGTTATACTAGTAAACTAGCAGGAACGGAGCGCGGCGTCACATCTCCACAAGCAACGTTCTCTACATGCTTCGGTTCTCCTTTCTTACCTTTACCTGCAACAACATATGCAGAAATGTTAGGAAAGAAAATCGACGAACATAATGTAAACGTTTATCTTGTGAATACAGGATGGACTGGTGGAGAATATGGTGTTGGTGAGCGTATGAAGCTACGTTACACACGTGCCATGGTTCGAGCGGCATTAGAAGGTGAGCTGTCGAACGCTGAAACGGTTAAAGACGGTATATTCGGATTAGAAATTCCAATTCATGTGCCTGGTGTGCCTGATGAAGTGTTACAACCAGCAAAAGCTTGGACTGATGCTTCTCAATACGAAGAAAAAGCAAAAGAACTAGCTTCAAAGTTCAAAGAAAACTTCAAGAAGTTCTCAAACGTTCCAAGCGAAATAAAAGATGCTGGTGGTCCCTTAAACTAAGAGTATGCGCGTAAAAAGAGAGTCCTTATCAGGGTGCTGAAAAGGACTCTCTTATTTTTATAGAATAAGGGTTCAAAACGGACCCCATGAGGTCGTTTCCTTACGTTTAATTAGTGGAATTTAATTTTACTAACTCATATGTAATTCTTGTTTGATTATGAACAAGCTCTACTTTACGAATGACTCCTGTTCCTGTACGCTCTCCCTCTTTCGTTTTATGTACACCAATTGGGATATCTAACGGATACAAGCGGTACCCCTCTTTTTCTAACATAAAAAGATTCTCATCTAGTCGTTTTTCTAATCCTTTTGTCACAATCATCGTGTTTAGTTCTAATGGCATTCCCATTTAAAATCCTCCCTTTTTTCTTTCTTGTATTGTACAACGTCTATTTTAAAAGGAAAACTCCCAGTATCATTATTGACTTTTCATCCATCTTGTTAATTTATAAACGGTTTCGCGATTTGTAACAGGCGGAAAATAATGAGTGAAAGTTTTAAAGTACCAGCTTTCTACTTGCTTGTTAAGCTCCTTTAGTCGATTTTCTACTTTATATGCGTGATCAATTGATACGTTTCGATCTTTTGCACCATGAATAAGTAACACTGGCGCATTGAGTTCTTCAAGTGTATGTAAAGGTGTTCGCCAGTCGTAGCGTTCGGGATATTTATGAGGAGTTCCCCCGATTACTCTTTTCATCATTCTTCGTAAATCTTCTCTTTCATAATAAGTAAGTGTCATATCACTCACGCCTCCCCATAACACAAGAGAACGCGCATGTTGACGCAAAATAGCTGTAAACAAGGCCATTACCCCGCCACGAGAAAAGCCGAAGATGTGGATACGATCTCTACTTACACGATGATGATTTTGTAACAAGTCGTAAGCTGACAACGCATCTTCTCGGTCATCACCAGCGAAGTCTTCATTTCCTTCCCCTCCTTGGTTCCCTCGATAAAAAGGTGCCATGACAATAAATCCCTCCGATGCAAATTGAACAATTCGTCCAACCCGTACCATGCCGACATTCTTTATGCCACCTCTTAAATATAAAAAGCCATCATACATTCCTTCTGCTTTCGGTTCGGCTAGTAACCCTTTTACTTTCAATCCATTAGATATATATGTAACAATATACAGCTCGATTGCTGGATTAGGAGAAGGAAACCTTTGCTTGTCTATAATTAAACCATTATCCATCTTTTTATCTCTCCAATATGTTCACATTTCATTTTGGCTTAGGCACTCACCAAACACCTACTCCCTTCATACTTTATCATAGAGTATCTTTGTACTTTCAAGGAGGATTGAATAACGTATGAAGAAAAAAGTAAAATGGCTTTTATCATTCGTTGCTGTCTTTATACTAATTGTTCCACTTATTTCGTGTAATAAACAAGAAGAAACGTACACATTACGTGTTGGAGAAGTTACACACTCTATTTTTTATGCTCCTCAATATGTAGCTCTTTCAGAAGGGTTCTTTGAAGAAGAAGGATTAGATGTTAAGCTACAGACGACTTGGGGTGGAGACAAAACGATGACTGCTCTCCTGTCTAACGGAATTGACATTGCATTAGTAGGAGCTGAAACATCCATTTATGTGTACGCACAAGGAGCAAATGATCCTGTCGTTAACTTTGCTCAGCTCACACAAACGGATGGTACATTCCTTGTTTCACGTGAAAAAGTTAGCGAATTCTCATGGGAGCAATTGAAAGGAACCACCTTCCTAGGACAACGTAAAGGTGGTATGCCTCAAATGGTAGGAGAATACGTTCTTAAACAACATAACATTGACCCTCAAAATGATTTAGATTTAATTCAAAATGTTGATTTTGCTAACATTGCAAATGCATTTGCATCTGGCACTGGTGATTATGTGCAACTATTTGAACCAACCGCTAGTATTTTTGAAAAAGAGGGGCGAGGTACCATTGTTGCTTCTTTTGGTGAAGAATCCGGAAACGTCCCTTATACCACTTTTATGAGTAAAAAAAGCTTTATCAACGAAAATACGGAAGCAATCGAAAAGTTCACTCGTGCTATTTATAAAGCTCAACAATGGGTAGACACACACAGCTCTAAAGAAATCGCTGAATCCATTCAACCTCAATTTGAAGACACACCACTTGATATCATCGAAACTGTCGTTGAACGTTATAAAGCTCAACAATCTTATGCTACAACTCCATTGTTACCTGAAGAATCTTGGAATAACCTTCAAAACATTATGAACGAAGCAGGAGAACTTCCAACTAAAGTAGACTATTCTGAACTCGTCAATACGAGCTTTGCCGAAAAGGTAATCTCTGAATAAGGAGAGAATTGACATGTCCAAACTACATGTCCATCGCGTTCACCATACGTATTTTACAAAAGAATCTGCGATTACCGCTTTGCAAAACATTGATTTATCAATTGAGGAGGGAGAATTCGTCTCCTTTCTCGGCCCTAGTGGCTGTGGAAAAACTACGTTGCTTTCAATTATCGCTGGACTCCTCAAACCGACTGAAGGCCGTGTGACCATCAATAACGAAGACATCTATACGAATGATTCAAGAATTGGATATATGCTACAACAAGATTACCTATTCCCATGGAAAACCATTAAAGAAAATATACTTCTTGGCTTAAAAATGCGTAAAGAATACACAAAAGAAAAAGAAGAGCTTGCTCTTCACTTATTAAAAAGCATCGGCCTTACAGATGTCGAAAATCTGTACCCTCGCCAACTCTCAGGAGGCATGCGACAACGTGTTGCACTGGTACGTACACTTGCCATTGATCCATCTATCCTACTACTAGATGAGCCCTTTTCAGCGCTAGATTTTCAAACGAAACTAAAATTAGAAGAGCTTGTTTCAAAAACATTAATGTCTTTAAAGAAAACAGCTGTATTAGTCACACATGACATTGGAGAGGCCATTGCGATGAGCACTCGTATCTTTCTTCTGTCTAATCGACCTGGAACGATTGCTAAAACATTTCTTGTACCACAAGAACTTCGAACACTCTCGCCTTTTGAAGCGAGGCAGCATCCTACGTACAATGAATTGTTTCAGCGTATATGGAAGGAGCTTGATGACCTTGAATCAAAAAGCAACGATTAGCTCCCTTCATCAACAATATAAAAATAGCTTAAAAAAAGAACAACGTGTCATTTTAATGCTCCAAACACTTATTTTTATTTCCTTCTTTTCACTTTGGGAGATTGCTTCTACCTATCAGTGGATTGATCCATTAATTTTTAGTTCCCCATCTAAGATTTGGACGTTATTCATCACAAAACTAGCTGACGGATCTTTACTTCCACACATCACGTTTACATTATTTGAGACCGTGTTAGGGTTTATCCTTGGAACATTAGCTGGTGTATTATTGGCGACTGCTCTCTGGTATTCCCCTCGATTGGCTCGTGTATTAGATCCTTACCTCGTTGTTTTAAATGCCATGCCGAAAGTAGCGTTAGGTCCTATTTTAATTGTAGCAATTGGGCCTGGTTTTTTTTCCATTCTTGTTATGGGTGCTATCATTTCAGTCATTATTACAACCATTGTCGTCTACACCGCTTTTAAAGAAGTAGATGAAAACTACATCAAACTGTTAAAAACGTTTAACTCGACTAAAAATCAATGCTTCCAAGAAGCGGTTCTTCCGGCTTCTTTGCCAGCCATTATTTCTACTTTCAAAGTAAATGTAGGATTATCGTGGGTAGGGGTTATTGTCGGAGAATTTCTCGTTTCATCTAAAGGATTAGGGTACATGATTATTTATGGCTTTCAAGTATTCAACTTTACTCTTGTATTACTAAGTTTATTGCTAATCGCTGTATGCGCTACAGTAATGTATCAAGTTGTTAACTACATGGAACGAAAATTAATCAAAGAAAAAGATAATTAAATAAAAAATGGGGCTAGATCAAAAGAGATGTTCTCTACCTCTTTTGGTCCAGCCCGCGCTCCTTTTCAGTACAAAGAGTTATTTATTTGGTTGTGTTCATTCGTTTTATATACTTCATCACGTATTGAAGCACATTATCTTTCATAATAAAACTAAAGGTCTCTTCTTTTTGAATAGAAGGTGGAAGGTTATCTAAGAGGACTGGACCTTTTGTTTCTAAGTAATCTTGTCGTTCAATTAATTCACTAATTGTTGCAACATAAATATTTTTAATAATTGGTGCGCCTTTATTTACTACTTTATACTGCCCAATATACGTCAGTGCATCAACTTTTCCACCGGTTTCTTCAAATACTTCACGTACTGCAGCTTGTTCAGGTGTCTCTCCTGCCTCTAATTTCCCACCAGGAAACTCCATTCCTCGTTTTGAGTGTCTCGTCAGCAACCATTGGCCATTATAAGTACATACAACCCAAACATGACGTGGTGCTTTTGAGAATGGATGACGTTCAAACGATAAAAATACTTGGTTATTATATGCATCCTTAAACGTGTACATTGTCTTTTCAAGCCCCATTTAATTTTTTTATCATTTTATCATAATTAAAGGGCTTCTTATCAGAAAAAGTAGTTAATTTTAAAAAAAGAGTAATTCACTGTGAACTACTCCTTACTTTGTGATAAAATCCCCATCTGTTCAATATGTTGGCGCGTTTCATTGCTTCCTAAGTTATATAACATCTCGAAAACTTTTGTTGTCGTTTGATCATAAGCATCATTTTGACGGTCATAATGATACTCTAAGTAAGGGACATGAGCACGAAAGAAACCTTGCCAATCACTTGAGAAACGTTGATCAAAATACTCTCGCAATGTTGTGATTTCATCTTCTGTTGCTTCAATTTCATAACTCCATTCAGAAGCTGATCGTACTTGTGAAATTTCTCCTGATCCTAGTGAGATATAATAGGTTTTCTTATGTTGTTCCAATGCCAGCAGCTCCTTTTTTCTTCTCTATCTTACTTATGCCAATTAATGAGCTTGTTTATGCATCTACTACTATTTCAAGCGATTTTTAAGCTGTTCAATTGCTTTTAAGATGGGCTCTGGAATGGGCAACCCTACGATTCCTGCATTTTCTGTAATCGAGATTACTTCATTTGCAATATAAAATAAGATGGTGGCATCACGAATAAGGTGGTTGTCCCACAGCAAAACATCTAAAAAGTTGGCTACAGCTACTAATATGAATATAAATATTTTCTTGGTGATTCCTTTTGCCCCAACTTTGCTTGATATATTTTTTTGAACAAAAGCAGCTAACACACCCGTTATATAATCCAATGCTACACATGCTACTAATACCGTCAATAGGTAGTCCCATCCACCAAACCAAAAAACAGAAAGTGAACCTAAGCCTGAAAGAGCCAGTAAGCTATATTTTTGTATATTCCATTCCTCCTTATGAAAAATGACTTATATCTTTATAATATGAAGCAAAGAATAAACATGTTCTTATGTAGAAATAAGTATTTTCATCAAAGAAGGACAGGTGAATAAGGTGGATTGGATTAATTCTTTACATAAAGATGTGAGCCTTAAAGGACAAAGAGACCATGAAGATGTAGACACTCTCGTTCACTCATTTCTTTCAAGGATGACAAAAGAACAGCTGACAAGTGTCATTCAAACTATGAGTAGAGAAGACATACACTCTGTTCTATTTCCTTACGTCCAACAAAAAGTGGAAGAGACGTTTTGACTACCAACTGATTGTGAATAAAAAAAGGAAGCATAACCAATTATGTTGGCCGTGCTTCCTTCTTCATCTATCTATTTACCAAGGAATGATTTTAACATCCATGCATGCTTCTCAAAGCTCTTATGAATCGCTAACAACATATCACCCGTTGTTTCATCATCTACTTCTCCAGCAACATCCATTCCTTCTTTTAATTCTTTTGTTAATGTATCAAAGTCTGATACAAGTGTTCCTACCATATCCGTAGCAGTTTCGTTACCGCTTGCTTCTTGAATACTTGACATTGCAAGACACTCTTTCATTGTAGCTACCGGCTTACCTTCTAATGCCAATAAACGTTCTGCTAGATCATCAATATTTGTTGCTACTTCATTGTATAGCTCTTCAAACTTTTCATGAAGCGTAAAGAACTGCTCACCCTTTACGTACCAATGGTAATTATGTAGTTTAATGTACAACACACTAAAGTTCGCAATTTGATTGTTTACAACATCTGTTAATTGTTTTGACATTCATCTCACTCCTTATATTGTAATATTACCCGGTTTTAAATAGTTAAAACCTTCTTTTGAACTTCTTACACGTTTTATTATGGTAAGATAAAAGCAAGATTATAACCGTCAGGAAAAGAAAAAGGGGATTTCAAATGTTATACACAATTCTTATTATTTCAATTTTAATTGTCGCCATTGTCCTCATACTTAGTGTCGTCACAACTTCAAAGGCATACGACTACAAACATACAGTAGACTCACTAGAGAATAATCCAAATTTAGAGGGTGAAGATTCTCGTTATAACAAGCAGTGAATGATAATTAGGAGCTCGACAAGCCGCTCAATTACTTGTAAACAGTGGATAAAAAAAAACAAGAGCTGACGACACGTCAGCTCTTGTTTTTTATCCAAATACTTTCTCTAAATCTTCCTTGCTTTGCTCTAACCAAAAACGCATAAGACGCTTTGAACCTTCTAAATCGTGAAGTTTCGCTTGACCACATTGCTTTTCGTTTGCCGCTGGAATCTCAACAATTTCAACAGCATCTTTCATTGTATCTTCTAAAAGATCAATAATTTCACGAACAGTTGGTTCACCACTTACTACTAAATAGTACCCTGTTTGACAACCCATTGGTGAAATGTCAATGATGTCAAAATGATCGTACTTCTCTGCGTGAGTACGAATATTAAACGCTAATAAGTGTTCAAGTGTGTGAATCGCATCTGGTTTCATTGCTTGTTTATTTGGTTGACAGAAACGAATATCATATTTATTTACAACTCCGTCGCTACCTACTTTGTGAACACCACAGTGTCTCACATAAGGTGCTTTTACGGCATTATGATCAAGTTCAAAACTTTCTACTGATGGCATAGTTACCACTCCTTTTTTTAGCTCTTATTATATCATACAATTAATTCCGATATATTTCATCAATTTAATCTGTTTTACTTAATTTGGTTGCATTTTGGATACAAAATCGTCTATAGTAACCTCAAAGTATATGAAAAAGGATTGTGAATCATAACATGTTAGCTAAATTCTTTTTAGCCGTTATTCGTTTTTATCAAAAAGCCATCTCTCCCCTAAAGCCCCCGACATGTCGCTTCTATCCAACATGTTCTCACTACGGACTTCAAGCGATTAAACGTTTTGGAGCCATTAAAGGTGGTTGGCTCACCATTAAACGAATTTTAAAATGCCACCCGTTTCACCCAGGTGGCATCGATGAAGTCCCTGAAAAGAAACCGTCACATCGTTAATTATTTAGTTTCATATCCATCCACAACTAAATCTAATTTTCCTGTGCCTGGGTCAATGACTAAGCCATGTACAGGAATTTCTTTTGCAAATAGCGGATGATTTTTAATTGTCTCCACACTATGTGCTACACTTTCTTCCACTGAATTAAAGCCTCTTAACCATTTGTCTAACTCTACACCTGAATATTCAAGTGTATTAAATACATCTTCAGATATCCCTTTGTCTTGCATCTTTTCAATAATGGATTCAGGTGTCAGTTTCCCCATTCCACAATCATGATGACCGATAACACACACTTCATCAGCGTTTAGCTCATACACAGCTACTAGAATACTGCGCATAATGCTTCCGAACGGATGAGATACTATCGCTCCAGCATTTTTAACGATTTTCACATCTCCATTACGAAGATTCATTGCTCTTGGTAATAATTCCACTAACCTTGTGTCCATACAAGATAGAATAACTAACTTCTTATCTGGAAATTTCGTCGTATGATACTTTTCATATTCTTTTTCATCTACAAATTTTTCATTATACGTTAAGACATCCTTTAGTAAACTCATACCTCTACTCTCCCCTTCATTGTTGACTATATCATTTATTATAAGCATACGAAGCTATAGATAGCTACATTTACTATCTTATCATAGAAACTCATCTTCATTTAATAAAAATGTAGTTCTCTTTTTAAACTTCTCTCTTGTATTATACACAATTATTCTGTATGATGTAAAAGTTAAATCGTAATAATTCTTATTTAAACTCAGGAGGAAACATAAATGAAAAAAGTCCCTGTTACTGTATTAAGTGGCTACTTAGGTTCTGGGAAAACCACTTTACTTAATCATATTTTACAAAACCGTGAAGGCTTAAAGGTCGCTGTTATCGTCAATGATATGAGCGAAGTAAATATTGATGCTGACTTAGTCAATCAAGGTGGATTCTCTCGTACAGAAGAAAAGCTAGTTGAAATGCAAAACGGCTGTATTTGCTGTACATTGCGTGATGACCTAATGAAAGAAGTAGAACGACTGGTGCAAGGAGGAAGTATCGATTACATTGTGATTGAGTCATCTGGAATTAGTGAGCCAGTTCCCGTTGCTCAAACGTTCACTTACATCGATGAAGAATTAGGAATTGACTTAACAAAAGTTTGTCAATTAGACACGATGGTAACAGTTGTAGATGGCAACCGCTTTTGGGAAGACTTTTCATGCGGAGAAAGTTTACTAGATCGCAAAGAAGGTACAGATGAAAATGATACACGCGAAGTAGTCGATTTACTCATTGATCAAGTAGAGTTTGCCAATGTCATTTTATTAAATAAAGTCGACTTGTTAGAAGAAGAAGACGCTATCGAATTAGAAAACGTATTGCGCAAATTGAATCCTGAAGCAAAAATCATTCAAACTGTAAACAGTAGAGTAGCTTTATCCGAAGTGTTACATACAAACACATTTGATTTTGATAAAGCTAGTCAAGCAGCTGGTTGGATTAAAGAGTTGAATCAAGAGCACCACACACCTGAAACAGAAGAATTCGGTATCTCTTCATTTGTTTATCGTAGAAAGCGTCCTTTCCACCCAGAACGTTTCATGAGTTGGTTAGAAGACTGGCCAGTAGATGTGGTACGTGCAAAAGGCTTCTTTTGGTTGGCTTCCCGAAACGATTTTTCTGGACTACTATCTCAAGCTGGAACTTCAATTATGATTCAAGGTGCTGGCGAATGGGTAGCCGCTTACTCAGAAGAAGAAAAGCAACAAACATTAAAAGAAGAGCCTGAATTGCTCCAAAAGTGGGATGAAAAATTTGGTGACCGTATGAATGAGTTGGTCTTTATTGGTCTAGATATGAATAGAGATGAAGTGGAGAACTCATTGGACACATGTTTGTTAACAGATGAAGAAATGGAGCAAGATTGGTCAACGTTCCGTGATCCCCTACCTCCGTTCACCGTTGCGTCATAATTTTCTTGTTTTCAAATCGTAACACTTACGATATAATGACCTAGGTCATAAAAATAGAGAACAAAGAAAAAGGAGAGAAAACGTAAATGAAGCTAAAAGCGACATTAATGGCTTTACTCTTAGGAGCAGGAACCGTTCTTTCTGGATGCGGATCTGACGCAAAGGAAGAAGCGGGTTCTACTAGCAATGCAGATGAAAAATTAAAAATATATACAACCATTTATCCTCTACAAGACTTCACAGCTAAAATTGGTGGTGAACATGTAGATGTAGAGAGTGTGTTCCCTCCAGGGGTCGATGCGCACACATTTGAACCTACGTCTAAAACAATGGTAAATCTCGCTCAAGCAGATGCATTTATTTATTCTGGTATTGGATTAGAAGGATTTGTGGATAGTGCAAAGAAAACATTAGCAAACGAAGACGTTCAACTTGTTGAAGCCGCTCAAGGGATTGAACTATCCAAAAATGAAGAAAGTCATGACGATCATGCTCACGAAGAAGAAAATCATGATGATCATGGACACAACCATGGTGACGAAGATCCACATGTATGGATTGATCCAGTTCTTTCTATTAGTCTAGCTGAAAACATTAAAGATTCACTTATTGAATTAAAGCCTGAGGCAAAAGAAGATTTCGAAAAAAACTTTGAAACAGTAAAAGCCGATTTAACAGCACTCGATCAAGAATTTAAAGACACAATTGAAAATGCGTCGAAGAAAGAAATTCTTGTGGCACATGCTGCTTACGGTTACTGGGAAAAACGTTACGGATTGAAACAACTTAGTGTTGCTGGTTTGTCTCCAACAAACGAGCCATCACAAAAACAATTACAAGCAATTATCAAAGAAGCAAAAGAGCATAACATTGAACACGTCATCTTTGAACAAAACTTACAGCCTAAAATTGCTGAACTTGTTCAAAAAGAAATTGGCGCAGAAGCTTTAACTCTTCATAACTTAGAGTCTGCTACAAAAGAAGACGTCGAAAACAATGATGATTATTTCTCAATTATGGAGAAAAACATTAAGACACTGAAAAAAGCGTTAAACTAAAAAATAAACCAGTCATTCGGCTGGTTTATTTTTGTTTTATGCTGTATTTTTGCATAAAGCGATCTGCACGCCCACCACGATCAGCAAATTTCTGTCTACCTGTGTAGAACGGGTGTAAATCAGAACTAACTTCTACTTTAATTAATGGATACGTATGACCATCTTCCCACTCAATTGTCTCATTTAACCATTTTTTAGAGCCCGTTAAGAACTTAAATCCACTTTTTGTATTCATAAATAAAACCTTTTTATATTCTGGATATGTATTTGGCTTCATACTATCTCTCCTTTTATATCTTAATCTCTTCTATCACATCGTGATGATTCTTATTTATGATTGTTAAACTTGCTAAAATATGATTTCCTATTTATGCATAATTCGTGGTAAAAAGTGGACAATAATGGGCATCACTACTCTATTTGAAAGGTTGATTTCCAATGGATCATCTCGTCACTGCACGATCGATGTTTGGTATGACAATGGGTGTTCACATCATCTTTGCCACACTTGGTGTTGGGATTCCCCTCATGATTTTACTGGCTGAATTGATGTATCAAAAAACAAAAGACAAAGATTATGAATTAATGGCAAAACGTTGGACAAAAGCACAGGCAATTCTTTTAGGAGTGGCTATTCCTACCGGGACAATTGCTGGTGTTCAATTAGCTTTGCTTTGGCCTGGGTTCATGGAAGTTGTTGGGAAAGTAATGTCTCTGCCTTTTCAGATTGAAATCTATGCTTTTTTTATTGAGGCACTTTTTCTCTCGATTTACGTGTATGCAGCCGATCGCATTTCACGCAAAATGCGTATTATCAGTTTAGTACTTGTTGCACTTGGGGCAGTTGGTTCCGCTGTATTAATTACAAATGTCCATGCTTTTGAAGGGACTCCAGCAGGGTTTCGAATTGAAAATGGCGAGATTGTGGATGTAGATCCATGGGCTGCCTTCTTTAATCCAAGCTTTCTTGTAACCGCAGGGCATGTGGCTGTATCTGCTTACATGACGGGTGCATTTATCATCGCTTCCATCGCAGCTTATAAAATGTTAAAAACACGAAAGAAAGACCCTCGATTATATAAATTTCATCACAAGGCATTAATGATGGGATTAGTTGTAGGGGGCATCTTTTCATTCCTTACCGCTTTAAACGGACATGAATCAGCACAACTTCTTCATGAATATCAGCCAGAAAAGCTTGCTGCTGCAGAAGGATTGTTTGAAACACAAAGTTATGCTCCACTTGCTATCGGAGGATATACCGATCGGGAGACCCAAGAAGTGAAATGGGGAATCGAAATTCCTTGGGCTTTAAGTTTTTTAGCCAATGACCGATTCGATACTGTCGTGGTTGGATTAAATGATTTTCCAGAAGACTATTGGCCACCTCTCTTCGTGCATACGCTTTTTAATGCTATGGTAGGAATTGGCTCTTTATTGATTCTTTTATCAATTGTTGGAATCATCTGGTATAAGTTTTTGAAGAAAAAAACGTTTCCAAAACCATTTATGTGGGCGTTTGTTTTAGCTGGCCCTTTATCTATGGCTTCCATTGAGTTTGGATGGATTTTTGCTTGTACAGGAAGACAACCTTGGGTGATTTACCGAATCATGCGTACTTCTGAATCGGTAACAACATCTGCTAATTTAGGCTTTCTATTCACATTGTTTCTCATTATTTATGTTGTATTAATGGCCGCTGTTGCGCTTGTATTGATTTATTACTTTAAGCGCAATCCATTATCAAAAGAAATTGCTGCACATGTTAAGCCATAAGGACGTGATACTACTATGACAGATTCGGTTATTGCTATTACGGTTGTTTGGGGATTTATTTTCATCTATGCATTAATGGGAACGATGGATTTTGGTGCTGGGTTTTGGTCAATGATTTACATTAACCGCGAACAAACAAATGCAACAAATATCGCCAACACGTACCTCTCTCCTACATGGGAAGTGACAAACGTATTTATTGTAGCCATTGTTGTTGCCTTATTTAGCTTTTTCCCTGGTGCGACATTTACATTAGGAACAGTTCTTCTCATTCCAGGAAGCATTATTCTTTTGTTACTAGCATTACGAAGTGGCTTCCTTGTATTTGCAAACTATACAAAAGGTTATCGTCATCAAAAAGCTTTAACGTATATTTCTGGGATTTCAGGTGTATTAATTCCTGCCTTTCTCATTTGTGTACTTCCTGTTAGTCAAGGTGGTTATATTGATACGATTGATGGAAATCAAAAGCTAAATTTAATCAGTGTGTTCACAAGTGTACACGTGTATGCATTTATTGGATTTGCTGTTAGTTCGTCTCTCTTTTTATCCTCTTTGCTCTTAGCAGATTATTCCAAGTCTTCTGATGAGCTAAGAGCATATGATATCTATCGAAGAGATGCTCTCATTACTGGACCCATTTCGTTAATTATGGCTGCATTTATTATGATTACGATGCGTAATGAAGCCAATTGGTTATTTTCCAATATGATGGACTTTAAATGGGCTTTATTTGCTTCTGTTGCGATGTTTGTTGTTGCTGGAATTGCGTTAATGATGCCATACAAAGGACAAAAAGGAATGCCTCGCTTAGCTGTCGTAGCGGTTTTATTGCAATACTTCTTTGCTAGTTATGCATATGGACGGGGACATCTTCCTTACATTGTCTATCCTGAAGTAACTATTGAAACAGGGTTTACTCACCCTAATGCTTTTCGTGCATTGTTTATTTCATACATCGTCGGATTTGCCATTTTGTTTCCTGGTTTTTATTACTTCTGGCGATTGTTTATGAAACAAAACAAAGAATATGTCAAAAAGAAGCCTTATTAACAAAATGAGGGTATTTCAAAAAAGTACGTTATGTTCTTTTTGAAATACCCTTTTTATTATGCATTTACTTTCATATTAGCGATTACACATGCAGCAAAACTCTTACACTTTTCAACATCTTCTCCAAATGGTGCAAGTTCTACTTTTAGGCCCTCCGCTATCAATTCACCATGTAATTCTTTTACTTTCTCCTCGATCAGATCCACCGCTCCGCAGAAAATATCATAGGCTGTGTCTCCTGACCCAAACACACCCACTCTTTTACCTTCTAAACTAATTGATTCCAGTTCGTCATAGAGGTCTAGAAATTCATCTGGCAGTTCTCCATCTCCCCACGTGTAAGCACCTAAAAGAATATGATTGAATTCTAGTAAGTCACTAACATCCACTTCAAATGCTTCTTTACGAGTGACAGAAATGCTCTCTTTTGTTAATTCTTCTTCTAAAATATCCGCAATGGCTTCCGTATTTCCAGACATACTTGCATAAATTAATAATACATCAGACACCCTATTCTCTCCTTTACTACTTACATAAACATCGTCAATATATCTTCCTCATCCTTTAAGCACTCTGCTTTTAAAGAACAACTATAGAGCTACGCTTGCTCAATTACTTTACGAATGGCACTCCATGAATGCTTAACAAAATAGATTGGTTTTTGCTGTTTTTTTGCCTTTTCTTTGATGACTTTCGCCATATTATGATTAATAAAATCGGTAATGACTAAAATGAACCCAATGTGATCTGGTATGTCTCTCTTTACCATGTTACTCTTACGACCATCTAAATGAATAATTTGTTTGAATCCTTCTCCTTCTAACCGATCCGTTATGTGCTTTAAACGATCGCCACCTACTACCATAATTGAAGACACAGTTACTCCTCCTTATGTTTGATGTATGTATTTATGAAACTATATAATGTTCTATTTTAGAGTGTATAATTTATTCTTTCTATTTATAACTTAATTGATAATGATTATCTTTGTCAATGATTTATTGATATTAATTCTCAATTAAACAAAAAGATTGGCCTCGTTGAGCAGAAAATCGCTCATATACAAGACCAATCTTTTTTTATTTCCCTCGTTTTTGACGCCTTTCCATTGCTGATTGATAAAGCTCTTTTTCTTCATCTGTTTCAGGATAAACACTTGGCACTTCTAACGGTTTACCTTCATTATCCACTGCGACCATTGTCAAAAAACTTGTGGTCGTGAGCGTCTGTTCACCCGTTTTCCAACTTTCACGTTTTACACGTACATACACTTCCATTGACGTACGACCTGTAGAAGTCACAAATGCTTCTAGAGTTAACACATCTCCAACTGTTACGGGCGAAAGAAAATTAACAGAGTCAATCGATGCTGTAACAACAATCGATCGTGAATGTTTCATTGCAGAAATGGCAGCAACTTCATCAATATACGCTAATACTTTCCCACCAAAAATGGAGCCCATATGATTTGTATCAGGTGGTAAAACAAGCCTTGTTTGAACCACCTTTGATTGCTGCATTGGAATTTTTTGAGTCATCACATGTATTCCTTCCTAAAGCTCATCAAACCCATTTAAATCTGATGCTTTCGTATACTGTCTTGACTTTTGTTCAAAGAAGTCGGTTTTCCCTAAATCAACTTCTTGATACGCAATAATCCATCGCAAAGGATTTTGAATCGGTGCATGTGGAAATACATCTCGTCCAAACCCTAATTGATTGCATCGCTTATTTGCCATATAGTGTATATATTGTTCAATTTCTTTCATCGTTATGCCGTCAAATTTCTCACCAATAATGGACTCAGCCCATTCTATTTCAAGTAATGCTGCTTGTTGGAACGTCTGCACCACAAATTGTTGTAGCTCCTCTGTGTTACATTCCGGGTTTTCATACAATACTTCTTTAAAAATTTTTTCAAAAAGACCCACGTGAAGTTGCTCGTCTCGATTGATGTAATTAATCATGGTAGACGTAGCAACCATCTTTTGGTTACGAGCTAGATTATAGAAAAATGCAAAACCGCTATAGAAGAATAGGCCCTCCAAGATCACGTCAAATACAATTGATTTCAAGAAATTTTCGACTGTTGGATGTTCAACAAATTGCTTGTATCCATTCGTGACAAAATCATTTCGTTTTCGAAGTTTTTCATCAGTTCGCCAATATTCGAACACTTCATCTTGTTTTGATTTGGACACGATACTAGATAATACATATGAGTAAGAATGGTTATGAACCACCTCTTGTTGTGCCAAAATAATCATCAATGCATTGATTGAAGAGTCCGTCACATAGTCTGCTACTTTACTCGCATAATCTGATTGAATGCTATCTAACAACGCTAATAGACCAACAATTTTCAAGAAACTTTCTTGCTCATCTTTTGATAGCTGTGGAAATTGTTTAATATCTTGGCTCATATTAATTTCAAATGGAACCCAAAAATTAGCTAGCATTCGCTTATACTTTGGATAAGCCCAGGAAAATCGTACGTCGTCCCAGTTTAAGATGTTAGAACTTTCTCCATTAATGATTGCTGTCGATCGATTTGGTGCTTGCTCGTCCATTAATAAACGCTTCTGTAGTAGTGTAGACATGTCCATCTCTCCCTTTTTAGCTATGACAACTTTCGCATTCTTCCACGACATCGTTTGATGTTGAACGTACATAATACGTCGTTTTCAACTTCTCCTTCCAAGCCATCACATGCAAATCTAATAAATCCTTTGCACGAATGTCATTGCGAATATATAAATTAAAAGAAATGGATTGATCAATGTGACGTTGGCGTTTCGAATTTTGTTTAATACTCCACTTTTGATCAATAAAATAAACGGATTTATAATACCAATTTGTCTTTTCAGTCAAATCAGGTGCAGTCACTGGTATCTTATAATCTTTCTTCTCTTCAGAATAAAATTTACGAAAAATAGGGTCAATACTTGCTGTCGATCCCGCGATAATTGATGTCGATGAATTAGGTGCTACAGCCATTAAATATCCATTTCGAATACCATGTGTTTTGACTTTTTCACGCAATTTATCCCACTTTTCACTTTTATATCCTCTGCTTGTAAAATAGGTTCCGGTTTGCCAACTCGAACCTTCAAACACAGGATATGAACCTTTTTCTTTCGCTAGCTTCATGGAAGTTTCAATCGTATAATAAGCAATTTCCTCATATAGATCATCTACGTATTGAACGGCTTCTTCGGATTCCCACGTAATTCCTTTTAATGCTAAAAGATGATGAAAGCCAAACGTTCCTAATCCAATTCCACGATACTTTTGATTGGTTACTTGAGCTTGTAAGACAGGAATGGTATTAAGCTCAATAACATTATCTAACATGCGTACTTGGATAGAAATGAGACGAGGCAGCACATCATCACTCACCGCTCGTGCTAAATTAATAGATGACAAATTACATACCACGTAATCGCCGGACTCTCGCACAGTCACCACTTTTCCGTCTGCTGTTACATACTCTTCTGTCACAGTCGTTGCACTCATGTTTTGTGCAATTTCTGTACATAAGTTACTACAGTAAATCATTCCTTTATGACTATTAGCATTCGCACGATTAACTGTATCACGGTAGAACATATACGGCGTACCTGTTTCTAACTGTGAAATCATGATTCGTTTCATAATGTCGATTGCTGGAATCACATCATATCCATCCTCTAATAACCCGTCTTTAGCTGCTTCCACACACTTGTTGTAATGGTATGTAAATGCATGATCGTCAGCGTTTGGCACTTCTCCTTCTTGTAACTCTTTTGCATCAAAAAAGGCGTCGAGTTCAAAACCTAATTTCTTTTTAATCGGATGAGGATCAAATACATAGTATGGTTCACGATTCTCCACTGCTCTCATAAAATTGTCAGGGATACACACTCCTGTGAAAATATCATGTGCGCGAAGCCTTTCATCTCCGTTGTTCAAACGCAAATCTAGAAAACTCATAATGTCTTTTCCAAACACATTATAATAAACTGCAATCGCACCTTGACGTTGCCCTAATTGATCAACTGAAACTGCAGTATTATTGATTTGTTTAATCCATGGAACAATTCCACTAGAATTCCCTTTAAATCCTCGAATATCAGAGCCTAACGAACGGATCTTTCCAACATAAACCCCGATACCGCCTCCAAATTTAGAGAGCTTAGCACTGTCTGTATTAGAATGATAAATTCCATCTAAACTATCTTCCACTGTATCGATGAAACAAGATGATAATTGACCATACGTCTTACCTGCGTTTGCTAATGTTGGAGTTGCCACAGTCATATATAAATTTGACATCGCCCAATACGCTTCTTTTATAAGGTCAAGACGTTTTGCTTTGTCTTCTTTCATCATTAGTGTCATCGCAATGACTAAAAAACGCTCTTGAGGCAGTTCATATACTGCTTTATCATGTGATTTTGCTAAATATCGATCAGCAAGTGTGAGCAACCCTATGTACGTGAAGAGCTCATCGCGAGTTGGATCAATGATTTGTTGAATATCAGCCATTTCTTCTTTTGAATATGATTGGATAAGCTGATCATTATAGATACCGATGCTCGTTAAATGAGAGACCAGTTCATAAAATGAGCCGTATTTTTGTGCACGGTCGTATCCTCGGTTTCGAGCTGCTTGTCTATATAATTCATCCAAATACACACTTGCAGCCACGTATGTCCAATCAGGCTCTTCCATTGAGATGTAATCAAGTGCTGTTAAAACAAAAGCGTTTGCGATTTTATCGGCACCCATCTCTTCTTTTACAGCAATCGTTTGAATCATTTTTTCTTCATACGACGAGAAATGAAGTTTTGGGAACTTCATTTTTAGTTGTTCGATATATGTGTTCACCCATTGTAGTGGTGTTGAGTCTGTCACTTTTGCCATCTCTCTATTCCTCCCTTTTTCTATCAAAATAAAAAACGCTCACCTGTGTAGGATGAGCGAATAGAACGAAGATAAAAAAAGAGAAAAACTCTTTTCGACTCCTCGTTCTACCCTCTCACCTCCCGAAGAAGATAAAACGAAATAAAAAAGGCAGGTCTCCTGACTTATGCTTCACTTTACTTTAAGGCCTTCCCATGATGATCACAGTGGATTCCTTATTTCATCAGCACTCACAGTTGCGGGGACAGTTCTGGACTTTAACCAGATTCCCTATTAAGTCGATACGCGACACCTTTTTTAACGGATAACACAAAATATAGTATTTAAAACTTATGTATAAGACAAGATATTGTGTTGTATACACATTATAAAGGACAAACAAGAAAAGTAGCAACTGTTTTTTAAAAAAGAATTTTCGACTCATTCTATTTACTTAAGTTAAAGCGGCGATAAAAGGCTTTTAAAAAATAACCCCCTTTTAGTAGCAAAATTTTTCAACTTTGCTACTAAAAGGGGGATGATTACTATATAGAGTTACTTATTTTAGGCGTTTGATTGCTTAAATCCTCTTCTTGCTTTCCACTTTGCTAATAAACCGTGTGTTGGTGACAATACAAACGTTAATGCAAATAATAGACCGGCAACCGACGCCATCGCTCCAGCAATTGATACATTTAAGCATACAGCTAGATAATAACCCACAACGGCTGAACATACACCGACAATAGCACTAATAACTAGCATGATACTTAAACGATCTGTTAGTAAATAGGCTGTCGCTCCTGGAACAATGAGCATGGCAACCACAAGAATAGCTCCCACGCTATCAAAAGACGCGACAGTTGAAAGAGATAGCATTCCCATCAACAAATAATGAATGAACGCAACTGGAATACCAATTGCAACCGCCATCTGTGGATCAAACGACGTCAGCTTTAATTCTTTATAAAATAAACCGATGAGCAACAGATTTAAGAATAGTACACTCCCTAGCATCCAAACCGCTTTTGGACCAAGTGACATCCCAGCTATCTCTACCGTGTTCCATGGCACAAATGTGATATCACCCATTAGCGCATGATCAACATCTAAATGAATATTTCCTGCATATAGAGTAATTAAAACTACACCTAAAGCAAATAACGACGTAAACACAACACCAATAGAAGCATCAGTTTGGATACCTGTTGAGTGTAGCACTTGAACAAGCCATGCCGTCATCAAGCCAACAATCGCGGCACCTATTAACATATAAATACCATCTAAGCTGTTACTAACCAAAAAAGCTCCGACAATGCCTAGTAATACGGTATGACTAATCGCATCTGCTAACATTGCCATTCTCCTTAAGATAAGAAAACAACCAATAATCCCACATGTCACTCCCACAAGTGATCCAGTTAAAATAATCCATGCTTCATAACTCATACGTTTCTTGCTCCTTTCTTACTTGTAGGAACGGTGCTCATTTTTTGCTTCTTATCGTAACTATTCGGTAAACGTCCTACTAACGTATGAAGCAATGTAGGTTCTCGGTCATATTGTTTAAGAAGATTCATAAATTCCTCTTTAATACTAGTTTGTAAGTCATTGAAATCACTAACCTCTGTTCGAAGGTGAAGATGACCGTATTTCATTTCATTCATTAAATACACTTCCATAAAGCGATAAGATAACACGAGTTGATGAGCCTTTTCTAACCCTTCTTTTGTAAAGCTCCATTCGTGAGAAGTAGGTTGAAAAATCAATGACTTTCGTTGTAACTTCTTCAAAGAATGAGAAACTTCCATCGTAGAAAATTGACTCGCTTCAAGCATTCTCTCTTCCTTTATAGTCGGAATTAGCTTCTCCTCATGATTAACTACTCTCTCTAGTTGTTCATATAGGACAATGAGCGTGTTTTCTACTCTTACTTTTCTTCTTATCATCATATGCTTCATCGCTTTTGCTACTAGCCCTCGATTCGGTGCAAAGATCATGGAAAAGAGAAAAAGTGTCGTCGCAGATAAAATAATCATCGGACCCGTAGGCATTCCTGTAATGGTTGCACTTAAAATGGTTCCACTCACTCCAGATAACATCCCAACAACACCTGACAAACAAGCCATCACATCTAATCGCTCTGTCCAGTATCGTGCTGTAATGGCAGGTGTAATTAATAGTGCTGACATTAAAATAACCCCAACAGCTTGCAATCCAATGACCACAGCTAACACAATTAATGTCATAAATAAGCCATTTAACATTCTCGTTGGTAAGCCAATTCCTTGTGCGAATTGTGGGTCAAACGTCATTAACTTTAACTCTTTAAACAAAGCAGCTGTAATGATAACCAGGATAAAAGCAATTGTACTAATCACTTTTACATCCGTTCCTACTAATGAAGCCGCTTGACCAAAGATAAAATCATCTAATCCACTTTTACTCGCTCCACTATTGTGTTGAATATATGTTAACAAGACAATCCCAAATCCAAAGAAAACAGACAACACCAACCCAATCGATGTATCTTCTTTAATACGAGAATGTCGGACAACCGCTTGAATAAAATACGTGCCAATTAAACCTGAAATGGCTGCACCTATAAGCAACCAAAGCATATCTTTTTGTTGAATAATCAAGAATGCGACACAGATACCTGGCAATGCAGCGTGAGCCATCGCATCTCCAATTAGGCTTTGTTTTTTCAACAATGCAAAACTTCCTAATACACCACTTGCTAATCCAAGTAAAAGGGTTCCAATTAAAACCCATTGTGTATTTGCATCTGTAAAAAGCGCTTCTATACCGCTCATTGTAACCCCACCTTATCGCTGTTCTACAATGGCGTTACCTTGTTGTAAAAATGCAAGTCTTCCACCATATGTTTTTTGTAAGTTATCGAGTGTAAAAATCTCATCTGTTGGGCCAATTGCAATTTTCCTCATATTCAACAATAACGTCCAATCAAAGTACTCTGATACGGTCTGTAAATCATGATGTACAACTAGGACAGTCTTTCCTTGTTCTTTTAGTTCATTTAACAACCCAATAATTGCTTTTTCCGTCGCAGCATCTACTCCTACAAACGGTTCATCCATAAAATAAATTTGTGCATCTTGTGCGAGCGCTCTAGCTAAGAACACGCGCTGTTGTTGACCGCCTGATAATTGACTAATTTGTCGATTCGCATAACTGCTCATTCCAACTTTTTCTAAGCATGACATTGCAATTTCACGGTCTTTTTTCGATGGTCGCTTAAACCAACCGACGTGACCATATCTGCCCATTAATACGACATCAAGTGCATTTGTAGGAAAGTCCCAATCAACGGAACCTCGTTGCGGGACATATCCTACTAGTTTGCGCTGCGCTTTATAAGGTTTATCATAGATTGCTATACTTCCAGATGCTTTTGGAACTAATCCTAAAATCGCTTTAATTAATGTTGATTTACCGGCTCCGTTAGGCCCAATAATTCCTACAAGCTTCCCTTCTGGAATTTCAAACCCTACTTCCTGTAAAACGGGCTTTTTTTGATAAGCAACTGTTATATTTTCAACTTTTATAGCATCCATTTTCGTTCCTCCTTATTTTAATGCAGAAACAATCGTGTCGATATTGTGACGATACATCCCAATATATGTTCCTTCTTCTGTCCCTTCTTCTCCCATCGCATCAGAGAATAGTTCACCGCCAATTGAAACCGTGTGACCTTTTTTCTTCGCACCTTCTACAACTGCTTGAATCGATCGCTGCGAAACACTACTCTCCACAAAAACTGCTTTCACGTTTCTTTCTGCTAACATATTTACGAGACTCTGTACATCTTTTAAACCATACTCAGCATCTGTACTAAGTCCTTGAAGACCCTTTACGTCAATATCATACGCTCTTCCAAAATAACCAAACGCATCATGTGCAGTCACTAATACTCGACTTTCACCTGGAATGTGTGAAAACTGTTCTTTAGCATATGATTGAACTTCTTCTAATTGTGTCAGGTATTCATCGGCATTTTTTTCATAATCTGCTTTATTTTCTTGATCATATTTAATTAATTCATCTTTTACAGCGTGAACAGCGTAAGACCACAGTTCGATATCAAACCAAATATGAGGATCATGCGCTGTTGCATCTTCTTGCTTCGATAATAATTTTTCTTTTGGAACCGATTCGCCCACTGCTACCACAGGTTTGTCTTTGCTAATTTTCTTAAATACCTCATCCATTTTTCCTTCTAAATGTAGACCATTATAAAAGATAAGGTCGGCTTCTTGTAACTTTTTGATGTCCCCGTGGGATGGTTGATAAAGGTGAGGGTCGACTCCCGGTCCCATCAATCCTTCAACTTGTACGTGCTCTCCACCAACATTTTTTACGATATCAGCAATCTGTCCAATTGTCGTCGTAACGACAACCTTTCCCTCTTCTCGTTTTGTTTCATTATTCGCTTGCTGACAGCCTACAACCATTATTAGTAAAAACACAGACACCATAACTAAAAGAAATTTCTTCAATGTTCTTTCCTCCTCATTTTCCCTATATCTAAAGTTTTTCCTTCATCCAAAAATAAGTGTAAAAATTTTTATCCGAGCCCTTTTTTTCGTCTCAACCATATTTTATGCGTTTATCACAAAAAGTTTCCTTAATACAAAATTTATAGCTCGGACAAAATTTTGTCAACCTCTTTTCACCGACAAAGATAGAAAAAGAGTGCCTTAGAATGGTATAATCACCACTTCTAAGACACCCTTTAACTGTTTTTCTGAGATTATAGAATTTTACTCTATCCTATTTAAAAAGAAAATAGATCTCCAGTTCAAATCTTTTGAACACTTTCACATAACGACGCATTGATTTAGAGTGTATAGATTTTTACTTGTTTTGCAAGTTGTTTAACATAGCTTTCATTAACCTCATATCCAATCCCTGCACTCGTTGGGACAAGGATCTCTCCATCACTAAGCGTTACTTCTGGACTAATGACATCTTGATTCCAGTATCGGGAAGAGGCAGAAATATCTCCCGGAATAGTAAAGTGTGGCAATGATGCTAAGGCAATATTATGTGCTCTTGAAATACCTGACTCTAACATCCCACCAACCCATAATTGAATACCTGTTTTTTTGCATAAATCATGAATTTTAACGGCTTCTGATAATCCACCAACGCGACCAATTTTAACATTTATAACCTGACAGCTTCCTAACTCAATTGCTTTTCGAGCATCTTCATATGACACGATGCTTTCATCCAAGCAGATGGGAGTCTTTAGTTGTTTCTGAAGTTGCGCGTGGTCAATAATATCATCTGAGTCTAACGGTTGTTCAATCATCATTAAATGAAAGTCATTTAACCTTTTTAGTAAATCAATATCTTGTAACGTATATCCTGAGTTTGCATCTGCCATTAATGGTAAGGTCGGAAAATGCTGACGAATTCCTTTAATGACCTCATAATCATTTCCTGGTTTTATCTTTACTTTAAAGCGCTTGTACCCTTCTTGTACATGCTTCTCAATTGTTTTAATCATCACTGGTAACTCATTAATGCCAATGACAACACCTGCTTCTATTGTTTTACGGGTCCCCCCTAATAATGTAGAGAGTGGGACACCTTCTCGCTTCGCATACAAATCCCAAACAGCACAATCAAGTGCTGCTTTTGCCATATGGTTTCGTTTAATTGAACGAAATAGCGTCGTGACTTCACTTGGGTGCTCAATGTTTTTACCTAATAATGATGGAATTAAAAAGTTCTCAAGTATATGAAAACACGTTTGAATCGTTTCTTCTGTATACCATGGTGTAGAAAATGCAACAACTTCCCCCCACCCTGTTATACCTACTTCATCTTTTACTTCTACAAGAATCAATTCTCGATTCTTAACTGTTCCATAACTAGTCGAAAAGGCATGAAGTAGTTCCATTTCAATAAAATACAGGTTAATCTCTTGTATATTCACTCTTCTCACTCACTAACGAAAGCAGATTTCGACGCACTAATTTATTAGAAGCATTTCTTGGTAATGCTTCTACAACGAAAACCTTTTTCGGCACTTTATATTTAGCTAGACGTGACGCACAATAAGAAGTGAGTTCTTGTTCAGTTATCATAGTCTTCAATGTAACAAACCCGTATGGTACTTGTCCCCACTTCTCATCAGATACAGCCGTTACGCCCGCATCGGAAACAGCCGGATGGGACCTAAGGACACTTTCAATCTCAGCTGGATACACATTTTCTCCACCAGAAATGATTAAATCAGATCTTCGGTCTAACACATACAAAAAGCCTTGCTCATCTAAATACCCAACATCGCCAGTATGAAGCCAACCATTTTGAATGGTGGCCTTTGTTTTTTCTAAGTTGTTTAAATAACCCACTGTCACATTAGGTCCTTTCACGACAATTTCACCTGACTTATTCGATTCTACAATTTCTCCTTGGTCATTTACAATTTGAATTTCACAAGGAAACAATGCTTTTCCTGCTGAACCTAATTTCGCTAAACTGTACTCTGGAGCTAGTGTCACCACTTGTGAAGCCGTTTCCGTCATGCCATACGTTTGATAAACAGGAATCTTTTTCTCTACACACTGCCTTAGAACAGGTAAAGGTGCTGGTCCTCCACCTACTAACATACAGCGAAATGTTTGTGGATAGTGATGTTCACCGAGTTCATCGAGCATTTTTGTCAACATTGTTGTCACAACAGAAACAATAGTGACACCTTGCTTTTCGATGGCTTCATTTACTTTCTGCGCATAAAACTGATGATGTAAAATGACTCTCATCCCGTAAAAAACACTCCGCATAAGAATGGATAACCCACTAATGTGAAAGAGAGGTACGGCTACAAGCCAACAATCGTTTTCATGAAGACCTAAGTTAAGTGCCGAACCCATGGCACTCCACCAATGATTTCCATATGTTTGAATGACACCTTTTGGCTGCCCAGTTGTTCCTGATGTATACATAATCGTATCCGCATCATCTAAAGAAAATTCTTTCACAACATCAAATGCTTTTTTAGGACTCTCACTCAATGTTGAAATAGGCACGAACGACAATTGATTAGCTAACATACTTTCTTTGACGACTCTTTGGAATTCATCATCATAAACAAGTAAAGTTGCTTTTGAATCCTCTAGCTGATAAGCGATTTCAGCTGATGTTAGACGAGTATTTAACAATACAGTTTGAACGCCTATATATTTGAGTGCATGTATGACATAAACCATCGATAGACGATTGTGCATCAAAACAGCGACGGTATCTCCTTTTTTCACACCATGATAAGTAAATTGCTCCGCTACAGATAACGCTTGTTCATGTAGGTTTTTAAATGTGACCACTTCATCATCCGTTTCGATGGCTACTCGATCTGGTGTCATACATGCTCTTTTCATCAACCAATTTGGAATGGTTGTCATATTCGTCATCTTCTTTCATAAAAGAATGGTACAAAAACAGCTTGATGATCATTCACCAAGCTGTTTTGCTTCTTATGGGAAACGAGGGAATTGCTTGAAGTCTGGTGTGCGTTTTTCTTTAAACGCATCTCTTCCTTCTTTTGCTTCCTCTGTTGTGTAATAAAGAAGGGTAGCATCTCCTGCTAATTGCTGTATACCAGCTAAACCGTCTGAATCTGCATTGAATGCTGCTTTTAAGAAGCGTAACGCTGTTGGACTCTTTTCTAACATTTCTTCACACCACTTGATTGTTTCTTCTTCTAACTGTTCAAGAGGTACAACCGTGTTAACTAGTCCCATATCAAGAGCTTCTTGCGCATTATATTGACGGCATAAATACCAAATTTCACGCGCTTTCTTATGACCAACGATACGAGCTAAATAGCCTGAACCGTATCCTGCATCAAAACTTCCTACCTTTGGACCTGTTTGACCAAAGACTGCGTTGTCTGCTGCAATCGTTAAGTCACATACAATGTGAAGAACATGGCCACCACCAATTGCGTAACCTGATACCATTGCAACAACCGGTTTTGGAATAACGCGAATTAAACGTTGTAAATCTAATACATTCAAGCGTGGAATTTCGTCTTCTCCAACATATCCACCATGTCCGCGTACCTTTTGGTCACCACCAGAACAGAATGCTTTGTCTCCTGCACCTGCAAGAACGATTACCCCAACATTTGAATCATCGCGCGCATAAGCAAATGCGTCAATTAACTCCATTACTGTTTTCGGACGGAATGCATTGTGTACTTCTGGACGATTAATGGTAATTTTTGCGATACCATTATATGTTTCATATAGAATATCTTCGTATTGACGTTCAGATGTCCATTCAACTGTCATTTCGTTTTCCTCCTAGCTTTTATGTAGTAGATATAAACTCATTTACTATTGTACCAAAAATCTGCGGTTGTTCCACATGGATTGCATGACCTGCACGCGAAATTATTTTTTTTGTCGATTTAGGTAGTAATTTCTCCATCTTCATGGCAATCTGACAAAACTTTTGATCTTCATCTCCTGCCAGTAACAAAACTGGCGCATCTACAGCTTGCAATTCATTCCATAAAGATTTTTGTACACCCGTTCCCATTCCGCGTAAACTATTCGCGAGTCCTCTTTCTGTCTGCTGCAACCGTTCTTGTCGAATGTGCTGTTGAGTATTAGCTGGAAGTTTCTTTTGCGAGGCAAATAACGGTATGTTTTCCCATTGATTCACAAACGATTCAATTCCTTTCAACTCAATTTCTTGAGCTAATGCTTCATCACTCTGTCGACGATGCTCTCTTTCTATTTCTGTTTCTAGCCCAGGAGATGCACTTTCAAGGATGAGCGATTGAACAAATTGCGGATAAAAAGTGGCAAACGATAAAGCAAGTCGACCACCCATTGAATACCCAAGCACATGGGCTTTTGAGACATTAAGTTGTCGTAGGATACAAGTAATGACTTCACACATAGATTCCATTGTATAAAGGTGAACATAACTTGGGCTATCTGTTTGTCCATGGCCGATAATATCGATGTTGATAAGCCGATAGTGCTTCCATTGAGTATAAAACGTCTTCCATGTTTCACTCGAACCAGTAAAACCATGTAAGAGTAACAGCGGCTCTCCTTTACCTTGTACATCTACATGATAAAAAACACCATTTACTGATAATTTCATTGTTTCTTCACCATTTTATTCATTTCCTGGGAAACATTATTCCACAACTTTCGATGCAATTGAACATTTTCTTGTCGATTTGTTTGAACTTCAATTACATGTAACCCTTTTGATGAAACCGAATCTCGAAGGTACATACCAAAATCATCCCATGTTTTAGCCTTTAGAAAAGTTCCTCCATACATGTTCACAACGTGCTCATAATCAATACCTGTTGGTGTTCCGAATAGAGATTCAAAGTGCTTTTCCTCTTTAGATTGAGGCAAGAACGAGAAGATACCGCCTCCATCATTATTTACTAAAACAACCGTTAAGTTTAGGTTAAGCATTTTTGCAGCTAACAGACCGTTCAAGTCATGGTAAAAAGATAAATCACCAATTAATAATACCGTGTGCTCATGTACCATACTTACACCTAAAGCTGTTGATACGACTCCATCTATGCCATTTGCACCTCGATTTGCTAAAACACGAATCGATTTTTCATTGTTCATAAAAAATGTATCAACATCTCGAATTGGCATTGAGTTTCCGACAAATAACGTTGATTGTTCTGGCAAGTGTTGAACTAACTGACTCACAATTCTTCCTTCAAATAAGCGGTCATCTTTACTTGTCACCTCTGTTAATACACAAGTTACCAAGTGATTTAATTGGTCCCAAATATTTAGCCACTGACTATTTTCAGATGATTTTTCATTGAGATACTGAACAAGTGAGTCGCAAAATTCAAGGTCATGACAAGAGATCATGTTTGTAGCTAATAACGTAGGATCTCTCCATCCGTTTCCTTCATCAATCACAAACATCTCAGTTGGTGGATAATTTTTCAACAGAAGTGTTAATGGTTTTGAAACAGGCATCGCGCCGAATCGAATGACAACGTCTGGATGCAACAATTCAAATAGCTCGTCATTTTTTAAAATCGTATCGTATGTAGAAATGACATAGCGCTTGTCATGTTTCCCGCTTCTCACTTGCGATAGAGGATCTGCAATGATTGGAAATTGTAGCTTCTCAGCTAATGCACAAATGGAAGAAGCCAAATTTTCATCAACATGGTCACCGCATACAATTAACCCTTTCTCATAACGCTCAAGTCGGTCCGCTAACTGTTTGAACTCTTGTTGTGATAATGTCATACGCCCACTTGTCCCTTTAACGTAAGAAGTCTCTTGGCGCTTTCCATTTTCCCATAATCCCTCTAATGATAGGTTTGGTACAAGAGGTTCACGCAAAGGAACATTCAAGTGTACTGGGCCCGCTGGAGTTGCGGAAGCTGTATGAATAGCTCGTCCAGCTACTGTACGAATATAACGTATCATGTTTGGTGTTTCCTCTGGCAATGCCAATTCAGCAAACCACTTCGCATACTTTCCAAATAAGTGCATTTGATCGATAGCTTGAGGGGCTCCAATGTCTCGTAATTCATGAGGTCGATCCGCTGTAATGATTAACAGCGGTATTCTTGAGTAATGAGCTTCGACCACTGCCGGATAGTAATTGGCAGCAGCTGTACCCGACGTACATAACAAAGCAACAGGTACCTTTTTAGCCTTCGCCATTCCTAACGCAAAAAAACCAGCCGAGCGCTCATCAATATTAAGATGAACGCGAATGTCTGGATGTTCGGCCATTAAGAGAGCTAAAGGGGTGGATCGTGAACCTGGACTAACGACCACATCATACACATTTGCATTTGATAGCTCATCGATAAAAGACGCAAGATACGAAGTTAAATTATTCATGTGTGACATGATCAGTTCCTCCTAAAGCTGACAACATTGGATTAAACTTTATTTTCGTTTCTTCATATTCACTTTCTGGATCTGAATCAGCTACAATCCCGCAACCGGCAAATAAAGTAGCTCCTTTTTCAGAAAATAAGCCGGAGCGGATGCCTACAATGAATTCTCCATTCCCTTGCATATCCATCCATCCAATCGGTGCAGCATACCAACCTCGGTCAAAATATTCTAATTCCCTTATCACTTCTAATGCTTTTTTCTGTGGAAACCCTCCTAAAGCAGGAGTTGGATGAAGTTTTTCTAAAAACGAAAATAAAGTAACTCCATCTCTCATTGTCCCGTTTACCGGTGTATATAAATGTTGAATATGTTTTGTTTTATATAACGTCGGACCTGTAGGTAGTTGGACATTGGTACAATACTGCTTCATTGCCTCTTTAATCATATGAACAACCACATCATGTTCAATAAGGTTCTTTTCATCTGTAAGCAATTGTTGACCAAGCTCTTCATCTTCTGCAACTGTATCTCCTCGACGAATGGATCCTGCTAAACAAGTAGAAAATACATCGGATTTGTTTCTTTTAATTAAACGCTCTGGTGAAGCTCCTATAAAGCTGTGTCTTGTATTTTCGAATGTATACACATAACTAGTTGGTTGCTCTTTTACTAATCGCTCTAAAATCATCTCTTTTTGTACAGGTTGATGAAAAATGAGTTCCATTTGACGAGCCAACACTACTTTTTCAATTCGCTCACCTTTAATGCGACTTGTAGCCTGTTTCACAGACTCTTTAAATCGATCTGGCTCTACTTCATAGTGATTCATCACTCGTGCAATACTTTGTTCTTGAGAACGTGTACGGTTGAGTTGAAATAGCTCTTTCTCTTTCTCATCAAACATGTGATGATAACGATCAATATGATCGGTTGGACGAACAACAATATTAGCAGTAAAGAAAGCTTCGCCATCTTTTATTGTATATAAATAAGTGGGAACCATGAACTTTCCACTTGAGAACTCACTCCACTTTTGTTCTTTTTGTTGTTCTGGATCAAAAGAAAACCCCCCGAATAACAATGGGCCTGTTCCATCTGGAAAATCATCTATACAAATAACATCTTCTTTTATAAAGCGCTTCCATTCTTTTTCGATATAGTGAAAACGATCTCCATGACGTTCTGTGCTTATAATGTGAGCATATCCTAATCCTACTAGCGAAAATGTTCGATCTGGATCTTGCCAGAAAAAACGTTGGTGAGAAAACTCTTTCGTACCATTTCTATAGAATATAAGGGGATCGATAGGCTTCACTTTTTTCACTAAGCTGACGAGTTTTGTTTTGCCGTCCATGTTTACACGTTCAATCACATCTTTAAGTTGTTTTTGTATAAATTGATCTGTTACTGCAATCACACTACGTCCCCCCCATTCACTTCTCTTTATACTCTGTAACTAATTTATTATAAACTTTTACCTATAAAAAATCTAGTTTGTACCTTTGTAACAAGTGTTTACCCCATTTTAAGGTAAACGAACATGTCCGTTCCTCACTAAAAAACATTGACACTCCATAAGGCTTTTTCTACACTAAATATGTACCACTTGGTTTATTATTAACGTGTACTCGTTACCTAAAAAATCAACTTGTATTTGTTACCTATTTCTTAGGTGAAAAAGAAAGAGATAAAAGGTGTAAATTAAATAGTGACCTTTTTCATAAAGAAAGGAAGAGGCTTCATGCAGGCAAACATCCAGAACGACACAGCAGTGGCAAAACAAAGCCGTGGCAAAGTTTTATGGCAACTAACTCGACCACATACGTTAACTGCTGCATTTGTACCTGTTTTAATTGGAACAGCGTTAGCCATGTTCTACACGATGATTCATGTTCCTTTATTCATAGCCATGTTAGTAGCATGTTTACTTATCCAAGCAGCTACAAACATGTTTAATGAATATTACGATTACAAACGCGGACTTGATACCGCTGAATCCGTAGGGATTGGAGGAGCGATTGTTCGCGACGGTTTTAAACCGTCTACAGTTCTAAACTTAGCATTAGGCTGCTATGGCCTTGCCCTTTTGCTAGGTGTTTATATTTGCATGAACACAAGCTGGTGGCTTGCAGCGGTTGGATTAGTTTGTATGGCAGCCGGTTACTTTTATACGGGTGGACCACTTCCAATTGCTTATACACCATTTGGCGAATTAGCAGCTGGGCTTTTCATGGGACTAACCATTATTTTAATTTCGTTTTTCATTCAAACGAATACCGTTACAATGGAAAGCATATTAGTTTCAATTCCAATCGCTATTCTTGTTGGTGCGATCCTTCTCGCTAACAACATTCGAGACCTCGATGGAGATAAAGAATTCGGAAGAAAAACCATTGCCATTTTATTAGGAAGAACAGGTGCGATTTATTTATTAGCATCAATGTTCATTGTTTCCTACGTTTGGGTTATTGGTTTAGTACTTGTTGGATATGCAAGTGCTTGGATTTTCCTTGTCTTCCTTAGCATTCCAAAGCCAATTAAGGCTATCAAAGGCTTCATTGGAAAAACGGTTCCGCTTCAAATGATGCCAGCCATGAAGGCAACTGCTCAAACAAATACGATTTTCGGCTTTCTTTTATCTATTGGTTTATTTATTAGTTACTTTCTCTAAACATGTGCTCGATGAAAAACCAAACCTAAATAAAGATTTACCAAAAGTCTCTATACTCGATTTAGTTATTCTTACTTACTAGACGAGTTAGAGGCTTTTTTATGTATATAACCTCTTACTTTGCTTGATTCAAGCTCGTGTTTTTTTAATTATTTTCGTAAATAATAGTGAAAGAAGAAGTGTTACTTTCTAAAGGGGGATATCATCTTGTTACAGTCAACTCAAATTCAAGAACTAAAAATAGAATTAATGAGTCGAAAGCAAGCCATAGAAGAACATTTTCAACAAAATGACTCATTTGGACTAACTCGTAGTGATGCTCATGATTCAACAGGGGAATTATCGAGCTATGATAATCATCCTGCTGATACAGGTACTGAAACGTACGAGCGTGGAAAAGATCAGGCATTAAATGAACATATGGAAGAAGAATTAAAAGAAATTGATGCAGCATTACAAGCAATGTCTGCAAATCAATATGGAAGCTGTAAAACGTGTGGAAGAGACATTTCTTTCGAACGATTACAAGCCGTACCAACGACACAATACTGTAAAGAACATAGTCCATCACAACATACTTCAACAGACCGTCCAATTGAAGAAGCGGTATTAAATCACCCTTTTGGACAATACGAATACGATGAAAAGTACGCTGAACCATATGATTCAGAAGATACATGGCAAGACGTTGCTCGTTATGGAACATCCGAGTCACCTTCAGATTTTATTGAGGATACGGAATATTACAGTGAAACTTATGTTGAAGCAGATGAACGACTCGGCTATGTGGAAGATTATGAAAATTTTGCTGCTAATGACTTGTATGGACAACCTTTACCTATTTATCCAACGAAGAAGCATGAAATGTATGAGGACGCACTAGACGAAGAAGGAATCATGTCTGTATTTGGTGATTTACCTGGCTATGAGAAAGACCCATATACAGAAGACTAATAAAAAAGGGGGAGTGAAATAAGAGAGAGAACTTCTGTCTCGTTCCACTCACCCTGCAGTACCCCTTGTCAGGAAAAAACCATTATGAATGGGTAACGAACAAGGGGTTTTGCATATGAAGATTTTTACTTAACGGTACTTACGTTTCATTCTAGTATGACGCTAGTTATTTCTAACATAGTTTGTTGGCTCAATATGCCAAATACTATTTGCATACTCTTTAATTGTACGATCACTTGAAAAATACCCTGATTGAGCAATATTAAGTGTACTCATCTCAAACCATTTAGACTTATTCAAATACGCTTCGTTTACTCGTTCTTGAGCTGTTACATAAGAAGCAAAGTCTCTTAAAACATAGTATTCGTCATTTTGCATCAGTAAAGAATCGTAGATAGGCTCAAATAAATCATACGAGTGTGGGAAAAAGCCATTAACTAACTGTTCCATCACCTGCTTGATTCGTTTATCATGGTGATAATAATCATAGGAACGATAACCACCATTACGATTATAATGAAGAACTTCCTCAGCTTTTAAACCAAAAAGGAACATATTATGTTCACCAATCGCTTCACAAATTTCAACGTTTGCTCCGTCTAGTGTTCCTACTGTAAGGGCTCCATTCATCATAAATTTCATGTTTCCTGTTCCTGAAGCTTCTTTGCTTGCTGTAGAGATTTGTTCACTTACATCCGCAGCTGGAAATATCTTTTCTGCTAGTGAAACGCGATAGTTCTCTAAAAACACAACCTTCAGTAAATGAGACGTTTGTGGGTCGTTATTTATTTTATCCGCTAACGAATTAATAAGCTTAATAACCTTTTTCGCATAATAATAACCAGGTGATGCTTTTGCTCCAAAAATAAACGTTCTCGGATGAATAGAGAAATTGGAATCCTCTTTTAAGCGATTATAAAGATACATAATATGCAATACATTTAATAATTGTCTCTTATATGCATGCAGCCTCTTTACATGAACATCGAAAATAGAATGCTCATCCACCACAATACCATTTTTCTCTTTGATTAGTTGCGCTAACGCTACTTTCTTTTCTGTTTTAACTCGCTCTAAGCTTTCCTTAAAAGCATTATCATATGCATACTCGTTTAAACGTGACAAAAGTTGAGGCTGATGAATCCATTCGTCTCCAACTGTTTCATTAATTAATGCTGACAATTGAGGATTTGCTTTCAATAGCCAGCGACGATGAGTAATACCATTCGTTTTATTGGAAAACTTCTCTGGGTATACTTCATAGAAATCTTTCATTTCACGCTCTTTTAAGATTTCTGTATGGATTTTAGCTACACCATTTACTTGATAACTGCCTACAATAGCTAAGTGAGCCATCTTCACTAATCCATGCGCAATAATAGCCATATGCTCAATCTTTTCCCAATTACCAGGATAGCGCTCCCAAAGTTCTCTACAATAACGTTCATTTACTTCTTCAATGATCATAAAAATCCGTGGAAGTAGCGGTTTAAAGATGTGAACTGGCCATTTTTCCAGCGCTTCGGATAACGTTGTATGATTTGTATATGAAATGGTTTGAGTTGTAATTGCCCAAGCCTCATCCCATCCTATCTTTTCTTCATCTAAAAGAATGCGCATTAATTCTGGGATTGCTAATACAGGATGTGTATCATTTATGTGAATGGCAACCTTGTCGTGAAAGTTTAAGAGTGTACCATATGTTTTACGATGCGACTTTACAATACTTTGTAGACTAGCGGACACTAAAAAATACTGCTGCTTCAAACGCAGAATTTTCCCATCATCGTGTGTGTCATCAGGATATAAAAATTCCGATACTGCTTCTGTTTCTCTTTTATACTCCATGACATCTTTATAAATAGGAAAAGTAGAAGGCTCTGCATTCCATAACCTTAATGTATTTACTGTATCATTATTGAATCCAATGACTGGGATATCATATGGTACAGCCGTAATCATTTCACTATCAATATGTCGAAATTGAAGCCTACCTTTTTCACAATAAGATTCAATCTCTCCCCAAAACCCTACTTCGATTGCTTGATCGGACTTGCGAACTTCCCAAGAGTTTTCATGTCTTAACCACTGCTCTGGTAGCTCTACTTGAAATCCATCGACAATCTTCTGCTCAAATAAACCATGTTTATAACGTATACCAAAACCATGGCCTGGCAGATTGGTAGATGCCAATGAATCCAGGAAACAAGAAGCTAACCGGCCTAATCCACCGTTTCCAAGGCCCGCATCTGCTTCGACATCCTCGATATCTTCAAAAGAAATTCCTAATTCTTGTAGTCCCTGTTCAACTACCTCTCTAATACCTAAATTCAATAAATTTTGACCTAATAACCGACCAAGAAGAAATTCAATCGATAAATAATAGACTTGCTTTGTATTTGAGTTGCGATTTTGCTCATTTGTCGCAATCCAGTTGCTACTAATATACTCTCTGACCATATTCCCTAACGTATGATATTGATCTCGAACGGTTGACTCATTAAAGCTTTTACCGTATGTCATTTCAAGCTTCTTTAGAAAAGCTTGTTGAAAACTTTCTTTGTTAGAGAACATGTTTTCACTCCTTTAATAATAAACTTGCATAAAGCTGATTATACTTAAATGCAGATTGAGCCCAACTATAATCTTGAGACATCCCGTTTACCACTAATTGTGCCCACACATCTGTTCTTGCATAGAACTCTCTTGCTCTTTTAATGGTATGTAACATATCATGTGCATTAAAGTTCGTAAAACTGAAGCCGTTCCCCTCACCACTTTCTTCATCGTAAGACTGAACAGTATCGTTTAAGCCACCTGTTTCTCTTATAATAGGAACCGCTCCATATTTTAAAGCGATTAATTGTCCTAATCCACATGGTTCAAACTTAGAAGGCATTAAAAATAAATCGGACCCCGCATAAATTAAATGTGCTAACTCTTCATCAAAACCAATAACCGTTTTAACTTTTCCAGGGTATTGTGCTTCCATATCAATGAAGAAAGATTCAAATTCTTTATCTCCTGTTCCTAGAACAACGAGCTGAACATCTAGTGCCATCATTTCATGAAAAACGTGTCTCACCAGTTCCAACCCTTTTTGAGCAGTTAATCTTGTCACCATTGAGATGATAGGAACTTGTTTATCTTCCTTTAACCCAAGTTCTCGTTGAATATATGTTTTATTTCGAGCTTTATTCTTTAAATTCACAGCAGAATAAGGGTAAGGGATAAGTTTATCTACTTGCGGATTGTACATCGTATCATCAATTCCATTGATAATCCCTAATAAATCTGGCTGTCGCTTTCTTAGCAGCCCATCTAATTTCTCTCCATAATACGGAACTTGTATTTCATCACGATACGTTGGGCTAACGGTTGTAATTTTATCAGCGGATACAATCGCTGCTTTCATAAAATTTACGTTTCCATAGAACTCTAATTGATTTTCAGTAAAGTAATAGTCGTTTAAATTTAACAAATCATGTAAAATCTCTTTTGGAAAGATGCCTTGAAACTGCAAGTTATGAATGGTAAACACGGTTTGAATGACATCGTATTGTTCATAATGTGCTCTTAATAAAAAGGGAATCATTCCGGTATGCCAATCATGGCAATGGATAACATCTGGAGTAAAATCTAGAAATGGAATACTTTCAATGACTGCCCTACAAAAGAAAGAAAAGCGCTCTCCGTCATCATAATGTCCATAGAGCGTATCTCGGTTGAAATAATATTCATTATCAAGAAATACATATGTAACCCCGTCCATTTGCATAACTTCTAATCCGCAATATTGTTTTCTCCAACCTACTTGCACATCCACTATTTTTGTTAAACTCATTTCATCTTTATATTTTTGTGGAATCTGCCCATACTTCGGCATCATTACACATACATTTGTCCCTAATTTAGCTAAGTCTTTAGGGAGAGAACCTGCCACATCAGCAAGTCCTCCTGTTTTAACAAATGGTACACATTCAGATACAGCAAATAATACATTCACGATTTCATCAGCGCTCCTTGAATAGTTCCTTTTGCGATCACTTGTGGTATGTTCTTATCACCAATTAATTCAATTCCTGGTCCTACTTTTACATCTTTATCCAAGATTACACCATTTAATAAGCTATCTGCTCGAACAATTCCTTTTTGCATAACAATACTATTTTTTATAACAACGCCTCTTTCAACTTTTACTCCTCTGAAGATAATACTATTTTCAACATGTCCTTCAATGATACACCCGTTTGCAATGACAGAATTTTTCACAGTTGCTCCGCTCATATATCGAGTAGGTGGTTCATCTTTCACCTTCGTATATACAGGTCGTTCTTTCATAAATAGTTGCTGCCATGTTTGTGGTGACAAAACGTCCATGCTGGCTTCAAAATATGAAGAGATATTTGAAACGTTTGCTACATATCCCGCATGCTCATACTGTAATACCTTAGAGAACTGTGCCATATATGCGACAAAGTCTTCTATTGTTGCAAAATCATATGTCTCGTTTTGTAACATATTGACTAACGTTTCCGTTTCTAACACGTACATGTTCAAAGACTTGCCATCTTGTACAACCTCTGTGATTGTAGCACCTGTATCAATATGTCGAGTTAACACATGTTGAAAATTAATTGTACATACCGTATAACTATTCGCAATAACCGCATACTTTTGAGTACTTCTTAAAAAATAGTTAATATGATAACGTAATTGTGAAAAGACAGATGGCGCTTCAAATACATTGCTTCCAATCATAGGAGGAAAGATAAACAGTCCATCTCTTTTTCTATTCAAATCCCATTCTTTTCCTGAACCGAGATGGTCCATTAATGAACGATAATGATAACGAGGAAAGAGGGCAACACTATGAATCCCTGAATGCACCATATTTGATAATGCAAAATCAATTAAGCGATACCTTCCGGCAAAAGGCAACGCTGCAATAGAGCGATATGATGTTAAAGGTTGTAATGAATGTGTATTTGTACAAGCATCAATAATTCCAAGCATTTGCGTATTCATTATTGGTCATCCTTTCGTTGTAAAGTTAATATTATGCAAGTGATTCGACCAGTTCATTTGTCACTAAAATGACTTCATCATTTTCTTTTGATGGTTTAATAATTGTTCCATCAGGAATAACAACACCTTCAGGTATAATGGCATTTTCAATGTACACATTTTGACCCACTTTAGCGTAAGGCATGACAACGGTTCTTTTTAACTCTGAATTAGCTCCAATCTGCACACCCTGAAATAAGACAGATTGTTCAATCTTACCTTCTACAACGCACCCTTCATTTACAAGAGATTCAACAACTTCAGCAGATGGTGCAATATATTGCGGTGGTTCACTTGGGTTAACAGAGTACACTTTCCAAGATGGATCATATAAATTCAGTTTGGTATCCTTAAGAAGTAAATCCATATTCGCTTCCCATAAGCTCTTCACTGTACCAACATCTTTCCAATATCCTTCAAATGGATATGCTAACACCTTTTTCTTCTCTTCTAGTAGTAAAGGAATAATGTCCTTTCCAAAATCATGACTAGAATCTTGATTACGAGCATCCATTTCTAGAAACTCTTTTAATACGCTCCATTTAAAAATGTAAATTCCCATTGAAGCCAAGTTGTTTTTCGGAAATGCAGGCTTTTCTTCAAACTCTAAAATGTTATACTGACTATTCGTATTCATAATTCCAAATCGACTTGCTTCATCCCATGGTACTTCAATAACAGAAATCGTTACATCTGCTTCTTTTTCAAGGTGATAGTCTAACATCGTGCTATAATCCATTTTGTAAATATGATCTCCTGATAAAATAAGTACGTACTCTGGATCATATTGATGAAGATAATTTACATTTTCATAAATCGCACTAGCAGTTCCTTTATACCATTTAACCCCTGAAGATTCTGAATATGGAGGAAGTACCGTCACACCACCATTATGGCGATCTAAGTCCCATGCACTACCAATACCAATATAAGAATTTAACACTAATGGTTGATACTGAGTTAGTACACCAACTGTTTCAATTCCTGAGTTCGTACAATTACTAAGAGCAAAATCAATAATTCGATACTTACCACCAAACGGAACTGCTGGCTTGGCAATATTTTTAGTAAGTGAACTTAACCGACTTCCCTTACCCCCTGCTAGTAACATAGCGACACACTTCTTTTTTAACATTATTTCTTTCTCTCCCCTCTTTTTTTCTTTGCTCGTAATACACTAATCCCAAATCTAGGGATATTGATCTCAATGTAAAAGGGTTTTCCATGATACTTTCCTTCTGATGCTGTGACTGCTTTTCGATTTCGAACATCAGATCCCCCGAATGCCAATTCATCACTATTTATCACTTCAATATAATCCGTTTGTAAAGGAACACCTATTTTATAATCTTCATAAGCAACGTTTGAGAAATTACATACTATTACAAGAAGCTCATCTGGCTTTTGTCCTCTTCGTACAAAAGAGAAAATTTGCTGCTGAGCATTGTTGGCATCAATCCATTCAAAACCTTCTTCATGATGATCTAGCTCAAACAAAGGCTTACTTTTTCGGTAAAATTTGAGTAACTCCTTCACATACTGATTTAGCTTTTTATGCAAGTCGAAATCAAATAATACCCAATCTAAATCATCTAAATCTTTCCACTCGTCAAATTGCGCAAATTCTCCGCCCATAAAAAGTAGTTTTTTTCCTGGGTGAGTGAGTAGATAGCCATATAATAAGCGAAGTTGAGCAAATTTGTCTGTGTAATCTCCAGGCATCTTATTCAACAATGAACGTTTACCATGCACGACTTCATCGTGAGAAAACGGTAAAATAAAGTTTTCATTGAATGCGTAGAGTAACGAAAACGTTATCCTATTATGTAAACCTTTACGTTCATGAACATCTGCTTCCATATAAGTCAACACATCGTTCATCCAACCCATATTCCACTTATAATTGAAACCAAGTCCATTGTCTGATGTAGGAGCTGTTACGAGTGGCCAATCCGTAGAATCTTCCGCTATCATTAAGATTGTTGGGTCCTGTAAAAACACTGCTTCATTTAACTTCCTTAAAAAAGCTACAGCATAAGGATTTTCACATAGTTCATGTTTATTTTGCCAATACAGCATATTAGCCACTGCATCTACTCGAAATCCGTCTATGTGGAAGTAGTTCATCCAAAATAAAGCGTTCGAAATTAAATAACTTTGAACCTCTGGCTTCCCAAGATCAAAGTTGGCTGTTCCCCACACATAATTTTCTCGATCTGATTCGTTTTGATATTCGTATGTTGGTGTACCATCAAACATATAAAGCCCGTGTTGATCCTTACAAAAGTGTCCAGGAACCCAATCCAAGATCACCCCAATATTCTCTTGATGACAACGATCGATAAAGTTCATTAAATCTTTAGGAGTCCCGTATCGACTGGTAGCCGAAAAATAACCTGTCCCCTGATAGCCCCATGAACGATCAAATGGGTGTTCAATAATAGGCAATAACTCAATGTGTGTAAACCCGTGTTCCTTCACATATGGAATTAATTCATCTGCTAATTCTAAGTAGGTATACAAACGACCATCATCATGCTTCTTCCATGTTCCAACATGCAGTTCATATATGAACATAGGTGAATGATAGGATTGTTTCATTTTTTTCTTTCTTTTCCAATATTGATCGTTCCATTTATATCCTTCTAAGTTATACACAATAGAAGCTGTGTTTGGTCTTTCTTCGCTATAAAATGCATATGGATCAGATTTAAGAACAGAACGCCCATCTTCTGTATATACCTCATATTTATACATGTCACCTTCAATTAAAGCAGGGACAAATAACATCCATATACCTTGCTCACTGATTTTCATTAATTGATGCTTTGTACCATTCCATTGATTAAAATCCCCTACAACTCGAACCTCTTTTGCTTTAGGAGCCCATACACAAAAGCGCACACCTTGCACGCCATTTTCTTCAACTAAGTGTGCTCCAAACAAAGTATAGCTTTCATATAAGCTACCTTCATGAAAGAGATGAACATCAAACTCTGTAGGTTGAATTGTTGATTCCAATTCTCGTCACCCTCTCAACCATCATTTTGATCATACATAATCAAGTTCAAGAAAATATCGAAAATACCTTCTGAAAAAAAATCTGTTTATTGCGACATTTTACGACATAATTATTGTTTTAGTTAGAGCCATTTAATACGCTGAGGAATACTTAAGATTTGATTGTAAAAACTAAGGTAAAAGAAAGGGAGATGATATAATGATAAAAGGTAATAAACAACCGAAGATAAATAACGAAGTAAATCCTTACTTTGAAGCACCCGATAATAAGATCTTAGCAATTGATATGTTTAGAGGGCCGTACACAGGCATTTATTCAGACTTTGATTTATCTAATCCTGGTACAAAATTAAAGGTTGATGATTATAAGAAGTTCACTGATTAAAAAAGAGCAGTCTGCATAAATGCAGACTGCTCTTTTTGATGACCCGTACGGGATTCGAACCCGTGTTACCGCCGTGAAAGGGCGGTGTCTTAACCGCTTGACCAACGGGCCATAACATCCATTAAATTGCTCTGGCGGAGAAGGAGGGATTTGAACCCTCGCGCCGCTTACACGACCTACACCCTTAGCAGGGGCGCCTCTTCAGCCACTTGAGTACTTCCCCGTATAATGGCTCCACAGGTAGGACTCGAACCTACGACCGATCGGTTAACAGCCGATTGCTCTACCACTGAGCTACTGTGGAATAATGGTGGGCCTAAGTGGACTCGAACCACCGACCTCACGCTTATCAGGCGTGCGCTCTAACCAGCTGAGCTATAGGCCCCAAATTGGAGCGGGTGATGGGAATCGAACCCACGACATCAGCTTGGAAGGCTGAGGTTTTACCATTAAACTACACCCGCGTATTTATTTATCTAATGGTGCGACTGATGGGAATCGAACCCACGACATCAGCTTGGAAGGCTGAGGTTTTACCATTAAACTACACCCGCGTATTTATTTATCTAATGGTGCGACTGATGGGAATCGAACCCACGACATCAGCTTGGAAGGCTGAGGTTTTACCATTAAACTACACCCGCGTATTTATTTATCTAATGGTGCGACTGATGGGAATCGAACCCACGACATCAGCTTGGAAGGCTGAGGTTTTACCATTAAACTACACCCGCGTATTTATTTATCTAATGGGGCGACTGATGGGAATCGAACCCACGAGTGCCAGAGCCACAATCTGGTGCGTTAACCACTTCGCCACAGCCGCCATTATTAAATTTCAATTAAAATGGTGGCTCGGGACGGAATCGAACCGCCGACACATGGATTTTCAGTCCATTGCTCTACCAACTGAGCTACCGAGCCTTATTAAAATGGCGGTCCCGACGGGAATCGAACCCGCGATCTCCTGCGTGACAGGCAGGCATGTTAACCGCTACACCACGGGACCATTTTGGTTGCGGGGACAGGATTTGAACCTGCGACCTTCGGGTTATGAGCCCGACGAGCTACCAGACTGCTCCACCCCGCGATAATAAAAGTTATTAAGTAAAATATGGCGGAGGAAGAGGGATTCGAACCCCCGCGGGCTTTAACACCCCTGTCGGTTTTCAAGACCGATCCCTTCAGCCGGACTTGGGTATTCCTCCGTATATATATCCTTCGATTCAGCTGGTGGACCTTGTAGGACTCGAACCTACGACCGGACGGTTATGAGCCGTCTGCTCTAACCAACTGAGCTAAAGGTCCTTCAATATGGTAGCGGCGGAGGGGATCGAACCCCCGACCTCACGGGTATGAACCGTACGCTCTA
>NZ_QFRU01000021.1 GCF_003184905.1 Bacillus sp. CGMCC 1.16541
CATAATGGGGAATTTCATTTCGTTGAAATTGGGGAAATTTGAATCGTTGTTGACAGTTCGGCAAAAAATAGATTGTGGACGGCTAAAATCACTAAAAATTTGAGATTCTAAGACTACTCCTGTATACGGGTTAATCAATTGTTCAATAAAGAAAAATGGTTTTTCTTCAAAAGGATTTCTTACACGTCCAATAAGCCAGAAATCTTCTAACTGTGCTCTTTCCAATACGTATGCCTCTCTATTATCAGGCAATAATTTTGCGAATGCTTCTATTGTAATAGCTTCGATCACCGAAAAAACCTCCCCAAAAAACAGAATATATTTTATTGTATCATAATAGCAGTACTATTTTCCTAGACATACCAAGAAAACTGTTACAATGGAATTAAATAAGTAATGAAAGGAAGAGTGGGATAGTGTGAAGCAAGGAAAGGTAGCGATTATTAAAAATGGAAAGGATATTGGTAGGATAATTCCATTTAATATAGACTTACAGGAAAGTGACTTTAAAATTAGTTTTTCAAAGAACGACTACAACGTTTTTATGTATTCTTTTCTTTCAGAAACGCCTGAAAAAGTTGAATTGGAAAATATGACTGAATGGGAAATTTCATATCATAGAAGTACTGCACTTAAGCCTCCGATAATCCATCTAAAAGAGAAGAAACAAGAACCGAAATATTTAGTGCTCCCATTAAAAAGACTAATTGATCCTAATGTATATAATGAATTTCCTATCCCGTTTATGAGAATTCAAATTCCTATTAATTTTCAAGCAAAGGAATATAAGGAGAAAAAATCAAATAAACCTATTGTATTTGATATGGGCGAAGCAAATGTTGCGGAATTTTATTTGACCAATACAAGTTTTGATTATGAAGCATTCTCAATGAAGTGGCCGGCAATCAGTTTACGACTTTTAACTTCTTCTTTTGAGTATTTCGCAACAAACAACATGACTACTGATGAAAACAAATACAAATACTTCATGCCATCGGGAGACGATATACGCACAGCAGCAATGGAGGTTAATCTCAACGAATATATGAAATTTTTCATTAATATGTATTACAATCCAGAACTTGTAGATCGAGACGGGGATATTAAAGTTACATTTATTGAAAATGAGTTTGCTACTTCACTACTTGGTTTATCACCCATTGGTTATGAAAATGAACAAGGTAAAGTTGAAATGAGGCCAGGATTTGAAGAAGATTTGAATAGGAAGACTATGCCAGTTGAAGAAAGACAAAAATGGAGATATAGGTTTAAAAGGATGCAGGATAAGCTTGAGCGGGAAATGAAAAAAATAAAGAAGTCTAAGTATTGATTGCTATCTTACGATTCTATTTCAGAAGCTATGAAACTCACAAGGAAAAATGTTGAATTTTAGGCGAATACAATGTAAGGAGATAAAAAATGATTAAGCTTACTAATGAGCAGATAAAGCTTGCTGAACAACTTTTAATTACAGTGATGGAAAAGGAACCTATTGTGGAATATAAGGAATTAGGAGACAGAATTTCACCACCAATCCACCATCGTCAGGTTCCGAGGCATATTGGGGTTATTTCAGAATTATGCTTTCAGCTAGGATTGCCGTTCCTTTCTGCAAAGGTTGTAACTAAAGGAGTAAATGTGGCAGGGGAAGGGTTTTATAAACTTTACACACAGTATTTTCCCGATGCAAAGAAACTTACTTCTAAAGAAGTATTTAGTGAGGAATTGAAAAAAATTAGAGAATGTACAGAATGGTATAAGCTCGCAGATTATTTACATATTAATCTTGATTTACCAAGGCCTACTGCGAAAAGTTATGTAACACCATCCATAAGAATATTGCCAATGAGTAGTAAAGAAGAATTTCCTGGAATGAGCATAGAAGACGTGCAAGAGTATTTCTTTTTGGGTGAACTTAAAAAGCGAAATGGCATCTTTTACTTTAGAAGAGTTGGAATGAATGCTCCCGAAGGTTCTCTAGTACTCTTTCAATTTGATAATTTGATTATTGCCTCAGCTAACCTTCATAGTATTGAAAAGTTTGATACCCCGGAAAAGGAGCAATATTATGGAGCCTATCAATTCGATATAAAAACGATCGAAGTCTTTCAACCCGTTACAGTAGCCGAAATAAATAAAATTGATGGTAATATTACTCGATTTTCACAATCAAAGCAGGAAATTAATTCTTCTTTTATTTCCGAGATTGAAGAACTAATTAAGAGAAAGCAAATGGCACTTTTAGCAGATGAATTGCCTGTGCAAGAATCTCCTAAACTTAAAGAAGGAGCAAAGAAACAGGTTTTGGTTAATTCCTATGAAAGAAATTACAAAGCAAGACAACAATGTATAGACTATTATGGATGTCACTGTTCAGTTTGCGATTTTGAGTTTGCAAAGTTTTATGGGGATGAATTTGAGGGGAAAATTCATGTTCATCATCTTAAAGCTCTTTCTGAAATAAATGAAGAATATGAAGTGGATCCAATTAATGATTTACGCCCAGTTTGTCCAAATTGCCATCTAGCCTTACACTCCAAAGTTGGTGGTAAACCGTATAGCATTGAAGAACTGAAAGAAAAAATCAACCGAACAAAGTCTTTAGTGTAGATAAGAAAGTGATGGGTATTTATGGCGATCAATTATAAACAGTGTCCAAAATGCGGATCCAAAAATACAATGAAAATTTTATATGGTATGCCAACTTATGAATCTTTTCGAAAAGCAGAAGCGGGAGAAATTAAACTTGGCGGATACTGCATAATAGTTGATGGGCCAGAATACTCCTGCAAAGATTGCGAACATGAGTGGAATAAAGAGGAAGCTCTTGAAGCTGCTTATGATAAAATTAAGGGACTTAAGGCTTCATTTGGGGGCTACTTCGAAGGCTATTACAATGTTGAAATTAATTTAACTACCTACCAAGTTTTATGGAGTCGTTGGGGTGGCGGAGAAGAAGAAACGATCCAAAAAATAATTCGACCAGCCACGGCTAAGAAGTTTATAGAAGAATTAAAGTTGATTGACTTGCTGGATTGGAAGGCCAAATATATAGAACCTGGTATTCTTGATGGCACTCATTGGAGTGTTGAGATTATTAGAGATGGACGAAATATAAACAAGCACGGGGATAATAAATTTCCAGATGAATGGGATGCTTTTTGCAAACTGATCAGGAAAATTAGCGGAAAGAACTTTTCATGAATTTTAAGATTGAATAAAGACGACATGTTAAAGGGAGTTTTAAAAATGAAGGTCATTATTCCAACTAGAAAACTTACTTATACTAAAGATGAACTTAATAGTTGGATTGAAGGAAATAGAGAGTACTGCTTTGATCAATATTGCAGAAGCTTGCCAGGTTCCAAGGAATTTGGAGAATACATAGCTGGAAAATATTGTTAAACTTTAGGTTGCGAATGGATACACCATGATTATAATTTATTTGGAGGAAACAAACTAGGCAAATATCCAAAGGCTGAAGCGATATTTCGAAAGCATTTTGGTGATGAAAGATATGAAACAGGAAGAGGATATTTCCCATCATTTTATCCCTTTATCAAAGTAGAAGAACCTGATTTAATGGTTTACAAACCAGACTGTTCCGAAATTCGTTTCCTTGAATGTAAAAGGCAGGATACTAACGATAAACTTAGGAATGAGCAAGTTAAAGGACTTGCACTTCTAAAATTACTATTCGAGTGTCATGTTGAAGTTGTTGAAATTATCGAAGCAGGACAGGGGCAAATTGGTGTTGGAGAATCCTTAATATGGGAGTTTTAAATAGAGGCTGTTGATTATTGAATTCATAAAAAAGATTAGCATCAGCAGTACTTTTGAGTGCAAACACTTATAACCAACAACTCCTTGACAAACAGCTTGTTCCGAGTGATTACTAGGCTACCATTTACTAAGGAGTTGTTGTGAATATGAATGATGAACAAAGAAACCAAATTAGGATATTGAGGTACCAAGGTGTCGGCTATATGAAGATAGGAAAAACGCTGGGGTTATCTCGTGATATCATTAGAAATTATTGCAAAAGGCATGGACTTGATGGCCGTGCAACTGAGTTAGTGATTATTCAGGTCGTCCCTGTGACGGAAACGGAGGTTTTCTTATAAAAGTTATTTTAATCCATGGATTTAATAAAAATGCGAAAGATATGAAACGATTACATCAACATTTAGAATCGTTAGGATATGAGTGTTTCTCACCAAATTTGTCACTTACATATAAAGAACTTGAATTCGCATCGTTGACGTTAGAGGGTATTTTAGAAGAGGTGACTGCGTCCAATTTGAGGAAAGACGAACAAATTCACTTGGTGGGTCATAGTACAGGTGGTTTAGTGATTAGGAAACTACTTTCAGATACAAAGCATGCTAATCGAATCGGGAGATGTGTACTGATCGCAACACCTAATCAAGGTAGTAAGTTAGCTGAAATCGCAGGAAGTGTTACGTTTTATGTGGAAGTGTATAAAACGTTGAAATCACTAACGTATCACGCTGTTCGACAATTAAAGATAGAGAATGAATCGAACATCGAGATCGCTGCGATTGCGGGGACGAAAAATAATCTTTTATTGGGAAAGTTAATTGGTCGTGAAAATGATGGCAGAGTGGAAGTGGACTCCGTCTATTTGCCGAGTTTAAACGATTTTATGACCTTGCCATACGGACATAAAGAAATCCATCATCAGCTTGAAACTGCAAAATGGGTCGATGCTTTTTTACGAACAGGGAAGTTCAACGAATAAGGAAGGCAATATGATCATAAAAAAGGACTTCCAACTAAAGAGGCGAATAGGTGTGTTACATACCACACATCAGGAGGTCACCACATTGTTACTTTATTTTTGATCAAAATCAATCTACCTAAACAAAACGAACTAAATTAGGAGTTGATCAATGATGAGATATACATACTCGCTTGACGGAACGTACTGGAGTGTCCGTATTGAATACGAAACACATTGTGAAATCAAACGAAGGAATAACCACTATCCACCGAAATGGACGAAGTTTTGTCACACGATTTCGACATTAAGTGGGGAGTATGCTTAATCCGTCATTGTTTTGTAGACGGTTGTGAGTGCGTGATCCAACCGTCTAACTGCTTCTAGTATAAGGATACGTAACGAAACGAAAAGCTCGTTTTTAGTTTGTACCACCAAATGCCGTTCCGTCTATAATGTCCTCTAAACGATGCGCATCAAGCTTAAACATGTCGCCTCCATCAGATGCTTCACCGTCCCACGTTAAGACGTATACTTCTGCATCAGAAAGATACTCTTCCATGTTTCTTACAAGTAAAGCGTTGTACTCACCAAACAACTTCATTTTACAAACGGCAATCGCATCTTTCGTTTTGATCTCATCTGTGTCGAAATCATCATTTTTTAATGCGTTGATTAAACTTGTCGCCAACGCTAATTCATCTAAACACTCAATTGTTTGCTCAATATCGTCTACATTCCATTCAATTAGTTGCATCATTCTTTCTCCTTTTCATGATGTATATTTAGCATCTAGGCAGTTATCATCTTCTCTATCATTATACCTGTATTTGTTAGTTTTGGAATTCACTTATGTTTCCATTTTGGAGAGTACGTATCTTCTTGATCTTTTATACCTAGTGAATCTCCTTGTCATATGTATGGTAAAATCTTTATTCATCAAGATTTGGTTCCTCACTGTGACTTATCTTTTGTAGTACCAAATAATAGAATTAAATGGTACGATAGTAATAGTTTTTTAGATTCTTTTTAGTAGAATCGGATGAACAAATGGATGGAGAAGAGAGGGACTGATCGTGGAAAAAGTGACAAAACCCCGTTTACTCATGGTAGTTTTTACATTACTTATTGCGTTATTTTCACCCACCTTGCATACCACACAAGCAGCAAGCACGTTTAAAGATGTACCAAGTAATCATTCAGCGAAGAAAGAGATTGATTACCTTGTGAGTCAAGGGATTATTAAAGGGTACAATGATGGTACGTTTCGACCTTATAATCATGTAACCAATGCGCAAGTCGCAACGATGTTAGTAAGGGCTTTGAAGTTAAACACCAACGGAAGACCAAACCCTTCGTTTACAGATGTGTTCTCTACAAATCCTGCATTTAAAGAGATTGCGACAGCCGTTGACGTGGGCATTTTTCCAAAAGGCAAAACCTTTTACCCTAACGCATCGATTTCAAGGGAAGCGATGGCAAGAGCATTAGTGAACGCATTTAAACTTCAAGGAAGCGAAGGCATCTATTTTACCGATGTGTCGGATTCGTATTGGGCTTATCCGTACATTTCAACCTTAGCTGCGAATCAAATTACGACAGGTTATCCAGATGGATCGTTCAAACCAAAGAATGTGGTGACACGCTCGCAGTTTTCAGCTTTTGTGGCACGCTCATTAAGTGAATCGTTTAAGCCCCGTATGAATCAAAGAGTCGTAGCCGGAGGATTAAAACGTAATCCAGATAAGACGTACGTTTATAACCTTTACGACCACGGAGCAGGTTATGAAACCGTATCTTGGTACTATGAATGGACAAACGACTACGGTTGGGATAACTGGACTGCTTACTATGAAGATGATTATGATATTGAGCCTGTCTATTATAGCCAAAGAGAAGACAAAGGCGGAATGTACATTGGCTGGCAAGACTCAGAAATCTCGATGGGTATTCCATATCCGTTAACGTTAAATAAAATGTTTAATAGTGAACGATATACCTATGAAGGAGATAAAATCGACTATTACGTGGTCACCAACATGACTAAAACCATCAAAACGCCTGCTGGTACGTTCCAAAACGTCATCGAAATTAAGGATTATGATGGCTACTACATGTACTACGCACAAGGAGTCGGTCATATCTTAACCGTTGATGCCACTCGCCAACCTGCTAGAAAGACAATGGAATTGGTTGACTTGTATTAAAACGAGAAAAAACAGGCCTCCAGTTTGAAGAGCCTGTTTTTCTTCGCTTTAGGAAGCTAAATGGATAAATCGTTTATTTACTTACCTTTAAACTCTAAAATGTTTAACCCCTCGGATGCTTCTGGTGCTTCAAAAAATTGAGTCACATGAAGAAAGACTTCTTCCGTGTCAAAAGCTGCTCTTTCAGGTTGTTCGATACGCCTTTTTTGAATGTGACGCAAGCATTGCTCGTTGTCTAGATTAAGGTAAATGAGTTGATGGTTAGCATGGACCTCGGACGCCATCTCCAACAACCATTTTCTTGATTTTTTCGTGTTCGCTGGAAAATCCATCACGACATCGGTACCGACACGTAAGATGTTTTGAACATGTTTTTTCACCAACGGCTTAATCTGTGCGGAGAATGTTAAATAGTCTTCAAATGATTGAATTTGGTTCGGATAAAGAGATGAAAGCCATTCATCTTCAGACAACAGTACTGCCCGTTCATCTTTCGCCAATTGAGCGGATTGAGTTGATTTTCCTGCCCCCATCTTTCCGCAGAAAATGTACAAAGTTCCTACTGTTTTCATCCTTCTGACCTCCACAAATGATTCTAGTCATTCTTATCTTCTAAGACGAGTATGTTGTTTATCTCATTATGAATCGTATACTTATTTAAGTTTACCATTAAATCTAAGTGATTTAAAAAACTTGGGAGTGACATGTGTCGTTCCTCGTTTCATACGAAACAAAGCTCTCTGAAGGAAGGATCAAAGCGGTCTCCGTCAACTTGCTACAGCGAAAATGGAGCTTGTTGGCAGCACGTTGCTAGAAATATAGGCAGAGTGCGGTGCTTTTTTATTTGATTGAGATAGGTATTTTTTAGTATAAGTTGTCAAAATAAACAATCTATCGAAAAAGCAAGATGTGTTTCGTGGTAAAATAAGTAAGAAAATTCACTGGTGAGGTAATGAATGTGATGAATCAATCCAAACTTCCAACAAAGCAAATCACGCTCTATGCGACTGTTTGTTTTCTTTTTGGTGCGCTGTTAGGTGTACTTGCCAAATTTAGTGATACAATTCCGTCAAATGGTGTGACGGGCCTATTTTTTAGCTATATCAGTGAGATAACCACTAATCTAGGAATCTGGGTAGCGCTGGCCACGCTCCTTGCCGTTTGGAGTAGGCGTCCGCTTTATGCCTCTTTAAACGTTCTGACTTTCTTTTTAGGAATGTTGATTGCTTACTATGTGTATTCTAAAGCGTTATTTGGCTTTTTCCCAACATACTATTTTGTAAGATGGATGCTAATTGCGTTAGCTTCTCCGCTTGCGGCTTACATCGTCTGGTTCGGTAAAGGAAAAGGTTGGATTGCCGCGTTTTGTGCTGCCTTGCCAATTGGCGTATTAGTGGTGCAAGGATTTCCATTCTTTTATGTCTTTTCCATCGTGTATGCACTCGACCTCTTACTTGCAATCGTTCTACTAGTGCAATTAGCAAAACCAAAAGCACAGTATGTAAAAGTGGTTTCATTGTCTATATTGGTCTTTCTTATCGTTCGGAATTCAAATCTTTTAACATATCTCTTTGGTGGTTTGTGAGTGTATGATGGCGGATGTCTGTTATTTTCTGAAAAGTATCAAGAGAAGTGGATGATACATGAGGAATGGTCGACACTTTATAAGTAGGGGTGAGTATCAGTTGGGATGTCTTGGTTCTATTTTTCGGTTTATTGTCTTTTTTGTTTGTGCAATGATTATGTCCATAGGCGCTGTGATCATGAGCATGACCTTTGTTGATGCTTTGTCTTCTAGAGGAGATTGGTTTGATTTCTTCTTTGCCTTTACAGTTTGGTTTGTCGGAAGCTACGTCATGGGGTGGCTCATTGAGGCGAGGAATTACGATGTAGGTGGAGGAAGTGAAGTCGGGATAGAGTACTTCGTCATGCTTGTGCTTTTTCTATTAACGGTCTGTGTCTACCACGGAACGAACTGGCTCGTTCGCTTGCCGTTTCGGAGGAAGTCAAAATCACGATGAAACAGGAGATCCTCTTTTGTCTTGAAAGGGAGTCTCTTTGTAGATGTCGGTTATGATCTCTAGTTTATTTATGGTTTGTAATTTAATGGATTTTTCTTATGCAATTGCTACAATGAAGAGTAGCAATTGCATAAAGTGGATAGGCGGTTGACCATCTCCTTGTAGAAGGGAGGTGGGAATATGACGACATATGAAGCAATGATCATTGCATTGACATTATAAGTTTAATTCTTATTAACGGACTAGCTAGCATTGGTCGTTCAGAGCGTCAAAGATTCGGGTCGTCACTGTGACAACTCAATTAATAAAAAACGTTGTAAAAAACTTTCCGGTATCTTTCAATGTAAATTCGCTTTCTTTTTTAAAAGTATCTACATTGTAGATTTGTATTTTAACACCATCAGATGTAATGAATTTATGATCTTTTACATAGGATGCATCATTCTTAAGTTCTGTTTTGAATTCTTGTATTTCATTTGTTTTTAGATTATATTTCGCTACTTTATTGTCTAGTTGATCTCTTTGATTATTATCTTGAACAATATAAAGGAAATCACCTTCATGGTGGATATAAAACAAGTCCTCAAAAGGCATGATTATTTTTTCGACTTTTTTACTTGTTACATTTAGTTTTAATAGTTCATTAGATGCACTATCTGATCCATTAGATGATTTAAGAAAATAGAGATCCTCATTAATGAGTTTCATATCATTCGAATAAGAAATATCATCCACTACTATTTTGTCTTTTATCGATAAATCTTCTTTATCCATGATATAGACGTATCCAACAGTAGATTCTGGCTTATCAAAATTACTACTAAACAAATATAAATGATTTTGATCGTGAGTGATATGATCGGTTGCTCCTTCAAACTCGATATAATTTATTTCTTCATTTGTTTCAAGATCAATCTTCACTAATGCCGTACCTTCAGGACCGCTATCAGCCATATAAGCAAATCCTTCATCTACTGTAAAAGCAGTGGGGCCAACATCTCGATTATTTTTAACTTCTTTAAATTTCATTGTATGTTTATCTAATTCTAGAATATGTTCATTCGCAAAATTTCCATTAGTTGGATCCGTTACGTATACTTTATCACCAACCGTTATTGGATGTTCCATAAAAGATCCAAGTATTACACCGTTATAGTTTGTTTTGTGTTTTGAGATATAAGTTCCATTTTCATCATATAAGACAACTTCGGATGGTTTATCATCATATTCAGTATTTATAATTCCATATTTAAAAGAATCTACTTTGCCGTCTGTTGAAGCAGAACAACCTTGTATAAACATAAGCGAAGATAACAAACAGGGGATTAAGCGCATCGTTGGTTTTAATCGTTTTTTCATCATTAAATTCCTTTACTATAAATAGTAGCAGTCTTTTTAAATATTGGTGAAGTGAATCATCTAGCTTAGTATAAATGGTAACTTGTTATGAATTTGCTTTCTTGAATTGTTTTTTCATATCAACTATCGCTTTGCATGCAGATTAATTGTAAATGGAAAAATTTTAAATAACAATATTAACTTGGATTAAAATACAAATATAGTAAAATATTACCTATCTTTCAGGTTGAGATTAAAACTAGATTTGAGTCATTTTCCGCACTAAATCAAGGTTAATCGACCATATTTAAGCGCTCACTGTGCTCGTAGTTGTACCTAGATCTTTCAACTTACTTGTTTATCAAAATAGTATCGATTCGTGCTTGTATGACTCTAAAAAATACTAACTTTCTCAATACCATGTTCGTCTTTCGTTTGAGATAATGATTAGATTGAGCTAAATAAGCGGAAGTGCTTGATTCGGGTCGTCACTGTGACAACCCACTCAATCCTCGATTCACAAATCCAAATAAAAACTCCGCCATTTCCTTCGGTGTTTTCTTTCTTCCTGTTTCGAGCCAATTTTTAATAACGTACATACAGCCACTGACGAGAAAGAGATTGAGATAGTCATAGGTTTCTTTATCGAGCTTTTTATCAAGTACCCAGTTATCAAATACATACTCTTGGGTAATTTTCATCCCTGTGTGTTGAAAATGAGCGTCGTTGTTTTCGCTAAAGAGAATGAGGCAGATGTCGCTTTTTTCGGCCATAAATTCAAAGAGCTTGACCATCATTTGTAGCGCTTCTTCTTCCTCAGAGAAATTGTATTGGTTGAGTGTTTGGACCAATTCATCCATAAACTCTTCTTCAATCGCATACAGTAGTTCATACGGGCTTGTGTAGTGGGCATAGTAAGTGGAGCGGTTAATGTCTGCGCGCTCGCACAGCTCTTTCACCGTAATGTTAGCCATTGGTTTTTCTTTAATGAGTGTGAGTAGACTTTCTTTCAGTACCATTTGTGTATATTTCTTGCGACGATCCATACAGTCACTCCTCTTCCGTTCGTTTCTCGACATATCAACTGAAAGTGTAGGTTATTAAACAGTTCGTAATCAACTGTTTGTTGTATGTCCAACACCGTGTTTATTATAATGATAGAGGAGTTACGAAGAAGAAACAAGAGAGGATGAATCACGATATCACTTGCATCTCGCATTCTTAAACATAAAAAAGCAGTCGTATTGGTCTTTTTCGTTTTCACCGTGCTGTCAGCCGTCGCCTCGTCATTCGTGTCGGTCAACTACAACATGGTGGATTATTTACCAGAAGAAGCTCAATCGGTAAAAGGCATTCAGATCATGGAAGATGAGTTTTCAGGAGCGGTTCCTAACACCCGGGTCATGGTCACAGATGTCACTGTCCCAGAGGCACTAGAGTACAAAGAAAAGCTTGCGAACATTGAAGGTGTGACCGACGTTCTTTGGCTCGATGATGTGATGGACGTGAAAACACCGCTAGAGCTCGCCGACTCATCGTTAGTCGAAACGTATTATAAAGACAATATTGCGCTTTTTTCAATTGGTGTGGAAAGCGGCAAAGAAGTCGCTGCGACCGATGACATTTACAAGCTCATTGGTGAAGAAGGCGCAATTGCGGGTGAAGCTAGTAATACCGCAAGCTCACAAAAGATGGCAGGATCAGAATCGATGTACGCAGCTCTTCTATTAGTACCGATCATTATCTTCATTTTAGTCATCTCTACCACCTCATGGATCGAACCAGTATTTTTCTTAACCGCCATCGGTGTATCAGTTTTAATCAACCTTGGTACGAACATTTTTATCGGAGAAGTGTCGTTTGTGACACAGTCAGTTGCCCCGATTTTACAGCTAGCGGTTTCGCTTGATTATGCGGTGTTTCTGTTACATAGCTTTTCAGATTACCGAAAAACAACAGAAAATCCTGAGGAAGCGATGAAGTTAGCGATGAAAAAGTCGTTCCCAGCGATTACCGCAAGTGCAGCGACCACGTTCTTTGGCTTTATCGCCTTGATGTTTATGAACTTTGAGATTGGATCAGATCTTGGCTTAAATCTCGTTAAAGGAATTCTCCTAAGCTTCATTAGTGTCATGGTGTTCTTGCCAGCCCTTACCCTTTACTTCTACAAATGGATGGACAAAACAAAGCACAGAAGCTTTGTGCCTGATTTTAAAGGGATTGGAAACAAGTTTGTGAAGTTGAAAGTGCCAATTTTACTACTGATCGCGCTTATCATTGTTCCTGCGTTTTTAGCGCAAAGCAATACTTCGTTTATTTACGGTTTAGGTGAACAGCCCGAGAACACGAGAAACGGAAGAGATCTTGTAAAAGTACAAGAAGCCTTTGGGGATATGACGCCGATTGTCGTGTTAGTGCCTCGAGGAGATGTCGCGAAAGAAGAAGAAATGGTTGAAGATTTAGAGAAGCTTGACTATGTGACAGGTGTCATTGCGTATACAAACAGTGTGGGCACGGTTATTCCACCTGAGTATTTAGATAAATCCGTTCGCGATGAATTTTACTCTGAAAACTATAGTCGTATTATTATCAACACGAACCAAACCACAGAAGGAGACGTTCCGTTTTCAATTGTTGAAAAGGTAGAGAACATCGCCACAGACTACTATGGAGACAACGCTCTTAGTCTAGGAGAAAGTGTAACACTGTATGATATTAAAAATACGGTCACAAAAGATAATCTCGTTGTGAACACATTAACGATTGCGACGATTGCACTCGTATTACTCATTAGCTTCCGTTCTGTGTCGATACCGGTTATTTTACTCATTACCATTCAAGCTGCGGTATGGATTAACTTATCAATCCCATACTTTTCGAACGTATCACTCGTATTCGTCGGCTATCTCATCATTAGTACGGTACAGCTTGCGGCGACGGTTGATTATGCGATTTTATTAACGGAAGCGTACAATCATAATCGAAAAGAAATGTCTGCGAAAAAAGCGATCATTAAAACGTTAGATGAAAAGACATTTTCAATTTCCATTTCTGCGGCGATTTTATCGAGTGTCGGATTTATTTTATGGATTACGTCATCGAATCCGATTGTCCAATCGATTGGTCTATTACTCGGTCGAGGCGCATTACTCGCGTTTATTATGGTCGTTCTGCTTTTACCAGCATTGTTAATTGTGTTAGATAAAGTCATTAAAAAAACAACGTATCAATCAAACTATTACGAGGAGAAGTGAGGATGAAGAAAAAACGATACATGTCCGCAGCCGTTGTGACAATGCTTATTGCGCCAACCGTTCTCGCTCATCCTGCTGATGCAGCGACGGGGGAAGTAGCATCGAAAGAAGAAGTCGTCTATGCCACGCTTACGGCAGGTGGAGACGTTGAGCGCGTGTATGTAGTCAATACGCTGGATGTCGAGCAAGCAGGTACGGTCACCGATTACGGAAGGTACAAAACGATTAAAAATTTAACGACTGTTGAAAAAATCAACCAAGAAGGTCAATCGATTTCTGTCGAAGCACCTGAAGGAAAGTTTTATTATCAAGGCAACTTAGACAGTTCTACTGAGCTTCCTTGGGATGTGAATGTTTCTTATAAGCTAGATGGTCAAAGCGTCGAGTCATCTGAACTTGCGGGAGCTTCAGAAAAAGTGGAAATGACGATTACGACGAAGAAAAATCCCAACGTGGACCCAACGTTTTATGAAAACTACTTATTACAAGTGTCTGTTACGTTGCTAAACACGTATCAAAACATTGAATCAACAGGCGGAATGGTCGCAAACGTTGGAAAGAATAAGCAGATTACGTTCACCGTGTTACCCGGAAAAGAAGAAGCGTTAAAAGTCGAAGCAGATGTGAAAGACTTTGAATTTCAAGGTGTTGAAATTGCCGCTGTACCATCGAGTTTTCCAATTGATATGGGCGATACCGATCAGTTAACCGACGACATGGGGAAACTATCAGATGGCATTAGCGACATCAACAAGGGTGTAACAGAGCTAGAAGACGGTGTCACGCAGCTAAACAGTGGAGCTGCGAAGTTAAAAAAAGGTTCATCACAAGTGAAGACCGGCATCAACCAACTAAACGCTCCATCAAGCGAGATTGTTTCAGGATCAACGGAGATTAAAAATGCACTCCAAACATTGAACAAGGCGTTGTCTGGTAACACAAGCAACATAGACCTTGGCGAGTTAACTCAACTACCAGCTGGCTTGAATGAATTAGCGAAGGGACTTGATCAAACAAGTGCAGGTTTAACAACCCTTCAGCAAAACTACCAAAAGTCGTACACAGCACTTGATGGTGCGATTCGTGCCATTCCAGCGACACAAGTAACAGAAGAAGAAATCAACGCTTTATACGCAAGTGGTGGCGACAAACGAGTGATCGACACCTTGGTTGCTTCTTACCGGTCAGCCCAAAAAGTAAGAGGCACATACGAGTCGGTGCAAGCTGCTTTTGCGGCCGTGGACCCCACATTAACGCAAGTAAAGGGCTCACTTGGCACGATTAGCGGGCAATTAAAAGACATCTCAGCCAACATTTCCACCGCCCTAAAAAGCATGGACACAGGTGGATTAACAGAGCTCCAAAAAGGCATTGAACAACTAGCGACGAACTACAACACGTTCCATACAGGCATTGTTCAGTACACGCAAGGAGTCGGTCAGCTCGCGAATTCGTACAATCAACTGCACAACGGGATTGCCGAGCTTTCAAGTGGAACGAATGAGCTTAAAAAGGGTGTCGGAGAGTTACAAAACGGCACAGAGGAGCTCAACAACGAAACAAAAGACTTACCAGAACGTCTACAAGCGGAAATCAACGACATGATTGCACAGTTTGATAAGTCTGATTTCAAACCTGTTTCGTTTGTTTCACCACAAAACGAAAACGTTCAATCGGTTCAATTCGTCTTAAAAACAGAAAGCATTGAAAAAGAAGAACCGAAAGAAAAGAAAGTCGTAAAAGAAGAGAAAAAGGGCTTTTGGGAGCTATTTAAAGACCTTTTTAACTAAATATACGAGCCTGTCATCTTAAAAGTGGTGACAGGCTTTTTCTGTTATTTAAAGATACGATCAATCTGTTCACGGTCGTAATCCAAAATCCACTCATTACGCTGTTCATACAACGAACGTAAATCTTCCTTATTCGATGCGATGACGTCACAGCCTCTGTCATCATACAAGTGATAAATCATCTTCTTCGTCACATTCACAAAATAGATGTCAATTCCGTTTCGTGGAAAACCCTTTAAGATTCGTGACGGATGTGGAAAGTCTTCATAACTAATTGCCGTTAACAGTGGTTGGAAGCGAATGTCACGTGTTTTACAAAGCAACGAAAATCGATGTGTCACCATCACTTCATAGTCTTCATCGTCTAAGAAAACACATGGTAATAAGGTGTACTGAAGCCTTTTTCGTATGTCTTTGCTTTTCATATACTTTTGATACACCTTGGTTGGCCGCTTCTGCAAGAAACGATCGTCTTTTTCACTATGAAGGTCAGTCACGAGAAATACATCATCTTCTGCATCAAACACGTCATGAAAAATTCGGTTTGTGCGTTCTTCAATTTGTTTCAAGTTTTCTTTGTTTTCATGTTCGACCCACGGCATCGAAATTTCAAAGCGTAGACCGTATGCCCATGAATAGAAAAGAGGGGGTGCGAGTGTTAAGTTTTGAAAATGGTCGTTTAAAAAAGTAGCTACATTTCTTTTCATTATTCCTCCAAGTATCACTAATAAATTTTATATAGTAGAAAGAAAAGTCCTTCTTATGAAAGGAGATAAGGTTCATGTCCAATCCAAAGTTATTTACAGCGATTTATATCCCAGACACGCCGTTTACGAACGAAGTGTTACAGCCATCCACCTTCACGATCAAAAAGAGTTCTGTGACTTTTTGTGGCATGTGTTTAGCTACGAAAAGAAGGAATGCTTACAAGAAAAAGAAGTCGATGCTGCTTTTAACGAAGAGGTAAAAGAATCGTGTTATGTGTTTTACTAGTTTGAAGAGGATGTGTTGCTTCTAGAACAAGCTTCCGCCATCACAGTTGACGATTTAAAGCATGAAGAAGACGTGTATATCGTCGATCAAGCATTTCGTTGGACGTACGTGCGAACACATGAAACAGGGATGTGTGGTCCGTATTTTAGTAGGTAAACGAAGAAATCCATCCTGCAACAACATTCAGTTCAATCCATAAATAGGTAACATGTTCTCTTCATTCCATACATCTCTTTCACAATACCCTTTAATTGCACATAGACGTACCTACCTCGTTCCTGTTATCTTAAATGACAGGAACTTTTTTATACAAGGCTAGGAGGCCATAAAATGGATAATAATGATGTACTCATTCGATTAAGATATGCAATGGAACTAAAAAATAGTGAAATGGCAGAGATTTTTAAACTAGGAGATATGGACGTATCAGTACCAGAAGTCGTGAAAATTCTTAAAAAGATCGACATGGATGAAGACTATGATGATCAACTACCGTGTGACAATCAAATGTTAGATGCCTTTTTAAACGGCTTTATCATCTACAAACGAGGCAAACAAGAGCCTAAACCCGGACAAGCTGCTCCACCACAGCCGCCGGTGCGAAATCATGGCAACATGAACAATACGTTGTTAAAGAAAGTAAAAATTGCATTGTCACTCACAACCGATGACATGCTTGAAATCTTTGAACTTGCAGACATCTTTGTCACAAAAGGAGAACTCGGCGCGTTGCTGCGAAAAGAAGGCCATAAAAACTACAAAGAGTGCGGAGATAAATTCGCTCGCAACTTTTTAAAAGGCTTAACGATTAAATATCGAGGGTAAGTGTCGTAAAAATCAAACAGGTGATCACATGAACCACACATATTTAGGCGAAACAATTCGCTTTGAAATAACCTATAAAAATCGGAAATCGATCGGCATCTCGATTGATAGCTACGGTGATGTTCACGTATCCGCACCGAAAAAAACATCGGATGAACAAGTCATAAACGTGCTAGAATCCAATTGGGATGCGATTTTGCAAAAAGTAAATGAAGTGAAAGCACGTTTTAATGGACCGGAAGAGAAAGTTTATGAAAACGATGAGCACTTTCTTTATTTAGGTAAGAGCTATCCAATCAACATCAGACAAGATTCTCATGCTAAACAAGATTACGTGAGTTTTGATGGTGCGGTGTTGCATATAACAGCTAAGCATCTTGACAATGAAGCGCTCAAACAATCGTTAAAGCGGTTTTATTATCAACAAACAAAAGCGCTAGTTGAAGAAAGCATTGCTTCTTATCAACATCACTTTAAAACGAAACCACGTTCAATCAAGATTACCGACAGCCCAACAACGTGGGGGACATGTGATTCAAATCTTCGGTTAACGTTTAACTGGAAGCTTGCCATGGCCCCACGTGATGTTCTTGATTATGTGGTCGTTCATGAAATGTGTCACATGGTCCATCTTAATCACGACCGCTCATTTTGGCGTCTCGTCGGGAAAATCATGCCTGACTACAAAGACAAAGAGCGCTGGCTTGCGTTATCGAACTGGAAGATGACTGTATAAAAAAGCACGCAATCCCTATTGAGGAGGGATTTGCGTGCTTTTTATAGGAGTTATTTTACATCAAAACGATCGGCATTCATCACTTTTACCCAAGCAGCGATAAAATCACGAACGAATTTTTCTTTGTTGTCTTCTTGTGCGTATACTTCAACAATCGCACGTAAAATCGAATTAGAACCGAACACAAGGTCCACGCGTGTAGCGGTGCGTAAGACTTCACCTGTTTGGCGATTGCGTCCTTCATAAACATTGGAACCAACTGGTGTCCACGCAACATTCATATCAAGTAAGTTCACAAAGAAGTCGTTTGTGAGAGTGCCAACACGGTCTGTGAACACACCATGTTTCGTGTTGCCGTAATTTGCGCCTAATACGCGTAACCCTCCAACAAGCGCCGTCATTTCTGGTGCTGTTAGATTTAATAATTGTGCTTTGTCGAGTAGTAATTCTTCTGGACTGACACTGTATTGTTTCTTTTGATAGTTACGGAATCCATCCGCAACCGGCTCTAGAACAGAGAAGCTTTCCACATCTGTTTGTTCTTGTGTTGCATCTCCGCGTCCTGGCGTAAATGGAACGTTTACGTCAAAGCCTGCATCTTGTGCGGCTTTTTCAATCGCTGCACTACCACCAAGGACGATTAAGTCAGCTAGACTCACATTTTTATCAAGGTGTTTTTGGATGCTTTTGAATACCTCAATCACGCGTGTTAGTTTTTCTGGCTCATTCGCTTCCCAGTCTTTTTGAGGAGCTAAACGGATACGCGCCCCATTTGCGCCACCGCGCATGTCAGAGCCACGGAATGTGCTAGCGGAAGCCCAAGCCGTTGTGACAAGTTCGCTAATCGTTAAACCTGAATCAAGAATCAGTACTTTGATTTTTTCAATTTCTTCATTTGTTAATTCATAGTCAACTGCTGGTACAGGGTCTTGCCAAATGAGCTCTTCGGTTGGCACTTCTGGGCCAAGATAACGGTCACGAGGTCCCATGTCGCGGTGTGTAAGTTTGAACCATGCCCGCGCAAATGCATCAGCGAATTCGTCTGGATTTTCATAGAAACGACGAGAAATCTTTTCATACGCAGGGTCCATACGTAGGGCCATATCCGCTGTTGTCATCATCGTTGGAACACGAACTGATGCATCTTCTGCGTCTGGCGCAAGGTGCTCATCAGCAGGGTCAACAGGTGCCCATTGATACGCACCAGCAGGGCTTTTTGTTAACTGCCACTCATAGCCGAATAACAGTTCAAAGAACCCGTTGTCCCATTGCGTTGGATTCGCTGTCCATGCACCTTCAATTCCACTTGTAATGGAGTCGCGGCCTTTTCCGCTACCGTGTGTACTTTGCCAACCTAATCCTTGTGCTTCAATTGGAGCCGCTTCTGGTTCTGGTCCAACGTGAGATGGATCTCCGGCACCGTGTGCTTTACCAAATGTATGACCACCCGCTACAAGTGCGACGGTTTCTTCGTCGTTCATTCCCATACGTGCAAATGTTTCACGGATATCGCGTGCACTTGCAAGTGGATCTGGTTTCCCGTTTGGACCTTCAGGGTTTACGTAGATAAGCCCCATCTGAACCGCCGCAAGTGGATTTTCAAGCTCACGACCACCGCTATAGCGCTTGTCACCTAACCATTCTGTTTCTGTACCCCAGTAAATGTCTTCTTCTGGATGCCAAACGTCTTCGCGTCCACCACCAAAGCCGAATGTTTTTCCACCCATTGACTCAATCGCAACATTACCCGCTAAAATCATTAAGTCAGCCCAAGAGATCTTGTTTCCATATTTTTGTTTAATTGGCCAAAGCAGGCGACGTGCTTTATCGAGGTTGCCGTTATCAGGCCAGCTGTTTAACGGTGCAAAACGTTGTGTACCTGTCACACTACCTCCGCGCCCGTCACCTGTACGGTATGTCCCAGCGGAGTGCCACGCCATACGAATGAATAGGGGACCATAATGGCCATAATCGGCCGGCCACCAATCTTGGCTATCTGTCATTAAGTTGTGTAAGTCTTGTTTTAATGCATCGTAGTCTAGTGAATTAAATGCTTCTTTATAGTTAAAATCTTCACCCATTGGATTTGATTTTCTGTCATGCTGATGCAAGATATTCAAGTTTAACTGATTCGGCCACCAGTCACGATTTGATGTTCCTGTTGTTTGTTGACTAGTCGCACCACCGTGATGAAATGGACATTTTCCAGTACTCATGTTTTCTTTTGATTCCATCTGCATATCCTCCCTAAGTAACCATGTATTTAAAAGAATCATAAATCAGTAAATTATAATAATTACTAATTTATAATTATAATAAATTAGTATATAGAGTGTGGAATAAAAAAGCAAGTTATAACCATTACTATTTTATAATAATGATAAAGTAATGAAAAATGATTTGTCTTCGTAACATTCGTGATGAGTTTTTCTTCAAGCTTTCTACAAATTCCTTCTCTAATCATGAATATCTGTTCTTCTTATAAAGAGTGTGTAAGTTGTCTTCCTATTCATCCTATGGGTGTACCACTTCATTTATTTTCATTTTTGATAAAGAAGTTGATTTTGTTTTAGAGGGAGGGGTGGGTGAGGCCTCGTATTCTATGTAAAGAAGAGAATAAGAAGGGGAATTCAGTAAGGTTTTTTCATTAGAGAAGAGGATTATCCAAGCGATGAGTTGGCATCATGGCATTTGTTGGGTGTCTAGGTGATGAATAATAGGAGATAAAACACAAAAGCGTCTGTCCCCACTTCACGATACGAAGGGACAAACGCTTTTTATAGGAATCTATTTGAAACGTTGATCTTTGCCATTAATCCGAATTGAAATGTCTTCGTTTTGACGACTAGGAGTAGGAGGACCAATCTCAACGGCTTCTTTAATGGGGCTGAGCGTATTGGCCATTTTGTTTGTATTGATTCCATAAGATAGTTGAAACACTTCTGGAGGAGTCAGACGTAACATATTGGAACCTAGCGCTGTTTCAAATTGGTCACGTTCTCATGAATGTTCCTCCTGTTATCGAGACATGTGTAAGTAGAATCTGTCATTTTATTCTTATATGTACGAACCAGAGAGAATATGAAAGCAAGATTACAGTAGCGGTGACAGAAAGACAAATGCATAGACGATGTCTTTCTGTAGGACATCTAGTGAAATTGATCTGTATTTTTGATTGCTCTACTAAAAATGGTCAGACTAATGAGCTATACTTCTAGTAAGAAATAAACAATGAAATGATACAAAAGAGATGGGGCGGGTGTTGGTGATGAAAAAAGAACAGTGGAAAAAGGTGTTTCAGTCGATACCGGATGAGCGGTTAGCGGAGTTATGTGAAGTATGGGACGTAAAGGTTAAAGGATTTCGTACATTAAACAAGCAAACGATGAAACGAGCAAGAAAGCGTGTCGTGACACAGTTAGTCGACTTTAACACGTTACGGCCAATCGTCGCCTTTTATGAGTTGGCGAATGCTTGGGGAGAAGAAAACAAGGAAGAACGAATGGTCAATGTGGATGTGAGAAGCGCAACGGTTTCAGAGCTCATTCAAGCGTATGAGGACGGAGAAGAGTTGCACTTTTTATTAGGAGGCTTATATACGAGTGAAGATGAAAGCCACCACGCGCTAGCAGACGAGTTTATCGATGCATTGCTGACACACCAAAAGGTTCAATCGATTGAACAGTTACGTGTCACCCCTCTTGAAGAGACGGACATGATGAACCAAGAAGAGGTTGATGATCAAGAAGCTAAAAAAGCTGATAAACAAACGGAAAAGAAAATCGAAAAAATCGAAGCGAAAAACCAAAAGCTGCAGCAACAAATTAATGAGTGGGAGCAGCAATACAGCAAGCTAAAGCAAGAATTTAAAGAAGAGAAGCAACAATGGATTAAAGAACGTGCGCAGTTGCATCAAGAGATGTCATATGAAAAGAAACAATTCGAACGTGTTCAGCAAGTCAACGATGGATTTGAACAGGAAAAGCAAGTGCTCAAGGATGAAATTACCGAGTTAAAAGCAAATATTGCGCATTTACATACTCAAATTCTCAAGGCAAAAAAACAAGTAGCTGTCACTGTAGAGGATGAAAAACAGGAAGAAAGCAAAGATTTTACCATCCTGCTTATAGGTGATCCTAAAAACAAAATCATTGAAGAATCCACAAACCCTGTGTTTAAAGTGGTCGATCCGCGCAATCATGACGTCATGGAAGAACTCGATGTTTCAACATTTGATGAGTTATGGATGTTAACGTACTTAGTACCGATGCAAATGAGAAAAAAATGGACGGTACCTTATAAAGAGAAATTAAAAAGCTTTGCTAACTTTAACGAAGTAAAATCGTACATGACGAAAGGAAGAAAGTAAATGAGTATAAAAGTGTGGGAAAATGATTTTATTGGCGTGATCGATGCACCGACAGAAGAAATTTGGCCGTATCGAGATTCTATTTTTGTGAACAACCAAAATAGCTTGCAGTTTGGTATTCGTCTTCTTTCAGCACCTCCTGAAAGCTATCCTAATAGTAAACCAATTACATGCTTTACGTCTGATTTAGAACAATGGGGCTTTGAAGATGACTATCGACAGTCAGAGTACGAGCGAAAAGAGAGATTAAAAGAATGGTTGTCAGATTGTTTACTTGTCTTCAAAGTCGAAAGGCGTATTCGTTACAATCATGAAGAAGTGTTTAACGCCAAAGACGTTCGTCTGTTGCCGAAGCTTTCAAGTTTTACAGAAGATTTGAAACTGATTCCAATGCCCATTTTTAGTAAGCAGACACATGGCATAGACGTAGGTGAATTTGCGCATCGCTTGTTACAGCGAAAATTTGTTGGAAGAATCGATACGATTTCTCATGAAGCAGCTGATACGCCGCCTATGATTGTTTGGAGAGAAGAGGATGGACATACGGATGAACTCACACTATTCGGAGAATTTGAAGGACATCAATACGCACACGGTGGTTTTAGCTTTGACGTACGTGGAGAGTTAAAAGAGTGTTCGTTTAGAGATGAATGGCTAGAAGAGTGCTATTTTTGCAGTGATGTAGACGAGGTTGTGTATGTACCGTTATCCATTTATGAGCAAATGGTAGAAGCGATGGAACAGTCGTCACCGCTTTCGTTGTCTCATTCAGCTGAACCAGCACCAATGAACGAAGAAGTGTTCAAACAAGCAGAAAAACCACTTGAAGCAGTCAGAAAAAGTGAAGCAGAAGTCGCAACGACATTAGAAGTGGTCCATTCAGTGACAAAAGGTGAGGATAAAAATAACGAAGAGGAGCTTTCGTTTTTAGAGCAACTTTATACGTATACGCAAGACGCGGGCTTGTCTTATCGTCGTGAAGATGTCATTAACTTCCATACATGTATGAAGTCGTCTCCACTTGTGATTTTGTCAGGGATGAGTGGTACAGGTAAAAGTAAGCTTGTGGATTTATACAGCTACTCACTTGGAGTAAAAAGTGATCAATTCACTGTCATTCCAGTTAACCCATCATGGACGTCTGATTCTGATCTAATCGGATACGCAGATACGATGAATATGGTGTATCGTCCAGGTGACTCAGGGTTAATTAATGCATTGAAAAAAGCAGCCGATTATCCAGAAAAACTGTTTGTGATTTGCTTTGATGAAATGAACTTAGCGCGCGTGGAACATTACTTCTCTCAATTTTTATCCATCCTTGAAAGGGAACAAGGAAAGCGTATCTTACGTTTGTATAATGATGACCTTGAAAGTCGTTTATACAATTCAGCGCAGTACCCACCGACGATTTCGATTCAAGATAACGTTCTGTTTGTCGGGACGGTGAATGTGGATGAATCGACGTATCATTTTTCAGATAAAGTGCTAGACCGTGCCAATGTATTAGCGTTAGAAGTGATGCCGTTTTCGACACTGAAGCAATTGCCTGAAAAGAAAAAAACAGTCGCAGGCCGAAAAGAAGAAGTGGATGTGGAAACGTACCGACGTTTTAAACATGACACACGTACGCTTTCATTAACAGATGATGAAATCGCGCTCCTATGGGATGTGCATGAAGCGCTTCAACAAACAACTCGTCAGCTAGGCGTTGGACCGAGAATTGTCAAACAAATTGATCGTTACGTAAACAATTTGCCCATACAGGCATTTGTGACGAGAGAACGTGGATTTGACCTTCAATTTGTGCAACGTGTGTTAACGAAAATAAGAGGTTCAGAAGAACAATTAAGAAGGCTACTAGGGACGTATCGCGATGGCGAAGTGGTGAATAGTCAATTGCTAACGATTTTAGATGAATACGAGCACGTGTCGAGCTTTGAAAAAAGTAGGCAAGTCATCGAACAAAAAGTGAAAGAGCTGAAGTTTAATGGCTACACATTCTAATGTAGGGTTTGACGTAGAGTTTACACAGATTTTCCAAGATGGAACAGAGGAGTCCATCTTGGTAACCGATTTTGTGGAAGATGTTCGGCAGTGGGATGACGATGTGCATACATGTACAGTTATTAGAGAAAACATTAACATTGCCCTCACATTTCGAAGTGATGATCGAGAAGCAACGTGTACGATGGACGGGTTTGACGTGCTGCCAAAAGGGCTTGTGAACTGCGATGAGCAAAATCGCTATTACATCGAACCATGTACGATTACATTATTTCAACATCATTCGAAACTAAAATACTATCCGTATATTCCAGGGGTTTATCGTCTAGTAGTAGATGTGAACGGCAAGACGTATTACTCATTTGTAAAAGTCATCGCAAACCGCTTGACCGAGCAGCAGTTAAAAGTGATGCAACAAGAAGTAGAAGAGAAGGTGACGGGACTTGCGTTAGATACTGTTCGCAAGCAAAGCGTGTATCAACAGATGGAAGGCGTAAACCTAGACTCTTCCTTGCTACAACGTTTTAAAAAATTAGACTGCCATTTTCACGATGTAACAGCGATTGTCGCAGATTTGTCTAAAAGAGTGCGCTCTTCGTTAAAAACAGACTATCAATTTCAATCGATTGAGACACCATCTCGTGTGGATGCTGTTTCAATCGATTACCGTTTGAGACATCCAGAATCGACGAATTCTCTTAAAATTAGAAAAAACAAAGTTGATTATGATTTGCCTGAAAACCGAGTGTTCAAGCAGATTATCAACAAGTGGGTTCAGTTGCTAGATGAGTTTATCGAGCAAGTGGAGCACAATCTCAATCATTTGTTTAGGTCAGAACATGAAACATTTTCTTCTTATACCGATTATGCAAGAAGAAACGTGCTGTTTATGGAGCTAGAACGATGCATGGCACGAGCAACGAAGATGAAAGGGATGTTGAACCATCTTCGTGCGAGTCATTGGTACAAAGAGATTGGCAACAAGCCTCCTGTGCAGATTCCGAGTACGATGTATGTCGATGTTCGCTACCGCAAGCTGTTACATGTGCACCAAACATTAACGAACCAACATCGCGGTGTCAGTTTGCATGAGTCGTGGAAGTTTCAATGGAAGCGTACGGATCAGTTATACGAAATATGGGCATTTTTAACGGTGTTGAACATGTTTCAATCCAATGGTTTTACGTTAAACGATGCATCGGCTTGGTTTTTTGATAAAGATGAACAAAAAAATCAAGAAATCTTTATTGTACCAACCATTCCAAAAGGAAAAGTATTTGAGATGAACAAAGGTGACGTCAAGTTAGTTCTTTTTTATGACCATCGTATCCCGACAGAACAAAGTGATACAGATGAGAGAAATGAACCGATTTATACAACGTGTACCCACAATACACCAGATATTCGTGTAGATGTTTTTATAAAAGATACGTTCATCGGCACGATTGTCATGGACGCGAAGTATCGAAGAAAAGATGTCATTATGGAGTCCAATCAGCAACTCATTAGCTATGTCGATCATGTGCGCTCTCCTTACATTTTTAAAAGGAAGCGCTGGGAGAAAATTCGCCCCGTTCACCGCGTTGTCGTGTTTTATCCAGACAAAAAGGGAGAAGAAGCGATTGAATATCTAGACGACCGAAGCATCAGCCTTGTACCGTTAACACCAGAGATTTCAACTGAACAAGTTGCAACGATGTTAGAGGTGATGATTGATGATTTGCTTGTTGAGGCAGCAGAAGAAGGAATTGTAATGAATGTCTGATAAGGGACGTCTATGCGAAAGTGTAAGTTGTTTCATCCTAGAACATAAGTAAGAAACACATGATGAGATATACTAAAGTAAACATGAACAAAGGAGTCATAAACGAGCATGGAACATTCACCGAAAGAAATCGAACGAAAAATGCAACAAACTGAAAAACATTACTCGGATGATAAGCTTTGGTCAAAGTTAAAGAAGTTCAGCAAGAAAGCAGGTTCTTCTGTGGTGTATGCAGTGTTGCTTTTGTATTACACGCTTCAAAAGCCAAACGTACCAAAAAAAGCGAAGATGACGATTATTGGAGCGCTCGGTTATTTTATTTTACCGCTTGATCTTATTCCAGATACCTTCATCGGTGTTGGGTATGTTGACGACCTTAGCGCATTAACAGTCGCTCTCATCCAAGTCGCGATGTACATTGACGACGAAGTGAAACAAAAAGCAAAAGTAAAACTAACCGACTGGTTCGGTGATGATGTGGATACGTCAGAGATTGATGGGAAGATTGGGTGAGAGAGAAGCTCTATTCCTGAAAAAAGTGATCGTGTAGGCTGTGTCAAAGAGAAGCGCTTTTTGCCTTCTCTGACGCGGCCTTTTTTAAACAATCGTTTGTTTTCATTCGTTTATTTGAAAAGAAACAACAAATTTTTAGATAGAGGAAAAAACAAGATCGGAAATTTGTTTTATAATAAATGGTACCAACATTAACCATTGAGGTGATCATCATAGGACATTCAGCATTAAGAAAAGAAGAAACAAACCAACATTCTGTACATAATGAACAAGCGAGTCGTATAGGAAGAAAGCAAGACAAAAAGCCATCGAAGCGAAAGAAGGTACCAACTGCAGCCCTTGTCGTAATCGGATTGTTTGGTATTTATGCCCTTTTTACAACACTCAAAACACCAAAAGAAACACTTGATTCTCCAACCATTGTGGCTAATGAAGAAGTGAAAAAACGAGCAATGGATGAGGTTGAAAAAGCAGATGATGAAAGTGGAAAAGTAAACGATGAAGTGGACACAGCGCCTAGTGAAGAAATAGAGGAAGAATACGTTTTTGAAGAGGTAGAAGAAGGAACACCTGAACTTGAAGTTGAACCTGAAGTGACACCAACATCAGAACTTGAAAGTCCTTCACAGAACGAATCACGAGAAGTAAACGCTCAAGCATCATCATAGTTGTACCGCGTTCAAGCAGGTGTATTCTCTTCAAAACAAAACGCAACCGCACTGATGGACAAGCTTCAAGAAAACGGATTTGAAGCCACCATCCGAAAAAGCGGAGAACGATACGTTGTCCAAGTTGGCGCATTTGGAAAGAAAGCAAATGCCGATCAACAAGTAATCAAACTGCAAGCTCAAGAGTTCGAGGCTGTTGTGAGTGGGGAGTAATAAAGCAACGACGTAGCGCACCCCAGAAAGTAGAGTGCAAGCTCTACTTTCTGGGGTGTTTTTTGTGTTCTCACGTATCGCGAAAAGCTTATTCACCATAAACGAAATGTCATGTCATTAGGTGAGACTATGAAGCAGATGCTTAAGATGCACAATATTGGGTAGTATATGAACATTGCTCACTTGTAATGGAAAACGGATGATGATGTCTAAGTTAGAATGAAAAGTTTGAGAAAGGATGAAGTAGATGGAAAGTAGGAATGAGCTTTCAAAAACGTTAAAGCCGCATTGGGTATGGGCTATCGCTTTTGGATCGGCAATTGGATGGGGAGCCTTTGTCTTACCGACAGATTGGATTGCTGAGTCGGGTCCTATTGGGGCGATTATTGGCTATATTGTTGGTGCGTTATTAATTATGGTGATTGCGTTCAGTTACGGGTTCCTCGTTGATAAATTTCCTGTTTCGGGTGGAGAGTTTGTTTATACTTATTTAAGCCTTGGAAGAATTCATGCTTATATATGTGGATGGTTTGTGACCTTATCTTACATTTGCTCGGTTGCCTTAAATGCCACTGCTTTAATTGTTTTATTTAAATTTTTAGCTCCGCGTGTGGTAGAACAAGGGTATATGTATACCATATCGGGTTGGGATGTGTACGTTAGCCAAATCGTGTTAGTAACCGTTGCGTTAATCTTGTTTAGTTATACAAACATTCGCGGTGCAAGCCTAGCAGGGAAGGCACAATTTATCTTTTCCGTAACGTTACTTTTAGGGGTTATTTTGATCGCACTAGGTATGACATTTCATCGAGGAACGTCTTTTTCAAATCTACAACCATCATTTAACCCTGAGATTACCCCATGTGCTTCTATCCTCATTATCGTTGCCACTGCTCCTTGGGCTTATTCTGGATTTAACAATATTGCTCAAGCATCAGAAGAATTTAAATTTTCTTCAAAAAAAGCGTTTAAATTAATGATTTTATCACTGATTAGTGGTGCAGGTGTCTATTCACTCATGGTTTATTCAACCGCCATGGGCACACCTTGGAGAGAACTCGTAAAAGGAAAACCAGCCTGGGGAACAGGAGATGTCGCCGTCGATTTATTTGGGAATGTTGGTTTAGTGGTGTTAAGTAGTGCCCTTTGTATGGGAATCTTTACAGGAATGAATGGTTTTCTTGTTTCGTCAAGTAGGATGTTACTTTCAATGGGACGAGCAGGGATTCTCCCCAAAATTTTTACAAATGTACATCCTACCTATAACACCCCATACGTCGGGATCATCGCCGCATCTCTTATGAGTTTTCTCGCTCCATGGTTTGGAAGAGAAGTGCTCCTTTGGATAGTCGATATGACCGCAACGGGTATTGCGATTGCTTATTTGTATACATGTATTTCGGCATATAAGTTTTACAAGTGGGACCAACAGTTTCAACAGACGTTTATCGCCTTACTCGGAGTGCTCATTAGCTTAGTCTTTTTGTGTCTCCTGTTTATCCCAGCGTCACCCGCTTTTCTTTCTTTACCATCTTGGATTGCTTTTATCGCATGGATCATTCTAGGCGCATTGTTTTATCTCATCAATGGTAAGAAGTATCGAGGAATACCGAAAGAGAAAATGAATTACTTAATTGTGGGTAAAACAAATCCAGAAGAAAATATAAAAGGTGACCAGTAATAACTGAATCTCCCTACTTTTTGAATATTAAATGAAGGGGGCAGTCACTTAAAAAAGAAACCATCTTAACAAAAGAAAAAAACAAAAGAGCAAATCTCGTGGTACATATCCAACCGTTAGAAGCAGAAATAAACGAGCTAGATATGTTGATGCAAGCAACCGCAATTGAATATGAAGAGCTCAATGCGTTATACGATCGAAAATTTGAATTGAATTTGGTGATGGGGTTGTGAGGGATAAGAAATTTGCATAGGGTGCCTATCCTTTCGTAAAATTACGCATGTACAACGTCTTATTTGTTTTACAATCAAAACAGCGATATACTGTTTCCAATAAGCGTGACAGCAAAGGAGTACGAAACGTGAAAGACATCAACTTTACAGAATTACACACAAACTTAAATCGATTTCGATTGTCGTATAAATTTGCATTAGAAGAAATGCATACGAAAATTAATATTTTACGAGAAGAGTTTCATGTAATCCATGAATACAACCCAATTGAGCACATTTCAACGCGTCTCAAATCACCTGAAAGCATTTTGAAAAAAGTGTCTAAAAAGGGTATTAAACTGTCGTTAGATGAGATGAGAGAAAATATTCGAGACATTGCGGGGTTACGCATTACATGTTCATTTATTGAAGACATTTACAAAGTATCGGATTTGATTCAATCACAAGATGATATTACCGTTGTAGAAGTAAAAGACTATATTACCAACCCAAAGCCAAATGGTTACCAAAGCCTTCATTTAGTCGTAAAGGTGCCAATTTTCTTATCAGATGGTGTGGAGTCCGTGTATGTCGAAATTCAAATTCGCACCATTGCGATGGATTTCTGGGCAAGCCTTGAGCACAAAATTTACTATAAATACAACAAAAACATTCCTGCTCATATTCAAGATGGACTAAAAGAAGCCGCTACGCAAGCAGCTATGTTAGACCGTAAAATGGAGCAGATTAATCACGAAGTTAACATTTTAAAACAGCAAGATGAAAAGCCAAAAGACTTTATGACACCAGAAGACGTATATCAATTTCTCAAAAAACTTTCTCAAACAGAAGGAAAAGTAACAGAATAAGAAGATGGTGAACGAACAGAAGTACGAAAGCCTTGGTAATGAGTCTATAGGTAAATATTAAGGGATAAGAAAATGGAGAAACAAGGCGGTGGCTTTGTTTCTTTTTATGAATTCAGGTATAAATCACATATACGATCGGCCTGAAATAAAATCATACGATAGTTTTTGTGGTTAATAATGGAACTTTAATTATCCAAATAAAGGATATAATAGGATCTTCTGTTATTAACATAATTTAAAAGGAGTAGTTGGAAATGGATGGTGGAGTGGTTTTAAATAACAGTGTTCATGCTGAACATCAAGCGCAGGGAGAATCAAGGTTTAGGCCTTGGTTCTCCCTGTTTATTTAGAGAAGAATATGATTGGTTAACCTTGTTCTTTTTCTCCTTATTTTATGATACACTTGTCGAAAAAAAGAGTGTTTACACATAGAATAACTTTCATCAAGACGACCTATGCGAATTCACTAATTTTTTATGACAATCTTCTCAGAAAGGTGAATGAGCATTGATTTGGTTGCTTATATCTCTATTATTACTTTTCGTTAGTTTACTAGTAGGTTCTGCTCTTATTCCACTTTTTACCTTAATTGTTTCTTTCCTTTTAACGAAAGAAATGTATGTAGATGATCCGAATTTAGATACATATTTATTCGTGATGATTATTAGTGGCATTCTCTTCTTTGATAATCTCTTTACGAAGGCATTTCACGGAGCTGTAGCAGCTTTAGTCCATTCTTTCTTCGGAAAGTCAAATGAATAACGTTGAGATACATACTGACTATGTAATGAAAGTCTAAAAAACTGAGCGACAAGAGGTGAAGAACATCACTATTTGGCTCGGACTGTAACAGCCCTTGCCTATCAAATCCATTGCTGGAGTGCATGGATAGATGGGTAAGGGCTGTTGTATGTGAATTTATCCTTTATTGTCTTCTCTTTTGTTATAGGAGACTAGACTCCTACCTTTTCATCAAATGACATATAAACATTAGCTTATTTCTTCTTCCTCCCCACCTGCAAATAAATACTTCCATCAACAGGAATATAAGAAGCTTTGACGGTTCTGCCGTTTGCCATGAATGTTTCAGGAATGTCGTTTTTGTTAAAATAGTTCCACACACGATCCACATCTTTTTCAAAGTAAAGCTTAAATAACTCTTTTGTAATAATCGGCACGCGATAAGATTGTTTTAATGACGAATCTTCCCATCCTAAAAACTTAAAATTGACTTCGATTGGATGATCTTTAGATTCCATCATGACGTGAATAATTTTAGGATATCCGTAGATATCATACGCACTTCCGTTATTTGAAAATCCAAGTTCTCGCTCCAAAATACCATAGTTGACGGCAGGATCAGGACTCCACGATGACTGCAGTTGTGGTGCGCGCCACCCATCAGGATATAAATTCCCGGTTGGTGGAATCATTGGTTGTTTATAAATTTTTAAGTGCGCTACTCCGTGAGAAAGATATGCTTCTACTTTGCGTCCGTTCGCCGTAAACGTTTCTGGGACAGTTAATGTGTTAAAAGATTGATAGACTTTGTCCGCATCTTTTTCAAAGAAATAGTGAAACAACTGCTTTCCGATAACACGAACGCGGTATGCATAAGGGCTTTTCTCGTTCCACCAATCATTGATTCGTACTTCGACCTCAACAGTAGATGGATCATATGGATTGCGGTATACATCGATTGCTCTTGGGTTATCAGGTGTTTTCCATGTCGATGTGCCGACAGAATTACCTGATAAACTCACAAATCCTAGTTCTTCTTCAATTATATTTTGTGTCGTGTAAGAGCCAGAATTCTTCCAAGCTGAACGCAATATAGGTGCTTTCCAGCCATCAGGATAAACCCCATTAACAGGTGTTGGCATAACAGGTGCAGGTGGTTTTGGCTTCACGACAGGAATGTCTCTAAATTTTTCGTTTAAAACTCTTGCTAGCATGACAGAGAACTGAACACGCGTGAGCTTATCATTGCCACCGAATCGACCATCTTCATAACCGGTTGTAATGTGGTGCTTCGCTAACGCTTGAATATAGGAATACGCCCAGTGACTAGAGGTAACATCTTTAAATGTTTTTGTTGATACGCCAGCTAATTTAAACGCATTTGCTAAAATCTTTGCCATTTGTGCTCGCGTTAAAGTACCATTCGGATCAAAAAATGGTTGTCCATTTTCATTCGTTTTTCCGCTAATAATTCCTAATTGTACCGCTGCGGCAACGTCTAAATAGCCATCATCATTTTCCGTTACATCAGGAAACAAAGGACCTGTTACTTCAATGGAATAGTCTCCTTCATAAGCATTCATAATCATTTGAACAGCTTCCATGCGCGTGATTGGTTTTCCTGGTTGAAACGTATCAGTGGATAAACCATCTAACACCCCGCTGTGATACAAAAATTCAATTTCATCGGATGCCCAATGAGTTTGGGTTACATCTGAATAGATTACTTGTGCATGAGTGGTGGGTGAAAGCGTCAAGTGACCCGTCACAAGAGACGCCGTCAACAAAATGGTTGGCCATTTCTTCATTTTTTCTCTCCTCTTAAAAGACAATTGAACGCTAGCTGTCTTTCTCTCGTGTTTTTGTGACTTATTTCCTATTAGAAGGTATCGTCTTCTTTTTCTTTTTGTTTAGCAACATTTTCCTTAAGGCAGTGTTCACTTAACACATGAGCCTTCCAAGCATATGATTGAAATGAAGAATGGTATGAAACCTTTATATGGTTCATCCGTAAAACATAGTAAATATAGAAGGAAAAAGGAGTTCATGTATGAACGTTGATCGAAAAAAGTATTTACTCATTATGCCACCATTTCTCATCATTGCCGTGTTGCTGTTTCTATTTCTTCCTACAGACAAGAAAGGGTTTTCTACCTTTGCAATTGTAGGAGCGTGGGTGATTTACTTCTTGTGGAAATACCTTGAAAATAAAAAGAAAGATGAATGACTGTAACGTAAGTTCTTTCACATCATACATAAACCAATAAAATAAGATAGGTGACAAAACGTGGAAACGAAAGACTATTTATTAACAGAGCTACAAGAGATTGAGAACTGGGAAAAAGATCAAAAAGGTGTGTGGTTTTGGGAGAAGATCACACGCTTGCCGTTTCGCATGCTCGATAAAGTGACACCGAAGTTTATTCAAAAGAAAATTGGTATGTTATTAGATGAGCTTGGAAATTACATTCAAAACGGTGGGCAGTATTTATCAAGTGAGAAATCTGTGCTGCAGTTTTTCGAAAAAAAGACAGGCATATCAACTCTTGATTTAGCAGATGTTCAGCAAGCCCCACTTGAAGACATGAAAAAAGCTTCCTTGGAATTAACGAAAAATCGTAAAAACGCCGCCACCGTTCAAGGAGCTAGCACCGGAATTGGTGGGATTTTCACGCTTGCGATTGATATTCCAGCAATTTTAGCCATTTCGTTAAAAACCCTTCAGGAGATTGCTATTCTTCACGGGTATGATCCGAAAGATAAAAATGAGCGTGTCTTTATCTTAAAATGTCTACAGTTCTCTACAGCGGATGTGGTTGGAAAAGAGGCGATTTTAAATGAAATTGCTGATTTTCATAATGAAGAACGAAAATCAACAGAAGTCATTTCACAATTGCAAGGTTGGAGAGAAGTCACGTTAACATTCACAGAATCATTCGGGTGGAAAAAGTTATTCCAAATGGTTCCTGTTGCGGGTATTCTGTTTGGTGCATTTGCGAACCGTTCGATGATTAATGATCTTGCAGAAACAGGAACGATGTTGTATCAAAAAAGACGGATTATGGAGAGATTAGTGATTGTATCTGACCCTCAAAGTAACAAGGAGCAAGGAATGTGATAGCCGATTTTCTCTATAGTATGGGAGTTCGAGGATTAGACGACCTTCCCATTACGATTGGACTCCTTATCATCGTTCCATGGAACTTCGTATTATGCATCATTCACTTCTTTAAAGAAGGAAACGAAGGCAATCTTTTCGTCCGATTACTCGCATTTCTTATGTTTGTGTTGATGTACGGAAAACAAGCTTTTATGTCACTATTAGGATTTTATCTCTTAGGTGTAGGTCTCTTCATCTTTTCAACTGAATCCATCATAAGTTGGATTTTCGCAGCTGCGTTCATGGCTTGTGGGGGTGGAGTCATTTATCAAAGTTATCCTCGATACATTGAGATAGGTAACGAGAAGAAGAAATCATCGAAAAAAGCACATAAGAAGAGAGTGAATTAAAGAGGGTGGGACATAACGAAATGATTCCTTCTCAAAAACGAACAATACCGTTTCTATCATCGTTATGTTACAACAACAAGTTCGTTCCATTTCGCTCCAGCCACTCGCTTTCCGCGGAGAGGACCCTGAGTCTCCTCGTTTCCTGCGGGGACTCAGTCTTTCCTCTATTTCCCGCAGGAGTCGAGTGTCCTACGCTCCATTCCACTATTCTTTTAAACTCGTCTTTCAAACTGGGGAATATCCGAACTATAAAGAGTATATAACTCAAAATTGTTCGAATATATTATCAACTGAAACACTTATGTCCCAACCTCTTTTGTTATAACTTGGACGCCAAACGGATGCCATATTTTCATTAAACTCTTCTTCTAGAAACCACATAGGCAAAAAAACCTACATAAATTTTAATCGAAAATAAATAGATTTCATCATTCTGACATTTTTTAACTATGTTATAGTTGAAAAGATTGATAATTTATTTTATTTATCAGTACGTTTCTTCCTTGAAAAAATGGGTTTTTATATAGTGATGAAGATCTAGTGAGAGGATAAGCGCATTTTATGTAGAAAAATAGTATAAATGATTTTTTGTAAAGATAAATAAGTCATAGATATAGAGAAGCGAACGTGTACAGAGGGGGATAGGGCGTTGTCTTTATTTCATTATTATGGACTCTTAAAAGAGAAACAAGAACAGCTTGATCGACTACAGAATTGTCACAATCAGCTTCAAGGAATCAAGCAAGAATTTTGGAGCTTTCGAAGGTCAATTACTACGCCAGAATTATCATCAGCTACGTGGCAAGGGTCGCTTGCGGAGCGGTTTCAAGATATTCGATCGGATGGGATTTTTCACTTCTATCAAGATCTTGAATCAAACCAACTTGCTCATATTTTATCAATTATTATTAATAAGGTGCAACGATTACAGAACGAAATTGAATCGATTCAGCAGATTATTCATTCACTCGAACTGCAATTGTTAGAAGAGTGAGCTGGTTATCAGATAACCTTTTCACATTTTTATCGAACATCAAATCCTTAGATTGTTGGTGTTTCCGTTTATAACATGTTTTGTAAAACGAAAAAACCTAATAGTAAAGTAGTGATGAGTATGAAAGAGATAAAATTAACATTTAATGACATTGAACAAGTTGTAAAGGGGATGGAGACTGCTTCATCTGCTTTTGAGCCCCAATTGCCAAAGGATGTCGTGAAAAATAATCAGTTAGATGTTGTCGAGGAAATGGAACAGATTAACGCGTTGCTTGAAAAGGTGATGGTAAGCTACAAAGCGATTTTGGCTCAAAATGAACGAATGCTTAGACATTCTGTAGAAGCAATGAAAACAGCGGATGAGTCCTTAAAAACCTCCATGTCGTTAAAAGGTGTTGCGGAGGTAGAGAAATGAAAGTATTAGATGTCTCAAGTCTGCATGCTTCGCTTGAAGAAACCATGCAGGCAATTGATGAAAAGGTTGAAAGTCTTGAAGTCATTGAAGCGTCAATCGTTGAGTTAATCAACTCAAATGATTCGTTTAACGGAAAAGGGGCAGAGGCGATTAAGCTTTTCTATCAATCTTGCCATCAGCCATTTTTATTAAAGCTTAAACAAGTGCTCACATCATATAAGTCAAAGTTATTCGTGTGTAAAAATGGGTTGAGTTCTCTTGAACCAGATGAAAGAGGATTTATTCGCCAGGAATTTCTTCAAGGGGAACTTATTAATAAACTAATTGAAATACAAAACTATACAAATGATGTCACAATGGATGCGAACCGGCTCATTTCAAGCATCCTAGATATCGTTCCACTTGAGCAGTTAGATGACACGATGTTTAATGAACAAGTTTTACAAGCGAAACATACGGTTAATGATACAGTGAGCCACTTAGACAGTTTTGATTTGCAGAATACGTCATCTTTCAATGAACTAACGGGAGATCTACAGCTTTTAAGTACTTACATAGAAGAGATGGGCTCGAAAGTTAGCACGAACCCAAGAGCGCTCGAACAGTTTAGTCCACTGCAAGTATTTATGAGTCCAGCTCATGCTTCATTACTAGCTAGTATCCGCTCAACACCTATGTATTTCTTCACAGATGGAACGATTCCAGCCAATAAGTCTACACAGTCGATTTATGCATTGAATTCGCATGCGACGTCTCCTTATCACTGGTTAGGCTTGGATTTTGCGCCAAGTGGTATATCGGCTGAGAAAAAAGTCGAGCCAGCGCCTACCTATCTTGCTGGGGAGACGGTGGAAAATGGTGATTTTACATTTTCAGCTGGAGCAGGTAAAGTAGAAAACGATTGGTCAGGTTTAGACGGAGACGGTCAACTTGGCGGAAGTAGTACGCTAACAGGAATTCACACAGGAGTGCAGCACGACACAGCCGTGATTGATAGCAGCTTTAGTCAAGACATTGGAAAAGCTGAAGCGCAAGCAAGCATTGGTGGAAAGAGTGTACTTCCATTAGTGAAAGCAGGAGGAACGGTATACGGTGCTGAAGTACGTTCTCAAGTGGACAAAGACGTGAACTATGTGGGCCGTACGGGAGTCGAAGCAAAAGGTGAGATTTTAAAAGCAGGTGCTTATGCAGGAGTCGATAATAGTTCAATTGGATTCGGTGCCAAAGCAGCTGTAGCAGAAGGAGAAATCTCAGGGATTATCCCAATACCGTTTACTGACTATAACATTAAAGGAACCGCTGGTGCTTCTGCATTTGGTGCAGGAGGGGAAGCGAAGATTGGAAAAGAAACGATGATTGATCTTCGTCTTTTAATCGGAGTGAAGCTAGGCATCAGTTTTGAAAAAGAGTAAGATAAAAGCCGCTTCTTTTCTCCTTAAGACTGATAGGGAAACCTCGTTTGAAAGGAGCAACTGGGATTATGGCAAATGAAATTAATTCTTTAGTCATTGACAAAGGAACCGATTTATTACCAATCGGGACAGTCGTCTTATTAGATATCATGGTACAACCTCTTATGATTTACGGAAGAATGCAGCAACAAGCAGATAAAGAAGGGGTATGGGATTATGTTGCGTGTCCTTATCCACAAGGACATATCTCGGAAGAAACGAACGTATTTTTTAACCATGTTCAAATTAAACAAGTGATTTTTAAAGGTTTTGAATCTGAAGGCGAACAGCTTATGAAAGAAAAACTAAAATCATTAAGCGCAAGGAACGATTCAGATGAAAAAAATCATTAATTGGTTGATTGAACCGTATGTGATTGTACGGTCAGAGTTTCAACTGTTCGCGCAGTTAAAAAACCAACAATCGACTCCGAAAGAAGAAAGAATGAGGATTTATCAACTTCAAGCCTTTAACATCATGCTGCTTTTAGTATATTCGCTATTTTTTATCTCATTTTTTGTATACATTGGCATGATTGTGGTGGTGGAATGGTATGCACTTTCAGGTGTATTAGTGGGCCTTCTAATGATGAGTGTCATCAAATTTCTTCAAAAGCATCGCTATTTAAAGCGTCGTAACGCGTTTATTAAAAACGACCCAACATTAATTGAATCTTAACAAGCAGAGAGGACAGGTTTCATTGAAAAAACTTAGTTTAATCATCGTTGCACTTCTACTCGTACTTGTCGGCTGTAGTAATGATTCTACTGAAAAAGAAACGAGTAACGAGCAGTCAAAATCTGCAAGCGAGTCAAAAAAGAGTGAATTATCTTATGAAGAAAAACAGCAAGAAATTGTGGATTTTATTAACGAAGATATGAATGAAATTGCGACACATGAAACAAAAGCAAATGAAGCATTAGCAACGGTTTCAGGTGAGAATTTTAAAAATGATACAGAGTTGCTTGCTGTGTTAACAAGTGACGTCATTCCAGAGTATGAAAAAGCGGTTGAAAAAGCGAAATCACTTGATGTAAAGGTTGACGAATTAAAACCAATCACCGCTCAAATTGAAGAAGCGACAAGCATTTACTATGAAGCGCTGTTGCTTGAAAAAGAAGCGTTAGAAAAGCAGGACAAAGGGCTAATTAATGAGTCAAATGCAAAAGGCGAAGAATACGCAAAAGCGATTAAAGAGTATCATGAAACGATGAAAAAAGTGACAAGTGAATACGGCATTAATTATCAACAAGACTAACAAGGTTGTTCTTACCAAAAGCTAACATCATAAAAAAGAAGTGAACACAATCGTTCACTTCTTTTTTGTCTTTAAGCTCCTGCCCATACATCTTTGGCGTAACGGCCTTCGGTTTCAAGTTGTTGTAACCAGTTTGTAGCTTCTTCTTCTGTTGTTTTATAGAGCTTGCTATATGCTTTAATGAGCGTCTTTTCAACATCAGGAGCCATTTTACTTCCATCACCGCAAATGTAAAGGCGGCCATGTTCTTTTAAAAGAGGAAGCACATCATTCCCTGTTTTAGCTAACTGGTGCTGTACATACATTTTTGGCTGTCCTTCACATCGTGAGAATGCAGTATGAAGCGTGATGAGTCCTTCTTGCTCTGCTTGCATTAGCTCTTCTTTGTATAAGTAATCATGCTCAGGGTTGCGACACCCAAAATAAAGATGAGCCGGTCCGAGCGCTTCTCCTTGTTTCATTAACATGCGACGAGCTTGAATGAAGCCTCGAAACGGTGCAATCCCTGTTCCTGGTCCAATGAGTACCATCGGTGTTTCAGGATCAGCTGGCAGTTGAAAGTGAGATTGTGGTGTTTGAATAAAACAAGCAATCGTCTCGCCAACAGAGCGATTAGCTAAGTAATTCGAAGCCGTTCCTTTGTATTCACCGTTTCCGCTCCACGCTTCTCCACGAACCACACCTACTGTGATACTTGCTTCACCCTCATGAACAAGAGGAGAGCTAGAGATTGAGTAGTACCGCGCTTTTAATGGTGGTAATAGAGATAAAAATTGTTCAAAAGGCATCTCGCATGCTCGGTATTGCTCGATAAGTTCAAGCATTGTGACACGCTTGCGCAGAATGTCTCGTTTATACACCTCATCTTCGAGTAACTGTTCAAGTTCCACAACATGCGGTGGACATACTGTTTGGGCAGCGATTGCACGAATCTGTGCTCGTGTTGCCGGCTCCTGCAATTCCACATAGTTTGCAAGCAATTCACCTAATCGAACGGGCTTCTCTATTGGAAGGTGAGTCGAGCTTCCATCATCTTCGAGCACTACATACTGCTGATGATCTAATCCAAAGCGAGAAAGCACGCGCTTCACAAGATCATCAGCATTTTGTGGAATCACACCGAGATGATCCCCTTCTTGATACATCGCGCCTTCTGGAAGTGTCAGCTCAATATGACGTGTGCTTCGCTCGCTATTGGCATGCTGTAGCTCACGGTTTTGCTTCACAACAGCAGTAAATGCGTCATGTGTATGAGCTAGTGGTGTGTCACTTACACCGCTCACAAGCTTCATGGACAACGAACTTGTAGACGTATCCCCATCATGGAATTCAAGGTTTAGCGCCTCCGCTAGGTTTGGCCAAAGCGCTTCCGTCCATTTTTCATAATCCCCTTCAAAATCTTCGCTTGCGTCACCATAGCCACTAGGAGAGATGCGAGTTGCACCTTTTTTCGTTAACTGATCATCAATGAATGTTGGCACTTTTTGATACGTTGTAGCCCAATTACGGTCGCCACAGCCGAACAGCGCATAACGAACGCCCTCAACTGAATCCACTTCTGATAGCCACTCGACGAATTGCTGCGCATTATCAGGTGGATGACCGTTATAAGAAGCTGACACCATCAGAACCGCACCTTCTGTTGGTAACGTATTAACGTAATCGTTTAACGGTGCGACAGTCGTTTCAAATCCTTGCTTTCTTCCGGTCTCTGCTAAGTCACGTGCCAAGCTTTCAGCTGTGCCAAGGTTGGAACCATACAAAACGAGTAATGGCGTACCGTGTGTCGGGATATCGGCTTGCTTTACTGATTCTTTCTTTGATTCGTTCTCATTTGAAAGAGGCGTTAAAAAAGAAGCCAATGAACGACGAGGACGTACTTTCATCGTGAGTCCTTCTGGTTTTAATGTTAATGCTTCTTTCACATCAAGCTCATACTTTTCGTTAGGAATAAATTCAAAGTGTTGAATCATCATCCCGAGAACGAGTGTCGCTTCATGCAAAGCAAACTGCTGTCCGATACAAGCACGTTGACCATTTCCAAATGGCTTATACGCATGATGTGGAATAGAAGAAGGGTCTTCAAAGCGTTCTGGAAGAAACGATTCCACATCTTCTCCCCATACCGATTCATCACGGTGAATTTCTGGGATTAATAACGTAAAGATGTCTTCTTTCTGCACTGCATACTCATTCTGTAGTGTTGTATCTTCTTTCGCATACACTGAAAAAGCAGGAGCTGTTGGCCAAAGGCGCAGCGTTTCATTTAAAATCATGCGAATGTATTTTAACTGCTTCACCGCTTTATAACCAGGCGTGGCGTCACCTAACACTTCATCGACTTCTTGTTGCGCTTTTTTCAATTTGTCAGGATGATTCATTAAAAAATAAAGCGCAAAGGAGAGAAGTCCACTTGTTGTTTCATGACCAGCAATTAAAAATGTAATAATCTGAAAGCGGATGTTTTCATCGTCAAGAGCTTCACCTGTTTCAGGATCAACGCCTTTTAACATATGAGAGAGAAGGTCATCTTCGCCCTGATCACCATTTCTCTTTCGCTCAGCAATCAAGTCGTCCACAAGTGAAAACATATAGGTAATGTCTTCATTAAATTGTTTTTTTGATTTAATCATCAATTTATCTTGAACACCAAGACGCTGTGTTTGGTTCATTGCTTCATCTAAGGCACGAACCATACTATGAACAAATGGGTGAGCATTTTCGCGATAAAAGCTATTAAATCGATAGTTAAACCCACATAATCCAATTGTATCTAACGTTAAACGAGTCATATCTTCAGGAACATCAACATCTTCATTTGAGTTTAAACGTGCCCACTTTTGAACAAGTTGAATAGCGATATCTACCATCTTGTCATGGTAGCCTTTCATTGCTTGTTGACTAAAACTAGGCAATAAAATATTGTGGGCTTTTTTCCAATTTGGCTCGGTCGTTTCACTTGTAAAAAGTCCATCTCCACCAAATGCACGCACTTTTTGAAGCGCAGGTCCTACTTTTTTATCAAAACGCGTTTCATCACATACTTCTGCAGCAAGAGAAGCGCTTGAAACAAAGTTACTTACACGTCCAGGAGATTGAAAGCGATAAAGAGGTCCAAGCTCTCTCGCAAGCTTCATAAACGATTGAACGGGCTTTTCTTTATCAATCACCGGAAGGCTTCCTAGTGGTCCATATGTTTTTGGCTGTGGTAATGATTGTAATGTTTTCATGAAAAAATCACCTCATTTTTTAGAGTGAAAAAACGGAATGAATATTCATTCCTAATGGAATAAAGAGAGAGATCTCTCTTATTGATGCAATCGAACAGCGTCCCAAAAGCTTTCTTCGACTTGTGTTAATAAATGACTTTCCGGTTCAATCTCACCTGATCGAACGAGACGCTGAAGCTCAAGAAATGCTCCATACATAATGGCCATTAAAACGGAAGAAGGCAAATCTTTTATTTTGCATTGCTTTTTTCCTTCATCAAAAAAGGTGATAAAGATCGTGAGTAACTGAGTGAAGCAGTCACGACTCTCTTTAGTTAAGAAATGAGCATCACTATGCATTCGAATAAAATAGAGTGCATGACTATTTTCAGTTGTAAACTGAATCATCGCATTAAAAATGTACTGAAACTGCTTTCGAATCTCTCCATCATATGGAAATTCGGCCTGGATCGTATGAGTAAAAGTTTCTACATATTGTTGAAACAGCTCATTCACCAGTACTTCTTTGTTTTCAAAATAACGATAAATCGTTCCTGCTCCTACACCTGCAGATGTCGCAATCATCGGAATTGTTGTCGCATCAAACCCACGCTCCGCAAATAAAAACAGGGCGCTCGATAAAATACTGTCGCGTTTTGACGGTGTTGTTCTCATCAATCTTCAGCCTTTCATTTAGGAATGAATGTTCATTCCTATCTAGTGTATCTCTTAACATTCCCTCCAACAATGACGCATTATACCTAAAAAATGTCACTTTTTTGTGAAGAGGTAGAAAGAAGGAGAGAGGTATTTTCCTTGTCAGCTATGAGAATATAAACGTTGAGTAGTAAAAAGACTTCATAAGAGACTAGATAAAAAGATACAAAACTTTTTTACTATTTTGTATAATTGATATAAAAACGATGAAATGATGAGGTTAACTATGAGGTTCATTGATGAATTTACGCCTACTTCTGAAGAAAAGAAGCTATTAGCGGATCATTTGTTTCAGGAGAATATTCAACGATCTAAATTATTTGCTACAATCGTCATTTTATTTGAAAGTATTTTAATTGTGATGAATGTAGCAAGCAGTTACAAATCAAACGGATATGTCGTGCTGAATGTGTATCTTTTTATGTATCTATTACTCCTTGGTATGAGTGGGTTCATGGTTATGTATGTCCGACGGTTTGAACAAAACCCTCGACCTACAGAAAAGGAATACGACCGGTTTCAAGTGGGCCTTTTTTTATTAGTAGTGTTCTTTTTAACATGGGGTTCTGTTGTGACACTTTTCGACCAGAAAACGTACGGACATGTGATGGCGTTTGCAATTAATTTTATGTGTGTGTCCATTTTGTTTCATGCATCAAATCGAACGATTCTTTATCTCTATATCTTTCCTGTCTCAGTATTATTGATTGGACTACCGTTCTTTCAAGCATCTAATGAGGTAATCTTTGGTCACTATGTGAACCTCTCCGTCTTTTTATTTTTCTGTTGGCTTGCTTCGCGCATGCTTTATAAAAGCTACTCTGCGAATTTTTACCACCAACTTTTATTAATGAAAACAAATGAAAAATTAGCATTTAAAATTACAGAAAATGAAAAAATGAATGCCAAGCTGACAAGTGTAAATGAGCAATTAAAAAAGCTGACATTCATTGACGAATTAACAGGGATTAGAAATCGTCGAGGCTTTCATGAAGGAGTCAGTCAGGAAATTCAACTCAACCCAGGGCCAAGCAACGTCTCTATTTTCATGATTGATATTGACGCGTTCAAGCAATTCAATGATTGTTATGGTCACTTAGCAGGAGATGATGTGATTAAACGTGTAGCGAAAACGATGAGAATTCAGGTGCAGCATCCAACTAGCATTCTTGCTCGATTTGGAGGCGAAGAGTTCGTGGTGGCCATGTTCCATCTAAGTGAACAAGAAGCCTACGAACTAGCAGAACGAATACGAGAAGAAATATGTAGGTTGAAGATTACTCATACGCAATCTACTGTTGCTCCTTACGTCACAATTAGTATCGGTATTGCAATCGGTCAAGTTACCACCAAATTTGACGTTGAAAAACTCATTGGACGTGCTGATCAAGCTTTATATCGAGCGAAGGAAAAGGGGCGAAATCGAGTGGAGATAGATAAGGAAATGGTACGTAGGTTTGTATCAAAAGAGGAGTTTGTTACCCTTTGACACAAACCTTTTCTCTTATAGTAGCTACTCTTTTGGTGTTTGAATACAAGAAAAACAAGTAATCCCTTCTTTTGCTACTACCCCATCTAAAAATCCATCACAACAATACACATCTTTTCCACATTGTTGGCACGTTCCGACCAGTTCTTTCATACTTATCTCCTCCTTACTTATCTCTTCTTTAAACGAAAAGAAAATCCTGTTTTTAGGCATAAAAAGAGAGCACGTCATCGTGTGCTCTATTGTTGCGTTCCATCCCATCTTGTGAGAAAGAGCGCCATGCCGATATACGTACTCAATAAAAGAATGAGAAAGACGGGTATAGATAATGTGTCTTGAATGACCATAGAATGTCACCTCTTATTCGAGTGTTTAAAGCTTGTAGTATGAAAAGTGTTTTTAAAAATCATTGAATGGAACAGTAGCCACAACTGTCCATAAGAGAGTTGTCATATCATCTATTCGAATAGCCTATTTTAACGAACTGATTGGAACCGGGAACACAAGAAAAAAGATACATGAAACGAGAATCGAAAGGGCAATCGCAATGACTGGCTTACGGTAATGAATTGTTAAAATGATAAATAATACAAGGTTAAACCAAACGTTATGCCAGCCGTTCCAGCCGTTGTCGTACACAAACATGCCTTTATGGGCAAATAAATACTCAAGAATTGAGAAGAACATGACCCAAATCGCGATATAGGCATATTTAATCCGACGATGATGAGGAAAACGTTGTAAGTAAATCGTTAAGGCAACAGGGCAAATGAAAAACGTAAATGCTAAGTTAATAATGGTATGGTTGAGCCAATCTATCGTCACACCTCGGAACGCCCAAAGCGTATGCTGGTAGTAAATCATGTTGTAAGTCATATTGACGACGATAAAAAATAAAATTGTTGGATACTGCAGTTTTACTTTTGACCAATCAACAAACTTGTATGCAAATAAAATCCAAACAATGATGACTAATAATAAGTACATGTTATTCACCTCACAACTAACAGAATCATACTTACCATTTTAGACAAGAAATAGGTGATTCAATCAAGAAAAGGATTTTAACGAGCTTATATGGATGGAATGTACAGGATGATATTCAAAACAAACACATCGGTTGTCAAGTGTTTTATAGGTAAGTCATGTTGACAGCTGAGTGGAATGGGATACTTTTACCTCTTTTCGCTCAGCTTTTTCTTTTTGTTACCATTTAATTCTAAAAAAGAAGGGAACATGTGCTGTAAATAACAGTTAGAAAGGAATGGGAGTATGGGAATAAACGATCAAACAAGCGTTGTGACTCATAAAGAGATGGGCCATTTCACTGGTGAGTTTATTCACGCCATTGTTGCACATCGTCACTGGAACCGTCAGCTTGTGTAACGTCTCGCCTTGACAAATACTCGCCACTGCAGAACAATAAACTGCAGTGGCTTTATTATGGAATGAAAGGAGAGAAGCTCGTGCTGTATGCGATTGGACTGTTTCTTGTTGCTGGACTTGCTGAAATTGGTGGTGGCTATTTAATTTGGTTATGGCTACGAGAAGGAAAGTCTGCGTATCTTGGACTGGCTGGAGGAGTAGCACTCGCTTTATATGGCGTTGTGGCAACATTTCAAGCGTTTCCGTCATTCGGACGTGTATATGCAGCGTACGGTGGCGTGTTTATTGTGCTTTCTGTTCTGTGGGGCTGGGGTATTGATAAAAAAGCACCCGATTTGTACGACTGGCTTGGCGCATGCATTTGTATCATCGGTGTGTCTGTCATGTTGTTTGCGCCACGCCAGTAAGCACGCATTCTAAACGAATGGGTGCTTACTTTGATTGAAAATGTAGCGGAATGCTTCGCTTCATTTCCTCTTTATGCTCTGCAACTTGTCGGTGACGATGACCGTTTCCACCGGATGGGTGTGGAAAGCCGTGAAGTACAGAACTCCCTTCCATTACTCCACGCTCTGCTAGAAATGTAAGTACTTTTAACACATTCACACGTAATGGGATTATTAGTGGACGGCCGAGTAAAAGTTCTTCTCTTTTTAAAGCTTCCTCTTCAAGCAGAGATGACAGAGAGTATATCAGTTCTTTATGAATCTTTTTACATAGTTCTTTCGTATAATAGTACATCACTTGAAATAAATAAAAAAATGTGCAAAATCTAAGGTTTTTTAAAATACGATAAGTAGACGTTAAATTAGGAGTGGAAACATGTACGCACCAACTAAACTGTTATCAAAGGACGCCGTTAAAGTATGGATGATTAGCGAAACCATTATGAATGGAATTTGGTTTGTCTTATTGGCTGTTTTACTTTATTTAGATAATCGATTTTCGTGGTACGACTGGATTGGTTGGGTGTTAATCGGTGTCACGATTCTATCCGTCATTATCTCAATTTGGTCGATTTTTATTCGTCCAGTTTTACTTTATAAAACGTGGCGTTATGAAGTAGATGAAGAATTTTTACGGTTAAAATCAGGTGTCATTCAGGAAAAACATGAGCTTATTCCAATGACAAAAGTTCAAGCTGTGTCAACGAAACAAGGACCCTTACTTCGAAAGTATAAGCTTTGTTCGATCTCTGTTTCAACGGTAGCAACCTCTCATGGCATTCCAGCTCTTCCTGAAGAAGTAGCAATTGAACTTCGGAATCAAATTGCGCAGTTCGCAAAAGTAAAGGAAATAGATGAGTGATGAGTATGAAGCGACATCATCCTGCTCTCTTACTATTTAATATGTGGTGGCTAGTTAAAAACCTCTTTTTCGTCGTATTGTATTTGTTTGTGATTAAGCACGAGTCACAATCGATGTTTATTCATTATGGTCGATATGTTGTAATGGGTGTTGTGGTTGTTTCAGTTGTATACATTGTGTTTAGGTGGTTGACTCAAACGTACATGCTCGATGAGACATCCTTTCATTTGCACGAAGGTTTGTTTACAAAATCAAAGCGGACGGTTCCATTTACGAAAATTCAAAATGTGAACCGCCATACATCCCTTTTTCATCGCTTGTTTCACGTGACATCCATTCGCTTTGAAACAGGTGTAGCGGGAGAGGATACGGAAGTTGAGTTTAAAGTGATTGGACGGTCAGAAGCAGATCGAATGGAAGAGATGGTAAGGGATCGTGATCGTCTTCGTGATAATGATGATGTCATGTTTGACACAAAAGAGGAAGAAACGGTTCAGTCCAATCGATTGATTCATTTTCAACCGACCAAAAAAGAACTGTTAAAGGCTTCCTTTACATCATTAAGTTTTTTAGCGATTATTCCATTAGTGGGTTCGCTGTATTCAAATGTGAATGATTTCTTTCACGTTGATGGACAAGTGGAAGGATTGCTTACTGAAATAATGAGTTCCTGGTTTATCTTAACAATCATTGTCATTTTACTTGTTATACTAGCAGTTGCTTTTGGTGTGATTCGAACGATTTTAACGTATGGAAGATACGAAATTTCATCTGATGAAGATCGTATTTACATTAAAAAAGGAATCATAGAGGAAACATCGTTTTCAATTTCGAAACAGAATGTACAAGCGATTCAAATTTTACAATCACCAATTAAAAAAATACTAGGGTTAGCAGAAGTAAAGCTTACGAGTGTTGGAATCGGGGTGGAAGAGGATGGGCAAGTCAACTCCCTTTATCCGTTTCTACCTGTACAGCGTGCTTATGACCTTGTTTCAGAGTTATTGCCTCATTACAAAGTCACACAAGAGATGAATTCTCTTCCGATAAAAGCATTATGGATACGTTTAATGCGCCCTCACTGGATTTGGATGATTGCCGCGGTTAGTTTAGCTTTTTTGCAACCGGCCATTTTAGGAATAGCAAAAGGATGGATTTGGTTGTTAGTGTTTTCATTACTTGTCCTTTCTTTACTAAGAGTACTTGATTTCTTCCGAACAAGGTATACATTACACGGTCCGTTTATCCAGTTTAAAACAGGTCGGTTTACGACCACTCTCTTTGTTTCAAATCGCGATAAAATCGTTGAAGTAGCCATTGAGAGAAGTATGTACCAAAAGCTATTTGGGCTCGCATCAATTAAGACAGTTAATCGTGAAAACCCTGTTCATTATAACAACCTGGATGATATTCCATCAGAAGTAGCAGAATCCTTCTATGAGTGGTACATGGAGCGTAGAAAAAACAGATAAGAGCAGTTGAAAAGAAGACGGATGTGATAGATAAGAACACTTATTATCCATGATAAAGGTAACAAAGAAAGCCGCACGAATGAACTGTGCAGCTTTTTTATTTACAAAAAAATCCTTCCTTGCATTTTTTAACGAGTTCAGACAATTGATGCTAGACGAAAACTTCTTTTATCCGATATAGTAAAAGAACAAAGTCGATTTTTGTCGATTTTGTTATTGAGCGAGAGTAGGTGAAAATGTGAATGATCAAGATAAGATTACCACGAGCGTGATGGCTATTTGTATATCTGTTTTATTGGTATCGGTTTCAGTCTTAATCCAAGACGCTTTGCTTCAGTTTGTGTTAATCACAGTTATGGTCATAGCACTCTTATGGCGGGTATTAACACAAATCAAAGCCTTACAATCTAAAATAAAAACATTACATAAAGAAAAAGAAAAGCTTGAGGATGAAAATCGTGTAGTGAATATGCAAAACGAAGACTATGAATTGCTTTTTCATTCACTAGATGGTGCGGTCTTTTCTATCGATATCACTCAAGATACGGTCACATTTTCAAAAGGAATGGATCAAATTTATGGTTATGAAGATAAATTATATCATCAGAATCGTCATATTTGGAAAGAAGTCATTCATGAAGATGACGTAAAAAAAGTGGAGAAACATGAGAAGAATATTGTGTCGGGTCAGTCTTCACGTGTCGAATATCGCATTATTCATGCTCAAACGAATGAGTTGAGATGGTTGAGCGAACTCGTGACACCGATGAAGACATCTAATGGCGTTCTTCTGCGCGTAAATGGACATGTGACCGATATTACAGAACGTAAACGAGCAGAATTTGAATTGAAGCAACTCGCATATTATGATGATTTAACCGATTTGCCAAATCGAAAAGCACTCGATCGCCATATTGAAAAAGCATTAGCACGTTCAAAACGTCATCACTATCATTTTATTATTATGTTTATTGATTTGGATGGTTTTAAAAAAGTCAATGATACATTAGGACATGAAGCTGGTGATCAGTTGTTAAAAGAGGTATCTGTCCGTATCAATGAGTGCATCCGAGAAGAAGACCTCGTCTCTCGAATTGGTGGAGATGAATTCGTTGTTGTGTTTGAGGAAACAACAAAAGAAGAAATCGAAATGATTGCCAAACGTCTTTTAAAATATGTCGGGCTTCCGTACACTATCAATGAACAAGAAGCGAGTATTTCGCTCAGCATCGGAATTAGTGTGTATCCAGATGATGGTGAAACAAAAGAAATACTTCTTGAACGTGCCGACCAAGCGATGTATTGTGCGAAGCATAATGGCAAAAATGACTATGTGATGTACAATCCAGCGTTAGGTGAGCTAGATTTTAAGAAAACAAGCATTTGGGAAAGATGGCTTGATTCCATTCAAAGTTTAGTTAAATAGATTGTTAAGAGTCCTAGTAACTGTTTAATGGTTGCTAGGACTTTTTTATTACAAGCATGTTACATGTAAAGAAACGACCTCTATATCTTTACATTGTCGTTATTGAACATTTACGTTCATACGTTACCGTTATATGTAGATAGCAAAACACAAAACAAAAAGGAGCGATTTTCAACATGAAGCCATCATTAAAAAAGAAGCTCTTACCATTTGCAGCAGTAGCAAGTCTTTCACTAGCAAGTTTAACAGGGTGTGGAGCCCTTGAAGATAAAGTAGGCGCAGCGGAACAACATACAGTAAAAGCAGCAAAAGAGAATCAAAGCATAACCCATGCAGAAGCAGTAGAGAAAATTAAAGCAGAAAATCCTGAAATTAAAAATGTTATCTTTTTAATTGGAGACGGTATGGGGCAATCGTACATGACAGCTCACCGTAACATGCAAGATGATCCTAAAACAAAAGAAAAAGAGTTAACAGCATTTGATAAACACTTTTTAGGCGTACAAACGACGCATTCAGATGATCATAAAGAGAATATTACGGATTCAGCTGCAGCGGCAACTGCCATGTCTGGTGGAGAAAAAACGTACAATAATGCAGTCGCTGTCAATCACGATCATCAACCTATTAAAACGGTACTCGAGCAAGCAAAAGACAATGGCATGTCAACAGGACTAGTGTCAACATCAGAAATCACACATGCCACACCTGCATCATTCGGTGCGCATGATAAACATCGTGACAACATGGCGGAGATTGCTGATGATTACTATGATGAAAAAGTAAACGACCAGCATAAAATTGATGTGTTACTAGGTGGAGGAAAAGACTATTTTGAACGTGAAGATCGTGACCTAACAAAAGAGTTCGAAAAAGATGGGTATAACTATGTTACAGATCGTAACGAGTTAAAGAAAAACAAAGATGAACAAGTACTAGGTCTGTTCGCTGATGAAGGATTAGATAAAGCGATCGATCGTGATAAACAGACACCTGGATTAGAGGAAATGACAGATTCAGCACTAACTCAATTAAGTAAAAATGACGATGGCTTCTTCTTAATGGTAGAAGGAAGTCAAATTGACTGGGCGGGTCACGACAATGATATCGTTGCAGCAATGAGTGAAATGGAAGAGTTTGAAAAAGCGTTTAACACAGCAGTGGACTTCGCGAAAAAGGACAAGCATACGTTAGTCGTTGCCACAGCTGACCATTCAACAGGTGGCTTCTCACTAGGTGCGAACGATGAAAAAGGAGAAGGTATCTATAATTGGTTAACAGAGCCAATTAAAGCAGCGAAGAAAACACCAGATTATATGGCCAAACAAATCGTCGAAGGTGCCGACGTTGAACAAACATTACGTCAAAACATTAAGCTTGATTTAAAACCAGAAGAAATTAAAGCGGTGAAAGAAGCAGCCAAAACAAACGATGAACTAAAAATTGATGATGCTATTGAAGACATCTTTAACAAACGTTCATACACTGGCTGGACGACATCAGGTCATACGGGTGAAGAAGTAGGTGTGTATGGATACGGACCAGGAAAAGAAATGTTCTCAGGATTTATGGATAACACAGAACAAGCTGAAAACATTTTCTATATTCTTGAGAAAATGAAAGAATCAAAAAAATAATAGAATAGGTAGATCAGTACGTGTACGAAAAGCCTCTTTAGATCAGCGGATTTGCTTTTGAAATCTTTGCGGTCTAAAGAGGTTTTTTATGTATATGTTTACATTGTTAGCAATCTTCTTTATGTATAGGGCTTTTAACTTTAACGTAACACAAACATCAGGTTGTAGTTTATTATTATATTTAAAGTAAAAAAGTAACAAGGGAGGAATATTTTATAATATGAACAGATGAAAAAAAGGGATGTACCTTATGTGTATATGTTTTCTAATTACTTTTTTTCAAAGTAATCAAGCCGTTAAAGCTGATGAGAGTCAAAGCAAAGTCGTTGAATATGATGTGATTTCTAATAGTGCGAATGCAAATAAAGTGACATCAGATCGAGAGTATTTATATTACGCAGATCGAGAAATGGAAGATGGCATTATCAAACAATCCATTACAAACTCAAAAGTTAAAAAGAAACTTGAGACGAACGGAAAAGTGTTTGAAGTCGTGTTAGTAGATGGATGGATTTATTATAACAATGCGAGTGAAAATGGTAGACTCTATCGAATGAGAACGGATGGAACTTCTAAAGAGTTACTTTCTGCAAAAAGAACGTACACCCTTTATGGATATAACGGAGAGTTGTACTATAATCAGTTGTCTAATGAAGACAGTGATAATTGGTATTTACAAAAGATGAATGTAAACACTAAAAAAACAACAAATCTAAAACAAATATCAATTCAGCAGCTACAAGTTTCGGATGGATGGGTGTACTTCACAGATACATCAGGTCTTTTATTTAAAATGGACACAAATGGAAAGCATGAAAAGCAAGTTGTCATTCCTCTTGAATACCCATACATTGGTCATTTTATAGTTGTTTTGCAAAAGCTATATTTTACTACATACCAAGGTGACCTTTATGAGTTTGATATGAATTTGAGCACAGTAGAGCACTTGCATGATGCATTCGCAAATGGAGGCTCGCATCGAGAAGATAAACTGTCTAATCCCGATACGGTTCCTTCTTTTTTAATTTACCATAATGAACTATACTATCCGTTATTATCGACAAGAGAGAGTGGGGAAGAGGTTACATCCATTTGGAAAATAAACATACAATCCAATGAGAAAAATCAAGTAGATAGTGGGGGAATATATAAAGGTGCTTTGCTGTTAGTGAATAATCTTATTTATTGCTTAAACGATGAGTTTGTTCATTATGAGAAAACGCTAGAAGCAAGTATACCTGATTGGTCTCCATGGAAATATGCTGATTTTGAGGCAAATCAGCATTGGTCAGAAAATATGCTTTGGGCAGTTAGAAATGGTCTTATCTCTGGATATCAAGATATTAAAAATCCAAAGACTGGACAGGTAGAAGATTTGTTGAGGCCTTATCATTCATTAACAGAAGCTCAATTCTTAACGGTTTTATTTCGTTATTTAAGGCCAGAAGAGTTACATTCAACAATTTCAAAAGATCCTAATTATTGGGCTTCTGTTCCCTATCAATTGGCCGAGAAATACCGTCTTCCAACGAATGGTACAATGACAGATAAAAAAGCCCATAATCAGTTTATTACCAGAGGGAAAGTAGCGCAAATAATAGCTAGTATTCATTTTAATAAAGTAGTAACAGAAAGAGAAGCTGTAGAGTTTATGTATTCAGCAAGCATTTCAAATGGCTTTTCTGACGCACAAGGACAATTTCTGAAGACGTATGAATCGTATCGAGCAACAAACTCTCTATCAAGAGGACACATTGTGACACTCATTCGAAATTATGACGTGTTCCTAAACAAACGATAAAGATTAGATAAAGAATGAAAGAAGAGGGTCGGACATCACTGTTTCAGTTGATAAGATGTCCCACCCTCTTTTATTACCTCCTAAACTTCACAGTAGTAATTATCTCTTTTTCCGCGGATCCAGCACCGGAACAACTTTTTTCACCACTTCTAATTCAACTTCCACATGAACGTGCCGATCATCTATCTCTTTTACTTGTATCACTTTTCCTTTGCGACCTTTAATTTTTACGTCGCTTCCTTCTGTCGGTACATCACGACATAGTTGATTTAATAACTCCACATTGTTTTGTATAAAGTGTACAACGACCAAGTTGTTCACTCCCCTTCATCCTTTTAAGAATAAAAGCGGTGTAGCTTTTTATAAGGTTATTGTGAAGGGGGAGAGTTCAGACCAAAAACTTTTATACACAACACTTATTAATGGGAAAAGGAAAGATTTTATCAGTTAGAGAGAAAAGAAGAGGAAGCAGGAGGAAAGAAGGAAGGGCAAAATTCTACACAATCTTTCACATTGCAACATAAATTTTTCGACTTTTTAGATATTAAAAATGTTATCCACATGTAAAAGCGTTTTCAAAACCTTATTTTTCTAAGATATACACAAAGTTATGCACATTATCCACATTTTAAAATGATTTCATCCACAAAAATTATTCACGGTTTGTAAATTGGATAGAAGTTGTTATATCAAGGATAAATAAAGTTATACACATTATTCACAGTTTTGTGGATAAACTGTGTGTATATATTTTATTTTTGAAAAAGTTTTGAATATAATGAGAGGTCCAAAACGAGTGAGAATACATAAAACGTGACGTAAGCATGATGAAACCTGCAGAAAAGCATCGTAAGCTTTCCCACAGGTTGATACATTACTTCTTACTATTCATATCTGACTGACGAATACCTGCTGCTTGCGCACGTGCTTGTGCCTCTAAGTCCTCACCATCAGCGAATGCGCGTGAGTACTCCACATCATATCCATCAGACTTCATATTTTTCGGCACTTGTGGTAAACGCGCTTTATTTTTACCGCGCGAATGATTTCCTCGTGATCTTCCCATTGTTATTCCTCCTCAAGAACTCGTTTATGAACGGTTCCTTTTTAGGTTGTACAAAGAGGGAAGACCTATGTATGTGTGTATTTACTACTGTTGCCAATTAGTGTCTTGCTTTTTTTGCAGTATACCCACCAGCTTGGTCGGCCATCTTAAAATCACGTGCGTAGTTAACTTCTTGTGAACTGCTTAATGTGCTTTTTGCTTTTTCATGACGTTTTTTTTCAGCCATTGTTAATCCCTCCAAAAGATAGTGTAAAATAAACTACATCTTCTAGTGTGACCAACATTTTCTTTTTTTAAAACAGAGTAAAGAGTAAATGCTTGATTCTGCTTCCACAGTCTCAATTGAGTCAAAACCTTGAAAGAAATTTCCTGAAAACACCAACCTTTTAAAAAGAACATAAAAAAAGGAGTTGTTCACAATGTTCGAACAACTCTCTACGCTTCTTTTAACTGATGATCTTCGTGTACTTCTTGCTCGTGTCGTAAATAGTGTAATGTGTATAAGTCTTTCGAGATTTCATATAAGTTATACACATCGCCACCTTGATTGATTTCCTCGTACAAACTTTGTCTCGTTTCGTTTGCGAGTGTCACATACGGTAGCTTTTCAGCCGCTTTCATTGAACGAACGTTTACTTTGCGAATACGCATAAAAATGCGTTCAATTCCTAACTCATAAAAAAGTTCGTTGAAAAACACTTCTTTTGCAATTTTATTATAGCCTTTTCCGTGATAGGGTTTTCCTAACCACGTACCAAGGAATCCAGCGTTATCTTGTACATCGAATAAGTTAATCGTGCCGATTGGGTTACCCCATTCGTCTAAAATTGTACGTGAAATAAGTTCTCCATGCTCTTCTGCTTCCATCGTTTGTTTTGTCACAAACAGAAATTCTTCGTATGAATTTGCTTTATGACGCACAAAAGGGAAGACATCCGGGTGCACCATGAGATCGTATAAACCTTGACAATCGTGTAGGTCTCGCTTTTTCAGCATAATAATCCCTCCGCCTTGAGGGCAGACCACACGTGTTGTAGGAACCACCCTCGAAATTTTTTAGTATTAAAAAAAATTTCGGGGTGGGAATCGAACCCACTAGAACCAGTTACCTGGTGGCGCACCATTTGCCTTCCCATTACTAGTCAACAAAAGAAATGTTAACAAGTGAATGTTTTATCTATATGATTGTTACATTTTTTCGTCCTTACCTTACGTATCATACTAAAAATATTTTAAAAAAGAAATAGGTAAATGTTAATTTTTTTTGAATAATATTTTTCCATCAATCATTGTCAGTAAAGGCTTCGCCATATAGTGAAAAGGGTGATGATTCCATAGCACTAAGTCTGCATCTTTGCCGATTTCAATACTGCCTACACGGTCGGAAATACGTAAGTTACGAGCGGCTGCAATGGTGATACCTTCAAGTGCTCGTTGTTCGTTTAATCCTTCACGAACCGCAATCGATGCACAGAGATTTAAATATTGAATGGGTGTGTACGGATGATCCGTTGTAATCGATACTTCAACGCCATTTTCCCAAAGTGCTTGATACGTTTCCCAACTTTTATTTTTAAGTTCAATTTTTGAACGACGTGTGAGCGTAGGGCCGACTGATACTTTTAAATTCCGTCCTTGTAGCTCTTCAGCAATTAAGTGTCCTTCTGTACAGTGTTCAATGCGAACATCGAGGTTGAATTCTTCTGCAAAGCGAACCGCTGATAAAATATCATCTGCACGATGAGCATGAATACGAACAGGAATTTCTCGGCGCAACGCACGAACGATTGGTTTTACCCGTAAATCCTCAATGTTGTCACAATTCATCGCATGATAAAATGCTTCACGAAGCATTCCCATAATCCCCATTCGTGTAATGGAATCTTTGTTTCCGTGACTATGAATCCGTTTTGGGTTTTCACCGAGTGCAATTTTTAACCCGGCTGTTTCTTGGAGGAGCATGTGTGAGATGTTTTTACCTGTTGTTTTAATGACAGAGGTCGTACCTCCAATGACATTCGCGCTTCCCGGCATAATGTGAGCAGTAGTAATTCCGTATTGAACCGCATCTTTAAATGCTGGATCGAGCGGATGTACACTATCGAGCGCTCGGATGTGAGGTGTGAGTGGCTCAATCGTTTCATTCGCATCATTTCCAGCCCATCCCGTTCCTTCATCATACAAGCCAATATGGGTATGAACATCGATAAAGCCAGGAAACAAGAGGTGATTTTGGCAATGAATCACATGCGTTCCATGAGCCGGCTGTAAATTGTAGCCGATTTCTTTAATTTTTCCGTTTTCTACTAATAAATCACAGTTGGAGAGTGGATTAGATGTAACGGGATAAATGGTTGCGTGTTTAAATAAAGTATTGTTCATGACTAACTAAACTCCTATCTACGTACAAGCCTTCTTTCATAGTAAATCTTGTAATGCACGTTCTAGTTTATTATATGTAAACTTATAGTGATGTTCACCTAGTTTTTGCGGAATTACGTGTTGTCCATCTAAAATTAATGTGCTCATCTCGCCAAGAAGCAATTTTAAGCCAAAGCTAGGAACAGGTAGCCAGTGAGGACGACTTAATACACGAGCAATTGTTTGACCAAATTCTTTCATTCGAACCGGATGAGGGGCTGTAATGTTAACAGGTCCACGCACGTGTTCATGTTCAATGACAAATGCAATACTTCTAACAACATCATCAATATGTACCCAAGATACCCATTGTTCACCTGTGCCCACCGTTCCGCCTACGAACAATTGATAAGGCAGAAGCATTTTTGGTAACGCACCTTCTTTTTCACCTAAAATAATCCCAAATCGCGTGAGTACGGTACGAATGTTCAATTGCTCTGCTTGTGCCGCTTCTTTTTCCCAAACTTTTACCGTGTGAGCTAAAAAGTCATTCTCATCACTAATAGACGGAGAATGTTCGACAAATGTTTCAGTTGTAGACGTACCGTAATAACCAACTGCACTTGCGTTTACATAAACAGCTGGCTTCGTGTGTAAGACGGACATGATACGCACTATTTCTTTTGTTGAAGACACACGGCTCTCAATAATTGCTTTTTTGCGCTCATCTGTCCAGCGGCCGCTGTTTAATGACACACCAGCTAAATTAATGAACACATCTGCCCCTTCAAGTTCATGTTCCGGTGCACTGCCGTTTGTTAACCACTCTACATAATGAAGCTTTGGATCGTGAGCAGGCTTATTGGTGTTTCTCGTTAAAATGTACACGTCATGTTTGTTAGCTAAAAAGTAGTTCGTTAACGCAGAACCCACAAATCCAGTTCCTCCAGCAATGACAATCTTCATCAGTAAAAAACCTCCTTTAAATTGTGTATAATGTGAACCAATAAGACAAAAAACGGGGTGTGAAAGTATGGCTGTTATTACAAAAATAACAACCCAAAAGAACAATACTGAGCGTTATAACATCTTTTTAGATGAAGGTAAGGGAGAGCAATATGCATTTAGTGTTGACGCAAGTGTTCTGATTCAACACGATCTTCGAAAAGGAAAAGAACTTGATGAATTTGATATAACAGAAATTCAATTTGTTGATGATACAAAAAAAGCATACAACCTCGCTGTTTCCTACTTATCGCATCGAATGCGTTCAACAAAAGAAGTGGGCGATTATTTGCGTAAAAAAGACGTTGATGATGTTATCTGTAAGCAAGTTCTTTTAAAACTAACCGATCAGCGCTACTTAAATGACTTAGAATTTGCCAAAGCATACGTGCTCACCCAAATGAATACAACCGTAAAAGGTCCTACGCTTATTCGAAAAGAATTAATGGAAAAAGGCATTTTAGAACAAGAGATTACTCTTAGTTTATGTGAATACTCGAAAGAACAACAAATTCAAACTGCAAGTAAACTAATCGAAAAATTAAAAGGAAAGTACAAAAAGTTATCGGAAACAATGATGAAGCAAAAAATTGAACAAACACTACTCACAAAAGGCCATGTGTTATCGGTTATTCAACTCGCTTTTGAAGAAGTAGACGTTCAAAAAGAGAGCGATGAAGAATGGGAAGCTCTTCACTATCAAGGAATGAAAGCGCACCGTCGCTATGAACGCTACGATGGATGGGAATATGAACGTCGCATGAAGCAAAGCTTATATCGAAAAGGATTTTCAATTGAACAAATTGATGCATTTTTACAATCTATTCGTCATGAGGAATAAACATCACCCCGCTTGTACCAACAGGAGGTAAAAGCGGGAATTTTTTATAACAAAATGTCTTCACCTAACGTGGCTTTTTCATAAATCATGTCTGCAATATATGAAGCAGGCTTTAACCTTGACTTGTCTTTAATATGATTAGACTCGTTCCAAAACGGTGTGTCCATACCACCCATATACGCGCCAATAATAGTAAGGTTTGTATCAGCATATTCCGCTTTTAAACTTTCTGTAAATCCTCGTACAGCAAATTTACTTGCGACATATGCACTTTCATTTACTTTTCCACGTAAGCCAGCAGTTGAAACAACATTGATAATATAAGCAGATGAACGAGTAAGTAAATGTTGAATAAGAGCTTGGGTCACAAAAATGGTTCCCTTCACATTCGTGTCAATCATCGCGTGAATGTCTTCTGTCGATAAAGAAGGAAGAGGCCCAAAGTGACCGACCCCTGCATTGTTCACAACTACATCTACTTTATGATGTTGTAAAAGATGAGTGATGGCCGCTTTTACACGTTGTTCGTTGCGAATATCAAAGCAACACGTTGTCACATAACCGTTTTCTGCTTGTAACGTTTCTTTTGCCATCTGTAATCGTTCTTCGTTTCTTCCTGTTATGACAACATGATAACCATCATGTGCATAGTTCTTTGCTAATTCATAACCAAGGCCGGTACTGCCACCTGTAATTAGAACTGTTTTCATGATGAAATGACCTTCTTTCTGTTCTTTAAAAACGTTTACAATTATCATATACTAAAAGAAGAGTGGACAAAAGGGGGAGTCATCGGTGCAAGAAAAACGGTATAGTCAAATGAGTGAATATGAATTAAAGCAAGAGATTGCCCATCTCCAAGAGAAAGCAAGGAAAGCGGAACAATTAGGGATTGTAAATGAATTTGCAGTTCTAGAGCGTAAAATGATTCTAGCAAAAGCATACTTACTTGATCCGAATCAGTTTAAACCGGGAGAAGTATATGAAATTCAAGGAGATCCTGGCACATATTTTAAAATTGATTACATGAACGGTGTATTTGCATGGGGCTTTCGATTAGGAAACCCGGAGCAAAATGAGGAAGCTCTTCCGATTTCAATGTTGCGTACAGCTCAATAGAAAAAGGCGTAAATGCGCATTTTCATAAAAAACGTGTCACTTCTCAATTAGAAGTGACACGTTTTTAACTAGGAACGCTTACGTGTTTGGGCTTCGAGAATAATTAAATCTTGCGTTTGTTGCGTTTCACCATTTACTTGTGCATGAGCATGTTTCGGGTTTGCCCATGGTGTTGAAAATGGGTTTTGATGACGGTTTGAAAAAAAGTTTTTTTGTTTTTTGTGTCCCAAAATAAACACCTCCATAATGATAGTGAAAAAATCAGAACAATTATTGATCTGTACGCTGGTTCGAAGCGTGCATTCTTTCTTGTGGATGAGTGTTAATGGTACCGTCTGCACGTTTAGAAGCAAACTCTGCTTTTGCTCTTGGTTCGCCTTCTAATTTATTGTTGTTTTGGTTCGGGAAACCACGCTCTTTATTACGCATGACATTCCTCTCCTTCTTTTGAATGCTTTTGTGATATAGTAATGTACAACAGGGAAATGTATGTCCCTTGTTTATAGTGTGAGTTAAATCAAACGCTTTACTCATAAACAATATTGGTAACAGAGGTGAACACGATGAACGACATTTTTGAACGTTTAACCAACGAATTATTAAGTAAAAACGATACATTGTCTTACGCTCAAGCCCGCACGTGGGTGGAGTTGTTTTGGGAAGATTTTGAAGCCTCGTATTCAAAAGCAGGATACGAATACAAAGGGAAAGAAGCGGCAGAGCAAGCCGTTCGAACGTATATTAACCATTACGGCCATCGTCTTCACGATGTGAAAATTCGAAATCCAAAATTTAAGCATTTATTAAATCAAGATAACCATCTAAAGCATTAAAAAAGAGCAGTGATGACTGCTCTTTTTTAATTAGGTACATAATCCAGTTTTTTACGAAGCTTTTTTTCACTAAAGATCCAGCCTGTGTAGGAACAAATAATGTTTAAATCATAATCTAATTGTACGACTGCAACAAACGGATAATAATCCTTGCTTCGATAACGAAGATCAATAAAACGAACCTCGATATGATCGTTATACTCATCAATTTCCCAACGATACACAGGTGAAAACGATAAGAAAGCTGACAAATTTTTATCCTTTTTCGCTGCAGCAATGACATCTGAATCTGGTACCGGCAAGCGATTAAATGAATCAAATGTCACCACTTGTTTATTAATGGCTCTTCCAACATGAAATTGCTTGTTTGTTGTAATGGCTAAATGCCAATGATGAAGGCGCATAGTCGGTGAAATAATGAGTTTCTCCACATCGGGATACTTTTTACGAACGGCTCTTGCCACTTGCCGTTGCTCGTAATAACGCCATATATAGTAAAGAGCAACAATGATATACAGTGTAATAAATGTGGGACCAGGTGTTGTTCCGAATGCCCAACAAGTTATAGCAATGACATGAGCGACAAAGATAAAAGGATCGAATGTGTTAATAACGCCAAGCGCAACCCACTTTTTTGAAAATGGCCGTAATGCTTGTGTTCCATAAGCATTGAATACATCCACAAATACGTGAATAATGACACCTAAAAATGTCCATAACCATACATGAAACAAATCCGCTCCTGGAAATAGAAACGACAAAATAAAAAGAATCGGGAGAGGCCAAAGGATCACGGCAGGTATTGAATGTGTAATGCCGCGATGGTTACGAATATATTGAGCGTTATTTTTAAGCTTCAAAATCGTATCAAGATCTGGAGCTAAAGAACCAGCAATGACTCCCGCCATCACAGCGGTCGCTGTTTCGGAACTTGACGCCACGACCGGATCAAGCGTTGCAAGGCCACCAATGGCAATACCCATCGCAATGTGTGTACCCGTATCCATAACATCCTCCTTTTTATCAGCTATTTATCTAACTAGCGTATCATATAAGTTCATTTCTTCTAAATAAATGAATGGTTACAACGATTTGACACATCGAAAATCAAGTATAAACAATTACTTACCTACCCATATTCGATTTTCTACGTGGATTCATATACACTGTATATGTATAGTAATACCTCGGAGGCTATAACGTGAAACAAAGTAAAATTCTTGTAAATGACTTTAAGATTGAACAATTTCAACATGATTTAATAACATGGTTTGAACGTGAACAACGCATTTTGCCGTGGAGACAAGATCAAGATCCATATAAAGTGTGGGTATCTGAAATTATGCTTCAGCAAACACGTGTTGATACGGTTATTCCTTATTTTAATCGTTTTGTGGAACATTTTCCAACTGTTGAAAGCTTAGCAAATGCCGAAGAAGACAAAGTCCTCAAAGCGTGGGAAGGACTTGGCTATTACTCTCGAGCACGAAACTTGCAAGCGGCAGTGAGAGAAGTTCACGAGCAGTACGGCGGAAAAGTGCCTAATACACCAGAAGAAATTTCAAAATTAAAAGGTGTTGGACCTTATACAACAGGTGCTATTTTAAGTATTGCCTACGGTGTGCCAGAACCGGCTGTTGATGGAAACGTGATGCGTGTGATGTCGAGAATTTTATCCATCTGGGATGACATCGCAAAACCTAAAACAAGAAAGCTGTTTGAAGATATCATTCGTCTTATTATTTCCAAAGAGAATCCATCTTACTTCAACCAAGGATTAATGGAATTAGGGGCAACGGTCTGTACACCAACTTCTCCGTCTTGTTTATTATGTCCGGTTCGTGAACATTGCCGTGCATTTGAGCAAGGCGTTCAAGCAGAGCTACCGGTTAAATCGAAGAAAAAGCCACCAAAACCGAAGCAAATGGCTGCGGTCGTGTTAACGAATGAACATGGAGAAGTACTCATTCATAAACGCCCAAATAAAGGACTACTTGCAAATCTGTGGGAATTTCCGAATGTAGAAGTCGATTTAAGCGTTGGCTCTGACAAAAATCAGCTTAACGTCTTTTTATGGAATGATTATCGTGCAGAGGCAACCATCAATCAACAATTTGCAACCATCCAACATGTTTTTTCGCACATTGTTTGGAACATCGCAGTTTATGAAGGTCACATCACAAATGAAATGAGTGAAAGTGACACATTAAAACTCGTACGCATAGAGGATTTGGACGACTATGCATTTCCTGTGTCACATCAAAACATTTTAAAAGAATATCGACTACACACGTTAAATGTGTAAAAAAGACCCGTCGGTGAACGGGTCTTTTTTTAGTCATACGTAATGTGTGTACCATGTGTATAATCAGCTTCTTGTCGTTTTAATCCGCCTCGTCCTTCAATTTCTTTCATAATTTCACGATGAATTGTCTGACCTTCTGTATTTAGATAAGGCATAATTTGCTGTAAAGAATGATGAAAATACGCAAGCTCACTATCTTTCCAATCGTGCTTCGACATCATCGTCAGTTCTGTCATATCTCGTCCTACATACATCCATAACTCCCCCATCTGTTACATTTTCAAAAAACGAATGGAATGTTGTCGTGTGCCTTAAAGTAGGTGCTTTTTATGAAATAGTACCGTACTTTATTTTATTTTTAGAAGAAAGCTTGCCAGCTATACTAGAAAATCAGTACAATAAACATGAGAGTAATTATTAGTATCAGGTACTATTTTGTGTTGTATAAATGAAGACAATCTGTATGTAATCGTGTTTAACAACAGCTAATTGTGGCTAAATCGTTAAATCAAGCAACTTAAAATGGAAATCAATTATCGTCAACATCATTGATTTTTGATTTATAAAACAATCCATTAATAAATCTTTTATATAAAGGGAGATGAACATATGGCACAAAAAGTAGCGCTTGTAACAGGAAGTAGTCGAGGAATTGGAAAAGAAATTGCCCTTCGTTTAGCAAAAGAAGGATATAACATTGTCCTAAATTATGCGCGCAGTAAAACGGCCGCGTTAGAAGTAGCAGAACAAATTAAAGAAATTGGTCGCGAAGTGCTTGTTGTAAAAGCAAATGTTGGGAAGATGGATAAGATTTCTGACATGTTCACTCAAATTGACGAGCGCTTCGGTCGCCTTGATGTGTTTATTAGTAATGCTGCATCGGGTGTATTGCGCCCAATTATGGAGTTAGAGGAAACGCATTGGGACTGGACGATGGATATTAACAGTAAAGGTTATTTATTTTGTGCACAGGAAGCAGCAAAGCGCATGGAGAAAGTAGGAGGGGGGAAAATCGTCACGATTAGCTCACTCGGTTCCATTCGTTACTTAGAAAACTACACAACCGTAGGAGTATCAAAAGCAGCGGTTGAAGCATTAACGAGATATCTTGCTGTTGAGCTCGCACCTAAAAACATTGTCGTAAACGCTGTATCTGGTGGAGCAATCGACACAGATGCGTTAAAGCACTTCCCGAATCGAGAAGAATTACTAGAAGATGCAAGACGTCAAACACCTGCTGGTCGCATGGTAGAACCAGAAGATATGGTCAATACGGTCATGTTTTTAGTGTCTGAAGAAGCAAGCATGATTCGCGGTCAAACATTAATTGTAGATGGTGGTCGTTCGTTGTTAATGTAAAAAGTTTGAAAAAAAGTTGAAGAAAGTTTGGATATTTTTTTCGCCTCCGGGACAGATTATATTTCGTGGAGGTGATTACAATGGCAAACAAAAACCAACCGAACCAACAAAAAACTGCATCTGGAACTAGTGTTCAGCATGTAAAACAACAAAACGCTCAAGCTAACCAACAACAATATGGCGCTGAGTTCGCGAGCGAAACAAACGCACAACACGTGAAACAACAAAACGCTCAAGCAGCGGCTAAGAAAAACCAAAACAACCAATAATGGTTGAAGAGCTTTGTCACGGGGAAGTATAACCACTTTCTTTGTTAAAGCTCACAAAATCCCTTGCCTACGTCATCCTATCAAATGGATAAATAGGCAAGGGATTTTGTTTTACATATGCAAGATAACGACTAAAATGGTTCTTGCACGAACGACACGACAAAACTTCCCGTCAGTCTACAGATGTCGTCAAAGGAATCACCCTACATAAAGCGAATGATAACAAAGAGATGATGAAAAGAAGGATATAACTAAAACTAAATTCATTTTAGTACGAGGAGGTTTACAAGTGATGAAAGAATTTGATGAGCTCGTCAGTGAACAAGTGAAAACAATGGATCAGTTGCTATTTTTACAATCTGAAATTGAACGTTGTCAACAAATCGAAATAGAGCTTGTGACACTACAAAATGAAACACCTCTCACGTCATTAAGAGAAGAAATTATGATGATGAAAAAACAATTAAAAGAAATTCAACAAACGTTTGAACAACAAACAGAAGCGATTATTCAATCTTATAAAAGCGAAACGAAACTTGCCTCATCATAACTTCTACTAATTAAGACTTACGTTAACTCAACACGTATTTTCGTCTAGAAAGAATAGGCGAATTTTTTTTATCCAACGCTTAGGTAGAAGAAGGATAGAAAGACAAACTGCAAAAAAATTACAGAGAGAAACGGGTGCTTTTGTTTTAAATTACCTTATAAACCGTTATAATAAGAAAAAGTGAAACATGATTGTTCGAAAGTGAGAATGTTAAAAAGAAGGCAAAACAGATTTTGTCTTCATGTATGTGAATGTGAGCGGAAGTAAGTGTTTACAAAACGTCTATTTATAAGTAGTAGTCATCAAACAATCAATTGAGTAGCGTGAATACAAAGAACATCGAGATATCAAATACGTAAATGTCGACGTGTTAAATGAAGGTAGGGGAGTTAAAATGGGTGTTCCCATTGAAGGAGAGACAATCCAAATACATAGCTATAAACATGACGGTCATATCCATCGCATTTGGGATAGCACAACGATTCTAAAAGCAACAAACAGTTTAGTAATTGGCGGAAATGATCGAACCATCGTAACGGAATCGGACGGACGCACGTGGTTAACAAGAGAACCAGCGATTTGTTATTTTCATTCGCAATACTGGTTCAACATCATTGGCATGCTTCGTGAAGATGGCATTTATTATTACTGCAACATTAGTTCACCATTTATTTACGATGATGAAGCATTAAAATATATTGATTATGACTTGGATATTAAAGTATTTCCAGACATGACGTATATCTTGCTAGACGAAGACGAATATGAAAAGCACCGTCAACAGATGAATTATCCTACAGTGATTGATCGGATTTTACATAATCACGTAGAACATCTGAAAAACTGGATACGTCAACGAAAAGGGCCGTTTGCACCGGATTTTATTGATATGTGGTATGAACGATATTTAACATATCGTCACCTCGGATAAAAAACCTGTTACCTAACAGGTTTTTTGCTGTTTAATAGAAGAGGAGAAATTCGTCAATCATAATAAAACCCTTAGAAAAAGAAAGGGGGAGATTCTTTGGGTGTCATTAAACGTTATTTGCAATTTGTGAAGCCATATAGGTGGCAAATTGCTGGAACCATTTCAATTGGATTGATTAAATTTGGGATTCCATTACTTATTCCATTGCTTTTAAAATACGTGGTAGACGATATTATTGGAGCTACCATGTTATCCGTTGATGAGAAAACAAATCAACTTTTTACAATTATGGGTGTTATGTTATTTGTGTTTATTGTGTTGCGTCCACCAATTGAGTATTACCGACAATATTACGCCCAGTGGGTGGGAAGCCGAGTGTTATACGATATTCGAAATCATTTATTTGATCATATTCAACGCCTTGGCTTAAAGTACTATGCGAACACACGAGCAGGAGAAATCATCTCTCGCGTTATTAACGATGTTGAGCAAACGAAAAACTTTGTCATTACAGGCTTAATGAACGTTTGGCTCGATATGGCGACCATTGTCATTGCCGCAATTATTATGTTTACAATGGACGTGCCACTGACAATTGTTTCACTCATTCTTTTTCCGCTTTATGCGCTTTCAGTCAAACACTTTTACGGAAAACTCCGTCATCTAACAAGGGTGCGCTCACAAGCTCTTGCGGAAGTGCAGGGACATTTGCACGAGCGCGTGCAAGGTATTTCGGTGATTCGAAGTTTTGCCATTGAAGATCACGAGCAAGTTCGGTTTGATCAACAAAATCGCAACTTTTTACAAAAAGCGATTGAGCACACAAGTTGGAACGCGAAAACGTTTGCAGTTGTGAATACCATTACTGATATTGCCCCACTGCTTGTAATTTTATATGCAGGCTATCAAGTGGTACAAGGGAATTTAACGGTCGGAACAATGGTGGCATTTGTCGGATATATTGAACGACTTTACAATCCGCTCCGTCGTCTTATTAACTCATCGACAACGCTTACGCAATCCATTGCCTCGATGGACCGTATGTTTGAATTTATGGACGAAGAGTATGACATTGTGGACCGAAAGGACTCTATCGAGTGTAAGGAAGTACACGGTGACATTTCATTTGATGGTGTCTCATTCGCGTATGATGAAGGTGAAAAACCAGTGTTAAAAGACGTAAACCTTCATATTAAAAAGGGACAATCAGTTGCATTCGTTGGAATGAGTGGAGGAGGTAAGTCGACACTTATTAGTTTAATTCCTCGCTTTTACGATGTAACGAAAGGAACATTACGCATTGATGGTGTTGACATCAAAGACTATCAAGTGAGAAGTTTGCGAAATCAGATTGGGATCGTTTTACAAGATACCGTGCTATTTAGTGATTCCATTCTTGAAAATATCTTATTAGGAAAACCAGGAGCGACGAAAGAAGAAGTCATTGAAGCTGCAAAAGCGGCTAATGCTCACGATTTTATTATGAATTTTCCTGAAGGATACGACACAAAAGTGGGCGAACGAGGAGTCAAATTGTCGGGTGGACAAAAACAACGTATATCCATTGCGCGTGTATTTTTGAAAAATCCACCGATATTAATCTTTGATGAAGCGACGTCTGCCTTAGACTTAGAAAGTGAACATTACATTCAAGAAGCGCTTGAAAAGCTTGCAAAAGATCGTACAACCTTCATCGTTGCACATCGATTATCAACCATTACACATGTCGATACGATTGTGCATATTGAACACGGAGAAGTTGTTGAAGTTGGTTCGCATGAAGAACTAATGAAGCAAAAAGGGCATTATTATGATTTATTCAGTGTTCAACAATTATCGACATAAATATGAAGCCATGACCAATTAGCGGTCATGGTTTTTTGTCATGTTAAAAAGGTCTGACGTTTAACCTTCTATATTTCGTCAAATTTATTCTTTTCTTTTTAAGAGATTGAATGTATAATCATAAAATGTAAAATATTCTAAAAATTTAAAAATATACAGCTGATAGGAAGTGAAGACGTGACAAGAAAAAAAGTACTAGACGTAGTAGGGTTGAAAACTTCTTTTTTCACAGATGATGGAGAAGTACCAGCTGTAGATCATGTTGATTTTCATATTTATGAAGGTGAAGTGGTCGGAATTGTAGGAGAATCGGGCTGTGGAAAAAGTGTCACTTCACTGTCCATTATGAAGCTTATTCCGTCACCCCCAGGGAAAATTACATCAGGTCACATTTATTTTAACGATGAAGACTTAGTACAAGCATCCGAAAAAAGGATGCGAGAAGTTCGAGGAAACGAAGTAGCGATGATTTTCCAAGAGCCGATGACATCATTGAATCCACTCTTTACGATCGGCAACCAGCTCATGGAAGCAGTGCGCATACATAGAAAATGGAGTAAAAAAGAAGCAAAAGAGCACGTTATCAAAATGCTGAAGCTCGTTGGATTACCCCGTGCTGAAGAGCTCATTCACGACTATCCTCACCAACTTTCTGGAGGAATGAGGCAGCGTGTCATGATTGCGATGGCGCTTTTATGTGATCCGAAACTATTAATTGCTGATGAACCAACAACTGCCCTAGACGTAACAATCCAAGCACAAATTCTACAACTAATGAAAGAATTAAATGAAAAATTAAATACAGCCATTATGCTTATTACACATGACTTAGGAGTCGTTGCAGAAGTGTGTGACCGTATCGTTGTCATGTATGCAGGAAAAGTCGTTGAAGAAACAGATGTCAAAACCCTCTTTAAAAGTCCAAAACATCCTTATACGATGGGGCTTATTAAGTCGGTTCCAGATAAACGTGAAAAAAAAGATCGACTGTACTCGATTCCAGGCAACGTGCCTAAACCAGGGTCTATCAAAACAGGCTGTCGATTCGCGGCAAGATGTGAGTTTGTGACTGAGCGATGTTTGAAAGAAGACCCTCAACTCTATCATGTAAACGACAAGCATAAAGTGCGCTGTTTTCTACATGAAGAAGGGGAGGTAAGCATCCATGACCGAGTTGTTACTACAAGTTGAAGGCCTAAAAAAGCACTTTCCAATTAAAGGTGGTCTTTTAGGTAAGCAGGTTGGAGAAGTAAAAGCTGTTGATGGCATTTCGTTTCACGTCAAAAAAGGTGAAACATTAGGAATTGTAGGAGAGAGTGGATGCGGGAAATCAACGACAGGACGCCTTCTTCTTCAACTCATTGAACCAACAGAAGGGAAAGTCGTTTTCGAAGAGAAGGAGGTAACAAACTTATCAAAAAACGAAATTCGTAAATTACGAAGGGAAATGCAGATGGTGTTTCAAGATCCATTTGCCTCTTTAAATCCACGTCATACCGTGGAGAAAATTTTAGAAGAACCGCTTATCGTACATGGCATTGGTACGAAAGAGGAACGAAAGAAAAAAGTAAAAGAGATTTTAGAAGTTGTTGGATTAAGTAGTTATCACGCCAAGCGTTATCCTCACCAATTCAGTGGAGGACAACGTCAACGAATTGGAATTGCTCGTGCACTGATGACAAAGCCAAAGCTCATTATTGCAGACGAGCCGGTGTCAGCACTGGATGTATCTATTCAATCGCAGGTGCTTAACTTACTAGAAGATTTACAAAATGAATTTCAATTAACCTATATTTTTATCTCTCATGATTTAGGGGTCGTTCGGCATATAAGTGATAGAGTGGGAGTCATGTACTTAGGTCATATGGTAGAGTTGGCGGATAGTGAAACACTGTATCAAAAACCATTGCATCCTTATACGGAAGCACTTTTATCAGCTGTGCCTGTCCCAGACCCTGATTTCAAACGAGAGCAAATCGTTTTACAAGGAGATCTTCCGAGTCCATCTAACCCTCCAACAGGGTGTCCATTTCACTCTCGTTGTGGAAAATGTATGGATATTTGTAAAACAACAAGACCTGTATTTAAAGAAGTTGAAGATGGTCATTATGTTGCTTGTCATCTCTATGAATAAAAGACAGAATTTTTAGATGATAAGGAATATTTATGATATAGATAAAAATTAGAGGGGGTAATACAGATGAAGAAAAAGTGGTTAGTTTCAATGCTTGCGCTTGTTTTAGCCGTTTCCTTAGCTCTAGCTGGATGCGGAAAGTCATCTGAAGAAACAGGCACAAAAGACTCTGGTGGTAGTGGCGGAGGAAGTAGTGATAAAGAAACAACCTTGATCTTCGGTCGTGGTGGAGATGCAGTATCATTAGACCCTGCAACCGCAACAGATGGAGAATCATTTAAAGTGACACAAAACATTTTTGATACGCTCATTTCATTTGGTGAGCAAAGCACAGATTTAGAGCCTGGCTTAGCAACAGAGTGGAATGCGTCTGAAGATGGATTAACGTATACATTAAAGCTTCGTGAAGGTATCAAGTTTCACGACGGAACAGACTTTAACGCAGAGGCAGTTGTCGCAAACTTTAAACGTTGGCAAAGTGGAGACAAAGAGCAATATTACTACTACAACTCTCAATTTGGCGACATTATTACAGAAGTAAAAGCGGAAGATCCAACAACGGTTGTGTTCACATTAAGCCGTCCGTTAGCTCCGTTCTTTAAAAACTTAGCAATGTCACCATTTGCAATTTCATCTCCAGCTGCATTTCAGCAATACGGAGATAAATACAATGAAAACCCAGTAGGTACAGGTCCATTCAAATTCAAAGAGTGGAAACGTAATGATCGTATTACAATCGAAAAGAACGCAGAATATTGGGTAGAAAATGAACCGAAATTAGAACAAGTTATTTTCACAGTTATTCCTGAAAACTCAGCTCGTTTAAATGCACTTCAAACAGGTGAAGTAGATTTAATCGACGGTGTAAACTTCAGTGACGTACCGTCAATTGATGGAAACGACAGCTTACAAACGTTCTTCCGTCCGTCACTAAACATTGCATACTTAGGATTAACAGCAACGAGAGGTCCATTAAAAGAAAAACTTGTTCGCCAAGCGTTAAACCATGCAGTTGATAAGCAGGCATTATTAGATGCATTCTACGCAGGTGAAGGTACACCAGCGAAAAACCCAATGCCAGAAGTGGTAGAAGGGTATAACGATGCAATTGAAGACTATCGGTTTGACTTAGAAAAAGCAAAAGCATTATTAGCTGAAGCAGGATATGCAGATGGATTTGAAATGGAATTATGGGCAATGCCGGTAGCACGTCCGTACATGCCAGACGGTCAAAAAGTAGCAGAAGCACTTCAAGCAAACTTTGAGAAAATTGGTGTGAAAGCAAAAATTGTCACATATGAGTGGGCAACATATTTAGATAAAGCAAGAGCAGGGGAAGCTGATTCATTCTTACTTGGTTGGACAGGTGATAATGGAGATGCTGACAACTTCTTATATGTATTACTAGATAAAGACTCAATTGGAAGCAACAACTACTCTTACTACTCAAATGATGAGGTTCATGATCTTTTAATTGAAGCTCAATCAACAGTGGATCAAGCGAAGCGTAACGAACTTTATGCTCGTGCACAAGAAATTATTAAAGATGATGCACCTTGGATCCCACTTGTACACTCAACACCAGCATTAGCAGGGAAATCAAACTTAAAAGGATTCAAGCCACATCCAACTGGTTCTGACCGATTAACAGGCGTTGAATTTGAATAAGAATAAATAGTGAAGCGGTCGTCTTTAATTGACCTCTCCCATTTGAAGTCGCCCAATGCCCATATACATGGTGATCAGCCATCTATGTCGTGGCAGAGGGCGATTTCGCATATTGAATGGTGGAATGAAGTAAAGTGTAAAAGTCATGGATGAAATAGTGAATTTGAATGAATCGTACTAAAATATGAAAGAAGTGATGATTATGGGTTCTTACATCATACGTCGTATCCTTATGCTTGTACCAGTTTTACTAGGTTTGTCACTCGTTGTCTTTTTTATGATTCGTGCTATCCCTGGTAATCCAGCTCAAGTTATTTTAGGACAACTTGCGACTAAAGATGCGATCGAAGCATTAACAAAAGAACTAGGGTTAGATCAGCCGTGGTACATTCAATATTTTAATTACTTAAGTGGATTACTAACAGGTGATTTAGGTGATTCTTTACGTACAAGAACACCAATCAGTGAAGAAATTTGGCCGTATTTAGCAGCGACGATTGAATTGTCACTTGTCGCATTACTAATTGCCGTTGTCATTGGGGTTAATGCCGGTATCATTAGCGCATGGTTTCAAAACTCATGGTTTGATTACATTGCGATGTTACTTGCATTAATCGGGGTGTCAATGCCAATCTTCTGGTTGGGTTTAATGGAACAATGGATTTTTGCCATTCAGCTAGACCTTCTTCCAACGGCAGGACGAGAAGAAGTTCGAAATCCAGTTGAAGCGATCACCCATCTTTATATTGTGGATACCATTCTTCAAGGCAGGATGGATCAGCTTGGTGAAGTGCTGCAACATCTCGTGTTACCGAGCCTTGCGCTAGCAACAATCCCAATGGCTATTATCGCACGTATTACACGTTCAAGTATGCTAGAAGTAATGCGTTCAGATTACATTCGTACAGCTCGTGCGAAAGGATTACGTATGTTTTGGGTTGTGTACAAGCATTCATTAAAAAATGCTGTGATACCGATTATTACAATCATTGGTCTTCAGTTAGGGTTACTACTTGGAGGCGCTATTTTAACCGAAACGATCTTTAGTTGGCCTGGAATTGGTCGTTACATTTATGAAGCAATTGGGTTCCGTGATTACCCTGTTATCCAATCCGGCATTTTACTCATTGCAGTCATCTTTGTACTTATTAACTTAATCGTTGATCTTTTATATGCGGTAATCGATCCGCGCATTAAGTATAACTAGAAAGACGGAGGGGAACATTCATGGCAGAATTAGCAAGAACGAATCTAGATGTCAAACCACCAGCAAACGAAGAAATAGCCATTTCTCCTTGGAAAGAAGCATGGAGGGGGTTTCGTAAAAATAAACTAGCTCTTGTCGGCGCAGGAATTGTACTACTTTTTATTGTGTTAGCCATTTGTGCACCGATCATTGCACCCCAAGGAATCAATGAACAAGATCTTTCTAAAAGACTGCAAGCACCATCAAGTGAACATTGGTTTGGAACAGATGACTTTGGTCGTGACATCTTTTCACGTATCCTTTACGGAGCAAGAATTTCATTATGGGTTGGGTTTTTCGCTGTACTAGGTTCAGTCGCAGTAGGAAGTGTGTTAGGGATTGTCGCAGGTTATTACGGGCGTTGGGTAGATACACTTATCTCGCGTGTATTTGATATTATGCTTGCTTTCCCTAGTATTTTACTAGCAATCGGAATCGTGGCCGTATTAGGTCCTTCCCTACAAAATGCGTTAATTGCCATCGCAGTCATTAACATCCCAAACTTCGGTCGTCTCATTCGCTCTAAAGTATTGAGTGTAAAAGAAGAAGAGTACATTATGGCAGCAAAAGCAGTTGGAATGAAGGATGTTCGTATCTTATTTCATCACATTCTACCAAACAGTATGACGCCAATTATCGTACAAGGAACACTGGCGATTGCAACAGCCATCATTGAAGCAGCAGCCCTAGGCTTCCTAGGATTAGGCGCTCAAGCACCGAACCCTGAATGGGGGAAAATGCTTGCTGACTCAAAAGCATTCTTAATTCAAGCACCATGGACGATGATCTTCCCAGGCCTTGCTATTATGCTAACAGTATTAGGGTTCAACTTAATGGGAGACGGATTACGAGATGCACTTGATCCTCGAATGAAAAGTTAAACAAATAAAAGTCACCCCTTCCTGTACAGGAAGGGGTGACTTTTTATTCGATCTCACGCTGTTCTTGAATATCAAACTCGTTGTCTTCTTTGTGATAGTTATGGAAGCTATCAATTAATTTGTCAAGATGCTCTAACTCTTCACTGTACTCAATGATAGAAGAGACAAGCGGGAACAGGTGATAAACCATTTTATTTTGTTTGTCATCTTCGTATAATTTATAATTCATAAAAGCATCAATAAGTGCCCGTCTTCCTGAACATACTTCATTTGTAATCATGGTAGCTGGATTGGATTTGATTTTACCAACAAACTTCAACATGACTTGTTCATGATAAGATAGTAAGCATTCAAGTTCAGCATTTAATAATTCTTGAAACGATTCCTTTGTATGATGGATGTCATTCTCAAGTCGATGTAACAACTTAAGTGTGACTAACGCACGGCTTGTTGTTAAAATTAACTGTCTAAATAACACAAGTTTACGTGATTTTACATATCGTTTCTTTTTTGAATGCGTACGCTCTTCTTTATAAAAGCTAAACAAAAGCTCCATCCTTGATACTTTTTCTTTAATTTTTTCAATATCATCCTTTAAAAGCGTATGCTCGGATGCATGGCGAATACTCATACGGATCCACTTAATAATCTCTTCCGTTGTCCCAACGACTTTGTAGTACAGTTTTGTTTCATATTTCGGTGGTAGAAAAATTAAATTCACAATAAATGCTGAAAGAACACCAAGAATGATTGTACCAAAGCGAATGAGTGCAAATTGAATAAAGTCCGCTCCAGGGTTTTCCATAATAGCGATAACCGTTACGAGAGCTAACCCAATTGTATTCCCAATTCCTAACTTTAGATTAATCGCAATGACAATGACTGCCGTAAGACCGATAATAAACGGATGATTTCCAAACGCAAGGCCAAACACAACGGCTAAAAATGCACCGATCACATTTGCTTGAATTTGCTCTAAAATAGATAAATAAGACCTGTAAATCGACGGTTGAATCGCAAATACAGCGGCAATGGCAGCAAAGATTGGAGACGGTAACTGTAAAAGCTCCGCTAACAACAGTGAAAGTGTAATGGCAATTCCCGTTTTTAAAATGCGGGCACCAAGTTTCATGCTCTTTTTTAATTCCTTTCTTTAAATAGAGTTTAGTTAATTATTATCCTATTTGAAATAAAGTAAACAATAACATACTATACAAGGTTTAGTGACTGATATCAAGCCTATAAAAAAGAAAAATCCCGTGTGAAATCGGGATTTTTCGACAGTGCTTTTCTCACATTTTGTTGATAAAATTACTCGGTTGAAACAGACGGATCTGCTTGTTCTTTACTTGGGTTCACTTGTAGAAAGTGTTGCGCAGGATCTTGTAACAATCCTTCTATTTTAGTTGCTTCTTCATATTGTCCGTCTTTTGTTAATGCTTCTACATAAAAAGACAATAACTCTTTTACATCCGATAGACCTGTTTCTGTTAAAGGTTGGATAGTGACTTTTGCCCCTTTTGCAATCCGACGTTGTAAAGCTCGTTTTGTTAACCCCATTTCTGGTTGATGACGTAAATAAATGACACCGCCTGTCATACCAGCGCAAATCCAAGGACCAGGGTCTCCTAACACAAGTCCACGGCCATTTGTCATGTATTCAAATGCAAAACCTTTAATGTTGGCATTTGTTCCGATGTTTCCGTGCTCTTGTTCTGGAATTGGCGCTGTGACTGTTCCACCGATAATCATATCGGCGCCTGATAAACGAATACCAGCACGTGCATCGGCATTTCCTTGGGCAAGTAAAATGCCTTTTTGTGCTCCGTATCCAAACCCTTTTCCAACTGATCCGTTATAATAACGTCCATCTTTTCCTTTGGATTTTAACACTAAAATATGACCACCAAACGATGTTTTTCCTGTGCCATCTTGAGCTCCACCACTAACTTTAATTTGAATGCCTGAGCTGTTATAAGCACCTAAACCATTTCCAACAATAGAACCATCCTTATACGTTAATTGCACACTTGGTAGCTGTTTATACGACCCATCTAAACGGTTGCGAACTCGATGACAAGAAACACGGCTCCCTAAAATACGTTGCTCAGATGTCACCTGCTCATATTCTCTCGATTTTGTTAAGTGATCAACGTGAGCATCGAGGTACTCGCTACCTGCAGCGAGATTGAACGCTGGTTCTTCCACACTAGCTGCCACTTCAAGCTGAGAGAGAGATTGAATATCAGCAACATTTAATAAAGGCGTTAAATCTAATGAATCTTTACCACGGACTTGCACGAGTAAATCAGAACGTCCAACAATGTCTTGAAGACGTTCAAAGCCTAAACTTGCGGTTAACACTTTTAATTCGTTGCCAAATGCAGTAAAGAGATTCATAAGTCCTTGAACAGCTGGATTCAATTCCCGTGGTACAAAGCGTCGCAATCCATGTTCCTTCGCTTGTGCTTCTGATTCAATTTGTGTCGCAATCCCAACATGACATGTATCAAGGTGACAACCACGACAGGTTGTGCAGCCAATTGCGACCATCGAAAGAGTGCCAAAGCCAACCCGATTCGCACCTAGAAGCATCACTTTCATGACATCAAGCGCACTTTTAATCCCGCCATCTGCCCAAATTTCTACTTTATGTCGTAACCCCGCCTCAAGCAGGGCTTGATGAGCAGCTTTCACGCCAATTTCAACAGGAAGACCAACATGTTGCAAAGCATGAATACGGGCTGCTCCGGTTCCACCGTCAAAGCCACTTAGTGTAATCATATCAGCTCCCGCTTTTGCAATCCCAACTGCAATGGTCCCGATATTTGGTACAACAGGTACTTTCACAATGACTTTTGCTTGATCATTCGCTGTTTTTAATTCCGCAATCATTTGAGCTAAATCTTCAATGGAATAAATATCATGGTTGTTCGATGGGGAAATTAAATCCGATCCAATCGTCGCATTACGAGACTCTGCAATTTTTGCCGTTACCTTTGAAGCAGGAAGGTGACCACCTTCACCAGGCTTTGCGCCTTGCCCAATTTTAATCTCAAGTAAATTTGAAGAGTTTAACAGCTCTGCATTCACTCCGAAACGACCAGATGCCACTTGTTGTCCCCGTGTACGAGGATATCTACCAAGCATATCTTTAATTTCGCCACCTTCACCGTTTAAGCTCACCATATTTAAACGATCAGCCGCTTCTGCATAGGCCCGAAAAGCTGTTTCATTTTGCGAACCAAACGACATGGAGGCGATGACAAATGGCAGATCGTGCTCAGCTACTCCAATATGGACGGATTCAGGAGAGACCCCATCTTCTTTTGTACGCAAATCCGTTAAATGACGAATCGTTGTTGGATTTAACGTTTCTTGCTCGGTTAACTTTTCCCGGTATGCGTCATACGTTCCGGTCTTCGCGACATCCCCAATCGCTTTCCAAATACGAGGAAATAGGTGAAAGCTTTTCCCAGCTCGTGCTTTTTCATCTGAAAAATCTTTTGCGCGAGCAACTGCGTCTTCTTTTAACGCTGAAAAATTATGCTGTAGTTGATCAGATCCAAAGAAATTAACGATGGATAAAACATCAGCTATCTCGCTATGAAGACCGATGGACGAAAAGAGTCGGCCGTATCCTCGTAGTTCGTGAATACCAATCGTAGAAATGACCTTTTCAAGTCCTTTAATAAGTGCACTATAAAGGTTGGCAACAGGTTGTGAATCTTCTTCACTAACTGTTGCAAATAAAAGGTATGGACTAATCACATCAGCACCTAATCCAAATGCCACAATTACATCATGAAGTGAGCGAATGGCGCCTGAACGAAGCAACAACGAACAATCACGACGAAGATGGTGCTTGACGAGCGCTTGATCAATTGCAGAGAGCGTTAGGTGCGGATCAATAAACAACTGTCCGTCTTGATGTGCGTGTGAATCGTCAATAATCAATAGAGTTCTTCCATCCTTTATACTGTCAATCGCTTCAAGAGAGAGGCGTTGTAACGCTTCGTCAATTGTTTCTTGTTCAGTGAATGTTGCTGATAAGTAGTGCACAAGCTGTCTTTGTTCAAACGCATGTAAAAGTTGATGATAAGAAGGTTGTTGAATGGTTGTGCTGCATTTTAAGCCCATCTCACCTTCAATTAAAATAGGAGAAAGCAATTCAACAACATAATGAATCTCTTCATCTCCCGTAAGAGAGGGGCGTTTACCAATGATGGTTCGTGTTGAAAAATGTTCTGTTTCACGATCACGATCAATGGCTGGATTGGTTACAACAGCCACGCTTTCTTTTATATAATCCGCGATGTTTTTACGACCAGGATGAAGTGCAGCTAGCGGTGCATCATGACCGAGTGAGCGAATGGGCTCTGCTCCTTTTTCCGCCATTTGTTCAAGAAGCTGAATATGCTCACGGTCCCAACCGAATGCAGCGTATTGACCGTTTGTCACTTTTGTCACAGCTTTATCTGTTATTTCATCTTCATAAATTGGAGGAGTTAGTCGTTCGTAATCACTTTCTAGCGATATGCGACGCGAAAAACGCTCATATACTTCTTCTTGAAATGAAAAGTGATCGTAAAGTTCCATGTCACCGTCATCATTCCATTTCAATCCGACTTTTTCACCTGGTGCAAATGGTTTTGGCTCGGCCACATATTCACCATTGGGAAGAATACCAGGTTCTGAAGAAAAGAAATACGAGCTCTCTGTTTCGAGTAGCCAAACGGGTCTTAATCCAAGCGCATCCACACTAAAAACTGCTTCATCTTCATAGCGTGAAATAATACCTGCTGGTCCTTGCGCAAAATGTCCCCATGCTTCGCGCATGTACGTATACATGTTTTGTAAATGAAGAGGATAGGCTTTTATTTCATTGATAATTGGTGGGAAAAGTAGATCAACCGCTTCAAAAAGCGAATACCCGTCGCGAACAATCAATGTTTCAATCATTCGATTTAAATCTTGTGAGTCACTGCCTCCATTTGAGAGTGGAACGTTCATCATTCGCGCTTCATCTCGCAATTTAGCAACGGTATTAATTTCACCGTTATGTCCTAATAAACTAAAAGGTTGTACACGGAAAAAGCTTGTTAAGGTATTGGTTGAATAGCGGTTATGTCCTAATGTCATGGCTGAGGCAATCAAAGGGTGTTTTAAATCAGAATAATAGTTTCGTAATGTTTCACCGGCACCCATTACTTTGTAGACAACGTAGGAGTGACTAAGTGAAGCAACGTGAAGTGTATCATCTTCTTCAATTTCAACATTTAACTGAAAGATCGTAGAGGAGATTGACTGTAAGTCAGTTGCAACAAGTGCAATTTGCCAAAAGTAGGGTTCTTCATTTGTTGCAAGTGGACCTAAAGCATCAGAGCGGACAACTGAATCATCCGCTTCAAACACAATATGTAGTCCATACTTTGTAAATAGCTGTGTCATCTTGGCTTTCTTTTCAGAGAGATCAGCGTGTTTCGCGATAAAAATATGACCGACAATAAACGAAGGGGAGTCCACAAGGTTGTCATCTTTTCCCGCGCTTTTTAGCTTTTCTTTCCATAAAGCACGAGGTAAATCAATATGAATACCAATGCCATCACCTTCATCATTAATAAACCCAGCACGGTGATTCATAGTGTTTAATGCATCGATACATTGTTCAATGTTTTTTTTCGTTGGATGGTTTTTCTTTTCAATAACTGAGACAATTCCACAAGCGTCATGTTCATGAAGATGATAATCTTTAAATAAACTCGGAGTCCATTTTGTTTTCATATGAGCGGCATTCAGAGCGTGTAAGATCACACGTTTCCTGCCTTCACCTCCATTTAAATTAATCTCTCTATGTGTAAAAGCTGGGAGATAGTTAGATCACACCAAAAAGGATTTAAATTTTCAGAATTGTATATAAAATAGTACCACGAAAGTAAAAAAAATACAATTATCTATTCATTGAATTTAAAGACAAGAGAAGAGAAAAAGGAAAAGAGAAAAGTTAATTTGTGAGCGTTTTCATTGGTGTTCAACTCACTTAAATAGGAGAAAAGGTCTTCTCCTATTTAAGTATATTGATGCATATTTATACGGTTTGCAGTTGTTTGAATGTCGTTTCAACAGCTTGTAATGTTTGAGCGATGTCTTCTTCAGTATGAGCAATGGTTAAGAACCATGCCTCATATTTAGATGGTGCAAGGTTAATTCCTTGATGTAACATTAATTTAAAGAACTTCGCAAACATTTCACCATCTGTGTTTTCAGCTTGTTCATAGTTTTTCACTTTTTCAGTCGTAAAGTAAAGCGTAAGTGCTCCTTTTAAACGGTTTGTTGTAATCGGCATGTTATATGTTTTGGCAAGAGATAAAATGCCATCTTCTAAAAGGGCACCAAGACGATCTAACTGTTCGTACACCCCATCTTGTTTTAGCACTTCTAAACACGCAATTCCTGATAAAATGGAAGCTGGATTTCCTGCCATTGTTCCCGCTTGATAAGCAGGTCCTAGAGGTGCTACTGTTTCCATAATCTCTTTACGACCGCCGTATGCACCAATCGGCAATCCTCCACCGATAATCTTCCCAAGTGCTGTTAAGTCAGGTTTCACACCTAATAAATCTTGTGCGCCCCCGTACATAAAACGAAACGCTGTAATAACTTCATCGTAAATAACAAGCGCTCCAGCTTCATGAGTGAGATCATTTACGGCTTGTAAAAAGCCAGGCTCAGGTTCAACAATACCAAAGTTCCCAACAATCGGTTCCACTAAAACAGCTGCAATCTCATCTCCCCATTTTTCAAGTGCTTCCTTAAATGGCTCGATATCGTTAAACGGAACTGTAATGACTTCTTTTGCAATACTTTTTGGAACACCAGCTGAATCAGGTGTGCCAAGTGTTGAAGGGCCAGAGCCTGCAGCAACAAGCACTAAGTCAGAATGACCGTGGTAACAACCCGCAAATTTAATAATTTTATCGCGACCTGTATACGCGCGCGCAACACGAATCGTGGTCATCACCGCTTCTGTCCCTGAATTTACAAAACGCACTTTATCAAGAGCTGGCATCGCTTCTTTTAACATTTTCGCAAATGTAATTTCGTGTGGCGTTGGTGTACCGTATAACACGCCTGTTTGTGCCGCTGTCGTAATGGCTTCTGTAATATGAGGGTGAGCATGTCCTGTAATAATGGGACCGTATGCAGCTAAATAGTCGATGTATTTGTTTCCATCAACATCCCAAAAATAAGCACCTTCTGCTTTTTCCATCACAACAGGTGCGCCTCCGCCTACTGCTTTATATGAACGTGATGGACTATTCACACCACCAACAATATGTTCAAGAGCTTCACTATGTAACTGTTCGGATTTTGTAAATTGCATGTTTTGCCTCCTAGCTATAAAAATACTAACTCTTTTATTTTAACAAAGATTTGTCTTATATCCATCTAAATCATTTCATATAACGGAAGAGATGTTATATGAAATGATTCAGGCCTAAATGACTGTCTAGTGTCATCCACTTAAGTAAACCTTTGAAGGTGGTAGTGATACTAGGCTAATTTCAACACATACATTTATATGATTGTCGAACAAACTAGAAGAGATGAAGCAAAAGAGTTGTTCTCTTTGTTGTTATTCGATAAAGTATAAGATTGGTTAGATGACTGAAAGCATTAAATTGCTAAAGATAAATGGAGGAAACAACATGCGACATGCAATTGAAGTAGAAATGCTGCGAAAAGAGTTTAAGTCATATTCAAGTCGTTCAGGATTAGGCGGGGCTTTTCGTGATTTATTTACACGTAATTATAAGATTATGCAAGCTGTTAACGATATTTCATTTAGCGTCAAACAAGGAGAAATGGTCGGATATATAGGTGAAAACGGGGCAGGTAAGTCAACTACGATTAAAATGTTAACCGGCATTTTAACGCCTACTTCCGGTAAGGTAATTGTAAATGGAATGAACCCACATAAAGAGCGTGAAAAGTTTGCTCAAACGATAGGTGTCGTGTTCGGACAACGATCTCAGCTGTGGTGGGACATTGCCGTTCAAGAATCGTTTCGCTTATTGAAAAAAGTGTACAAAGTATCAGATGAGGACTACAACAACCATATGAGTCATGTGATTGAAACATTGGATATTGGCCCACTTCTTGATAAGCCGGTTCGTAAGTTATCACTTGGTCAACGAATGCGTTGTGAATTAGCAGCAGCACTTATTCATAACCCGCCGCTGTTGTTTTTAGACGAACCAACAATTGGGTTAGATGTGCTTGTGAAACTTAAAATCCGTCAGTTTCTAAAAGAAATTAATGAAAAATACAACACAACCATTTTACTAACAACGCATGACCTATCTGATATTGAAGCATTGTGTGAACGTGTAGTTATGCTTGATGAAGGCAACATCATTTATGATGGTTCGCTTCAAAAGCTTCGCTCGACGTGGGGAGATGGAAAGCAAATTGTCTTTGAATTTGCGACAACTCCGAATCGTGAACATATTAAGATGCTGACACAAGGTCTACCTGTAACATGGACACAAGGTGAACGTGAAAACATCTGGGTATCTCATTTAGTCAATGAAGGCGATACAATGTCCCAACTCATTGGCCGTGTTGTGGGGAAATATGAAATTAGCGACATTAGTATTCATGAGATTTCAACAGAAGAGATCATTCGCAACATTTATGAAGAAGGTGTCGTGAATGGCTAAGTATATCGAAATGATCCGAATCCGCTTTTTAATGATGTTGGCGTATCGGACGAATTATTATAGCGGTATTTTAATTTACGCGATTAACATCGGGGCTTACTATTTCTTATGGTCTGCCATTTATGGAGGCAAAGAAAACATTCAAGGCCTCTCCATGGTTCAGATGACGACATATGTAGCTGTTTCATGGATGGCGCGTGCTTTTTACTTTAATAACATTGACCGTGAAATGGCGATGGAGATTAAAGATGGAAAAGTAGCGGTGGAGCTTATTAAGCCGTATAGCTATCTTGGAATGAAAACGATGCAAGGGCTAGGGGAAGGAATTTTCCGTTTATTCTTCTTTTCTGTCCCTGGTATGGTGATTGTCTATTTCTTGTTTCCGATTCAGTTTTCAGCAAGTGTGACGACATGGCTCTATTTCGGTTTATCTCTTGTGTTTAGTTTTATTGTAAACACCCAAATTAACTTGCTAACGGGCATTACTACTTTCTTCTTATTTAATAACGATGGACTAATTCGTGCGAAGCGAGTCGTTATTGACTTGTTTTCAGGTCTGCTGTTACCAATTAGCTTTTACCCACTTTGGGCGCAAGAAGTAATGGGGTACTTTCCATTTCAAGCGATTAGCTACATCCCGAGCATGATCTTTACAGAAGGGTTTAAGGGAAATGAGATTATTCAAGCACTCATGACTCAAGCTGTCTGGTCCACTGTATTACTTATTCCAATCGCTATCCTTTGGAATCTTGCGAAAAAAAGAATGGTTATTCAAGGAGGATAAGCGATGTTTTACGTATCAATGTTTTTTCAATATATCGGACAATATATGAAAACAAGGCTTCAATACCGAGCTGATTTACTGGTAGAAATGATGTCTGATTTATTATTTCAAGCCGTGAACTTAATCTTTATTTTAGTCGTGTTTGGCCATACGCAGTTTTTAAATGGCTGGTCAAGAGAGGAAATTATCTTTATTTATGGTTTTTTCTTAGTGCCGTTTGCCCTCTTTTCATCGTTTTTTAATATTTGGGATTTTAACGAGCGTTATATAGTAAAAGGAGAGATGGATCGAATTTTAACCCGTCCTATTCATAGCTTATTTCAAGTTATTTTAGAACGAATGGAATTAGAGTCGTTATTTGGTGCGCTTACAGGAATTACTGTAATGATTTATGCAGGAATGAAGCTCGACTTGACCTTTCACTGGTATGATCCATTTATTTTTATTATGTTTGTACTTGGTGGGGCACTCGTGTATGCAGGGATCTTTATTGCATTAGCTAGTATTGGATTCTGGTCGGATGCTCGCACGTCCATTATGCCAACAATGTATAACATCGGAAACTATGGACGTTATCCTGTAGATATCTACAATAATGTCATTCGTTATGTCCTAACATGGATTCTTCCGTTTGCATTTGTAGGAGTATACCCCGCTGCTTATTTTCTAGGACGAGAAGAGTGGTATGGCTATGCATTTTTAACACCATTTATGGGCGTTTTATTTTTTACCATCTCTATCTTCTTATGGAATACCGGTGTCAAACGATACAGAGGAGCAGGCAATTAAATGCCTGCTTTTTTGTATTCAATTACGCATGTTCGGACAAGACTTCACGTATATTGGTTACAAACAACTCAATAAAGGAGGGAGGTTTGTGATCGTCCTCCTTATAAGTATGATTTGTGTACTGATGATTGGAAGCTTGCAATTTTTATTTAAACGAGAGGTCAGTGACTTTCATGTATTTTCGTTCAGCAGTTTTATTGCACTTTTATATGCCTATGTAACAGTCCTCGTTGGATTTGGCCTCATTTACACCGTGCTAGAAATGCATCATTATTCCGTTTTAGCTGGACAATACGAGCCTTATCAAAGTTATCTTTTAACCTTGTACAATAGTTTGTATTTTAGTGCTGTTACGCTTTTTTCAGTTGGATATGGTGATATGTATCCTGTCGGAATTGGCAAAGGTATCGTCATTGTTGAATCATTAGTAGGGTATATCATGCCTGCTTTATTTGTCTTACGAACTGTAAATCGAACATAAAAGTTGTATCTCTGTTTTATTTTGGTTACCCTATGTGTACATCATCTATATTAAGGGGTTGTATACATATGGCAGTAGAAGTAGGGGTAAAAGCACCGAGTTTTACATTAAAAGCGAACGATGGAAGTGAAGTGGCGTTAGCTGACTTCAAAGGAAAGAATGTCGTTCTTTATTTTTATCCAAAAGATATGACACCAGGTTGTACAACAGAAGCATGTGATTTCCGTGATCAACATGAAAACTTTTCAGAATTAAACGCGGTCATTTTAGGGGTGAGCCCAGATCCAATTGAGCGACACCAAAAGTTCATTGACAAACACGGTCTGCCGTTCTTACTGTTAGCTGATGAAGATCATAAAGTGGCAGAAGAATACGGAGTATGGACACTAAAGAAGAACTTTGGAAAAGAGTACATGGGTATTGAACGTTCGACCTTTATTATTGATAAAGAAGGAAAAGTAGCAAAAGAGTGGCGTAAAGTCCGTGTGAAAGGGCATGTAGAAGAAGCGCTTCAATTTATTCGTGAAAATCTATCGTAAAAATAGGTATTTAACTAGAGCACTTTTCATGCTCTTGCGTACAATAGAAGTGTAGGGCATACCTCCTCAGATGTTAGCACATAGAAAAGTGTGGATTTCAAATCCACACTTCTTTTTATGTGCGTAAATATTAGTAACATTGTTAAAATTTCGTATTTTTTTGAAAGACTTTAAACTTTGATTATTGTTTATTATACTAAAAGTCATGTCTTTTACAGAACAAAATATAGAGGAGGGTATCTTATGACAACATCAGCCAAAAATAAAGGCTTTTTCATGCGTGTGTTGGACGGTATTGAGCGTGTCGGAAATCGGTTACCTCACCCGGTCACATTATTCGCAATATTTTGTTTGCTAATTATGGTTGCATCCGCAATCTTTGCAAACTTAGGTGTCCAAGTTGACGACCCAGTCAACGAAGGAGAAGTGTTACAAGTTAAAAACTTGTTAAGTGCAGAAGGCATTAAGTACATGTTTGAATCAGCTGTTTCAAACTTTACAGGGTTTGCTCCGTTAGGAACGGTACTCGTTACGATGCTAGGAATTGGACTAGCTGAGCGTTCAGGATTGATTAGTGCTGGATTACGTGCATTAGTTATGTCGGTACCTAAGCAACTAATGACTGCTGCATTAGTATTTGGAGGAATCATGTCAAGTATGGCTGCCGATGCAGGTTACGTGGTATTAACGCCACTTGGAGCGGTTTTATTCGCAGGAATGGGACGTCATCCACTTGCAGGTTTAGCTGCAGCTTTTGCAGGGGTATCAGGTGGTTTTAGTGCAAACTTATTACTTACATCACTTGATCCTCTTCTTGGTTCATTAACACAAGAAGCCGCTGCAACGTTAGATCCTGCTTATGCAGGTCAAATTAACTTTGCGATGAACTACTATTTCATGATTGCTTCTGTTATTTTAATTACACTGATCGGTACGTTTGTAACAGAAAAGATTGTTGAGCCAAGACTTGGTAAATACAAAGGTGAAGTAGAAGAAACAGCAGAAGGATTAAAGCCAGAAGAGAAAAAAGGCTTATGGGCTGCTTTTGCTGCATTTATCGTAACAGGCTTCATTGTATCTTTACTTGTTGTACCAGAGTGGGGGCCGTTACGTGGAGAAGGTAGCATTATTGATTCACCGTTCTTCCACTCACTTGTTCCTGTTATTTTAATTATGTTTTTCGTTCCAGGTCTTGTGTATGGAATGATTACAAAAACGATTAAAAACGACAAAGACGTAGCAAATCAAATGTCAGATACAATGGCGACAATGGGTTCTTATGTTGTACTAGCGTTCATTGCGGGTCAATTTGTTGCATACTTTAAAGAAACGAACTTAGGGATTGTACTAGCGATTAATGGAGCAGAATTTTTAGAGTCTACAGGATTTAAAGGAATTCCATTAATTTTAACATTCATCTTAATTTCAGGGATTATCAACCTATTCATTGGTAGTGCATCTGCGAAGTGGGCAATTATGGCGCCAGTCTTTGTACCAATCATGATGGGTCTTGGTTATTCTCCTGAATTGACACAAGCGGTATATCGTATTTCGGATTCAACGACAAACATTATTTCACCATTACTTCCATACTTTGCAATCATTATTGCATTTGCACAAAAGTATGATAAACGCGTTGGAATTGGAACACTGATTTCAACGATGTTACCTTACTCAATCTTCTTTACGATTGGTTGGGTATTGATGTTAATCGTGTGGATGTTTACAGGTCTAGATTTAGGACCAGGTTCACCAATCTATTATGAAAAATAAACATGTGTACAAACATCCTCGTTACCTAGTGTGACGGGGATGTTTTTTTGAAAGTGAAAAATAGGAAACGTTAAACGGAATGACATAAATAGGGAGACGTGTATACTATAATATAGTAGGGTGAAGGTGTAGTTTCTTTTTGATGAAGGGGAATCTATGGCTGTTTTTACGTAAGTGAAAAGTTGACAAAAGTAGGGTATAACATGTAGACTAATTATAAAAATTACAAAGTAAGAATTTATATAGAAGAGAGGTGCATGACGTGTCAGCACACTTGAAAGAAGCGCTTGAAACGTTAAAAGGTACGGGGGTTCGTATCACACCGCAACGTCATGCGATTTTAGAGTATTTAATTAATTCAATGACTCACCCAACCGCAGACGATATTTACAAAGCTCTAGAAGGTAAGTTTCCTAATATGAGCGTTGCGACTGTATACAACAATTTAAGAGTGTTTCGTGAAGTGGGTATTGTAAAAGAGTTAACATATGGAGACTCATCTAGTCGCTTTGATTATGTGACAACGGATCATTATCACGTTATTTGTGAAAACTGTGGCAAGATTGTTGACTTCCATTATCCTGGTTTGGATGAAGTAGAAGCATTAGCTGCACACATTACAGGATTTGAAGTGAGTCATCATCGGATGGAAATCTACGGAACATGTACAGATTGTAAAAGTAAACAAAAGCATTAAAAAGCTGATAACTCTCAGATGTTATCAGCTTTCTTTTTGTTTGCGATTATATTTCTCATCAAAATCTTTTCCTTCAAGAGAAGGATCAAGCGTTAATGGTTCGTTACAGTACATACACATATCTACACGACCGAGCATCTTTGTATATCTTTGACACGAAGGACAGACAACTTGTACAGCTTTGGTGGAAAGCATGCCAATCCAAAAGTATACAACTGTGCTCGCAACAATACAAAGCAGTCCAAGAAGCATAAAAATGGTCATCAGCCACATGGATGATTTAAAAAAGATTCCTACGTACATAACAATAAAACCAATAAAAATTAAGCTTAATGCAAAGGTACGAATTTTATTAATTTTGTTTGAGTATTTCAATGCCATAGCTAGCCCCTCCTACTGTTTAACTATACCATATATAGAAGAAGAGAGGGGTACTTTCTATGAGTGAGTACATAAAAAGGAAACAAGGAATTTTTTGTTGTTCGTAGAATGTACTTACTTTGAAGCTAAATGGTATAGAAAATGTAGGATGACTCATATAGAATGATTCTTGTAGAAACAATAGACTTTTCTTTTTTATAAGAATACGAATGGTGAAATTGCTAATTATCAATGGTGGAGGAGCTCAAACATGGAAGATATCTTACGTCCTATCTATCAAGAAAGAGCCAGCAAAGAAGAAACATTGGGGATTTTATTGATTGAAAAAAGAAATTCTGAATCAGCGGTTACAGACAATTTAGATGCAATGTTGTTTATTATTGTGAAGCACGCAGAATGTCCGCTTTTTATTAAGCATTATGAATATATGAATGAAAAAGCAGGGCTATATGTCGCACCTGAAAGCCAAATTACGGACTGGATGATTAACGGGACAAATCGCCGTGTGGTCGATTGGCTGTTGAATGGAAAAGTCATCTTTGATCGTAATGAGTATGTCGAGACATTGCGAAAGCGATTAATTCAATTTCCGCAAGAAGAGAGAACGAAAAAAATTGGAATTGAATTTGCTAAATTAATAAGAAGGTTTATTGAGGGTAAAAACTTTTACGAGTCGAGACATTATTTAGATGCATTTAACCATGTTATCCACGCTCTACATCACTTAGCTCGTTTATCTGTTTTAGAAAACGGATTTCATCCAGAAGTCACAGTGTGGAATCAAGTGAAAAAGATTGAGCCAGAAATTCATAAGTTATATGAAGAGTTGATCGTAAGTGATGAAGATATTAGTAAGCGATTAGAGCTATTATTTTTAGCGAGTGAATTGCTAGTAAATAAGAAGATGGGCATTGGCTCAAAACATTTAGTCTCTTTAATGGATGAACGTGAAGAATGGACATTTAATGAGTTGATGACTCATGAAGAAGTGAAGCCTTATGCAATCGATCTAGGTGTATTGATGGAGTTCTTAGTTGATAAAGGACTCGTTGATGTAAAAAGAGTCGAGACAAAAGGTAAGCATATTTATCATAGGCATTATTCTACGAAACCTCTATAGAAGCGATGTGGAAAATGTGAAAGATGAAAGAGACTTTTTAGTTGCGTTACCTTTGCCTTTTAAAAAGACAAAGGTAACGCGTTAGTTTCTCTGCTTTTGCTAACAGAGAAGTTGATTTTCATGATTTGTGTCCAGAAGCTCATTGTTAGCATAAGGTAGAAACATATTGACGATTATATACTCCGATAAAAGTAAGTAATCTAGAGTAAAGATAAACGTTGTTTGTATAGTGATTAAATAGGACCAAAATAGATAAAAAAGCTTTTTTAAAAAAAGAAAAAAGTTTTTTTGGAAAAACTATTGACCAATGAATTGAATCTGTGATAAATTAATTCTTGTCGTTACGATGCAGTAGCGATTAAGAAAAAGAAACAAAAAATAAACCAAAAAAGTTGTTGACAAAAACTTAACAACTTGATATGATTAAAAAGTCGCTTCTGAGCGACGGTTGAACTTTGAAAACTGAACAAAGCGACAAACGTCA
>NZ_QFRU01000022.1 GCF_003184905.1 Bacillus sp. CGMCC 1.16541
ATAAAAAACTGCACCTCCAATTGTTAGACCAGTGTCTAACAATTGGGGTGCAGTTCAATGCAGTGCTTTTTTATTTAGAAACTATTTACAAAGAAACAAAGCTTGATAACTATTAAGATAACCCCACAAACAAGCAACCAGACCCCTTGTACTCCCCCTCAAAGAATCCACCTAATGCGTATGACGTCAACCCCGCAAGGGGGGCGTCATACGCTTAGGTCTAGAAATTAGGGCCTAACACCACTTCCGTTAGGCCCTAATTTCTAGATCGATGAAATAATTTGTTTCTTTTGCTCACTTGTTACATAATGCTTTGTCTCAAACACTTGATACTGTTCTTTTCGAATTGTATCTAGAATAGCACGGTATAAATAAGCCGCTCCTTTAAGAGGCATACGTGACGAAAAAGGATAATGATGAAGCGTACTTAACCCTTTCTCATATAGCAATTCTGCTTCTTGCGCCATATGTTCCCACAAGTGAATAAACGAATCATTGATCACTTTTTCTTTCATCATCTCTTTTGTATATCCGTATTGATTCATTAATTCTTCCGGAACGTAAATACGCTCCCTCTGCAAATCTTCTCCAATATCTCTTAAAATGTTCGTTAATTGCATCGCAATACCAAGAGCAATAGCATCTTCTTCTAACATTTTATGATTCTCAGGAGCTAAGATTGGCAATAACATCAATCCTACTGTACTCGCTACATGATAAGAATAATATTTTACCTCATGCAATGTTTCATATTCTTTTTTCGTTAAATCCATTCTTTGACCTTTAATCATGTCATCAAACGCTTTTACGTTCATCTCAAACCGAGAAAACACATCGTGTAACGCGATCCACATCGGCTCTTCCAAATGGACTGCTTGCTTTTTGAAATCTGTAAATTGACACTCAAATTCTTCTAGCTCTACAAGAGGATTTACTCCTTCATCCACGATATCGTCCACTTTTCGGCAAAATGCGTAGACCGCCCATACTGCTTTTCGTTTCTCAGCTGGCAACATCGAAAATGCTTTGTAAAATGTTTTTGAATTGGCTGCAATAATCTGTTCGCAATACTTATAAGCATCATCTAACAAATTAGCCATCTATTATTTTCCCTCCTTTTATCTTATTATTTTCTATTGAACTTACTTTATAAAATAACGCCATCTAATGATAACTGTTCTTGTTCTACCTGCTTCGCTGCTTCTTCAATGAGGTGATTAGCTAATAGCTTCGCTCCTTGCATAACGATTGGAACACCACCGCCTGGATGAATGGAAGCTCCAACAGCAAAGACATTTTCATAGTCATATGGACGATATTGAGGACGAAACACACCTGATTGAAAAAGTTCGGGGGCAATCCCAAAACTTCCTCCTTCATACAATCCAAAATCACGTGCATCTTTAGGGGTACGAACTTTCATCCACTCAATTTCTTCTCGAAGACCAGGAAATGCACGTTGTTCAATTTGATCAATCATCCGTTCAATAAATTCACCTTGCTGTTTCCAGTCAATATGGTCACCGGACGGAACTGGAACGAGTGTATAAAGAACACTCTTGCCTTTTGGTGCAAGCGTATCATCCAACAACGACGGATAAAATGTATAAAATGCTGGGTCTGTTGGTAATTCTTTTGTTTTAAACACTTCATCCATGTGTTTAGTGAAAGAGCTACCCATAAAGAACTGATGAACATTTCCATGAGTATAACGTCTCTTTAAACCAAAATAGAATAATAAACAACTAGACGATGGTGTATACGTTTTCTCTTTTTGTTTTGTCAACTTTGACATAAGAGGGAAGTCACCATTTAATACAACGCTGTTCGCCGAATATACTTTTCCATTTGCAATTAGTCCCGTTGCTACCTGACCATCAAAACAAACTTCCTCTACTTTAAAATTAAGATGAATCTTTACTTGACGTTTTTCTAACTCTTCTTGAATAACCTCCACTAAACTTGCATAACCACCCTTCACATAATAAATGCCATGTTCATGTTCACTATAAGGCACAAGTGAATAAATAGCTGGTGATGTGTAAGGATTCCCACCAATATAAAGAGATTGTAGTGAATATGCTTGTTGCAAACGCTCATCTTTAAAATGAGAAGATACATATTTATGGACCGATTGATGAGCGTTTAGCTTACTTAATATTTTTAAATTGTTCCACGTCCAAAAATCTCGCTTTTTCGCAAACGTTTTTTGCAAGAAAGCTCGATGGCCTAAAGCAAACTTCTCTTTCATCTCTGTCATAAATTGAGCAAAATGGTTTTCCTCCCCTGGAAAAACTCTTCGAATTTCTTCTATTTGTTTTTCTAAAGATGCATGCTTTGTATATGTTGTACCATCTAAATAGTTAATCGTGTACAAAGGATCACACTTTATTAGTTCATAGCGAGAAGATGAAATTCCCGCTTCCTCTAAAATTTCCTTTAGCATGTGAGGGAGTAATACAATGGTTGGACCTTCATCAATGCGATACGTATCATGCTCTGTAAATGCAAGACGCCCACCTAATTTATCTTCTTTTTCAAAAATCTCCACTTCTATGCCTTTCTTTGTTAACAATAAAGCTGTAACTAATCCTCCAATTCCTCCTCCGACAATAGCTACTTTCATAGCACTCGCTCCAATTGGTTTGTCGTTTGCATTGGTTGATTAAATGGTTTTGCATCTCGTTTTAACATGGCCTTCGTTGTAATTCTTGCCGATTCCAAGATAGTAGGTAAACCACTTCCTGGATGTGTTCCCCCCCCTACAAGCCAACAATCATCTAACTCTTCAAAACGATTGTGTGGACGAAGAACCATCATTTGAGAAAGTTGATGCCCTAAATTAAATGTCGCTCCTTTATATACGTACACATCTTCTTCCCATTCCTTTGGAGAAAGAATCTGTTCCACTTCAATATAATCTGCAATATCTTTAAATTCTGTTCGTTCTTGTACAGTTTTTAACACAAGATCTCTAAACTGACCCTTTATCTCATCCCACTCAATTCCGCTAAAATTATTCGGTACAGGAGCTAAAATGTAGAGAGCAGATTTCCCCTCTGGCGCTAGCGTCGGATCTGTGACACTTGCATTTTGAATATAAATAGAAGGGTCATTTGGTAACGTTAACGTTTTAGTAATCTCTTCTACGTTTTTCTTATAATCATCAGCAAAGATAATGGTATGATGAGGTAAATCGTACTTTTTGTTTACCCCTAAATAAATCATAAAAGTAGAACAAGAATACTTTTTGTTTTCTAGTTTCTTTTTTTCGTATTTTTTTAGAATGCCCTCATCCACTAAATGTGTCATCGCATGAGCAAAATCTCCGTTAATTACAACATCATCTGATGGTACTTTCTTTCCATCTTCAAGTATGACTCCTTTTACTTGTCGACCTTCAATCCATAACTTTTTCACACCACAATTGACATGAATGCGCCCTCCGTATTCTTTGACCACTTTTGCCATCGCCTCAGAAAGCTGATTTACTCCACCAATCGGGTGATAAATGCCATACGCGTGCTCCATGTAAGATAAGATAGAAAAGGCGCCTGGACATTCCCAAGGAGACATTCCTAAATATTTTGATTGAAAGGTAAACGCAAGCTTTAATTGTTCTGCTGAAAAATAAGTACTCAATACGTCATATAAACTTTTACCGAGTGATAAATGAGGCAATGCTCGAAAAACAGATGGACTTAAGTAGTGATGAAAACGATCCATTTGACTTTGTAATAACGGTGTCAAAGCATCCATTTTCACAGCGGTCTCATTCATAAATCGATCATATCCTTCTCCGTTACCTGGAAAGTGCTTCTCAATTTCAACCTTCATCTTCACTGTATTATCTGACATGCGGACATTTTTATCATTAAACACAAGTTCATACATCATGTGTAACCTTTTTAAGTCAAGGTAATCATGCGCATTTCTTCCTGACGCTTCAAACATCTCTTCTACAATGTGCGGCATACTTAAAAATGTTGGCCCCATATCAAACGTATATCCATCCATTTTAATTGCAGAGTTTCTTCCTCCAACATACGATTGCTTTTCGTATACATCTATTTCATAACCGTGGCTAGCTAACAACATTGCAGCCGCTAATCCTCCTGGACCTGCTCCAATTACAGTCACACGCTTGCGCATGATATTCCTCCTAATAAAGTTATACAAATATTATACAAACATTATACAAATCTTATGAAAAAATGACAATAAAAAAATAGCTTTCTGTTATTTATTAATCAAATATGGACATTCTTACTATTACTTTATGTACAAACATGACAGATATATCCTTAACTACCTAAACCTTATTTTATACGCCCCTTCTTTTTATACTCTCATTAATCAAATCGAAAAGAAAAAGAGTTTAGATCATTATGCGATGGCATACAAAAAGGGTGATTTATAAACGCTTCAATCACCCTTTTTTGAAAGTTATTCTCTTATTTGAATACCATACTCTTTAAACCAGACGTGAATTTGAGCTAAATGGGCTAACAGTTGTGGACCTGTCATTAACTGTCCAAACCAAGGGACTTTAAAGTCTTCACCTCCAGACTTTACAATGTTTGCTAGCTTTTGCTCGTCAAAAAATTCATGTAACGGGGAAGTACGATCTGCTAGTAGACTCTCTAACCAAACTGTCACCGACTTTGTGTAAGCTGGATTATGTGTTTTAGGATAAGGACTCTTTTTACGATACAAAACGTCGTGAGGGAGTGTACCTTCAAGTGCTTTGCGTAAAATGCCTTTCTCTTGATTCCCTGCTGTCTTCATCGACCATGGGATGTTCCACGCATATTCAACTAGGCGATGGTCTGCAAATGGTACACGCACTTCTAAGCTTGCTCCCATACTCATTCGGTCTTTACGGTCAAGTAAGGTCGTCATAAACCAAATCATATTTAAATAAAATAGCTTTCTTCGCTGTGCATCTTCTACGGACTCTCCATCTAGCAATGGTGTTTCTTTCACTGTCTCTTCATAACGCGCTTGGACGTACTCTTTTAAATTCAACTTTTGTCTCCACGAGTCTTGTAATAAGTCCACTCGCGCATCAACTGAACGCATCCAAGGAAATGCTTCTGATGCTAAGTCATGCTTTCGATGAAACCACGGATAACCACCGAAAATTTCATCGGCGCATTCTCCAGATAAGCCAACAACAAAGTCTTTTTTGATTTCTCGACAAAACCATAAAAGAGATGAATCAATATCAGCCATACCAGGAAGGTCGCGTACAAGTACCGACTCTGTTAAATATTGAACAAGTTCTTCTGTAGGAATGACACATCGATGGTGAAGAGTATCAAACTCTTTTGACATCATTTGAATGTATGCTACATCTGAATTTGGTTGAAATTCATTTGCCTTAAAATACTTATCGTTATCTTCGTAATCAATTGAATACGTATGAAGCTGCCCCTTACCTTCCGCTTTAAACGCATTAGCAGCAATTGCAGTAATCGCACTAGAGTCAACACCACCAGATAAAAATGTACACACAGGTACATCTGACACGAGTTGACGTACAATTGCGTCTTTTAATAGAAAACCAACGTGTTCAGTCGTTTCCTCTAGTGCTTCTGTATGTTCTTTACTTTCAACATTCCAATAACGCCATACATTCAAGCCTTCACGGCTAAATGTTAACGCATGAGCCGGTCGAAGCTCATCAATTCCTTTAAATACCCCATGTCCCGGAGAACGAGACGGGCCTAATCCAAATACTTCTGCAAGGCCATCTAATCCAACTTCTGCTTTTACATCTGGATGAGCTAAGAGTGCTTTTAATTCAGACCCAAACTGAATCCCACCGCGATAAGCATGATAAAAAAGAGGTTTAACGCCTAAACGGTCTCTTACAACGAATAACTTTTGTGCCCTTTCATCCCAAATGGCAAATGCAAAAATACCATTTAAATGTTCCACGCACGCTTCTTTCCACTCGATATAAGATGTAAGTAATACTTCTGTATCTGAGTGCCCTTGAAACGTATATCCACGTTTTTGTAACTCTTTCCGAATATCCTCTGTGTTGTAAAGCTCGCCGTTATAACAGATTGTATAAGTATGGTCCTCTTTTTTTCGTTGCATCGGTTGCTTGCCACCTTCTGGATCTACGACAACAAGTCGTTTATGTCCAAAGGCAACATGTTGATGTGTCCAAACATTTGTATCATCTGGTCCTCTTTTCGTTAACGTTTCAGCCATTTTTTCAACGATTGCTTGTTCAGTTAAAAGTGATCGATTAAAATCAGCCCAGCCTGTTATTCCACACATATCTTTATCATCCTTTCTATTTAACGTGGCTATAGGTGCAATAATCACATTGTATGCATAGAACCCAGGCTCGTTGATTTGTCCTTTCTTTTATTACATAGCAAATTACTTATGTAAGCGTTATAAATGTACTTATTTTAGGTAATAAAGAGATGAGAATATTTTTTACACGGAGGTTTTTTACATGAAATATGATTCAAAATTAGATATTTTCAAAGAACAAGAACGCTCTTACTTATCAGGTGTTGTCGAATGTATCGATTCTCAATGGGTATTTTTTGAGGAAGATAGTGATGAAGCATCTATGGTAGACGACATTGTAAATGAATCTTTAGAGATTTATCTACATGATACATGGCAAAAAGCAATCTTTATGAGCGACAATCTATTAAAATTACACGGTGAAACCTACATGATGAAAGATGGAGATTTATTACGTGTGAGAAAAACACTTCAGCACGCTTATGAACAATTACTTGAATCACTTGAAGTTGAAGCATTTTCTCAATTTGCCGCACAGTTAAACTCCTTGCATTTCTCCCTTTATGATTGTATTTATTGCCACAACACATTGCTTTTTCTACCGAGTCATGAAGACATAAGTGGTGTAAACATCCTTGTGTATGATAACGAAGAGTCCATTTGCTCTGTGCATCATTTATTTACTAGAGGAGCCGAACACGAAGATCGCTTTGAATACACGATGAACGATGGAAAGCGCGTGATGAATATTTGGAAAAAATAAAAAAGCCACCATCGCAGGTAGCTTCTTAATAACTTAATACAACGTATCCATAATAGAATACTAACACTAATGCTACAGCTAGTAAGCCCCATGCTACGGCTGTAGACTTGCGTTTTTTACTACGCACAAGTACCATTTCCATACCGCCAATGACTAGAATACCAAAGATTCCTTTTAAAATGGCGCTTAGCGAAGCAAATTGATACAATGCACCTAGTAAATGTAAGCCAGACAGTAAAACGAGAATATAGAAAAGGCGTAAAATCATATGAACGATTTTTTGACCTTTAAGTTTCCCACTACGTAGTAAACCAATGTTTACGACAAATAAAACTAATAATAGCGTCCAAAGTGTTACGTGTAAATGTATTGCCCACATCATGTCTCATCGCCTCCTTTCAGTATGTATCATACCATGAAAGGTGAAAAGCAACCAAGAAAATACTTACTGTTCAATTGCATTACGTAATGTTCCAATCGAATCAACCGAAACCTCAATCACGTCGCCTGGATTCAAAAATTTGGGAGGGTTAAAGCCTTTTCCGACACCAGCAGGAGTTCCTGTAGCGATAATATCACCTGGCTCTAATGTCATCCCTTGTGAAATCACCGAAATAATTTCTTCAATTGAAAAGATAAATTGTTCGGTGTTTCCTCTTTGACGAATTTCTCCATTTACTTTTGTTTCAATTTGTAAATGATGAGGATCTTTAATTGCGGACTTATGTACAATAACTGGTCCCATCGGACAAGAAGTATCTAAGCTTTTCCCTAATAAAAATTGCTTGTGCCTTGCTTGTAGGTCTCGAGCTGTTACATCATTCACAATGGTATAGCCAAACACGTGTGACAAAGCATCTTCTTTTACAATTCCCGTTCCTTTTTTACCAATAATGACGGCTAACTCACCTTCATAATCAAGCTCCTTTGTCACGTGACGATGATTTAAGATTACTTGGTCATGTCCAATGACTGTTGTAGGTGCTTTTGAAAATAACATAATATGAGACGGTATGTCTTCTTTGCTTCCCATTTCAATCGCATGATCTGCATAATTCTTCCCTACGCAAAAAATGTTTTTACGTGGCCTTGGAATCGGAGCAACGATGACTGTATCCTCTAATTTATACACACCATTTTCTACATTCACTTGATCGTCAATCGCTTCAACAAGTCGTTTCACTTTTGCTTCCACACGTTCATAAAGTTCAATAAACTCGATCATTGATGAAGGAATGTCTCTTGTACCAAACACTTTCTCTTCAACTCGTTCTAAATCAATAACTGTTTGTGTTAATTGTACCCCTACAAACTCTCGCTCTTGGTAGACAGCTGTTATAAATTTCATCTTCATACCTCCTCCTTCTCCCTTCGACAAATTCTTTTAAAATCCTGTTAGTTTTGTCAGATAAACTTCTTGTTATTATAGGTTCGTTTATTATCGTTTACCAAATAGTTTAGAAAGAAAGGTTGCTATCTAACAAGGAGCGGCATGTACTTGACTTTACATTCAAGTATTCACTCTCCACAGGGCAGGTGATAAACCTAAAAGAAAAAGAGAACGATTTTTTTCAACACCGCAATGGTTTCATTCGGCAGTGTAATCAATGACATTAAGCCCGCTACTGAGATGATCATGAATACCAAAGAATATTCTGATAAGTCTCTTCGCTCTGATTCAATGACTGTTATTTTTTCTCTTTTCATCTTGATCATCTCCTTTATCTATAAAAAAACTCGTTATTTCATAGCCGAAATAACGAGTTTACTTCTAGATTATCCATGCATCTCATTAATTATTTCAGCAACTGGCTGGCATCTTGTAGTGAATTTACAACTTAGCCCCTATAGCTTTGCCTTTTTCAATTGTTGATTTTATCATAGTTGATTTTAATCAGTGAAACATCTATCCACATTCTTAATTTTAAAAGAAGCGTTCTAGATACATCGATCTATTTTCGACTCCAATATGTGAATGAACGAAGAACCCTTTCGATAGGGCCACGCTCAAATAAAGAAATCCACATATTACTAATTACAACTTGCAAAATAAAGAGGCCAAATGCAATTCCCACACCTTGCGCTACTGTGATTTCACCGTAAAGTCCCAGTCCATAACTATAAAAGATAAACGTACAAAGAAGTGATTGCAATAAATAATTACTAAGTGATAACTTACCGACTGCAGCAAGTGGCCTAAACAGATTTTTCATTATCACATTCTTTGAAAGCAATAAAAAGGAGCTCATATAAAAGATCGCACCTGCCGGACCTCCTATATGATCTTGAACGTAATCTGTAAATAAATTACGCCCAAATAGATACGGCAATCCTTTAAAAAGAATAAATACGAAAAATGAAATCAAGGTAATCCACTTAAGAATAATAATTCTTTCGTCCGAGCGATAAAACCACTTATCCTTCGCTATATAAGCACCTAAAAGAAACATCGGAAAGATCGACAGTATTAAAAACGGAAGCGTACTTGCATTGTTAACATAATACCAATCCATCGCTCGCTGCGATATCACCTCATTAATCGTTCCATTGCTATATATCTCGTATGACCGTTCAATTAACTCTTGGTTTAAACCAACGATGGCAGATTCTTGATTATGAAGTGTCGCAACAAATAAGATTGCACTCATAATAACGGTTGGAACAGCAAATAAAACACAAGCCCAAGCTAACAGTACTTGACTTCTCGCTTCTTGAAAAATCAGTAAGAGGAAGCCACAAATCGCATAAATAATGAGAATATCTCCATACCAAATAAAAAACGCATGGATACACCCAATAAACAATAACGCAATTAACCTTCTTGAAAAAATTGGTGTAAATGCGACATCTTCTTTGTATGCTTTCTCAAACATCATCATAAAACCAAACCCAAATAAAATAGAAAATAATGGGTAAAAGCTAGCTTGTGCAAATACATCAATCACGATATTTATGTACGTATCTAAAGCTGTTTTCGCAATACTTTCATCACCGTAGTACAAGTCAGCTGAATAAAAAGCCGGCATATTAACGAGCAAAATACCTAATAAAGCAAAACCTCGTAATAAATCAATTACTTCAATTCGATTTTTAGAACGAATTGGTTGTAACGTTTCTTTCTTCATCACAAATCCACACCTTACAAACTAAATAACATTTCTTGTCCCTTAGTAACTTATTCAATTTTTACCTGATATCAAAACAAGCATTGGTTCACATTATAACGAAAAGGGGTAAAAAATACATCTATCATCTCCACTATATCTCCATCCAAATAAACCCAATATTTACGAACAATTTATCATTTATAGGCATTCACCATTTTCTCGCTTCATCATACGCTGTTACTAGCAAAGTAAAAAAGGGTGTTCGTCTATGCCAGCAATTGTCGGAGTTGTTAATGTAAACAGTGTTGGATCAGCAAGTGTATTACACATAGGTGACGTCTTCACAATTTCTCCAGTATCTAGCGCAAAAACATTTGCAGGGGCCGGCTCATTTAATACAGGAGACCGTCTAAGTGTGATTAATCAGCAAAGTGCTACGAATACGAATGACCAAGACGTTAACGACCAAAACATCGCCGGAAACTTATAGCCTCACCAAGTAAGGAGGTTGATTTGATGAACTTTTACGTAAATCAAAGTATTTGTATCCAAAGTCTGAAAGTAAATGCTATTTCAAACTCATCTGTTTTACAGATTGGTAGTGTAGGAGTTATTCGAGAGAATTCGAACTTGTTTAATACAGGAGGATTTACTGAGGAAGCACCAAAAGAAAAAGCGGGCATTCTTGGATCTATCTCTCCAACAAGCGGGCTACCGACTACAGGAGTGCAGCCTGGTCCTATCTCACAATCACTTACCCCACCACAACCCAATGGTTCTTGACATCATCCCTCTCATTTCCCCATACGTATATAAAGAAAGAGGGTGAATGAGATGGATCATTTTCAGCAGCTTTATCAATACGTACAGCAATTAGGCGCTTACGTTCAACAACAAGATGAACGAATTCGACAATTAGAAAACGACGTATGTGACCTTCAACAGAAACTAAAAGAATTTGAAGATACACCTCGTACAACAATTGAAAAAATCGAGTATAAATTCGAACAACTGAAAATTGACACGTTAGATGGTACATTAAATATTGGTTTGAATCCTATTACTCCTGAAAATATAGAAGATGTGATTATCAATGGTCAACAACCTACCGTGACCTTTCCAATGGATGCTCAGATGCCAACTGGAGGGCAAATGCAAGGCGATGCACAAACGCAAGATGCAGGACAAATCCCTGGACAAAACCCCAGCCTCCAACCTCTTGATCGGGGTAAGCAAACAAAGTTTGTTTCCAGTATTCGTACAGACATTGAACATGAATTACACGAACACGGTGACGCGCTCATTCAGAAGATCTTACAAGAACGCAATTTGTACATCGATTATTCTTACTATAACTTTATTATTGAAGATATTAAAAAGCAGCTTGAGCAACGAATTGGCTTTTACTTTCAACAAGTAGATCCTGTTCAACTGCAACAAAACGAAGAAACAGTACGAGAAGAAATTAAACATAAACTCTATGAAGATATTCAAAAAGGCATTCATGCCTTTTTAACCTATTTACCTGATTCATTGAAAAAAGGTGGGGATTATTCATGAATTACTCAGTCGTAAACCGTGATTTATTAGTTGGGGACGTTAGCATTGTCGGGGTTTCATCCTCTTCTCTTTTTTTAATAGGAGATGCTCAATACATTTCGTTGGCTTCAACATTTGATACACCCGCTGAATCGTTAATTATCGGCCCATACGTACCGTTATCCCTACAATAATAAAGGTGATCAATCATGCTTACTCGCACATCTATTGTACAACGTATAAATATTGACTCTCTTTCTTCTTCTAGCATTACACAAGTAGGAGATTCAACCAATGTTATTTTATTAACTCGAGCACTTGCTGTTCGACGAGAATATCCACTTTTTTTCGGAAGAGAAGGAAATTTTGATGATTATGTTATCTTTAGAGAAGATATACCTGTATCACCCATCGAACCGATTGCAATGAATGTACGAAATGAAGTACCTACGATACGTGTTAATTGCATCGACATTATTGGGGTCGGTTTCTCTTCTCTCATTCATATCGGCTCTACGTGTAATGTGTATGCCGAATCTAGAATTAAACATATTCGTCAATTGTTAGGTGAAGATTCAACCGAAAATCCATTTTTAGACAATGATGATAATACACCTGCCATTAATAGTTCAATTACAGCTACACAAGAAGGCGGAGACAGATAGAAAGGAGGTAGCATATGCCTGCATTAGTTGGACCTGTTCAAATTGTAAGTGTTGGAGGAGGCGTCGTTACATTTGGTGACACTTTTTACGTTTCACCGAAAAGTGCGTCCAAAACAGCTGCTGGATCAGGTGGCTTTAACACCGGGAACTTTATCAATACAAACACTGGATTCTCAGCAACCAATGCGATTGATCCTGACTTAGCTGATCAAAATATTGTTGCCAATGCATAATCACCATAAAAAAAATGTCCCTTGACGAGAGAACTGTCATAGGACATTTTTTAAATTCTAAATGAATGACGCAATACCGCTTACCTGTGTACTCAATGATTTTATCAATCTTTGCTGACACGGAATGGTGTAGAAATCCTGTTTATCACAAAGTTTTTTTATTTACGTTTTCGCGCATTCGACTTTTTTATTTTTGGTACTTTTGAAGATGGCTGTTTTCGAACCCATTTGATAAAGGATGACATCTTTTCATCTTTACGTAAGGCGTCAATTGTGTTTAAACGAATGGCCAATTCATCGTTTGTATATAACGCATGAATTTGTTTATGGCAAGGGATACACAAATTAGCTGTCGGCTCAAATGTTCCTCCCATTTCTTTTGGGGTTAAGTGGTGAACGGTTGTTAGCACATCTTCTCTTTTACATAGTTCACAAGTTCCAATTCGTTGGTCTTTTTTAGCCATTGCACCTATAACCTTTCTTTTTATAAAGATTCTACAGATACAGTTGTTCCTTTACCAGAAGGTTCTGAAGGCTCAACAATTAAACGTTTTGGTAAGCGAGCTCGCAATTCTTGAACGTGACTAATAACTCCAATCGACAAATTATTCGACTGTAATTTTTCAAGAGCCGTAATAACCGTATCTAACAATTCAGAGTCAAGTGTACCAAACCCTTCATCTAGGAAGAAAAATTGCAGAGGATATTGGCCACGTAATTGAATTTGAGCGGATAATGATAGAGCAAGCGCAAGAGACGTTAAAAATGTTTCTCCACCTGACAAAGTAGAAACCGGTCGCTTCACACCACCATTGGCATCATCTCTCATAATGAAGCCTCCTTGAGAGTCCACCTCAATTGCATAGCGCTGACGTGTTAGCGTAGCAAGTCGACTCGATGCATCTCTACTCACTGTCATTAGTTGCTCTTCTGCCATATACTCAACAAACGTATTTCCTTTAAAAACAGATTGCAGTTTTTGATACTGTTCGTATAGACGCTCGTGCTTTGTTTTTTCTTTTTCTAGATGTACAAAGCGAATATGTCGTTCCTTTACATCTTGAACAGTTTGAGACGCCGCACCTTTTATTTCACCAGCTTCTTTCACACCGTGTTGTATCGTTACACGTAGTTGTTTCGTTTCTTCCCATTGCTCGTTTGTAATCAATTGATTTTGTAGTTGACCTTCTAGCTTACGAATGTCAGCTTCTACTTGCTTTATTTTATCCCAAAATTGTTCAATTGTTGCTTTTAAATGGCGCATTTCTTCTTCAGGTACATAAGCCGCATTCACTTCAGATATCGTCTTAAAAAGAGAGCGCGATAATAATTGATTCCACTTCGCTTCTATCTCTACAAATCGTTGGTTGGATTCATGCAAAGCTTGTTCAACAGCTTGTTGCTCACTTTGAGCTTTTTGATAAGCTTCCTGTGTGTGTTGCCACGTCTTATACGCTTCATCTTCATTGTTGGTTAGCTCTTCAAGTTTACGATTCGTTTCATCCATTAACGCAGAAAGTCCCCTACTCCCTATTATCTTCGTTAATGCTTCTTGTTTTTCTTTTAACGCTTCTTCTTTGTTGCGTAAGTTCGTTTTGATTTCAGTAAATGTACGATCAAATTCTGTTACTTCGTTTGAAGTTTGTTGAATAAGTGCATGTTGATCTTCAAGAACTTTGACACTTTTTTCGATACGATGTCTTAGTTCTTGTTCTTGCCTACTTCTCTCGCTTAGTTCCTCTTTTATCTGTTCAATCTTTTCATAATCAACTTGTTCATAGTTGTCATTCCATTTGTCGTTTAGCTCTTGAAGCTCGCATGAATAATCTGTCACGCTCTGTTGTTTCTCTTTCATACTTATTTCAAGTTGCTTAAGTTGCGCATTCACTCTTTCTACTTCTTGAATAGAAAGTTGACGTTGATGATTCAAACGGTTTTGCGCTTCACTTACTTCAATGTAATCTTGATGAAGAGATTTTAACTCTACTGTAAGGCGCTGTACGTAACGTGATAATCCTTCTACACTTACGATTTCCTCTAAAGGCTCTACCACTTTATGCGTTTCATAGAGAATGTCCACTTTTCGAGCAAGACTGTTATTGATTTCATGTGCAATTCGTTCAAGATTTTCTTTTAACGATGCATACCGGTATTTTTGCTCACGTAATTCTTTCGTCAGATTCTCAAGCTGATTAATTTGGACCGTTTTGCTTTCTTGCTCGTGAAGGTGACCTTGGTGAATTGGATTTGGATGACTAAGTGATCCACAAACTGGGCATGCTTCTCCATCGTGAAGCTGTTTCGCTAATTGCATGGCTAACTGCTTCGCTCTTTCATCATCTGCTTCTTTTTTTACCTGTTTCAACAATGCTTCACATGTCGCAAACACGTAATCGAACTCTACCTCTCGCTCACATACAACATGATACAAACGCTCTACTTGTGTAAAAGACTGTTGTGCTTGCTCTTGTAGCATCTCTTGCTTTTTCGTACTTTGTTTCAATGACTCTTGAAGTTGAATGGTCTCTTTTTTGTCCTTTTCTAATCGTTCCGTTTCTTCTTTTAACATGGTATCTCGCTGAACAATGGCTTTTTTATCATAATACGCACGATCCACTAAATCACGATACGTAGCAGTTACAGCGATTGCCTTCAACTTCTCTTTAAATTGTTGTTGAATCGTGCTCCATTTCTCATATTGACTTTGTTCGTTGTTTACTTGCACTCGCTTTTCTTCTAGCTTTGTTTGAACAACATCTCGATTGGCCCGTAACTGTTCATTTTCGGTTGTAAGAAGTTTAACGTTCTTCTCTAACTCCGCTGCTTGTTGAAGTTCTAGCTTTTTATTTAGTAACGCAGGCTCTTCCTCTCGTTTATTTTGTCTCGCGATTTCATATTCATCTTTCGCTTTTTGATACTCTACTTTTAATTGTTGAAGATGTTGCTCAAGCTCTGTTGCTCTTTTTTTATACGTATTCAGTTGTTGAACAGCTTGCTCATACCCTTCTAAATACGGCTTTAATTTTTCAGCTTGTTCCCCTTCTTGAATAGCTTTTTCTTTTCTTTGGATTTCCTGCTCCTCTTTCTTTAGAACAACTAGATTTTCTTGTAGTTGTTCTTTTTCTTGTTGCCATTCCCAGTGTTGGCGTTGCTGTTCATACACTTTATCAACTTCAGCTAATTCTTTTTCACGCTTCTCTAGTAATAAGATGCTACTTCTTAATTGTTCTTCAGCTTCTTCAACCTTCTCTTTGGAGGCATCTCCCAATCCAGCTTGTTCTGCTACGACTTGGTCAAGATCACTTTTCACTTTATAAAGTTGTGAACGAATTTTTTGATTCAATTGGTCACCATATTGCTCTAAGTTAAAGAGCCTCTGAAGCATTTGACGACGCTCTGCTCCTTTTAACGATAAAAATTCAGCAAACTTACCTTGTGGCAATACAACCGCTCTTGTAAAATCATCAATGGTTAAACCAAGAAGTTCTTGAACAGCCTGATTCACTTCGTTCGTTTTGTCAGCTAAAACAACCGTTTCTTCTCCTACTTCCATTAAACGACTAGTCGTTGATTTTACTCGAATATCATCAGAACGCTTAAACGTGCGCTCTACGATATAACGCTGCTTATTCTCAGCATTTTTCAATTCAAATGTAAAAGAAACTTTCAATTCATTTTCAGCATGATTTAAAATGCCTTGAGTGTTATTCGCTGCACGCTCCACCTTCCCATATAAAGCAAGTGTCATCGCATCTAAAATCGATGACTTACCACTTCCTGTTGGACCAAAAATTCCGAATACCCCACCAGAGCATAACGTTTCAAAATCAATAGTTTGCTTTTGACGAAAGCTATGCAAACCTGCAATTGATAATGCAATTGGCTTCATCGTTACACCTCCTCTGTACGTTCATCTTGAACAAGTGTTAAGAATAGCTTGATTAATTCATCATCCGGTGTACCTCCACCTGTTTGACGCTCATAAAACTTTTTAAATAACTCTTCAACAGGGATATCACGTGTTGAGCGTTGTTCTAGCTCTTCTCGGGCTGTATCAAATACAGGACGAATATGAATAAACCCTTGATGAAGCTTACGTAAGCGATGAATCTCTTCAATCGATAACGCATCGCTCAAGTGAACTTCTAAATCAACCCATGCTGATTTGTCTCTCCCTTCGTCTAGCCAACGATGGACTTCGGCTAATCCACCAGTTGCTTTCCATCGTACAAGTGGCTTTCCACTGATTAATGGAATTTCAGAAACTTTGGCGTCTGTTCCTGGTTGAACATCAACAATCGTAACCGACTTTGTATAATTAGACTCCGAGAAACTATAAGCTAATGGAGATCCTGAGTAACGCGCTAGTGTATTAGCTCTTTTCACGTCTTGCGGACGGTGCAAATGCCCAAGTGCAACATATTGAGCTGCAATAGGTAAGCTTGTAGCTGCGACCGTATAAGCCCCTCCTACTTCAATTGGGCGTTCAGAATCGGTTGAGCTGCCTCCTGTTACGTATAGATGACTCATCGCTACGTTGACTGCGTCCGGTGTAAACTGCTCGCTCATTTTGTCAAAAATTCCTCTCACCCGAACATCATATGAGTTACGAATGTGCATTTCGTCGTTCTCTTCAGAAAGAAGCTCCTTTAACCTCGACTCTGAAGGATAAGGAAGCGCTCCTACACGCAAATATTGACTGCGATTTGGAATATAAATGTGTTGCACTTCCGTTGTTGGTAAACCTAGCAACGTGATGCCATGTTGATTAGCTAACGGCGATGCAGCCGACAAACGATCTGGATTATCATGATTGCCAGAAATCACAATAACAGGTCTCTTCCCTCCATTGCACAAACGAGATATGCTATCATAAAATAATTGCTCTGCTGCTGCAGGTGGATTAACTGTATCAAATGCATCTCCCGCCATTAAAACTGCATCAATTTGTTCTTTCTCCACAATTTCTACTAATTCATCTAAAAATTGAGCCTGCTCTTCTAATCGACTACGCCCTTCTAGCGTGCGACCTAAATGCCAATCTGCTGTATGTAACAACCTCATCGTTTCTCTAATTCTCCTCTCTCAATGAAAATGCAGCCTGAAAAACTCACCGTTTCATGCTGCATTCTCTGTCCTCATTCATCTATACTTCTATCACATAGCCACCATCAAAGAAATACAAATAACGTTTAGTAACCGGTTGTTTAATAATTTGTTCAATCGCTTTTGCATATAACTCTAATTGAATTTGATAACGATCTAGTAAAACCGGTTTTGCCTTCTCAAAATCTCCATCGAATTGATAGGTGATATTGTCTGTTTTAAAATCTAATAAAACCATTCCTTCATTCGTTTCATAAAGACAATCAATTACACCTTGAATAAGGATGTTCTCATCTTCTTCTGACTCCCACTGCGAATAGATGTCTTTAGCTGATACAGCTAAACTAAACGGCATCTCTCGGTAGACGTGGTGCGCTTCACACAATTGCTGTCCGATCTCACTACTTATAAACTCTACGATGGCTTCTACATCAATTGAATCCGCTTGTTCAATTGTTAACAGCTCTTTTATGACCAATTCATCTACAAATGCTTGTACACTTTCTTTCGTATGCTCAACAGTCAGTGGAAGATGCTGCATCACCGCATGCATGGCAGTTCCTCTTTCAGCAGCAGTTAGTCCTTTCTTTTGTAAAAAAGTCGGGCGATCTTCTAACGGTGCCTTGGCTTTCCGAACAAGCGCGTCATCACTTTCTTCATCTACAAACTGTTGACGCTTGATGTCTGATACTGATTGTTTCGAGCGGTGGACAGAAGCAGTTGTGAATGGATACGACCAATTCAACCGTGTAGTTACTTTCTCTACATATTCACTCGTAATTGGGACTGGCTTTTGTTGTTTAAGTGCTTGCAAGATTTCTTCGTGCTGCAACTCTTCTATCACTTCTTGTTCTGCTAACTCTTTTGCTTCCATGATAGTTAAGTGCCATTTAGACGAATCTTCATAAATAGGTGTTAGTGAAGATGAATCGTCACTAATCATCGGAAGAATATCTCGGTGACGAACAAGAGATGGGCCAATCCAATCCAAATAAGACTTGGCTTCAGCTCTGACATGCGATGGAAGAACCCATTCTCGATGTTCAATGACACTGCTCCATTTTTTGGCCGTTTTTTCAAAATCGTTAACCGTTCCAACTAAAATAAGCTTCTCTTTTGCACGTGTTAATGCCACATATAACACACGCATTTCTTCAGCCATGCTTTCTTTTTTCATTTTCTTTCGAATAACTTGTTGCAATAATGTTGGATACGTAATACGTAGCTTTGCGTCAATATATTTCGACCCAAATCCTAACTCTTTGTCTAATAAATAAGCTTTATTTAAGTCCATCAAATTAAATTGACGAGATAAACCAGCTACGAACACAATTGGAAACTCTAACCCTTTACTACTGTGAATTGTCATCAATCTTACAACGTCCTCTTGTTCACCCAGTGCACGTGCCGCTCCTAAGTCATCACCTCGATCACGCATTCGTTCAATAAACCGAAGGAAGCGGAATAGTCCTCTAAACGACGTTGCTTCATATTGTCGGGAGCGGTCGTAAAGCGCGCGTAAATTAGCTTGACGCTGTTTGCCACCAGGTAACCCACCAACAAACTCAAAGAAACCTGTATCACGATACAACTTCCAAATAAGTGCAGATAAAGCACCTTGTCTTGCTTCTGTTCTCCAAACTTGCAGCTGCTCGTAAAAAGCCTGCACTTTCTCATACAAAGCATCTGTGGCCGCTTGTTCATCAAGATAGGCAGTGAGTGCATCATAATACGTTCCATTTTTATCAGCAACACGAATTGTTGCTAACTCTTCTTCATTCAGCCCTACAATAGGTGAACGTAAAACGGATGCAAGCGGAATGTCTTGATGTGGATTATCAATGACTTTTAATACCGACATCATAATCATGACTTCAGTTGCATCAAAATATCCTGTTGCTAAATCTGCATAAACTGGAATACCTTCTTGCTTGAATTCTTCCATAATTTGTGGAGCCCATGGCATAGAACGTAACAAAATAACAAAATCACGGTACGTCACATTACGCATCACATCTAATTTGCGATCGTACACTTGGAAACGATTTTGAACCATCTCTTTAATTTTACGTGCCATGGCACGTGCTTCTAGCTGTGCTTTTTCAAGTTCAACATCTGAAAATCCAACAAGAGAATCATCTACTTCCTCTGACTCTACTTGTTCACCACTTTCTTTCGTAATTAACAACAGCTCAGATTCCATTCCTTCAACAGGTGGATATTGTGCACCTAACTTTAATGATGCATCGTCGTCATAGACAATTTCTCCAACTTCTTCATCCATGATTTGATTAAATAAAAAATTTGTTGCGTCTAGTATTTCTGTACGACTACGGAAGTTTTTATTTAAATCAATTCGCATACCCGATATTCGACCGTCATGAGTAAATCTCTTGTACTTGCTTAAGAAAAGAAATGGTTCCGCTAAACGAAAGCGATAAATGGATTGTTTAACGTCTCCAACCATGAATAAGTTTCCTGTTTCTTCTTCATCATTTGTCACCAATTTAATGATGGATTCTTGCACCATATTTGTATCTTGATATTCATCAACAAGTACTTCTGCGAACTGATGACGATACTTTTTCGCGATATCAGAAGGCTCAAGATCCTCAACATTTGGATCTCGTAAAATCTGCAAGCAATAGTGCTCCAAGTCCGAAAAATCAACTAACCCTTTTTCTCTCTTCACTGACTCGTAACGCTTACCGAATTCGTTCACTACTGTAACTAATGCCTCAATGAGTGGCTTCATTTTTTTAAAATCATCCATATATCCATGAATGGGTCGAGAGAAAAGATCGCCACTGATTTTTTCAAGCGCATTTTTTGCTTTTTTACGTAAATCCGATAGCTCATCAATTAAGGCTGAATCATATTCATCACCTTTACAAGGCTTTAAACGCGAAAACTTCAAACTTTGAATATCATGATGCAAAGATGAAAATGACTCATTACCTGATTGAATTAAACGTTGAACTTGTTGTAGATCATCTTCAATGTTTGCTGCACGTGGAGCTGGACCTCCAGGTAATCGCGTCACACTCATTGCCTGTTGCAACATCGTCTCCACGCCCTTTAGCTGTAAAAGCACTTCTTCCATTAAGAAAGACAGAAACGGTAATTCATCGATTGTTGCACCTTCGTCTACTTCGTATTGTTGCACTAGCATACTTAACCATCTACTTGGATTTGGATTTGAACGAGCAAAATCATACACTTTTCGTACCATTAGCTGAATATCTAAATCATGACGGTCGCTTGTATAAGAATCAATTAACTGAAAAAACGCTTGATTATCTTTGAGACTGTACTGCTCTTCAAATAACTCGTCTAACACTTCTTCACGTAAAAGCTCTGCTTCTGTATCGTTGGCAATACGAAAACCTGGATCTAAATCAATTAAATAATAATACTTTCGAATGACATCTAAGCAAAATGAATGTAGTGTAGAAATTGATGCACGATTTAACAAGCTTAGTTGACGACGCAAGTGCAAAGAAGAAGGATTTTTCTTTAGCTCTTTCTCTAATGCTTCTCCAATTCGCCCCCTCATTTCCGCTGCAGAAGCATTCGTAAACGTAACAACAAGCAACCGATCAACATCAATTGGATTGCTTGTCGAAAGTAACTTACGAATCATGCGTTCAACTAGTACAGCTGTCTTACCAGAACCCGCTGCTGCTGCTACTAGAATATGTTGACCCGATGACACAATCGCTTTCCATTGGTCATCTGTCCATTGGCTTCCCTCAGGCTTTTTTATCATCTCTTCATTCATTTTTTATGGCCCTCCTCTCGAATTTTTTGTAAAATCAAGTCTTCTTTTTCAACTTTTAATTGACGATATTCATTCGTATCCATTGACTCGTCAAATTGACAAACCGAACGATACTCACAAAACGTACAAGGTATTTTATCTTTTAATTTATATGGTGAAATATCAATAGCACCATTTGTAATATTTGTACCGACATCCACAATCTTTTTTCGTACATAGTGACGAAGATTACTAAACTCTTCTTCACTTGCAATGGATGAATTAGAGTAAAATTCGCCCGTTTTTTTCAAACCTGCTGATACAACTTTTGACTGTCCAACATCAAGTGTCTCATCCATTAAGCGAACTGTTTCTTCATCTCCTAGCAGTAACCCCTTCATCTTAAATCGTTTAAATAATTCGTCTTCAATTTGATCTAGTGAAAGAGCTTTTGTTGTACTAATCATTGGGTTATGAACGTGGAAATAAAGTACTCCTGCCGGTAACGTCTGACGTTTATCTTGAAGAAGTTCTTCTGAATACGTAACGACAACATCTAAATAAGCAAGCATCTGTAGGGCTAGACCATAATAAACTTCCACTAAATTTAATGCTTTATCACTTGATTTATAATCAATAATTCGAAGCAAGAGTCCTTTTGAACTTTCAGCTTTATCAACACGGTCAATTCGTCCGACAAGCTCCATCGTATAGCCATTTTCTAATTGAAATTGAATAGGAGGTAACTCAGCACCGGGACCAAATCCTAATTCTAAGCCAACAGGAGCAAAACCACTCGCTTTTGCATGTTCACTTAACACAATTGATGCACGTTCAATAATTTGTTGAAGCTTATGTTTCAAGTAGTGATGACGATTTGAACTTAATAAGATTTCGTTTTGAAGCTTTGGTGCAAGTTCATTCACAGCTGTTGAAGAAAGCTGCTGACAATCTTTTTTCGTTAAGTGACTCCATTCTCGCTTTTCCATTCGCAGTTCATCTGAAATCATCTTAAGTGCAGCGTGGAATAGTTCCCCGATATCTGGAGCAGCAAGGCGAAATACTTTTCGCTCTCGTAACTTTAAGCCGTGAGAAGCGAAGTGAGAAAATGGACAGCCTTGAAACTTCTCCATTCGGGACACACTCGCTTTAAGGTGCTTTCCATATAAGCGACTGCTTGTTTCTTTTGTCAGTGCTTTCGCTTCATTTTTATAAAATAAACTACTTAATACTTTTTCACTGTATCTCTTCCACTCAGGGTTGTTCACATAAAAGTTATAGACATCCCACCAACTGTCATCCATTGCATAGTGACGCTTCCATGCTTGTAATTGTCCAGCAAGATGTGTAATGGTTGTTAATGGATTCGTGACGAATGTTAGCTGTGCCTTTTCATCTAATTCGGCTGGCTCTGTCATTAACAGTGTTTCATCAACTAACGGGAACATTTCCTTCATTCGATTAATTATGACAGATGGCAACAATGCTTTTCCTTCTTCATTCGCAAGTGGGTAGCTAATATAAAGTGTTTCTGACGGACTTACAAATGCTAAGTAAATAAGGAATGATTCATCAAATAACTTTGTTCGACTAGTCGGTGCGAGTGATACACCTGCTTCTAATAAATACTCTCTCTCTTGTTCGGATAAAATGCCGTCTCCTTGTATCTTAGCGGGGATGATGCCATCATTTACTCCAAGCACAAAGGTTGCTTTAATCTCTGAAAAACGAGAGCGTTCAAAGCTTGCGACTAATACTTGGTCAAGCGCAGGAGGAACAAGACCAAATTGCATACTATCGAGCCCTGTATCTATCACATCCGTAAATAGCTTAATTGAAATATTCTCATCACCCATCATTTCAACAAATTGATCGAGTAAATGCAGAACAGACTTCCAAACTTGTTCATGTTCACGCGCTTTTTGAACTGTTCCTTTTTCTTCTGCTTGATTACGCAATGCTTCTATTTTCTTCGGTATCTCAAGTTCTGTTAAAAATCGATACAATGCTTCACTTTTCTGTCGTCCGGTCTTCCCTTTCTTCAGTCCTTCATGAAGCTCTTTTAACGGTCTCACAATAAGTGACCGTAAATGATTAAGTTTGTTTTCAAATTTAATTTCTTCGTCTGTTTTTCCTACATCACTCTCATCTAAAGAACGATAACGTCGATAGGTCCAACGTTCTTCCTTTGTCCATTTTGAACCTTGAATACCATATGCAAGTACATAATTCTCCAGTAAATCCATCTCTTCACGATACGTTTTCACATTTGCATCTAACGGAAATAGCAAGTCTGTTTTTACTGCTCGAAAAACGGTTTCATAACGCCACTGACCTGTTGTTACTTCCAAACTAGAGCGAATTAATTCAACAAGCGGGTGGTGAAACATCGCTCGTTTTTGGTCAATAAAATATGGAATATCGTAGTCACGAAAAACCGTTTCAAGTAAATCATGATAATCTGGTGCATTTCGCACAACAAGTGCAATATCACGATAACGATATTCTTTGTCACGTACGAGCGTTGAAATCTCTCTTGCAATTCCCTCAACTTCCGCTCGACGATTCACAGCTGGCATTAAACGAACACCATCTTTTTGTTCATGAAATGGTACAGTTGGACGATCATCAAAAAAACGTTCTAAATGAGCAATTGCTGGAGCTTTCTCATGACGTTTCTGCTCTTCTAATACATGGTGTCCTGTTATCTCTACGCTATGTTCATTTGCTAATGTAACAAGCGTTCGGTACGTTTCATTCGTTTGACGAAACATGTGTAGCTCATTTGGAATAAAATCTTCATGTGGCTTATCCGCTGTTAAAGCAATCGTCATATGTGGACAACTCTTCATAAGTTGACTGAGAATGTCTAATTCTTGTGGTGTAAAACTATGAAAACCATCTACATAAATCGTCGCATTTGCTAAATAAGAAGACTTTGGAATTTTCTCAGCTAATAAACGTAAATAATCCTCTGAATCTACATACTTACCAATAAGTTGTTTTTCTAACTCATGATAAATAAGCTGTAAATCATATAATTTATCTGCTAGTACTTGTTCATTATCTTCTACTAATTGTCGCCTTTTCTCTTCTAACGTTTCTGCCTCTAAGCAGTAGCGCTTAAATTCTGTAATCATTTGTTCTAGCTGATCGATAAACCCTGTTTTCTCAGCTGCTTTTGAAAAGATCTTCAATTCTTCTTTTTTATGTTCAATAATACGTCGAATAAGCATATTGACGCCTGTTTGATCCAGGTGATAACGACTCATGCCACCAACTTCTTGCAAAACACGCCATGCAAGACGTGTAAAACTATAAACTTGTGCACGAATCATGCCATTTAGTTCGGGTGTGCTGACTAATGCATACTCCGATTGGAATGTCATTTGTTCTGGAACAATATAAATAATGGGGTCTCCAAGTGGTGATTCTTTTAACTGTGCTCGAATCTCATCAAGACATTGAGTTGTCTTTCCACTTCCTGAACGCCCTACTATAAATTGAAGTGCCATCCATATCCCCCTTACATTCATAAACCTATCTTTATTGTATCGAAAAAGGTAAACCAAAAATAGACAACGCCACGTAAAAAACGTGACGTAACAATCTCTTTTTATTTAAAAATGATGATTTCTCTTCTTTCTATTTTACTGAAACGATGCTAAAAACACCAATAATCTTCCTTTGAAAGTCATTCCTCTTTTTACAAGTGTCACATATAAAATGAATACCATTTAACGTCCTTTTTCTCCATTAAACATTTACACACAACAAGCTTCTAGGTCATACGGTATAAAGGGGTGATATGGATGGAGATGAACCAAAAACTTACACATGTTACGTCTTTACTTGTCCTTACTGCTATCTTAGTTGTTTCTAACATTTATACGATGATTCCAATTTATGAAACAATTGCGAATGAGTTTGAAGTGCGTGTAGAAGAAGCAATATACGGAAGTAGCTTTTTCACCTTTTTTTATGCAGTGGGGTTGTTAACATTTGGGGGACTCGCTCAGCGGTTGAACCATAAGAAAATCATTGTTTTTGGACTTTTGCTTTCTGCTTTGACCACTTTTTTGGTCTCGCTATCCTCAACTTCATTAGCACTCTATATTAGCCGAGCTCTTCAAGGTTTTACATTAGGAAGCTTCGCACCTGTTGCATTTGCCTATACATTTGAATTATTTTCGTCATCAAGACGAACACTTGTGTTAGCTCTTATTAATACGGGGTTTTTAGTCGCAGGCATTTTAGGTCAACTTGCTAGTATGGTGATTTCATTGTTTTTTCAATGGGGATTTATTTTTGTTGTATTCAGTGTTGCTTACTTTTGTTTATTTATTGTCACATGGGTTGTCCTACCAACACCTTCACATACACCTGCGATCAACTCCGCTATTCTTTCATCTTTTCGTCGACATTTATCCAACGTCGAACTACTTAAAAGCTACATCATCACCTTTACCTTGATGCTGTCATTTGTTTTCTTTTATGAAAGTCTAGCTAAATACTTTTTATCTACACCTGCTCTCAATACACATACGGTGTTTATGATTCGTTCTGTTGGTTTAATTGGGGTTATTTTATCGTTGTTTACAGGACCCATCATTGAACGATATGGTGGAAAAAAGACGTTACGGATTGGATTTCTTATTGGAACTCTTTCACTTGTCTCTATCGTTCTGTACCCATCTATTTCAAATATTGCGTTCTCCTCTATCTTTTTTGTTGCCGCTATTTCATTACTCTTGCCTAGTGTAATTACATGCATTGGAAATGAAGCGAAACAGCACCGAACGTCTGCTATATCTCTTTATTCATTTATTTTACTAACAGGCGCAAGCATCGCACCACTTATCGTAAAACCATTTAGCTTCCAATCTTCCATATTAGTCCTTATTCTTATCTTCCTTATAAATATAATAACTTCATCGTTTTTAAAGACAGATCGCTAAAAGATAGGAAAAAATGACTTTATGAAACATCCCTTGCAAATTCAAGGTTTGATTTGTACTGAATCTTATCAGCAAAGGATGTTTCAGTATAATCAAATGAGGCTTTTTCCTCTTTTGATTAACACCTACATCATAATTCCACCATCTACATGAAGCACGGTACCATTTACATAGTTCGCTTCATCAGATGCTAAGTATAAGTAAGCATGTGCAATATCCGCCGGTTTTCCAAGGCGTCGCATCGGAATGGTTAACTTCACTTGATCAAGTGCTTTTTCAGGAACAGCTGCTACCATATTGGTTTCTATAAATCCTGGCGCTACTGCATTGACTGTAATGTTTTTACGAGCTAGCTCTTTTGCCCACGTTTTTGTCATACCTACTACCGCCGCTTTTGAAGCTGCATAATTGGTTTGACCAAAATTCCCATACACCCCTGAGACAGAAGATGTGTTAATAATTCTTCCTTGTCCTTCGTTAATCATATGTGGCACAACAGCTTGCGTACAATGAAAAACACCCGTTAGGTTAACATCAAGCACTCGTTGAAAATCTTCCACTGCCAGCTTTGTCAGCATTCCATCTCTCGTGATACCTGCGTTATTGATTAAAATATCAATTTTTGAAAATCGCTCAACAACTTGTTCAACCATTTGATCGACGCTCTTCCGGTCCGCTACATTCACTTGAAAAAACTCTACTTCATTTCCTTCTGATTGTAATTCTTTCGCTCTTTTTCTCCCTGTTTCTTCATCATAGTCAACCATGGCCACTTTTGCACCTTCTCGTAAAAATACTTTAACACTCTCTAGTCCTAACCCGTTTGCAGCACCTGTAATAATAGCTACTTTGTTTTCCAACCTCATCTCTCTACCTCCTCATAGCTAACGATTTAATTCGTACAACCACCTACTCAATTGTTTTCTAAAAAGTTCTTTTTGTATCTATATACCCAATCCATCAATTGTACTAACTACCGCTTACTTAATAAGTATTCTACACCCCAATAAATATTTAACATTTTTTCACTTCTCTTTATTCTTAACAAAAAAATCAAGACATTCATTCTCTGTCTTGATTGGCAATCCCAACGTTTAGGCGAGCTTCTATTTGTTTCCCTACTAACCAAAGAACAAAAATAACGACAACAACAATCACAGTTTTGATAGGCTCTTTAAAGAATGAAACAAAATCAGCTCCGATAAAGCTCATAACAAACACCATGACCATTTTGCCTGCAAGAACTGCAAGCGTAAATTGCGCAACACTCACACGTGATAATCCTGCGACAATGTTAATGGCTGCAGATGGTGTGAAGGGAAAACAAAGCATTAGAAATAAAGGGCCAAACCCGTGTCTCTCTACCCAAAGCATAATCTTTCTAATTTGTTGATGTTTTCGTATATACGAAAAAAATCGCTCTCGTCCAAATCGACGAACGAGAAAAAACACAGCTAAAGCTCCTACACATGTTCCGATCCATGAGATCAGAAATCCTAACCACAATCCGAATGCAGCAGCATTTGCCATAACAAACGCAAATAACGGTAAGATTGGTATAAACGCCTCAAGCATCGGTAATAAAACGCCTGTAATTAAGCCAAATGAGCGATATTCTTCTAACAATTTCAAAACGCCTTCTAATGTCATATATTGTTGCAATGTATCGAAATCCATTCCCTAATCTCCTTACAACCGAAAACTTAATTCACTACTCTTATTGTACCTTTTCCTTTTTTAAAATAAAAGAAACCTTATGACAAAAAGAGGCTGAGTAGAGTAGGAACAAAAAGATCGTTCTCCTACTCTACTCAGCCGGCAACATCTCTTTCCAACAACACCTTTTAAGATCAAGAAATAGACAGGAAAGATACCTTGCATTTCACCCTTCTTTACTCACTTATATTTCAATCGGTTTTAGATTAGTGTTAAAAAGCAATGTTTACATATAACGCTCAAACCACTCTATAATATGGTTTAGACGATGTTTTCTTAAAACAGGAGGGCCACTACGTGATAATTCATGATTGGCTTCTGGAAAACGAACAAATTTCACATCTTTTTCTTTTCGTTTTAGCGCGATAAAGAGCTGTTCAGCTTGTTCAATTGGACAGCGATAGTCTTTTTCGCTATGCAAAATAAGCAATGGTGTTTCAACATTTGATACAAGTCGTAATGGTGAGTGATGCCATAGCTTATCAATGTCTTCGTAAATATCTGCTTTTACTTCCCACTCTGTAAAATAGTAACCAATATCACTTACACCGTAAAAGCTTGTCCAGTTTGAAATACAACGTTGTGTAACCGCTGCTTTAAATCGATTTGTTTGACCAACAATCCAGTTCGTCATAAAACCACCGTAACTTCCACCCGTAACGCCTAGTCGATTCGTATCAATGAAAGGATAGCGCTCGATTGCTTCGTCCACAACTACCATTAAATCTTCATAGTCCATACCACCATAATCACCGCGTACAGCATCGACAAATGCTTGACCATACCCTCTACCGCCGCGTGGATTTGAGAATAGGATCGCATAACCTTTCGCCGCTAGCAACTGAAACTCATACATAAAGGTGTTCCCATACATCATATGAGGCCCACCGTGAATTTCTAAAATAAGTGGATACTGGTCACTTTCTTTATCGTGAGGAGGCTTCATGATCCAGCTTTGCAGTTGCAAACCATCTTTTGCTCTCGTATAAAACGCCTCTGATGTAACAAACTCAACTTCTTCCACTAAGTCCTGATTTACATTCGTGACTTGCGCAAGCTCTCCTGTCATTAAGTTCAGCATGTATAAGTCACCAGGATGACTAGGCTTACTAATTCCAATCACCGCTTTATGCTGTTCTGGATGAATGGATAGACTATATACATGCAAGTCTTCTAATAATGACGGATACATTTCTCCATGAATGTTACCATAGTAAACACCTACATTTCCTTGGTCACTCATGAGGAAATAAAATCCTTCACTATCACTGGTCCATAAAACACCTGGATTGGTTCGCCAAGAATGAACATCACCCACCATTACATCCCCTATCTCTACATCCCACTCACTCGTTAAGCATGTAAACGTTTGGTTCTGTAAATGATACAACCAAATCTTATTAACCGTTGCCGATTGATATTCTCGTTCATTTCCAATTAACGCTAAATATGTACCATCCGGTGAAGCCGATACAGTTGAGAAGTACCCTCTCCCATTTGTCACATTCGTCAATAAACTTGTTTCTACTTCATAAATAAAGACATCAGAATGGAGAGATAAACCTGGGTTTTGAGATCTGTTCGCTGTAAAAACAATTGACTTCTGATCTGGTAGCCAACAGCCTACACTATGATGATACGGTCCACTCGTTAACTGTGTGACATTGCCTGTTTCAACTTCCACCATCATGACTTGCGAATACATATCTTTTAAAAAGCCACTTGCATCTGACTTGTATTGTAGATTTTCTACGACTAGCGGTTTAAGTTCTGTCGTGTCTTTACGTATTTCTTGTTCTGAGCTCTTTGTTGAGAATAAGATATAACGACCGTCTGGTGACCATTCAATCGTTGATGCTCCTTGCTGGCAATCTGTTAACCTCCTTGCTTCACCGCCATTCGATGAAACAAGATAGATTTGCGGTTTACCTGAACGAGTTGATAAAAATGCAAGAGAACGTCCAGTGGGTGACCATCGTGGTGAATAGTCTTTTTGTGCTCCATACGTCCATTGATTTGTTTCACCTGTTTCTAGCTCAATCATATGTAAATGTGAATAATAACTTTCCGTTTCACAGTTCATTCCATGCAATACATAAATCGCCCGACTTCCATCTGGTGATAACTTTGCGTCATAAACCGATTTTAGACGGTTCAAATCATCTAAGATTAATGCTCGTTTTTTTGACATGTTCCTACGCCTCCTTTGCTGTTTATTGTACTATATAAGGAAGGATTATATCGAATTTTCAGAACTCAGCTTTAAAAATCTAAAAATTTAGAAAATTGGTTGTTTTTTTCTTTCTTCATCTATATACTATTAAAAAGACTCCGAGGTGATTTTTCATGAAAAACGAAAAGTCGTATACCGAAATGATGAAGTCGTTAGCCCGCAAAAAAAGAACAATGGAGACAATCAGCATGTTAGATGTGTACATCGACATGATTATTGACGAATCCTTGTTCAAAAGACGTAAAGAACTATTAGAGCAAAGCATCGATGAAGCCTTAGACAACCGTGATCAGCAAACCTTCCGTGACCTCGCCAAACAATACCAACTATTAGTTCAATCTGCTACTTAATTTTAAAAAATCCTTCACGCATTTTTGCATGAAGGATCATTTTTGTGACTATGCTTTTGTAAATTGATCTGCTTCTGTGGATCCTTTTAAAGCTGTTGTAGAAGACGTTCCTCCTGAAACAACTTGTGCTACCTCATCAAAGTATCCTGTTCCTACCTCACGTTGATGTCTCGTAGCTGTATAACCGTAAGCCTCACTTGAAAACTCACGTTGTTGTAATTCTGAATAAGCTGCCATTCCTCTCGTTTTGTATCCACGAGCTAATTCAAACATGCTGTGGTTCAGCGCATGGAAACCTGCTAATGTAACGAACTGGAACTTATAGCCCATTTTTGCAATTTCACGTTGAAACTTTTCGATTGTTTTTTCATCTAGCTTTTTCTTCCAGTTAAATGATGGCGAGCAGTTATACGCTAACAGTTTACCTGGGAATTTCTCGTGAATAGCTTTAGCGAACTTCTCCGCTTGTTCTAAATCTGGCTCTGATGTTTCACACCAAATTAAATCTGCGTAAGGTGCATAAGACAGACCTCTTGCAATCGCTTGGTCTAACCCTGCACGTGTACGATAGAAACCTTCTGCTGTACGCTCTCCTGTAATAAACTGACGATCTACTGGATCAATATCACTTGTAATAAGGTCTGCTGCATCTGCATCTGTACGTGCAATTAAAATCGTTGGAACACCCATGACATCCGCTGCAAGACGTGCTGAAATTAAATTACGTACAGCTGTCTGCGTTGGTAAAAGGACTTTCCCTCCTAAATGGCCACACTTCTTTTCAGAAGATAATTGATCTTCAAAGTGAACCGCCGAAGCACCCGATTCAATCATCCCTTTCATTAGTTCAAATACATTTAATTGACCGCCAAATCCTGCTTCTGCGTCCGCTATAATAGGTGCAAAGTAATCAATATCCCCTTCACCTTCAAGATGTTGAATTTGATCTGCTCGTTGTAACGCTTGATTAATACGTTTTACAACGTGAGGTACACTGTTTGCTGGATATAAACTTTGATCTGGATACATGTGACCCGATAAGTTTGCATCGGCAGCTACTTGCCAACCACTGAGATAAATCGCTTTTAATCCAGCTTTGATTTGTTGAACAGCTTGATTACCAGTTAACGCCCCTAACGCATGAACATAATTTTCTGTTTGTAAAAGGTTCCAAAACTTTTCAGCTCCACGTCGTGCCAATGTATGTTCAATGTCAATTGAACCTCTTAGTTTAATAACCTCTTCAGCAGAATACGTACGCTCAATCCCTTCCCAACGTTTATCACTCTTCCAGCTTTGTTCTAATTTCTGAATACGTTCATTTGTCATTTTAAAAAACCTCCTATTAGTAAATGAAAATTCAATTTTATAACCATGTAATTTTACTAACTTACTTATTAAAGAATGTCGTAGCCTCTTAGTGTTAAAAAGTCTGCGAATTCTTCTTGTGCAATTAGTTGATCGAATAAAGATACCGCTTCCGAAAAACGCCCCTCGTTAAATCGCTCTTCTCCGAGTTGCTGCTTGATTTTTTGTAACTCTTCTTGCTTTAATTGTTCAACAAGCTCGAATGTTATCTTTCGTCCATCTTGTAACATGCCTTTCGGATGGCGAATCCATTGCCAAATTTGTGCACGAGATATTTCGGCAGTTGCAGCATCTTCCATCAAATTATGAATCGGAGCTGCTCCTCTTCCGCATAACCACGATTCAATGTATTGAATGCCAACGTTAATATTTGTTCGTAAGCCATCTTCTGTAATGTTTCCTTGTGGCACTTCTAATAAATTTTCAGCTGTTACTTGTACGTCTTCTCGTTTTCGATCAATCTGATTCTTTCCAGTCATCACCTTGTCAAACACTTCCATTGCCACAGGAACGAGGCCAGGGTGAGCGACCCACGTACCATCATGACCATCATTCGCTTCTCTTTCTTTATCGTTTCGAACTTTTTCAAATGCGATTCGGTTGGCTTCATCGTCATTTTTAACAGGAATTTGTGCAGCCATTCCGCCAATCGCATGAACATTTCGACGATGACAAGTTTGAATTGCTAACAGAGAATAAGACCTCATAAATGGTACGGTCATTGTGACAAGTGCTCGATCTGGTAAAATCACATTCTCTTGGTTACGCAACTTTTTAATGTAACTAAAAATATAATCCCAACGGCCACAGTTTAATCCGGCTGAGTGTTCTTTTAATTCATACAGAATCTCATCCATTTCAAATGCAGCTAAAATGGTTTCAATTAAAACGGTTGCTTTAATTGTTCCTTTTGGAATACCTAAGTACTGTTGTGCATAAATGAAAACATCATTCCATAAACGAGCTTCTAAATGACTTTCCATTTTCGGTAAGTAAAAGTAAGGACCGCTTCCTCTAGCAATCAACTCTTTCGCATTGTGAAAAAAGTACAATCCGAAATCTACTAAACTACCTGACATCGGTTCATTCTCTATTAAAAGATGCTTTTCTTCTAAATGCCAGCCACGGGGTCGTACAACTAGTGTTGCCACATCACTTTTTAATTGATAGGTCTTTCCATTTGTCCCTTCAAATGAAATGGTTTTATTCACTGCATCTTGAAGGTTGATCTGACCATCTAACGCATTTTCCCATGTTGGAGAGTTTGCATCCTCAAAGTCAGCCATAAACACTTTTGCACCTGAATTTAATGCGTTGATAATCATTTTACGTTCGACGGGACCTGTAATTTCAACACGTCGATCTAGTAAATCATGCGGGATTGGTGACACCGTCCAATCACTTTTACGAATATGTTCGGTTTCTTTTAAAAAGGCGGGAAGCTTTCCATTATCGATTTCTTGTTGGCGGGCAATTCTTCGTTGTAATAGTTGTTTTCTCGTTGAGTTGAATGTTGTGTGAAGGGATTTCAGAAATTGTAACGCATCTGGTGTTAAAATCTCAAGATGAGCGGGAGTCGTTTTACCAGCAACCTGGATACCAGTTGTGCCTGTTTGCATCTATGCGACACACTCCTTTCTTCTTGTTATAAAACAGATTGTTGTTTACATTAGTTATTATATAACAGAATATTCTAAAGAGGAACACTTTTTTGAAAAAATTTTCCTACTTTTAAGTTGTCCACCCTTTAAATCTTCCCTTATCATAGGTACGCACTGTTTAAGCCTTTTAGCACTAAAAAGACAAAAAGATTGAGCATGCGCTCATATCCACACAAAAAAAACTCGAGATTCCTCAACGAACGATCTTTTCCTTCTTTTGAGATAACCTCGAGTTTTTGCTTACTCGCTCTTTTTATATTCTTCAATGAATTGAATTCGCTCTAAAATGGTTGGATGACTGTAGCGAAATAGTTTGACTAAATAAGGTGGATTCACTTGTGATAATCCTGACTTTGTTAATTCTTGGAACGTTTTCACAGCTGCTTGTTGATCTCCTGTTAACTCAATCGCATACGTATCAGATTGAAGTTCATGATAACGTGACACAACATTTGTAAATGGGCTAATGATAAACGTCATAAGTGAAACTAACAATAAAAGAAGTGGCAAAGATGCGACGTCATTCAGCGATGAAAGTTGAAGTGTCTGTCCCCATTTCCGAATGACCCATTGTGCTAGATGTTTGATGATCCATAAACCAACTAACGATAAGCCAAGAGCCAATAATATGCTACCATACACGTGTTTCTTTACATAATGACCCATTTCATGTGCCATAATGAACAAGATTTCATTATCTCCGAGCTTCTCTAATGTTGTGTCCCATAACACAATCCGTGAGTTAGATCCGATTCCTGTTACATACGCATTCATTGAATTTGTTTTTTCTGACATATTCACTTCATACACATGTTCCGCTGGTATATTTGCTTCATTGGCTAAATTCAATATTTTTGCTTCTAACTCTTTATCTTGAAGTGGATAAAAATCGTTGTAAAGAGGGTCAATAACTACCGGTTGAATAAATGTTAGAAAGAGCGTAAACGGAACTGACAAGACCCAAGCATACAACCACCAACGTTTCTGATACTTTCGAATAAGCCAGTATAAAATCGCAACAGTCACAGCCAACATGAGATAACTAATCCAAAAGTCGATAAATATGTCTTTCATCCAACCTTGAAACGATTGCGTGGTAATGTTATAGTTTTTCGATACTTGATATTTAATGAGATCTAGCGGAAATGACAGAACTAATAAGATAAGTGACAACCAAAACGCATAGATAGATGTTTGTACGATCATTTTTTTACTAATTTCTTGAGACCAATAACTAAATCTTCTCGAAAAACCAAATGCTAAAACAAGAATAAATGCTAACCATTCATACGGTATACCAATAAAAAATAACACATTCCGTATCTTTGAATATTCTTCGCTTAACATAAGTTCTCTTGCATTCATGAATGTAGCTGGATCGACACTCGTCCCTTTTAACTCCGCTGGAATAGACGTATCACTCATATAAAACAAGTAGAGATACATAAACAATGAATACAGCAAAAAGCCAATGACAGACCATGAAATTAATTTCCTCACCCTATCCCCCCTTATGTACAACCTTCTTATCACTATTATTAGTTTAAGTATCAATTTCTTATTTAGAACAAAAATAAAAAGAGGTGGTCACAAAAAGTGTAACCACCCTACAAAGTACTAATACCTCTTCTTATTAGACTAAAAGTGCACGATCATTCGCAAGCTGTGTTCCTCTAATTCGCTGAAACTCTTTTAATAATGTATCAATCGTTAACGATTTCTTTTCTTCTTCCTCTACTTGCAAGATAATTTGCCCTTTATCCATCATAATTAACTTGTTTCCTAAATAAAGAGCTTGCTGCATATTATGTGTAACCATTAAGGTTGTTAAATTCAAGCGTTTAACAATTTCTTTGGTGAGCTCCGTAATACGCTCTGCCCGAGATGGATCTAATGCAGCGGTATGCTCATCTAAAAGTAAAATGCTCGGCTCTGTAAATGTCGCCATTAACAAGGATAAGGCTTGACGTTCTCCACCCGATAAAAGTCCGACTTTTGCATCTAGTCGATTTTCAAGACCCAACTGTAACTGTTGCAGCTGTTCTTTAAAAAAGACTCGCTTCTTTTTCGTTACACCAAATGCTAATGTTCGCTTCTTTGTCCGGTTAAATGCAATGGCTAAATTCTCTTCAATTGTTAAATGGGGAGAAGTTCCTGCCATCGGATCTTGAAACACTCGCCCTATCAGACTTGCTCTTCTTTGTTCAGACCACGCACTAACATCTTGGTCATGAATCAAAATATCACCAATATCACTTTGTAACTTACCTGAGATAATGTTCATTAAGGTTGATTTTCCTGCGCCGTTGCTTCCAACAATTGTGACAAAATCACCTTTATTTAAAGAAAGAGATATGTTATCAATCGCGATTTTTTCATCAGCTGTTCCTTCGTTAAAGACTTTATGAATTTGTTTTAGTTGCAGCAATTGCCTCACCTCTCCTCTCTGTTAACATTCGTTCTGCTAAGCGTGTTTTTTTCCGCTGTCCTTCTTTATACTGCTGAATAGCTTTTGGAAGAAGTAAGGCTAAAATAACAATTGCAGCCGTAATTAATTTCAAATCACCTGTTTCTAAAAATTCAACCCGGAGTGCTAATGTAACAATTAAGCGATACATAATCGCTCCTAAAATCACTGCTAAAGTTGCTCTTACAATTGTTTTTGCTCCAACGATTGCTTCACCAATAATAACAGAAGCTAGACCAATGACAATCATTCCAATCCCCATTCCAATATCACTAAACCCACTGTATTGAGCAATTAACCCACCTGAAAATGCCACAAGAGCATTCGAAATTCCTAATCCAACAATAATGTACATATCTGTTTTCCCGGCAAAGCTACGAATCATCGCCACATTATCACCAGTTGCTCGAATTGCTAAACCAATTTCTGTTTTAAGGAATTGATCGAGAAGAACTTTCAACACGACAATAATGACAATCATTACGACTAAAATAGCCCATGTCCTTGGTACAACCCCTGAAAGGCCCATTCCTGTTAATAAACCATTGAACCCTTCATCAATCAAACGAAACATACCCGTAACCGATGTAAATAACGTTTCTTCTTGAAGAAGTGGCACATTTGATTTCCCCATAATCCGCAAGTTAATGGAATAAAGAGCAATCATCATTAAAATTCCAGATAAAAGGGCATTAATTTTCCCGTTTGTGTGTAATAAGCCCGTTATACATCCTGTAATAAATCCACCTATTAGTGCAAAAACAGACGCCAAAATTGGATGTACACCATTTACGATACAAACAGCGGCAATTGCTGCTCCCGTTACGAAACTACCATCAACCGTTAAATCTGGAATGTTTAAAATTCGAAATGATATATATACACCAAGTGCCATGATGGCATAAATAAGTCCTGCTTCAAATGAGCCGAATATGGCAGTAGACAATCTCAATCCCTCTCTTCTCTAACTTGTTGTATAAACGATGAGGCTGTGTCAAAAGGAGCTAAACACCTCCATTTTTGCACAGCCCACAAACCGTTCTTTTTATTAGCTAGTTTCATCAGTTTTGTTGCTAGATAACAAGTGATGAGGGGAAGTTACTTTTCAATTTATCTAACCTCAATCAACTTACGATCTGCGTAAAAATCTTTCGAACAGCAACAATGTTTTCGAAAACAGCCTATTTATTTCCCATTCTTACTGTCATGCATATGAATTATTCTGTATACTCTGCTTTTGAATCCCATTCTTGTAATAATTGAATACCCATTCCATCTGCCGCTTTTTCATTGATTAGTAACTTTAAATTATCAGGATATTGAACAGGAAGATCAGATGCTTTTTTATCACCTTTCAAAATACTTGCTGCCATTTCACCAGATTGATAGCCAATATCAAAGTAACTAAATCCATACGCCGCAAATCCACCACGCTTCACAGAATCAAGTTCTCCCACATAAAGAGGAATATCTTGTTCTGTTGCTACTTGAATGACTGATTCTAACGCTGATACGACGGTGTTATCAGTAATAATATAGAACACGTCTACCTTACCAACTAATGACTCTGCAGCTTGCTTTACTTCAGCACTTGTTGAGACAGATGCTTCAACAAGTTTTAAGTCCGTGCCCTCGGTTGCCTTTTTCACCATATTAATTTGAGCTACTGAGTTTTGTTCTCCCGAATTATAAATCACACCAATTTTGTTTCCTTCTGCATATTCGTCAATAAATTTCACTGTGTTTGGAATTGCGTCAGGATGCGTATCCGTTGTACCTGTAATGTTATCTCCAGGCTCTTCAAATGATTTTACAAGTCCTGCACCGACAGGATCGGTAACCGATGTAAAGATAATTGGAATCTCTTTTGTTGCATTTAGGGCGCCTAGTGCACTTGGTGTAGAGTTAGCAAAAATCAAATCCACATTGTCACCGGCAAAGTTTGTGGCAATAGATTGATTTGTACTCATATCACCTTGAGCAATTTGTACATCGTATTCAACCTCTAATCCTTCTTCTTTTAAAGCTTCTTTAAAACCTTTTAATGCTTCATCGAGCGAAGGGTGTTCAACAATTTGTGTCACCCCTACTTTAAATACATCCGCTTTTTCACCTTCATCTCCTGAACCTGTTGTATCAGACGAACTACACCCTGCAATAAGCATTGTTGATAATACGACCCCTGCGATTCCTGCCATTCTCTTTTTCATCGTAATCCCCCTTTTAGTACTGTTTCGCTTTTATGTGTTAAATTATAACGCATAAATTGGAAGATTCAAGTTTATTTTCTAAAAATTATAAATTTTTCACCAAATAAAAAAACTTGCTTGTTTTACATTGTTTTTTATCAATGTAAAACAAGCAAGTATCGAACCATTATCTACCTTTAAATTGTGGTTTTCTCTTTTCTCCAAACGCAACAAGAGCTTCGACACGGTCTTCGGTTGGAATGGTTAATTCATATGCTTTTCGTTCAATTTGTAATCCTGTTTGTAAATCTACTTTCATGCCTTCTTTTACCGCAAACTTCGCTTGCTGTAACGCAATTGGGCCATTTTGTAAAATAGAACTCACAAACTGCTGCACAGCTTCTTCAAGCTTTGTTTCTGCCACAACATTTGTAAACAGTCCATATGTATACGCTTCAACTGAAGGTAGTTTACGTGCTGTTAAAATAAGTTCTAACGCTTTTGCTTCTCCAATTAATCGTGGTAGACGTTGCGTTCCACCAGCACCTGGAATAATGGCTAAACTCGTCTCCGTTAATCCTACTAATGTGTGATCAACGGCGATGCGAAAATCACAAGCAAGCGCTAATTCCATTCCTCCTCCGAACGCATATCCGTTAATCACAGCAATCGTCGGTTGTGGGAGTTGTTCAATCTTTGAAAACACTTCACCGATCTTGAAGATGTTACGCTTTACTTGTTGAGGTGTTAATGTTTTACGTTCCTTTAAGTCAGCTCCTACACTAAATGCTTTCGCACCAGCACCTGTAATAGTAACAAGGCGAACATCTTCGTTAATACGAATTGACTCGACTACCTCTTCTAACTCAAGTAGCATATCATAGTTAAATGCATTCATGACATCTGGACGATTTAACACAACCTTTGCTACATGTTCTTGAACCTCAAACTTAATGCTATCCATTGCTTCAACCCCTTTTTGAAATCGTTTACAATAAAACATTCTGCTTTTTTTGTAAAATTCCTTTTTAAAAGAGGTGATTATGATTGTTCAAGTAATTGTTGCTTCAAGGCTCTTCGTAAAATTTTACCGGTTGTATTCTTTGGTAGTTCCTCTAAAAATTCAATTTCAGTTGGAACTTTGTATTTTGCTAATTGTTCTCTACAGTGCTGAAGGAGATCTTCTTCTGTTACCGTAGAATCTCTGACAACAACAAAGCATTTTACAGCTTCACCGAAATTCATATCTGGCACACCAATAACAGCTACTTCTGTAACTGCTTCATGGTTGTACAACACTTCCTCTACTTCACGTGGGTACACATTGTAGCCGCCTACAATAATCATATCTTTCTTACGATCTACAATATAAAAGTAGCCTTCCTCATCCACTCGACCCAAATCACCTGTGTATAACCAACCATCTTTAATTGTATAAGTTGTTTCTTCAGGCATTTTATAATAGCCTTTCATCACATTTGGACCTTTGACAATCAGTTCTCCTACTTGTCCAACTGGAACTTCCTCACCCATCTCGTCTACAATTTTATTTTCCACATTCATAATAGACGTACCAATTGACCCTACTTTTCGTTCTTTATCTAATGGATTAAAACACGTAACAGGCGATGCTTCCGACAAGCCGTAGCCCTCTGAGATAATCACATCAAACTTTTGTTCAAACCCTTTTAATAAAGCAACTGGCATTGACGCACCACCTGAGATACATAAGCGAAGCGTTTGAACATCTTCTTTTGTTCCTTGAGGATGTTGCATTAAGAAGTTATACATAGTTGGTACACCCGCAAAGATCGTAGCATTATGCTCCCTCACAACTCGAAATACTTCGCCTGGGCTAAATTTTGGAACAATAAGAATCGTTCCTCCGTTCATAAGTGGCGCGTTTAACGCAACCGTTAAGCAGAACACATGAAACATTGGTAATGTAGCCACAACACGGTCTTTTTCTGTAATATCAAGAAAGTCAGCCACATCTTTTGCATTACGGTATACGTTTTTGTGAGTTAACATTGCACCTTTGGGCTTTCCAGTCGTGCCAGATGTGTATAAGATAATTGCCACATCTTCGTCCACTAATTCCGGAAAGTTAAAATTGTGATGTCCAAGTTCAAGTATCGATGAAAACATACGAGCAAATGAAGGTATTGTAGAATCTTGATTGCTTAAAAGTTCTTTTCCTTGAGGTGTTTCACATAAGATGACGTGTTCTAATGCTGGAAGATGATTTGTGACGTTTGCTAACAATGGAAGTAGTAAATCAAGCGCAATAACCGCTTTCACATCTCCATTTTTTAAAATATACGTAATTTCATCTGCTGTATAAATTGGATTGATAGGAATAACGGTTGCACCCATCCTTAACGCTCCATACAATCCAATGACAAAGTGTGGTGAATTCCCTAGTAATAAAGCAACATGATCCCCTTTTTGTACCCCTAATTTTTGCAACCCGCTAGCAAATTTTGAAATTGATGCATCTAATTCACCGTATGTCACATGGTTTTCAGCAAACATATATGCAGCCTTCGTTGGATTAACCACTGCTGTTTCATGTAATTGCGTTGATAAATTCACCATTCCACTCCCTTTTCCCCTTGTTTAATGAATGAATAGTCATTCATTAAAAGATTTTAATTTTATTAAAATTCTAAATATATTATACTTTTTTTCGTTCTACCTTGACAAGTGAATTCGACAAGTCAGCTTGTCTAACAAGTAGCGATTACCTCTATAAAAACAAAACTAAATGCACAAAAGGTTATATGTGATTAAAGGAAGAAAATTAGCGTGGGTTATTCATATATCGAGGTAGGGAAAAAGACTTTCTATTCAACATCCCTTCCCTCTTATGTCCATTAAATGAACGTTGGAGGAAAGAGATATTTGAATGGGTTCAATTGAAAATAGCTGCTCTACTTCTTATTATTTTTTAGTAAAGGAGGTCAATAAATTCTTCTTTATTAATGTTACCGAAGTAATGCTTAATCTCCACATCTTCTAAAGCTTGTACAATTGATGCTTTTTCATAACGGATGCCTGTCAGTTTTTGTTCCACTTCACTTACATCTCCAACACCGAAAAAGTCTCCGAATATCTTACATTGCTCAATCGTTCCTTTATTTACTTCTAACCTCACGTCGATTTGTCCGACTGGAAAGCGATGAGAATGTTGAACATTAAACTTTGGTGATTTCCCGTAATTCCAATCCCAATTTTGATAGCGTTCTTTTGAGAGTTGGTGAATGTTGTCCCAATCTGCTTCTGTCAGTTTGTATTCTGGGATTTCTTGTTCACCTTCAAAGATATAAGAAAGAAGCAACTTCTTAAACTCAGCGATTGTTATTTTCTCCTCTAAAAATTCACTGATGTTAGCGACGCGGCTACGAATTGATTTAATTCCTTTTGATTCAATCTTATCTTTTTTTACATTCAATGCGGATACCACGTGCTCAATTTCCGAATCAAATAATAGCGTGCCATGACTAAACATACGCCCGCGTGTAGAGAATTGAGCGTTACCAGAGATTTTACGCCCTTGTGCAATGATATCATTTCGGCCACTTAACTCAGCTTTTACGCCTAGTTTTGCTAGTGCTTCAACAACCGGTTCTGTGAATTTCTTGAAGTTATGAAAACTCTCGCCGTCATCTTTTGTAATAAAGCTAAAATTTAAATTGCCAAGGTCATGATAAACGGCTCCACCACCTGAAAGACGACGTACAACGTGAATGCCATTGTCATCTACATATTTTGTGTTAATTTCTTCAATTGTGTTTTGATTTTTCCCAATAATGATTGATGGCTCATTTATGTAAAAAAGTAAATACGTTTCATTTATATCTAGATTTTTTAACGCATACTCCTCAATCGCTAAGTTAATGCGTGGATCTGTAATGTTTTGATTATCAATAAATAACAACATGAATCCTCCTTATTCTCCCCAAGTCAAACCAGCATGAGCAAGTGTAATGTCACCTTTAAAATGCTGGTTTACTTCTGCCACTAATTGTTGATGATCTCCATAGTGCGGTAAGTGCGTTAGCATTAATTGTTTGACATTTGAGTTTGATGCCAATTTTCCAGCTTCAATACTTGTCATGTGACCTGCTCCACTTCCATCTTGATGACCATAGAAGTTACATTCACAAATCAATAAATCTGCATGTGTTGAGAATGATACAAATTCTTCCAAATAACTTGAGTCAGCTGTATACACAACGACTTCATCACCTGCTTGTATTCTCATCGCATAGCAAGTAACAGGATGCTTTGTTTTTAAAAATGAAATGGTGAACGGTCCGACTTGCAATGATTCGTTTGGATCGTAAGCGAAACCTTGCGTAATATCTGTATGAGTTAACCGCTCAAATCCTTGTTTATCATGAGCATGCCCATAAATCGGTAAAACATCTAACGCGTTTCCTAAATGTTTCTGAATTAGCCTTGCATATTGAAAAACACCAACATCCGCCACATGATCATGATGATAGTGTGAAATAATCATCGCATCAACATCTTCTGGCTGTATGTAATTTTGTAATTGAGCGAGTGACCCACTTCCACAATCAACTAGCAACGAGAACTCTTCATGCTCCACTAAATAACTAGATGTTGCTTCATTTCTATGAGGATATCCTCCCCAAAAACCAACAACGGTTACTTTCATTTGGCATCATCCTTTGTTTCAAGTTTTCTACTCATTAGTATACCCTACTTGTAAATCATCTAGGTAGTTAGAAAACAATCTAGATGATTTATTCTTTTATGTCACTGTTATAATACAAAATAGAACTCCTTTATAAAAACGACAAAAATTGAGCCTGTTTTTTTAAAAATAGGTGTTTTTGTTATAAAACATAGTTGACAGAATTTAATCTGTTATAATACAATAAAACTAATAAAACAACGGAGGGGATGTAAAAATGTTAGAAAAAATGACTGAATTTTTTAAAAATCTACCGACTAAAAAGTGCATGGAATGCGGAAAAGATATGGAAGAACAGCACGAGTGCTACGGAAATAAATGTGACAATTGCTTAGATGTAATGAAGTAATGTTTGTAAGCGGTATCTTAACTATAAAAAGCAAGCTGTATTAATACAGCTTGCTTTTTATGTCGTTGAAACACGAATAGAGGTTCGATACTCATTTGGTGTGACACCTTCCATTTTTTTAAATACCTTTCGGAAGTATTTATCGTCTTGATAGCCAATCATATTGGCTACTTCATAAACCTTGAGCTCCTCATTTCGTAGAAGTTGCTTAGCTTTATTCATTCGCACTTTCACCAGATAATCAGAAATGTTTTCGTTAAACTTCTGCTTAAATTTACGTGAGATATATTCTCTACTTAGATAAAAACGATCTGAAATCTCTTGCAGCTTTACATCACGGTCAAAGTTTGCTTGAAGAAATTGCTCAATATCATAAATGACATCTTGATTTTTCTTTTTTGTATGTCGCTTCACGATTTTGACAAAAAAATGAACCTCTCTTCTTTTACGATTCATGTAGTTTTGAAGGTCAAAGTCACCATTATCATCGAAAAAGAAATAAACAACGTCTTCTCCATACGGACTTACTGAATGTGAAACATCATACTTTTTCATCCATTGTTGACTCATTAACTGATATTCTTTTTCAAGGTGAAGTAATTGTTTTAACGATAAGTAACGCGTTACCTGAAATTGTTGCATAATGGCTGTAAGAATGTCTTCAAATAATTCGAATTGACCGAGCTGTACTGCTTCTTTTATTTGAGGTAAGTAATCAATGACATTTATAATTTCCAACTTTTCAATATGATTCTCGGCATACACCTTTCCTTCACGCTGGTCTAACACATTTGTATGCAAAAGCACATCCTTCGCTCCATTGTATGAAAGCATAAGGTTTTCAATGCTTTTCACGACTGGCCCAATAGCTACGAAACAACAAACCTCTAGTGTTTTCCTTATACAAGAGTGCATCGTTTCAAGCATGTGTTGTACATGATCGAAACGATTCCAAAAAATCATCACAATTTCTCCTTTGTTAGATAGATAGCGAAAAGCAATGCCACACTTTTCTTCATGAAGCATTTCATTCACAATATTCAAAATAGAAAAGTAAACTAAATCTCGGTCACCTTGAAAAGCATCAATGATTTTCTGATCCACTCGAACAATGGCTACTTGGTACTGTTGAGAAAAGTGAAATCCAAACTCTTGATAAATAGACCCATTGATTAGATGGTTGTTCATTAACTGAGTAAGCTTTCGATCTCGATAGATAGGCTTCATTTCATTCATTAACTGGTGACTGTTCGTGTGTTTCTGCCTGTTTTGCTCTTCTTTTTTCCAATCTTGAACAGCACGCTTCAATGTATCATTTAAAATCGCTGGATCAATTGGTTTTAAAATGTAATCTGTACTGCCAAAATGAATCGCTTTTCTCATATAGTGATAGTCATCATATCCTGTTACAACAATACTTTTACTCGTGTCATGGTGATTCTTTATCCATTCTAGTAATGCAATTCCATCTACTTCAGGCATCTTCATATCCGTAAAAATAATCTCTGGTTTATAAACTTGTATCAGTTCAATTGCTTGTTCTCCACTCTCTGCTTCTAGTACTTGTGAAATATCATTCTCTTTCCATTCACCTAATAACCGAATACCTTCTCTTACGTGTTGTTCATCATCCACGATCAATACTTTCACGTCAATCCCCCCTTATGTTTGGCAACTCGATGGTGACTGTAAAATATTGATCTTGCTCACTCTCGATAAACATATTCGCTTCATCCCCATAATAAATATGTAACCGATCATAAATATTTTTCAGTCCAATATTTTCTTGTTGCTCTTTCTCATCCTGCATGAGCTGGTGATTTAGTTCTTCTAACTTATCTCGACCTACTCCACCTCCATTATCTGTTACTTTAATGCAAACGATTTCATCTTTCTTTTTATAGCCGTTAATTTCTAAATAGCCACCCCCTACTTTTTTCTCAAATCCATGTTTAAACGAATTTTCGACTAGCGGCTGTAAAATCATTTTAGGTACTTCTGCTTGATGTAGCTCTTTATCAATCTTTATTACATAGTCAAACTTCTCACTAAAACGCTGTTTTTGTAACGTTAAAAAAGACGTAACATGCTGAATTTCACGATCTAATGTAACAATATCTTCTTTCATATTCATGCTATACCTCATAATATGAGAAAGTGAGGTTAAGAGCGTATAGACTTGTACAACTCGGTGCTTTAATGCTAATGTACCGATAGACTGTAAGGCATTATAGAGAAAGTGTGGATTAATTTGAGACTGTAATACTTTTAATTGTGTTGATTTGTTTTCGAGTTCTAACCGATATTTTCGCTCAATTAAGTCATTAATGGTTTGGACCATCGAAGTGAAGTGACGTCCTAGTACTCCAAACTCGTCATTTCCTAATGAGTTGAAATCTACTTCAAATGTTCCTTGTTCGACTTTCTTCATATTTTGAATGAGCATTTTAATTGGTGATGTTAGTTTAAATGAAATCATTAAAGTGGCTACAATGACGATGACTAAAAAAGGAATGCCAATTAATACATTAATAAATGCAGTTTTTCGCGCGTCTTCGTATAGCACATCGTATGGAATTCGCTTTACAATATGCCAGCCTTCAAAAGACTCTGAGAATGTATCATGAACAATCACTCCAGAAAACGACTTATCTTTCCACTCTAAATTATGTTCATGTTTCGGTTGTTCTTTTATCTTTTTGAACCATGACTTTTCATTTCGTTTACCGATCAGCTCTGCATTAGAGGAATAAATAACCGTACCGCTCTCATTCATAAGATAAAACTCTTCTGTTCTTTTGTCGTATAGACGGTCCGAAATTGCAGCTATTTGAGATAAATTTACATCAATTGATAAAAAGCCTAAAAATCGATCAGATGGAATTTCATTAATCAAGTGATGAAAACTCATCACATTCGTTGGCGATGAACGCCTGAGATTTGATAGATTATTATAACTGTAAATTTCATGAGTCGGCTCGACAGCTAAAAAGGCATGCCGCTTACTTAACGTAGAGTAATAAGGATGTGTATATACTTCTTCATATTTACCACGACTACTTACTTTTGCATTGTAAATCGTATATGAATCACTTCCTTTATGAATATAGAGGTGAATCTGTTCAATTTCTGGTCTCGTATTGTAGAGATATAGAAGTGTACGATAAACTTCTTGTTGATTTGAACCAATATCACTTAAGATTCCTTCTTGTAATACCATAATAAATGGGTGATAACCATATAGCCTAGGTGTAATTTGTGTAATCTCTTCTAAATAGTTACTTACATCATTTTTTCCGTTCTCAATTACGTTATAGTTCGTTGATACGAATCGATCTTTGACCGACTCTGTTGTGTAGTAATACGTAATGATATTAGATAATGTAAATGGAACGACTGTTGCAAGCAGCAAGAAGATAACCAGTTTTTTACGAATACTCCATCCCATATGTAGCCCCCTTTTAAAACGCTTTCATTTCTTCTTATTATATATGAAACTTGTTAGACTGTCTTACTAAAGTTCACACTATCCCTTCCGTGAAGACGTTATAGCACTTTTTCTAATAGAGGAGCTACTTTTAACATGGATTTCATACAAAAATAGAACACGACTCTACGTCATGTTCTATTTTTGTACGTCTATTATTTCTTCATTTTTGCCCAAATATCATCTAGCGATTTCAGAAACTCTTCCTTCGATTTTTGGCCACCAATGTATGATTGCATCGATGCACCAAACTCTTGAACAGCTCCATCTGGATACTTAAACCAGTTCCAAGATAATGTTTTACCTTCGTTTGAATACTTTAAGATATCGTCTGATAATGAATCGATGCCTGTACCTTCGATTGTGCTGAAGGCTGGAATAAATTTAAACTCTTCCACTAAGAAACGTTTCCCTGTATCAGATGTTACCATCCAGTTTAAGAATTTTTTCGCTTCTTCTTTATCTGCTTCAGGAGCATTTTTATTGACTACCCAGTTATTTGGCACACCAACAGCTAGCTTATCGTTTGCTTCAGCATCGTCGCTGATTGGAATTGGTAAGAAGCCCATTTTAATTTCAGGATTGATTTCAGTAATCATATTTACTGTCCAGTTACCTTGTTGCATCATCGCTGTTTGACCAGCTGCAAATTGTGTAACTTGCGTGTTATAATCCGTTGTTAATGGATTTTTGTTACCATACTTCACTGTTAAATCGAATAGGTTCATAAATTGTTCGAACTTTTCGTTTCCAGCAAATGTTTCTTTTCCTTCATTTAACGCTGCGATAAATGCATCTGGATTGTCTTGGTGCGCCATTGGAATATTAAATAAGTGATTACCTAATACCCACCACTCGCCATATCCAATTGAAAATGGTGTAATTTTAGCTGCTTCAAGCTTTTTAGAAGCTTCTTCTAATTCTTTTAATGTTTTTGGTAACTCTGTAATGCCTGCTTTTTCAAATAATTCTTTGTTATAAATGAATCCGTATCCTTCAAGGTTTAGAGGCTGACCATAGATTTTACCATCTACTGTCATTGGCTCTTTCGCTACGTCATAAAGGTCATTTACCCAAGGTTGATCAGATAAATCTTCTAACTTTTCTAACCATGTTTGTGCTTCTTGGAATCCACCATTATTGAAGATATCTGGCTCATTTCCTGAAGCAAATTGTGCCTTTAAAGCTGCACCATAATCTGCTCCGCCACCTACAGTTTGAATATTAAATTTAACGTTTGGATTTTCTTTCGTATATTCATCTGTTAACGCTTTCAATTGATCAGCAATCTCAACTTTAAATTGGAACATATCAATGACTACTTGGTTCCCATCCCCAGAGCCACCGCCTGAACCACCGCTTGATGATTCTTTGCTTGAGTTGGAACAAGCTGATGCGAATACTAAAACAAAAGCTAGTAATAACGCAAGTGTTGAAAACCTTTTCATTTTTATTTACCCCCTTGATCATCGTATAACGGAACTACTTTCATTTTACATGTTCTAGTAAGAATGAACAGGTGATGATATTGAACAAACGAGTGGAAAATATTGATGAACTTATTTAATTGATCCACTCGTAATTCCTTTAATAATATGTTTTTGCATTGCAAAGAAAAAGATTAATAGTGGAATAATACTAACCACTAATGCTGCAAGTGCCAAGTCCCATTGCTTTGTATATTGACCAAAGAAGAAGAACGTTGCAAGTGGAATGGTACGTAATTCTGGATCTTGCAGAACCAGTAACGGTAATAAGAAATCATTCCAAATCCATAGGCTATTTAAGATGACAATTGTGACCGTAATAGGCTTTAAGAGCGGAAAAACAATTCTCCAAAACACCCCTAGTGTTGAACATCCATCAATAATGGCTGCTTCTTCTAATTCAATCGGAATTCCTTTAATAAATCCGTGATATAAGAAGATAGCGAGTCCTGATCCAAATCCTAAATACATAATAACTAGACCCCAAATGCTATTGATTAATCCTAAAGCGCTTGCTGTTTTAATCAATGGAATCATAATCGATTGAAACGGTATAACCATCGCGGCTACAAATGTAAAGAATATAATGTTACTAATCTTCTTTTTTGTACGAACAAGCATATAAGCGGCCATCGAGCAGAAAATAACAATGACAATATTACTTGCTACCGTGATGATGAGTGAATTTGAAAAAACTTTTACATAATTCATTTTTTCAAACGCTTCTACATAGTTTGACCATTGTAGAGATGAAGGTAACGCAGACGTATTGGTTAAGATCTCTGCAAATGACTTCAGAGAATTGGATACAACATAATAAAATGGTACTAAGAAGATGAGCCCTAATACAATGGCTAGAACTTCAAGAGAAAATAACTTTAAACCATATCTTTTATTCATTACGACTCAACCTCCTTCTTCTTCGTATACATGACTTGCAGTGTTGTAATCGTTGCAACAACGATAAAGAAAATTAATGCTTTCGCTTCTCCAACACCATATCGGTTATTTACAAATGCTTCTGTATAAATGTTAAGCGCTAACATTTCTGTTGATTTAAATGGACCACCATTTGTTAGTGATAAGTTCACATCGAAGATTTTAAATGACCATGAGATGGTTAAAAATAAGCAAATTGTGACAGCTGGCGCGACTAATGGAACGGTAATATGACGAAGAACTTGCCATGGTGTTGCACCGTCAATCTTCGCCGCTTCAATTAATTCTTGCGGTACGTTTTGAAGGGCCGCTATGTAAATAATCATAATGTAACCAGCCCCTTGCCAAACACTTACAATGACAATTCCCCAAAATGCTGTCTTTTCGTCTCCAAGCCAAGGAAGTTCAAATAAGGACCACCCTGTTAACGCTCCAATTGAAGCGAAACCTCTTACAAAAATAAACTGCCAAACGAATCCAAGTAATAACCCACCAATTAAGTTTGGTAAGAAAAACACCGTTCGTAAAATGTTTCGTGTTTTTAACATCTGAGTTACTAATAACGCTAAGAAAAAACCAACTGCATTCGTTAAGAAAATGGCTACAACCGTATATTTCGTTGTAATCCAAAACGATCGACGAAACTGTTCATCTTCAAATAATAAGTATTTAAAATTATCAAGTCCAACCCACTCAATGTTCCCTGTTACTCCGTTCCAGTTTGTAAACGCATAGTAAACACCTGATAAGAACGGATACAGAACGATTATACTGAACGCTAAAAAAGCTGGACCAACAAATAACATAAACAAACCTGCTTTTTTAAGCTTCTTTTGATTGCTCATTTTCTCGTCCCCCCTCGTATGTTTATTCTAGTAAACATTTTGTGAATTGAGGATAGACTGCATTGACGACCAGGGTGGAAAATATTGATTACCTCTATCAAGACAATTATTCAAAACGTAAACAAACTATCAAATAAATACACTTTCATAGTTCTTCTATCCTAAATTATTTAAAGGCGTCAAATTCATACATTATATGACATTTTTGTGATACTATACTATTAAAATAATCTTTTATTATTGAGGTAGAAAGAGTGAAGTGAATGAAGAAAAAGAAGAAAAAGAAAAGAACCCATATACCATTTCGATTGAACTTTTTATTTTTCATTGTCTTCTTATTGTTCTCTTTACTTATTTTACGATTAGGATTCGTTCAAATTGTATCAGGTGAGAGTTATAAAGAAGAAGTTGAAAAAACAGAAGATGTTGTAATTCACACACCCGTGCCACGAGGTCATATGTACGACCGATACCATCGTGTCATTGTGGATAATAAACCATTAAAAGCAATTACGTATACACGTTCTCAAAATACGAAGCAGCAAGACCGGATTGAAGTGGCAACGCAATTAGCTGAAATGATTGACATGCCTTTTTACTCTTCATTTCTTGAAGGTGAAAACAAAGAAAGAGAGAAGGTACCTGGTGAGGTTCGTATAACAGAACGGGATTTAAAAGATTATTGGCTCATTAAACACCCGAAAAAAGCAGAAGCAAAACTAACGGAACAAGATTTAGAAAAAGTAAAAAATGATGAAATGGAAGAAAAAGATCTATACAAACTTCAGTTAGATCGCATTACAAAGAAAGAGTTACAAACATTAAAGTCTGATTTAGAAGTCATTGCGATTAAAATCAAAATGGACACAGGCTATGCACTGACACCTCAAATTGTAAAAAGCAATGTCACAGACGTAGAATTTGCAAAAGTAAGTGAACATCTCCAACACCTACCTGGTATCGATGTGATGACCTATTGGGACCGCCAATATACATATGATGGATTACTTCGCACACTATTAGGCAACGTTACATCAGCTGATGAAGGGCTACCACGTGAACAACTAGATTATTTTTTATCACGTAATTATAGTCGAAATGATCAAGTAGGGAAAAGTTATTTAGAAAAACAATACGAACACGTTCTTCATGGACAAAAAGCAAGAATGGTATCTGTGACCAATCGTTCAGGACAAGTAATTGAAACTAATCAAGTATCTGAAGGGCAACGTGGTAGTGATTTAATTTTAACAATTGATATGGAATTACAGAAACAAGTCGAAGAAATTGTTACAAAAGGCTTACAGCGAGGAAAAGCATCTGGTGGAGCCCCATTGTTAGATCGTATTTTCGTCATGCTAATGGACCCTCATACAGGCGAGATTCTAACAATGGCTGGAAAGCAATATGTGATTGATTCTAAAACAAAAAAAGCAGAAATTAGAGACTTTGCTCTAGGAAACATGACCACTTCTTATGAAATGGGCTCAACAGTTAAGGGTGCAACCATTTTAGCTGGTTTTGACTCTGGGGCGATTCGTCCTAATCAGTATTTTGTGGACCAACCTCTGAAATTTGCTTCTTCACCACCGAAGAAATCATATGTAAATATGGGAAGCATTAATGATGTAACAGCTCTACAACGCTCATCTAACGTATATATGTTTCGAACAGTCATGGCAATGGCCAATGCTTCTTATGTATATGATGGTCCGCTTCGTATTGGATCTTCAACATTCGAGAAACTTCGTTCGTATTATGCACAATTTGGACTAGGCATTCATACGGGAATCGAACTTGATAGTGAATCAACTGGTATTACAGGAAGAAATCCACAGCCTGGTAATGCACTTGATTTATCTATCGGACAATATGATACGTATACACCGTTACAGCTCATTCAATATGTTTCCACCATCGCAAACGGTGGGTATCGCGTGAAGCCGCAACTTGTGAAAGAAATTCGTGAGCCATTGTTAGGTTCAGAAGATCTTGGGAGTATTCAGCATTCATTTGAACCTCATATCTTAAATCGTGTCACGATGACAGATGATCAAATTAATCGAGTGAAAGAAGGCTTTAGACGCGTCATGCAAGTACCTGGAGGAACTGCTTATAAGCAATTTTCTAGCGCTCCTTACAGTCCTGCAGGAAAAACGGGTACTGCCGAAGCTTATAATAAAGGTCGATCCGTTCGTAACTCGACACTAATTGCTTATGCACCTCACAATAATCCAGAAGTATCAATGGTCGTTGTTGTTCCTTCTGCATACATGCAAGGTGGTTCAAGTTCTCTAAGTCAAGAAATTGGCCGTCAAGTGCTTGATACATACTTTGGGTTAACAGCTAAAGGTGAAGAGGAATTAAGAGAAGAAGAAAATGAACAAGTGGTAGACGAACAGTAATAAAAAATGAGAGAACCTCAAAATTGAGATTCTCTCATTTTTTTATTTTAGAAACTTACTTCTGTTTCACTTGTGTTTTTAAATTGGCGCTTATGTTGCACCGTAAAATAAATAATCGTTCCAACAACTGTGGCTGCAAAGAATAGACCTAATATCCATGCATTTTGCCACATAAACGTATAGTCACCACTTGAAATAACAGCTTTAAACCCTGCAACGGAATAAGTCATCGGAAGCAATGGATTAAAGTGTTGCAAAAATCCTGGGATTAACTCTAGCGGGAACGTACCTGCACTTGTTGTTAATTGTAAAATTAAAATGATAATCGCAACAAATCGTCCAGGGTCTCCCATCGTTGTGACTAAAAATTGAATTAACGCAATGTACGTTAAGCTTGTAATGATACTAAATGTAACAAAGAGCGGTACACTTTGAACTTCAATTCCTAAGAAAGCAAGTAAGACAACATCAGCTAAAATCGCTTGTAATACCCCCACTAAGACAAGAACACCAAATTTACCAATAAACCATGAGAATCCATTTTTAGGTACAGATGCTGGCTCTCTTAATGGGAATACAATTGATAATAACAATGCTCCTACGAACAATCCTAACGATAAGAAGTAAGGTGCAAACCCTGTTCCATAGTTCGGTACTTCATTGACTCGTTTTTCTTTTACTTCTACTGGCTTTGCAAACATTTCATAGACATCGTCGTTTGCTTTTACTTTACTTGTTTCATCGGCTCCTTCTTGAAGCTTTGATGAAAGTTCATTTGAACCTTCTGATAATTGCCCCATACCATCCGTTAATTCGCTTGAGCCTTCTAATAAGCGAGACACTCCACTAAATAGTTGTGTTGAACCATTCGATAATTCTCCTAAACCAGATGAAAGATCATTTCCACCTTTGGCTAACTCGTTTGAACCTTGCGCTAAACGAGACATGCCACTAGATAATTCATTTGAACCATCTGATAGTTCTCCTAAGCCAGTTGAAAGATCATTTCCACCTTTAGCTAACTGGCTTACACCTGATTTTGCTTCACTAATTTTTTCACCAAATGTTTCAAGTCCTTGAACAAGCGCACCTTGACCTTTTGTTAATTCAGCTGCACCATTCGCTAGTTGCTCTTGACCTTTTAAAAGCTCTTTCACACCACCACTAAGAGCGACTTGACCTTGGTGAACTTGAGAAGCACCTGTTGATAAATCGCTAGCACCGGCTTGCAATTGAGACGCAGAGCCTGCTAACTCACCTAGTCCACCTTCTACTTGTTGATTACCTGCTGATAACTGCGCAACACTTTCTTTAAATTGCTTTAACATAGCTAACTGTTGCGGATCGTCAGTCGTTTTTATTAGTTGATCAATTTGAGCTTCCATATCAGCTAATCCTTGATTCACTTGTTGTGCACCTGCTTTTGTTTTTTGTGCACCTTGTTGCCAAGCGTCTAGTGAGGTAGCTAATTTACTTGCTCCATCACTTACACCTTTTGTTCCTTCCGTTAACTGAGGCAATTTGCCATCCATTTCTTTCATACCAGCTAACGACTTTTGTAGACCCGATGATAGTTGCTCAGAGCCCCCTTGTGCTTTTTGGGCACCTTCTAACAGTTGTGACTGACCATCTTTCATTTGTCCGACACCACTGTTAAGCTCATTTAAGCCATTGCTTAACTTACCAGCTCCGTCTTTTGCTTGATTAACACCTTGATTTAATCTAGAAGATCCATCTTTTGCTGAAACAATTCCACCGTTTAACTCATCTAAGCCATTACTTAGCTTACCTGCTCCATCTTTCGCTTTTCCGATACCGTCATCTAATTTTGACGTACCATCTTTTGCCGAAACAAGTCCGTTGTTTAATTCACTAGAACCATCTTTCGCTTTATTAATGCCATCATGAAGCTCTGTTGCACCATCACTCGCGGCTGCTAGGCCGTCTGATACGTCTTGAATTTTACTAAATACTTCTTCTGCGTATGTTTTCGTTAATTCATTTGATACTTCTTCTTTTATTCTGTCTACTGCTGTTCCGCCAATTTGAGCAGATAAAAAGTTAAAGCTCTCATTTGGTGTATACACAAGATCCATATTCATAGGTTTGTCATCTTGCAACGTTGTGGCATGCTGTGAGAAATTTTTAGGAATCTCAATCACCATGTAATAAGTCTGATCTTCTAATCCCTTTTTGGCTTCCTTTTCATCTACAAACTTCCACTTAAACTGAGGATTATCTTTTAACTTTGTAACTAATTCATCTCCTACGTTTAATGGTTCTTCATTTAATGTAGCACCTGCGTCTTTATTAACAATCGCTACAGGTAACTCATCTAATTGATCATAAGGGTCCCAAAACGCCCATAAAAACATTCCAGCATATAATAATGGAATAAATAACACAGCTAATACAGGAATCAATAACTTTTTATTCTTAAACAAAGCTGCAAATTCACTGCGTAATGTTGACTGTTTCATAATATCCTCCTTATTTAGAAACAAATGACTATTTTCCTCATTCGGTCAATTAGTAGCATAAAAAAAGAGCAATACAGTTAAAAGATATCGACCACCAACAACTTTACGCCACTGGTGGCATTTTTACTCTTTTAACGAGCTAATCCTCTTAAAAAATATAATTCAATTAACTCCGCAATTTTCTCTTCTGAAAGTGGCTTGTGATTATTCTCCCAATCCGATACAAGTGCAATATACATCTTTAAAAGTAAGAAAGCTGTAATTTCAGGATCACATTGTTCAATTTCTTGCTTGTCAATCGCTTCTTCAATCTTTTGTTTAATGTAAGAAACAATAGCATTTTCCACACGTGTTAACACATCTTGAACCGCTAATGTACCAATCTCTTTCTCTTCTTGAAGCAATTTAATCATTAATTGATGCTGAGTGCGAAACTCAAGCATACGGTATAAAGCTACTTGCGCGTTTTCAAAAAAAGTACGATGATCATTGATTACTTGCTCTGCCTCTTGTTTCATTTCCATAATCATCGTTGAAACAATTTGGTCAAATAACTCTTCTTTATTCTTAAAAAACGTATAAATAGTACCTTTTCCTACGTTTGCAAGCTTTGCAACTTGATCCATTGTTGTTGCCTTATAACCAAATAGCGAAAACGATTTTGTCGCAGCCTCTACGACTAATTGCCGACGATCGATACTCATCATACACCTCCAAAATGACCAAATGAATAAATCAGTCAATAAGTACTTGATTACTATATCATACACTTGCTTATCGGTTCAACTACTTCTCAACAAAAAAAGCTCCGTCGCCCTAAAATAAATATACGACCGACGGAGAGCTTTTCTTCTTATTTTAAATATGTTAACACTTTCTTAACCGCTTCTTCACCTTGATCAATACAATCAGGTAATCCTAGTCCTTCATAAGAGCTTCCCGCTAAGTACAACCCTTTCAATTCAGATTGTAATTGTTGACTAAGTACTTCTAATCGCTCTTTATGACCAACTGTGTATTGAGGCATCGCTTCTTTCCACCGTGTGACAATATAAAATTCTGGAGTCGTATCAATGTTCATAATTTTATTCAAATCGTCCAATACGACCTTCATAATTTCATCGTCTGATTGATCAACAATTGCTTCGTCCCCTGCTTTTCCTACATAACAACGCAATAGCACTTTGCCTTTTGGTGTTGTATGAGGCCATTTTCGATGCGTCCACGTACAAGCCGTAATGGTATAATCACTATTACGTGATACAACAAAGCCTGTACCGTCAATATCTTGTTTAATCGCTTCTTCCGGAAACGCCATTGCAATCGTTGCAACAGACGTTGAGGGCATATTTTGAAATGGCTCAAACATTTCATAATGAGCAAGCATTGATTGTGCAGCTTGGTGTGGAGATGTAACAATGACACTATCAGCTTCTATCACTTTTCCATTATTGAGAGTAAGAGTAAACCCTTCATCTATTTTCTTAATATGCTCTACGCGAGTTCCTTTTAAAACAGATTGAGGAGTTAATTGAGCCTCAATCGCTTCAACTAGCGATTGTAAGCCTGTTGTAAGTGTTAAAAACATTCCCTTTTTCTTCTGTTCACCCATAGGCTTAGGTTGAAGTGCACGTTGCTTTTTCATCCCAACAATTAAACTACGATGTTTTTGCTCTGCATGAAGAAATTGAGGAAACGTTGCATTTAAACTTAAACGATCAATATCGCCTGCATAAATCCCTGATAACAATGGCTCAATTAAATTTTCTACCACTTCATCCCCTAAGCGACGGCGGAAAAAGCTTCCTAATGCTTGATCTCCATCCACCTTTGTTCTTGGAATGACAAAGTCTGCCGCAGCGCGCAACTTTCCAGCTGGTGAAAATAAGCCTGTTGTCACAAACGGTGAAATTTGAGTTGGAATTCCCATTACTGCACCTTCTGGAATTCGATGTAATCGATTTTTCACAAGTACATACGACTTTCCAGTTGAATTATGAACAAGCTTATGATCTAATCCTACCTCTTTAATAAGCTTAGACATGCTTAATTTGCGGGCTAAAAATGAATCTGGACCACGCTCAATTGTAAACCCTCCACGACTAATGGTTTGAATCTTTCCACCTAATCGATGAGTCGCTTCAATTAATGTAAATTCGATGGGTAACCCTTTTTCATTTATTTCCTTCTGCAAATAATAAGCGGCTGTAATACCAGTTATTCCTCCACCGATGATGACAACCTTTTTATTTTTTGTACTCACGTTATCATCGCCTTTTTAATAATTTCTACCTAATTGATTCTTCATATCTTGTTACTTTCGTGAACTTTATCACCGTTAAACGAGCAGTGTGGAATGATGAATACTCACTCCACACTATCTTAAATCAGCATCTCTCCGACACTCACCAATACAATAAGTGGTTAAGAAAGAGCATTTCCTTCATTTAGCTTCTTTAACACAACTGTTGCCATCGCATCGATAAATGCTAATTGTGCATTTGGCATTTCTGGACGATAGTACTTTGCTCCAATTTCATCCGTCACAACTTTACACTCATAATCGTTATCATATAATACCTCAAGATGATCAGCGACAAATCCTGCCGGTACATATACAAATGATGTGTAGCCATGTTCTTCATGCAAGTCACGTGTTAAATCTTGTACATCGGGACCGATCCAAGGCTCTGGTGTATTACCAGCGCTTTGCCAACCAATCACATAATTTTTCACATCTGCTGCTTCAGCAATTAAATCGGCTGTCTCTTGCAATTGCTGAGGATAAGGATCACCATTTGCAACGATTTTTTCTGGTAAGCTGTGTGCTGAAACAATTAACACAGCTTTTTCTCTTTCTTGATTACTCATTGAAGTAAAGGTTTCTTTCACACGCTCGCTCCAATAAGAAATAAATTTCGGCTCATCATACCAACTTTCTACTGAATGGATTGTTGGTCCACCTAACTTTTCAGCTGTCTCTCTTGCACGACCATTGTAAGATTTCACGCTAAATGTTGAGAAGTGAGGAGCTAAAACAATGCTGACCGCTTCTTTGATACCGTCTTTATGCATTTGCTCAACTGCATCTTCAACAAACGGCTCAATGTGCTTTAAACCAAGATAGGCTTTAAATTCAATCTCATCTTGAATGCTATTCAACTGTTGCTCTAAACCTTGCATCTGATCTTCGGTAATTTTCGCAAGCGGTGAAATACCTCCGATTGCTTCATAACGCTCTGTTAAGTCTTGAAGTGCCTCTGGAGAAGGCTTTCTTCCATGACGAATGTGTGTATAATAACGTTCAATGTCTTCTTCTTTATAAGGCGTACCATATGCCATAACTAGTAAACCCATTGTTTTTTTACTCATGTGTACGACACCCCTGTTAGTTTTTTAAAAGCTCTTGTTCTCATTTTGCCACGAACAAAACGGTAAACACAAAAAATAGAGCTCTTGAAATTCTTACAATTTATTGTCTATTTGCAGAATATTCGTGAACAAATGCCGTTAAACGTTTTAATGTTTCTGGATTCACTTGAGGAAATACCCCATGACCTAAGTTAAAGATATAGCCCGGGTTCGCCATTCCTTGGTCAAGAATTGCTTTTGCACGCTCTTCTATTACTTCCCATGGAGCAAGCAAGATAGCTGGGTCTAAGTTACCTTGCACCGTTTTTGTAATCCCCATGCTACGTGCTTCTTGAATCGGTAAGCGCCAATCTAAGCCAACAACATCTAGCGGAAGGTCATGCCATTCTTTTGCTAGATGACTTGCTCCTACTCCGAACATAATTAATGGAACATTCTTTTTGCGAAGTTCTGAGAAAATACGCTCCATCACAGGCTTAATATAGTAGCGGTAATCTGCTACATTTAAAGCACCTACCCAAGAGTCAAAGATTTGAACAGCTTTTGCTCCCGCATCAATCTGAGCATTTACATACGTAATCGTAGTGTCTGCAAGCTTATTCATTAACGCGAACCATGCTTTTGGTTCCGCATACATAAATGCTTTCGTTTTATTATAATTTTTAGAAGGACCGCCCTCAATCATATAACTAGCTAATGTAAACGGTGCTCCTGCAAATCCAATTAACGGAACATTTAATTGTTCAGTTGTTAATAATTTAATTGTTTCTAAAACGTATGGTACATCTTGTTCAGGGTTAATTTCCCCTAACTTTTCCACATCATGAATCGAGCGAATTGGGTTATCAATCACTGGTCCAATTCCTGGCTTAATGTCAACTTCTACCCCAATAGCAGGAAGCGGTGACATAATATCTTTGTATAAAATGGCTGCGTCTACATTATATTGCTCGACTGGTAACCGTGTAACATATGCACAAAGTTCAGGTTGCTTTGTAATTTCAAACAGTGAATACTTTTCTTTAATCGCACGATACTCTGGTTGCGATCTTCCTGCTTGCCTCATATACCAAACTGGTACGTAATCTGTTTTTTCCCCTCTACATGCTTTTAAAAATGTCTCATTTATTTGACGTTGACTCATAATTTCCACCTTTCTCCGTTGCCTTAAACATGACGATTATGTATAGAGATGTTCGCACAAATAGTTGCCAAGAAGCATCTACTTTTGGCAACTATCCATCGTTAATAAGTGTTCATAAATGTTTGTGAGTAATGCTTAAGATACGTAAAATAATATACTCTATTTGACACTATACCGATTCTTTTCCATCTTGTATAGGTACATCCGTAAAATGTCAAAAAATTGTCTAACTATTAACTGGCTTCTTCTTGTTTTAAGCTTTGCTCACTACCAAAAAAAGCAGGAATGACTTCATTCGATTGCTTACCATGCTTTTTCGTCTGTTTGTTGTATGGAACAACATAGTAAGTAGGTAAATGTAACACATTCACGCGTTCAACTTCATACGCGCCTTGTCCTTCCACTTTTGCGACTAATTCCGCCTCTCCATTACGCTCTTCATACACGTGATAAATCACTCTTTCATCTTCAGAAGGCGTCCACTGCAATTTGACAGTGAACAACCCTAACGGCTTAAATGTCACATCACTCGATAAATCATCCACAGCGTGTAAACGAATAGGTGCTTCTAAATCTTTTGTATCGCTTGGTTGGTTAAACGCTGTCGCATGTTTCAGGTTTGATTGCATTAAAATGTCTTTAAATAGGCGCGTTGGATACGAACTTCCTTTTGTTAAGTAATGATTTTCATTCGTTTTATCATAACCCATCCAAACTGCTCCAACCACATCAGGGGTATACCCGACAAACCACGTATCTCTTGTAGCTCCTTTTATCGCGGAATAAGACGTAGAGCCTGTTTTCCCTGCAAGCGCTCCTTCAAATGTTCCTGATTGAGCTGTTCCTTCTTCTACAACACCTTCAAGCATCCTTGTCATGTACCATGCTGTTTGTTTTGAAAAAACTTTTTTCTCGACCTTCTCAGCTTTAGCAATGACGTTATTTTCTCGATCTTCAATCTTTTGAATGAAATACGGTTGAATGGTTGACCCAGTGGTTGCGAATGCTCGATAAGCGGAAACTAACTGAACAGGAGACACTCCTTCACCTAATCCTCCTAATGCAATAGCTAAGCCCTTATCTTCCACAGGCATCCCTAAACGATTTAAATAATCTTTACTCGTACGAACGCCTAGTTCATTTAGTGCCCAGACAGCTGGCGCATTTTTAGAGTCTTTTAACGCATCGTACATTGTTACTTCTCCCTCATAGCTCCCATCAATATTGCGGGGAATGTAACCGTTATATGCCGTTTGTTTATCTTCTAATAATGAATAAGGTCTAAACAGCTTTTCTTGCAGAGCTGGACCATACACAGCTAAAGGTTTCATTATGGAACCAGGCTGTCGTTTCACCTGAAGACGATTCAACCCTTTTTGAACATAATCTCTGCCGCCAATGGCAGATAATACCCCACCTGTTTGATTATCCATTAAGAGAAAGGACCCTTGTGCACCATGATCTGTACCTGGAAAGTACTTATTTTCTTGGAATAAATCGAACGCGACATTTTGAATATCTCGACTCATTGGTACCGTAATTTTATAGCCACCTTTTAATAACTCTTCATTTGAAAGATGGTATTTTGTTTTTGCTTCTTCCATCACCATATCAATATACGTTAAGAATGCCGGCTCTTTTACCCGTTGTTGAACATCCGTCCCTAACGTTCTCCCTTGCAGCCTTACAACCTCTTCTGCAGATAAGTAGTCTGCTCGTTGCATTGAATTTAGTACAACATTTCGACGCTGTAAGCTTTTTTCTGGATGTAAGATAGGAGAATATGAGTTAGGTGCTTTTGGTAAGGCAGCTAAAAGAGCACCTTGCTCAACTGTTAAATCTGAAACATCTTTATTGAAATATAAATGCGAAGCCGCTTCAATACCGTAAGCACCATGTCCAAAGTAAATTTGATTAAGGTACATTTCTAACAATTTTTTCTTGCTGTATCGTTTTTCAAGATTAATTGCAATGACTACTTCTTTTGTTTTACGAAGGAGTGTTTTATCGTTGGTTAGAAAAATATTCTTTGCTAACTGCTGCGTAATTGTACTTCCTCCTTCTACTTTTCCACCGGCTACTAAGTCTCGATACAATGCTCGCCCAATGGCTTTCACGTCGATTCCATGATGATGATAAAACCGAACATCTTCCACTGAAATAAATGCTTGTTGTACATGTTCTGGAATTTGTTTAATTGTAACAAGATCTCGATTTTCAACATAAAGCTTTGTAATTTCTTGCCCATTTTGATCAACTAATCTTGTCGCTGAATTCATGACAAACTTTTTTTCATCAATCACATAGTTTCCAAGAAACAAAATGAAAATGTATCCCACGACGCCTAGAACGAACATGCTTATGCATGCCAATGTGAAATAAAATCCTTTTTGTTTCATTGAATAACGCTGTAAATATTCTTTTAGTTTTGACTTCACGTTCTTGCACCAACTTCCCATATCTATCAATTAACATGTTAAATGACAAGCATCATTTTTTGTATTTTTTTGACTAAAAATTTATAATTTTAGTATGCAAGTTGAAGTGCAAATGTATACAATTTCCAATTAGAAAGTGAGGAATGACGTATGAACGTGTTTATCACATACGGAACACAGGATTATTTACGAAAAGTAAAAGAAGAATATGCACAAGAAACAATGGTACTCATGCACAAAGAAGAAGACCAATTCGCACTTCTTCATGAAACAGAAGAAAAAACGGTGTTTAATGAGGCACACACATATGAAGTGTTAGATGCAGTTGGGAACTTACCTGAAGGTGGATTTGCCGTTTTAAACAATATTCCCGTATCCGATGAAGGAAGACCTTTATTTGAACACCGATTTAATCAACGTGCTCGCCTCATTGAAAAAGAGCCTGGTTTTGCGGCTATTCGTGTATTACGTCCTCTTAAACGTGACACGTATATCATTTTAACGATGTGGAAAGACGAGCAATCCTTTAAAAACTGGCAAGAATCAAAAGCATATGACAAAGCGCATAAAAAACGCGGTACGTCTGAAGGAGTCGACCAACAATCGATTTTCCCAAGACCTTCTTATGTAACACATTATCAAGTGATAGAGGGTTAAACAAAAACAGGGCGGAGGCAAAAAGGGTGAAACACTCCTATTAGCCTCTCCCCGCAACATTTCCTTTTCGAAAATCTAGTCATATGGATGGTATGTTCTATTTATCGTACTACAAAACAGAATACTTTGTGAATCTTTTCACTTTATCCTCTCAAAATTTCTGGACCGCTTTCACAACAACTTTACCCGTTCATATCCTATAGTACATTGACCTATAGAGGGGGTTATTTTATGGGAGTTGAATTAACAGCTCTTCATTGGATTTATGTTTCGTTCATTTTTATCATCATTGGGTTTATGGTCATGAGGCGAGATACAAGTTTAATTTGTATTGCAGGGATTTTCCTCTTAGCTATTACGGCTACTTCTTCGCTAACAGGTTCTATTAGTGGGGTATTCAATAGCTTTATTTATGCAATTAGTGAACTACTTCCTACTATTCTTATTATCTCTATCATCGTGGCCATGAGTAGAGCAATAGCTGTTGCTGGTGTTAATGATTTAATGGTCGCTCCTTTTACACGCTTCATTCGTTCACCTAGTCTTGCTTATTGGATTATCGGTATTCTCATGATGGTTATTTCGTGGTTTTTCTGGCCATCACCAGCTGTCGCTTTACTAGGCGCGGTGTTATTACCTGTTGCGATTCGCGCAGGTCTGCCGGCTTTAGGGGTAGCAATGGCCATGAACTTATTTGGTCATGGTATTGCATTATCAGGAGATTTTATTATTCAAGCCGCTCCGAAACTAACAGCAGATGCCGCTGGTCTACCTGTTAGTGACGTCATACAAGCAAGTATTCCCCTCGTTTTCACAATGGGAATCGTCACGACTGTTGTCGCTTTTTACTTCTTAAAACGCGACATAAGAAATGGTACACTTCCACAAACAACTTCTCCCATTATTCCTACCAATGAAGAAAAAGAATCTGTGACACTTTCTTTAAAAGCAAAACAATGGATTGCTGTTATCATTCCTGTTCTGTTTGCTTTAAACGTATTCGCAATGTTTCAATTTAATCTTCAAGGTGGAGATGCCACAGCTCTCATCGGTGGTACAGCTGTTTTTATTTTAATCATTGTTGCATTAGTTGCTCATAAAGGAGCAGGTCTTGAAAAAACCACTTCCTATTTAATAGAAGGTTTTCAATTCGGGTTTAAAGTCTTCGGCCCTGTTATTCCCATCGCTGCATTCTTTTATTTAGGAGACTCGGGCTTTACAACTATTATTGGTGAACACCTTCCAAAAACGTCACATGGGATTGTCAATGACTTAGGGGTAGCACTCGCTTCGATTGTTCCACTTAATGCACAAATTGGCGCTGTTACACTCACAACAGTGGGGGCCATTACAGGATTAGATGGCTCAGGTTTCTCAGGTATTTCACTCGTCGGATCGATTGCTCAACTGTTTGCAACTGCTATTGGAGCAGGAGCTGCCACCCTCACTGCACTTGGTCAAGTAGCAGCCATTTGGGTCGGTGGTGGTACGCTTGTTCCTTGGGCACTCATTCCAGCTGCTGCCATTTGCGGAGTAAGTCCATTTGAGCTCGCTAGAAGGAACCTAAAGCCCGTTGTCATCGGGTTAGTTGTAACAACAATTGTTGCGATGTTTTTAATTTAATTAAACAACCAGCTGAGTTGAAACACTCAGCTGGTTGTTTGATTGATTGGATAAGAAGATGGTTTTGGATTTAAAAAAGCATACGTTAAGTTATAACACGCGATAGCCATTAGTAGTAAGATGCCTCCTAAACTATACCCTGCAATGACATCAGTCAAGTAATGCTCAATTAAGATTAGGCGACTAAGGCCAATCAGCATCAGTAGTATCACAAGTCCATATGCGCTTATTATTTTCACACGCTGATTTTTCATATGTAAAAATAGAAAGAAGATGATTAGTCCGTAGACAATGGTTCCAATCATCGAATGACCGCTCGGAAAGCTATAGCCCTCTACATGTAACACAGGCCTTGGACGAGCAATCCACTCTTTCACTGCTTTATTAATTACATCTCCCCCTCCTACAAATACGAAAAGTGTCACCACACCAATATAATCTCGTTTTGCAAGAATAAGAACAACTGCTACAATAAGTGAGATGGAAATGATTCCCCATTTAGAGCCAAAAAAAGAAACCCACTCCCACACATGTAAAAATGGGACAGCTTCGCTCACTCCCACCATGAACGCTAACCCCTTTTCATCCATCCTAACTCTTTGAGACGTAACAGTTAATGCTGAAAGGATAAAAACAACACAGCATGCGATCAACAACACCAATCCTGTTGGCATGATAACCCTTGGATTTCTCACCTATACTCCACCTTTTTTCGTTCAATTCACTTTCTTCTATTATGCATGTAGTAAGCGCTTAACAGCAATGTCATTTCTTTAAAAAGTGATGTTGTAACCTTTCTTTTTTACGCTAAAGTGATATAATAATGAAAACTATCAAACAATTCATTCAATAAAACTTTCAATTAAAGATTTTCGACAACAAAAGCAAATAAAAAGGAGAATGTTTTATGCTATCTCGATTATATGCTGAACTAGAAAAGCGATATGACGAAATGGTGGAAATTCGTCGTTACCTCCATCAATATCCTGAATTATCGTTCAAAGAATTCCAAACAGCGGCTTACATTCGCTCATTTTATGAAAAACTTGGTATACCCGTCCGTGCTCAAGTAGGAGGTAACGGTTTAGTCGCAACCATTCAAGGTGGAAAATCAGGTAAGACAGTTGCGCTTCGTGCTGACTTTGATGCCTTAGCTATTCAAGATGAAAAAGATGTTCCGTACAAGTCGACAGTGCCTGGTGTATCCCACGCATGCGGACACGATGGGCATACTGCTACACTTCTTATCTTAGGAAAGACACTCTTTGAGATGAAAGATGAAATTCAAGGAACCATCGTACTTATTCATCAGCATGCTGAAGAGTTCGCTCCTGGTGGTGCCAAATCGATGATTGAAGATGGTTGTTTGGAGGGTGTAGACGCTATTTTCGGTACACATTTGTGGTCATTGACACCAACAGGAACAATCCAATATCGCTCAGGTCCTGTGATGGCTGCAGCGGATCGCTTTGAAATTACGGTCAAAGGCTCTGGTGGCCACGGCGCTCAACCTCATAAAACGAAAGACGCTATTGTTATTGGTGCTCAGCTTGTTGGTAACCTTCAACAAATTGTGAGCCGACGTGTAAATCCACTTGATTCAGCCGTTGTGTCAATTGGCTCATTTGTTGCTGAAAATGCCTTTAATGTCATCGCTGATTCTGCTCGTCTAATTGGTACTGTGCGAACGTTTAATGAAGATGTACGAAACGATATTGAACAAGAAATTGGTCGTATTGTTCAAGGTACATGCCTAACAGCTGATGCAACATATGAATATAATTTTTACCGTGGCTATCCACCAGTGGTAAATCACGAAGAAGAAACAGCATTTGCTGTAAAAATTGCACAAGATGTTCCTGGTGTGCAACTGCTTGAAGAAACAGAGCCTCATATGGGTGGAGAAGACTTTGGTTACTACTTACAACATAAAAAAGGTACGTTCTTCTTTACAGGCGCAAAACCACAAAATGTCGAAAATCCATATCCACACCATCATCCGAAGTTTGACTTTGATGAGAATGCGATGTTAATTGCTGCTAACACATTAGGATCTGTTGCACTAAGCTATTTAGAACAAAATAAAGATGTACAAGAAACGGTTGAAGCAAAATAAGACCAGATTAAAACCTCCTGTCTCAAAATCCATTTGTTCAATGGACATACTAGTCAGGAGGTTTTTTGGGAACTTCTTCTCTTTTTTCACGTATGATCTATTATTAGTTAGATAGAGGGGGATATCTTTATGTTACAGTATGAACAAAAAGCATTAGACGAAGCCGAACATTGGCAAATTAAGATGATTAAACGCCCATCCATGTTTCAACGTGCTGCTAAAAATATGCAAACAAAAGTGAACAACAAAATCCCCAATCAAATTCATATGATGGTTACAGAGAGCATTAAAAAGATGATTCAAACGACCATCATTGGCTCAAACCTTACCACTAAAAAGCGTGAGCAGCTAACTATATCGTTTGAAGAGAAAGAAAAACAAGTGCATAAGGTCATTGCTCAATACAAGCGCACGGCGGCTTTAGAAGGTGCAGGTACAGGAGCTGGTGGACTACTGTTAGGAGCTGTTGATTTCCCTTTACTTTTATCAATTAAAATGAAATGTTTATTTGACATTGCCTCTATTTATGGATATAACATCAAGAATGTCGAAGAACGTGTCTACATTTTATATATTTTCCATTTAGCGTTTTGCAGTGACAAACATCGAGACGCCATTTTTCACTTGTTAGAAAAGTGGGATGAAAATAAAAAGGATATGAAAGATGTAAACTGGCAGACGTTTCAACAAGAGTACCGTGACTATATTGACTTAGTCAAAATGCTACAACTGATACCTGGATTAGGTGCTGTGGTCGGTGCTTACGCAAATTACAATTTGTTAGATCACTTAGGCGAAGTAGCCATGAACGTGTATCGGTTACGGCTATTGAAATATGAGCATTAAAGTGGGCTGAGACAAAAGGGGTAAGAAACACCCCTGTTTGACTCAGCCCGCAGTATAGTTATACCAATAGATAAAGAGGAAAAAGATGTTGCATGTCAATGAAGTTTCTTATGTTTATCGACTTATGTCCCACCCTCATTCTTTAATTTTAGGACATTTTACGCTGTACATATGTGCTGATGAACACTTGAATGAATGCCACACCAGCGACAGCGGATAAGATTGCTACTGTCATGTTTGAAAACAGTAGAAATACTGTAAAGACGGTAAGTTGTACAAACAAAGCTTGTCTTAAAACCGATAAGAATGCTTTCTTACTTACGGTTTCATCAATAGGATACAGTGACACCCAAATAGTTTGACGATGATGCTTCCATAGCGGAATGGTTTGAAAGCCAGTTGCGTACACCATTAACAAAACCACGACAATATTGCCGTATTGAAATGGTGTCACCATTAATAACAAAATACCAATGACGGTTAAGCGAACGAGTAACCCAAGATAGTCTCCCGTACGTAAAAATGTTCTTTTATATAAATGATCATAAGTAGCCGATTGTTTAAACGGAATACGTGTTAATAACCAATCTAAATATTTTCTTCGTTTAACACGTTCCTTTACGCTTGGCACGTCTGTAAATAAGTTGGCTAAACGATAAAATAGCCCCATTCTTTTTTCTTCCAATTCAATTAATCGTTCCCACTTTAACGGCTTTTTAGCAGTTAATGCGCGGTAATAAGAAGTGAGTCCGATGATGATTGCTGCTGTTGCTACACTAAACAACAGAGGAGCGTCTACAAAAAGAAAATAAGCAAATGAGCCATTTAACAACAAGCGAACAAAAAAGTCTGTCAGCTTAGCCATTGGCTCTTCAAAATAAACAGCCCACCAACTCATTCCTATATTTAATGCTTTTAACCCTAAAAAAAACAACAAGAACATAAAAATAGTGCTGTACGAACCTCCAGACCATTTCACATACAATGGCGCAAGAGCAGCAATGACTAATAGTAATAGATACAGCTGAATAATAAAACTAAATGCAAATGCTTTTTTAAAATAAGGACGTAGCTTCGTTTCCATTGGTAATAAAAAGACTAAGTCTGCACGTTTTAATAACGTTTGAGTCGGACTATTCGTAATGACAAGTCCCACAATTACAGCCATCACAAGGGCAGCTGGAAAACTTGGAGAAAGTGTTTCAAGCCACTGTTGATAATAGTATGCCCCTGCGCCTAAAGCAAACAGTAAGACAAACTTTAAGTGATCATTCAAAATATATTTGATATATTTTCTTATATCTGTTAAAAATTGTTGAAATCGTTGTTTCCACAACATTTCGACGTTATTCATATGCTTCTTCCTTTGTTAATTGGATATAAATTTCATCGAGTGTCGCATGTGGCATTTGAAACTGATTTTGCAAATCTTGAAGTGTCCCTTGTGCTCGCACTTCTCCATTATGCAAAATCACAAAACGATCGCAGTAACGTTCTGCTGTTGCTAAAATGTGCGTCGACATTAAAATGCCGGCTCCTTGTTTTTTCATCTCGTTCATTAAATCAAGAAGCGATTGAATTCCTAACGGATCAAGTCCTAAAAATGGTTCGTCAATAATATAAAGAGACGGTTGAACCAGAAAGGCACACATAATCATGACTTTTTGTTTCATTCCTTTTGAGAAATGAGCCGGAAACCATTTCAGCTTTTTATCCATGCGAAATTCTTTTAGTAACGGCTGTAACCGTTCTTCATATGTATGCTTGTCTAATCCATATGCCATCGCAGTCATTTCTAAATGTTCTTTTAATGTTAATTCATCATATAAAACCGGCGTTTCTGGAATAAATGTAAATTGCGAGCGATAGCTTGTTGGGTCTTTCGCAAATGTTTTTCCGTTAATGGAAACAGATCCTTTTTTAGGCTCCATTAAGCCAATAATATGTTTAATGGTCGTACTCTTCCCAGCGCCATTTAATCCAATGAGGCCGACTAATTCACCTTTTTGCACGTTAAATGATACATCTTTTAAGACGGGTGTTTTCGTATATCCACCTGTAACACTTGTTAATTGCAGTAAAGAGCTCATTCTTTTCTCCTTTTCTACATCCAATAGTTTCATTTTCATACTTATTTAAGTTTATTGTATCAAATCTTACGATCATACACATTTTTTTCGGTACTCATCATTTTAAATTTCTCGCAAAAAGTTTTTATTTTCTAGAATAGATCCATTCATTTCGGACATTCTAAATAAGGAAGAAGGGAAACACACAACTGAGTGATCAATTGTAGTGAATCACAAGCTTCATAATAATGGAATGAGGTGTCTACAGCAGGCATTTTTATCCGCTATAAAACGTTATAATGTACGTTACCTAATAAGGGGATGGTAATCATGAACAAAGTGAGAACACATTAGGTAGACAACAATGTTCATTTATTACAGTGTAAATGAGGTGTTTGTCAAAGACCGCAGAACATTCATGTTCAGAAAATGAGATGCTCACACTATTGCTTAAATGAGGTGTTTGTTAAAGACAAGTTACCGTTTAATTCAAGCAAAAGTAAAACGTAAATGAGGTGTTCCCTAAACGTAATAAACGGTTTTAGAAGCTCTGTATAAATCCCTTCTTCGACGGGACAGGATGTATCATTCGATTGCATCCTGTCTTTTTCTTTTCTCTTCTTTTCTTCTAACCCTACATATATGGTAAAATAATCAATAAGAAATACAATCTGAAAGGATGAATAAGATGAGTCATGTAGAAGACAATTGTATTTTTTGCAAAATTACTCGTGGTGAAATTCCTTGCGCCAAAGTGTTTGAAAATGAGCATGTATTAGCGTTTCTAGACATTAGCCAAGTAACAAAAGGACATACGCTTGTCATCCCAAAAGTACATAAACAAGACCTTTTTGAGTTAACACCTGAAATTGCAAGTAATTTATTTGAAGTGGTTCCAAAAATAGCAAATGCTATCAAAGCAGAATACAACCCTATCGGCTTAAACTTACTAAATAATAACGGGGAGAAAGCCGGACAATCAGTGTTTCATTTTCATATGCATCTTATTCCTCGCTACGGTCAAGGAGATGGATTTGGCGCTGTTTGGAAAGAGCATACAAGCGAATATACACCTGAAAAGCTACAAGAGATTGCAGCAAGTATTTCCAAACATTTGTAACAAAAAAGAGCTGACCGAACAGGCCAAAAATGCCTTATTCGACTCAGCTTTTTTCTTGTTTCGATTTATCACCTGACCCCTCTACCCTTTTTGTAAAAACATATCAATATGAGGAATACCATCCTCTAAGTACTCTTCTGAAATTTTTTTGAATCCAAATGACTCATAAAAGGCTTGAAGATAACTTTGAGCTTGAATTTTCACGGTTGTTTCATGTAATTCTTGATTTAAAAAAGAAAGTCCTCTCGTTACTAATTCTCGCCCTATTCCCGTTCCTCGATAGGAAGGATGCACAATAATTCGCCCAAGCGACGCTTCTTTATAACTGACACCTTTTGGTAGTACTCGCAAATACGCAATCACTTGATTGTCTTGTTTTTTAAACAGATGATACGATGCAAGATCCTTTCCATCCATTTCTTCATACGGACAATTTTGCTCTACAACAAAGACATTAACTCGTTCTTTTAAAATGTTATAAAGTTCATGAACAGTTAATTCATCAAACTTTTTTAATACCCAACTCATCTAATCACCTTATCCCATGAAATGTTTTCTATGTACAAATCTTACTCTAATCACTTCAATTTCGCTACTCATCATAGATATAACCTCGTATGCTTGCTCACAATTCACTTATCTACTTCCTCCTCCCAAAACACCTATCATCCTTCGATTTGAGTCATAACCATCAATTATGTTAATTTTTTAAAAATTGACACATCAACACATTATTTCATGATAGGATAAGAATATTCAATTTTTCATCTACCATATCAATCATAGTGAATTATTTAGAGGAGGTTTTTGTCATGCAGAGAGCTTACAATTTTAATGCAGGTCCATCCGCTTTGCCTTTACCTGTCTTACAAAAAGCACAGGAAGAAATGGTGAACTATAAAGGGACGGGCATGTCTATTATGGAATTGTCTCATCGAAGTAGTACGTTTGAAAATGTACTAAATAAGGCCAAGGATGATTTGCGTACATTGATGAACATTCCAGATACGCATGAAATTCTTTTCTTACAAGGTGGAGCAAGCCTTCAATTTTCAATGATACCAATGAACTTTTTAGGAGCAGAACAAGTTGGAGGATATGTATTAACAGGAGCTTGGTCTGAAAAAGCATTAAAAGAAGCACAAAAGCTTGGGCAAACAGCTGTCATTGCTTCATCAAAAGACAATCATTATCGTTCAATTCCGAATCAACATGAATTACAAATTCCTGACCAAAATATGGCATATGTACATATCACATCAAATAATACGATTTATGGTACACAGTGGCATGAGTTTCCATCATTAAATGGAACTGATTTGATTGCTGATATGTCGAGTGATATTTTATGCCGCAACGTTGACGTAAGTAAGCTTTCACTCATCTATGCAGGGGCACAAAAAAACCTTGGTCCATCTGGTGTGACTGTGGTAATTATAAAGAAAGAACTGCTATCACGTATTCCAACGGGATTACCGACCATGCTTAATTATGAAACGCACATAAAGAATAATTCTCTTTACCATACTCCTCCTACCTTCTCGATTTATATGTTGTCGCTCGTACTCGAGTGGGTAAAACAACAAGGTGGATTAGACGCGATTGAAAAGCAAAATGAAAAAAAAGCATCTCTATTGTATGAATGCATGGATATGTATAATGAGTTTTATACGCCTCATGCCGAAAAAGATAGTCGGTCACTCATGAATGTAACGTTCACACTGCCAAACAAAGAGGTTACTTCTTCCTTTTTACAATTAGCACAAGAAAAAGGTTTTGTTGGCCTAGCTGGTCACCGATCAGTTGGAGGCTGTCGTGCTTCTATTTATAACGCGGTGCCACTAGAATCCTGCGAAGCACTAGCTTCGTTTATGGAATCTTTTTATAAAGGGCAGTAATTGACAGAAAATTAAAACTTTATTTTCCACTAAAGTTTGTGTTATACTGTGTATATAGACCTACGCACCAGGCATAGAGAGCACTGTTGGTAGTTTTATAAAAAACGAGTTTAGTATAGAAGAGGAGAGATGAGAAGTGAATACAAAAGTACTTGTGTCGTTATCATTGTTAGTTGGGATTGGAGCGGTGTTGCACACGATTGTCCCACCGATTTTATTTGGGATGAAACCTGATATGTTACTAACGATGATGTTTTTAGGCATTATGTTGTTTCCTTCTGTAAAAAACATTGTACTACTTGGCATTACAACTGGTGTCATTTCAGCGTTAACCACTGGTTTTCCAGGCGGACAAATTGCGAATATGATTGATAAGCCAATTTCAGCATTTTTATTCCTTGGTTTATTTTTAGTCGTAAGAAAAACATTTAGGTCTTCAACTGTATCTGCTGCTGCTTTAACAGCAATTGGAACAGTCATTTCCGGTGTCATTTTCTTATCAGCTGCTTATTTTATTATTGGTCTTCCAGGTGGGTTTTTATCACTTGTCGCAGGTGTTGTATTACCAACAGCTGTTGTGAATACCATCGTAATGGTTGTTGTATACCCAATTGTACAAAATGTGTTAAAGCGCACGAAAATAGCTTCTGAAGTTGCATAAATGTGAATAATTCCCTTAACGGGAGCAAAAAAAGCCCGACTTCTATCGGGCTTTTTCTTTACTATATACGCTTTACAGTTACGAAATACCATATGCTTATCTATGTGACTTACTTTCAAAACGTATGTTTAGTTTTTTGATACTAGGTTACATAATATAATGTAAACGCTATTAAAAAGAAAGCTAATCCTGAAGCACCAAAAGTCATCACTCTTTTCTTTAAGACATGCTTAGGTGGATAAGATGATGTTCTCTTTGAAGCAATAAATGAATTAATCGTGGCAATAATGAAAAGAAAACTAACCATAAAGAAACCAAAAATAATGCCTGTCATTTCTCATCCCCCCTTCTACTTTATACATATGCGTCTGTTGATTTAGATATGTACTGAGAAACTAGAAGAGACGTTAATTGCTACATAAGGAGTGTTTAATATGAGTCGAATGAAATCTTTAGCACTAGGAATCATGGTTGGTGGAACAGCAGCTGCTATTGGAGCATTGCTCACTACCCCTTATTCTGGTATAGAGGTACGAAGAAAGCTAAAAGAACAAAAAGAACAAATCCAAGGAACTTCCATAGATCTGAGTGAAAAAGTAACAAAGATAAAAGATGACATTCAATTTGTAGTTAAAGAGGGAAATACTATAGTAAAAAATGTTGCAAAAGATGTATCTATCTCTTTAAATGAATTTAAACAAGAAATTGTGCCCCATCAGGAATCTCTAAAACATCATTTAGAAGAAATTGAAAAATCGTTATCGAACCTTGAAAAACATGTACAGACAACTCAAGTTGCTGACAAAGAAACAACCAAAAAAGAAGGATAATCACCTTCTTTTTTTAAAATTTAAATTTTTTGTAAAATTACATCTTTATAATTTTTTATTTTATTGGCATAATAGAAGATAATAAGAAAGATAGACAGCTAAAGTGGGTGGGAGAAAATGAGGAACACAGATGAGCAGAATTTTAATTTAAAGGAAGCACTTCTTTTCAGTCAAAGAATTGCTCAATTAAGTAAAGCGTTATGGAAAACCGTTGAAAAAGATTGGCAGCAATGGATTAAGCCTTATGATTTAAACATTAATGAACATCACATCTTATGGATTTCTTATCACTTAAATGGGGCTTCAATTTCTGAAATTGCAAAATTTGGTGTGATGCATGTCTCGACAGCTTTTAACTTTTCAAAAAAGTTAGAAGAAAGAGGATTACTTCAGTTTTCTAAAAAAGAAAGCGACAAACGGAATACATACATTCAGTTAACAAAAGAAGGGGAAACCATTTTACTAAATTTAATGGAAGATTACAATCCTGAACAAAACTCTACTTTTAGTGGTGCTCTTCCACTTCGTGACTTGTATGGGAAATTTCCAGAGTTTATTGAACTCATGTCGATTATTCGTAAAATTTATGGAGAAGATTTTATGGACATCTTTGAACGTTCTTTTCATAACATTGAAGAAGAATTTGTTGAAATCGATGGAAAGCTCGTGAAAAGAGAAGCGATAACAACCGATCAAGAAAAAGTGACATCTAGCTAATAAAATCACTTCTCTATTCCCTTATTCGTTCAACAATGGATTGAAGTTCGTTCATTAATGGTAAATAAAGACCTTCTTTTCTCAGTGCTTGGATTGTTTCGTTAGGCTTTAGCTTGTAATTGAGCATTCCAACAAATTGCGTAAGAAGCGGAGTGAAGTCTACAAGCCCTTCCGCTTTTTGCTCACCATAAAGGTTGTTCAATTCTTCACAAAGTTTGTATACATCTTTCGCTTCTTGCTTTGTCAGTTCTTTTTTTATAATCAGTTCAACAAAAGGCCTATGTTGCAATGCCGTTGTTCCTGATAACAATTCAATGTAATATTCTAAACGGCTTACTCGAGATTCTAGAGATTCCATCACTAATTCTACTCCTTTTATATGCGTACCTTCATTTTACATAAAATACCACATTATACTCAATCATTAACTGCAAATTAAGATAGATGTAAAACACTTCTGTTCTAGGAAAATAGGTTTATTGCTATCTATTTTATAAGATTTTTGGTAATGTTATGATATAGCGTCTAAAGTTGACTTTACCGCTTATATAGCATTTTCGAAGTGGTATAGGCCTCACATTTGACCACTTACTAACACTGAACATTTTGTTTAAACCATTTGGACTCAAAACTGGAATAACCCTTTTATGATAAACTAATAATAAACGACTTACCGTATACGAAGCATGCAAATTAAGTAATCTTTATATATTGTAGATACAGAGATTTTTTTATATATAAATGATTTTCTTTTTCGACATTTGACCTAGTGAATCCCTAAGCGTTG
>NZ_KZ821209.1 GCF_003184905.1 Bacillus sp. CGMCC 1.16541
TATTTTTGAGGAATTTAAAACCGTTGTTATTGAGTATTTTACAACCGTTGATTACAGTTACATAGATGGTTCTTATTTACAAAATCTAAAGTATCATATCATGTTTAGATAGGTGTGTGAAGATGAAGGTGAAAAGTAAAATAATTCAAACAACAAAGGCGTTATTAATGATGACGTAAGCTTCTTGTATACATTCCACTATTGATTTACATTTACTCATTAACAAAAGCCCAAGTCGCATATAAACAACTTGGGCTTTTGTTAATTAATGAATATTACGATATACACCAATGACTTTTCCGAGAATCGTGACGTTGTGTAAGATAATAGGCTCCATTGTAGAGTTTTCTGGTTGTAAGCGAATGAATGTAGACTCTTTAAAGAAGCGCTTAACAGTCGCTTCATCTTCTTCTGTCATGGCTACAACAATATCACCATTGTTTGCTGTGTTTTGTTGGCGAACAATGACCATATCACCATCTAGAATTCCTGCTTCAATCATACTATCACCCATAATTTCAAGCATGAATACTTGATCATCTGGTGCTACATATTTATCAGGAAGAGGAAAATATTCTTCTACATTTTCAATCGCTGTAATAGGTAAACCAGCTGTTACTTTCCCGATAACTGGAATATTTACAACATTACTTCTTGGAACTGTTGCACTCTCATCTAAATCCAAAATCTCGATCGCTCTTGGCTTTGTTGGATCTCTGCGAATCAGACCTTTGCTCTCTAGTCTTGCTAGATGTCCGTGCACAGTTGAACTTGAAGCTAATCCAACTGCTTCACCAATCTCTCGCACAGAAGGTGGATATCCTTTTACTTTTACTTCTTGCTTTATAAAATTCAATATATCTTGTTGTCGTTTTGATAGCTTCATAATATAACACCCCATATTAGCTATTCGGTGATTTTATTATAACATGGCTATATAGAAAATACAAACATAAGTTCGAAAATACTCTTGACACAAAACAAGTGTTCGAAATAAAATGAGAACATATATTCTGATAGGGGGCTATGGTAATGAAACACTACGTGGAATCTATTAAACATTATAGTGGATTTTTTATTATAATAGGAGCATTAACATGTACATTGATGTTTGTAATGAGTGATAAAAGCGTCGATTTAAATGATTATACAACAGTCACTATTTCACATGGTGATACATTGTGGGGACTAGCAGTAGAATATGAGAAGCACCATGAATTCTCATATTCTGAGTTTATACAGTGGGTGGAAGAAATGAATGAATTGAATAGGATGAAAGTAGAGAATCTTACTCCAGGAGAACAATTATACATACCTGTATTAAAAGAAAAAGTGAACTATGATTCTACATATGCATTAAAGGAAAAATAAAGGTTGTGAGAAAATGAAAGCAATAATTTATTGTCGAGTAAGCACAGAAAAAGATACACAAGAAACATCTCTTATACGCCAAAAAGAAGAGTTGCTACAATTAGCAGAAAAGTACTCTTTTACGATTGAGAGAGTGATTGAAGAAAAAGCGAGCGGTTACGAAGTAGATCGAGATGGTATTCTTGAAGTGTTGCAACTCTTAAAGGACGAAGATATAAACATCTTACTAGTACAAGATGAAACAAGGCTAGGGCGAGGGCATGCACGAATTGCCATTTTACATTGTTTACAAAAAGAGAAAACAAGCATTTTTACTATTAGTCATCAAGGAGAGTTACAATTATCAGAATCAGATTCGATGGTTTTAGAGATTATCAGCATTGTAGAAGAATATCAACGTAAATTACATAATGCAAAAATTAAGCGAGGCATGAAACGAGCTGTACAGAATGGGTATAAACCAGAACGAAACTTAAAAAACCAACACCTCAATTCTGGACGTGATCGTAAGGAAGCTCCTATTGAAGAAATCGTTCGCCTTCGACATAATAAGCTGACCTTTGCAGAGATAGCAGCGACTTTGAAGGGATTTGGTTATAATATATCAAAAGCCACTGTTCATAGACGTTATCAAGAGTATTTTGAAGGAAAAGAAAGTGAATAACTTGCTAAATAAACATCCTTTTAGTAAGATGACTACATATTATCTGTACAAATAAGGAGTTATCGCATTATGCTTTCACAAGATAAAATTGCACGTATTAATGCTCTTTCGAAAAAGTCAAAAGCAGAAGGTTTAACAGCGGAAGAGAAAATGGAACAACAAGAGCTTCGTCAAGAATATTTAAAAACATTCCGACAGTCAATGACAAATCATCTTCATACGATTAAAGTTGTTGATGAAAAAGGGAATGATGTGACACCAAAGAAGCTAAAAGATAGTAAGAAAAAACGACTACATTAAGATGTTTCAATAAAAGCTATGGGGAAGACACAAAGTACCTGTAGTTTTTTTGTATATTTTTGTTTTATATCACGAAAAATGTAAAAGTGTTAATTAATTTAAGTGAACTATTGTACAAATGAATCAATCATTAGTATGATTACATATATACATAGTTTTGAAAGGAATGAAGAGATATGACACAACGTATTGAAGACCTTTCAATTGCAACAATTCGTACATTATCAATTGATGCAATTGAGAAAGCGAATTCAGGACATCCAGGAATGCCAATGGGTGCTGCACCGATGGCTTATTCTTTATGGACACAATTTATGAACCATAATCCTAAAAACCCAGAATGGTTTAACAGAGACCGTTTTGTATTATCAGCAGGACATGGTTCCGCTTTACTATATAGCTTGTTACACTTAGCTGGCTATGATGTATCAATGGATGATTTAAAAGGGTTCCGTCAATGGGGAAGTAAAACACCAGGACACCCTGAATATGGACACACACCAGGTGTTGAAGCGACAACAGGACCATTAGGACAAGGTGTCGCAACAGCAGTTGGGATGGCGATGGCAGAGCGTCATTTAGCTGCTACTTATAATAAAGACAACTTTAACATTGTCGACCACTTTACATATAGCATTTGTGGGGATGGTGACTTAATGGAAGGTGTATCAGCTGAAGCAGCATCATTAGCGGCTCACCTCAAATTAGGACGTTTAGTTGTGCTTTATGATTCAAACGATATTTCATTAGATGGAGATCTTGATCGCTCATTCTCTGAAAGTGTAGAAGATCGTTTTAAAGCTTATGGGTGGCAAGTAGTCCGTGTAGAAGATGGAAACAACTTAGAAGAAATTGCTAAGGCGCTTGAAGAAGCGAAGTCAGACGTAAGTCGTCCGACTTTAATTGAAGTAAAAACAGTCATTGGTTATGGTTCACCAAACCGCGCTGGTACTTCAGGTGTTCATGGTGCACCGCTTGGGGCTGATGAACTAAAATTAACAAAAGAAGCATATGCTTGGACATTTGAACAAGACTTCCATGTACCAAATGAAGTATATGATCACTTTAACCAAACAATTGTTGAAAATGGTCAAAAGAAAGAAAAAGAGTGGAACGAATTATTTGCACAATATAAAGAAAACTATCCAGAATTAGCAGCACAATTTGAAGTAGCAACAGCTAACAAGCTTCCAGAAGGTTGGGAAACATCATTACCAGCATATGAAGTAGGTAGCAGTTTAGCAAGTCGTGCATCTTCTGGTGAAGCACTAAATGCAGTGGCACAAGCAGTTCCTCACTTCTTTGGTGGATCAGCAGATTTAGCTGGATCAAACAAAACAATGATTAAAGGTTCTGGCGATTTCACAGCAGAAGATTACAGTGGCCGCAATATTTGGTTCGGTGTACGTGAATTTGCTATGGGAGCAGCTTTAAACGGAATGGCGCTTCACGGAGGTTTAAAAGTATTTGGTGGTACGTTCTTCGTATTCTCAGATTACCTTCGTCCAGCTATTCGTTTAGCAGCATTAATGAAGCTACCTGTAACGTATGTGTTTACGCATGACAGTATCGCAGTTGGTGAAGATGGTCCAACACATGAGCCAATTGAGCAGTTACCATCTTTACGTGCAATGCCTGGTCTTTCGGTTATGCGTCCTGCTGATGCTAATGAAACAGCCGCAGCATGGCGTTTAGCGATTGAGTCAACGGATACACCAACAGCGCTTGTTCTAACGCGTCAAAACTTACCAACGCTTGAAGGTACGAAAGAGAATGCTTATGATGGCGTATCAAAAGGTGCGTATGTTGTATCAAAAGCAGATAAAGAAGAAGCTGATGCATTAATTTTAGCAACAGGCTCTGAAGTAAGCTTAGCTGTTGAGGCACAAAAAGCTCTTGCAACAGAAGGTATTCACGTATCTGTTGTAAGTATGCCAGCATGGGATCGTTTTGAAAAACAATCAGCTGAATATAAAAACAGTGTAATTCCTAAATCTATTAAGAAACGCTTAGCAATTGAGATGGCGAATCCGTTAGGTTGGGAGCGTTATGTTGGAGACGAAGGTGCTATTTTAGCTATTGACGGCTTTGGTGCATCAGCTCCAGGTGAAGTTATTATGAAAGAGTACGGATTCACTGTAGAAAACGTAGTAGCAAAAGTAAAAGCATTAATGAACTAAACGAAAAATAAGATGTGAAATAGAGTGAAAATCTCTCTGTTTCGCATTTTTTGTAAAATCCCTTGCATACACTATCCGAAAACAAAGGTTAGATAAGCAAGGGATTTTACTATGTAAATCTTACCGGTTGTATTTGCGCAACTGTATAAAAAAGATTGCTGTTAGCCACAAAAGCGAATAGCACCTTATCATTTTTAGATAGCCTTTGTAAAATTCGACAAAAAAAGTGGATGATTTTTCCGTAAATAGACAAGTATTTTTTTATCGACAAGTTATAATAATCGTATAGGAAGCTAGCTAAGGATGATATATAGATGGGGAAGGGAGCGAGATGATGAGAACATTTTACGTGTTTTTATTGCAAGAGGAAGTAGCCATGCATTATTTTAGAAGAGAATCGTTTCTTTATGATTTATTCCTAGCGTATAAAACCAATCATTCTGATGAGCATGAATACATAGAAAAACAGGTAAAATATATCACAAAATCAATTCCTCTTCAGTCCATCAAATCAGCTTTAGAGCAAACTTTTTCGGGAAAAGATCACTTTCATATGAATCAAAATAAGTGTAGCCTTCTACTTCCAGATAAAAAAAGCCGAGCAACGTTGCAAGCAAAGGAACAAGCAATTGTTATAAAAGCAGATGGTTCTGTGGACGCTGATACCGCTTTTTTTGAAGTTTTAAGAAAGTATGATAAGTATTTTTTGGCCGTTGATTTTGATTCTAAGCAGTATGGATGGTTAAGACCCATTAAAAAAAGGAATTTTGTATAAATATTTAAAGAAATTGAAAAGGAAATATTGTATAATAACGAGTGGTTTAGTACACTGTAATGTAGACAACATGAAGGAGGAAATAGTAATATGTGGCAACTTATTCTAGTCGGTGTTCTAGCATTACTTGCTGGAGTCGCGCTAGGATTTTTCATTGCTCGTAAGTATATGATGAGCTATCTAAAGAAAAATCCACCTATTAACGAACAGATGTTAAAAATGATGATGATGCAAATGGGTATGAAACCATCGCAAAAGAAAATCAATCAAATGATGAAAGCCATGAACAGTCAAATTAAATAACCGTTCATTGGACAGGCACTCTCAAATCGCAGGGTGTCTTTCATTATATTTTGAGATGTCAGAATAAATAAAAAAAGGAGGATTTATGAGTGTTTTTAAAGATTTATGGTGGTTTTTTAAACAAGAAAAACGATCCTACCTAATAGGTGTTCTATTGTTGGCTCTAGTAGCCGCATTGGGTTTAATTCCGCCTAAGGTCATTGGTTATGTTGTGGACAAGATACAAAGTAACTCCATTACGACTGACTTTTTATGGCGCATTTCTTTCGTATTATTGACGGTTCTAACTGTAACGTATATCGCTCGATACATATGGCGAATTATGATTTTTGGTACGTCTGTCAAACTGGCAAGACAATTACGAAATAATTTATATGAACACTTTACAAAAATGCCACAATCGTTTTACCAGCGAAAACGAACAGGGAATTTAATGGCCCATGCGACAAATGATTTGCAAGCTATTCAGCAAACAGCAGGGGTAGGTGTCTTAACATTAGTAGATTCTGTCATGACCGGTGGGTTTGTTCTTATTACAATGGCTTTTACAATCAGTTGGAAGTTAACGTTAATAAGCTTATTGCCAATGCCTTTTATGGCTTTATCGACTAGTTATTATGGAAAGTTATTACATAAACGTTTCCATGCAGCACAAGAATCGTTCTCATCTCTTAATGATAAGGTACAAGAGAGTGTAAGTGGTATAAAAGTTATTAAAACATTTGGAGAAGAAAAGCAAGATATTGCTGAATTTCAACTGTACTCTAAGGATGTTGTGAAAAAGAATATGGCTGTTGCAAAGGTAGATTCCTTATTTGACCCAACTATTTCACTAATTGTAAGCTTTTCGTTTTTATTGGCCATTGGATTTGGATCTAGGATGGTAATTCAAAATACATTAACTTTAGGAGAGCTAGTAACATTTACAACGTATTTAGGTTTATTAATTTGGCCGATGCTCGCATTCGGTTGGTTATTCAATATCGTTGAAAGAGGAAAAGCTTCTTACGATCGTGTAGCCTCGTTATTAGATGAAAAAGAAGAAATTAATGAACTAGTAAATGCAGTGCAAACACCGCCTATAGGAGCTTTAGATGTAAATATCCATTGTTTTTCTTATCCAGGTCATGATGATGTGGCGCTTAGAGACATATCATTTAGGTTAGAGAAAGGACAAACATTAGGAGTAGTAGGAAAAACGGGTGCTGGAAAAACGACATTGCTAAAACTGTTTATCCGTGAGTTTGTTTTACAGCAGGGGGAAATTACATTTGGCTCAAATTTCATTCATGAATATTCTGTAGAAGCACTACGTTCAAGCATTGGCTATGTTCCTCAAGATCACTTTTTATTTTCTGCCACGGTAGCGGACAACATTGCATTTGCAAAGCCAGATGCTAAACTAAGTGATATTTACTTTGCAGCAAAGATTGCCAATGTACATGAAGATATTATGGAATTTGCACAGGGGTATGAAACCATTGTAGGTGAAAAAGGCGTTTCTTTATCCGGAGGACAAAAACAGCGTATATCCATTGCGCGTGCTTTATTATTAAACCCAGAGTTACTCATGCTTGACGACTCTCTATCAGCTGTTGATGCAAAGACAGAAGAGCTCATTTTGCAATCGTTAAAGAGTAATCGTAAAGATCGAACAACGATTATTACGTCTCATCGTTTAAGTGCAATTCAACATGCAGACTTAATTGTTGTATTAGAGCAAGGTCAAATTATACAGAAAGGTTCACATAGTGAGTTAATTCAATGTGACGGTTGGTATAAGGACATGTTTATGAGACAACAACTTGAGACATTGGTAGAGCACGGGGGGGCAAAAGAATGAATGAACATCTATCTAATTCAAAGCAAAACCAGATAGTGAAACGACTTTTGTCTTATCTGAATCCTCATAGAAAAGCATTTATTTTCGCGTTTGCGTTGCTCGTCTTAACAACAGCAGCCGATATTATTGGTCCCATACTAATTAAAATTTTTATTGATGATTATTTAACACCACGAAATTTAGACACACAACCATTAATTTTATTAGCCATTACGTACGTTTTTCTAACAATCTCAAAAGTGGTCATTCAATATCTACAGTCATTAAAATTTCAGGAAATAGCGTTAATAATTATTCAAGAAATGCGCGTGGAAATGTTCGCAAAAGTAGAGCATTTAGGGATGAAATATTTTGATCAAACACCGACAGGGAGCCTTATTTCTAGAATTACCAATGATACAGAAGCTATAAAAGATATGTTCGTTGAAGTGATTTCTACCTTTTTACAAAATGGAGTTCTACTTATTGGTATCTTTATAGCTATGTTTATATTAGATGTAAAGCTAGCACTCTTCTGTTTAGTACTATTGCCTTGTTTGTATGCTTTAATGAAAACGTATCGTCATTTTAGTTCAATCTATTATAAAAGAATGAGAGAAAAGCTGAGTCAATTAAATGCGAAGCTTAATGAATCGTTACAAGGTATGGCTATCATACAAGTGTTTCGTCAAGAACGAAGATTACGTAAAGAGTTTGAAGAAATCAATCGAGAACATTATGAAGCTGGCATTAAAAACATCAAGTTAGATGGTCTCTTATTACGTCCAGCTGTGGATGTGTTATACGTACTATCCATTATGATGGTATTAAATTATTTTGGGATTACTGCTATCAACAGTCCAATTGAAATTGGTGTTCTCTATGCGTTTGTTAGTTACTTAGATCGCTTTTTTGAGCCTGTTAATCAAATGATGATGCGCTTATCCATTTATCAGCAGGCTATTATTGCTGCTTCGCGTGTCTTTCAGGTGTTAGATGAAAAAGAAGTCGCGCCAAATGGTAGTAACAATGCTGATGGTAAAATAAATATGGGAGAAGTGGAGTTTAAAGACGTTACGTTTTCATATGATGGAGAGAGAAATGTATTAAAAGATATTTCATTTACCGTTAAGCAAGGAGAAACCGTCGCATTAGTTGGTCATACAGGAAGTGGAAAAAGTTCAATTATTAATCTATTGCTTCGATTCTATGAACTCCAAAAGGGTGATATTTTAATTGATGGACAGTCAATTAAAACATACTCCAATCAAGAAATTAGAAAGCATATGGGACTTGTGTTACAAGATCCGTTTCTGTTTGCCAATACCGTTCACCACAATATAACGTTACACAACCAACAAATTAGTCGCCAAGAAGTAGAAAAAGCTGCTCAATTCGTACAAGCACATTCATTTATCAACATGCTACCTCACCAGTACGACGAAATTTTAGTAGAAAGAGGAGCAACGCTATCGAGCGGACAACGACAGCTTCTCGCATTTGCACGAACTATTGCAAGAGATCCCAAAATTTTAGTGTTAGATGAAGCGACTGCTCACATTGATACAGAAACAGAAGAAGCAATCCAAATAGCATTAGATAAAATGAGAAGAGGACGCACTACCATCGCCATTGCACATCGCTTATCTACTATTCAAAATGCAGATAACATCCTTGTTTTACATAAGGGCAAAATTATGGAACAAGGAAATCATCATGAGCTTCTTAAGCAAAAAGGTTTGTACTATAAAATGTATTTACTACAAAACGGTATCGATCAAGAGGTGGAAGAAGTTTCAGAAATGTAACCGATTTACATACTATGATAGGAAAAGTATGCTAAAATAGAAAAAACAACCTCTAGGTATTTAGAGGTTGTTTGCCTTGCGTGAGGGAGTTTGATTGTAGATATTTAGTAAGTGGTCTAGCTCTTGGCTATGTTTAATAGCTGAAAGAGAATTTAAGCCATTTTGACTTGCAATAGAGATAAGTTCTTCACGTTTTTTTTCAATTTGTCGTAGTAAATCTTGTCTAAGCACAGTGTGTTCCCCTTTTTACCTATCTTTTTCCTAATTATACAAGATAATGGAACTTTTTGAAAGGATATCAACAGAAAATAAGGTCATATGACAACTATTTATAAAGGAGATGAATGTTTGTGGACGATGTTAATTTATTGTTGGCTTTTGGAGCAGGTTTTTTATCATTTATTTCTCCTTGTTGCCTCCCGTTATATCCTGCATTTTTATCTTATATCACAGGTGTATCAGTGAGTGACTTAAAAGAAGAAAATGGTATGTTACAACGAAAAAGCTTACTACATACGACGTTTTTCTTATTAGGCTTTTCAAGTATTTTTATTGCGATTGGATTTGGAACTTCGTTAATTGGAAGTTGGTTTATTGATTATCAAGACCTTATTCGTCAAATAGGAGCTATTCTCATTATCTTTTTTGGACTAGTGGTCATTGGTTTATTTAAACCCAAGTTTTTAATGACAGACCGCAAACTTACTTTTTCTACGAAGCCATCAGGCCTAGTAGGGTCATCGTTAATTGGAATGGCATTTGCAGCTGGTTGGACACCGTGTACAGGCCCTATACTTGTGTCAGTTATTGCATTAGCTGCTACAAATCCTGGTTCCGGTATGTTATACATGATTGCTTATTCGCTAGGCTTTTCAATTCCTTTCTTTCTCATGTCATTCTTTATTGGGAAGGTAAAATGGATTAAGAAACATAATGTGAAAATAGTAAAGATTGGCGGTTATGCCATGATTGGGATGGGTGTTGTTCTTTATTTTGATTGGATGACAAAAATTATTATTTATACTAGCAGCTTATTTGGTGGCTTTACTGGATTTTAATCGAAATAGGTTCAAGAGAGCAGTTCTGTTACTCTACAGATAAACAATCTTTCAAAATAATTATCTAGTCGTTTATGTTTAAAGAATTGGATACATAACAGCTCTTTTTTTGTATTCAATTCTTTAAATCGATTCTTGTCGGAATGTTTTTCTTGAAAAATATTTTAAAGATTGATAAAGTAAAAAATAAGTAAAAAGTCCTATTTATATCGTTAGTTCAGAATTAAATATAGGCGGAGGGCTAAAAGTTGGCAAGAATACTAATTGTAGATGATGCAAGATTCATGAGAATGACGTTAACAACGATTTTAAGTAATGCTAATCATGTAGTAATTGGTGAAGCTGAAAACGGAAATGAAGCTATTGAGTTATATCGTACGTTACAACCTGACCTGGTGACAATGGATGTAACAATGCCTGAAATGAGTGGAATTGAAGCTGTAAAACAAATAAAACAAGAAGATCCATCTGCTAAAATTGTGATGTGTTCAGCAATGGGCCAACAAAAAATGGTTGTAGAGGCGATTGAGGCGGGTGCAAAAGATTTTATTGTCAAGCCATTTGATGAAATAAGAGTCCTTGATGCTGTTAATAGAGTATTAAGATAAGCTGTTTAAGAGTAAATTCTTAAACAGCTTTTTATTTGTAAAAAAACCCTATTTCTTTGAAAGAATGGTAGTGTTACAATGTAACCGTCATGATTTAATTTAGAAAAAGAGGTGTACTTCTTGGAAGAGATTTTACTTATTTTACTTTTGCAACTAATTTATGTACCTATTTTAACGTTAAGAACGATTTTTCTTGTTAAAGGAATGAGCATGTACGCTTCTGTTTTTGGTTTTTTAGAAGCTCTTATATATGTATTTGGGTTATCATTAGTGTTTTCGGGTGATCAAAGTACATTAGCGATGGTTGTGTACGCAGTAGGATTTGGAATTGGAATCATTCTGGGTAGTTATATTGAATCAAGACTAGCCATTGGTTATACAACATTTTTAGTGAATTTAATGACGAAAAATGAAGAGTTAATTAATCGGTTACGACAAGAAGGGTTCGGAGTTACCGTTTATCATGGAGAAGGAAGAGATAGTGCTCGATATCGATTAGATATTTTAACAAAACGAAGTCGAGAAGAAGAGTTGTTATCTTTTATTGAAGAATATGAACCAAAAGCGTTTATCATTTCATATGAGCCACGTAAGTTTAAAGGTGGTTTCCTCTTGAAATCGTTAAAGAAGCAAAAGCCGAAGAAACATTCAAAAGTACCTTCATCACAGTCAGAATAAAGGACAAATATTTTCATTTTGTGCTAATTAAACTATAATAATATAATAGGTAGGTTCCTTGATAGAGCTTCTACTCGTGTGAGGTCCTCCTATTTTTTCTAGGAATTAAAGCGGATTCATTTATTATGAGGAAAAGGATGGGTTTCAGTGGCTATTGCTTCAACCATTATGGCAATTTTTATGGCTTTATTGATGCTTTTTATTCGTATGAAAGCGGCTAAAAAGCCAGTTAACGCTAAAAAAATTATATTACCACCTATTTTTATGAGTACAGGAGCGTTAATGTTCATTCATCCAATGTTTCGCCTAACTACCGCTGAGGTCCTTGAAGCGCTGCTTGTTGGAATGATTTTTTCGCTATTTTTAATCAAAACATCAAACTTTGAAGTGAAAGAAAATCAAATTTATTTAAAGCGTTCAAAAGCATTTGTGTTTATTTTAATTGGTTTACTTATCATTCGCATTATGGCTAAGTTATATTTAAGCGCAACGATTGATGTAGGACAACTTGGTGGAATGTTCTGGGTGTTAGCGTTCGGGATGATTGTACCATGGAGAGTCGCCATGTATTATTCTTATAAAAAAATAGAGCGACAACTTCATTCACATAAGTGGAATCCACTGGTGTAAAGGAATGAAAGGAACCATTAACCACAACTTTTTTAAGCAAAAGGTCGTGGTTAATGGTTCTTTTTTTTTGTAGGTAATATTAAAATAAATGATGATAAGGTGCCACATCAATTTGTTTCTTGTGGAGTGTTTTTAATAAGAACTTATGATCACGTTTAGGTGTGGCTAGAATATAACCACGTACCACTAAATCTTGTGTTATTTTCTTTGCTTTTTCTTCGACAGCTAACTGTCCAATTCTCCCCGCAATTTTTTGGCGAGCTACATCTCGAAATAATTCTGGTACTGGCTCTACTAGCTCTTCTAATAATTGTTTTTGATCATTTGGCCATAAATGTCGTGTTTTCTGTAAGTAGTAATCTTGCCAATCTAGTTCAGACATACCATCTTCTTTTGGAAAGCGTTTTAAAAATTTACGAAACATAAAAAATCCACCAATTGCAAACATACTAACTAAAAAGACTACCCAAAATAAAATAAACCATAAAAACCAACCGCTTAACATACGTTCACCTCTATGTATATGTAACTCTTTAAAACTATTCTATCTTATCATTTTATGGAATTAAAGAGAAATCAAGATAAATTGTTACGCTTTAGTAAAAATGTTAGTTTTTCTTTTTAAAAGAATCGAGCAGGGAGTGAAACTGTCACAACGGTTGCAGTCTCATATGATAGTTATGATGAAAGAAAAAGCCAATCAATACATTCATTACGATGTACGTTTTCGAAAACAGACGCACACATCTTTTTTTGAAAATTATGTGTCGTCTGTCGAGTAAATCAGTGAGCGGAATAGTCAGCAAAAGGTAGTTGAGAGTGAATATGTTTAAAAGAAAGGAATAAAAAATGAAATTCTTCAAATGTTAATTCTTCAATCGAATAGTTTGTTAAAAAATCTTCTAACACGTCTGTTGTAATGGAATCAAACAGTCCAAATACTTCAAAGCGATAACGAAATTGAAGGTAGGTAGGTGTTAAACCGTAAAAATCAAAGATATCTTCTACTTGTCGATTATGCATAAAAATCCCTCCTTATTACTAGTATTAAGAATAGAGGTGAATTTTAAACGTATTGATAGAGGGTATACAGAAGCAGACTAGAAATAAGCAACGAACTTTTACTTTTTCGATGCAGCTCATTAGTTGATATGATAAAGTAAAATAGGGTAAATAAAGGTGGAGGTTTGCAATGTTTACATATGTGACATTATTAGGATTTTTAGCATTTTTAGTTTACGCAAGTACGTTATGTTATTCACTTTTTCAACGTGATGGAAAGGCCAAACAAAATGCCATTCGAACACTGATTAGCTTTTTTATTATGGTTATTGGCTTTATTGGCCTATCTTTTCAATAGATAATTTTGTAAGCTTGGTTGGGACAATCATGTAATAGAGAGTGATTACTTTTCAATCGACTAAATTTTAGAGAGTAATCTTTTAGCAAATCGATAAAAGCAATTGTTTCTTTAAAAAGAGCTCTTTGACATTTTTGCCATTTTATTTTATAGTGAAGTTCTAGGCGAACGTATGTGTGTATTTAGTGGAAAGAAGGTGGCATATGTGCAGTATCGTACACATATTGTGACATCAGTTGCTGCCGGAGCAGGAATTGCAACAACAACAGATATTTCGTTTACCTTTCCTTATGTAATTGGAATTGCAATAGGAGCGTTAATTCCTGATATTGATGAGCCGAATTCATTTATCGGAAGGCGGTCATTTGGATTGTCAAAGCTAATTAAAACGGCTTTTGGGCATCGAGGCATTACGCATTCAGTATTAGCTTGTTTTTTATTTGTACTTCTTTATCAAAAATATCCGAGTAACTTCACATTAGGAATTGCGGTAGGATATGCGTTTCATATTGTAGGAGATTTCTTTTCTAAGAGAGGTGTGCCATTGTTTTCACCTTTATTTAAAAAGAAGTTACGATCACCATTAACGTATGAAACGGGAGGGACACAAGAAACCATTCTTTTTTACATAGGGATTGCTGCTCTTATTTATTTTTTATATGAGTATCAGTTATACATGCAATTATTATCGTAAACGCTAAAAAACTCTTGCCCATTTTGTATAAAAGAGGCGAGAGTTTTTTATTTAGTACACAACTTACGAGGCGGAAGTTGTCATTGTCTCATTGTTTGCTTTTGTGGAAGTGCCACTTTGACAGTGGTGCCTTCAAATCGTTTACTAGTGACTTTGAATGTGCCAAAATGTTCATTAATTACTTTATTGCTAATAGTTAGGCCTAAACCTACGCCGCGTTCTTTTGTTGTATAAAAAGGCTCTCCGATTCGATTGACTCTTTCAATATCAATTCCACAACCGTCGTCACTAATTGAAATGATGACTTCATTCTCTTGAGTTTCTTCAACTTTAATCGTAATGTGCCCACTTGATTGGATCGCTTCAATTGAATTCTTCATAATATGAATGAACACTTGTTTTAATTTATGATACTGTCCTTCAATAAGTAATTCTTGTTGTGCCTCGAATTCTGTTATAAATGTTATATGGTGAAAATGATCTTGAACTTGAAAGGAGCAAACGACGTCTTGTAAAAGTTGAATGATGTTCAGTTGTTTAAATGGAGTTGCTTCTTGTTTTGCTAAACTCATAAACTCTTTTACAATTTGTTCAATCTGATTTAACTCTTCTTCCATAATAAGATGATAGTAATGGTCATCTTGGGCGGTATGCTTTTCTTTTAATAGCTGAATAAATCCTTTAATGCTTGTTAAAGGGTTTCGGATTTCATGGGCTACACTTGCTGCTAACTCTCCAATGACAGATAGTTTTTTAGAGTTTAAAATGATGGCTTCTATCTTTCGTTGTTCAGTTACATCTCTTGAAATAAAAACGAGACTTTCTACGTCTCCTTCTTTGTTTAGTACAGGCATTCCCTTCCCCTCTAACAATACTAAAGAGCCATTTGTATGGACTTTTCTATATTCAAATGAAGCTGCTGTTTTCGTTTTTAACATCGCTTCTAATACTTTCTCCACGTGTACTCGATCTTCCTCATAAATAGTAGAAAAAGCGTATGTACCAATAAGAGACTGATGATTAATACACAGTTGCTTATCATAAGAAGGAGAAGCATATTGATATATACCGTTCATGTCAATCACACAAACGAGATCGTGAGTATGTTGGAGTATAAGCTCATGGATATCCACCATTTTAATAACATGTCTTGTGTTTGTTGAAGGGTGATTTTCTAATTCCATTAATGGATGGCTTTCATTATGGGTAGTAGATGTTTTCATAGGTTGTCCGCAAAAGCGACAGAAATTATACGTTTCGTAAGATCCACAAGATTGACAAAATGACATTGGCTCACCCCATTTAAAGTTAGATGTGAAAATTTTCGTTCTATGTAATCAATTCTATCACTGAAACCATTACCTTTATATGAAAAATATAGTAAGTTTCAATAAAAATCAACATCCATCAAATTAGTAAATATCGGTCTAGAATCCATGAATGATGACTTAAAATGTCTTTATACGGCTGTATAATGTCATGTAAATAAAATTTAGAAAGGGATAAATAATAAACAAAAGGTACACGTATTCATATATTTGTGTGACTCGCTCACAATATGGATGAACGAGGTGAAAAAGGTGGAAATTGCGTTAGATTCGTTAAAAGTAATTGGAAGGATTGTCACCATCTTACCGTTACTTCTTTTTGTGACATTGTTGATGGGGAAGCGTTCAGTTGCAGAACTGCCTGTATTTGATTTTTTAATTGTTATGACAATTGGAGCGGTTGTGGGAGCAGATATAGCTGACCCGAACATTGATCATATTCATACTGCTGTCGCCATTATAGCTATTGCTCTTTTACAAACGACTGTAGCTAAATTAAAGATTAAAAATCGCTCAGTTGGAAATAAGTTAACGTTCGAACCAACAGTTGTGATTTATCAAGGTCAATTCATTGTCGAACAGATGGTGAAGATTGAATATTCAATTGATAATTTGCTGCAGATGTTGAGAGGACATGAAATTTACTTTTTGGAAGATGTAGAGTTAGCGATTATCGAGGCGAGTGGAGAAATGTCCGTGAAAAAGAAGAACGTAGGTCAAGTGGTATCGCCTAGAATAAGGGGGGGGATAGAACTACCAGCTGTTGTTGATGGAAAAGTGGACAAAGATGTACTCAATTATTTTCATGTAACGGAAGAATGGTTACACGCTCAATTGCAATCTCTACATGTAAAGCGAGTAGAAGATGTTTTCTATTGCGGGATGGATGACACAAAACACTTACATATTAGCCTGAAGCAATTAAAAGGGGTTATGGTGCCTCCATTTACTCATTAACAATAAAAAGGAAAGTGAGTCAAAAGGGGAGGGGGTACCCAATTCAACTCATCTTGACACTTTCTTTATCTATAAAATAAAGTCAGGTTCACGGATTGATGAAGGAAGAGGTGTTACATGTAGTCTTTACTTAACTTTACGATGTACTTATCTCTTCCTTTTTGTTTGTATATTCGTTTTTCATTTCATTGTATCGTTCAAGTGCTTTAGCTCTCGCTTCTTTATGCTCAACAATTGGAAAGGGATAAGTAGATCCTAGAATAACATTTGCTTTCTCTAACACATCGTTAGGAGCTTCCCAAGGTTTATGAATGTACTTTGTTGGAATGTCTTTTAGTTCGGGTATCCACTTTTTAATATAAGCACCTTCTTCATCAAATTTTTCAGATTGAGTGATTGGATTAAAAATTCGAAAATAAGGTGCTGCATCTGCACCTGATCCTGCAACCCATTGCCATCCTAATGTATTATTTGCTAAATCTGCATCAACGAGTGTGTCCCAGAACCAGTTAGCGCCTTCTTGCCAATGAATGAGCAAATGTTTAACAAGAAACGAAGCTGCGACCATACGCACCCGATTATGCATAAAGCCTGTCTTCCATAACTCTCTCATTCCAGCATCTACAAGTGGATAGCCAGTTTGTCCTTGTTTCCAATCGTTAAGCTGAGACTCATTCTTCTCCCATTTGAAATTTGAAAACATCGGATTCAACGGCTCATTTGTTGTAGATGGAAAGTGATAAAGTAGATGATAAGCAAAGTCACGCCATACAAGTTGACGAGTAAACATTTCAATTTGACGTCTAAAGGATGGAGATTGTATTTGTTCTCCTTTTTTGAACAAGTAATGATAAAGTACGCGTGGTGATAATTGACCAAATGCAAAATAAGGTGAAAGAGCGGAATGAATAGACTTAAAAGGGAAATCTCGTCCGAGTTCATAGTCCCTTAGCTTTTTAGTTAAAAAGTGTTTAAAGCACTCAATTCCTCCTTTTTCAGTTGCATCCCATGTTGCCTTCATTGTGCTTGTCCAGTCAATCGTAGGAAGTAATTTTAAATCATCAACAGACTTTGTAGAGATAACTAGTTTACTAGGAGGGAAGTGAGTGATTTTGCCTACGGAATGACGAATGTTTTGCTTTTGAGAAGCTTTATAATAAGCTGTAAACACTTTATAAGGGCTCCCATTTTTTTGTTTAATCTCCCATGGTTCACGTAAAAGATGAGCGTTAAACGTTTTAACATGGATCTTTTGAGAGTAAACCATTTTTTCTACGTCTTGATCGTATTGTAACGCGTGTGATTCATAACGTCTGTTCCAATAAAGAGCGGTTGGTTTGAGTTCATTTATTAAACGACTAAGTTCCTTCTTCGTATCTCCACTTCTTATGATTAGTTTTCCTCCTAATTTCTTAATAGAAGCTTCGATGTCAGTGAGAGCTTGATGAAGCCACCATTTGCTTGCGCTCCCTAATGGCCATTCATTTTCATAGTGTTCGTCGTAAATATAGACGGGAATAGCAATCCCGTCATTTATTGCCTGAAATAATGCAGGGTTATCAATAAGACGTAAGTCTTTTCTTAACCATACAATGATGACATCCTTCATATAGAGTATTCCTTTCTTAGCTAGTTTACGTAAACGGTTATTATATTTGCTCATTATAAAAAAGTCTTTTAAACGGTACAACTTTTAATAGGCTTGCAAATGAGTAAGGATAGCCTATTTTATCTCGGACGAATTCCTAATTAAAAACGGTATGAATATCGTACATTGTATGAATAATGGGGAGGAACTCTAAAATGAATAGACATTTTCAACAAATGAATCATCTTGACCAGCGGTGTCCAAGTTGTGGCGGTCAAATGCCGATGATGGGTGGACCGGGGACGATGCCGGATCAAATGCCGATGATGGGTGGGCCAGGGATGATGCCGGGTCAAATGCCGATGATGGGTGGACCGGGGATGATGTCAGGTCAAATGCCAATGATGGGCGGGCCAGGGATGCTACCAGGCCAAATGCCGATGATGAACGGTCAAGAAATGATGTCAGGTCAAATGCCAATGATGGGCGGGCCAGGGATGCTACCAGGCCAAATGCCGATGATGAACGGTCAAGAAATGATGTCAGGTCAAATGCCAATGATGGGCGGGCCAGGGATGCTACCAGGCCAAATGCCGATGATGAACGGTCAAGAAATGATGTCAGGTCAAATGCCAATGATGGGCGGGCCAGGGATGCTACCAGGCCAAATGCCGATGATGAACGGTCAAGAAATGATGTCAGGTCAAATGCCAATGATGGGCGGGCCAGGGATGCTACCAGGCCAAATGCCGATGATGAACGGTCAAGAAATGATGTCAGGTCAAATGCCAATGATGGGCGGGCCAGGGATGCTACCAGGCCAAATGCCGATGATGAACGGTCAAGAAATGATGTCAGGTCAAATGCCAATGATGGGCGGGCCAGGGATGCTACCAGGCCAAATGCCGATGATGAACGGTCAAGAAATGATGTCAGGTCAAATGCCNATATCGTACATTGTATGAATAATGGGGAGGAACTCTAAAATGAATAGACATTTTCAACAAATGAATCATCTTGACCAGCGGTGTCCAAGTTGTGGCGGTCAAATGCCGATGATGGGTGGACCGGGGACGATGCCGGATCAAATGCCGATGATGGGTGGGCCAGGGATGATGCCGGGTCAAATGCCGATGATGGGTGGACCGGGGATGATGTCAGGTCAAATGCCAATGATGGGCGGGCCAGGGATGCTACCAGGCCAAATGCCGATGATGAACGGTCAAGAAATGATGTCAGGTCAAATGCCGATGATGAACGGTCAAGAAATGATGCCGGGCCAAATGCCGATGATCAATGGTCAAGAAATGATGCAGGGCCAAATGCCGATGATGAACGGTCAAGAAATGATGCCGGGCCAAATGCCGATGATGAATGGTCAAGAAATGATGCCGGGTCAAATGCCGATGATGAACGGTCAAGAAATGATGCCGGGCCAAATGCCGATGATGAACGGTCAAGAAATGATGCCGGGCCAAATGCCGATGATGAATGGTCAAGAAATGATGCCGGGTCAAATGCCGATGATGAACGGTCAAGAAATGATGCCGGGCCAAATGCCGATGATGAATGGTCAAGAAATGATGCCGGGTCAAATGCCGATGATGAACGGTCAAGAAATGATACAAAGTCAAATGCCGATGATGACTCCACAAGAATGGATGAACAGTCAAATGCAATCGAATAATAAGAAGAATAAGCGAAAGCGCTTATTTGGATAACTGATAGATTATAAAATAGCCATTGCCTACTAAAATAAATGCAAAACAGGCAACGGCTATTTTGTTAACATGTTCTTTTTTGTTTCGTAACAATTTGAACAACCTGATTTGTCTTTTTTACGTCACCCTCTTTATTTTTCTCATGAGCACATAGACCTTAGCATGTTTTTATATAAAAGAGATCTGATTAGGTATGATTTCTCACACTCTTAATAACAAGTAGAATTCTTACTTAGGATGGTAAATATGTACATGGTATCTTTCGTGTTTTATCGCTATAATGATTGGGAAAATGAATGAACAAATCGTGCTTCAAAGATGAAAGGGTGTTGTTAATGGTATTAGAAATAATGGCCACTACATTAGGAGATGCACAAATTGCGGAAGAGAGTGGAGCAGATCGTATTCGACTTGTCGTCGGGATTGAATCAGGAGGGCTCACACCAAGTTACGGTTTAATCGAACAAGTGAAAAAACAAGTAGGGATTCCGATTCACGTTGTCATTCGACCTCATAACCAATCATTTCACTATAATGAGTACGATGTGCAAACCATGATTAAAGATATTGAAATTGTTAAAGAACTAGGTATAGATGGAATTGTGATAGGTTGTTTAAATAAAGATAAAGAGATTGATGAGCGCGTGTTGCACATTTTATTACATACATCTAAAGGGTTAGATATTACGTTTAATCAATCGTTTGATCACGTAAAAGATCAAGAAAAAAGTCTAGAAACCATCTTAAAATATGATCAAATTACAAGAGTTTGTACGTCTGGTGCTGATAAAAGTGCTTTAAATGGAATCCCTCAAATTAAAAAAGTGAAAAGAAGGATGAAAGATACAAACCTTCAATTATTAGGAATGAAAGGGTTAAAGCCAGAAAACTTGCAAGCGTTTCTATCTGTCACAGATGTGAAAGAAGTGAGTATTGGTGCAGGTGTGCGTGTTAATTGTCAATATACACAGCCACTAGACCCAAAAAGTATAGAAAAAGCTAAAAGGATTTTGAGTAAGTTTAATGAATAACTGAAAGTGATACAAAAAGAGTTTTATGTGATACCTCTTGCCTAAGATAAAAAGGTAAGGGGTGTTTTATTATACAGAAAATGGTTGATAAAGACGTTGATTTGAAAAAAAACAGCCAAGATGGGTGGAATTCTCTCCTTTCGGATAACCTTATATAAAAGAAGGGTTCATTGGACGTATGAAGGAAGGTTGAGGTAATCACTATGTCTTATATGATCGGTGTAGATATTGGAACAACAAGTACAAAAGCGGTGCTTTTTACAATAGATGGTCAAGTAAAACAAATGCATCATGTAGAATATCCGCTCTATACACCAGATGCATTAACAGCAGAGCAAAAACCAGATGAGATTTTTGCAGCCGTTTTATCGACAATTAAGCAAGTTATTCGAAAAGAACAAGTGAAACGAGAGAACGTAAAGTTTGTATCATTTAGTGCGGCTATGCATAGTTTAATCGCTGTTGACTGTGAAGGACGACCGCTAACTAATTGTATTACTTGGGCCGATAAGCGAGCTATACGTTACGCTAAACAGCTAAAAGAAACAGAGCTTGCTCACTTTATTTATCGCCGCACTGGCACTCCGATTCACCCTATGTCACCGCTTGTGAAATTAATTTAGCTAAACGAGGAGAAAAGGGAGTTAGTAAAACGAGTACATAAATTTATTTCAATCAAGGAGTATGTGTTTTATAAGCTATTTGGTGAATACATTGTTGACTACTCAATTGCTTCAGCAACGGGGATGTTAAACTTAGAATTATTAAATTGGGATGAAGAAACATTAAAAGTAGCAAATATTCAGGTTGAGCAATTATCAAAGGTCGTATCAACCACTCATTCTGTAACAGGATTAAAGCCTTCAATTGCTGAAACATTGGGGCTGTTAATTGATACTCCTTTTGTAGTAGGTGCGAGTGATGGGGTTCTTTCCAACTTAGGGCTTAATGCAATTAAAAAAGGTGTCGTAGCTGTTACAGTCGGTACAAGTGGTGCGATCCGAACAGTGACTAATACACCTTTTATTGATACGAAGGAAAGAACGTTTTGCTATGCGTTAACCGATCGACATTGGGTGATAGGTGGTTCTGTTAATAGCGGTGGAATGATCTTACGATGGGCAAGAGAAGAGTTTGCTCATAGTGAGGAAGAAATAGCGAGTAGGTTAGGGATGAGTGTTTATGATTTGATGATACAAATGGCAGATACTGTTCCTCCTGGTTCCAGAGGATTGCTTTTTCATCCCTACTTATCCGGAGAGCGTGCCCCTTTATGGGATGCAGATGCAAGAGGTTCGTTTATTGGGCTATCACTTCATCATAAAAAAGAACACATGATTCGTGCTGTTTTAGAAGGAATTATGTACAACCTTTATACCGTTTTACAACCGTTAGAAGAGGTGAGTGGAAAAGCGGTAGAAGTGAAAGCTTCAGGAGGTTTTGCTCGCTCAGCGCTTTGGCGACAAATGATGGCTGATATCTTTAATACGAAAGTAACCATTCCAGAGAGCTTTGAGAGCTCATGTTTAGGAGCGGTCGTTTTGGGGTTATATGGATTGAAAATGATTGATTCTTTCGATGTTGTCAGTGAGATGGTTGGAGGTACAAATGAGCATCATCCCATCGTTGAGCATGCAAAAATATATATAAAAATGTTGCCTGTGTATATCAACTTAATGGAAGTGTTAAAGCCTCACTATCAAGACATTACTTCGTTACAGTAAGCAAATAAAAAGCATAAAAAATGAAAGTTTATTATAATGAATGTGATTGTATAAATGGAGGGTTATAAGATGAAACAAATTACATCAGAGCAGCAGTTTTATGAGCAAATTAAATCAGATGAGGTAAGTGTAGGGATTTTCACGACAACATGGTGTCCAGACTGTAAACGTTTAGACATGTTCATTAATGAAATTATTGATGAAAACAATGACAAACAATGGTTTAAGGTTGACCGTGACGAATTCGAAAACATTTCAGATGAAAACAATGTAATGGGAATTCCATCACTACTCGTTTATAAAAATGGTGAAAAATTAGCCCACCTTCACAGTGCTAATGCAAAAACACCAGAAGCTGTCCGTGAATTTTTAAATGATTTTCAAAAGTGAATGATGAAGCCACTTTGCACTATGTGAAGTGGTTTTACTTTTATAAAAAAAGCTTGGCATCATGCCAAGCCCCACTCATTCACCCCTAGTTGTATCATATGCTAACTAAGGTACATATGATGTTAATAATGTACTACGAATGCAACGAGTCGAAAAGTATTTTGTTAGAACGTCTGACGTGAAATCTTTTTCTTTAAAAAAGTAGTATAGATTTATTGCTATCCGTCATGTATACTTATAGCAATTATAATTACATAGTAATGCAATAAGGTCCCAACGAGTATGATTGGGTGAAAAGGGAAGTTTGGTGAAAGTCCAACGCGGTCCCGCCACTGTAAAGCGTGAGATCAACTATACAAGCCACTGTCGTAAGGATGGGAAGGGAATAGTTTGATTGTTTTTAAGCGTAAGTCAGGAGACCTGCCTTATTGTTGGTTGTTCCACCTTCGCGGAGAGGTGAAGCATATAGCGAAAAGTCGTCCTACAATCTATCTGTTAAGTTACAAGTATGGATTGATTTTACATAATAAAAAAACGACTTACGAGTGAATAGAGGTTGTCTATTTGTATCAAGCTTATCACTTATGAACATCGCATGCTTCAGGCCTTTTTTTGTACGCGAGATGTTGATAAGAGAAAGATGCTTGTTTTCATATAGGCAGCCTCTTTTTAATGCGTGTGGAATGGCCACTTCATTACGAAAATATGAAGGGGGAAAAAAGATGAAAAAATGGCTACTTTCTTTCGTTGCTGCGTTAGCAATCGTTTCTCTTGCTGCTTGTGGTGACACGGAGCAAAAGCAACAAAGTAACGAAGAGACAAAAACAGAACAAGAAGCAACAAAAGGTGATTTCCCACTAACGCTAACAGATGCAAGAGATGAGGAAGTTACACTTGAAAAAGAGCCAAAACAAATTGTTTCATTAATGCCAAGCAATACAGAAATTTTATTCGAATTAGGATTAGATGAAGAAATTGCTGGTGTTACGAACTTTGATAATTATCCAGAAGAAGCAACTAAGAAAGAAAAAGTTGGTGACATGAACTTTAATGCAGAAAAAATTATTTCGTTAAATCCAGATTTAGTGTTAGCTCATGCATCGAGCATGGGAACCTCACCAGAAGCCTTTCAACAAATTGAAAGTGCGGGTATTCCACTATTTGTTGTAAAAGATGCAACGAATTTTGAAAGTGTCTATGAAACTATTACTGATATTGGTACGTTAACAGGACAAGTTGAAGAAGCAAATGAATTAATTCAAACGATGGAAAGTGAAGTAAAAGCGATTTCACAAAAAGGCCAAACAATTGCAAAAGAAAACCAGAAATCTGTGTGGGTTGAAGTGTCACCAGCACCTGATATTTATACAACAGGCAAAGGGACATTCATGGATGAAATGCTTTCCATTATTGGCGCACAAAACATCGCAGATAGTGAAGAAGGTTGGGTGAAGGTTTCTGAAGAAAAAGCAGTGCAACTAAATCCGGATGTCATTATCACGACCTATGGTTATTACACAGAAAATGCAACTGAGCAAGTCATGAATCGACCAGCGTGGAAAGATGTAACGGCAGTGAAAGAAAAAGCAGTTGTTGACGTTAACTCAGATACAGTAACGCGCTCAGGTCCTCGTTTAGTAGAAGGTTTACAAGAGTTAGCTAAAGCTGTTTATCCGGAGGTGTACAAATAAGGAGATGAAGGGCCATATTCCGGTAACGATTAAAAAAGGAATAGGTCCTTTTTTAAATCTGACATTTATTGAACAAGATCATTTGTTGAGGATGGAAACGAGTCAACGATTTACTTTCTACCATTCAGGAATACTTGACGCAGGAGTTGGGCGAACAGATACGTTTTACAATCGATTTGTTCATAAAGATTATTGCTTTGATGATCCTATTACTGAGTATCGACAATACCTTAAGCAGCATAAATTGCCACATGAGAATGTAGTGGGGTTAATGACTGCTGTTTACTTGAAGGAGTGTGTCGTTTATACCTATCAATCTGATGATTTAATCATCTCATCGATTATAACAGCAGGGGTAGGGAATGCTGTTGATATTACATCAGATGGGTTAACGCCATTTCCTATGAGTCCAGGAACAATTAATATGTTTTTCTTTATAGACGGATATCTAAGTGAAGCAGCTTTTTTACAAGTGTTTATTGCTGCCACTGAAGCAAAAACAAAAACTTTAGCTGCTTTAAATATACGAGATTCTCATACAAATAGTGTGGCAACAGGAACATCAACAGACAGTATTTGTGTAGCTGCTAATCAAAAAGGAACACGACACGAATATGCAGGCTCAATGACAGCTTTAGGTCAAGGAATTGCTAAGTTAGTGAAAGTAAGCTTAAGAGATGCATTACATGAAAGGATAAAAAGGTGATAGCAATGGCAACATTTATCGCTGTCCACCTTATTGCAGTTGTTTTGGCCCTCATACTTGATTCACTCATCGGAGACCCCGAACATTGGCCTCATCCTGTTCGGTGGTTTGGATCGTGGATCGCACTATTAGATAAACATTTAAATAAAGGAAAGTTTAAAAAAGAAAAAGGGCTTATTATTGTACTCTCAATGGGAGTGTGGGCACTTATCTTTGTAAGTTTGCTTGTGTATGGTTGTTATCAGCTTCATCTTGCGCTAGGGATCATTGTAGAAGCCATCATCATTTCGACAACAGTTGCGTCTACTTCGTTAGCTCAAGCAGCTGCCAAAGTAGAACATCCACTGAAAAGGAAAGAGATAGAAGCAGCTCGTTATGAAGTGAGCATGATAGTGGGGAGAGATACAGATCAACTGTCAGAAAGCGAAGTTGTAAGGGCAACGGTTGAAACAGTAGCCGAGAATACAAGTGATGGTGTGACCGCTCCGTTGTTTTATGCATTTATTGGGGGTTCTCCGTTAGCGTTGTTTTATCGAGCAATCAATACGTGTGATTCAATGGTGGGCTACAAAAATGAAAAGTATGCACAGTTTGGTTATTTTAGCGCGAAAACCGATGACTTGCTAAATTATATTCCGAGTCGATTGACAGCAATTGTCATGGTTTTAGCGAATCTCAAGTATAGTGATTATTCTTTTGCTCATGTGTGGCGAATTGTAAAGCGTGATGCTCGAAAACATCCTAGTCCGAACAGTGGCTTTGGTGAAAGTGTCATTGCTGCGTTATTAGGTGTTCAATTAGGCGGCCGTAATACATATAAAGGCGTGGTGTCAAATCGAGCTAAAATGGGCGATCCGTTCCGAACATTAACAATTGCAGATATTGACGAGACTGTCCGCATGATGAGAAGAACGGTTTTAGCTTATACACTGTTATTTTTAGTGATAGGGGGGATATTGATTGTATTTACCAACACATGGGGCTAACCCTGACAAGCTATTACAAGCATTACATACAACGAAACAAACAAATTTACTAGACTTTAGTGTGAATACGAATCCGTTAGGTGTACCTGCTTCTTTGGAGCAATTATGGAATGAGCTGAAATGTGATGCATTTATGTATCCAGATCCTGATGTCACGGAGTTAACTGAGAAAGTAGCGTGTCACTCAAATGTATCTTCACAAGAAGTGCTTGTTACAAATGGTGCAGCAGAAGCTTTCTTTTTAATTGCTTCTTCGTTCGCTCGAAAAAAAGTAGGAATCATTGAGCCAACATTTGTTGAATACGAGCAAGCGTCACGAGCTTATGAGTGTGAAGTGATAAGTGTTCAGCTAGATGAATCTCGCCATTGGCAGTGGAATCTAGACAACGTACTATCTTTGGTTGAAAGCGTTGATTTACTATGGATTTGTCACCCTAATAATCCAACCGGGGTTATGTACGAACACTCAGAGTGGGAACAGGTACTAGAGAAGGCAAAAGAGCATAACACGGTCGTTGTCATCGACGAAGCATTTATTGATTTTGTTAATCAAGCCGTTTCGTTTGTCTCATTGATGGAACAATACCCAATCATTATCGTTCGTTCAATGACCAAGATGTATAGCATTGCTGGTATTCGTTTAGGGTATGTTCTCGCGTCAAAGAGGATGATTACTCAATTAAAAGAAAAGCAACCGCATTGGAGTGTGAATGGCGTTGCTCAAAAAGTAGGGATAGCTTGTCTAAATCAAAAGGTTTTTGTAGAAGACACAATTGTAATGGTTTCGCGTGAGAGAGAGTGGGTGTTTAATCAGTTAGACCAATTAAACTTGACCTATTCACCGTCTGCTACCAATTATTATTTGTGTGAAGTTCCTAATGATTGGACAGGAAGGGAATGGTTGCGATATTTAGCGTCGGAAGGAATTATTGCGCGACACACTGAAAATTTTAACGGACTTGATGGACGATATATTAGATTGGCAATTAAAACTCGATTGGAGAATGAAAGACTCATAGAAGTCATAAAGAAAGGACTGCCGGTCAAGTGCTAATTTTTATTAGCGGAGGTGTAAGAAGTGGCAAATCAAGAGTGGCTGAGCAGTTTGTGATTGAAGGGGAAATACCTCCTAATCGATGTATTTATCTTGCGACAAGTCGTATAACAGATGGTGAGATGAAAGAACGAGTGAACCGTCATCAATGTGATCGAGACGAAGCTCAAGTTCAATGGATGACATACGAACAATCGACAGAAATAGGAAGTTTGTTAGGTGAGTTTCAAGTAGATGACGTGGTATTACTTGACTGTTTAACAAATTGGTTAGCGAATGAATTGTTTGTTGAACATATGAATTGGGACAATGAGCAAGAGCAAGGTGAACTTGTTGAGAATATGCTAGATACTATTGTTCAATTAAATAAACGTGTTGCTAAATTAGTCGTTGTGTCGAATGACTTGTTTGAGGCAGGAGTGGTGAATGGAGCAACATATGTATATATGAAACTATTAGGTGGGCTTCATCAACACATTGTAGCACAATCGGAAATTGCTTTATCAGTAGAAGCGGGAATAACTTGTTATAAAAAGGGAGAGGGTCTTTTTTAATGAGAGAGGTACTTATTTCGTTAAGAATGGCAATTCAGTTTTTTACAATTGTACCTGCTGCGAAAACGGTACAATGGACAGAACGTCGAACGGCGCATTCTGTTTTTTATCTTCCTTTGTTAGGTGGGATACTTGGTTTTTTACTATTTCATTTAGTAAATATGCGAGATGAAGTGACCATTAGCACGAGTGTAATTGCATTGCTTGTAGTTTTATTTCCTATTGTGTTGACGGGTGGTCTTCATATGGATGGTTATATGGATGTGAGTGATGCGTATTTTTCTAGACAGTCAAAAGAAAAAAAGGTAGCCATATTAAGTGATCCTCATGTCGGTTCTTTTGCCATCTTATCATTCATCGGTTTACTCAGTTTACGGTGGATGAGCATTCATGAACTGCTTGTTTATTTTGACGTTACACTGTGGGATATGATGGCTATCTTTGCGTTACCTCGCTTCCTAGCTGGTTGGTTGTTAATGACGGAAAAGCCGGTGAAAGAAACAGGATTGGCAGCTTACTTTCAACGTGGTGTGACGAAGCATACCATTTTCTTTTATGTATGTATGAGCCTATTATTGCTTGCACTCTTACTCGTCATGGTTGAAAATAAGTTTGTTTTCGTTGCGTTTAGCATGTTTGTTTTTTGGTTTATTCACTTTTTACGCACGCATTTTGGAGGAATAACAGGAGATATAATTGGATCATCAATTGAAGGGGGAGAGACATTTTTATGGCTCACTCTTTGGCTATTACATGTATTCGTCATGGGTTAACGAATGCGAATAAAGAAAAACGATATGTAGGATGGAGTGACGTATCACTTTGTATCGATGGAATTGATAAGTTAAAAAAATCAAAGTTGATCATTAATCCGCCTGATTTCATCGTTAGTAGTGATTTAACAAGATGTGTAGAAACAGCCAATTTATTATTTCCCGGAACATCTTCCATTTTATCCTTTCATTGGCGTGAGATGAACTTTGGTCATTGGGAACTTAAAACGTATGAAGAGTTAAAAGACATTGTCCACTATCGAAATTGGTTGGATGATCCATTTACTGTTTCTCCATGGGAAGGAGAATCGTTTTACGAGTTTTCAAGGAGAATTTGGGTAGCTTGGGATGAAATCGTTGATTTATTAATAGAAAAAGAGTACAAGCATGCTGTGATTGTAACACATGGAGGTCCACTTCGTTTGTTAGCTTCAACATTTGTGCAAGCACGCCCTCATTTTTGGGACTGGTCGTTTCGATTTGGGGAAGGATGTACATTTTTTCATACTGAACAAACAGCAAAGGAGAGACGCTCATGCATTTCGTATTCGGAGGTGCGTTTAACGGAAAAAGAAAATGGGTGAGAGCGCATTATTGTGATGCCAGTTGGTTCTCGGCTTATGAAGGAGATGCGCTACCGACATATTCTGAAGGTAACGTGATCGTGATAGAAGGAATTGAGCAATATATTAAGGAATGTATAGAAGTAGGGATGACGATTGAGGAAGTTTGTCGAACATTTCAACAAATGGTAACCGATTGGCAACAATGGGAAGTCTCTAAGTCTCAAGTCATTGTGATTGGTACAGAAATTGGGAAAGGGATTGTACCAATAAACGCACAAGATCGAGCTTGGCGAGATGCTTGTGGGTATGTATATCAATATATCGTTCAACAAGCCAATGTAGTGGATCATATTTGGTATGGTCTATTAAATCGATTGAAAGGGGAAAAAGAATGAACATTTACACTAAAACAGGTGATAAAGGGAAAACAAGCTTAATTGGAGGACGTGTACATAAAGATGATAGTCGTGTTGAAGCATATGGGACGATTGACGAATTAAACAGTTTTGTCGGTCAAGCTATTTATCAACTAGATGACAAGTTGTGTCAAGATATGAAACAAGAACTTGTGACCATTCAGCATGAGTTGTTTGATTGTGGCAGTGACTTAGCATTTGCGCGTGAAGATCATCCTTATAAAGTCAATGATGAGATGATTAAAGTATTAGAAGCTCGTATTGATGAATATATGCAAGAAGCTCCTCCGATTGAGCGCTTTATTTTACCAGGAGGTACACCCGCTGCAACGACGCTGCATATATGTCGTACAATTACAAGAAGAGCAGAGAGGTTAGTAGTGACAGTATCACAACAACATAAAATTAATGAAGCGGTGCTTCAGTACTTAAATCGACTCTCTGATTATCTGTTTGCGGCAGCTCGTGTAGCCAATGCGCGTGCCCAAGTAAGTGATGTAGAATATATTCGCAGTGCAAAAGTGTTCCGTTCGTCTCCTAAGAAAAATGATGAGCAAGCGTGATGTGCTCTTTGCGCCTTTAAGTGATAATGATGAACTCGTATTTGCTGTAGATAATATAGGAGCAATTGGGGAGAAAGAAACAGATACGATTCAAGTCACATATGAAATGGTTGCTTATTATAGTTTGCGAGTAGCGATGATGGAAGTGTTAAGTGTGGGAGGAGTGCCAATCTGTGTAGTCGTTGCAAATTTTAATGACTCAAACGCATGGGTGCAATATGAAACGGCATTGCATCAAATTCGGGAGGAGCTTCATCTTGGTTCGATTCAATTGATTGGAAGTAGTGAAACAAACTTTCACCTTGTCCAATCAGCTGCTAGTTTTACAGTCGTAGGAACCGTAAAAAAAGCAACCAAACGAATTGGTCAAACACCGATGGAAGCAAAGTTGGCGGTAATTGGTTATCCTCTAGTAGGACAAGATGTAATCTTGCGGCAGCACGACATAATTTCGTTACAGCAATTTAATGAGTTGCTACATTATGAAGGTGTATATGAAATTTTACCGATTGGGTCAAAAGGAATTCAGCATGAATTAAATGTACTACATGATCTAAATGAAAGAGAGAAACAAGTGTATTCCTCTTCACTTCCTCTTCACCAATCAGCAGGACCTGCAACTTGTGTGCTTATTTCTTATCATGAAACATGTGAACAAGCGTTAAGTGATTCGTTTCAAAATCGCTTCTATCCGTTAAGGTCAAATGGAAATTAAATGACCGAACATTATCGTTCTTTTTGTTTGTGATGTTAGTGAAATGCACCTTAAATGTTAGATACCTACTCTGACATTTAAGGTGTTTTTTGTATGATAGGATGTTCTGTTGGTGAAGATTGTTTGTCGAGAACGTTTTTTTAAAGTGATGATCCTATGGAGAGTTTTCACGGCCGCTTACAATCTGTTCGAGTAAAATAAGTTTTACGAAAAAATTTCGGTTTCTGAAATAAAATGATTGTAAAACCAAGAATGGTCGTCATATAATGAGAGATGGTTAAAAGAGATAGAGAGAAAAGAGGTCCGGTATATGAAACAGGAGCCGATGCATCAAGGGCAACAAACAGGAATCATCTATACAGCAAGTGCCTATGTTATGTGGGGAGTCTTTCCTCTATATTGGAAGCTGTTAGATCAAGTACCTGCAGATGAAATTTTGGCCCACCGCGTGATTTGGTCATTTGTGTTTATGCTGCTGCTGCTATATACAAGTCGTCAACTTCATGATTTTAAGGAAACATTTAAAGAACTAGTTAAAAAGCCAAAGCAAGCAATGGCTTTATTCGCTGCGTCTGTGTTAATTAGTCTTAATTGGTTTATTTATATTTGGGCGGTAAATAACAATCATCTAATTGAAGCAAGTTTAGGTTATTACATTAATCCGCTTGTTAGTATTTTGCTTGGTATTGTTGTGTTAAAAGAAAAGTTGAATTTTTGGCAAGGAGTGTCTGTTGCGTTAGCCGGTATGGGTGTTTTATTTTTAACGTTGCAGTATGGACAGTTTCCGTGGGTTTCTCTTTTATTAGCGTTAAGTTTTGGAATTTACGGACTAGCTAAAAAGTTAATGAATATGGATGCAAAGATTGGATTAACATTTGAAACGATGATGGTGACACCTATTGCGTTGATTTACTTCCTCGTGTTAATGGGGAAAGGGACATCCAGTTTTGGTACAGTATCAATCGTAGATACACTGCTGTTAATTGGCGGAGGTGTGGCTACAGCAATGCCGCTTTTATACTTTGCAAAAGGTGCGAAGTTAATTCCGTTATCAATGGTTGGATTCTTACAATATATTGCACCGACGATTACACTCTTTTTAGGAGTCTTTGTTTTTCATGAGCACTTTACAAAGATACATATGATTGCGTTTCTGTTTATTTGGGGTGGTTCAATTGTATTTGCTTTATCTAAGACGCGCTTCATGGTATCTCATCAACCACGATTACGTAAAAGCCGTTCCGTTGGCATGTAAGACAGAAGCCTTCTCGTTACTCGAGAGGGCTTTTTTGATTTTTCCTCTTAGCAACTTCTCGCTTTATGCGCTCATCTAACTTTAGTAACTCTTGTTTGCCAGCTGTAACAGCGTATATGACGAAGAGTAAAATAATGAGTTGAAACACATTAAAAGAGCCTGTTGCAATATAATCATAGATTCCTAATGCCACTAAACAAGCTTCTCCTAGAAAGAAAAGAATGACAGGTATTATGCTTAGCTGATGAAGTTGAAACCAATAACGTAATAATAAAAATCCTGCAGTACAAAAGAAAAAGAATAGTTCGCTTCCGATAAAAAAGAGCCACTTATAGTCTAAAATGACGTTCATTACGCATTCACCTTCTTTACTTCTTCTATGTTACATGATTTTGTTCTACATATATAGAAGGTTTGAAGGGTTTAACTGAATGTCATTAATATTTTTTTTGAAAGTGGGCGTTTAATTGACCTTTTAACATTTTATTTCGAATATCCTTTGTTTTTTGAAGTTCGTCGCGTTTGGCTAACTCTGAACGAATTTCGTGTGTTTGCACACCTTCTTCTATTTGGTCAGCAATATCCATTAACCGTTCTACATCAGAGAATGAATATTTGCGGATACCAGTGTTTGTTCGATCAGGAAAAAGGAGCTGTCGTTTTTCATAGTAACGAATTTGTCTTTCTGATAATCCAGTTAACTCTTTCACAATTCCAATGGACATGACTTTCTTATCACGATATGAAGATTCATTAGTCGTCATTCTTCCTCACTCCTTGAGAGAAATCATCTGTTTCACTTAGTATAAACGATTGTAATGAAAAAAAGATTATATATGTTACATATTCTAACATAATGATGTGAGTAATAAGAATATTATTGTTAGAACTCCTTACATAAAACGTGAAACTGAATGATAATTTGATATAGTAAAAGAAAATGATGAGTGGAAGGGAAGAATGAACGTGGGTTTATCTAAAAGTGAACAACAGCAAATCATCGAGTTAGCTAAACAAATTATTGAATTAGATTTAAAACGAGATGAAAAATGGGAAACATTAAGTCATATAGCTGGCCAACACGCTCATGAAATTTTAAGAAGAGTGCAAAATGGTCGATAAAAAGGTGGTGCCAATTTGGTATCACCTTTTTATCGACCAGTCTAATTTACTCATTAGTTAGATTGGCTCTCTAACTGTTGAAGTTGTTCTTTCATTTCAGTGTGATTTAGGTTTTCCCCAATAAACACAAGGACATTCGGGAATTTCATTAATTCTTTCATATAAAGTGGCATGCCGTATGAATATTGAAAGAGATAAGTTTCTTGAGAGTGAGTAAAGCGCATGTAGCCTTTAATGCGGTAGATGGTATCCGGCATATTTCGAAGCCAATTTTCAAACGCATCGACATCAATAGGTGTTTTGAATTCGTGAACAAACGTTTTTAAATGTAAGTGATGATCAACATGTGTTTGTTCGTGAGCTTCTTTCTTTTTTAATTGAGCAGTTCTTAATAAATCGATGTTTACATTTGCGTGACTCGTTAATAAACTCGTTGCATCACTATTAATCGATTGAACTTCAAACAATAGAGATGCCTTTTCGCTTTCAGATAATTCGTCTGTCTTATTTAACAAAATAATATCAGCATGACGAACTTGTTCTTGTAAAAGTTTTTGTAATTGAAGATTTAATGAATGACGGTCCTTCCACCTTTTTGCATCAATAAGTGTCACAATGGCTTTTACAATAATTTCATGTGCAAAAAGTGGCGACATGCATGCATCTAATACTTCGATAGGGTGAGCTACACCAGTTGTTTCAACATAGATAGCATCTAATTCATGCTCTTGTAGAAGTGAGTGGAGATGAGTCTCAAACTGACCTTGAATTGTACAGCATACGCAGCCGTTCAATAATTCTTTTAAGGGTGTGTCCTCTTCCACCACATTTGAATCAATGGATACTTGTCCCAATTCATTCATAATAACAGCGATTTTTCGATTCTCGTCACGTTCTTGTTGTAAGATATTTTTGAGTAACGTTGTTTTTCCGCTACCTAAAAACCCTGATAAAATATAGACTTCTGTTTTTTTCATATGTACACTCCGTTCAATTTTAAAAATAATAATAATTACGATTTATGATACCATCACTCATTTTTTCTATCAACATATGTATTATAGCAAGTTCTTTCATAGGTTTCACTTTGATAAGCAATTATCGGTAAGATAAACGACGAATATGATAAAATAAAGTGAAAGAAATTGTTAGGGGGGAAAGGTGTGCGTATTTTAGTATTAGGCGCTGGAGCTGTTGGGGGTTATTTTGGTGGTCGTTTACTTGAAAAAGGGGAAGATGTTACATTTTTAGTTCGAAAGAAAAGGCAAAAGCAGCTCGCTGAAGGTGGGCTTGTCATTAAAAGTATTCATGGTGATGTAACGTTTCAACCAAACACGATTACAGCCCAAGATCGAGTGGAGCCCTTTGACGTTGTGCTATTTTCTACGAAAGCTTATCATTTAAAGGAATCGATGAAAGATGTTGAACCTTTTGTGGGCGAAAATACACTCATTGTACCGCTTTTAAATGGTATTAATCATGTAAAAGTATTGCAGGAGTACTTTGGAGAAGAACGTGTGATTGGTGGTTTATGCTTCATTGAAACGACATTAAATGAAGCAGGAGAAGTTATTCAAACGAGTCCGATTCACGAATTGGTATTTGGAGAGTTTTCTAATGAAAAAACAAACCGAATTCAGAAACTGAACGACGTATTCCAAGGAACGAAGGCTTCTTTTCGTTTAAGTACATTTATCTCTAGAGATATGTGGCATAAATATTTGTTCATTACCGTTTTATCTGGTGTGACGACGTTGATGAGAGCGCCCATCGGTCCAATTCGGGAAACAGGCCATGGTAAAGAAATGATTGAACAAGTGTTTAATGAAGTGGTAGAAGTTATGCGTGTTATCGGTGCGCCGCTCGCGGAGGACATTGTGGAAAAACATATGAATACAGTAGAAAAAATGACGTATAAAATGAAGTCATCTATGCAGCGCGATATGGAAAAAGGTTTTTCTATTGAGGGAGATCATTTACAGGGGTATTTAGTTCAAGTTGCTAAACAACATCACATACATACACCATTGTTGAATATTATTTATCATAATTTAAAAGTGTATGAAGTAGGGAAATAAAAATAAGTGTTGCGATCTATTCATACTTTGTAAAGTGAGCTGTGCCAAATGGAGTCGTTTCTCTTACTTTGGCACAGCTTTTTACTTTAATTGGTTAATGAAACGAGGAAGAAGAATGATGGAAAGAGCACAAATTGAGCTGACAATATGATGCATTTCGAAAATACCAATGATAAATAGCATGACGGACATATACAATTGAAGCCCTTTTAATAGCAATGGTTTTGTCTCGAAGAAAAAGTCACTTAATACAAATAACAGAAAAGCGACAGCGCAACTAGCGATAATGACTTTATCAGACATACTGTTGCCCTTTAGTATAACGAACAGAAGGATAGAGAAAAGAGCAATGGCTAAAGTCTTAATAATCACACATATGGTTCGTTTTTTCACTTTAACACCTACACTGGTTTATAGTCTTTGTTTTTTATTTATAATGTTTATCGTTTATAATATGTTTATTTTATAGTATTATCAGCTATTCGGAAACAGAAATAGAAAAGTGCTAACAAGAATTTAACATGTTTATAATAAGTTTACAAACGATATGAAAAGGAGTTCATCATTCTATGTTGTACTAAGTAGGATGATTTCCCCCTTCTCGTGTCGTGTTTTAAATAGGACATGTTTTGAATCAATAACTAAAGAAGGAGTTTGACAAGTTGAAAGAAACATTATTATTAATAGATGGATTTAACTTATTAAGTAGATGTTATTTTGCCACATCATATGGTCGAGAAGAAGCCGATTTATCACGAAATAGTCAAGGGTTATACGTAAATGCGTTAAAAGTCACGTTGCAGAAGATTCTTCAGTTAACAAAGCAGTACGAAGTGACACACGTTGTTGTTGCTTGGGATGTAAAGCGAGACGAAACGAAGCGAAAAGGTCTTTATGCAGATTATAAGGGGACAAGAGGTGAGTTGCCAGAGCCCCTTATTCAGCAATATGAAACATTAAAAGAGGTTTTTGATAAAGTCGGGATTCCTCAAATGTCAGTCAACTTTTATGAAGCGGATGATATTATTGGTGTATTTTCGGCCAGATGGAGCAAAGAGCAGGAGCAAGATTGTTTGATTTATAGTAATGATCGTGATCTGTTACAGTTATTAACTCCTCACGTGTCACAAATTATTGCGATGAAACGAAAGGGAGAAGTTGTCTATACAATGGATGACTTTAAGCGTGAGTACGATATTTCACCTTCACAATGGATTGATGTAAAAGCATTACTAGGTGATAAAAGTGATAATATTCCTGGTGTTCCAGGGGTTGGTGAAAAAGCAGCATTACCGCTTATTCAACAGTATGGATCTATTAAGAACCTTTATGAAGAACTGCATGAATTAGATACAACTTTTAAACGCTATAAAAAGAAGCTCGTAGAAGGAGAAGAACTCGCTTATTTGAGTAAACAGCTTGTTGAGATTGAAACGAGTATTGATTTGCTAGATAATATAAAGTGGGAAGAGCTACAGTTTTTCTATGAGCGTCAAAAGTGGGTCGAAGAATTGCGACGTTTAGAACTAAATATTATGCTTCCTTTGTAATTTCTTGTACAATAGTTAGCATTAAAGTGGAAAGGGGTAAGACCTTTGCAACCGATTGAAAAAAAATCAGTTCAACAACATTTAACAAACTTTTTTAATAAAGAAGTCTATGTGCATTTAGAAACGACAAATGGTGCATATGCGTCTCATTTTAACGAGAAAGTCATGACAGTAGGTGCTTTTATACGTAATGCAAAAGTACATATTAAACAAGGTAAAATTACAGGAGATAGTCCATATCGTGTAGGCCTTGAAATGCCAATAGGCTGGGTATATGCAGAAGGCTTAACAGATTGGGAAATCAATGACCAAGGTCAGCTATTATTAGCAGGGCATGACTTTGAGGGGCGTTTAGCAGTTGCACTACAAATTAGTGAAACACCATTCGCATAATTGGAAGGAGATTTTAAAATGGAAGGACATGTATTAATCGTATTTCCGCATCCCGATGATGAAGCGTTCGGTGCAGCGGGAACCATTGCATTAGCGCGTCAAAAAGGCACAAAGGTAACATATGCTTGTGGAACATTAGGAGAGATGGGGCGTAATATGGGTCGCCCGTTATTTGCTAATCGAGAAACATTACCTCAAATTCGTAAACAAGAATTACAAGATGTATGTGAAGTGCTCAATATTCAAGACTTGCGAATGTTAGGATTGAGAGACAAAACGTTAGAGTTTCTTGATATTGAAGAGTTTGCAGACCAAATTGGTGCAATTATTGATGAGGTACAACCAACATATATTATCACTCATTATCCTGGGTTTGCTGTACACCCTGATCATAATGCAACGGGAGCTGCAACGTTGCGAGCTGTGGAACGTATGCCAGAAGATAAACGTCCAGTTGTACTTTGTCATGCTTTTTCCAATGATCGTATTGAGTATATTGGTGAGCCAGATGTCGTGATTGATATTCGTGAAGTACGCGAAACGAAAATTGCAGCTTTAAAAGCGCATCGCTCTCAAACAGAGGGGATGTTAGGAACAATTGATCTAACTCGAATTGAAGGTAATCCGTTCATGACTCGTCTTTTAGAAAAAGAAGAGTTTTGGACCTATAAATGGAATTGAATGAAATGACGAAGAAGCCACGTTTATTATTTATTGGTGCGGGGCGCATGGCTCAAGCTATTATTGCTGGGTTAGTTCCGGCAAATAAAGACTCAATCATTGTGACGAACAATGGAAATGTGCAACGATTAGCGGAAGTTTCGGATAAGTATGGAATTGTTGTGGCGAAAAATTGGCGTGATGAAGTGAAAAACGTCGATGTGGTTGTACTCGCTATGCCGCCGCAAGCACATGGTGAGCTTTTAACAGAGTTATCTCATCATGTGACAGGGCAGCTCGTTGTAACGGTTGCTGCTGGAATTGGACCCTCTTATATGGAAGAGCGACTTCCTAAAGGAACACCTGTTGCTTGGATTATGCCAAATACAGCTGCGATGATTGGAGAATCGATGTCTCTTTACGCAATCGGACAGCATGTAACGGATATGCATAAAGAAGTATTAGTAGCTATTTTAAATGGTATTGGACAATCACAACTATGCACAGAAGAGGTAGTACATCATTTAACTGCGATTACAGGGAGTGCACCTGCTTTTTTCTATTCTTTTACTGAAGCATTAATCAGTAAAGAGAAGCAATATGGAGTCGATGAAAGTGTAGCGAAGCAACTTGTCATTCAGATGGTATATGGTTCATCCTTGCTGTTAAAGCGGGAAGGAAACCCAGCTGAATTACGTGAGCAAGTGACAACTCCAGGTGGAGCAACGGCAGAAGGCTTAAAAGTGATGAAGGAATATCTGTTTGCAGAAATGATGGGAAAAGCAATCGATGCAACAAATAAAAAAGCAATGGGTAAGTAACTCATTGATAATCAACACAAAGGGGGGCAGTGTAGTGCTGTCCCCTTTGTGTACTTGCTGAACAGCTTAACGAACGTTTACTTTCGCTTCCATTGTACGTACGAGAAAAGCTGCAAATTGAGCACGTGTTGTAAATTTGTTTGGTCGATATGTTTGATCGTCATAACCTGTTGTAATCTTTAATGTAGCGAGTATATCAATGTAAGGTTTTGCCCAAAAATCGGTTGGGATATCTTTAAATAAATGAGTTTCTGTTGTATGAAGGTCAAACATACGTGTTAAAATTTTCGCCATTTGAGCACGGGTTAACGGTTTGTCTGGATTGAAATAGTCTGCTTTATTGAATATTCCTGCTTCTGTTAGCTTTGCAATTGCATAATAAGCGTCATGAGAAGTAGGAATATCTTTGAAGTTAGGGTTTGTTGGTACTGCTTGATCAACCATAGCTGATTTTAGTAATGCTTTCGCTGCATCTGCACGAGTAATAGCAGTTTCTGGGCTAAAGAGATGTGGTTTTGTTTCTGTCAAAATTTCTGTTTCCGTTAGCATACTAATTTCTTTAAAAGCCCAATGCGAAGGTGAGACATCTTTATACGTTTGTGTTGGTGGTTGTTCTAATTGACTAATAATTGCTTTGGCAATGACAGCATATCCTTCATTGTTAGGATGTGGATTTGTAGGGTTTGGTAAGTATTGTTTAGGGTTTTCTGAGAAAACTTGATCAAGTGAAATAAATCGTGCACCATTTTCGACTGATACTTGTTGAATGTGGGCGTTAAGTAACGTTAATGCAGTACGAACCATTACTTCTTGGTCAGGTGCGTCTAGGTGAACAAATGGATAGTAATAACCTAAAACGATCACGTTAGCTTGTGGATTCAATTTGCGAATTTCTTTTAAAATAGCAGTAAGATTTGATTGTACTTGTGCAATGATGACAGGAGCTTTTGCTTGATCAAATTCAATGGTTTGTGTTTCTGGATTTAATTTAATTTCTGACAAAAAGTCGTTTGCACCAATATGTATGGTGAGTAAGTTTGCTTGTTTAATCGTATCGTGCAAAGAACTATCATTTTTTACTTTGTTTTCTTGTAAGTCTTTTAGCAAATCACTTGTTTTATAACCTGAAACAGCAAATTCTTTTGAAAAATGGTTCAGCTTTTTTTGTTGTAGTAGATGCTCGCTAATAAGCTCGGTATAGCTTTTACCGAACGTCTTATCAAATAGTAAACCTTCAGCAAGAGAGTCACCTAACGCAACATAGTTCACTTTTTGATTTGTAGCAAAAGAAGGTGAAGCCACACAAAGCAATAAAACGAAAGTAATGATACATAGGGTTAATTTTTTTAACAAATTACATATCTCCCTTCAAATGGACATCCAAGTTCATCGTATTCACTGTCAAGGAGATATATTCGCCATCTTAGTTAAGAAACCTTTTTTTGTTTTGAGGGTTTGGTAACATGCAAGAGTCTTTTTTACCGAACCATTTGTACCGATTTTTCGCGATAAAGCGATAGAAAAAGTCTCGAATTGGCTTAGGGATGATGATGAGAAAATAAAACCATTTCCAGCCACCGTCTAAATGACGAGCGATTTTTAAAGCAGCGGTAGATGAAGTATAGACATGGTTATCAGTTAGATAGACAACACTTTGAATGCGTTGAGCAGACAGTCCGCGCTCTTCGAGTAATTGTTCACCTATGTCTGATTGTAGAGAAGCAAAAGAAAACAAAGCATGACGATCATGTTTGATAATGAATTGAACGCTATGCTCACATAAATTGCAAACACCATCGAATAAAATGATTTGTGTTGACATTTTAAGCACGCACCTTTGTAGAAAGTTAAAGTCTCGATGATAAATGAAAGCGTTATTTATACAATTATATAACAAAGGCTTTAAAGAGTGAAAGGAGAACGATGTGAGTGGGGAGTATAGAGATATTGTCAGAGTAACGAACAAGCCGCCTGTTCATAATAGGCGGCTTGTTCGTATCCTTATATTATTTGATTTCAATTACGTCACTTATAGTAAAATCAGTTTTATTTGCTTTATCAGCAAATGCAACAAGTCGGTATTTGCCAGGTTGTAGTGGCTTGCCATTCACTTGTCCATCCCAAGTAAATGTTTGAAACTCTTTTCCTACGTTTGTATACGTTCCAGCAGTTCCGATTACTGCGCTTAATGTTTCATTGTATACTGCAAATTCTAATGTTTCTGCACCGCCCGGTAAGTACACATCAAATGCATATGTGCCATCTTCATTATCAGTGACGCCAAATGATGTAACACGAGGATAGTCAGGTTCTTTTACAAATAAAATCGTCGGTACTTCAATAACCTCTTGTTTGTTTGTAAGGGTAATTACACCTTCATAATGACCAGGAGGTAATTGACTTGCTTCAACTTGAATGTCTAAGTTTACCTTACCTTTTTTGTTCGCATTTACTTTCAAATTCTTTGTTGGTTTTACACGAATGCCTTTATTTGCATTTTCGCCTGTAAACGCTACATTGACCTCATAGGTTTTAGTTTCTTTTGATAGATTTTTAACTTCAAATGATTGTTTTGCATTTTGTTTTCCTTTATCTTTGTAGAACGTGCCATATGAATGACTTCCTGGTGTCACAAGTGTTGTAGCTTGGATGGCTTCAACAACACGGATACTACCAGCACCTTGTGTGTTGTGTGGGTATACGTTGCCCTTTTCGTTCACTAGTTTATCAGCTGTATTCATTAATGCTGCTTTTACATCTTCTACACTCCAGTTTGGATTCGCTTGTAACACAAGTGCTGCTGCACCTGCTACGTGAGGAGATGCCATACTTGTTCCTTGCTTTGAACCGTAGCCATGTGGGTTTGCTGGATTAAAGGTAGGAACTGTACTTACGATATCAACACCAGGTGCAGATACGTCAGGTTTAATCATCCACGTATCAAGAACAGGACCGCGAGATGAGAAGTTTGCAACAGTTTCACCCACTTCTTTTGAGAACTTCGATGTGATTGTTCCGGTTAGGTTCTCTGCTTTTAAAGCAGCAGCTAATTGGTCACCCTCTGCTTTTGTAAGTTTTAACGTTGGCAAGGATGTTCCAGGAATAACAGGAATTGGATTCGCTGTGTCATCTACGTTATTAAAAATGACAACCGCTTTTGCACCAGCGTTTTTTGCATTATCTACTTTTTCAACAAACGGGATGTCACCACGTTGAATCACAGCTACTTTGTCTTTTACATCTTTGCCGTTAAAATCTGCAGGCTTACCTAGACCTGTAAATGTGAATGCTAAGCCTTCGCCGTTTAACGCTAGCAATTCATCCGCACTTGTGAAGCCCATGACTGATGCAGATGCATAGCTTACATCACCGACTTTTAATGTTGATTCATACACGTCGTAAGGAAGCTGTGTCGCTCCGACTGAAATGGCTTCGCGAGATGTACCTGGAGAACCGACGGTCCAGTTTTTCGGTCCGCTATTTCCGTTTGATGTGACAGCGACAACACCATCTGCCATTGCACGATCAAGAGCTAAGCTTGTTGCCCAATCTGGATTGTTTAATGAGTTTCCAAGTGATAAGTTCATGACATCTGCGTCATCTTCAACAGCACGGTCAATGGCAGCTACAACATTTTCAGTCGAACCACTTCCTCCAGGACCTAGAACACGATAAGCAAGAAGAGTCGCATCAGGTGCAACACCTTTAATGTTTCCGTTTGCTGCAACAGTTCCAGCTACGTGTGTACCGTGAGTCGTTTCAGCACCGCGTGGGTCTCCTTTAGGTGTTTCTTGCGGGTCGTTGTCGTTGTCAACAAAATCCCATCCTTTGTAGCTACCAAATGCTTGATCAAGGTCAGGGTGTGTATAATCAACACCTGTATCAATGACAGCGACTTTTACACCTTTTCCTGTATAACCAGATTCCCACGCTCGGTCTGAACCGATGAAAGGAGCACTTTTATCCATTTGTGGACTAAATTCTTCTGGTGTTAACTCTCTAGATTGTACTTCTGTCGTACGATAAGCCACATCAGGGTAGACAGCTCGTACACCAGGAAGTGCTGCTAGCTTACTAATTTCATTGGCTGGTAGTTCAGCAGAGAATCCCGAGAAAACATGATCGTATTCTTTTTTTACTTTTGCTGTTTTAGATGACGAAGCTAACTTCCCTTTTACTTCATCACGTGCTTTTTTAATGTTGCTTTTTGACTGTTTTTTGCCTTTTTGTTTCGCTTCAACAATTGATTCTTCTGTTAATTCAACAATGACCTTTACGTTTTGTGATGATGTTAAATTAAAATCACCATGAATTTTAGCAACAGAAGGCTGTACAACAGGTTGATTAGTTGTAGCCGATGCTCCTCCAACTGCAAATGTAGATAAAGCGACGGTAAAAGCGACGGTACTTAATGCAGAACGAACTTTGAAATTTTTCATCTATCTTTTTACACTCCATTCAAATTAGTAATTGATGAGATATGCGCAAATATGTATGTGGCACCCCCTGATTTCGTACGCACATCTTTACCCTTTTATTGAGGTAAATTTTATTAGAATAGTAAGAATATTCTATATTATAGTACAAAAACCTTGAGTCGATAGATGTGTTTTTATATCGGGTGAAAAATAAGTATTTATATATAAAAATGTGTATTTTATGTATAATATTGTAAAAAATAAATGTAAAAAGTCCCTCTTTTTCTAAATGAGAGACTTTTGTTTTTGAACATATAGGTGATTAGGATTAGTGAAGAAGTGGAGTTAAATAAAGAATAATGCAGATAAAGCGACGCCTGTAATGAATCCTAATCCAACTCCATATGCTGGCCCATACCCATATCCATAACCGTACCGGTAACCAAAGTAACCGAATCCTCTTGGTCCACGTCCGCGTGTTAAAGGTTGAATATAAACATGACTGCTAGAAACATTTGAGATACGTCCAACGTGTACGCGTCCTCCACGGTCTGTAATACGAACAACCCGTCCTCTGTAGCGATTACATAGTTGATGATAGTTTGCCATTTGTGTGTTCCCCCTTTTCTTTACCTTATTACTCTATGAGCGAGGGGATGGACGTGTATGGACGAGTATCTAGTTTTCTTTTACATTACAAGAAAATATGCGATAACCTAATAAGTGAGCGAATTTCATGGTGTAGTGTTCATGTTGATCTAAAATATCATACAATTCATCTGGAACGTCACTAGATAAATAAAATTCAGTTCCGTCTTCTACTTCGTGTTCGTCGACTTCGATGGAAGGGGGAGTTAATATAGCAATATCGTTAAAACCAGATTGTTTCAGTTTTTCAACCCATTCTGTTTCTGTTAACAATTGAGGAAATCCATAGAAAGCTTTTAGTTGCTCACAATCGTCTTTGCTCATTGCCTCATCTCTTACCATTTCAATGGCTAAAAGTATACCATCTGGTTTTAGCACACGTGCGTATTCTTTTAATGAACAATCGAGATTGGAGAAAATGGAAACAGATTCAGATAAGACAAAGTCAAATGAATGATTATGGAAAGACAAACATTCTGCATTCTCATTTAACGCGGCTAAAGGCAAAGAGAGGGTTGCGAAGCGTTCATTTGCTTTTTGAATCATAACGGGGTTTTGGTCACATGGCGTTACGTTGCATTCATATTCAGTTGCAATGTAGCTAGATGTTTGGCCTGTTCCGCAGCCAACATCTAAAATGGAGGCTTCTTTCGAGAGTTGATGTTCTTCTAATAACCATTTTGTTAAAGTTAATCCACCTGGGTGAGCGCCACCAACACCAAACAGTGCAAGAAAATCAGTATACGTAAATGTCAAAACAATTCCTCCTACTTCTCATTCATTTCTATCTTTAACGTATGAAAAAAGTGATGAATTTGTTCAACGGCGTATACTAAAAAAGTTTCGGGTATCGAGATTTTTTTGTTGCATAAACAACTTACTAACCCTTATAGTAATGAAGGATATAATCAAATAATGTCATTTCTGTAGCATAAGGTCATCGTGGTCTAGGCTACATTTGTGCTGCTCACTTTTAATGTTTGCATGAAAACGTGAGGAATATTTAGTCAAAAGATAGAGATAGATAGGGGGACTATAAATGAAAGAACTACAAAATAAAACGGGACCGCTCATTTTGTTAATGGTGAATATGTTTATCGTTATGACAGGGATTGGTCTGATTATTCCAATTATGCCTGCTTATATTGAAGAGTTCGGAGCGAGTGGTCAAACATTAGGGTTACTTGTAGCTGCTTTTGGGTTAACACAGTTCTTGTTTTCACCATTAGCGGGTGAGCTTTCTGATAAGTATGGGCGTCGCCTCATTATTATTGGAGGGATTGCTGGCTTTTCGTTATCGCAAATCATTTTTGCATTTGGAACGGAGATGTGGCATCTATATGTATCACGTTTAATTGGGGGTGCATCTGCTGCCTTTATTATTCCACCAATGATGGCGTATGTAGCGGATATTACAACAGAAGAAAAGCGTGGTAAAGGAATGGGGCTACTAGGTGCTGCCATGTCGTTAGGATTTGTAATTGGTCCTGGAATCGGAGGGTTCCTAGCTGAATTCGGAACGAGAGCGCCGTTTTATGTATCTTCAGCTGTAGCTGCATTTTCAACGGTTATGTCTATTTTGTTTATTCCGGAGACTTTAAGCAAAGAACAGCAATTATCAGCTCGACAATCTAACAAAAAAAGAGAATCGATTGGAAAGCAAATTGTACGCTCAACGAAAGCTCCATATGCAGTGTTATTGTATCTTGTATTTGCAATGAGCTTTGGTTTAGCAAACTTTGAAGCGATTTTTGGATTATATGTAGACCTTAAACATAACTTTACAGCAAAAGATATTGCCATTGTCATTACGGTGACAAGTTTAATCGGTGTGTTTATTCAAGGGATTGCCGTTAATGCAATGATTAATAAGTTTGGAGAAAAAGTGGTTGTATATGTTACCCTTTTAGGATCTTCTTTAGGATTTATTTTAGCGATCCTAGCTGGAAGCTATATCGGTGTATTTGTGACAACAGTTTTATTCTTTATTATGACATCGTTGTTACGTCCGGCAGTTAATACACTTCTTTCGAAAATGGCGGGGAATGAACAAGGGTTTGTAGCTGGTATGAACAATGCGTACATGAGCCTTGGGAACATTGCGGGTCCAGCCTTAGCGGGTGTATTATTTGATGTGAATGTTGAATTTCCATACATGTTAGGCGCACTTGTTCTATTATTAAGCTTCGGTTTAGCTTATAGTTGGGGACGTAAGCGTGAAGAGGTAAAAGTAAACGCAACATAAAAAGGCGCAAGGAGAGCAAATAAGAGCTTTCCTTGCGTCTTTTTTATTTAGAAATAGTTGTATGGTTAGTTGTTTCTAATGATTCTTTTCGTTTTCCCCACCATGTCGCAATAAGAGGTCCTGAAATGTTATGCCATACGCTAAAAATGGCGCTTGGGACAGCAGCGAGTGGAGAGAAGTGAGCGACGGCTAATGCAGCACCTAATCCAGAGTTTTGCATACCAACTTCAATTGATATTGCTTTTTGATCACGGTGATCTAACTTAAGCATTTTGGCCAATAAATAACCTAAAAGTAGTCCAATAACATTATGCAACACAACGATAGCAAAAATGGTTAATCCGGTTTCAGCAATTTTTTCTGCGTTCAGTGCCACAACAGCTGAAGCTACGGCAACAATACCAACAACAGATACAAGTGGTAATACGTTGATGCTCTTTTGAACTTGTTTATTAAATAGAGATTGTACAATGATGCCTAATACAATTGGAAGGACAATCATTTTTAAAATCGACACGACTAAGGAACTAGCAGATACAGGTAGCCATTGACTAGCAAATAATAAAATAAGTGCAGGTGTTAAGATGGGTGCTAATAAGGTTGAAACAGATGTAATGGCTACAGATAAAGCGGTGTTTCCTTTTGCTAAATACGTCATTACATTTGAAGCAGTACCTCCAGGACAACAACCAACGAGAATAACACCAACAGCAATTTCCGGTGGTAATTGAAACAAAGTAGCCAAACCAAAGGCTGCTAAAGGCATAATTGTAAATTGTGCTACGACTCCAATGAATACTGCTTTTGGTATTTTTAAAATTGACTTAAAGTCATCTAATGATAAGGTTAGTCCCATGCCAAACATGATGATTCCAAGTAAAAGTGAAATATGTGGACCAATCCATGTAAAGCCGCTTGGAACTAAAAAACTAATGGTTCCAAATAAAATCACCCATAAAGCAAAAGTATTTCCTGCGAAGGAACTGATTCTCTCTAATGTTTTCATCTGTATGTCCCCCTAAAAAAAGTTATACTTGTCATTATAAATATAATTCTGAATATTTCAATATTATTTCAAAGGAAATAAAAAAAAGCTGAGAGTTGATCAGCTTCTTTTTCTGCTTAGAATAAAAAATGTGCAACAATAACAACGATTGGCAATGTAATTAATGTACGCTCAATAAAGATAATGACTAAATCTGTAAACTTCACGGGGATTTTAGAGCCTAACAATAAGCCCCCAACCTCTGACATGTAAATTAACTGAGTAACCGACACACACGCAATCACAAAGCGTGTTAACTCGCTTTCGATGCCACTTCCAATGACAGCAGGTAAGAACATATCCGCAAATCCTACAACCATCGTTTGCGCTGCATCCGCAGCTTCTGGAACTTGCAACAGAGATAGAATTGGAACAAAAGGAGTACCTAACCATGAGAAGAACGGTGTGTACTCAGCGATAACGAGTGCTATTGTCCCGATTGCCATAACAATTGGGACAACGCCCATCCACATATCTAAAATGTTTTTAACGCCGTCTTGAAAAAACGCTTTAACACCAGTATTGTTTTTGGCACGATAAACCGCTTGATTAAATCCCCAAGAAAAAGCACTGTGTCCTTGTGGGATTGTTTCGTCTGCTACATTGGTAGCCGCTTGTTCAAAATACGTATCAGCTTTTCGTGATAAAGGCGGGATACGTGGCATAATAATCGCTGCGACAAACCCAGCTAATAAAATGGTTAAATAGTAAGGAAGAATATATGCTTCTAATTTCATATAACTTAAAATAACGATACTGAACGTAATCGATACAACGGAGAATGTTGTCCCAATCACAGCTGCCTCACGTTTGGTGTAATAACCATCTTCGTATTGTTTACTTGTCAGAAGGACACCGATTGTTCCGTCTCCTAACCAAGAAGCTAAACAATCAATTGATGAACGACCTGGTAAAGTGAAAATAGGTCGCATGAATTTTGTAAATAAGGATCCGCATAATTCCAGTAATCCAAAGTTTAATAATAATGGTAGTAAAAGTCCGGCAAATAAGAAGACAGAAAACAAAACCGGAATTAGGTCATACAATAAAAGTCCGCCCGTATTTTCAGACCAAATAGCTTCTGGTCCAACCTTTAAAAGAGCCATAATGATAAAAATTGTTCCTAAAATACGTGCAATCACCCAAACAGGACTAACGAGTAATAAAGAAGATAAAAACGAGCTGTTTTTAATAAAAGCAGGTTTGATTGCTGATGCAAGTATAGTTAATAAAGCTGTGAGTGCAACAATGATAGTCATAATCATTGGTAATTGATCTGCTAATACATTTTGTACACCCTTAGCAAGTATCGCAACCGGTATTGTTACTTCTCCTTTATAAGAGATAGGAATCATAAATAATAGAATACCGATTACAGAAGGAATCATAAATGTTAAAACATGTGATTTCGAGTACGACTGTTCTTTCGCTTGTTTCAAGATGCTCACCTCAACCATTGCTATGAATTTTTTTACATATTTAAACGTTGTTTTTAATCATACGTAATCATGAAAGAAAAAACTTGAAAATATATTTGTATAATTTATGCATATTTTGTATCGTTTGTTCGTTTTAAACGGTATATAGATGTATGTTTAAAAATACAACGTTATAAAAATAACATATTTTCATAGTGAATAAAAATAAAAAGTTAAATTTTAATTTTTATAATAGTGAAATAATTTTGTTTCTTATATATTTATACACTAATCCAAACCTAGATTCAATAATGAAACGCTTACAAATTTAGAGGGAGGAAGTATGAAGAGGGTGGAACAGGTGGAAACAAACTCAAGAAAGTAGGTGTATGTGCAACAGCCCTTGCCTCTCTATCCATTAGTAGAGCTGGATGAAGAGACAAAGGCTGTTGCAAGCTAAGTCAAACAGGATTTTTTTCCTCCTATTGTCTCAGCGTCTTAATGATGGGTAATTAATTTTCTTCATCAAATTCAATGGAAATGGTTTGGTCTTGCACATCTTTTTGCAATCGTATTTCAAGTAAACCATTTTTATATTTAGCAGATATTTGATCATCGATATAAGGAAATGGAATTCGAATGGTGCGTTGAAACGAGCCGGTGTGACGTTCGCTATTTAGTAATTGTTGTTTAGAAATAGGGTAGGAATAAGGAATATGGCCATCGATGGTTAACGTACTAGATTCAAGCTTAATCCGTACGTCTTGACTAGATTGTAAGCCGGGAATTTCAATGACAACAATGCCTTCTGTATCTGTTTGATAAAGGTCAATGTTTGGGAACCGCTTTGGAAGCATACCTTGTAGGTCATTCCAAAAGTGAACGCCTAGCATGTCTTCCACTTTATCGTGAATTGAGCTCCAGTCAATTTCAGGTGGTTTTTTGCTCATCTATGCTCACCTCACTTTTTATTCGTTACATTATAATATGAAGTAAAAAGATGATTCTGAACTAAAAAGAAGGTGAAGTTAGGTATATATTCATGGTTATTTATTGAGGAAGCGAAAAAAGACGGATTTTCGAGCGTGAAAGAAGGAGTCTTGCGTGTGAATAAAGTATAATTAGAACAAAGAACATTTTGAAAATACTAGAAAGGATGAATAAAATGACTGAAAAACGAACATCTAGTGGATTCTTATTAAAACAGCGAGCATTTTTAAAATTATACATGATTACAATGACAGAGCAAGAACGCTTATACGGATTACGCCTTCTCGATGTATTACGTGATGAATTTCGTCCATTTGGCTATAAACCAAATCATTCAGAAGTGTATAAGGCACTGCACGATTTAATTGAAGATGGTGTATTAAAGCAAGTAAAGAAGAAAAAAGAAGGAATGAAGCTTCAAGAAGTGGTTTATTATAAATTCGCAGACGGTGGAGAAGAAAAAGCAAAAGTATATAAAAAACAATTAAAAGTCGAATTAGAAAGATGTGAATCAATGATCCAAAAAGCGATTCGTGATAACTTTGGACAAGTATAAAACGCCATTTCACGAAATGTGAATGGCGTTTCTTTGCCTTCTTAAACCGACCGATATGTGTTAGTCGGTGCGTATCGTTTTAGAGCGGTATGTAATCGAGGCAGAATAAATGCAGAGCTTATGGCGACCAGGAGATCTAATGGTATATACAAAAGCATCCATGACCATGCCATTATATAATTAAATGCTTCAGGTGCTTCCGCCCAAAAACGTAGAACCACATACATATAATTTGTTCCAATTATGTAATTTAAGAAGAGACCAGCAAAGCTTGCAAATAAAAAGTGTCGCTTTTTCGGATTTGGAGATTGTTCAATTATCTTTCCACTTATGTAGGCGACGAAAATAAATGAAACAATAAACCCGAATGTGGGACTTAGTAATGAACCCACTCCTCCTTTAAATTGAGCAAATATTGGTGCCCCAACTAGGCCTGTAAACATATAAGCCGCCATAGCGAATGCGCCTAGTCGACTTCCTAACATCCCTCCAGCTAATAAAGCGACTAATAACTGTAAAGTAATCGGAACGCCTCCAATTGTTAAATAAGGAGAGATGTTGGCTCCTACTGCCATAAATCCAATAAACATTGAACAAATAACTAATTCGTACGTTTTTCCTCTCATATTTCTACCTCCTTCTCAAATGTTAACTAAAAATATATTTTGGTTAACATTTAGTGTTGTATTTATTTTTACATGATTAGATTTGTTTGTAAATACAGTTTTAAAATGTATGGGTTGAAAAGAAAGAACGAAAGATTGTTACTGAATTGGTAAATGAGGGGTTAAAAGTATGATTTTTTGTTGCGAAACTGTAAAAAAACTCGAATAAAAAACATGAAGAGTAGAGCGAATTAATCATCATTCTTTTGATGATTATGAACTATTTATTACATAATCAATGATTGGTATGATACAACATGAGATAAATATTGGTTAAAAAGGCTTTTATCACTAAAGGAGTGTTAACTGTGAAATCAACAGGTATTGTGAGAAGAATTGATGAATTAGGTCGTGTCGTAATTCCTAAAGAATTAAGAACGATGCTAAGTTTCGATAAAGGTGATCCGATTGAAATTTATGTGGATGGAGAGGAAATTATCTTAAAGAAGTACACACCGTACGGAGCTTGTGTGTTAACAGGTGAAGTTTCTCATGACAACTTTTCTTTAGGAAACGGGAATGTCGTATTAAGTAAAGAAGGAGCAGAAATGCTTTTAAAAGAATTAGAACAAGCTTTACAAACGAGTAAGTAATAGCAAAAGAGAGCTTCACGGTGACTATTAAATCGCTGTGAGGCTCTCTTTTTATTAGGAGTTTGCTAACTTGCTATTTTGGCGTTGAACAATGATAAGACGGTAACATAGACCAATTGCTCCTAGTGCTAAGCCGACAATGAGTCCAATCCAATAGCCAAATGCTGCGAGTGATGTATAATTTGCTAATGCATAACCGAGGGGCAAGCCAATAACCCAGTAAGAGATAAGAGCCATCACAAATGTTGTGTTCACATCTTTATATCCTCGTAAGGCACCTTGTATAGGAGCTTGCAAGGCATCTGATAGCTGAAAAAAGATAGCATATAATAAAAATTGTGTTGTAAGAGCGAGTACTTGTGCATCAGATGTGTACATGGTAGCTACTTCAGTACGGAAGAAGTAGAGCCATGCGGCACATAAAAAGGAAATTCCAATGGCCATAGTAATACCGATGTAACTATATTCACGCGCATCTTTAAATCGTTTTGCTCCAGCTTCGAAACCGACCACAATGGTGAGTGCAATTGAGATGCTAAGAGGAATCATATACAGAAAAGAAGCGAAATTAATGGCTACTTGATGGGCCGCAATCGTAATCGTGTCGTAAGCACTCATGAGCAGCGTCACGGCTGCGAAAATGCTTGTTTCAAAGAAAATAGCTAATCCAATTGGAACCCCAATCAGTAAAAGTTCTTTCCAAGTAGAGAGTGAAACGGTATAAAGTCTTTTGAAAATACGATAGGACGAAAACGGCTCTCGACGGACAATAATCCAAAGGGTAATGATTAATAAGCACCAGTAGGTAATGGCTGTCGCATAGCCAGCACCGACGCCTCCAAATTGAGGAACGCCAAGCTTTCCGAAGATAAATACATAGTTTAACAACACATTAATTGGTAAAGAAAGTAACGTAATAAACATCGTTGTACGAGTTTGACCTAATGCATCAATAAAATTACGTAAAACCGTGTAAATGAACAGAGGAACAATTCCAATTGATAAGGCGATTAAATAGTCTCGAGCAATAAGCGCAACTGTAGGATCAAGACTCATCTTATCTAAAATGGGTTGTAGCACAAAAGAGCCAATAATTAAAATCAGGAGTGACATGAAAACTCCAACATACATACCTTGAACAACCGAAAATGGAACGTTCTTGCGATTGTTTGCGCCAATTAGTTGCGCCACAATCGGTGTAATGCCCATTAAAATACCGCTAAGCCCTGTGAAAACGGGCATCCACAAACTCGACCCAATCGCTACCCCTGCTAGGTTATTTGCGCTTACACGACTCGACATCATCGTGTCAAAAAAGTTCATTGAAAACATACCGAGCTGTGTAATTAAGATAGGTACTAGAATAATTAAGAATTGCTTTACCTTTTCTTGTTTTGTGAATGTTTGTTTCATTGATTATCCCTCGATCTCAAATCTTTTTTACAATAAGTAGCATTATATCGGAAGTACATGTATTTGTCCTGTGTAACAACCTATTTTGTGTAAAGAAAAAAATATTGTAAGATAAAGTGTGAAAGGTGGGGTATTAAATGGATTTACAGTTAAAAGGAAAAAACGTATTAGTGACAGGTGGATCGAAAGGAATTGGTAAAGGAATTGCAGCGGCTTTTTTAAAAGAAGGAGCGAATGTAGCAATTGCAGCTCGTGGAAAAGAAGCATTACAAGAAGCGCGTGAGCAGTTAGACGGTGTATCGACTTACGAAGTAGATGTAACGAATGAACAAGAACGAATCAATCTCATTGAACGTTTCGTAACAGAATTTGGTCGCATTGATATACTAATCAATAATGCAGGTGGAAGTAATGGAAGTAGTGCACTCGAAACAGACATGGCGACTTTTTCTGAAGCAATGGAGTTAAACTACATATCAGCGGTTCACTTAAGTAAGTTAGCTGGAGAAGAAATGAAAAAGAAAGGCTACGGTAGCATTGTTAATGTAACGTCTATTTTTGGCCGTGAAAGTGGAGGGAAAGTAACATATAACAATGCAAAAGCAGCGCTCATTAGTTTTACAAAATCATTTGCCGATGAAATGATTTTATTTGGTGTTCGTGTCAATAGTGTAGCGCCAGGAAGTATTTTGCACGCAACAGGGAATTGGCAAAAGCGAATCGAAGAGAATCCAGAGAAAATGAAGAAATTTGTAAAAGAGAATATTCCAGCAGGTCGCTTTGGTACGGTAGAAGAAGTCGCGAATGCAGTTGTGTTTATCGCATCTGAACAAGCATCTTGGGTTGTTGGTGCGAGCTTAAATGTAGATGGTGGACAATCTCGCATGAATTTTTAATAAGGCTTTTTTATAAAATGAAGCTATGTCAGATGGAGAGTTTACTGACATAGCTTTATTGTTAGGAAACCACTTTTATTGAAGAAATGGATTGTTTTTGAATAAGTGTTGCGTATTTTTTATGCCATTGTTTCAAAGAGAAATAAATGAGTACCCCTGTTAGGACAATAAGTGCCCCTACTGCATAACCAAACATCGGTGAGACAATGGCTCGTTCATAAGCAACACCGATAGGGGAAAATACAATGTACGTAAGTGCAACAAGCGCTAAAAGCACAATTGCTGTTGGTAAGGTATATTTCCATGGTGTCATATTAACAGATGGATTCGCTTTGAAAACATAAGGGGTAGATCTCGGCTTTACTTTTCCAATTAAGAGCATAATGGCAACTTCTACAAAAAAGAGAATCGCATAAAGATGGATGAAATGAATGTCGACTGTAAAATTAAATAAGTGATTTGTACCCCATACGAGCATGTAATACGTAATAATATGAAAGAGAATGACCACTTTAGCTGCAATTGATGGAACAAACTTTGAGAACACACCAACGAGTAAAATAGCGATAATTGGAATGTTGAAAAATCCTGTGAACTTACGAATTAAATCCCATAAACCATCGGGTGCTTGCATGAGTAGGGGTGAAATAAATAATGTAATAAGAGCTACCACTGAGCCGAAATATTTACTTACTAAAATAAGGCGTTTATCCGATGCATCACGATTTACTTGTGATTTGTAAATATCAAGTGCAAACATCGTCGCTGCACTATTTAACAATGAATTAAATGAGCTAAACACGGCTCCTAATAGAACAGCTAAGAAAAATCCTGACAAATACGTTGGTAACACATCAGCAATTAAAGTGGGATAAGCCAAGTCAACGGTTTGTAAGGAATCTCCGTAAAGATGAAACGCAATGACACCAGGAATCATCATAAAAACAGGTACTAACAGTTTATAAAATCCTGAAATGAGCACCCCTTTTTGACCTTCTGCTAAGTTTTTTGCTCCTAATGTGCGCTGAATGACATATTGATTAGACGCCCAATAAAACAAGTTAGCAAAAATCATTCCTGTAAAAATCGTGCCAATCGGAACAGAGTCTTGCTTGGTTCCAATGCCATTTAGCTTTTCAGGATGATTCGTTGCAATTGTTTTCATGCCGTCTACTAAGTTTCCATTTCCTAAAGCAATAAAACCTAAAATGGGAACAAGAATTCCGATAATGAGTAAACCGATTCCGTTAATGGTATCTGACACGGCCACCGCTTTTAATCCTCCACAGATGGCGTAAATTGCGCCAATAATTCCAATGATCCAAATGACGAGCCAAACCGATTGTGTATAACTAATTCCGAGTAGGCTCGGAATATCAAAAAGTTGCAAGACGGCAAGTGCACCAGAGTAAAGCATAGAGGGAATGGTTACGAAAATGTATCCAAGCATAAATAAAATGACTGTGTAACGTCGCACTCCTTCATCAAAACGAGTACTAAAAAATTCAGGTAAGGTGGTAAAGCTTCCACCTAAGTATTTTGGTAATAAATAAATCGCCATCACGACAATCGCGAACAATGCCGTTACTTCCCAAGCCATATTTGATAAATTTGTTCGATACGCTTGTCCGTTTAATCCAATTAATTGTTCAGCAGACAAGTTTGTTAACAAAAGAGATCCTGCAATAAACCCTCCTGTTAATCCTCGGCCAGCAAGGAAATATCCGGTTGAATCGTTTACTTCACCTTTTGTTTTTTGATAAGAAACCCAACCTACAAGTCCCATGAAGCATGCACAAGATAATAGAGTGAACCAAATGCTGACTGAATTCATGCTTTTTCCTCACTTTCGTTAATGGTTTGAGATAGTATTTATTAATTAAGAATATTTCGATACAAATGACTAAACTGTTCTTTTATAGGTACATACCGAAAACGTTTAAGGTCACTAGTGCTTCCTGAAAATGAAGTACCCGTCCACTGATAGAGTAAACATTTGTAAAAGAAAAATAAGGAATTAGAACTAGAGTTATTGTTTAAATAGTGTAAAAATTATCGGAAATACCTTTACAAATAATTGATTCTTTATTATATTTGTAAAACATTCTGAAAATAGGGAGGGTTAGAAATCATACAAACAATATAGAGAAAGGAGACGTGAATCATCATGTCAACACCAAATACAGAAATATCGAAGCCAAAGCAAAGGAGAAGTATTTTTCAATACTTTCTAGATTTTATTGAGAAAGCTGGAAATAAGCTTCCGGATGTTATTACACTTTTCTTCATTTTAACAGTGCTTATTTTGATCAGTTCTTTTATTGCAGGAAAGCTTGGAGTGTCAGCGATTAATCCCGCAACAAAAGAAAAGATTGAAGCTGTGAACTTACTAAGTCGCGATGGACTTGTGAAAATTTTATCAGAGATGGTTAACAACTTTATGTCCTTTCCACCACTTGGATTAGTACTTGTTGTAATGTTAGGGGTAGGGCTCGCGGAATCAACAGGTCTTGTATCCGCGTTGTTAAAGAAGATGGTGTCAATCGCACCGACAAAGCTTATTTTACCTTCAATTGTATTGATTGGAGTGTTAGGTAATTCAGCCGCGGATGCAGCGATGATCGTGCTACCACCAATTGCGGCATTAGTTTTTTTATCAATTGGTAAACATCCAATTGTTGGGTTAACTATGACGTATGCAGCGGTTGCCGGAGGGTTTAGTGCTAATTTAATTTTAGCGATGCTCGATGTAATGATTGCAGGTTTTACAGAATCAAGTGCGCAGTTTATTGACAAGTCATATAAAGCAAACCCAGCGATGAACTATTACTTTTTAGTTGCTTCAACTTTTGTATTAATTCCGGTTACGGTATTTGTGACGAAAAAAATTGTTGAACCGCGCTTTGGTTTATATGAAGGTCCTGTCAATACAGAAGGAGAAACAACGGATTTAACAAACGGAGAGAAAAAGGGCCTTAAATGGGCGGGGGTATCCTTTACAGTCTATCTTGTGTTGTTGCTTGCTGCGACATTACCCAAAGATGCACTATTGCGTCATCCTGAAAATGGAGGATTGTTAGATTCGCCATTTATGGATGGACTTGTTCCAATTATGTTCTTTGCGTTCTTTATTCCAGCACTTGCATATGGAATTGGAGCAAATGTCTTAAAATCAGACAAAGATGTGTCGCAACATTTAACAAAAGCGATGTCTGGAATGGGCTATTACATTGTATTAGCGTTTATTTCCGCACAAATGATTACCTATTTTGAGTGGAGTAACTTAGGGTCAATCATTGCCATTAAAGGAGCCGAACTTTTACAAGCAATCGGTTTAACGGGCTTACCTTTATTGCTAGGGTTTATTGTTCTTTGTGGTGTCATTAATTTGTTGATTGCTAGCTCATCAGCAAAGTGGGCCATTTTAAGTCCTATTTTCGTTCCGATGTTCATGTTAGTCGGTTATAGTCCAGCGTTTACTCAAATGGCGTATCGAATTGGTGATTCGATTACAAATCCAATTACACCGATGCTTGCTTATTTTGGAATTGTCCTTACGTTTGCGAAGAAATATGATAAAAATTTAGGTGTAGGTACACTTATTTCAGCGTTATTGCCGTACTCCATTGCTTACTTTATTTTCTGGACTATTTTGTTCTCAATCTGGTACTTCCTCGGTTTACCGTTAGGTCCAGGACATTATATTCGTTTGTAAAAGGGAATTGTCACGTGTAAAGGAGCCGAGGTTTGGGAACTTCCCCTTCAGATGGCTCTCTTTCCATGGAGCGTGAGGTGAGCTGCTCGTTACAAGGGAACGATAATTCTAATATGAGATATACCATCTATAAAAAAAGTACAAAAACCTGCCTCACCATTTTGTTATCTAATGGTTGAGGCAGTTTTTTATTTTTATCCAATTTCTCGGTTGCTACGAGGCGTGTTAAAGTCTTCGTTAATGGCGTCCACTGTTAATTGTCCAGAAAGGGTAACCATCGGAACACCACCACCTGGGTGAGTTGAGCCGCCTACGAAGTAAAGATTTGAGAAAAGGTGGCTTTTGCTTGGGATTTTAAATCCGCCGTTTTTCTTACGATCAGTCACAACTCCATAGATTGAACCACCGTTTGAACCGTATAACTCTTGAAGGTTATTTGGTGTAAACGTATATTCAAATTCAATGCTATCACGCAATCCTGTCATACCCATTCGTTCTAACTTTGTTAAGACAACGTTACGGTAATGAGCTTGAATGTCTGCCCAGTCTTCACCTTCTTTTAACGGAGGAACGTGGGTAAGAACAAATAAGTTTTCTTTTCCTTTAGGTGCTTGAGTTGGATCTGACTTTGAAGAGATACCAACGTAAACCGTTGGATCTTCCGCGATTTCTTTTTTGTTAAAAATTGTATCAAATTCGACTTTTTGATCTTCGGAGAAAAAGAAATTGTGATGCGCTAATTGATCGAATTGACGATTTACACCTAAAAGTAGTACAAGACCTGAAACCGTTGGCTCATATTTTGAAAGCTGCTCCACTTCCCGTTTCGCTTGTGGATGCTCGTTCAATAGTGTGCGATATGTCGGAATCGCTTCAAGATTTGATACTATGATGTCAGCATGAAGCATTTCACCTGTTTGAAGTAAAAGGCCTGATGTACGATGTCCATTTGTAACGATTTGTTTCACAGCTGTATTTAAACGAACTTCAACGCCTAATTCATCTAATACTTTTCCTAACGCTTCTGCTATTTTATACATGCCACCTTGTACGTAGTAAATACCAAGTCCTAGTTGAACATGAGTAAGTTGCGATAAAATAGCTGGTGTGTTGTATGGAGAAGAGCCGATATACATAATTAAGAAGTTAAATAATTGACGTAGATGTTTGTCTTTGATGTACTTTCTTGTTGAAGCATCCATTGACTTCATTGGGTCCATACTTAATAGTTCTTTGACACTATGCAGGGAACGTAAATCTTGTAAGCCATCTAAGCTCTTTTTGTAGAAGCTTTTCATACTATATTCGTACATTTTGCTACAGTAATGTAAATAGTCGAAGAAATTATCTGCATCTTCTGGAGAAACCTTTTTAATTTCTTCTAACATTTTTGGAAGATCACTTGTTAAGTCAATTGTTTTTCCATCTTCAAAAAATGTTCGCCACTGTGGCTCAACGCGTTCAATGTGTAAGTAATCATGGACGTCTCGGTTTGCACTGGCAAATAATTGTTCAAGTACCCAAGGCATCGTCAAGATAGAAGGACCTGTATCAAAGGTAAATCCTTTTCCACTACGAACGTTTAACTTTCCGCCAATTCGTTCTCCTTTTTCGACGACGGTTACCTCATATCCATCTGAGGCAAGGCGAATGGCAGCCGATAATCCCCCTAAACCTGCACCAACAACAAGAACTTTCTTTTTCAATTTGTGTTTCCTCCTTATAAAAAGTTGAAGAGTTGTTAAGAATAGCAATGTGTATACCTTATATTTCCAACTATTTTCTATTCAGTTTCCCATTTTATCCAGTTTGAATTATTTCATACGTTAGGAGGAATTTTATGTCGTTTTTTATTGTGACGATTGCGATTACGGCTTTTTTATTTACGTACATTCCGACCTTTCAATTTGCTGTTCCGAGCAGGCGGTCGAATGAATTGCTACATGTGTCTGTGATCATCCCTGCTCGAAATGAAGCGGAAAACATCGGTCATTTATTATCTTCGATTACGGAGCAAGTACATGAAATTATTGTTGTGGATGATCATTCAACAGACAACACAAGTGAGGTTGCCAAACAATATGGAGCTGTTGTCATAAAACCTCATTCACTTCCAAGTGGATGGTTAGGTAAATCATGGGCATGCTGGAACGGTGCAAAGCAAGCAACAGGAGATATATTGATCTTTTTAGATGCAGATACCATCATTGAAAAGAACGGCTTGTGTAAAATGATTGATCGATTTGAAAAGAATAACGGCTTTGTTTTTATTCATCCCTTTCATAAAGTGAAAAAAGTGTATGAAAAACTTTCAGCTATGTTTCATTTTGTGACATACGCTTCGATGGGAACTTTTCACTTGTTTCAACAGTGGACAAAGCCAAAAGGTGGATTTGGTCAGTGTGTGATATGTAGCAAAAAAGACTACTTTGCATTTGGTGGTCATGAAGCAGTGAAAAGCGAAGTAGTGGAAAACATGGCATTTGCTCAACATGTTTTACAACAGAATGGAAGTCTAACATGTGTGGGTGGAAAAGGAGCCGTATCAATGAGGATGTATCCTAATGGTCTTTTTGATCTTATTAATGGATGGAAAAAAAGCTTCGCGTCTGGTGCATCAGCTACTCACCCTCTTTATTTATTGGTCATTAGTGTATGGATAACAGGAATGACAACCTTTGTTTTTCAATTTCCATTTTATATGAAAGAATTTCCGTTCGCTTTGTCAATTGGTTATGCACTTATTACACTTTTACTTTATCGTGTGTTTCATACGGTTGGTTCGTTTGGTTTCGTTTCTGCTTTTTTATTTCCAATTCATATTGTGTTTTTTGTGTTTGTGTTTTTATGGTCGTTTGTTGAAACGCATTTGTTTAAAACGATTTCGTGGAAAGGTCGCCAAATTGAAGTGGATACAAGAAAAAGGAAGTTGTTTAAATGATTGAACTGTCACCTGTTACTACAATTTTTATTAATATCATCGCTTGGTTTGCAATTCATATGGGGATGTCTTACATTGGCGTGCAGCTTTCGCTTGCATTCTTAGAACGGGATGGATGGATTTGCAAAGAGAGAGTGTGGGAAAGGGACGGGAAATGTTATGAAAAGATATGGATTAAAAGATGGAAAGACAAACTTCCAGAAGCGGGAGGTCTATATAGGAAAGGATTTCAGAAACGGACATTAAAAAAGTATGAATCATCATATTTGTATCGCTTTTTATTAGAAACAAAAAGGGGAGAGTTGACGCACTGGCTTTCTATTCCCCCTGCGTTTTTGTTCTTTTTATGGAATCATCCTACGGTAGGAGTCATCATGCTTGTTTATGGTATTATCGTGAATCTACCATTCATTGTCGTACAACGGTACAACCGAATTCGATTAACGAAATTACTTCGTAAAAAGGTAAACGTACGAGCAAAAATTCCCTCTCCTACCTTTATAGAGGAAGGCATAAATCAATAAACGTAAGAAAATAGGGTTATATGCAATATGTATTGATATAAATCCACTATGAGGCCAAAGATGTTGTGGGCTAAGTCAAACAGAGGTGTCTTTTGCCTCTGTTGTCTCGGCCCTTTTTTTCTTTTCATTCAAAATAGTGATTAAAATATCAAGTTCTTCTACACTTAATTCATTAATTCTTTTCATTTGAGATGTTAAGTAAGATGTCGTTTCATCTTGTTTCTTTTCTTCTGATAAGAAATAGCTTGTGATCGAACCCGTAATCATCCCAATTAACCCAATTCCAAAAAGCATTAATAAAATAGCAATAAAACGACCAACGAGTGTTTCTGGAGAGATATCTCCGTAACCAACAGTGGTAGCTGTGACAATGGACCACCAGATGGCATCAGAGTAGCTATTAATGTTTGGCTCAAAATGAACGATTGGAATGGATGTTAAGAAGATAAGAATGGTCACAGCACTTAATGCTTTACTTAATCCATATTTATTTAAGGCATGAGCAACAGGCAATGCATATCTTCTTATGATGATGAGCAGGCGAATTGCGCGAATGAGACGTACAACACGAGATAGCTGAAAAACATTGTCTAACGGAATAATAGCAATAAGATCAAGCGGATTTCGCTTGATGTACTCCCATTTATTTGGCGAGGAAAAGAATCGAACGGCAATATCAACGACGAAGATAATCCAAACAGATGTATCTAACAGACCATATTGACCTTCTTCGCTCCAAGTTAGTACAAACGATATAAGAGCTAATATAAAAAGAATAAACTCATAAACGATTGCAAACCTTTTTATATTTTCAATCTTCATACGTAAACTCCTTTTTATGAATGTAACAATAGTGTAACAAAAAAATTGAAAAAGAAGCTATCGTTAATTATTTAAAACGGTTTGGGGGCAAATGTTGTTTTGTTACGTATATGACAATGATCTTTTTGAAGCAAACAGCACCGAGAAAACATTAACAGTCTCCGTAGCGTATTCAGTCGTATCACAGAGGATAAAATGAATAGTAAGAGCACAATGATGGGCGATAATTCGCAAATCTTATTTTTTATCTAAAGTGTTGACAATTATTTTTATAGCGTTAAAATGTGTTAAGAGCGATTGAGGTTATCTTACAGTTTTTGTAAACATGACTTTTTTTAAAATTGCCATGAGCTTATATATAGATATAGAGGTGATAAATATGAACAAGCTCATTGAACAAACAAAAGATGTTGCAGTAAAGCAACTTGGTTTTTTCTCTTTAATCGTTTTAATGTTTTGGATTAAAACGTACTCTGTTTATCAAATTGAATTTGACTTAGGTATCGAAAACTTTATTCAACAATTTTTACTATTCATTAACCCAGTAGGCTCAGCTATTTTCTTTTTTGCATTTGCCTTACTGTTTAAAGGGCGTCGAAAAATAAAAGCACTACTCGGAATTCATTTTTTCTTATCATTTATTTTATATGCAAACGTCGTGTATTATCGATTCTTTAACGATTTTATTACGGTTCCCGTGTTGACACAATCTGATAACTTTGGTCAACTTGGTGGTAGTGCAATGGCATTAATTCAGCCGTACGACCTTCTTTACTTTATCGATTTCTTTATTGCATTAACAATTGTGTTACGAAAGCAAGTGCAACTTCCTACGATGACACGTCGTTCTGTAACAGGTGTCTTTTTAGCAGGAATGGTTGTGTTTAGTGCAAACTTAGCGTTAGCAGAGATGGATCGACCTCAATTGTTAACAAGAACGTTTGATCGTAACTATTTAGTGAAATATTTAGGTGCGTATAACTATACGGTTTATGATATTATTCAAAGTTCTAAATCATCAGCGCAACGTGCTTTAGCAGATAGTAATGATGTGACAGAAATCGAGAACTATACAAAATCAACGTATGCAGAGCCCAATGAGCAATTTTTTGGCAAAGCAAAAGATATGAACGTCATTTATATCTCATTAGAGTCATTGCAAACATTTGCGATTGATTATAAGTTGCATGGTGAAGAGGTTACACCATTTTTAAATTCACTAACAAAAAATCAAGATACAATGTATTTCGATAATATCTTTCATCAAACAGCACAAGGTAAAACATCAGATGCTGAGTTTATGTTAGAAAACTCGTTGTTCCCATTACCTCAAGGGTCAGTGTTTACAACGAAGGCGAATAACACATATCAAGCAAACTCAGCGATTTTAGGTCAAAAAGGTTATACAAATGCAGTGTTCCACGGAAACGGTAAATCATTCTGGAACCGCGATGAAATGTATAAATCATTAGGTGTTGATAAGTTTTATGATTCAGCTTATTACAACATGTCAGATGAACAAACGTTAAACTATGGATTAAAAGATAAGCCATTCTTTAAAGAATCAATGCCTTATTTACAAGAGTTAAAACAGCCATTTACGGCTAAGTTCTTAACATTATCTAACCACTTCCCTTATCCATTAGATGAGGAAGATCAAACGATTGAGCCGCATACAACAGGCGATAAATCAGTTGATGGTTATTTCCAAACAGCTCGCTATATGGATGAATCGTTAGAGCAATTCTTTAATGATTTAAAAGCATCTGGTTTATATGACAACACAATGGTTGTTATGTATGGTGATCACTATGGAATTTCACCAAATCATAACAAAGCAATGTCTAAAGTATTAGGAAAAGACATTGATAAGTTTGAAAATGCTCAGCTGCAACGTGTTCCTTTGTTTATTCACATGCCAAACATGGAAGAAAAAACAGGAGCAAAAGGTGGCGTGAACCACACATATGGTGGTCAAGTTGATATTCGACCAACAGTGATGCATTTACTTGGAATCGACACAAAAGATTATTTAGATTTTGGTACAGACTTATTGTCGAAAGACCATCAAGAGCTTGTGCCTTTCCGTAATGGTGACTTCGTAACACCTGAAATTACACAAGTTGATGGTAAAGTATACAACAATGAAACAAAAGAACCGTTAGATGAAGAAGCTGCGAAGAAATATAAGAAATATGATGATGCAGTGAAAGAAAAGCTTGAGCTTTCAGATAAGCTTGTGTATGGCGATTTATTACGCTTCCACAAGCCAGAAGGTTTTGAGCCGGTGAATCGTTCAGAATATGATTACAACAAGCGAGAAGAGTAACATGTAAAAGTGTCTGAAACATAAATCTGTCAGATGATGATATACCCGAGCTATTGTGAGTTCTATACTCTTGATAGTTCGGGTATTTTTATTTGTGTGGAAAATCAGTTTAAAAGAATAGTCGTAGCGCAATGGAACGAACTTGTTGAATAACCGAACGATGATTGAAAAGTGATTGTTTGTCTTTGAGAAGAAATCGCTATGTTATGTCCCACCCTTTTCAGGGAAAGATGGTTAATTTGATTCATTTCAATATGCATATTTAATGGTACATTATTGAAGTTATTTATTTTTTTTTAGGGGGTTGAGAAGTGAAGCGCTATATTACTTCGCTACTAGTAGTTTTTGTACTTGCAGTCACGTTAGCTTATCCGTTTACGACTCAAGCGGCATCTGCATTTAAAGATGTAAGTCTTTATAAAGATGAGATTGATTTTTTAACAGAAAAACAAATCATTAAAGGATATGATGATGGAACGTTTAAGCCAGATCAACCGATTAAGCGATTACAGGCTGTGCAAATGATTCTTCGTGCAATGGGTGAAAAAGTAGGAGATGCGCCTAATCCAAACTTTAAAGATGTAAAACCTGGCGATTATGGATATGAAGAAGTAGCTAAAGCAGTGGAAATTGGAATCATTTCTGGAAAACAAGATGGTCGATTTGATTCTTGGGGTACGTTAACACGTGGGCAAATGGCGAAGATTTTAGTTAACGCCTATAATCTTCGAGGTATTTATCCATATCAGTTTACAGATGTCAATGAGAAACATTGGGCATACGACTTTGTGAGTCCGTTAGCTGCGAATAATATTACAACAGGATATGGTGATGATACATATCGTCCAAATATATCATTAAGCCGTGCGCATTTTGCTGTATTTATGGCAAGACTATTGGATTCATCGTTTCGCCCAGACAATCCTTACTTAGCGGACTCGCTAATTGAAGGGATTTTTGATATCAAAATACTCGATACTGACATTCATGAGTCAAAGCCAATTCTTTACTTACTAGATGCGATTGAGAATGAAGTGGTTGCATTAAACTATGAAACATACGAGTATGAAAGTGTCAGATTACCGCTTCCAGTCGAAAAAATGACGTATGTGAATGGGAAGATTTATGTAACGCAGCTGAAAGGAAAACATTCGCCAGGTTGGTGGGGGGAAAATCAGCGCGGGGCGTTTGCGGTGATTGATGCAAACAGTATGAAAGTGGAGAAACAATTTAACATTGAGCTTGACCCCTTTGACATTGCGGCAACTTCAGATGGAGTTGTATACATTCCATCGGGATCTGGTCAGTGGACGTTTATAAATAGTTATAGTAGTAAAACAGGTGAGCGTTTAAGTACACAAGCTATTCGAAATGCTAGCTATATCGCAATGCATCCATCAGGAAGTAAGGTATATAGCATTACAACGGACTTATCACCAAGAAATATGACTGTATATGATATTGAAAATGGAAAGCTATTATCTGAACGTCCTTCGCCTTACCATGGGGATTATCCATTATCACCTGACCTAGCTATTTCACCAGATGGAAAATATATTTTTAATCAACAAAGCTATGTATTCCGTTCAACACTGAACCATAGCACTGACATGACGTACGCAGGAAAGCTTGATCGACCGTATAAAGCTATTGCATTTGATATTCTCAATAATGAATTCTATACGTCGAATCATCAAGATTACATTCAAGCTTATGATTATCAAACATTAAAGCCTGCATATCAGCTTACAACGTATGGAGATGTTCAACATTTATTCTATCAAGGTGATACATTGATTGCGCTAACAAATTTAACGTTTGATAATTCATCTGTTCCATTTGTCGGACTTGAAACGATCACATTCGAATAATAAATAAGAGAGAAAGATGCAGGAACCGTTTTAGGGCTTGCATCTTTTTGTTTGGATACGAAGGTAGTAGTTAATTTTTATTGAGCACTTGAAATAGTAGGGGGAAACAGTTGAAAAGAAGAGGATAATGAAACTTTTGCATGTGTTCATTCGTATAATCAATTAGTTACATTTGTGTATGACATGTCTTAAAATGATATAATGAATACAATGAGCGACCGAGAATAGGGGTGATTGAGCGTGAGGATATTGAACGCATTAAAGTGGCTTACGCTTTCGTGGACAGCTGGCGCTTTGTCGGTGCCTATCTTTTATTTTGGACTAGATTTACACCTTTTCATGTCGATGCTTGCAAGCGTTGGTGTGGGAGGAGTGACGTTGCTATTTCCAGTAACTCGTGCTGTCAGGCAACGTCTTCAAAATCCATATCGTGAAGAAATTGCTTACTCAAAACATCAAGTGAAAGAAGCGAAAAAGAAGTTAATCATTATGAGTAGATATCGATTTAAAGTGCGATCGATTCATATGTGGACGCAACTATCTCGACTTTATAAAGTATCAAAAGCCATTATTGATATGGTAGAAAAAGAACCGATGCGTTATAAAAATGTGCAACCGTTCTTTGTGAATTATTTGCCTTCTACCATTACACTGGTTGAGCGATATTTCTTTTTATTATCAAAACCAGGAAAAAGCATCGAAATAAAAGAAAGTTTAAAGGAAGCAGAAGTAATGCTCGATGACATGGCTATAAAATATGATCAGCTTTTAAATCAAGCGCTATCCAATGATGTGTTGACGCTTGATGTGGAGATGAAAGTGTTAAAACAAACGTTTCAACATGATAAACCATGGATTCCAACTTCAACAGACCGTCGAAAGTAAGGAGTAGGAGGAACGAACAATGAAGGAATTAGAAAAAGACCATACATTAGATGATTTATTAAATAATCCGTTTGCAGCACCTGTTGCTAAACAAGAAGTAAGTTCAGTAGACGAAAAGCCTCAACGTACGTTTGATTATTTAACACCTGAACATCAAGAACGAGCAAAAAAAATTGCTGAACAAATCGATTTTAAAAATCAGCAAGCCATCTTACAATATGGAGTCGCAGCTCAAACTGAACTCTCTCAATTCTCGCAATCGGTTTTACAACATGTGCAAACGAAAGATTCAGGCCCTGTAGGTGACGTCATCGGCGAGCTGATGAGTAAAATCAATCAAGTCAATCCAAATGACTTTACTCAAAAGAAAAAAGGAGTATTTAGTAAAATTTTCTCAGGGATTTCAAAGCCAGTTCAGCAACTATTATCAAAATATCAAAGCATTAATGTGGAAATTGATAAAATCGCTGACAGACTAGAAGGCTCTAAACAAATGCTTTATCGTGATATTATGATGCTCGATAATTTATACGATAAAAATCGTCAATTTTACGAAGCGTTAAATGTGTATATTGGTGCAGCTGAATACAAGCTTGAAACACTTCGTCAAGAAACGTTGCCTGTTCTTCAGCAAAAAGCGTCATCAACGAATGATTATTTAATGGTACAAGAAGTAAATGATTTGAATCAGTTTATTAATCGTCTTGAAAAACGCACACATGATTTGAAGTTAAGTCGTCAAATTGCTTTGCAAAGTGCACCGCAAATTCGAATGATTCAAGAAGTGAATCAAACATTGGTGGAGAAAATTCAGAGCTCAATTTTAACAGCGATTCCGCTTTGGAAAAACCAAGTGGTCATTGCAACGACTCTGTTGCGTCAAAAGAAAGCAATGGAAGCGCAAAAACAAGTATCGAAAACTACAAATGATCTGTTAACAAAGAACTCAGAAATGTTAAAACAAAATACAGTGGAAGTGGCAAGAGAAAACGAAGCGGGTATTGTTGACATTGAGACATTGAAGAAAACACAAAGTGATTTAATTTCAACATTAGAAGATGTGTTGAAAATTCAGCAAGAAGGTCGAATGAAGCGAACAGAAGCAGAAAAAGAATTGCATCATATGGAGCAAGAGTTAAAAAATAAGTTGATGAATTTAAAATAAACAACGATGGCAACAGAAACATAAACTGTTGCCAGTTATTTTTTTCTTTATTCCGAGTAAATCAATCGATATAATAAAAGAAACACCGTTACATGATGGGAGTGACAACATGAGTATACCAAAACCACTTGTACAAGTTAATCAAGCTTTTATCGTTGCGACGACATTCCTCGGACTATTTGTTTCGTTTTATGTATTGCTTATTCCGATAGCAGTTGGAGTTAGTACATTAATTACAAAGAAAAATCCAATGATGGTAGTCGGAAAGCGATTTTTGCGTCAACCGATGCACACATATATACAAGAAGACAAAGCACAACAAATGTTTAATCAATGGATTGCTACGAGTTTATTAACTGCTGCATTTGTTTGTTTTTTATTTGAGTGGAATACTGTTGGAGCAATTTTTAGCGTCATGGTCATTACAGCTGCAGGAGTTGCATTAATGGGTTATTGCATTGGGTGCACTGTGAGATATCGTTATATGATGTGGAAACATAAACAAATGAAAAAACACAATACTGCTTGAGAAATAAAAGAGGCTGGGACATAAGTGTTTCAGTCGATAATATATCCGAACTATTTATAGTTATATTCTATTTGTAGTTCGGATATTTTTTTGATTAAAAAACAAGTTTAAAAGAATAGTGGAATGGAGCACAGGACACTCGACTCCTGCGGGAAATAGAGGAAAGGCTGAGACCCCACAGGAACGAGGAGACTCAGGTTCCTCCCCGCGGAAAGCGAGTGGCTGGAGCGAAATGGAACGAACTTGTTGCTGTAACATAACGATGACAGAAACGTTCTTGTTCGTTTTTGAGAAGGAATCATTTCGTTATGTCCCACTCTCTTTTGAGTACATGAGTGTTAGTCTCTTCTTACTGAACGATGGTTTTTGCCATTTCCATAAATGGTGTATAACTTTCAGTTTCAGTAGGAGCAAAAATGGTTAGGCGAAGAGGTGGATGTTGTTCGTTTCCTTCTACAAGATAAGAAGCTCCTTTTTCATCCCCTAATTGTCCTTCATATGCTGCTTTAATCGTAAAGTTCTCCATTTTTGGTCCATCTACTTTCGTTGCCTCTTTAAACCCTGCTTCCATCATTGCTTTTGTGTCTTTTTCAATTTGAGTGATGTCGCTATTGTCTTCAAGTAATTCGACACGCATCCACATATCTTTATTGTTGTTATAAGAAATCACATCTTTACCCGGCTCTTCTTCTGAAAACGTATAGTTCTCCATCACATATAAACTATAATTTTGGTTTTCACTTTGCTTTAAAAAGCCCATTTGTTCTTCTTTCATTCCTTCTACTTCATACGTCATCAGTTGTTCAGGAAGGCGCATCATTTCATCGTCAGAGCTAACAGGTGTATCCCCATCTTGCTTGTTTGTGTCTTCTCGTTGAGTGTCTTTGCTATCTTGAGGTTCTTCAATTGCAGGAGCCTCACCATTTGTTTCCTTCGTTGTATCATTAGTCGTACCGCAAGCGGTCATCATTAAACCACAGGCTATAAAAATAAAAAACCATTTTTTCATATTAAAACCTCCTAAAAAGTTGTTCGTTAATTAGACTAAAAAAAATAGAAAAAGTTACAAAATAATGAAAGAAATTTCATTTCATTAGAAAAGAAGTTAACAAAAAAGCTTACCTTTCAATAGCGATCGTCTATTGAAAGGTAAGTGCGTCAATTATTTCTTTTTAATGGTTCCAATCATGTGTAATAAGGTTGTTATTTTATTCGTTTCTTTTGGTGCAACAACTGTTACTCTAAGTGGGGGACGTGATTGATTTCCTTTAATTAAGTAAGCTCTCCCAAGTTCCGTTTCACTTTCTGTTTCATACACTTTTATAATATCTTTTGTTAGTCCTTCTGGGGAAGGGGGAGGCGTTCCTTCTTTAGCATTGCCGAATCCTGCTTCAAAAAAGGTTTTCATATCATTTGCAGCATCATCAAAGTTTGTATCATCTCGTAACACTTCAATCCTCATCCATTCATTTGGTCTTTCTTTTGAGAAAATCATGTCTTTACCCGGCTCTTCTTCTGCAAACTCATATTCGTTAAATACGTAGAGAGAATATTGTTGATTTGTACTAGTTTTTAACAATGCTGTTTTTGAGGCATTTTCAATGATGAACGCTTTTTTGGGCGGTCTCATTCCCTCAGATGCTAGTAGTCTTTCTAGAATGATGGCTTTCTTTTCTTCCATCGATACGTAAGAAATAGGTGTAGATGGTTCTGTATGTATAGTCGATGGAGAACTGAGCAACAGTGCGCTAATGAATAAAGGAATACTCATCATTTTCCTCCCAATCAAAAATTTTACTTTTCATTCTTCTTATAAATACCCGATATGTCCAATTTGTAAACGTACGCAAATTGGACATGCTAACGTTAATAAGCGTAAATATCGAGGTGAAAATAGTGGAGAAACAAGAAAAACATGAACAAGAAAAACATCTCATTTGCAGTGAGCAACTTTTTTGGAGCGATTTGCGAGCAATTGTAGACGATATGGTTCATCAAGAAAAAGACTCTCGTCATAAATTAAATTCACAAGATGATTAAATTGGAGGGAGAAACATGAAGCAATTTCGAATGTGGATGTCATTCGTTTTAACGATTGTCATTATGATGACGGGGCATGGAGTTGAAGCTGCGAAAAAAAGTCGATTTTACTACGAAAAAAAAGGTGACATTGTATGGGAAGTCCCGACAAAAGAAGAGAAAATTATTGCCTTAACGTTCGATGATGGTCCGGATCCTCGGTATACACCCGTCATCTTAGACTTACTAGACGAGTATGAAGCAAAAGCAACATTCTTTGTAGTAGGAAATCGAATTGATCGCTATCCAAGACTTGTGAAAAGGCAAGTAAAAGAAGGGCATGAACTTGCGAATCATACATATAGTCACCTTCAAGTACAAGGACAATCCGTCGAACGAATTGAAGAAGAGATAAAACGAGCAGGCACAGCCATTGAAGAAATAACGGGTAAGCCATCATACCTGTTTCGTCCTCCGACAGGCTATTACGATGATAATGTTGTAAATGCAGCGAAAAGCCAAGGGTATACGGTTGTGATGTGGTCGTGGCATCAAGATACATTTGACTGGAGAAACCCAGGTGTTGGACGAATTGTTAGTCAAGTATTAAATAACGCCAGATCAGGTGACATTGTGCTGTTTCACGATACAGGAGGAAATCGACGACAAACAATTGAAGCACTAAAACAAATATTGCCTGAGTTAGAAAAGAGAGGGTATAAGTTTGTCACGATTTCTGAATTACTCAAACATCACCCAAATTACAAATCACTTTATCCTCTATAAATATAAACGAATAAACCTCCCTATAAAAAAGAGGGAGGTTTGCATCGTAATTATTGAATTTCTTGTTCGTGATAAAGGTGTGGAGTTGCTTGTTTTTTGCCTTTTGTTGGCTTAGGTCCTTGATGGTCAGGTCGTACACGATCATATACAGCTGTACCAACAATTTCTGCTACATCTTGTAATTTTTCTTTACTAATTTTATCAATTGAATCTTCTGGTGTGTGATACCACGGTTCAGCTGGACTATGGATGAAGAGAGCAGCTGGAATTCCTACTTCACCGAATGGAACGTGGTCACTGCTTCCGCCTTGTCCGTATGGTGTTGGGCTGCCGTTTAAGCGTGTACTAGATGCTTGAGAAAGTTCTGTCACTAAATTTGGCTTTCCATCGACTGTACGTAACACTAAATTGCCTGCATCACGGCTTCCGACCATATCTAAGTTGAACATTGCCACCGTACGATCAATTTCGTCTTCTGTTAAGTTTTTAACATATGCTCTGGATCCAAGTAATCCGATTTCTTCGGCACCAAATGTGACGAAACGAAGTTCTGTATCGGTTGGTAAGTCTTTAAAGACACGAGCTAACTCTAATGTCATCGCTGTACCTGAAGCATCATCGTTTGCACCAGGTGATCCTGGAACTGAATCGTAGTGAGCGCCGACAACCACAATGTCATTTGTCGCTTTCTTTTTATTGTTTGGAGCTTTTGTAGCCGTTACGTTATAAGATGTGCGTTCACTTACTTCAGCACCTTCAATGTTTACGGTTGCTTGTAGGCTTGTCCCATTTTTTAACGAGTTTAAAAGAGCTTCACCTTCTGATTTTGACAGAGAGACAGCAGGTACGTATTTATTGTTTGCTCCACCTAGTGTTCCGTTAAGCGTCCCATCAGCATTATTATAGATAATAACAGCAGTTGCCCCTTTTTCAGCGGCATTTAATACTTTTTCACCAAACGGAATCGCTCCGCGTTGAATCAAGGCGATTTTCCCTGTTAAGTTTTTGTTTGCTAACTCGTCTTTCGTTCCTAATCCTGCGTATTCTACTTCTCCGGTTACGTTTCCACTAACGCTGTATGTAAAGGAGGTAGGCTTTAAATTGAAGCCATCAACGGCAAGCTCTACTTTACTTGCTGGTGTATAGCCAACATATTTAAATTCCTCTAACTGTGCTTTATATCCATATGATTGAAACTGTTCTTTAATAAACTGTGCCGCTTTATGCTCGTCCTCTGTTCCTGCGACGCGAGGTTGTTGAGCTAAATAGTCAATGTTGTTATAAATGTTTTCAACGTTAATGCGATCAATCACTTTTTGATCAAGAACGTTTTGGAACTTCTCATAAGCTGGCACGGTTTCAATTGGTTTTGCATAAGCCGGTACAGTAAGAGCACCAAATGTTAAGCTTGTTGCGACTGCTAATGATAAAAGTGGCTTTTTCATTTGTTTTCCCCCCTAAAAAGTATTATAGTTTAAAAGTTTAAAATAGTTAGATAATGGAAGTAAGTGAAATTGGAACTATTTTTCGTGGGTATTATTACCTTTATTCTTATTATTCTTATTTTTTCACTAGCGTTGCATAAATATAGTTTGAATTTTCAGTTTAATACTTTTTCGGATTTA
>NZ_QFRU01000025.1 GCF_003184905.1 Bacillus sp. CGMCC 1.16541
GACAATCGAGATGGCAAGTAAGCCATCCCTTGTCCGAAGGCGATTCATCCCCCACCTTCTCATTGGGCTTGGCCTTTCTCATTCCTTGAGGTGGGGGTCTTCTCGACTGAAATGATAAAATCGTTCCACTTCTTCATTCCAATTTGAGACTTCTTCAAACTCTACTTCTTCCCCAAACGATTTCCGAACATAACTTAACACGTTTGACATGTGATTTAAAATGTCTAAAGGTGAACGAACGCCTTCTCCTGCTTCAAATGTAGGAAATGATGGTGGTGCATCTTGAAAAGCAACACTCGCCCGAAATGATAACGTGGCCACGTAATGACGTAGTAGTTCATTGTTCATTCATAATCATCCCCTTTCTTTTCTTCTATTATAGTAGATACCCTTTCTCTGTAACACAAAAAGGCGCCTTGGAAGGAACAGATTTCTCTTCCTAAGACACCTTCTCTTTCTTACTCTAAAAACTCACTAATGGCTTGACGATTTTTCTCGATATCTAAATCTAATACTAAACCAACACCTGAATAACGTTGGTCTGTATATCCACCTTGCACCGGAATACTTAACGATTCTGAATCATTCATGCTCCCTGTAATCACATCTTTACTAATTGTAAAAAGAGCAGCCTTACTTAAGTTTGTATCAACAGTTGATGTCACAATCGCAGATAATCGTGGAATTTTCGCAACACTTGATACACTTCGCATTTCATCTTTTAAAATGTTTAGCACTTGTTGCTGTCTTCTCACGCGACCAAAATCGCCTTCTGCATCTTGTCTAAAGCGAACATAACCTAATAACTCTTTTCCATTTAGTGTTTGTATGCCTGGTTTAAGCTCAACACCAATTCCTTTTGACATCGCTTTTTCCACATCAATTTCTACTCCTTGAGGGAATAGTTCATCCACGGCATATTCAAAGCCTTTAAAATCCACTACTGCATAGTATTCCATACTTATATCAAAATTTTCTTTAATCGTTTGACGAAGTAACTCTGGTCCTCCTAAGTAGTATGCAGCATTGATTTTATTCTTTCCATGACCAGGGATATCTACGTAGGAGTCACGCATAATAGACATTAACTTTGGTGTATTAGAGTCATTATCATACTGTGCCACAATAATGGAATCTGCCCTTGATTTCTCTTCCCCTCTTGAATCGACTCCTACTAAGAGTACATTAATTTTCCCCTTCACTTCTTCACCTGAAAAATCAAAGCTTTGTTTTCCTGTATCGTCACTATATTGATTAAGTGCCAGTATGTACTGCACTGCGTTATACCCGACAAAAAGAAGGCCAATTACGAGTAGAATAAAAAGAAATCGACGCTTCTTTCCTCTTTTTCGCTTTCGTTCTGTTCGTAATCTTGATCGTTCATTCATTATTATCACCACATGTCCTTGTTAGTTACTTACTAGTTTGCCCCTTAAAACGATTAGACGAATCATTTCTTTAAAAGTTACACAGAAATTTATTCCATTTTATCGAATTTTGTTTTATTTTGAAAGCAAATTTTTTACACACTAATCTCCTGTCCATATATTAAAGATAATCATTCGTAAAGGAGTGTGTATGCATAACACAATCAAACCTTCAAAAACAATATGCAGCATATATTGAAAATTTTCAAAAACGTGTTCCAACAGAAAAACAAGATTTAATAAAAAAAGCAATTGACGAATTAAAACAATCACAGGAAAGTAAAAGATCAAAAAAGACGAGTTAAAAGCACGCCCGATAGTAGATAAAAAGATAAGCTCCTAGCGGATGGTCACTACTACGATACCATTGGGATGGGACGAATTTTTGAATAAAAAGTGTAGTTGTTATGATTTTATAGTGAACAAGATAGTCTATTTACTCTCTCATCGTCATATAGATAGAACATACTTTTACTAGAGGGTGAAAACATGTTGAAAGACTACCAAAAACAAATAGATGCATTACGAGAAAAAAACAGTTGTGCAAATACTGATGTTGAGGAAGCGATTGAACGATTTAATCAGCAAGCGGATCGTCTTCGCGATGCAATGATTCGCTTAAATCAACGTACTAAATCCAGCTATACCACAACCGTCTCATTAGCTGAAACCTCTGAAATCATCCTCCGCTGCACAACTAAAGAGCAACGGAGTGAAAAAGAAGTACTTTTACTTGCTCAAAAAATGATTGAACAAAAATTATCCTATTTGGACACTAAGTTATCTTAAAAGAAGTATGTAACTTGTCAATTGCTTGGTTGACGGTTACACACTTCTTTTATTTTTATGTATAGTCGATCTTATTTGGTACACGATAAAAATGCGCCTTGAATGTATACATAAGCGCAATACCTCAAAGGAGTTGTTCAACGTGAAAGCAAAACGTATCATCGTGGCAGTAGTGGCTCTTATGATGATGGCTTTTTCAAGTCAATTTGCATTTGCAGCTGAAACGCCAAGTCAAAGCCCAGAAACACAAGCAAAAGATGCAAAAGTACGCATCGTACACGCCTCACCTGATGCACCAGCAGTCGATATTTATGTGGATGGAAGTGCAGTTGTAGAAGGAGCAAAATTTAAAGATGCTACTAATTACTTAACTGTACCCGCTGGGGAGCGTAAAGTTGAAATCTTTGCTTCAGGTTCAAAAGATCAAAAAGATCCTGTGATTACAGCAAGTTTAGTTGTTGAGAGTGGTAAGGCCTATACAGTAGCAGCGATTAACACACTTGATAAATTAGAGTTAAAAGTATTAACAAATGAGACATCAGCACCAAGCGGAAAAGCAAAAGTACGTGTCGGACATTTGTCACCTAATGCACCTGCTGTTAACGTTGGTCCAAAAGGCGGTCAACCTTTGTTCTCTAACTTAAAGTTTAAGGATGTAGCTGAATACGCGGAGCTTCCAGCAGGTTCGTATGATTTAGCAGTGACAACAGTAGACGGCAACAAAGAAGTACTTGCATTACCTGGCACAAAAGTAGAAGATGGTAAAACCTATACGGTATTAGCAATTAACAAAGCAAAAAGCTTAGAGCCACTTGTATTAGTGGATAGCGAATAAATCATAAAAACGGCGAATGCTCAAGAAGCCTTTTTCGCTCTTGACGATTTCGCCGTTTTTGTCTTTTTACTTAACAAGTTGCATTTTTGCTTTTTCTAATACACGCTGAATAAATTCCCCTTTTGCTTGGGCATACTCATTTCCATTTGCCCACTGATAAGCCGATAGCTTTGTTTTTAAGGATTCATATTGTTCTCGCGTATGACGATTTTCTTTTAAGTAATCTCGGAATAATAAATGATCTGTCCAAAACGCACTGTCGGTCGTTGTGACATGAATATGTGTAGATCGCTTCTCGTGAGTCAAAAATTCGTCGTTGACCTCACTTGTAATAACAGTCGGATAATGCTCTTTAATTACCCCATCCTTCAAGCCAATAAAAAAGCGACGATACGGCATCATGTCATTATACTTTTGAAGGTACGTATAACCTCTGTTTGCTAAAATAAGCGATACTCCATCTAAATCTTCTTTATGTTTTACTCCAATCATAATGTCAACAATCGGCTTTGCTGAAAGACCCGATACCGCCGTACTCCCAATATGCTCAATCTGTGGTGCGTAGTCTTTTAACAAACGCTGCAAATTTGCCTTTTCAAATTGATACAAAAGCGGCCACTTTGTTTCGTAGTTCACAAGCTCTACCATCACGATTCCTCACCTCTAATTTTCTCTTTTTATTACTTTACCACTTCACGAGTCATAAAGAAAGAATTTTCTAAATATTCTATAAAAATTTAACAAAATGTTCACATTTTAGCATGTAATTGTTAAAGTTCATAAAGTATATTCAAAAACGAATCGCATATGTAGCGAAGATTTCACCTGTCTTAAAAATTATTAACGATTAGAGATGTCTCAAATCTCCCTTTATATCAAATGATAGAATAGAAGATCATTTATTCTTTCACCTATTCACTAGTCTCTATTAAAAAATGGTAATATTATCACGATTGTTAATTTATTCTTTCTCGATTATAATTTTCTAGGATCATAGAACTTTAGCGATAGAATCGAGGGAGAAGAATGAAGAAGTCGGGTATTATTTTACTTATTTTTTCACTATTAATGGGTTTATTCCCAACTATGTCACTAGCTAAACAAGATTTAACCTTTGAACAGGATCTTGACAAGTACTTAGCCGAAGTGAGCACAACAAGAGGTTTCACTGTCACAAAAGAGCACATTGAACTAGCTCTTTCATCTTACGAAGATTCGTTAGACTCTTTTCAGTCTGTAGAAGATTTGAAAGACTTTTTAGGTGAAGTTATTTTAGCAGATTTAAGTAACTTATCTTACATATATGAACAATATGAGTTAGATAAAAAGTCACTTACTGCTTTATTAGCTGAAAACGGAGAAAGCTTAGACGAATACATTTACGTAGACGATTTAGATTTAGCTGTATGGTTTTACTTAGAAGGAGACATGGTAGAAGAGATCGATGAAGAAATGGTTCTCGATTTACTTCAACTGTTTCAAGATGAATTTGGGTTAACTTCAGAGGAATTAGAGCGCTTAGAAGAGCACTTTACGTCAATTGAAGAAGAGCTGATGAAGCCTGAAACACTTCAACGTTTAGAAGAACTAGCGAACCGTATGATGAGTTTTGAAGAATTCGACGTTGCGACAGAACTGACGTCCGAACAACTAGCAGAACTTATGTCTATTTTTAAAGAGATACTTTCAATTTTCCATTTAAAAGTAGATTTTAGCCTTGTACAAGGTCAAACAGAAACACCGATCTCTTTTTCAGACTTACTGTCATTAAAAGAATTGCAGAATGCTAGTTTGAAAATTTCGTTTTACAATTTACAAGGTGAATTTTTAGCGGATATGCTGCTCACTGGTGAAATGTTTGGTTCTGACATCATCACAGATACGGGTGAACAAATCGAAGAGTCAACAAACATTGTGAAGGAAACAGTCGCACCAACACCAAAAACTCCCAAAACGGAGAAACAAAAAACGGTAATCGAAAAGAAAACAAACCACCAAACAGTCAAAGGTGCAAAACTTCCCGAAACAGCTTCTAGCTTTTTAATGAATGCATTATTGGGACTAGTAGTTGTGCTCGTTGGTGTTATGTTATACAGAAAGGTGCGTCAAGCATAATCATGGCGCAATTAAAAAGAAGCAATCGTACAAAACGGTTGATTCTTCTTTCGTTGGCAGTTTGTTTCATTGTTGGTGGGCTCTGGTTTTCAACAACAAATGCCTATACGTTCGCAAAAGGATATTTCCTTTATAAACTAAATGATTCCACACAAGAAGTTATACACAAAAAGGCTGTTGCTCAACCGGAGAACGTGACCGATAAAAAAGAAGAGTTGTATCCTGTGCGACCTAAAATTGGTGAGGAAATGGGCGAGTTAATGATTCCAAAGCTTGACGCTACGCTTCCTATTTTTCATGGAACGAATGAAGAAGAGCTGGAAAAAGGTGTGGGACATTTCGCTGGAAGTGTGTTGCCTGGAGAACATGACAATTCTGTTTTATCCGGACATCGTGATACCGTGTTTCGAAAGCTCGGGGATGTTGGGGTCGGGGATGAGTTAGTGGTTCGAACATCCGCTGGTGAATTCCTCTATAAAGTTCATAAAGTTCGAATTGTCGATGCAGATGATCGAACAGTCATTGTTCCGAAGCCACGCGCCACTCTTACTGTTAGCACATGTTATCCATTTACTTTTATTGGATCAGCTCCTGAACGCTATATTTTAGTTGCTCATCTTGTTTCACAAAAAAGTGCGTAGACACCATTTTATGTCTACGCACTTTTTTTAAGAAATTGGAAATTCCTCTTTTTTAATCTCTTGAATGGCGGTTCTTTTTTCATAATAAACACGAATAGTATCATAAGGATAATGGCAATGAAAAGAGAATAAACACCATTAGCAAACCCTGCCACTAAGTAGCCAATGCATGCAGCACTTGCATTAATAAGCGCATACGGAATTTGTGTTTTGACATGATCAATATGATCACATCCAGCTCCAGTTGAAGATAAGATTGTTGTATCAGAAATAGGCGAACAATGATCACCAAAAAGACCTCCTGATAGAACAGCTCCAATACAAATATAAAGATACAACAACGTTCTTCATAAGAATGGCAATAATAATGGCTAATAGTGGTGGTAGTAACGACAATATCGCCATATGTTCCATAATTCTACTCCTTCTGTTCACAATAAATTTAATAATTATGTATTGTATTTTATATTTATAAATAAAAATGCATAATTATCATTATATGATTTTCCCTTAAAAAGTAAATACTATTTTTATATAAATTGTATATAAATGACATTAACTACTTATTTAAAGGGAGGATGCTATGAAAAAGCCTGATTTTATTGGAAATATCGTGGATACTTATCGGTTTATTAGCAACGAAGAATTGCATGTTCCTATTACTAGTCTTCAAGACTTGATAAAGTATTTACTTCAAAGAAAAACGGTATTCTTTTTCACAGAAGAAGGCTACGGCATATTAAAATACGATAAGGGTGTACCGGTATGTGCGATGATTGATGTTTCGTCTGGTCGGGTTGAAGTGTATGAGCATCAAAAAATTGAAGGTATTTATGCATTGTATGATATGTTGGAAGACTCACTCTTTTTAATTGATGGGTGGGATGCAACCACTATGCTTCATTAAACTACAAAGAGTCAAACATACACATTTATTGTGTATAAAAAAAGACTGTCATTCCCCTTACATGATTGAGGGTTGATGACGGTCTTTTTGTTTAGGATGAAAAGTCAAAGTAATTCCGCTTCAATAACCGTGGTTTGGCCATTAACTCTTTAAATGTAATCTGTTTTTCAAGTTCTTTTGTTTGAATAAGAAAGAGTTGATCTTCAATTTCTTTTACGACCTTTTCTTGTTGATAAATCATCTTGCATGCAAGGCAGTGAATGGAAGGTGCATCATCAATTTGAATTGATTTTGTTCCATCTGGTAGTTCCCAATAAACGGTCGCTTGTGTCTCGTTTACTTGTTCCGCTTCACACCATTCACAATTCACGTTCCACTCTCCTCCTTTGCTTCTATTTCACCATACTTCTCAAGTTGTGATTTGTATTTCTTTTCTTTTAATTCATCACGTTTTTCTCGTTTATCTTTCAGAGAATGATGATCTGGATTGTCTTGATAATTCTTTCGTTTATCTAATCGTTTTAATCCCTCTGGAACGAGATTGAATGCCGTATCATCCATCAGAGAAAGCACACCGACGCTTTCATGTTGATCGTACACATCTGGATAAAGCTCTTTATAATAAACATCTGCTGTATTTGGCGTATATGTTTCAGGCTCAGGGTACGATGTAATCACCCCTTCAAAGTTTCGAAGCACCACTTTGTTCGCACTTTGTGAAATGATGTAGTTTGGTTGAAGAGAAATCTTTCCTCCACCACCTGGCGCGTCTACGACAAATGTTGGGACCGCATAACCTGACGTGTGTCCTCGCAGCCCTTCCATAATTTCAAGACCCTTACTAATCGGTGCACGAAAATGGCCAATGCCTTCTGATAAATCACATTGATAAATGTAGTAAGGCCGCACGCGGATTTTTACTAAGTCATGCATGAGCTTTTTCATGATTGGCACACTATCGTTGATTCCTGCTAGTATAACAGCTTGATTTCCAACTGGCACACCTGCATCAGCTAACATTTCACACGCTCGCTTCGATTCTTCTGTGATTTCAATGGATGTATTAAAATGCGTATTTAGCCATACAGGGTGGTATTTCTTTAGAATGTTACATAAATTTTCGGTAATTCGCTGCGGAAACACGACCGGTGCACGTGTACCAATTCGAATAATTTCAACGTGAGGAATATCGCGTAAATTTTTCAAGATGTATTCTAAAATGTTGTCATTAATTAATAAGCCGTCTCCTCCTGAAATGAGAACATCTCGTACTTGAGGAGTTTGGCTAATGTAGTTAATGGCTGCATCTAGCTGTTTTTTTGGCACTCCCATGCCAATTTGACCAGAAAAACGCCTTCTTGTACAGTAACGACAGTACATCGAACATTGATTGGTTACTAAAAATAAGACCCGATCGGGATAACGATGCGTCAGCCCTGGAACCGGCGAATCTTCGTCTTCATGAAGCGGATCTTCTAAATCATACTTTGTTTTATGAATTTCATTTGTAATGGGAACTGACTGCATACGAATCGGGCATCTAGGATCATCTTCATTCATGAGCCATGCATAATAAGGAGTAATATTAAGTGGAATCGTTTTTGTGGACAGTCTTACACCTTCTTCTTCTTCTGGTGTTAAGTTGATAACCTCTTTTAACTCTTCAACAGTTTTAATGGTATGAGTTAATTGCCAAATCCAATCATTCCATTGTTCTTCCGTTACATCTTTCCAAAGTGGTATGTCACTCCAATGACGAGTTGGCTTATAAAGTGATTGTTTCATCAAATCCCTCCTGTATTCATCCCTGTTCTACAAAAGAAATAAAATGCAAGAAACGTGCCAGTTAGTAAAATGAAGGAAAAATAAGAAAGTTCCTCTAAAAAAGGAGAAATGAATGGGTAATGCCAAAATTTTTTGCGCAAAATAAAGAGTACTGACAAATAATTTTGCACTCTTTGATGATTGAACAATGATACAGGAGGAAAGTAAATGGCGCACTTTGTAATGTGGACATTGTTAATTGGTCCGTGGTTCTTACTGTTCTTTTTTGATTTACAGCGTATTAAACGCTTTGTCCCTGTTGGATTATTTGCCTCTCTTGTTTTAACAATTGTTTTTCAACTTGCAGAAAAATACGAGTGGTGGATCATTAAAGATAATTTGTTTTTTCTTACAAATATAACTCCATATGTATATGGTGTTTTTCTAGTTGGAACCATACTCATTTTTTATATTAGCTATCCAAGTTTTCCATTTTTTATGTTAGTGAATATTGTTGTTGACTTATTCGAGGCACTGATAATTAGTCCACTGTTTCAGCGACTGGGTATTTATGAAGCGAAAAACATGAATCAATTTGCTATTTTTTTATTAATGATAGCGATTGCTGCTTTACTTTATTTTTATCAAAAGTGGCAAGACAGTGCATTTAAAGAGGAGTTAAAATAGAGGGATGTGCCTCCCCCATTACCCCCGAGTTTTTGTTTTTTTATTTTGTATGTTGAATCGTATCATGAATACGTTCATATTCGGTTTGATGACGGAGGAGTCTTCCCATACGTTTATACACGCTATCGACAGATCGTTGAAGTTGCTTTGCAATACATGTCGGCTTCCATCCTTTTGAATGAAGAAGGAGAAGTTCACGATCTTCTTTAACAGACCATTGTTTATAGGAGCGTTTTTTACTTGAAGAATACTTTACCTTTTCATCATAAAACCAAGAAGGCTCAGGTAAAATGGTGCCACTTTCAATCTGAGAAAAGTTCACTTTCTCTTTATTCTGAGCTGCCCACTTCCAAAAATCTTCTGGTGATACAAAGTAAAAGCGTTTTGTTTTTCTCGTAATTTTTGATATGTACGGCAAATGATGATGGTCTGCCCAGCTTTTTACAATGTTACGATCGACATGTAAATAGCGAGCAAGCTCTCCAAATGTAAGAAGACCAAGCATTTCACGAGTATTCCCGATGCCTAAGTCTGTTAATTTTTGAATGACAGCATTATATGAACGGTTTAAATTACGAGCAATCGTATCAAGTCGAACCTCGCCTACATTTGCTTTTAAGTATTCCATTTCTTCATGTGTCCATTCTCTTTTCAACTTCTACACTCCTATCTGAGCGAAATGTTTCCATTCAAGAATAAAAGCCTACAGTACGAAAGACTTGTAGACTTTTATGGAACGATATAGAAATAGGGGAAATCATTACTTCTATCTTTATCTTAACAAAGCACTCTTAGCGTGTCTACTATAAGTGACAAAAAGGGGTCTTTTGTCACATGAGTTACCTAAATACGAAAAAAATCTCATCATTCATGAGAACGATGAGTGATAAGAACATCAGATAAGTCAAATAGAACGGACAATGTTACGTCAAGTGCAAGCGAAAGTGTATAAATGTTCTCTAGAGAAATGTTGCGACTCCCTCGTTCTACGTCAGAAATATAAGAGCGCGTAAGACCTGACTTTTGAGCAAGTTGCTCTTGAGAAAGGTGTTTGTCTTTTCTTACTTGTTTTAGTCGATTTCCAAATAATAATTTGATATCAAGCTGATTCATCGTATGTAAACACCTGCCGAGTACTCGTTTTGGTTTATAGTTCATTTTAACCATAAAACGCCAAAAGATACCAGTTTTATTTTAGGATTTCGAACTCAACAGCACCTTTTTTTACATCTTGAGGGCGTGACATAAGCAAATCAACATAAAAAAGTAGCGTTACATAAAAAATCCCTTGCCCATCATTCGCGGACAAGGAATCTTGTTGGTTGAGCCAAATAGAGATGTATTTTTCCATTTTTAAGCCCCAATGTTTATTGTTTATTGTTTATTTAATGTACACTGCATCTGGTCGATAGATGACATTGTTTTCACATTGCTCAAGCAAATGAGCTGTCCATCCAACAACTCGACTTGCTGTGAATGTTGGCGTAAACAGCGCTGGGTCCATATCGACTGCTTTCATAATGGCTGCTGCGTAAAACTCCACATTCGTATAAAGCGAACGACCTGGCTTTAGCTCTTGCAGTACATCAATCGCCACTTTTTCAACGTCCATTGCTAAATCTAGCCATTCATCTTTTCCAGCCATTGGCATCAACTTTTTCTTCAGAGCAACTGCTCGTGGGTCTAGCGTTTTATACACTCGATGACCAAACCCCATTAATTTTTCTCCCTTTTCAACTTTTGCACGAATTAATTGTTCTGCATGACCACGCTTTGCAACTTCATCTAGTAAGTCGATAACCCCGCTTGGCGCACCACCATGTAAAGGTCCTTTCATCGTTCCAATCGCAGATGTAATGGCTGAAATAAGATCAGACTCCGTTGATATGGTTACTCTTCCTGAAAAAGTAGAAGCATTTAATCCATGCTCAAGCGTTAAGATCATATACGTTTCTAGAGCTTTTACATGTGTTTCAGATGGTACCTTACCTGATAACGCATACAAATAATACGTCATATAATCCATTGATTGAGCAACTCTCTCTTCAAATGGGATTCCTTTTGTTTTTTGAAGTCTGTAACCGATAATGGACGGTAAAAGTGCCGTTATATAAATGGCCTGATCAATTGTTGGCTTCCAATCAAACTCATCCGTTCCGAGCGCTGATACCGCTGTTCGCATGACACTCATCATTTCCATATTAGCAGGCAGTAACTCGATTAGTTGCTTAAGATGCGTTGGTAGAGCCCGCTTTGCTTTTAACTCTTCTTTCAACCACTTTAATTCCGCTTCATTTGGAAAATCTCCAAACCAAAGCAAATACGCAACTTCTTCAAATGTGTAATTCTCTGTTAAGTATTCTATATCATAACCCCTATAAATGAGCGTTCCTTTCTCCCCATTAATATCACTAATTCTCGTTTCCGTACAAGCAATGCCTTTTAATCCAGGATAAATCATTTTTACACCACTCCCCTTGTTTGTTATTATAGTAAAGATGATGAATTCAGAACATTAATTATTCTTGATGAAGTTGATTAAATATTTTAATAATTCGGAGGCGTTTATTTGGAATTATCATGGTTACGAACATTTGTGACAGTCGTCGAACAAGAAACTTTCCGTAAAGCGGCAGATGTTCTATATATCTCTCAGCCTTCTGTTAGTGTACATATCAAGCAGTTGGAAAAAGAAGTAGGTGTGACACTTCTCGAACGCTCTAATAAAAAGGTCATGTTAACAGAAGAAGGTCGAACATATTTAAAAACCGCTCGTACTATTCTTACGATGTACCAACAAGGTTTAGAAGAACTACATTCATTCACACAAGGTTATCGCTCAAAGCTTTCCATAGCCATTTCACCAATCATTGCCGACACAATCTTACCGTACGTATTAAAGCAATATTTAAAAGAACACCAAGACATTGAAGTGTCAGTCGTTATTTTAGAATCAAAAGATATTGAACAAGCGGTTTTAGAAGGCGAAGTAGACGTAGGGTTATCTCGTGTTCCAAGCTTTCATCCTTCGTTAACATGTGACACGATTTATGAAGACGATGTGATTTTAGTCGCTCCACATGATGGACAAGACGATGAATCAGGGCTTCCTTTAGAGGCAGAAGAACTATTCGATAAATATCGATTGCTTACCCACAATCATCCATTGTATTGGGATCCACTCATTAAGCAATTAAAAATTAAGTTTCCAAAACTCCAAACAATGAAAGTGTCACAAACACATATTACGAAGCGATTTATAGAAGAAGGATTGGGCATTTCATTTATTCCCCGTTCAGCTGTAAGACGAGAATTAACGGAAGGTCGATTATTAGAAGTATATACCCGCTCGATTGACTTACCGACTACAAGTACGTATGCGATTGTAAAGCATAATCACACGATTGAAACTGACTTTTTAGCATTTCTATCAAAACATAAATATAGCTAGTAGATTCGCGTATACAAACTTTCCTCTTCTTTCATATGATAGAGAGAGGAGGAAAACAAATGAAAAAAATCATTTTATTTGCGGATACAGGTATTGATGATGCAATTGCACTTATTTATGCGTTGCAAAACCCGAATATTGATTTAATTGGTGTTGTAAGCGACTACGGAAACGTAGCTCGTGATAAAACATTTCGAAATAACACGTACCTTTTACAATTAGCAAATCGGCGTGATATCCCTGTTATTGCAGGTGCCACGCGTCCGTTAAATGGCGACGAACCAGAATTTTTTCCAGACATTCATGGAGCAGAAGGATTAGGACCAATTCGTCCCCCACTTTCGGAAAATCGTTATCAATTGCGCTCAAACTTCAGTCGTCTCTTTCAACTAATTAAACAAAACCGCAATGACGTGACCATTGTTAGTGTTGGTCGTTGCACTTCTCTTGCGATTGCTTGGATGTTAGCACCTCATGTGATGTCACTCGTTACTGAATATTTTATAATGGGTGGTGCTTTTCAAGTACCAGGAAATGCAACACCAGTGGCAGAAGCAAACTTCTATGGTGATCCTGTCGCTGCAAATTTCATCATGCAAAATGCCCCAAATCTTGTTGTCATTCCCCTAAATGTAACGAGAGAAGCGCTTATTACACCGGCTTTAGTGGAAGCTATCGATGCAAATCAATCCAGTGAACTTGGGAAGCTCATTAAACCAATGCTTGATTACTATTACGACGCTTACCAACGCTTAGAGCCAGGAATCCCCGGAAGCCCTGCTCATGATTTACTTGCGCTTATGGCGGCTGTGGACGAGTCAAACATGCTTCAATACATTCGTCGTGAAGGTAGTGTAGAATTTGAAAGTCAGCATTCAGACGGATTGAGTGTGGCTGATTTACGCCCTGGGTCTGTTGATTGCTATGGCTTTCGTTGTCCTAAAATTGCTGTACAACTTGATTATGAAAAGTTTGTCTCCAATCTTTTAGCCAACTTATAATTTCTTCTTTTTATGCTAAATCACCTAGTCAACCAGCCACTCATGAGTGAAATCACTCCCTTTTAATTCAGGAGCAACGACTTATTTTTCAATTTCAACTAAAAAAGTAAATGCAAGCGCTCCTTTTCCTGCTATACTACACATTTAGTTAACATAAATAGGAGTGATCATAAGCTAGAAAGAACGTACCATTATATTCTCGCACCCATTCTTTTATTGACGCAGCTTATTTCAACTACTATATAACCATAAGGGAGAGAAACAATGAGATACGTAAAACGATTAGGGGATTATGTAGAAGAACAACTTGTTAAACAAAAGCTTGACATTGTATACAAGCGAGTGGTGAAAGAAAATCTTCAAGAATGTTTAAACACCTACTCAACTCTTTTGTTTCGTGATGTTATTGCATACGACAAAGCAGAAGCATTTATAATGACAATTGAAGGGATCCCATTTGAACTCTATATCGTTGGAGATTACGCAAAATCACCACAGTTTTGGCTGTATAAACATACTACTGATTATGCGAATGTATGTGTACAAAGTATGGACGAAGCGTATATGTGGTTGCAACAGCAAGTATGGAAAGAAAAAGCGATAAACTAAATAACGAAAAAACTCTGTCTCCTTTATCGAATTTAAGTCAAAAGAGACAGAGTTTTTATTTATGATGTATTTAATTTAACTTATCTTTGTCATGAACGTCTGGCTCTTCCGCCACTTCTGTTCCGTAGGCTAATTTTCCATTAAACACCGCTTTTTGTCTTTCACGCTTTTGGCGAACTTCTGGTGCGTGTGTTAAAACATAGCGATGAACAAACACCTCTGCTCCTGTAATAAGACCAGCTGAAATAATACTTCCCCAAGCAATTTGTAAATAGCTATGGAGCAAAATGGTACCGAAAATCCATACACTCGTGTAAGCAATAATAAAATCAATAATCGTCGTTGCTACATTCCCAAAGTATGGAAGAACGATTCGTTCTCCTATTAAATAAGTAAACGCTGTGACAACTAAGCTAAACGATAAAATATCGACAATCGTAGCCTCGAATACTAAATCTAATCCAATTGTAAATGCAAGCGCACAGGCAATAAATTTTATGAGTAGTACTTTTATGTCCTTCATTTTCATACCTCTTTTTTGTACATAGTATGAACGAAAAACAATGAATTTATACGCTTTGTACTGCTTCATTTCCCATTCTTTCCACCTGTTGTTAAAGGGAGATAAAGACCTTTCCTAACGTTGCATCCTCAAATGGACAATTGCTCATCTATTTTAGAGAAAATATCCTTACGGCGTTTTTTTACCTCGTAGCTCTTTTATAAACGAAAGGTGCATGCCTAATCCTATGTAAAAAAACAGGCCGACTGCGACAGAGCTTATGACAATTACCCATGACAAGTGATAAGAAGCAAAGATAGGAGAGAAGTAAGCTCGTACGACTTCTGACATCATAAACACGACCATCCCCATCATAGATGCCAAACTTGCGACCCATAGCAATGGTCGATACAATGGCACAAATGAATAAAAAATTGTCTTTTTTATAAAATAAAGATTGAACAAGATAGACATGAAGTACCCACCATACGTAGCAACAGTTGGCCCTATTTCTTTTATGACCGGAACAAGTAAGATATTTAATAAAAACTTTACACCTACACCAACAAACATACTAAACAGTAATGACTTTTGTTGATTTAATCCTTGTAAAATCGCAGCGGTGACGGTAAATAGTGCGAAAAAGAGAGCTTGACCAGCCGACCATTTTAATAAATATCCGCCTAAAAATGGGTTGTTGTCAATTCCAAATAACATCAAATAGATAGGTGTACTTAAAATGGTAAGCCCAACAACGGCAGGTACGAGAAAAAAACAGAGAATCTGCAATGTTTTTGTCATATAATCACGAACGACTGATAACTCTTTCGCGACGTACTTCACCGTAATATTCGGAATGAGTGACATCCCAAATGCCGTCGCAAGCGACACTGGAATCATAATTAAAATTTGGGTAAATCCGATAATCGAATTGATTTCCTCTGCTTTTGTGAGTGGATAACCAATTCCTTGGAACAAGCGATTAATCGTAAACGTATCAATATTTTGGTAAATGGGTAATGTTAACCCAACAACCACAAATGGAATGGCATAGCCAATTAGTTCTTTATAAATGGCGAAAAGAGACATCTTAGGTGCCTGGCGGCTTCGATCGACATCTTCTTGAATCCATCTCTTTCTGCGCTGATAAATGATCAGTAAAGTAAAAAGCCCTGCTGTTCCGCCTACAAACGCACCTAACGCTCCGATACCAACCGCTTCTGTCGTTGTTCCTTTCCATACATGAATCATGAGATACGCACCACCAACAATAAACGTCACACGTACCAATTGTTCAAGAACGGTACTTAACGCTGACGGCCCCATTGATTGATTGCCTTGAAAATAGCCTCGTAATAAACTCATCGGTGGAACTACAAGTAACGAGATGCTCACGAGTCGAATGACATAGACGACATCCTCAATCGTGTTACCAGATTCACTGTTACGTTGAATAACAGTTTGAGCCAAGGTTGGAGCTAATGTATACAGAGATACACAAGAGATGGCCCCTGTTATGATCATCAAAATCATCCCTGTTTTTAGCAACTCATAGCCTGCTCGGTAATTGCCCATACCATTATATTTTGAAACAAACTTCGAGACGGCCAATGGCAAGCCTAATGTAGAAATGCTTAACATGAGTGTATAAGGACCATAAGCATATTTATAGAGTGCATAACCAGACGTCCCAACTAACATCGTAAACGGCATAATATACACAAAACCTAATATTTTGGAAAGAAGAGATGCACCTGTTAAAAGAAACGTCCCTCTTATAAACTGATTTTTCATTACACGATACTCCTATCGCTTCTATTTAACGATTTTTTGAATAAGCCTCTCGCATCAAATCTATGAAGGGCAAATCCCAACGGTCAAGAAAAGATGGAACATTACTTTTGTTGTGAAACTAAGAAACCGCCCCTTCAAGTGAAAGATAAGCGGTGAATCGTTTACAGGTCTGCTTCTGTAAAGAACGGATGCGCTTCGTCTCTTAAAGATAAGACGGGAACAGATACTGGCCAATCAATCGCTAAATGAGGGTCGTTCCAGCGGATTCCTCGATCGTGATTTGGTGAGTAATATTCATCAACTTTATATTGCACCTCTGTATCTTTCATTAACGTACAAAACCCATTTGCAAAACCTTTAGGAATAAATAATTGCTTTTTATTTTCAGCACTTAACATAAATCCTTCCCACTTCCCAAACGTTTGTGAATCTTGACGCAAATCAACGACTACATTATAAATGGCCCCTTTTGTGACTCGAATGATTTTTGCTTGTGCCTTTGGCGCTCGCTGATAATGCAACCCTCTCAATGTGCCAATTTGTTTTAAAAGAGAGTGATTATCCTGTACAAACTCCTCCTTTATTCCATGTTCATGAAAAAGATTTTTATGATAAACTTCCATAAAGAAACCACGTTCGTCTTTAAATAATTTCGGTTCAATAAGTAAAATACCTTCTAATTTCGATGAGTGAATCGACACAAATGTCCCCTCTCTTTCTTAAGACTGACAATCATTCTTCGTTAACGGTCTTTTCAATAAAAAAGAATGGCTTTTCATATATATGTTTCGAATGAGGTGATAATGAATAAGGGGTTGTGTAGCGCTTCATTCTAGTGGCGTGAGAAGTAGAAGAACATGAGCTAGAGTCATACATATATGCAACAACTCTTGCCTCTCTATCCATAAGAAAGCACCCCAAATGTTCGATTTGGTGTCTAACATTTGGGGTGCACTTTATCCTGGATTTTTGAGGAAAGGGTTGTTAAGTGGTGTGCTAAATATCTTTTAGCTCAGCCTTTGTTTATTTTTGAATGGTTAAAAGGTAAACGTCTTTTCCATCCGTACATTCCGTTAACGAATAATCCGCTTTGTTTGTCGTTTCATCTACGCGGATTGCCTCACATGAAGACGTACTTACTAACCGCTCTTTCTTTTTTCCTTCTGTCTTTTCAACTGTTAAGGTAATGGTATTATATTTATAATCTAGTAAATGCAAAAGCGGCTTCTCTTCTTTTGTGTATGTCACTACACGAACTTGATCTTCTTTATCTTTCGTCACATTCTCAACAAACTGTTCAAATTGCTGCTGATTCGTTAATTTATCATCTTTCACTACGACATCTGTTTCTTCTACTTTAAACTCACTGCATGCCGATAACACTGTTAGAACGGCAACAATGAACACATAACGCATATTTTTTCTCATTGGTTTTCTCCTTATCTTTTCTACTATCTTTCTTCTATCCTATTTTATCCAAGCTATTAATCGAAAGATATAGATCGTTTAGACTATCATAAAGAGAACCTCTCACACAACGATGAGAGGTTCATAGAAGGAGACAACGAAATTACGAAGGGTTGGTCAGCGACCGTCCATGTCCTTAGTTGGTTATTAGTTAACAGTAACATTGTAACAGGTGATGAGTGATTGGTTGTCCTCTTGTCTATTACAATCACTAAGATTTGAAAACGTCTCCTTCTACCTTGAAGGGAGTCTCACCACTTCAAGGGCACATCAAAAATAGTTATCCGCATCAAATGCTAGTTCAATTGAATAGTTTTTCGCATTGATTGCATTTGACAAACGATTTGCTTGTCTTTCTGCTTCAATGGCTTTTAATCGATAATCTTCAGGCTCAAACAGTGCGAGTTTGACAATTGAAGTGGCTTCAGGTCCATACGAATAAGGGAATTCTTCTTTAAGCGCTGTCCCAAATTCCTTATATTTTCTCGCTTTTGCTCGTAGTTGTGTCGCAAGCTCAATTGCTTCTACAATTGTTAGCGATTCTCCTTGGAACACGACATCATTTTCAACATTTGCTTGATACATTAACTTATCAAGCAAACGAAAATCTTTTCGTACTTGGTCTATTTCTTGTTCAACATGAGTGAGTGTGCGAGCTTGCGTCGGAAGAGCTACCCCTCTCTCTGTTTCAACAAACGCAACGCGATCCATTTCTTCTTCTAGTTCGTGAATTCGTTTGGATAACACGCTTTTAAGCTTCACCGCTTCAGCTAACGTTAAATTTGCCATAGCCGTCCCTCTCCCTCTTCTATTTAATATCGCTTATACATGCCAAGCGATTTCGGATATGTATAGTTAAAACCAAATTTTTTATATAGTTGATCGGCTGGTACGTCTGCCATTAAGCTAACATATGCACTTTTAGGTGCATGTTCGTCTAAATACTTGGTCACCTCTGTCATAATGACCTTCCCCAAGCCACGACCTTGATACGCTGGGTCAACGGCAATATCAACAACGTGAAAAAAGCAAGCACCGTCTCCGATGACTCTTCCCATTCCAATCAGTGTAGAATCAGCTCTTAATGTAACCGCAAAAAGAGAATGCTTCAGCCCTATTTGAGCTGCTTCTACTTCTTTTGGACTCATTCCTGCTTTACTTCTTAGCGCTGCATATTCCTCTGGATTCGGAGGATTTAATACAATTTCATAAAATTGTTCCACAGTTGGTCACACCTTTTCACAAAATGAATGTAAACCCGTTTTTGCAAAAACAAACGAAACTACAACGAGTCTATTTTATCATATTTTTGGTAGAGGAGGAAATTCGATTCTTTTTTTATGAAACAGTAGCAAACCATTTGTTTCTTGTAAAAAAGCTATGTTACACTATCTTTTCAATGGACTTTTAGAAAGGAGACCGTGTGTGACCATTCTTGCTTCTCAACCTTATATCATTATCACAAGATCGATTGAAGTTACTCAGCAATGTTATACAGAAACTGAACAACACCTTCATTTATATCAAGACAAAGTCGTCGGTCATGAAAAAACATTTCACATTCATCATGTATTTGATATGTCATTCAAACCTCTATCCAATCAATCTGGATTCCTCTATTTGCATACGAATCAAGGTGTATTTTCCTATCAAGTAAAATCGAATCCACAAACTTTTATTGAAACATTCAGAAAATTAGACGTTTAGTTCATACTTTCATGGGTATTCTCTCTATAAGCAATTCCCTATTTTTAAAATGAGAGGAGAAACCTAATGAATGTTGAAAAAGAAACAACAAAAGGGCTAAACAAAGAAAAAAGCAACAACTTAACGTCTACGCAAGAAGTATTGTATCAAAGTGAATTTAAAAAAGCAGATAAAGCAGCAAGCGATAAGTAAACGAAAAGCCATCTGTCTCACACAGAGATAGATGGCTTTTCATTTAGTCTCTGTTGAATTTTTATCTTTCTTTTTCCTCTCATCCATTTACAACCGCTACAATATCTGCCGGTGTATGTACAGTATAAGCGGGTTGTTCCTGTTGAAGTGTTTCGATTGTATCAAATCCCCACGTAACCCAAATCATATCGATGCCGCTTGTCCTGCATGCGACCAAGTCTCGATGCTCATCTCCTACATACATCACATCATGAGGTCGGAGTTGATAAGATTTTAAAAACTTTTTGATGACCTTGTCTTTCCCAAATAGGTTGGATGAGCAAAATACATGATCAATGTCGCGAATGTCATTTTGGCGTAAAAATTCGTGAATGTTTGCTTCAGAGTTTGACGAAATGATTACAAGTTCATAACCTTGATTCTTTAATACTGACAACATTTCTTTGATGCCATCAAAAACACGCAACTTTGAAATTGACTGTTTATAAACTTTATAAAAGTCAACAACGAAAAAAGGGAGTTTGTACAAAGGAAACTCAAGTGCTTTACACCTTTCTACAATGGATACTTTCCTTAATTCTTCTAGTTCTTCACGACTTAGTGACTTCATCTTGTATTTGTCTCCTAACTCGTTAAAAGCATCAATCGTAATATCTTTCGAATCCACTAATGTTCCATCGAAATCAAAGATAATGTACTTCACATTCTACCTCCTCATTACGTAAATCGAATATTTAATTTCCTAATTATACCACCTCGTTGCTAATCAACAAATTAAAAAAGAGGCCACTCATTCGACCTCTTTCAACGTAACCGTCACCGTTGTTCCTTTTCCGACTTCACTCTCAAATACAATAAACCCTTGATGACGCTCCATGATCTTATAACATACCGCTAAACCTAATCCCGTTCCTGCTTCTTTCGTGGAATAAAAAGGGGTACCGATTTGATTGATTCGTTCTGGACTCATGCCAACACCGTTATCTTTGAATGTAACGATAATCTCTCCGTGCTGCTTTTTTAATAGAATATGAATCATGCCATGCTGTGACATGGCTTCTACACCATTTTTAATAATATTGATAAACACTTGCTTTAGTTGATTTGCATCGCACATGACGTATGCATGTGTCTCTTCATTTTCAAGCTGAATGGTAATATCATGTAAATTCGCTTCTGCTTTCATTAATACAACGACTTGCTTTAACAATTCTGTCATATTTTCTTTTTGAAACGAAACATGTTGCTTTTTTCCTAAAATCAGCATTTCACTCGAAATTAAGTTAATTCGGTTAATTTCAGACATCATAACGTCTAAATGTTCCTCATTAACGTCTTTCGTCACCTGCATCAATTGAACAAACCCTTTCAATGATGTCAGTGGATTGCGGATTTCATGGGCAACGGCAGCTGCCATCTGACCGATGACTGACATTTTTTCTGATTCAATCATTCGCTCTTCATCACGTCGATAATTGGTAATGTCTCGCGCAATCATAAATACGCCACTTACTTGCTCATTCACAACAATTGGTAAAAGCGATGAGCGAAGAATTCGAACATCTCCGTCTCGATTTAACACTTGAAACTCGAACTTAGATGGCCTTTTATGTAGGGCTTCATGAAAATAACCTTTTACTAACGGCACATCTTCTGGTACAACCCATTTGGACATCCCTGCTTCACCGATTTCTGACCGTGAATACCCCATAATGGCTTCTCCTTCCGGATTCACAGAGCGTACTTTTCCTTCTTTGCTAATTTCAAACACCGCATCAGGGTTATGTTTAAAAAGGGATTGATAATGTTCATTACTCGCTTGTAATTCATATTCTTTGTTCACAAGTTTATGTTGCGTATCAAATAAATCACGAGCACGGTTATAAACGAGTATGTATAAAGTAATTCCTGTTACAAAAACAAAAAACCAACCTTTATATTGTTGAAAGAAAATGTAAACCTCTAACTCTCCTTCTGCTAACTTGCGGGAGAGCTTGTCGGATAGAATAATCCATATCGATCCAATAATAATATAAGCGATTGCAATCTTCGTCGCAACCTTGCGTGCTTGAGTCGTCAATTTTTTACCACCTATAAAAAAATATACTATATTCATTATCATAAACGTTTTTGATGTAAAAAACACTAGTTTCTATATAAAAAGAGATTGACTTATGCAGTCAATCTCTCACTTTCACTGTACCCTCTCCGGCTCAGGGTAGTCGACACCAAATGTATCAACCGTCACTTTGCTTATCTTTTGATCTTCTAGTGGTTTATCTTGTGCGTCTCGTTCCACTTGCACAATATTTTGAGCCGTTTCGATCCCTTCAATCACTTTACCAAACGCTGCGTATTCCCCGTCTAATGACGGTGCATTTTCAACCATAATGAAAAATTGAGAGCCCGCTGAGTTTGGGTCATTTGATCTTGCCATTGAAAGAACACCGGTTTCATGCTTTAGATTATTGTCAAAACCATTTGAACTAAATTCACCTTTGATTGCATAACCAGGACCGCCTGTTCCGCGTCCTTCAGGATCGCCCCCTTGAATCATAAAACCTGGTATCACACGGTGAAAGATAAGACCATCATAAAAACCATCTTCAATCAATGAAACAAAATTTGCGACTGTATTTGGGGCGATATCCGGATAAAGCTCAAGCTTCATTTCGTCGCCGCTTTCCATTGTCATCGTCACAACGGGATTTTTATCATTTTCTCCCTTTGGACTTGTTGTTGTTGTTTCGTCCTTTTCTTCTTTCCCGCTTGTCCCACACGCTGCTAACAATAAAGTACATGTCAGCACAAGGATCAAGAATGGAATAAACCGACTTCTTTTCATGTTCACCAAACTCCTTTATGTATCATTTGTCAACATTCACATTATATAACAAAATGAGGATCTTGGCTCTCGCGATATTTCTTCAATCGATATTGAAGACTTTGTCGACTCATTCCAAGCTTCTCTGCAGCTTTTGAGACGTTGCCACTTTCATTCTGTAAGACTTCTTCTACATATTGCTTTTCAACACGCTCTAGTCGTTCTTTTAATGTTTCGACTTTGTCTACTTTTCGTTTCGGTTCGCTCACAAATGCGTTTGTTTTTAATGTACGAAATCGCAATGGTAAATGTTCAATGGTAATAACTCGTTCTTGATATGCTAGATTCATCGCACCTTCAATGACATGCTCGAGTTCGCGCACGTTCCCTGGCCATGAATGTTGTTCAAATACAGTATGTACATCTGAGTGGATACGTTCAATGGTCACGCCAAACAATCCGTTATACTTCTGAATAAAATGGTTCGTTAACACTAGAAGGTCTTCTTTGCGGTCTCGAAGTGGTGGGATGTGAAGCATGACAACGCTTAATCGGTAATATAAATCTTTTCGTAACCGTTCATGTACAACCGCTTCAATTGGATCTTCGTTCATTGTGGCAATTACTCTTACGTCTACTTCTTTTTCCGTCATCCCCCCTACTCGGCGAACTTTTCGCTCTTGTAAGACGCGAAGAAGTTTTGCTTGTAGTGACAAGTCAAGGCTATTTAATTCATCTAAAAAGAGGGTGCCACCGTTTGCCATTTCAAACAAACCAGGTTGGTCCATAGCCCCAGTAAATGCCCCTTTTTGCGTTCCAAATAACAAACTCTCCATTAACGTAGCAGGAATGGCTGCACAATTTTGACTAATAAAGGGCTTTGACGAACGTGTACTTTCATAATGGATGCTTTGTGCGATAATTTCTTTCCCCGTCCCTGTCTCTCCTGTAATTAAAACGGAAGAAGACGTACGTGTTGCTCGCTTTGCTTCTTCTATGACTAAATGCAATCGTTCACTATCTCCAATCATGTCGGCAAATGTGTACGTTTTCGGCTTAGTCTTTGATATATTTTGCTTAATGACCGTTTCAAGTCGAGTCACATCTTTTGATAGTTCGACAGCTCCGATAATGACCCCGTCTTGCTCAATTGGGAATGTATCGTTTATCGTTGTAATCTCGGTTCCTTTATTGTTGTAAAATGTTTGCTTTCGATGACGTGTCACCTTTCCACTCTTTAACGCCGCAACGAGTGTACTGTGATCATTTTTCTCAAATTCAAACACGTCACGAAAGTCTTTATGTAACACTTCCTCACGTGCCATCGATTCGGCTTCCACCGCTTTTTGATTATAAACAACCGTGACGCCATCTTTATCAATAATATGTACGCCAACATCTAAATTTTCAAACACCGCTTCATACATGTTGATAAGCAAATCTGTACCGTTCATTCACTCTCCCCCCTTCTATAATACTATTAGCTATTTATCCGTCTCTTCCTGCTGTTATTGGCATACAAAAAACGCCTGTTTCAAAAACCATAACGATTTTGAAACAGGCGTATGCCTATGTTTATACTAAAATATTTCCGCAAGCTTTGCTGCTTTTTCTAAGCCTTCTTCAATGATCTAGTCTGCTCGGTCTAGTAGTTGGTTATGGCCTTCAATGATGACTTTTGACAATTGCTGAATACCAAAGAAGTTCATGATTGCCTCCACATAGTTAACTGCCATTTCCGATTGAGCAGCTGGTCCTTCTGAATAAATACCGCCTCGTGCGTTCAACAACGCTACCTTTTGGTTTGATACGAGTCCAACTGGTCCTTCTGGTGTGTACGTGAATGTTTGACCGGCACGGTTTTCTTCTCTTTGACACACCTTTTTTATGTTGTCAGTGCTTGAAACACTTGATGTCCTCGTATGGTATTTGAAATAAATTTGTACGGCTTCATCGGACGTTCGTAGCATAATGACATGAACATCAAATGATCAACGCACTTTTCAGCTGCTTTTCGATTAATGTTTGTATGTGTTTTTTCAAAGATATATTTGTCACCATTCAATTTTTTTATTGGACGCGTGACCGTCACATTTTCAACAATCTCTTTAATCGTCACTCCTGAATTTTTCGAAATGTAAGAAAATACTTCATGTAACGTGGCATCTTTCTTTACAATTTCTGCAAACATAAGAGCTGTGTGTTCAGCAAATTGTGTGTCTTCAAATTGATTAAAAAACTCAAAATCCATGTCGCTCCCTCATTTTCTTAAAAGAATGATATGTAATATAGTAACCTATTATAGTAACTGTATCAAGTGACGATGCATTCTCCTTCTCCAACCTTTGTTTAGGTCATGAAAAGAAACAAAACCATAAGTTTTAGTCTAAATCGCTTTTCAGCATGATATATATGTACAAGTAGAGATGATGTCGAATTAAAAGGTGATGCTTATTTTTTCGAAAGGATTGGCTATCTTTTGTGGAAGTTTATTAATTGGAATTGGGTTAAATGCTTTTTTAGCTCCCCATCATTTAATTGACGGTGGATTAATGGGGCTTGGACTCATTTTGTTTTATGCGGTTAATATTCCAGTGGGGATGTCGATGTTAATTCTTAATTTCCCTATTTATCTATACGCATTTTTTAAAGAACGATCCTTTTTTTATAACGGCATATGCGGGTTGCTTTTTTCTTCTCTATTTGCAGAATACCTTTCCTTTTTATACGGTGATTTTCTGCTTCCTGTGTTTGAAAGTAGTATTCTCGGAGGCGTTTGTGTAGGGATAGGAATTGGACTTATGCTTCGTTATGATACGAGCTCAGATGGTGTAGACTTGATTGCTCAATTCGTCTCAAAGTTTTGGGCAGTGAATGTTGGATTAACCATTTTGTTAATTGACCTGTTTATTATGGTTGCGGGTATGCAAGTCATCGGTTGGCGAGCATTTTGTTATTCCGTTCTTGTCATTTCTGTTGGAGGATTGATGATTATGCTACTTACCGTCACGAAACGCCAAGCTAGCTAGCGGCGTTTTTTCTATGTCAAAAGAACTCTTTTTATTTCGTAGTTCGGAATATTTGAAGCGAAACTTTCTCCTTGTTATAATGTACAACATCGTCTTGAAGATGAAACTCTTTTAATAAGGAGATGACTAGTATGAATAACTTAACAAACTTACTAGAACCAACAAAAATAGGTGCATTTTCATTAAAAACAAGAACAGCAATGGCTCCTATGACACGCTGTTTCGCTGATGATGAAACAGGTGTGGTCAATGATGCAATTGTTGAATATTACCGAAAACGAGCAGAAGACGGAATTGGTCTTATTATTACAGAAGGTACAGTCATTAGCGACCGCGCAAAAGGAAACCCTGGTGTACCGGGTATCTACTCTCCTGAACAAGTAGCTGCGTGGAGAAAAGTAACAGAAGCTGTTCATAAAGAAGGCGGAACGATTATCGCGCAAATTTGGCACGTTGGACGCCTTAGTCATTCTGAATTAATTAAAGGCCAACAACCACAAGCACCATCAGCGATCGCAGCTGCGGGGCAAGTACCTCGTTTCCGTAAGTCATACGAAACACCAGAAGAGATGTCAAAAGAAGATATTAAGCAAGTCATTGAGCAATATGCACAAGCAGCTCGAAATGCCATTGATGCAGGATTCGATGGCATTGAGGTACACGGTGCACATGGCTATTTAATTGATCAGTTTAACTCGGGCGTTTCAAATAAACGTACCGATGAATATGGTGGAGATCTTGCGCAACGTTTAACGTTTATGAAAGAAGTACTTCGTGCTGTCATTCATGAGATTGGCGCAGACCGTGTCGTTATTCGCTTCTCGCCTCATAAAGTCGACGATCCTTACTATCGTTGGGATGATGCCGAACAAGCATTACAAACATACATCGATGCATTTAAAGAAGTCGGCGTTAAAATAATTCATCCTTCTATGCTAGACTTCTATGAAGAAGCAAAAGACGGGCAAAACGTGTACGAAATTGTTCGCGAAAAATGGGATGGTCCTATTATCGGAGTGGGGAATTTAACACCTGAATCGGCTGAAAAAGCGTTGCAAGCGGGCTGGATTGATGTAGCAGCAATTGGCCGCCCTTTAATCGCTAATCCAGACTATATTCAACGTGTGAAAGAAGGACAAAAACTAGTAGAATATGAAGCAAGTGAACATTTACCACTTTTAGTTTAAAGAGCACTTCTATTCCGTAAGATTGAAAAAATCCTTTGTCGATTGACAAAGGATTTTTTGCCTGTTTCAACAAGTAGGACAACTGTGAAACAGACCTTTATTTTTCAAATAGGGGTAAATGAAAAAGGTACCTTTATTTTACCATACGGATTGTGGTTATTTTTTCCTCTTTCTTTAAACACGTCTTATGTCCTACAAGTTGAAAATTTCCGATGATTTGTTTTGCTGTATCCATCGATTCATTTATCCCTTTTGTTCATAGAGATTCTTTTTACCGCTGTCTTCTCTTATTTCTACTAAGAGTACCCACGGGTCATTATAAAAAGTAGTCTTCAGTAACAGACTGTACATTTAAGGTGTGGTCACTTTTGAGGACTGTCGATAATCATACACACCGCCAGGCAAAGAAATAAATGAGAAGCCATCACTTCCATTAACTCGGCAATCAGTGCATGCTAACTTGTAAAAAGCTCATGCAAAATTTCCATCATGTCAAGCATTTGATGAGGAACTTGCCAAAACGAATCCGGATAATGTCGGGTTGGACATTGCTGATATGTTAGAGCAACAAGGCTTTACATGTGATAATGTGAAGATACGACATTTATAAGAAAAAGCAAGAAGCTGAACGAACAAGAGCAAAAGTGCTCTGTTTGACTCAGCTTCTTCTTCGTTTACTACAATGATAGCATCAAGACGGTTACATATACATCCTACTTATGACTTCATACGCTGCACCGCTTGATGTGTGTCAATAATTCTCTCATACAATCCTTGTCCTCTTTCGGAACAAATCGCAATAAAAAGGGCATCAACAATAGCAAGTTGAGCGATACGCGCTGTCATCGTTCCAATTCGTAAGTTTTGCTCTTCTTCAGACATCGTTAACACAATGTCTGCTAATCGACGAGCAGGTGACGGCGCGTTTTGTGTTAATAAAATCGTTCGTACTTCACGTTCTTTTGCTACAGACAACACATCTAAGATCTCTTTTGTTTTTCCTGAAGTTGAAATCACAAAAACAGCATCTTGTTTTGTAGCATTTGCGACCATCATCATTTGCATATGATTATCTTCTGATTGAAACGCAGGTACGTTAATGCGTAACAGCTTTTGCTTAAAATCTAATGCGACAACTGCAGAACCGCCAACACCATAAAGGTAAATTCGCCCAGCGTCACTTAACACTTCAACTGCTTCTGTAAACGATGAAACCGATAGCATTTTTTCCGTGTTTTGCAGCGCTTGAATGGTATTAAACATCACTTTTTGAATCACAGTTGTCGGATCATCATGAAACTGTAAAGGAGACTCGACTAGTTCGACTGTTCGTACCGATAATTCTTTGGCTAACTCAATTTTAAAGATTTTAAAGCTTTGAATGCCTAGTCGTTTACAAAAGCGGCTAATAGATGCTTCACTTCCTCCGCATGACTGAGCTAACTCTTTTGTCGTCATATGTGTCACACGTTCAGCATGCTCTAGTATAAAGGCGGCTACCACTTTTTCAGCTTCTGTAAACCGATCTAATTGACGTTCAATTTGCTTAAGAACGGAAAATGTTGACATAAAAGCTCCTTTCCGATTTTTCTACACTCCATCACTCGTCACTTAAAGCTGTTGCGGATTGTTTGAAGTGGGCGTTCTTGTGATTTTAAATAAATGAAAACCATTGTCCTGGTCGAATCATTGTTAAAAGTGGTACATCCTTTTTATCTACGTAACCAATGACGTTCACTTTTTCATCTTCAGGCAAGTCTCTTATCACAACCTGAAGTTCTCCAACGTAACGACCGTACTCATCATTGTCAATTGTAATCGCTCCTAGCCGTCTAGGTAATCGTGGACGTGGGTCAATCTGAAGGTGGTGTTTTTGCACATGAAATCGAGACGTTTCCGATCGAATGACGTCTCGCGCTGGATCCATACGATTACGATGTTTCAATTGTATGATTGTTTGTTCGTTTGCTGATAACTCAAGAAGGTTACATCGAAGAGGAATCACATCATCTTGATAGTAGGTAAATTGCTTCAACGTCTCTTCTTTTATCCCTTTATCACCAATACATACTTTATCAACGTACAGTTCATTTGTCATCTCTAAATAAGCCGAAAAAACGTCCTCATGGCGATGTTTTTCAATGGTTGGCAATCCCTTATGTAACGGTCCTCTCAACTTCTCATCTCCGGGAATAAACGCCATCACCGTCATCCCTTGTTTTTTTAACCATTCATTACGTGTTTTAAACCACGTTTCATCTAAACCGGTTTCTGGTCGCGGATAGAAGTTATGCCATGCTTCAACTTGACTGATTTCTAAACCCGCTTCTATTAATTGCGTCAAAAAGGTGTCATCAATGGTACTTGCATTTAACGCAACTTTCATTTCTTTTGATAGATTCGCAATTTGTGAAGGTGAAAATCCATAATCGACTCGTAGTCCAGCTACTCCCCATGTTTTCAATTCATGCGCTTCTTCTATTGTTAAATGAAGATGCTGCCAAGACCGTGGAGATACGTCTACCATCAGTTCCATCCCGATTTGTTTAGCAAGTGCTCCTACTTTTTTTAATTCAACGACATACATCTCTGGGTCGTCTTCTGGAATATGGAGCGATGTAAAAATGGTGCGAAAGCCAGCTTCATACATCGTTTTCATATATAATTCGGTTTCGTCCATGGATTGTTGTCCTAAATAAATTGACATTCCTAACACGATTAATCATCCTTTCTTGGTAAAAAAGAGCTTTGACAACGGAAGCCAAAAGCACCCTATTTGTCAAAGCTCTCATAAAGATCATACAGTACATTATGCGGCTAAGTTCTCTGCCATTTCTTCTTTAAAGCCAAATGCATACGTGAAGATAAAACCAAATAAGTAGGAAATGACAAGTCCACCTACGTAGTAAAGGAAACGGTTATCAGCAATTAATGGTGTTAGTGATAAACCTGATACACCGATACCTGTTGAAGCCGTTTTTACAAGTGCTTGATAAGCTCCCCCAACAGCAGCCCCCATACAAGCGGTAATGAACGGACGACCAAGAGGCAAAGTGACTCCGTATAGAAGTGGCTCACCAATCCCTAAAAACCCTACTGGCAATGCTCCTTTAATCGTGTTACGTAACTTTTGATTACGCGTTTTTACATAAATCGCCATTGCAGCTCCAACTTGACCTGCTCCTGCCATTGCTAAGATTGTTAAGATTGGTGTTACACCAATGCTATTAATAAACTCTAAATGAATTGGTGTTAATCCGTGATGAAGTCCGACCATAACAAGCGGTAAGAAGAATCCTGCTAACACAGCTCCAGCTACAACACCACCAATATCTAAAACAGCTTTAATACCTGATGTAATTCCTTCTGCAAGCACTCCACCAACTGGCTGTACCACGATAAGTGTTGCAAATCCAACGACTAATACTGTAATTAACGGTGTTACAATAATATCAACTGCACTCGGCACACTTTTTCGAACAGTACGCTCCACAACAGCCATTAACCATGCAGCAAACATAACCGCAAATAAACCACCACGTCCTGGAACGAGCGATTCACCAAAGAGTGTTACATCTGCCAACCCTGGATTAATAATTAAAATACCCGCAATTGCACCTAGTGCTGGTGTGCCATTAAATTCTTTTGCCGTGTTCCATCCTACTAAGATACCTAAATAAGCGAATACGCCTCCGCCGATTAAAAGAAGCATACTTAACCATGTAGCGGTTGGGTCCGCTCCGGCATTTTTTGCAAAGTTAGCGATTCCGTTAATAATCCCAGATGCAACAAGTGCTGGAATTAGTGGAATGAAAATATTACCAATCTTCCGTAATAAGTTCTTAAAAGGCGTGTTGTTTTTCTTTTTAATCGCTGCTTTCGTATCGTCAGCAACTGATGATAAATCGCCGGATACTTCGCCAATCTTAAGGCCCGTCATCTTACTCATTTCTTCTGTTACACGATTGACCGTCCCTGGTCCAACAACAATTTGTAACGTTTCATCATCAATGACACCCATGACACCCTCAATTTGACGTAGTTCACTTATGTTGACAAGCTCGTCATTTTTTATCGCTAAGCGGACACGTGTCATACAATGATTGAGTTGCGCAATGTTTTCTTTTCCACCAACTTTTTCGATGATGGACTGAGCTATTTTTATCTCTTTTTTCATACCCCTCATCCCCCTATCTATTATTGTTGAATTGCTTTTCGCACAAATCCTTCCGACTTATCAAGTTGACGTAATGCTTCTTCATAGCTCATGTTCGTTAAGGCCATGACAATGGCTGCTTTCACATTGCCATTTGCTTGTTCAAAGTAAGAAGCGGCTGTCTCTAAGTCTAAGCCTGTCGCTTGACTAATAATTCCTTTTGCACGATGATGAAGTTTTTCATTCGTTGTTTGAACATCAACCATTAAGTTTTGATACGCTTTACCTAACCCAATCATCGTTGCTGTTGAAATCATATTCAGTAGTAGTTTTTGTGCAGTTCCTGCTTTTAAGCGAGTAGAGCCAGTTAGTACTTCATGTCCTGTTACAACTTCAATGGCATGTTGAGCATACTCACTAATGACCGCGCTTTCATTACACGCAATACTACCTGTTGTTGCACCTACTTCATTGGCGTATTGCAAAGCACCAACGACATAAGGTGTACGACCACTTGCAGCAATTCCGATGACAACATCGTGTTTTGATAGTTGAAGATTTTCTAAGTCTTGCTTTCCAGCTTCTTTTGAATCTTCTGCGCCTTCAACAGCTTCTGTAAATGCCTTTTGACCACCTGCAATTACGCCAACGACTAAATGAGGTGAAACACCAAACGTTGGAGGACACTCAGCAGCATCGAGTACACCTAGTCTGCCACTTGTACCTGCACCAATGTAAATTAATCGTCCACCTTGTTTAATGGAAGCAATGGTTTTAGTTACCACTTGTTCAATCGTTGGAATGACTTTGCTAATCGCTTCTGGCACAGTGCGATCTTCTGCATTCATCGTTTGCAGAATGTCAAACACACTCATTTCGTCTAGATTCATTGTGTTTTTGTTGCGTTGCTCAGTTGCTAATTTCTCTAGATTCATGATTTCCCCTACTTTTTTAGAATATATAAGATTAATAGTGCTTACTTCAACAAAAGAAAGCCCTTACTTATTGAAGTTGTTTTCATTATACGCCACAAAGAAATAAAATATCAATATTTTTTATTAATAATTGAAATTTTATTTCATACAATGAAAATGGACGTTAGAAAAAGAACGTTTAGATGGGACACCACTTTCTCTTGATCTATTAAAATGGTTAAATTCCATAAAAAAATGTGATAGAGTACATGAGATAAGAGGTTCTTTTCCTAGTTTGACTCAGCCCTTTATCTCCTCTGTTTTATGTGTCTAAATAAGGACAAATTGTGAAATTTCATTTTAAACTCCCTATTCGTTGTTGCGTGCATTGTATCTATGGTAGAATAACGTTGATTTTTATCGTCAAAACTTGTATTCAATGTATCTTGAAATCTATTTATTTTCGTAACAGGAGGAACACCTATGACATTCAGCTCGACCATTGGACGACTTCGGTTAGTCGGCTTATTAGAAGGAATCTCTTATTTAGTACTGCTGTTTCTTGCGATGCCATTAAAATATTTTATGGACATTCCTGAAGCCGTATCCATCGTAGGTGCTGCTCACGGTGCTTTATTTGTTGCTTACGTCTTAGCCATTGCACATGTTCAAATTGCTCATCGCTGGTCATTATGGCATTCGATTAAAGCATTTATCGCTGCGTTTATTCCATTTGCTACATTTATTTTGGACAAAGAATGGAAAAAAGAACAAAAATAAGAAGGAGCTGTCGGCTCCTTCTTATTTTTGTTCTGCGAAATCTTGAATCGTTTTCCACCATTTATAAGAGTTCGGTTTGAGCAATCGACCAATTTCCTCAGCGTCAATATGTTGTTCTGGCAAGATTCGGTTCATCGTCTCAAACAGTCCAATTGTGACTGCCTCTTTGACATGCGCTTCGCCTTCGACGTATAGACGCTCAATCAGGTTGAAAACATCACGTTCTTTTTCAAGTTGATGGTTATATTGAAGTGAAATAAGGTGAGAAGCAAATCGAGTAAGCTCGTGGACAAGCACCTCTTTATCGGTTACTTCTGTGACATTAGGGTCATAAGATGGACACGCTTCTTTTAATAATGAGATGACTTCTTCTTTTGTAATCATCGTTTGTTCCCCTTTCTCAGTAACAAATGCTTGTTCGATTATTATATCTCTATCATACCACTACTTTCAAATAATCAACCTTTACAACTTCGTTAAAAGTGTTACAGTTCTTCCAATGGTCTTATATAAGACTTTTTTGTTACTTGATCGTGTCACACGCTCGCTTCTATCAACAGAACGCATTAATAGTTCTATGTTGACAAACAAAAACGAAGTGGAAAAAGAGCTATCATTTAATTCTTGAAGAACAGTTGCGATGATAACGGAAAGTTTTACAATTTTATATACATGAACAGATTGCTTGAAGTATAGAGAGGGATTTTTCAGATATATCCTTTTAACAATGAGAGGCTAGACCATTGCAGAATTTACCTGCATGGATCTAGCCTCTCATTATTAAGCACTCACTGTCGTTAACGTTGCAACAATTGCAATAATAGGGAAAGCTGAAATAAGTGCCATTTCGATGAACATAAATTTTGTAAGGAACGAATTGAATCGTGTGTCACTTTGACGACTTAGTACAGATTGGTTTGTTTGAAACACCATAAAGACCGTTCCAATCCATACAATAACCGCAACTGTCAATGGTTCGAAGCTCACATTTTCCGCTGCCTCCATCCCCATAAAACCAATCACAACAAGAATAAGTGGTACAATTTCTAAAACGGCGTGTTTAATAAAGAATGGTGTCTGTTCTTTAATAAGCTTTTTATATACCTCGTCTTCTTCTCCACCCTCGGCAATGATGTTTTCAACGCGTTGCATGGTGCTACGATAAATAAATAACATCCCAACCGTTGCAATCACAGCGGCTAAAACGAAATACCAAACAACCATATAACAACCTCCCTTTCTCCTCTTGTTTGAGTCTATCTTATAGTGTGTTGACGTACACATTCTGTACCATCTTACCCGATATGTACGGATGACTCAATACGGAATTGGAAGGTTCTTATTTATTGTTTGATCGTGGTTTCATATTCATATTGCATCATCGTACTCACATGTTCTTTTTCTTTTGCATCAATGAAGTAGTACCAGATTCCGTCCATCATCTGAACTTCTCCCTTTGCAACAACGGGTTCAATGGTTGGCACTCCGTTTTTAACCATCTGATAGACCATGATCATATCGCTCATCCCAACGTTCGTATCCACTTCGTTTTTGGCTACTGTCAGTAACTCTGGAAGGTGTGTCACTAAGTCAGTATCCAACACTTTTGCTAGCATCGCTTTTAGTACTTCACGTTGACGCTTATTCCTTCCTAAGTCGCCTTCAGGATCTTCTTTACGCATGCGTACATAGGCTAACGCTTCCTCACCATTTAATGTAAGGTTCCCCTTCTCAAACGTGTGCTGTTGAAACGTAAACGTAAATTCATTTTCAACTTCAATGCCACCTAAGATGTTCACAATGTCTTTAAAGCCGTTCATATCTATTTTCATATAATAATCAACAGGAATATGTAAAAACTTCTCCACTGTCTGTACCGTCATATCGATGCCACCATATGCGTATGCATGATTGATTTTTTCATACGTTCCTTTTCCAACAATTTCAGCACGCGTGTCTCTTGGAATTTGCAAAAGCCTTGCTTCATTAGTAGTAGGATTAACACTTGCGAGCATTAAGACATCGGAACGACCTTTATCATGATCACGTTCATCTACTCCCATCAATAACATGGTAAAAGGCTTGGAAACTGACTTTTGTGATTCGTTCTTTTCTGTATGATGTTGACTTTCTGTTGAAGCTTCTTTTTCATTGACTAAAAATAAAACGGTTAGTGCTGTCGCGACAAGTACACAAATGGATAGCCATGAATGATATCGTTTCATAAGCTCACGCCCTTCTAAACCTTTTTACTTCATCTATTGGTTTAGAACGGTGTTTTCATACCTCACTTTCATACAAAAAAGAGCACAACCTTGACGTTGTGCTCTTTCTATACCGTTATATCAATTGTTACTGAGGTTTAATCCATACAATTTCAGCGATTCGAATGAAAAAGGATTTACCAGAAGACTCCACAACGACATGGTCACGTTGGATATCAACAACTTTTCCACTTACTTGTCCTTTTGTCGTTTGAAAAGTAGCTTTCTTTCCTTTTAGTGTGTTTAATACACGCACAACCTCTGCATCGACTGGTGACACTTGAATCGGTTGACCTTTAATACTAATAGGAAATGCTTGATCTGTTAATCCTCTTAATAACTCTCGAAGACGATCAGTCATAATGTTCATCACCTCACTTCTCTATTAATCTATGAAAAAATTAATAGAGTTGTGAGGGACAAGCGTTGAATTTTAGTAAAATGGGGCTCTTTTTAAGAAATCGATTTAAACACAACTTCCTTTCGAAAAGAGCCTACTTTAATGACTTTAAAAACACATAACTTGGACGTGTATAATCCATTTTTTCTTCATAAAATCGATGAGCATCAACGCGGTGATTAGCCGACGATAATGCTACATGCATACAATTGTTCTCTTTTCCCCATTGTTCAACGAATGAAAGTAGCTGTTCACCATACCCTTTTGAACGATGGTCATCGCTTGTGACTAAATCATACACGTAGACGTGACGGCCATAATAAAGGTTGGTGACGATAATCACTCCGGCTACAGCAACAACCTCGTCTTCTTCATATAAAGCAAATAATTGATAGCCTTCTTGTTTCATTTCTCCAACAGTTTGTAAAAACGTGTCCTCCGTTAAATGCGGTCGAAGCTGACGCATAACTGGAAATGCTTTTACTACTTCTTCTGTAGACAATAATTGTTTTATGTTAACTAATTCTTGATTCACTTTCGGTTTCCCCTTTCAATTTGTACCATTCATCTTCTAACATACTCATTTCAATTAAACTCCAATAAGTGTCATCCATTTTTCGGATATCACGAAACAGCCCTTCTTTTACAAACCCCACTTTTTCATAGGCCTGAACAGCTTCCTTATTAAAATCAAATACACCTAATGAAATACGATGTAATCCAAGCTCTTCAAAGCCAAACTTCATCATTTCCTTCATCATTGCTTGCCCGTATCCTTTTCCTCTTGCTTCTTTTTCTCCTACTAATACACGACCAATTCGACCTGATCCATTATCATGTTGTACTTGCATAATCGAGATATGACCAATTGTTTGACGAGTTTGTGGATCGACAACCGCAAAAATATACCGATCCGAACCAGCTACATTGGCTCCTTTTACATAGTTTTTTAACTGTTTTTTTGTTAGTGGATATGTAAAACTGGTGCCACCCCATTGCATCGCAAATTCTTTTGAAGGAATCCAGTCGATTAGTTGCTGAAAGTCTTTTTTTGTAAATTCACGCAAAATCACCATCGCATATCCTCCTTTTATAGCCTTTGTTACATCTATAAGTATCTAAATTTTTAGAATATATGCTATTTTATCAAATTTTTCATTTAGTTGGCAATGAGATAGACAAAAAGACCACTCGCGTTATCGTGGCAAGTGGTCTTGTTTCATAATTTTAATTCTTGCTTTAGTTTTGTAACATCATGTGAAAACTCAAAGAAAAATGAGCGGTTTTCATTATCAAAAACCATTAGTATTGGTTCTTGGTCCTTGCTAATGACAATGATTACTTCGCTTGTTAACACATCAATCCCTGTTGCTTTTACAGGAATGGCTGGATCAAGAGGTACTTTTACAAGGTAACCCGTTTTAGGAATAGGGCTTACTTTTTTAAAAATACCTGTCATTGATTTCACACTTTTTTGTGCTTCAGCTTGAAGAGTCGGTGTCATTGCGACCGATTTTTCCACTTTCCCCTTTTCAATGTTAAACACTTCTACCTTAGGCGTTTGAGCGTAGACAGTAGAACAAACGAATAACATGAATAGAAGTGCGATACTTGTTTTTTTTATCATATACAACACCTCATTTATCAGTATGAGCGAGGGCTATATGCATTATGCTTCTTTACGACTACCACTTTGTGTCAGTCTACTGTAAAAATGTTGTAACGACCATCATAACGAGGCCAAATAGAACGGCAACTCTTTTGGTCGTTTTGTTCGTTGATGGTCGTAAAAACAAACTAATCACAAAGCCAATGGGTAAAACAAAGCCATTGAACGTGAACGTAAAGCTACCAAGCAAATAATACCCAATAAGCTTCGGCTATAGATAAATCTCTTCTTCGTCACGATTGTAATGAAGCAATAAAAAGCCAAGAATGACAACTAAAAAGATAATCATCATTGCACCTCTCTTTGCTTGTTTATATGAATCGTCAAAACCGAAAAACATTCTCTGTTTTTTCATGTTTATTCACATTCTTATAAGAAACAACCCTTTTCATGTCATGTTTTTAGACTTGTCTCGATAAGATAGTGTAAAAGGACATGTACAATGGAGGTGAGAGGATGTCATGGTTTGAAGCCTTTATTTTAGGAATTATTCAAGGGTTAACGGAGTTTTTACCTATTAGTAGTACGGGGCATTTATACTTAGGAAGACATGTATTTGGACTCGATGAAGCAGGTTTATATTTAGATACGATGCTTCATATTGGCACGCTCATTGCTGTGTTTGTTTTTTATAAGCGAGAGTTTTTGCATATTCTTAGGAAGCCATTTAGCAAATTAACGTTTCTTTTAATCGTCGGAACCATTCCAGCTGTTGTGATTGGCTTAGCGTTTAAAGATTACTTTGAAGGCATTTCGAAAACGGGGGTAACAATTGGATGGGAGTTTTTAGCGACAGGTTTGTTTTTATGGTTTGCTGATGGCATTAAGAACGGCTATAAAAAGATGGATGACATTTCATATGGTGATGCACTTTTTATCGGTACGTTTCAAGCCGCTGCCATTTTCCCTGCTGTATCGCGCTCCGGTTTAACTATTGCTGCCGCGTTAATACGAAAGTTAGACCGTGAAACAGCTGCGTATTTTTCATTTTTACTTTCGACACCGGCCATTTGCGGAGCAGTCATCCTTCAATTAAGTGATGTTGTAACAGGTCACGCAGAGCGAATTTCGTTCTTCTCTCTTTTTATCGCAACATTATCGGCTGCCATTTTCGGTTACATCGCGGTGAAATGGATGATTAATTATTTAAAAAAACGTTCACTCAAAGTGTTTGCTGTGTACGTGTGGGTTCTTGGAATTATCGTACTCGCTTGTCAATATACGGGGGTATTTTAAATGAAACGAAATCAAAAAATGGTAACCGGTGTATTCCTTCTTGTGATTGTCATCGCACTTGGCTTTTTTGACGCTCATTCGTGGAGTGCCTTAGACCAGCCAAAACCATTGATGGCAGAAGAAGAAACCATTATGGTGTCAAATGAAGAAAAACCTGAAGAACAAACAATTGAATTTGAACAAGTTCTTGTTCATAAAGAAGAAGTCGATGGGTACCTTGTAGAGACTTATCAAGAGCATGAAATCGTACGAGACAAAGACGGTGAACTTATTGACTTGGTTCCAACGGACCATTATGATTATATTCGCTATAAACTAAATGAGTAAGTAGCAAAGAAAAGCCAAACGAGTTCGTCTAGTCATGACCGATTCGTTTGGCTCTTCTTTTGTTGCACTAGTCGAAAGATGTCTTTGTACAAGTTGTTTAACTCTTTTTCATTTTTGGCTTTAAAACCCCACGTCTCAAACGTTGACGAAGATTTTTTCATACGTCCGTATGCATATGTAACATCGTCGCTAGTTGGTTGATTGCTGTAGATCAACGATTGATCGGACTTTGTATAATACGGTTGATTGACCCCTACATAAAAGACAGGAATCTTAACGGTGGCAAAGAACTGAGCGTACTTTGGCTTTTCAGCCTCATTTACCTGTTCAGCAGTAATTAAAATCGCATCTAATGACAAAGATTGTTCCATTATTAATTCATCGAGTGCTATCACTTTCATTGTGACGCCGCTTACTTCAACATCAGGCTCCTCTCCAACTACTCCAATGGTGATTGGCATTGACAAAGCACTTGCTTGAAGGACGGTGAAATGGTTGTTTAAACGTGGTAAACAACCTGCGCTAATCGTAAAAACCAACACAGAGATACACGCAATAATAAGTTTCCTATTCATACTTTTTCTTCCTTCATCTACATAATATTGGATTTAGTATACCTCTAATTAAATCGAAAATAAACGGTAAACATTTCCTATCCCTCTTTTACCGTTCCTATAATGGTTCCGTCTATTTTTGCTTCGCTAAGGAATCCTTCTTTATCAAAGTAAAACACCTGTGCTTGCTCATCAAACTCTTTCATCGTTTTGATTGGTTTATCTGTATAAATACTGATGTTATATTGACTTTTATCTTTGTTTTCAAAAGAAAAGGTGGTCTCTTCAATGTTTCGTTGTTGATTCATTTGAACAATATCAATCATTTGTTGTTTACGCTTCTGATCATTTTTCCACGTTTCTTTAAATGTAATAAAAACACTTAAAGATGACTTTACTTCTTTATAGGAAGGGATAGGGTGTGTAATGTTTAATTCTTCATCTACTCCGTGTACAGGCGATATTGAAATGACCACGTCTTCTCCTAGTTTTTCTTTCACAAGCGGTGTGAGTTCTGTTTCTGCTTGTTTCACCCACCATTCTTCAACAAAACTACTTGCCACATAGCCATTTTTCATCTTTTCAGCGTAAAAACGTTTATCTGGATGGCCTTTCGGATAGTAACTACCACCATATGATCCAAATTTCCAATTATACAAAGGTTCCACTAACACAAATTCTAGGTTATGTCGGTTTTCTAAGTACGTTTTCATTTCTGCTGCTTCTTTAGTCAATTTCACTTGATGTCGAATCGATAGCACACTTATCGTCACGAAGATTGTTAGCAGAACCACGAAAACAATGTTACGCTTTTTCACGTTTCTCTTCCCCCTTTGTATATCACTATTCTCCTTCTGTTAATTCACGAAAGCGGTCTATGCTGTCATCTTCATCAAATGAACTGAACCAACGATAATCTTCTTCATCTAAAATACGGTAATGCTGACTGATGTAATTTTGCTGGAGACGAAATCGCCCTGCTTTTTTCACTTCACGCCACCATACATGTCCTCCCATCGTTTTATCTTTACGACGATCAAGGCCATCATGCGCAATTGTTTCAATGATTTCAAGCGGATCGTTTCCTAATACAGAATGAAGCACTTCGCTGTCTCGAAATAATGCACAGACTGCTACGGCATTTGTCCATCCCGCTTGTGTACGGCCCTTTTCAATTTGAACGAGTGTTTTTTTAGAGATCCCTATTACCTCGGCCATCTTCTCTTGTGAATATCCTTTTTCTGTACGAACTAATTTGATCTTATCAGAAACGAGTTGAATAACTTTTTCTTTTTTCATAACAAGCTCCTTTATGTACTTTTTATCTCTATAGTGTAATTTTACACTATATTATACATTTATGCTACTATTCAACAATTATGTACGGTCTACCATTTCCTGTTTTCATTGAATTTGGCATGAACCTTTCTTTTAAAAAAGCTTGTGAAACGATTAACCCTTTTCTTAATAAGAACTACGTTGGAATGATAGCGAATACAGAAACGAGGATTGAACTACTCCCACTTTCACAAAAAAAAATCCACTATTCTTTAAGAAATAGCGGATTTTTTTAAACGATTTAACTTGCCCAACACCTTTTTAATAGCTTGTACATATACTGATAGCGACATAAAAAGAAAGGAGTTGATTGTTGATTATGATTCCTTGTTACTCATACGGTCACGGCTTCAACTGTTGCACTCCTGCGGTTATTGTACCGACACCTACTTGTCCTACTACTCCTATTTACTATGTAAAACCTATCAATTTATGCTCTTGTAGCTGCAGTTGCGGTAGAAAAGGCTCTACGAAACCAAAAAAGAAAAAGAAATAGTATGTATCATAAAATGCTTTTGTTGAGGCTGGAACATAAGTGTTTCAGCCGATAAGATACCCGAACTATTTATAGTTATATTCTATTAATAGTTCGGATTTTTTGATTAAAAACAAAGTTTAAAAGAATAGTGGAATGGAGCGCCGGACACTCGACTCCTGCGGGAAATAGAGGAAAGGCTGAGACTCCGCAGGAACGATGAGGCTCAAGTTCCTCCCCGCAAAAAGCGAGTAGCTGCAGTGAAATGGAACGAACTTGTTGTTGTAACATCACGATGACAGAAACGTTCTTGTACGTTTTTGAGTAGGAATCATTTCATTATGTCCCACTCTCTTTTTGATACGCGACCATTCTTTAAGCATGATAAAAACAGTACTGATTTTTCCCTTGTTTTTTCACTTTATAAAGAGCTTGATCGGCTTCACGTAATAAAGAGGATATACTTTTTTCTCGTCCTTTATAACGTGTAATACCGATGCTTGTGGCCAATTCAATGGTCGAAAAATCCGAATAAGGTTCTTTGATAGCAGTCAGAATACGGCATGCAATTTGCTCAGCTTCCTCTGTTTTCGTTAGCCCGGGAAACCACACAACAAATTCATCTCCACCTAAACGAACCGCAATATCAGTTGAGCGAATTTGCTGTTTAATTCGTTTAGCCACTTCTTTTAACACAAAATCACCAACTTCATGTCCGAGTGTGTCATTAATCTGTTTAAAATGATCAAGATCTAAAAACATTATTGTGCCTTCATCTTGTTCGTGAACGTTTTGTTCAAATTGCGTATAAAGAAAATGGCGGTTATACAATCTTGTTAATGTATCAAGTACAGCTATCTCATTTAACTCCAGCACATACATAAAAAACTGAGCAAGTCGTTCAAATGTTTCAACGTCACTTTCTGTAAAAACAGAAGGCTTCGAATCGACTGCACAAAGAGTGCCAAAAATATCGCCACTCTTCATATAAATAGGCACACCCATGTATGAACCTATATTTGCTTCTTCAATGACAGATTTGTCACAAGGAAGAAATTGCTTTTTCATATCATTAATTAACATTGGTTCTCGTTCTGCGAATACAAATTGACAAACAGAATCTTTTAAATCAATGGTCATTCCTTCAGTTATTTGACAACCTGTTTTATTGTCTTTTAATTTCAATACAGAAAATGTTTCATCTGTAATTCGTCCTAAAAAGATCATTTTTCCAACCATATATGTATTCACAAGTTCTAATAAATCAGCTGTCGCTTCTTCAAAGCTTTTGTAATTTGAGCTCTTTTCTCTAAATACCATCATCTCACCTTCCTACTTTTACTTACTCCCAAATCTTTCAACATCTTCTTATATAGTAGCATACTTCGTTTCTTTCTAGATGTGTCATATGTCATCACTTACACAAAAAACCGCCCCTAAAAAGGACGGTTTTTCATCTTAATGGTTAAAGTGATCGGCTAAAATCCACAATGAACCAACAACAATACAGATTGCAATAAAGAAACTGTATAGCATGTTTGCGATCTGAATTTTTCCGTTTTCGCCTTCTGCCATATGCATGAACATGACTAACTGCATCACTGCTTGTAAAATCGCTAACACCATGATAAGGACCATTGTAATTCCTTTTGATAAAGGAGCTAGCACAACAAGCCCTAGAGCTGCGAATGTTAATGCTAATGAAAGGATAAGTCCAAACACATGGCTAAGCGGAAAGCCAGCTTTTTGGTTGTTTTCCATATTACAACAATCCTTTCAAGTAAACTAGTGTGAAAATGAAAATCCAAACAACATCTAAGAAGTGCCAGTATAAACCGATGATGAACACTTTACGTGCTGTAACCGGCGTTAATCCACGCTTCACCAACTGGATAATCACAAGAATCGCCCATGCAATACCCATTGTTACGTGAAGACCGTGTGTTCCAAGTAACGTAAAGAACGCTGACCCGAATCCACTTGTTTGAATCGTTAATCCTTCATGTACGTAATGAATGAACTCAGCAATCTCAACGTATAAGAATCCTGCACCAAGTAAAAGGGTAATCACAAACCATGTCAGTAATCCTTTTAAATCGTTATTACGCATTTTAAAAATCGCAATACCCATTGTAAAACTACTTACTAAAAGTAAGATCGTTTCAATCATAAAGTCTTTCACGATGAACAAGTCAGCTTGGGTAGGACCCATCGCTGTTCTTGTTTCATACGTTAAATACGTGACAAATAGCGTCGCAAATAGGGCAATCTCCGCTCCTAGGAATAGCCAGAAGCCTAGGATGTTCATACGACTTTGTTCTTGTTGGTACTCAAGAGGTAATGAAGTATCTAATTTCCCAGCCATTATTTGTCACCTCCCGTAATACCTTCGATTTTTTTCACTTCATCTACACTTACGTAGAATCCATCGTCATAATCAAATGAGCGTACAGCTAAACAGATTAAAATACCTGCTAATGCTGCAATTGCAATACCAAACCAGCTCCATACAAGTGCGAAACCACCGACGAACCAGAAAGCACCAGAGATGAATGGAACACCAGAATTACTTGGCATATGGATTGGTTTTAAATCTTCAACTTTTAATTTATCTTGACCTGTTTTCTTCATGTGCCAGAAGAAGTCTAAACGGTCAACTGTTGGTACTTTTGCAAAGTTATAAAATTGAACCGGTGATTGTGTCCAGAACTCAAGTGTACGAGCATCCCACGGATCACCTGTTGTATCACGCTCACCGTATTTAATACTCCAAATGATGTTCCATACGATGATTAAGAATCCAATACCCATTAAGAAGGCACCCACTGTTGCTGTCATGTTTAGTCCAGTCCATCCAAGGTCACCTGAGTATGTTTGCATACGACGCGTCATACCGTCTAGACCTAGGAAGTACATTGGGAAGAAACATACATTAAATCCAACAACGAAAATCCAGAATGAAAGCTTTCCTAACTTCTCGTTTAACATATGACCAAACATTTTTGGATACCAGTAGTATAAACCTGCGAAACAAGCAAATACCGTACCCGAAATTAGTACATAGTGGAAATGAGCAATTAAGAAATAACTGTTGTGATATTGATAATCTGCTGTTGCCATTGCAAGCATAACCCCTGTTACCCCACCGGCAACGAAGTTTGGAATGAATGCTAATGACCAAAGCATTGACGTTGTAAATTTAATTCGACCTTTATAAAGCGTAAATAGCCAGTTAAAGATTTTAACTCCTGTTGGTACGGCAATTAACATCGTTGAAATAGAGAAGAACGAGTTAACTGCTGGTGCGTTACCCATTGTAAAGAAGTGATGCACCCATACGATGTAACTTAAAAATGCAATTCCGACCATTGAGTAAACCATCGCTTTGTAACCAAATAGGTTTTTACGTGCGTGTGTACTAATGATCTCAGAGAAAATACCGAATGCCGGTAAAATAACGATATATACTTCAGGGTGACCCCAAATCCAGAATAAGTTACTCCAGAACATTGGTAACCCGTCGTTTGCGACTGTAAAGAATGCTCCACCAAAAATACGGTCAATTGTCATAAGTGCTAATGCAACTGTTAATACAGGGAAAGCAAAAATGATAATGATTGACGTAATTAACACTGACCATGTGAACATTGGCATCATCATTAACTTCATGCCTGGTGCACGCATTTTTAAAATGGTCACTAAGAAGTTAATCCCTGTTAAAAGTGTACCAATCCCAGAAATTTGCAACGCAATTGCGTAGTAGTTATTGTTTACGCCATCTGTGTACTCTGTTCCAGCGTAAGGGAAGTAACTCGTCCACCCAGCATCAGGTGAACCACCGATAACGAATGCAATGTTAAAGAGCATCGCACCCATTAAAAATGTCCAGAAACTGACTGCGTTTAAGAACGGATATGCAACGTCACGCGCTCCAATTTGAAGCGGTACAATCACGTTCATTAAACCAATTAAAAATGGCATTGCCATGAAAAGAATCATGATTACACCATGTGCTGAGAATACCTCATTGTAATGGTGTGCGTTTAAAATATTTAGTTCTGGTAACGCTAATTGCATACGAATCATTAGCGCGTCGACCCCACCGCGGAATAACATTAATAGTGCAGCGAGGATATACATGATACCTAATTTTTTATGGTCAACCGTTGTTAGCCATTCTGTCCATAACCATTTCCATTTTTTGAAATATGTCAAAACGAAAACGATACCGATGATCGACATAACAATCGCAACATCTGCAGCATAGATGGCTGGTTCACCAGTGACGAAAAATTCATCCCATTTCATCTATTTATCCTCCAATCATTTACGCTTTAGTGACTGCTATGGTCTTTGTGGTCTTCATGGTCTTCTTCTTTTTCTTTGTCATCTCCATGACTTCCGTGACTACCATGACCACCGTGACCTTTGTTTTGTCCACGCTCATCAACTTTACCTGGAATGTAAGCATCTGTTGCGTGGTTAACCCAGTCTAAGTGCGTGTTGTTAAATGTCATGCGACCAACAACACCTGGTTCTAATAATTGATCATACTTTTCTTCTGTTAATGGTTCAGCTGTATTTTTCACATCTGATACCCATTGCTCGTAGTCTTCATCAGTCATTGCTTGCACTTCAAATTCCATATCAGTAAAGTGCTCACCTGAATAGTTTCCACTACGTCCCATGTAAGAACCTGGGTTATCAGCTTGTAAATATAAATCCATTGCCATGTTGTTCATGTTGTATTTCATTCCGCCAAGCTCTGGTACCCAGAATGCATTCATCGGACCAGCTGACGTTAACTCGAAGCGAATAGGTGTATCTTCTGGAATGTTAACGTAGTTGACAGTTTCAATGTTTTCTTCAGGATAACTGAAAATCCATTTCCAGTTCGCTGATGTTACATGAATTGTAATTGGTTCTCTTTGTTCTTGCCCTTCAGCAGCAGCTGGCGGCTTTTCTAATTCGTAGATTGATTGAACCGTTGGAATCGCTAATAAAATTAAAATGATAACCGGGAATGCTGTCCAAATGATCTCCATTAAAAGGTTACCCTCTTGCTCTGGTGGCTCATAGTCCATGTTATCCGGTCTTTCACGATATTTAATAAGTACAAATGCAAAAATTGCAAAGACAACTACAATAACAATCAACATTAACCAAAATGACCATACAATCAAATCAGCTTGATTTTTTGCAACTGGCCCTTGCGGATTTAAAACAGCTAAGTCTGAACATCCACTTAAAATCAGTAGAGACAGTGAAGAAAGTAATGCTGTTAATCTCCAAAAACCTTTTGTCGGCTTCACTAAAAACTCTCCTTTCCAAAACACAAATTCTACTCAAATGTTAAATGTAAGAAACCTACATTCTCTAACATATAGAATGTAAAGTTTACGATTAATTAAGCCTTCAATCTACAACAAAGAAAAATTATACTATACAATTTAAATTGTAATACAAGATACAATTTTTTTCGTCATATTCTATTAAAATCATTTAATAAAAATATACTAATATAGTAATAATTTAACTGCAGACGAAGGTTACCCTGCCACTGGCATATTCTAGCACACTTTTTTTCAGTAATAAATGTAAATAACAGGATTTACACGGTAAAACCCGTCAAAACCGGTTTGTTATTCCAAGAAAACGTTATCTAAAAGCGTTATCATCCCTTTTATATCAACGAAATATAACATTATTGAACGTTTTGTGACAAAAAATAAACAGATTTTTGAACAGATAAAATGACACAGAAATGACACTTTTCACCATCAACAAAGCCGCTATTTTCCTCGTTTTTTCTCCTATATATTCTTATGTTTAGAAAAGATTTTACATACAAAAAAACCGACATGCCCCATGTCGATTTTCTGAACAAATAAAGATATAAAATGTTTTACTTATCTTCCTCTTGTGATACGTGAATGTTAGGCAGCAGAAAATGTTTCACCGATTTTTATTGCTGTTTCATCCACGTTTGAAGCGTCACATCGTCTCCTTCAGCATTCAAGAGCGTAATATCTGCTGGAAAAGTACGTTTAACTTCTTCGGTAATCTTTTCATATAGAATAAAGTAATCAGTATTTGGAACGCGTAAGTCAAACGAATAGTTATCTTCAGGTAATCGTGCTTTTAATCGGTAAATGTCATTGTTAGGGTTTTGTCCAACAAAGATGCCATATAACCCTTTGTTTGTTTCAATATCATCGTAGTCTACTAGATTATTCACACGACTGCTCACAACAATTTTCAACTTCTGATTCCAACCTTTTTTTAAAATTGCATAGCCTCCAATTTCGTTAGGTAATGCATACAAAGCAATATATGTATTTGAGTTTCCAACTTGCTGAAAATCTTGCACCTTCAAATCAATTTGCTCTCTCGTATTATCTCGATTTTCCCAATGTGTAAGTTCTTGTTCAATTGCTTTCACTTCATATGGAATTTGGTATTGGATGTATTGGTACGCAACGATCACTATTCCAACAACAAGTATAAACGCAATCATTCTTCCTACTTTTCGAATAAACCTTCACCTTCCTCAATCTTCAACTCCCCTATTGTTTATCCATCTCTGTCTATGGATAAACGTCCTTGTTTTTTCTATAGGTAATTAGCTTATACTTTAAAAACCTTTTGTATATAAAGCAATGAATGCTCTATGCGTAAAATTGACACTAGACAGTTACGAAGAAAAACAACCTGTTTATGTGACACAAAGAAACGCCCTTAAATCATTCGAAGGTAGCGTTTTGTTTTTGGAGGTCTAAATCTAAAACTAGATGACTCCTTTTCTACCTTTACTTTTTAAGATTGTAAAAAAGAGGGTGGGACATAACAAAATGATTCCTTCTCAAAAACGAACAATGCCGTTTCTATCACCGTTAGGTTACAACAACAAGTTCGTTCCATTTCGCTCCATTCCACTATTCTTTTAAACTTGTTTTTCAAATCAAAAATATCCGAACTATAAAGAGTATATAACTCAAAATAGTTCGGATATCTTATCGACTGAAACATTTATGTCCCAACCTCTTTTATCGACTTTTCACAAGCAAGCTAATCGCTTCTTCTACAATTTTTGCTGTTTCTTCTCCTGCTTCTTGTCGTTCAAGAATGCACTGTTCAAGGTTAGTCGCCACAATTTGAGCGATCGTACGGTCCACTGCACTACGAACAGCTGATAATTGAGTGACAACATCTTTGCAGTTTTTATCTTCTTCCATCATGCGTAACACGCCTCGCACTTGACCTTCAATTCGTTTTAATCGATTTTTCGTTTGATCTGTATATTCCATCTTTTTCATCCTTTCATTTGTAGCTCTTGCGCACACCAGTAACCTTTCACGTGATACCCGTACTTTTTCAATTGACGAATACTTAAGTTACGCGTAAGCGCATCAGGTACAATTACAACCACTTCTTTTGATGGAATGGCATGATGGTGTCTCGCTAAATATGGAAGTGGAATGTGTACGGCTTGTTGACAAGGCTCTTTTTTCATCTCATGAAAATGGCGAACATCTACGTATGAAATAGTACGTGATGAACAATCTAATGACTGTACTTTTTTAATTCCGTGAACCGGTACATATCGCTTATATAAAACCAACAATAAGAAAGTTGTGATAACTATTAATACAACTATCATTGTATCCTCCTAGACCATAAATTATACCCCTACCTGTATATTATCGAATCAAAAGAGTAACTGTCAACAAAAGGATACTCAAATCAATTACATTTCACGCACCCAAAAGTTAATCTTATTCGTCAGCTCTATTGCTGTCTCTTCACTCACACGTTTAGATAAAGAAGAAACTAAGCGATCTTTACATGTATCCATGTCTTCTTCATATGAAATAACGGTTGCCCACTCAATATCTGGAATGGCAATTAATGTGTACTCTTCTTTCTTATTTTCATGAACAAATACTTGTTCAATCCACTTATCCTCAAGACGAATATTAGCTTTACGAATTTTCATATGTAACAAACTCCTTACTATAATTATCTTTATACGCTTCATCATAATACGTTTTGCACCATTTGACCATAAATCCACACCATTTTCAGCTAAAAAACACCTTCTCTTTTTTGTCAATTGCTACAGGAATTTTACTATTTTGTGAATTTTTCAAAGTATTCTTGTTTCCACGTCACTTTTTTATTATGATAAAGATGTAGTTAACGATCTATCTGTTATGGAGGATGATTACATATAATGAATCAACCACGTGTTGAAATAAGCAAAAAGCGAAAGCAGTTTGTTGAAAAACTAAAGCTTAAAGGAATTAAGATTGAATTAACAAAACCTCGATCACAATTTTCAACTCTTTCTCTTTCCAAATAACATCTTTTGTCTAACCTCAACTATTCGCCATACAATGAAATTAAATGAAAGCTGTATCAATAGAGAGTTCAGCCCTCATTCGATACAGCTTTTTGTGAAACCATTATAACATAGCCACAGAATCGTTAATTTACCCGCTTAAACCTCGGTATTAACTGATAAATAACAAGTGCACACCTCGACTAAATACTCAACATCAAATGGCTTTTTAATATATTCCGCACATCCTAGCTCTTTTGCTTTTTGAATGGTGGTAGCCATCGCATCAGCACTCACTGCAATGATTGGGATATGTCGGAACTCTTCATTTCGCTTTAACATCTTAACGATTTCAAACCCTGATCCATCAGGTAAATCTAAATCTAATAAAATTAAATGTGGCGGCGTTTCAAATATAACACGTATGCCTTCTTTCACCGTTTTTGCATTCAAAAGCGAAATCGTAGGCATCTGTTTTAACACATGATTCATCAACTCAATGTTACATTCTTTATCTTCAATATATAAAATGGTTTGATGATTTAATTGCTTAATAGACGCTTGACTATGACTTTGAAGCTTGATTGGTTCACGATAAGTAAACGGTTTGATTTTGTTATATGATAAAGTGAATGTACTACCTTTTCCATATGTACTCTCAACATGTACATGCCCGCCCATCGCTTCTGTCATACGTTTTACAAGAGCTAAACCAATTCCAGTACCTTCACGTTTTCTCCCCGCGTCTTCAAATCTTGTAAACGGAACAAAAATGTCTTCTATATACTCTCTTTTTATCCCCACACCGGTGTCTTGAAACACCACTTCTACTTGACCATTTCGGCCATGAAACGACACCATTAGTATCCCTTTTTTTCGATTGTATTTAATGCCGTTTGATAATAAATTTAAAAACACTTGCTTAAGACGGGTCGAATCCGCCATAATCATTATTTCTTGTTCCAAAACGTTTTCATCAAAACAAACGTTCACTTCACAATCTAATGCGAATGGTTGAATAAGCTTCAACGCTTCTTTTAGCACATCCCCCACATTTACTTGCTCCATCTGAAGTTGTAAATGACCAGACTCAACTCGCGAGAAATCAAGAATATCATTAATAAGCGTTAGCAAATGACGACCTGACCGTAAGATTTTTTGGACCTTCTCTCGCTGTGAAGGCAAAAGCGGCTCGCGACGATTTCCTTCGAGTATTTGCGAAAATCCTAAAATCGAATTTAAAGGTGTCCGAAGCTCATGGCTCATCATTAATAAAAAGTTCATCTTAGCATGATTTGCTTTTTCAGCTTCGTTTTTCGCTGTTCGTAATGATTCTTCCATCTTCTTTCGCTTTGTAATATCACGGTAAATAAATATATGACCAATTTGCTCCCCATCCATCATAAATGGCGTATAGTCTTGCTCCACTGTTTTTCCGTTCAGTAAGGCATATTCCATGTTTAGCACTTGTTTCTTCTCAGCAATCACTTTGCTGATTCGACTTTCAAACATCTCATAATCGACAAACAGTTTTCTTCCTAAGTTCATCTTTTCTTCAAGTGAAAGAGTAAACAATTCTTCTGAATCGGTCGTTGAACTGAATACATCTTTCATTTGTTTATTGATAAGTAAAACATCATGATGGATGTTCGATACTTTTACCCCAACAGGGATGTTATTAATAATTGTGTTCACTAACTTATGAGAAGCACGTAGTTCTTGCTGCTGTTTCTTTTGAGTTGTAATGTCTTTTCCGATTAAATAAAATCCTTCTAGTTCTCCATCGATTAAAATAGGACTAGATACGAGTTCAAAGTGTAGAATTTCCTTATTTTTCGTTTGCAAGCGTACTTCTGTTTGATTTTTTGCATACGCATTGTTAAAAAATTGGTGCCACGCAACTTGGTCGTCTTGATGCACAACTAAATGAAAAAACTGATGCGTTAATTCGTCTAATGAATAACGAAGGATCGTTGTCATTGTTTCATTTACCGAAACCATTTGCCCACTTAAATTTAAGCGACAGACTAAATGAGGATTAAATGCAAATAAGGATTGGTCCATTTGACGATTTTGCATCAATGCCTTTTCTTTCGCTTTTCTCTCGCTTATATCACGGCCGATTAATAAAACATGCACTTCTTTTCCAACTTCAATGGTTGTGCCTGTAAATTCGACCGGTACCTTTTTCCCGTTCAATGTTTGACAAACTAACTCCCCCGTTACAACTCCTCGTTCAATTAACGATGTGACTTGACTTTCTACATAGGGGATATAATCTTGATCGAAAAAGGACAGAAAATCCGTTTGCATTAGTTGTTCTTTTGTCGCTTCTAATATATGTTCAGCACTTTTATTCGCTTCAATAATGGTGAATGGGTCACTAAGCTTTGTAATCACAATCCCATCGTGGGCTTGTTCTAATAAGCTTCGAAACAACTTTTCTTTGTCTGCTAACTTCTTTTGTATCCGCCTTTGCTCGGTTACATCTCGAACAATCGCTAGGCCCACATGTTGAAAGACATTCAATTGAACGACTAAGTCAATTAATCGTTCTTTCCCATTTGGTAATTGCATCAACATTTCTGTTCGTACTTCGCCATCTGTTAATAAAGTTTTTAAGCTTGCCTTACACTGATTTTGCCATGAAGGTGCAATAAATGTTGTTAAATTCGTTTTTAATATTTCTTCTTCTGTCATATCAAACAGGTCACACAACGCTTTATTCACATACAGATATGTAAAGTCATTTCGACTATCAAATAAAATCGTGCCGTCTAATGCCCGATCAAAGATGAAACGAAATCCAAAACGATCCATATCACTCAAGGTGTTTCCCTCTCCTTGAAGTTGAAGCTGTTTTTTATATGTATCCCGCTCGTTGCGCAGTTGATCATTTTCTTTTTTTAATCGCTCTAATTCTAAAAGCATAATTGCTAACTCCTCATCCCATAATGGCTTTATTTTATAATGAGTTAACAAACCAAACAATAACAATGTTGTATTAAGTTGTAAAAAAGTATAAACCTAACAACAAAATGAGAAGCACAAGGGACATGGAGATTACAACAACTGAAGTAGAAGCAGAACGAAATGAACCTTCGTTAATATCTGACCGCTTTTTCATATAATTAAAAGTGGCAAAGAAAATTATAAATACCCCGATAGAAGTAGATGCAATCATCATAAGGACTGTTATATTCTCACTAATAATACTCCCTTCACCAAAGAAGTTGACATATAAACTAACGGCTAAAAATGCCATCCCTACTACCGAAATTGCCGTTCGAATCCACGCTAAGTACGTTCGCTCATTTGCTAAATGTTGCTGAATGTACTTCGATTCATCGACTGATTGCTGCTTCATTTACAATACTCCCTTCTTTTTACACAAACACAACAAACACAACTTATATTTATCTTCCCTATTGAACTAAGAAGCATTCTTTGTTTCATCCTCGATTTACAAAAAATGAACACGTTTTTCCTGTTTTAAGCTTCAAATAACTACCTTTAAAAACAACAACCTTTTAGAGAAACGTAAAGTAAAAAGCCTTAACATTTCTTGAGTAGGAACGTTAAAGCTTTAGAGGATTATTCACTTTCATGTCTCGCCAATTATTGTGGCGAGATTGACTCCACTTTGTCATCTAAAGAAGCAAGCAAGGCCTTTTTAGTGAATGCTTTTTTGAAACAAATCAAACCAAATTTTAAGAGATGTGGCCATAATGACAAGTGCTAAAATAACTTGCAGAGACTTGGTTTTTGTTTTTTGACCAACATAAGCCCCTAATGGAGCAGCTATAAGACTTGCCAAAACAATCATAAGTGCAGGTAAAAAGAGAACTTGTCCAGTTGAGACTTTTCCAATTGTTACTCCCACCGAAGAAATGCCTGTAATGGCAAGTGAACTCGCAATCGTTACTCGTACCGGTATCCCTAACACAGACATCATGATCGGAACAAGTAAAAATGCGCCTCCCGCCCCTACAATACCCCCTCCAATTCCTACAAGAAACGAAAGAGAAATAGCAAGTGGCTTTGAAAATGTAAATTGTTCATGATTCGATTGCTGTTTCTTCGGAAGAAATAATAGAAAAGCAGCCATGGTTGCCATAATGGCATACACAAAGTTAATGACCTCTTCTTCAATATGAAAAGAAGCTGTGCTACCAATTAAACTTCCTATAAGAACACTTGAGCCCATGAATAAAATGAGCGGAAGATGCAAATATCCTTGTTTTCGATACGAAAGCGCACCAATGATTGAAGCAGACAATGCTTGTATGGCACCAATACCTGCTACATCATGTGCTTGAAACATTCCTACGCCTAGCATAGAAGGAACGAACAGCAAAAGCGGATATAAAATGACAGAGCCGCCAATTCCAAGCATGCCTGCTAAAAATGAGCCAATAAAACCAATACCAAATATCGTGATAAGTAAATCAAGTTCCATGCCATCACCTACTACCTTGCACTTCTTTTTTGTATTGTGCAAGTTATGATTCTTCCTTATGTATCTAAACACATTACATTTTGATTACAATCTTAGTGTAACATGTATTCATTAAGAAATTGTTAAACAAAATCAAATAAGAAAGTTCTTATTATTCTTTCTTTTTATGATAAGATAGAAAGAAATGTCAGTAGGTGGGGTATCCAAATGTTTGAGCTTAAAATTAATGAAGATATTACATTAAAGCTTGTCGAACAACACGATGCTGCTTTATTAATACAATTGATTGATGAATCTAGAACGTACTTACGTAAATGGCTACCATGGGTGGATAGCACGCAACAAGCATCTGACTACGACGACATCATTCCTCAATGGTACAATCAGTACTTAGATAACCAAGGATTTCAAGCGATTATTTTGTATCAAAACAAAGTCGCTGGAATGGTTGGCTTCCACGGCATTAATTGGGCCAATCAAAATACAAGTATAGGATATTGGATAGGAGAACGCTTTCAAAATAAAGGAATTATGACAAAAGCAGTAATTGGCTGCCTTGCTTATGCATTTGATACGTTAGGATTACATCGAGTGGAGATTCGTTGCGGCATGGAAAATGTAAAAAGTCGTGCGATCCCAGAACGACTCGGCTTTACCTATGAAGGCACCGCACGTGATGGAGAGTATCTTTATGATCATTATCATGACTTAGCAGTTTATAGTCTCCTCTCACATGAATGGGACACACTTCAGCTAAAGAATGCTATCACTTCTTCTTAAGGGCTAGGATTCCTGCCCTTTTTTATTGTCCCTCTTCATCCCAATCCTCATCATCTAACAAAATAATACCTGCATGGGGGTCAATAACGGGGGTATACGCTTTTAAAAATTGATGAAGGTGAGTGGCGAGCTCCGTTAACTGTTGAACGTGAGAAGCTTCTTCTTGTTCGGAAAGTCGCTCTGATTTAAAAATGAGCTCGTAGTTTGGGTGTTCAATGCTAATCATATAAAGTCCACCTTCTAACACATAAAAACACAATTTCGGACCTGTACGACTATATGATATGTACATATCCATATGGTAGTCATGTTTACCTTGAGATACTTTTACACCACCATTTTGCTTGTCAATCCACTGACCAATATCTTGCATCAATGACCAACCAAAATGTTCAATCTTCAGCTCTTCGGTTTCTCCATCCAAGCTCCCATGATAAATCGCATCTTTTAACGTTAGCCACTCAGACCAAAAAAACGCTTTTTGAAAAAGGGACGGTGCCGTTGTTGATTGAATGGTCGGTCCATAATGATGAAATGAAATTTTCTCGTAAAATCCACTCTCTTCAAATTCCCAATAATACGTTAACGTTGCATCTGGTTTCACGACAAAAGAAGCGAGCGGAACAATTGCATATGCTCGTTGGTCACCTGTTTGCACTTCGTGAGCAAGTGGAGGCATGTTGTTTTGTTTTCTGAATGCCAAAAATTCACTCCATGTAAATCGATGAAAAATCGCCATACGTATTCCCTCCTTTTTCACCTATCACTACGATATTAACGTAGGACACCATTTAGAAGTTAAGACACGCTAAACAATGTGTTTGAGGCGGTTTCCTTTACCTTTTTACTCGATAAACAAGTTGTAAGAACGCATAGAATTCCACTGACGGTTACTTGCTTTCACTTGTCTCTTTTTCCCCTCTGCTTGAATATACATATGAAACAATCATATTGTATGTTTAGGAGTGTTTAAGTTGTTTTCATTACATGTCATGCATTTTTTAGTCCCCATTTTATTCTTTCTTTACCTCTTGCTCATTGATTGCTTTGATCTTTATCCTTGGAATGACCTCGATCGAAAAAGCAAGTGTTCTCATCGGTTAGATTTGTTCATTTACTACGTACCAACAGCTCTGGTGATTGCTTGCCATTATACCCGCTTCGACACCGCTTTAATATGGGCTTTCACGCTTACATGGTTTATGTTTCTCTTTTATGTGCTCACTTGGTGGGTTCCGTACTTGTTTGGTGCCTCTGCATCAAGAAAAAGAGCGTTCACTTATCAATATGGGCGGACATCACGCGTTTTACCAGCGATAAAAGATCATCCTATACCTGATAATCAACATATTTGGGTTGGGATATGGCTTGTGTTGATGCTTGTGACTCAATGGTTTACGATGAAGTGAATGAGCCTCTTCTAGGTGAGATTTCCACTAAAAAACGGAGGTGGGACATAACGAAATGATTCCTTCTCCAAAACGAACAATGACGTTTCTATCATGGTTAGGTTACAACAACAAGTTCGTTCCATTGCGCTCCAGCCACCCGCTTTCCGGGGGGAGGAACCTGAGTCTCCTCGTTCCTACGGGGCCTCAGCCTTTCCTCTATTTCTCGTAGGAGTCGAGTGTCCTACGCTCCATTTCATTATTCTTTTAAACTTGTTTTTCCAACCAATAAAAATATCCGAACTATCAAAAGTATTCAACCCAAAATAGTTCGGATATCCTACCAACTGAAACACTTATGTTCCAGCCTCTTTTTTAATATGGTAGTAACGTTAAAGTTTCACCTTCAACACTTTTTATGTCCGTTTCATGGTAATAACCGTTAACCCATGCTTTTGTTTGATTGCTGTACCACTTACTTTTCACGTGACCAGACTGACCAGGTCCAACAAGGTGATAGCCTTTACTTGTATCGTTCATGTCAATAACAAATCGCCATGAGCCGCCGTGATTGACTATGCCTGTCTCGTCATTCCATCCAACTGCTTGTACAGTCACACGACTGCCGTCAACTGGTAACGGTGCTTCACGGTTAAAAATTGGCTTTAACATCGGTACGCTTGATAGCGGATGAGCAAATACGATTTGGTGATAATCGCCCCATTTCCACGCTTCAACTTTACTACCAAACTCTGTTGTTAAATCCTTAATGGTCTGAGTGAGCGATGTTTTCAACACTTGCTCTAATCCACCTTGATCCTCAATCCACGCAACACGCTCTCCTTTGTGACTTTTACGGAGCAACTCATCAATGATTTGTCCCCGACCTTTAAATAAGTTTAACAGTTCTGGTGAAAGTTCTTTTTCAAACAACACATCATCAATTTCTTTCATCCAACGGTGAAAAATAAGCGGAGCAGCTACGTTCGCACGGTCTTCATAATTCCATTTCTTTAACTGCTGTAACGCTTCGTTCTCTTGTGAAGATAGTTCTGTGTGACGTAACTCATTCACAAACAATGGCACGAATTCTGCTGCCTGCAAATTGTATGGATCCATCTGTAACTGTTTCATATCTTCTACTGTCAACTTGGCTTTCTCGTTTAACACTTGTTGAATTCGCATTTGGCGATATGGCTGTGCCCACACGTGACTAATGTGATAAGGATAGCTATCACCCGCTACTTTATTGTTCGCTGTTGAAATGAATCCTTCTTTTGGATTCACAGTACGTGGAAGTTCATCGAATGGAATAAACCCTTCCCACTCATACTCATCTGTCCAACCTGGCACAGGCAGTATTCCATCTCCCTTTTTCCGAATTGGAATGCGTCCATTTGCTTTGTATGCAATCGTGCCATCTTTATGAGCAAATACAAAATTTTGCGCTGGGGTGTGAAACTGCTCAAGTGCATCTTCAAATTCATCCCAACTTTTTGCTTTGTTCATGTTTAAGACCGCTTCTAATTCATTGGACGAATCGAGCGCTGTCCACCTTAACGAAAATACGGTATTGTCTTTATTTTCATAAGCAAACTCTGATAAAACAGGACCATGACGGGTAATCGTTACTTCATACGGAATGGTTTGACCATCTTTGACATCAATTGGTTCTGAAATTATTTCTGCTTTTTCCCACTTGTCATTATAGAGAAATTCATCTTTTTTATCTGGGTTTCGTTTTTCAATATATAAATCTTGCACATCTGGCCCCGTGTTCGTGACTCCCCAAGCAATTGTGTCATTGTGACCTAAAATAATGCCAGGAATCCCCGCAAAAATGACACCACTTACATTTAAGTCATTGGTTTGTAGATGCGTTTGATACCATATCGATGGTGTTGCGAGCGATAAGTGCGGATCATCTGCTAAAATTGGCTTTCCTGATGCACTTTTCTCGCCACTTACAACCCAGTTATTGCTACCGTTGAATTCTGGTGGAATGACCGCTGTTGCGAAGCTTTTCTCAACATCCACCGTTCCTTCTTGAACAATGGTTGGTGCATCTTTCGGATACGCAGGAAACAACTCATACGCTTTTTCTTTCGGAAATTGGTTAAGAAGTTCATAACGAAAGGCTTGACCTTGCCAGTGACCTCCTAAATCAAATGCCATGTATTTTCCTATTGTCAGCGAATCAATAGGCGTCCATTTCTCTGGCTTGTAGCCTAGAAGAGTAAATTCGACAGGTAATGGATGTTGCTCTAAGTAAGCGTTGACTCCGTCTGCGTACCACTTTAAAATTTGTTTCCCTTCTTTTGAGTACATATCATGTGAATCAGCTGCTGCTCTTCTTAACCCTAGGGTGCGAAAATATTTATCTCGATCAATGGCTGCTTCTCCGACAACTTCACTTAATCGTCCAGACGCTTGTCGTCGACTTAAATCCATTTGAAAGATGCGGTCTTGAGCTGTAACAAAGCCTTGTGCAACATACAGGTCATGTTCACTTTTTGCTTTAATATGAGGAACTCCTTGTTCATCGCGTGTGACGGTTACAGGATGTTTAAGCCCTGGTATATGGAGCGTACCTGAAATTTGTGGAGCAGAACGTGACACGTACCAATCAATCGCAAACATTGCACCTAAGCTAATCATCATGAAAGCAGTAAGAGTCCATAAACCGGTACGTAACGCCCTTTTCTTTTTATGCAGCAAAACTTCCATCTTCATCCCCCCTACCGCTAACAGTTCGCTCTTATGTAACAAGTTCCTTCTACCTCTAATTATTTTTATAGCTAAAAAGAGGTCGGTGTGGACATTCTAAATCAACAAAAAAGATCTGAACGATCAATAGGGGTAACCTATGATAGTTCAGATCTATCACTCACAAAAAGACTTATGTCTTAGTCTCTTTTTTAATTTGTATCACCGATATATGTAGGTACGTGCTCGCCAAATTGATAGCTCAGTATTAGTTGTTTAAGTACTGACGGGTACATTCTCTTTTCAAGTAGTTCATGAACAGAAATCCATTCCACCGCTAGTTGTCCCGGGTCCGGTAGCGCACCATTTTCAATAAATGATGTTTTGTCTTTTAATGTGCAATGATAAATAAATTCAACTTGATGAATGTGGTGATCATTGTCGAAAAACTCATGGTTTTTCCCAATATACTCACGTACAAACGCAAGCGGCCCGACCATTACTTCTACACCGATTTCTTCAATACATTCTCTTTGTAATGCAGCAATAATTGACTCTTGATAACCTTGTCCACCACCAGGAAGTGCATAATACTCCCCTTCTTCATCTTCATACTTTACTAGTAATACACGTTCATCTTCTACAATTAATGCTTTTGCTGAGTTGCGAATTCTCAACTCCCACACCCCCAATGTGTTCTCTGTAAAACTTCACATCCCATCTTTATTTTACTCTATTTCCAATTTACTTTGTGTAAAAACTTAGAAAATAGTCAAACACTCTCACAAATATCGTAAGTTTTCTAAAATGATAAAAATTTATGAAAATTCACCACTAGTGTCAGATTGTCTAACAACCCCCTTACAAAATTCTGTAAAATGTAGTAAAATAAGAACTGCAGTTTACGAGATTTTTCTATTAATGATTACTTTTAGTATAAATATACATAAAGGGGTATTATTATGAATTTAACAAAGCAATGGTTGCATATTGTATTTGGTTGCCTACTCGTGGCAATTGGCGTGTATCTATTAAATACGTCAAATCTAGTCATTGGTGGGACAGCTGGTCTTAGTATTATTTTGCAACATCTAACAAACATTTCGTTCGGCGTTCTCTTTTTCATTATTAATCTACCATTCTATTTTATGGCGATTACCCAAATTGGTTTACAATTTACGATTCGCAGCTTTATTAGTGTAAGTATTTTGTCTATTCTTTCGGATTTACTCGCTGCATTTGTCACAATTGAACTTCCACATCCACTTGTTGGAGCTATATCTGGGGGATTATTCGTTGGATTCGGATTGATTTTCCTATTCCGTAATGGGTCATCCTTAGGTGGAATTAACATGCTGTGTGTTTTCTTAGACAAACGCTTTGGAATCAATCCAGGTAAAACAATGTTTGCAACCGATGTGATCATTGTGGGATCAGCAACAGCGGTGTTCGGCATCGTACAAGTGCTTTATTCACTCGTTGGTATTTTTGTCATGAGTACAGTACTTGGGCGTTACCACAAGAAATCGCCAATCGAACAAAACAACAAACAGTTTGAAGAAGAAGCAGCGTACGGGCGTGAGAGTCAAGCTTAATCATTGAACAAGATTTACTACTTTAAGGTACCAAAAAGAGCATGACGCCAAAACCGTCATGCTCTTTTTGTGCCACTCTTTTATTCGTCAGCCACTTTTACGAGCTGCTTACCTAAATTATCACCTGTAAATAACCCTAAGAACGCACTTGGTACGTTTTCAAAACCTTCTACGATGTTTTCACTATATTTAAGCTTTCCTTGTTGTACCCACTCACCTAACTGTTTCACACCTTCAGGGAAGCGTTCAGCATAATCACCGACGATAAATCCTTTCATAAGTGCGCTATTAATCAGCAATTGACCTTGAACGCGTGGACCAACGTCTGCTTTCTCAAGGTTGTAAAGAGCAATTTGTCCGCATAGTGGAATACGCGCGAATTTATTTAACTGACTTGTGACAGCGTCAGAAATTTCGCCGCCGACGTTATCAAAGTACACGTCAACCCCATTTGGGCACGCATCTTTTACAGCTTGTTTCACATCGTCTTCTTTATAGTTAATCACAGCATCAAAGCCTAGTTCATCTTTTAAGTAATCGATTTTTTCTTGTGATCCAGCAATACCAACCACACGAGCCCCTTTAATTTTCGCGATTTGTCCGACTAAACTTCCAACCGCTCCGGCCGCTCCTGATACGACAACCGTTTCACCTTCTTTTGGTTGACCAATATCAAGTAAACCAAAATAAGCCGTTAAACCTGGCATACCTAATACACCAAGTGCCGTTGAAATTGGCGCAAGGTTTGGATCTACTTTTTGTAAATGTTTCGCTTTTGTTTTTGAATATCGTTTCCATTCTAAATAACCTGTTACGATTTCTCCTTCTTGGAACGAATCTGCTTTTGATTCGACAACTTTTCCGACAATCCCACCTGAAATTACTTCATGTAATTGAAACGGTGGGACATATGATTTTGTGTCGTTCATCCGACCGCGCATGTACGGGTCCACTGATAAATATAACGTTTTAACAAGTACCTCACCTTCGCTAATCGAAGGCATGTCCACCTTTTCAAATGTAAATGTTTGCTCAGTTGGCATTCCTTTTGGTCGCTCTGCTAATAGAATTTGTTCATTCATTGCGTTTCGCTCCTTTCAATGAACCATCGTGTGTTATCATGGTTACATTGATTATTGTAGTAGACTTGCATTCAAACATGCAAAAAATTTGATTCGATTTTCGAAATAAAAGAGGGAGAATATAATGGAATTAATTTACTGTAAGCGCAATGTTGTAAAAAAATTAAATGACTATGTAGAAGTTCACCCACCAGTTATTTTGTTTAAAGCAGGCAACCTTTATCCTGTTCATATTGACGTTGACCATAATTGGATCGCCACCGATGAAGAAGGTTGCAATCATATGGTAGCAGAACGAGCGAAAAACATAAACGATGATTATTGGTTTCAATTTCATTTTGACGTACGTTCATAACGTTCGACTTCATTGAAATACCCCCACTTACTCGTTTGGCTACGCCATCGACTCGCTTTCCGCGGGGAGGGAGCTAAGTCTTCTCGTGCTTGTGAGGCTTCAGCCTTTCCTCTATTTCCCGCAGGAATCGAGTGTCCTACGCTCCATTGCGCTATTCTTTTAAACTTGTTTTCTTAACCAACAAAAATATCCAATCTATCAAAAATATATAAATCACAATAGTTTGGATATATTATAAACTGAAAGACTCATGTCCCAGCTTTTTCTTACGTAATCGCATTAATCGATCTCGATTGTGCCGTTACATTTACGCCACTAGAAGATCGAACGAAAAATTGCAGTGTGACTGTATACGTATTCATTCCTTCCACAGTATTAAAATCAACCCATGTAAATGGAATTGAGTTAAATTGTGTAAACGCGACTGTTAAGACCGCTGCAGCTCCTTGTTGTAGCGTTTCCGTTGTCAGTGTTGTTCCGTTTCGTTTAATTCTCATTTGCACACCATATTGATAATTCGTCAATCCTAAAGGAATACGGGCTTCAATCTTTACATTCCCATCTACTTTCACAGGCTGATTCGCCACTTCTGTTCGAACAGGTAACGTTAATACTGTCGTTTCATTATTAAACGAAAGGTTTACATCTTCTTGTTGTTGTTCAAAAAACATATTGACACGACCTGGATTAAACCGCGGCATCGTCTCCACCTCATTTTCAGCATTGGTATATGTATATGGGGGTTTTTCCGTTATAGTAAAAAAAGTGACTCATTTAATTGAGCCACTTTTCACCTATTTCAGTTGCGTCGTTTTCAAAAACTCTTTCGTTCGTTCTTCTTTTGGTGATTCAAATAAGTCATTTGGGTGCCCGACTTCGACGATGCGACCGTCATTCATGTAGACAACCCAATCGGCTACTTCACGTGCAAACCCCATTTCATGTGTCACAACGATCATCGTCATGCCTTCTTTCGCTAACTCTTTCATGGTCGCAAGTACTTCTCCAACAAGCTCCGGGTCTAGTGCTGAAGTTGGTTCGTCGAACAACATAATATCTGGTTTCATCGCGAGTGCACGAGCGATGGCAACACGTTGCTTTTGCCCACCTGATAACTTACTTGGATACACATCCGCTTTATCAGCTAGTCCCACTTTTTTTAATAACTGCTTCGCTTGTTCTCTCGCTTCTGCTTTTGGCACTTTTTTTACGTATATTGGTGCTTCAATAACGTTTTCTAACACAGTTTTATGCGGAAATAAGTTAAAATGTTGAAACACCATTCCTACTTTTTGGCGCACTTTGTTTACATCATGTGTATGCAAATTGGTTTCTTCATCTTCAATGATAATCGAACCACTATCTTTTACTTCTAGAAAGTTTAAGCATCGTAAAAGGGTACTCTTTCCCGATCCACTCGCTCCTATTAAGCATACAACATCACTTTCTTGAACCGTCATGTCAATGTCTTTTAACACATGTAGATCCCCAAACGATTTATTCAGCTTCTCAACACGAATCATTTCTCTTTTTTCCATCATGTTTTCCCCCTTAATCACTTACCGCTAATTTCTTTTCCACTCCACGCACGATGAGTGTTAGTAACGCAACTAAAATGAGGTAGTACACCGCTACGATTAATAAGTACGTCATTTCATCAAAATTATTCGAACCAAGTGTCGTTGCTACACTAAACAACTCGTTCATCGAGATAAAGGCTGCTAAAGATGAATCTTTTAGTCCAATAATGAACTGATTACCTAGTGGTGGTAACGCACGGCGAAACGCTTGGGGTAAAATGATACGACGCATCGTCATACTTGCTGTCATCCCTAAAGAACGCCCTGCTTCCATCTGACCTTTATCAATGGATTGAATCGCTCCACGGAAGATTTCAGCAATGTATGCACCGTTATGAAACGCGAGTGCAAGCGACGCGGCCCAGAAATCGGGAAGTAAAAACAAGCTACTTAATCCAAAATACAACACGAAAATTTGCACGATTAGTGGTGTTCCTCGAACTAAATACACGTACACATCAGATATGTAACCTAATACTTTCACATTCGATATTTTTAAAAGAGCAAAAAATAAGCCAATGATAATCCCAAATAAAACAGATACAACTGTCAACTTCAATGTCACTTGCATCGCTTCAAAAAATAAGTCACGACTACTTACTAGTGTTTCAAAAAAATGGCTAAAGCTCGGCATCTAATCACCTCTTCAATTCTTATAATCTATGTATCACTCAAAAAAACAGCGGACTGGTAGCCAGTCACGCTGCTTCGGTTTTACATGTTTGCATCTGACTGAATCATGGTAGTGTTATTCTGGAAGAACGGTAATGTCTTCACCAAAGTACTTTTCACTAATTTCCTTTAATGTTCCGTCTTCGCGTAGCTTTTCAAGTGCTTTATCGATTTGTTTGACTAATTCTTCATTTCCTTTTGAAACGGCAATAGCTTGTTCACTTCGGCCAAGTAATTCACGACCTTCAATTTTATATCCTTCACCAATCGCTTCTTTTCCTGTGACAAAGTCGGTAATGACCGCATCATGTCGACCATCACTTAGTGCTCGAAGCGCGGTAATATCACTATCGTATTGTTTGATGTTATCTGTGTGTTCAGCAGCAGTACTTGCATACGTCGATCCTTTTGCAACAGCCACTTCTTTTCCTTTTAAGTCAGCAGCCACTTGAATATCACTATCGGATCTTGTGAAAATTTGAGGACCTGAATAGTAGTATGGAGTTGAGAACGCAACTTGCTCTTTACGCTCGTCATTAATCGTGTGACTGGCTACAGCCGCATCCACACGTCCTGATTTAACGCCTTCTATAATACTTGCAAACTTCATTTTTTTCGCTTCTGGCTCTAAGCCTAGTTCTTTTGCGACCGCTTCGCCTACTTCGACATCAAAGCCAGTCATTTCATTTCCTTCCATGTAGCTAAAAGGTTTGAATTCACCTGAAGCAGCAAATGTAAACTTTTCTTTATCGACGAGTTTCATACCGTCTCCGGTTTGTTCTTTTGCTCCGCACCCTGCTAATACCCCTGCAGCTAACGCGATTGATAAAAAGATACTTGTTTTCTTTTTCATCTTCATCGTTCTTCCATCTCCCCTTTTATGTATGTAGAATGAGCCTGTGTTATCGTAACGAATTATCGTCACCATAATCGGTTACCACTACTATAGCAAAATTTTTAAACTTTTACAAAATTCTGTTTTTATAAAAGACTTTTTTGTTTTCTTAATGACACTGTAAAATGTTGCTACATCAACCTTTACCTAACATTTGGTTAACAAAACTTTTTTTGTTCATTCGACTCCTTATTTCATATGCATACGCTTGTACAATTATGTGCGTTGCGTGTGGTATAATTTTCTATATCTACTAGATAGGAGCGCGTTTATGACCTCTTTTTTATTTCAAACGAACCGTCTGCAGTTACGCCACATGCTGACATCAGATGTCGAACACTTACTTCGTATTTTTTCTGATTCAAAAGTAATGACCCATTATCGACGCACAAAATCGAAAGAAGAAACAATCAAGTGGATTGACTGGACGCTTTATAACTATAAAGCGTACGGAGTTGGCATGTGGATCGTTGAAGAAAAAGACAGTGGGACATTTTTAGGTCAATGTGGCCTTGTGCCTCAAAAGGTAGAAGGTGCGGTTGCGATAGAACTGGGGTATTTATTTTTGCCTGCCGTTTGGAACAACGGGTACGCAACAGAAGCCGCTACTGCTGTGCGAGACTATGCATTTCAAGTTTTACAACTCGATGAAATCGTTTCCCTCATTGCTCCTGCAAACACCCCTTCCATTCGCGTTGCTGAAAAAATCGGCATGACTTGTGAAAAGGAAATAACGAAGTGGGATCAGAAAATACTGCTTTATAAACAAACCCCTCTTGAAAGGAAGACCTAACCATGCATTCAATTGAAAGTGAACGACTGATTATTCGTCCTTATTATGTAAGTGACTATCCACACTGGCTCGCCCAATACGAACAACGCCTTCCTTCTCAGCATAAATACGACGAAGGAAAGCTAGACATGAGCGCTTGCACAAAAGAATGGTTTCAAGAATTTGTTAAAAAAAATCAAGCATCCGCAAATGAGGATCGCTTGTACATTTTTGGCGTTTTTCATCAAGAAGCCTACACACATATTGGAGCAATTGACTTTTCAACATTGCTGCGAGACGATTTTCAATGGGCCCGCATCGGCTACCAAATTCATAACCACTTCTGGGGACAAGGCTACGGAAAAGAAGCCGTGAAATTAGCTTTACAACTAGGGTTTGAGCAACTGAACTATCATCGCATTGAAGCTCATATTAACCTTGATAACGACGCCTCAATCCATTTAGCTAAAAGCGTTGGGATGGAATATGAATGTACGAGAAAGAAGTTCATTTACGAAGATGGTGCGTGGACAGACAACTTGATTTATGTTAGAAATGCCGAAAAACCGATGTAAAACACGTGAAAAAAGCTCATTCAAACAAGATAGGGACTGACCCCTGTTTTTGAGACAGGGATCAAAACACCTTTTAAACAACCAGTTT
>NZ_QFRU01000026.1 GCF_003184905.1 Bacillus sp. CGMCC 1.16541
TCATAATGGGGAATTTCATTTCGTTGAAATTGGGGAAATTTGAATCGTTGTTGACAACAGATACTCCTTGCCACTATTTATGGTATGACTCGTTTAATTATATAAAAACAAAGAATAAGCATTGGAATCTATAACCGAATGCTCATTCCTGTTTTTTCACCTTTTATAACGTTTCAACCTGTCTCATTTGGATATTTCGTAATGCTCGTGTGGAAACTGGACACTTATATCCATTTAACATTTCAATATACCTTTCCTTTTTATTAATTTGAATCACATGCTGGAGATTCACTACGAAGCTTTTATGACATCTAAAGAACGTTGGATGAATATGTTCAATATTCTTAAGTTTACCGTAAAACTCGTATACTCCACTCTTTTCAAACAATCGAACTTTATGGACATTCTCAGATGTTTCAAAATACCAAATGTTTTCATAGGGAATATTTTTTATGAACTCCCCTATTTTTACTTGATAGAAGCCAACCGAGTTAATCTTTCCTAATTTTTCATAACGTTGAATCGAGCTTTCAAAAGAATCAATTAGCTGATCGGTGAAACTTGCATCCGTTCTTTTTATAATAAAATCTAATGCAGCTACCTTGTATTTAAATGTTAATTTTTGTGCTTCTGAATAGTCTGTTATAAATATGATACTCGCTAAAATATCTTTCTTTCTAATTTCAGCAGCTAGCTCAAGTCCATTCTGGCCCTGTCCAAGCTCGATATCTAAAAAGTAACAATCAGCTTGGTTTGTTTCCATAAATGATAAAACTTGCTCTGCATTAGATGCTACCAAGACAATTTCAACACCTGAATGATAAATCATGGCATAGTTTTTCAACCTGGTATAAAGCACTTTTTGTTGTTGTGGATTATCCTCACATATTACGACCCTCATGAAATCCCTCGTTTTTTTTAATTTCGATAATTTGGGTAAATAAGTGCTTCTCTATGCTTGTATTCAAGGTTAAATTGGGATAATTATCAATAATGTTTTTAACAATATTTAAACCTTTTCCTCGTTTTTTTCCTTTCGTAGAAAAGCCATCTGTGAAAATTTGATTAATTGTTATGGAACTGTTATCGAAGGTGTTTTCAATAATAATAATGGTGGAACCAGACATGCTATTAAAAAATGCAATGTTAACCTCTTTTTCTTCCTGCATATCATTTTGCTTATTTGCTTCAATTGCATTATCTAAAAAGATTCCTACTATTCTTGCTAAATCGATTATATTTATACTGATTTCATTAATTTCATCGGAAATTTCAACGTTGAATGATATTCCCTCTTTTTCAGCTTGTAAAGATTTTGTTATGATTAGTCCTTTAAGGCCTGTAATTTGTAACTTGGATAAATTGACAAAGCGTTTATTTCTTTTTAATGTTTCTTCTCCAGCAGTCAAGATATACTTTTTAAAGTACCTCTTTAACTCTTCAAATTCATCTGCTTCTATATAACCTTGCATTGTAACTAAGATATTTGTGTAATCGTGTTGAAACTTCTGCATATCATTATTAATCAGTTCTAACGAATGCATATAGCTAGTAAATTGCTTCGTTTCGATCTCAATTTTTCGAAAGTGAGCTTCTTTCCTAATATTAATAATGGTAATATAAAGAACGGCAATCATCATTGTAAAATAGATAATTTGTGTGATGATATTAAATGTTAAAATGCTATTTCTTGATAAATAATTCGTTAAATAGATATTAATATAGAACGTACTCATCGTGACGAGTGCAACAGACAAAATAAGCATATAAGCCGTCTTCAATTCGCCAATTAATGTATAGATGTTTCGTGTCAGAATACGATAAATGAGAATACTAGCTATAAATAACACGAAAAAAATACAATAATGGATGAATACATGGGGAAGAAATGCAATATGAGTAGCTACCGCTATGTATTGAGTAAAATTGTCCGTTAAAATACCAATAATTAATACAAAGCAAATATGTATGAAAATAAGAAGATCTTTTGATAACCAAAAAAAGTAGATAAAAGAGCTAATAATTAAGTAAATAATTCCTTGCCAATTCCCACCAAGCTCATAAATAAGTGTGGTGGGAATAACAATGAATACAGTATAGATGATTGTAGACTTTATACTAATCTTAATTTGTGTTGTATAGATAACAGCCCAAAAGATTAAAGCCAACTCAATCATTAAGGTGAACAAATCCATTTTCTTCTCCGAATCAATTTATTCTTTGTTAGCTGCAAACGGATGACTGTCAATCAGTTCACTAGGAACCTTGTTCTCATGAAATAACGTAGTACAACCTGTAATAGTTGCCATTCCTCCTACTGAAACTACAATTTGAGCTACCTTTGATACGAAAAATTTTAAATTAAGTTGTTTTTTATTCATTTTTAATTCCTCCTATGATTGTTTGCAAAACTAGCATAATTGTTTCTAAAAATATTCCATAAAAAATAAAAAACTTTACTACTATTGGACTAAAAAGGTATACACCTATCAAGAGTAATCATCGGATGCTCATTTTTCTTCTTAAATAATCTTTATGTGTTTTACTAATGACTGGTTGATTATGAGTCCCTTTTGGTGCAAGTATATAAATGAACAGTAAAACTAGACAAAACGCAATATTCAATGAAATAGCTGAGAAATTTGTATAAGAACTGGATAAGTAATAAATGACTCCAGGGAATGCAACCATACTCCATGCAATACAAGTAGACAAGCTTTTAAAGTGATAACCAAAACATACTTGTCTTAAAAGAAAGAAGGACAGATGCGTAATTAAAGTTGGAAGCACACAATCTAATAAAACTGCCACCAAATAGATTAATAGTAATTTGGCAAATTCCGATAAAATGATTTTTATACCGAATTTCAGCTTTTCTCTTTCAAGAAACGAATAATGCTCCTGATTTAATAAATTAAATAGAGTATTTTCTAACCTATATATTTTGTATCACCCCACTTATTAAAAGCCTCATTATACCGCAGTAATCCTTCTCTTTCACAGTACATAGTATACCATTATTTCCTATTTATTCATTTTTTCCTCATAATTGTTCATATTCTTGTCATAATCGTACCTATCTTTGTGTATTAGTTTCATTTCGTTTTTTATCATACGAATAAAACACCCTAACTTTGACATATAAACCCGAAGTGTTGTTAAGGATTCTGGATATACCTCCTCATCATTTACACTTACCACAGTAGATCCTTGCAAAAAAAAGTGCGCCATACTGTGGCTGAGACATGAGCAAAAGGAAGAAAGGTATTCATACGAAAACCCTTGCCTCTTTATCCGTTATCAATTGGACTTTTCAGGCAAGGGTCTGTTTTAGGATGAGATAAATATGGTTATGCTTTACCTCTTTTCATACCTTATCTTACTATGAAAAGAAAAGTAGTTATAGCTCATTACATAAATTATAAGTTGATGACCTTAGAACAATTTGAGATTGCATCTTCATCGTGACTCACCATGATAACCGTCTTTCCTTGATTGTGAAATTCTTTAAGCAAACCCATGATAATTTCTCCATTCTTCTTATCCAAACTTCCTGTAGGTTCATCTGCTAATATAATTTCATTTTTGCGTAATATTAACCTTGTAATTGCTACTCTTTGTTGTTCACCACCAGATAACTGAAAAACTTTTTTATCTAAAATATCACCCAATCCTACTTTATTCAACTCCTGTAAAACCAGCTTTCTACCTTCTTTTTTAGGGATCTTATCTAAAACAATTTGTAAATTTTCATACACCGTTAAATCATCAATTAATGCATAGTTTTGAAACAAATAACCAATCTCATTTTTAAGTAGGTTACGTACTTCTTTTGTATTTCTATAACTTATTTTTTTCCCTTTAATCATTACATTTCCATCGCATTCTTCTAATAATCCTATTATATTCAATAGTGTAGATTTTCCCGCTCCACTCTTCCCTGTTATTCCTAGAAATTCACCTTTTTCTATTTCTAAATTGAAATTGCTGAATATCTGATTTCCATTATATGATTTTGTAATATTCTCTAGTTTTATGATGGTCATTTTCTTCTCCACTTCTATATTTATTCACCTTTTAAGACGAGCACTGCCTTACTTCTCATATATCGATGTAATAAAACTACATAAATCATTCCTTCGATGAAGAATAAAAAAAAGAAAATTGGATTTATAATTAGTGTGATTCCCACAGTAATAATTCCGTTTAATATGGCAAATTTACCGATTGATTTAATTGGGTAAAGACCATTTAATTGATATACTGCAAGTTCCTTTTTTCGTAGCTCTAAAAAGATAGTTATGATTGATAAAACACAAAGTAAAAAAGATAGTAGGCTAATTATGACGTGAAAGAGAGATTCAAAAAGATTCAATTCTAAATTTCCTTTTAGAACATGATAATCACTATTTAAGGAATCAATTCTTATACTATTTGTGTCTAATCCTAAACGAACTAATTCTCCTTCAATTATTTCTGCACCCTTTTTATCTAGTAAGTTCTCTCCTGAATTCAAATACAATGTTTTTTTAAATTCGTGTATATAGTAAATAGAGTCGTATATATAATATCCTGGCCACAAAATATTATCTTGAATTTGTCCATTTTTGATATAGATTATTTTAGTATTTTCGTCTAGCTGAAAATGATTAAGAACCATTTTTACATCATTTTTAATATGAACTGGAATTAATAACGTGTTTTCCTTTACTTGGGAAGCATTAATCTTATTGCCTTTTTCATCCACAATATTTAGCAATGTTAATACGTTAGGAGAAGTAGAAGTATAAGCAAACTCATCGGGACCTCTTAATTTACCGCTAGATTGATAAAGTTTGAGTTTGGTTATATCAAGTAAATGGTCTGTCGGTGAGTAATTATATACATGTTCATCATCTAAAGAAGCCATTAGTTGATCTAATTTTTTATGTATTTCTTCATCTGGTATAACAGAGGTTTGTATTTTATAGAAGTCATAATTTTGCAGCTTGCTTATGGATTGAATGTTTGCATTAACTTTGTAAATATTCGTAATTGAAGTATTTAACGACAGTAATAATAAGGTTACGATAACAAACTTAAATATAATCAATGTATAGAATAGTAATTTATTATTTCGCTTGTTTTTTATAGCTCCTACTTGATTTACCTTATATATATAAAGAGTCCCTATCAAGGCACATAATAAAAAGACTATTGCTAAAAAGAAACATAACAAAATATATATTCGAGCATATAGAATAACTTTGCTAAAATCACTTATAGCAATATATATACTAAAAGGTATCATTAAAAATAAACTAGCTAAATAAGAATGAATTAATAGCTTAAACAGTAATCTAAACGAAATTTTCCTATGATTCCATCCATGTAACTTTAAGATCCCTATTTCTTTTAATCGATACACATAATAAGTTGCTATACTTAATATGATCAACAGAGTAAGCAATGCAAAGAACTTTAAATTTAACGCAGAAAAAAGAATTCCTAAATTAAAGTTTATTGGCTCGCTTTTGCGTAAACTTACACCATATCCTTCTTTTTCGAGCGAAGTTTTCATCTGTTCTATTTTTTCATATTCATCGCTTTGAATCGTAAAAAGTTTAATTTGTTTGTCAATTTTCTCATCAAAAGCATAGTAAATAATCTTATTTCTAGGAAATACACTAGGCTGCTTTCCTAATTTAATGGTTGCAGCCGGATTAATAAAGGTAACCTCTAATTCGTTTCTTCCAAAGCTAATATTTTTAAAATTCACCAATCTAATCATCAAATTCGTATCTTCAACTATCTCTTTTAATTCTTTACCTGATATACTTTGAGACAACTCAAAATCATAAATGGTCTCGTCGTTATGATAGACCATCTTATCTGCAACTAGTAGAAAAAAGAAAAAAGAGAAAGCTGCTACTAATATACCTATCCCATAAAAGATTTTTTTCATATTTCTTCCTCTGTTCTCATTTTAAAATGGTTTATGTTACGTTAATTGTACAAATACAGTATTTCAGATGAAAAAAGTGTACACTGTAAAGCTTTTGAGAGCTTTACAGTGTAGATGTTGAGGATATATTAATTAGCAGATTTTGCTACAAAATCTTTATAACCAGTTCTTTCTGGTACAAATGGATTTGAATGAGTAGACGCTCTCGTTACTTTTACTTCTCCTGCTGCATCTACTCCGCTAGTTGTACCTGATTTTTGACTTGTAGTTCCTTTATCATCGGTAACCCAAACAGTTACAGAATATACTATGCCATCACTTTTTCGATCCCAAAGCTTAGAGTAAAGGATACCATCAGCATTTTCTCCACCATACCATGTCGCACCGCCACCATTTAAAGATTCAGAAGCTGCCATAGCAACTGTTGAAAACCCTAAAGTCATTACACATGCTGCAAGTAAACCTGTAGCACCTTTTTTGATTTTTTTGAATTCCATTGTATCCATCTCCCTCTATTAACAGTAATTAATCAACGATTTAAATTTTTAAAAAGCTTGAAAACTTGAATAGATTAACAATTTAAGGAATACTTCGCTAGAGTCTTTTAACAAATAAGTAATCCAAACACTCAGTGATATAACCTTGTCATGCATTGGAATCTTTATGTATATTTAAACGCTCATAATTAAGTTTTCACATTCTCTAACATACATACTGGCGCATATAAACGCACCACTACTCATTTTTAAAGCTCTCAACTCGAGAAGATATACAAGGCTTACGCTTAAATGTAATATCTACACGATTGGGTTTTGAGTTACTTGATTAATGACTTCATTCATATTAGAATTCATAAATAGAGTCCTTCCGTGTGATGATTGGTCAATGGCTGTCGACACTCATACATCATACTAGAGGGCTTTTTCATTCCAATACTTTCACAATCCCTCTCACACAAATACTCCTTAATGAAAATCCTTACATAATAGCTACTTCCGACGTCGGTAACCAAATTATAGCAAGTCAATTTTCTTAAAGACTATTTTTTTCATAAAATGCAATATTTCTATCATAATCGCTAATCGTCTCATTCTGACGATATGTTTAAAATTTTTAATGGTTTTATTCATCAATATAGGGGGGTTGCTGTGGTAGTCATATCACAGCATGAAGAAAGCAGCTATGGATATCGTATCGTAAAACTACTTTCTTTTCGTATCATGATCATCATGACGTCAAAGAGAAACCGGGTTAACCCCCTAATTTTGGACACATACTACTCTTAGCTTATTATTTCATAGAATTGCTCTTTATTTTAGGTGAGGCAAGAAAATCATCCTGCCTCATACTCTCACTTCTTTAATTGTTAGCTCTGCTGTTTGGTTTCGTTGATAAAATTCATTTGGTGCTAAATCTAAAATGCTCGAATGGATTCTTCGATTATTGTAGAAATCCATGTATTCAGCCACCTCATGATATGAATCTGTGTAGGAATGAAAAGCGAACCGCCTCAAACATTCATACTCTAGTAATCGGTGAAACGACTCGATATGGGCATTCATATTCGGTGTTCTCGGCGGAATGCGTTCATGTTCGATGTGGAACGTTTCACATGCTTTCTGAAATGCCAGAGAAATAAATTATGGACCATTATCCGTTCGGATGACTAGCTTTGTTTCTCTTTCAAATTTTGCTGGCGTTTAAACAAGGCACGCTGCACAAGTTGGCCAGCATCGTATCTGGTACAATGTAAACCAATATGATAATCAATGATGGAACGGTCATACACATCAATGAGTGACAGAATAAAGAAGAAACGCTCTTCGCCTTCGATGTAGCCGTATTTACTATCTGCTTCCCACAGCTAATTCGATTCAGTGATGATCCGGTTCCTTGCTAATTTTCTTGGATAGTGGAACTTCACTTCTCGCTGTGGCTGTAGGACATCGAGCTCCTTACATAACCGGTACACTTTCTTTTTGTTAATCTGTAGCGCATACTCGCTTCGAAGGCGGAGGCACAACTTTCGATAGCCATAGACACCAGATTCGCCTGAGATGAGTTCCATCAGCCATTCCTGTATTTGTTCATCCGGTATTTTCTTACCGTTCTTAGTGAGTGAATAGCCCGGAATGGGCCGGCCCTCACTTACTGATTTTTCTTCTTTCTTGTATTGATAATAGTACGCAGAAGGAGAAATCTCTAAAATCTTCAGGACTTTGCGGACGGCATAACCTTTCGCAATCCACTCATTCGCTACTTCAAGCGTTTCAGTAAGTGAGGGTTCTTCTTTTTTAGTACGTCACGGAGAATGGCAATTTCTAAATCTTTTTCGCCTAACAGCTTTTTAAGCTGGTCATTCTCCGTCTCCAACTGTTTGAACACTGAGAGAGAAACGATCTCCTGAATGCCGGAATCATCTAGATTTCCTTTTTCCTTAAAAGCTTTTACCCATTTGCTTACGAGATTTGGACTAAGTTCATGACGCCTTGCCACCAAAGCTCGATTGTCGGTTTCAATTGCTTCTTGTACCACCTGTTGTTTAAATTCTGCAGAATGTTTTCGTCTTTGCATCACAAAAGCCCCTTTATTTGGCTACTTTAAGTATAAAACCACTCTTAGTAGGTGTCCAAACTCATTAAGGGGCTAAAGAGCACTTAACAAAGCACATCAACTATATGAAGTTGCTTGTGAAAAGGAAATCCCTGTCTACGAGCCATTTGAGGGAGCCCTAATTGGAGAATTTAAAGTACTTTCCCCTTTCGAAGACTGGTATATTAACTACTTATTACCCTATTTCCCAAATTTACCAAATAGAAAGGAACAAAATGTTATTACTAAAGCAATTTCAGAGGCTTATGCAAAACTTTTAGAATGGATTGATGAAACATGGGATAAAGAAACTTTAAGTGAGAACTATGATTCTACTGGTGCAAGAAATGAAAGTAGTGTTGTCTTATACGCTAATATTGATGACTATCAAGTTCTACTTACTGGCGATGCTGGGAAACAAGCACTTCATAATAGTGCTGATTATGCTGAATCTTTAGGCATAGATTTAAGGGAATGTAAATTTGTACAAATGCCTCATCATGGTAGCAGACGCAATGTTTCACCTAGTGTTCTTGATAGGATTATTGGTGAAAAAATATCGGAAGGTACACAACCAAATACTACTACATTTGTTTCAATATCAAAGCAGACTGAAGATCATCCAAAAAGGGTTGTAGTAAATGCATTTATAAGAAGAGGAGCAAAAGTGTGTGAAACAAGAGGACAAACTATAAGACACCACAAAAATATGCCAGAAAGAACTGGTTGGACTGCCATAACACCTCTTTCATTCAATCCTAATGTTGAAAAATAACAATAATAGAGGAGATACAAATGAACCTAGATGTTGTACTAAATACATATGAAAGAAGAGCAAGATACCTACCAGCAGTTTTGACAGTTTCACCAGTTATTATTTGGTTATATCTTTGGTTCCCTGATATACGCTCATTAGAAGGGACATTTATTAGTTTAATTGTTGGTTTAGGTATTTCAGTTCCACTTTCTATACTCCCAAGAACCTTAGGTAAAAAAGAACAAGAGAAATTACTAGTTAAATGGGGTGCTCTTCCTGCTACTTTAATCCTAAAAAGTAATGATTCGTCTATAAATAGAGAAACGAAAAACCGTTATCATCAACGACTGAGGTTATTAACAAACGTGGATATTCCAACACCTGAAAAAGAATTAGAAGATCCACTAGATGCAACAAGAAAATTTGATTCCTGTATTGATTATCTTAGGCAAAGAACTAGAGATAAGGTTAAATATTCTTTAATTTTTAATGAAAACGTTTCTTATGGTCAGGCAAGAAATTTACTTGGGTTAAAACCTTTAGGATTAACACTATGTTTAATTGTATTAGCAATTCAATCATTTCATATTTATAAAAACTATGGGTTGGGACTGAATATTTCTGCAGTTCCAATTTTAGAAGTAATTTCAGTAGTTATTACCCTGATATTTTTATCGTTTTGGATATTCTTTGTTAGTTCCAAACAAGTATATAATGCTGGGGTAAATTACGGAAAAGCACTACTAGAGTCATGCGAACATATTGAATAAATTGGAACATATATGTATTTGCAGAAAAGAGAGAATGATTTTTTCATTTATTCTCTCTTTTTACTGCTAAATTGTGATAACAACTAAATAATGTTTAAATCTAAAAATAACTATTACATCAACCTTTTCAGCCACTCTTTATCAAGAATAACTTCAACTCTCTGCTTTACCACTATTTGTGATACGGTTCCCCCTATCAATTTAAAGGTAATGGACAATTAAAAGCAGTCATCAAGTAGTTTACTTGGTGACTGCTTACTCATTTATTCAGATTGGGCATCACTCCGATCTAAAAACTCCCCTAACTCCTGCTTCGATAAATCTTGTAGTGTCTTATTGTTGGTCTGACAATACTCATATAGAGCTCGCACCTTTACTCTTGGTTCGTATTTATCCCTTGGTACAGCAAATACTCCATCTTCAAAAAAGTCATCCATTTTCTTCCTATTAGTCAACCAACCCACCTCATAAGCGTGTTCTTTTCTTTTATAGACAGCCCTTTCATCTTCTCTTTCACATCATCCTCAAAGTATATTAATTCGTAGCTTTTGTCGAAGACAAGAAGTTGGTTGATGGCATTGACTTTTTCAATAATAGTTTCTATTGCGATTTCAATATCAGCGACTTCTTTTGTTCCACACAAATGTTCTCTTGCCACATTGATGTCACTCATGGTTTTCCTCCCATAACTATTTCCTTTTTAACAGTGTGTAGCATGCATTATGAGATGCCTTCATAAAAGGGTTATGTTTCTTCTGATGTGTTGACAAGTATTGTATAGAGATCGTAATTTGGCAGTATTCCTTTTTCTTTGCTTCATATAAGGAAATTAACTCTGATTGCAACTTAGATAGCGTTTCGTTTTTCCTAAAAATGACTTCTTTTGAAATGAGTTGTTCAATGTTGTTGACATCAGAGTAAATAACAACGTTCTTGACGTTCTTTCCCATATGCTTTTGAAAATGTTTAATACCAAACATTATTGCTTTCAGTTCCCCGTATATATTTTTTCCAATACAATCATAAGGCGGATAAAACGAGTACTGTTTTACGATGACTGAACCATTTGTTACATATGTACAAGCAACAGCCATCTCTTTGCTCCCTTCTGTCCTACAGGAGCTGTCACAATACACATACAAAGCATCTATACTATAATATTGTTGTAGTACGACCTCCTTTATTTCAACAGGTATACGATGTTCCCTACCTCTCCAAAAATTCACTTTCCCTACTCTTTTCACATTCCCTTTTGCTTTCATTCAAACATGCTCCATCTATTAATCATTTCAGATATAGTATAAACTATCACTTGTTAATTATCAAAATATTCAAATTATTTATAGTCGATAAAAAAATCCATGTTGCCTATATACAGCATGGGTGCATCCTTTTTTACTTGTCCTGGCTCGAACGACACCTTTCCAACATCTCTCCTAAGTCAATATCTAAAGCATTAGAAAGGTTAAATAAAACCTCAATACTTATATTATTTCTCTCTCCATTTTCAATTCTGAATATAAAAGAAGCACTTACCGATGATATTTCACTCAAGCGATTCAAACTTAGTGATTGCTCTTCTCTTTTCCTGCGTAATTTCCTTGCAAACTCTTTCACAAACACGTCTTCACTGTACATGTCCCTTCCCCTTCCCATCTTTTTTTCAAAAACCTTTTTCATGATTTCCCTATATCTTAAACATGAGCAAACCAGACAATAACTTCGCTTTTGTACTATTTTCTCTTGCTTGAATAAATTCAAGGTCAGGAATCTATAATGAAAAAACTTTATTATGAGAAAGGAGTTAGATTGACATGAACAGAGAACAATTTTACAACACAGTGCCTGAGAAAAGAGTTATTCTCATCAATGAAATGTTAAAAAACAGCAGTATAAAGGAAGTGGCAACTAATATTGGTGTCCCAGAAAGCAGTTTCAGTAAGGAGATGACAAACGGGGATTATGTCTATATCAAGAGAGATAATCAATATTACAAGTTTTTGAGAGACCCAAACTCTTCTATCACCAAAGAGTCACTTCCGAGTGCCGACACGATACAATTTGTTGAGGAGAATCTTGAAACATTACGAGACATTATCACTGTTTTCCAAAAACAACAAGACATGCTGGTGTTAGATGAACGAGTCTATAATAAAAGCAAAAAGTTTGTGAATAAGAGTATTAAAATGAATCATGACGTTTACGAGCAATTTGTGCAGTTTTGCGAGAAGCATTATCCCTATTTAACCATCCAAGACTTGGTGGCACAGAGTTTGCTTGATTTTATAGACAGGTATGAAAAAAAGTAGTGCTGCGATGCACTACTTTTTTCATTTAGGCTCTCAATCCTTCATATACTTCCTCAAACATATCTTCCATGATTAGCGTTTTGAAATCGTTGTTTTCAAGCATCTTCAGGAAGAACGCTTCATTTTGCGACATGCGTGAAATGACAAAATCCATAAATGCCTTTTCATAGCTGAACTTGAAGTTTTCTTTTGTGTTGTTCTTCGCTTTTTGAGCTAATTCCTCGTCTTTTATCATGTCTTCTTTAATTTGATCTCTTGACAGTTTGTCCGTTTCCGTAAATTCTGTTCCAAATCGTTCATTCAGTCGATCAATGATGGAGGATAAACGTTCTTTTTCTTCTTCTGCTTTTTTTCCTTTTCCATGTGATTGCGGGCTAAGCTCTACTTCTCCTTGGACAGTTAGGGAGATACTGCCTTCAAACACTTTTTCGTTTCGATAATATTCAAGAGCGACATCATCAGCTAAATAGACACCTTCTGATACGTTTTTCGGCAACTTTTTCAACAGATAGTTCAGGTACACATACAGCTTGTGTAAATCAATATCTGCAAACGGCCCAATCTGTAAAATGAACGAGTAGGTTCGAATGAACTTCGTAGAAGCCCCTTTGAAGTCGTCTTTTTGCTCTGGTGTTAAATCCTTATTGTAGCGGTTTACTGCATGATCAAGGATGGAATTGAGCTTTTCTTGAGTTCTTGTTGTCTTTTTCTTGCCACTGAACTCTAACTCACATACTTGATTGATTTCTTCTTCTGTGTAAACCTGACAAGCATCTAACTCTTGTTGCAAGTCGTATAAGAGATTGGGATCTGTCGTACTTTCTAATCCTGTCACTTCATAATAAGGCTGGAAAGCTTTTTGAATGTCTTCTGCTTCATTGACAAAATCAAGTACGAACGTGTCATTCTTCCCCTTGCATGTTCGATTCAGTCTGGAAAGAGTCTGAACGGCTTTAATCCCATCAAGAGGCTTATCGACATACATTGTGTGAAGCAAAGGCTCGTCAAAACCTGTTTGATACTTCTCCGCAACAAGTAATACCTTATATTCATCTTGGTGAAACTTCTCAGGCAATTCTTTTTCTCCAAAACCGTTCATATCTGGTTCAGTGTATGACATTCCACCATCTTGAACGGTCCCTGAAAAGGCAACAACTGCTTTGAGGTCGTCATATCCCTTTACATGAATATACTTATCAAATGCTTGCTTGTATTTAACAGCATGAAGACGGCTTCCTGTCACAACCATTGCCTTTGCCCGACCACCAATTTTGTGCCTTGTGACTTGTCGGTAATGTTCAATCATTATTTCGGTCTTCTGTGCAATGTTATGGGGATGAAGCGACACATACTTAGCAATTTGTTTCGTTGCTTTACCTTTTGCCACCTCTGGATCATCGTCTATACTCTTCGCAACCTTGTAGAAGGTTTTATACGTTGTGTAGTTCTTCAATACATCTAAAATAAAGCCTTCTTCAATCGCTTGTCTCATCGTATACACATGAAAAGCATACGGCTTTCCTTCAGCATCATATGTGCCGAACTTTTCAATTGTCTTCGGTTTAGGCGTTGCAGTAAAGGCGAAGAACGATATGTTATCCTGTTTGCCACTTTTGGCTATTGTTTCAGCAATTTTCTCTTCCATATCACCCATGTTTTCTTCTGCCAGTCGATCTGCTTCAAGAGCCTCCTCTAACGTCTTGTCCGATAAGATGTTCGTCATAGCTGTTGAAGCTTTCCCACCTTGGCTTGAGTGTGCTTCATCAATAATGATGGCATATTTTCCTTTATGGAAATCGCCCACTTTTTCCATGATGAATGGGAACTTTTGCAACGTAGTTATGATGATTCTCGTACCATTTGCAATCGCATTCGCTAATTGAGTGGAATCTTTATCAATCTTTTCGACCATTCCCGCTTTATGTTCCAATTGGTAGACGGCATCTTGAAGCTGTTTATCCAACACTCTACGGTCGGTAATGACTATCACACTACTGAAAACAGCGTTGTTTTCATCATCATGAAGTTTTGCCAGACGGTGTGCCAACCAGGAAATACTGTTCGTTTTCCCGCTTCCTGCACTATGTTGAATTAGATAGTTCTCCCCAACACCTTTGTTCTTCACATCTACTTCTACCTTGCGAACGACATCCAATTGATGATAACGAGGGAAAATGACCGTCTCTTTCTTATCAATGATCTCACCTGTGCTATCTTTGATATCCTCTTGCTTTACAAAAACAAAGCGGAAGAGAATGTCTAAGAGACTGTCTTTCTGTAATATGTCCGTCCATAAGTACGATGTTCGATAGTCATTGTAGACAATAGGATTCCCTTTCCCTCCATTGTTTCCTCGATTAAACGGTAGGAAGAACGTCTTTTCCCGATTTAATTGTGTTGTCATGTAAACTTCATCCGTATCAACAGCAAAGAAGACAATGGCACGCTTTTTAAACTGGAACAGCAACTCTCTCGGATCTCGATCATTCATAAATTGTTTTTTTGAATGTTCAACCGTTTGATTTGTTAGTTGGTTTTTCAGCTCCATGACTGCAATAGGCAAGCCATTGAGGGAGATGAGCATATCAATACTGTTTGTGTTCTGACTGCTGTAATACACTTGACGACTAACTGTGAAAATATTTTGCTCATACTGCTCCACTAACGTACGATTCATCGTGCTGACAGGCTTATTGTAGGCTAATTTAAGTGTCACCCCATAATCTTTAATACCATGTCGTAGACAGTCAATCATGCCTCGCTTGTCCAACTCTTTTTGCAATCGGTCAATGATTTTGGACTTGTATTGATCTTTGTATGCCTTGTGCAGACGTTCAAGCGACTTAGGTTGCGTTGCTTCCAAAAATTGAAACAGCACGTCAGTGTCAATTGCGTACTTCTTGAAGACTTCCGCTGACTGTCCTGTCAGTTGACGTTTGACATAGCCAGATTGGATTAAATGACTTTCAATATTTGCTTCAAATCCTTTTTCCGTTGTATCTATTGCCACTGCTCTCCCCTCCTTATGACAACACTTTTTTATACTCCCGCACATCTATTTTCCCTGTGACTGCTTCATAGATGAGAGATTGGCGGTATTCTTTGAGTTTTCCAATTTGTTCTTTAATATCCATAATTGAGGAATATAATTCTTTTGTTTGTTTCTCAATATATTTTGAAATATATCGTTGCTCTTCAATACTGTCAGATAACGGAAGTAATAAATTCCTTACTTGCGGAAAATTTAGTCCTTCTCTTGAACTTCCATTCTGTGCCATGATAATTTGTTCTTGTACAATTTGTGAACCCATTATTTTTGATAGTAGTGCAGGGACTATCTTACTTTTACCTGGTCTTATTATACAAACATGTTGGTTTACATTAGCAGGTGGAAAGTTAGCAGGAACTATACACGTTCTACCAATAGATGCTCCTGTAATATTTAACAAAATGTCTTGAGATTTAACCCTTGTAGACTTCATATCATCGTCTATTTCAGGATTTATATAAACTATATCGTTTAATCTTAAACCTTCAAAGTGTACATTCATACTTCTCAAGAACATGACACCTTCATTAGTATATATTTCCCCGCCACCTTTTGGAGTTTTGCCACTACCAACGTAGGTAGATAGATGTTTTATTTTCTTAATCTTCCAATGCTCTGGAATCTCCCCAATCCATTCCACACCTGAATCTTTCATTTTCACGTTTGGGTTTAATCCTTTTGTGACAGCTTCGGTGATGATCGCTTGACGTTTTTCTTCGAGCAATTCAATTAGCTTTTCCTTGTCGGCAATGAGCGAGTCGATTTCGGATGTTTTTTCATTTAAAAAGTTTGCAATATTTTTTTGTTCTGCTTCCGAGGGCACTAAAGTTACTAAATTCTTTACATCCTCTGTAGTAACCGATTCAAACGTACTACCTTTAAGTTTAGAATTCATTTCAACCTTAGCATACTGAATCAAATACCATAAATATCTATTTTTCTCTTTTGGTCTTATTGCACATAACCCTCTTCCAATTGCATAAACTTGATTAGATATATTCATTGCTCCAACAGGTGCTCTTACAGAAAAAAGAATATCATCAACTTCTGAAACCTTATTAGTTGATTTACAGTACAGCTTTGGTAAAGGATAATATTGTCCAAACTCTGCATTCCCCTGTAAAAATGGAGCACCAACTTCAATATCACTTACTTCATCAGAAGATGGAGATTGTCCCATTACAATATCAGAAACATATTTTAATCGTGATATTTTCCAATCATAAGGGACTTGCTTAATCCAATCTAAACCACTTTCCTTATACTTGGAATAATTCTGAATCCTCCTCATCTACCCATCACCTTCTTCAACTTCTCCAAGATGCTCTCTTCCAACGCCTTGATTTCTTCCTTGATAACCTCGGAGCTTCTGAGTGCTGTGTATTGGTAGAAATGGCGAGTAAATGGAATTTCATAGCCAACCTTTGTTTTGCTTTCGTCAATCCACGCATCTGGGACATGGGGTTTCACTTCACGCTCGAAATATTCATAAATGTCCTCTTTTAATGGAACGTTTTCTGTATCTCGTAAGTCTGTATCAGGTTCTGGATTTCCTTTGCTATCCTTGCAAATCTCGGCTGTTTCATCTTTTTCCGATAAAGCATTCAAGATGGCTTTCAACAGTGGAGCACCAACGGTAATATCCTTTTCTTTGAACAGCTTCTTTACTTTCTTTGTAAACTCTTCTCGATTCTTGTATAGCTCGTCAGATTGAATGGACAATAGAGCATCCACAATGTTTGTTTGTTGTTTGGTTCCTAACTCTATCTCTTTTAGCCCTGCTTCACCTTTTTTCTTGGACTTTGCCAAATTGACAAACGCAGTTTGTTCGTAGAGCTTGTTTACTCTTTCTTCATCTATTTTGAAGTTCAGGCGTAATGGTCTTTCCACTGTGATTTTGTGATAGCCGAAATCTTGATTATCAAAGATCTTAACGTGCTCTCCCGCTTTTAGATCTCCATACATTCTCACAATCTCATGGATATGCTGTTCAGAAAGCTCATTCCGCTTACTTCCCATGCTTTTCTTCATTTTTTGATACAGATGTATAGCATTGACAAGTTGAATTTTCCCTTTTCGTAAAGGACTTTTATGGTTAGTTAAAATCCAAATGTACGTTGCAATACCTGTGTTGTAAAAAAGGTCGTTTGGCATCGCCACAATACCTTCTACTAAGTCATTTTCAATCATATATCTGCGGATTTCACTTTCTCCGCTTCCTGCATCTCCTGTGAAGAGAGGGGAACCGTTCATAATGATCGCAAGTCGAGAACCTTTCGGATTATCCTCAGTGACTGGCTTCATTTTGGACACCAGGTGTTGCAAGAAGAGTAGTTGTCCATCTGATATTCTTGGAAGTCCCGCTCCAAATCTACCGTTAAACCCTAAGTTTTCATATTCTGCTTTCACAGCCTTTTCTGCTGGCTTCCATTCCACCCCATATGGCGGATTTGTGATGAGGTAGTCAAATTTCTTGTCAGAAAACGCATCGTTCGATAACGTATTCCCAAACCGAATGTTTTTTGCTTCTTCCCCTTTGATGAGGATGTCAGCCTTACAAATGGCATACGACTCTTCGTTGATTTCTTGGGCAAAGAACTCTAATTCAGCCGTAGGATTAAGCTCCTTTAAATACTCTTGAGCTACTGAACCCATCCCTCCTGTACCCGCACATGAATCGTAGAGTGTCTGCGTAATGCCAGGTTTCGTCAAAATGTCTTCATCCTCAAGGAATAATAGGCTGACCATCAAACGTACAACTTCTCTTGGTGTGTAATGGTCCCCAGCTTCCGCATGCTCTGAAAATCTACGAATAAGCTCCTCAAAGATATAGCCCATCTCGACATTCGATACGACCTCTGGATGCAAGTCAATTTCACTGAAACGTTTAACTACAAGATAGAGCAAGTCGTTCCGTTCCATCTTTTCAATTTGCTTGTCAAAATCAAAATACTCGATAATGTCTCTTGCTGTTTTTGAAAAACCGTTAATGTAGTCTCTTAAGTTATCAGCAATATTGTCTGCATCGCTTAGTAGCTTTGAGAAGTCATATTTACTGATGTTACTGAACTTTTGTTTTGCTTCACGATTTAAAATTTCATCTCTTGAATCTTCAGGCAAACTTTTGAACTGTTCATATTTTTGCAAAACATCTTCTTTTGTTTCTGACAATACACAATCAAATCTGCGTAAAACCGCCATAGGAAGAACGACTTTTCCGTAATCGTCTGGCTTGTATGGTCCCCTTAAGATTTCTGCTATGGACCAAATAAAACTAACTTTTTCTTGGAAATTCATTTAGACAAACTCCTTTTTTCACTCTATGTAATCCCACACCAAATGGGCATGGGTAAAAAAACAATGCTACTACTATTTTATCAAATATAGACGCTGTTGTTTACAAATAATTGGAACATGCCATTGGATCGGTTGTTTTCATTGGATAATGAAAGGATTATTCATGTGGCTTGGAAAATCTTTGCGGTTTTTGGGGATGAGGATGGGATTAATGTTTAGTTGTTCTAATTCCTTGAGGTAATTACGGTAGGTTGGCTTGGAGAGATACTTTTTAGGGGCGTCAATGCCGTTATTGCTTATATCCACGAGGAACGCTCGAAGTTTTTCTTTTCTCTTTCTTGAAAGAGGACTATTCTCAATGATTTTTTCTGCTTGATGAATTTTGTAGTAGTCTCCTTTTCGAATGATGGGTGTGATTTGATTGATCATATAATGTTTATACAGATTTTCCTTAAAATACTCTTTTAACTTTTTCGGTCTTCCTTTTCCTTTGCTATCGTTTCTTTTCATAGAATTTAAATGTTCATTCTTTAGCCTCAGTTCATATCGGATTACATCTTTCTCATATGGTTGAACGATTTCTCTCTTCGCCATTCTTTCATCCTCTTTTGAATAAATGACAAACTCTGTGCTCTGACATTTGTGATATTGGGATGTTTCATACTTCATTGGATTTCCTTCCTCGTCTTTGCCCCACTTGATTTTCTTTTTGTAAAAGTAAATGCGAGTGTATTTCTCGTATAAATGAAAGAGTAACTTTCGATGATCTTTGTTTGGTATGACAACGTCAAGCTTATAATCTATTCTTGTTAGTCTGTGATTGTTGAAATATTCTGTGCTACCAAACTGAGAATACAAAAACTTCTTGATTGAAGATTCTACCGTTAGATAATCTGCTTCCACGATTTTCCCTTTGCCCAACAATTTCACCAAGTCCACTTTGAGATGAGCATCCCAAACTCCTTTTCCTTGGGAACAAAGCCAAGTGAAGACAAATTCAGAGTGTGACTGTTTGAGGTTTTCGTTTAGTTTCTTTACTACAGCACCAAAATGATGATAAGCATCTGATTGAACATTATGTTTCTTTAATAGTCGTTTAATAGTTTCATAGTCAATTGAAAGAATCATCTCTATTGTGTGAATCATTTTTCTATCATCTCCTTCATAGACAATCGGGAACAATGCAGTCTTCTTCCTGCTTAGTTTGAACTACAAGAAATTTTTCCCGCCCCCAACCAATTTAAAAGACCTTCCAACACATTGAAAGAACAATGTGTTTCTTTGTTATTTGATTGATAGAATGTGGGGAAATAATACGAAGTGACAAAAAATGGAGTGCTTTTAAAAGACATTTTATACACTTGTCAATGGATAATGAAGGGGAAAACGGTTCTATATAGTTCGAGTAATGGAAGCTACGCTTCTTGCTAAATAAAAAAAACAGTTTTCGGCCGCTGCGGAAAACTGAATCAACTATCATCACCTTCTATTCCTCATATAACGTTTCTCCTGCATTTGCTATTTTGTTTAAGGCTTCTTCCACTTTGAGGAGGTCGTAAATGCCGATTTCTAAACAAGAAACTATTATTCTATCTTTGATCGAATTGCTAAACGTATACCCCCTGGTGAGCAACAATTCTTTTGTTTCTTCTACTGTTAGAGTCATAGCAAATGCCATTCTTAATAACTTATACTTTGACGGATTCGTTCGCCCATTTATCACATGACTGATATACCCTTTTGAGAAACCAGATTTATTTGCAAGATCTTGTTGCGTCATCTCAAGCTTGAAGAGAGCTTCATTAATGAATTGTCCTAATGTTTTAGTAGGACGTTTATTTCTTTCTACAAGACTAACCAATTTTTCCAATTCGTGGATTGATAAAGCATGATGAAAGATTGTGCTCTCACTAATTCCATAAAGTTCACTGATACATAACAAGTCAAAGCCATGTAACATATATTCATTTATCTCAGACAAAAAATCATTTTCCATATCCTCATATCCCCCCAAAAGAGTATAAAAATTTTATACCACATAGAAAAATGGTTTTTATATACTATAGTCAACAAAGCAAAAATTTATTTTTCAAAGAAAAGGTGGTGTTTCTTATGACCAATTTTCATCAAAATAATATTACACAACAAAGAGAATTTCCAGCAAAAGAGAAAGCATTCTCAAGTAAAACAAGTGATGATAAACTAAGAACAATTTCTGAATTAATTTTCACTGCAATCTTTAGAAAAGAAAACCAAACATTAAAGGAAGGTGCGTAATAGATGAAAAAGAAAGAGATTGTTGTTGGAATTTATCTTCGAGTTTCTACTGATAAGCAAGCTCAAGAAGGGTTTTCAATTGACGGACAAGAACATGAAGCGACAGAATTTGCTCACAAGTATTTTATCGGTCATGAATTAGCGATAAGAGTCTATGTAGATGAAGGAGTTAGTGCTAAAAGTATAAAAGGGAGAAAAGATTTGAATAGAATGATGAGAGATGTTAAAGCTGGGGCACTGGATGTTGTCATCACTTATAAGGTAAGTCGATTAAGTCGAACTTTGTCTGACTCTCTCAAAATTGTGGAAGAAATACACAAAGAAAAAGTCAGATTTATTAGCATCAAAGAAGGAGAGTATGGAACTCCACACGCCAATCTTCAATTCAATATATTAGCATCCGTGGCCCAATATCAACGTGAGGAGTTGGTAGAAAACGTAAAAATGGGCATGAGTCAACGTGCAAGGATTGGGAAATTCAACGGCGGTTTAGTGTTAGGCTATGAAACGATTGAAAAGGAATTAGTTATCGTCCCTGAAGAAGCTGAAACAGTGAAATTAATCTTTACAAAATTTGTTCATGAAGGTTGGGGAACCAAAAAAATTGCGAATTATCTTAATGATATCGGAAGGCGAACAAAGAAAAACAATCCTTTCTCCGTCTCTACAGTTTCCATCATCCTTGATAATCCCATATACAAAGGATATATACGATTTAATCAAGTGATTGGCTGGGAACAAAACAGAAGAAAAGGAAAAAATCCTGATTATATCCTATCAAAAGGTCAGCATAAGCCTATCATTGATGAGGAAACATGGGATAAAGCAAATTTGATAAGAAAACAACGAGCAACAGGAATGCCACGACAATATTCAGGGACTTTTCCTTTAACCTCTATTCTCAAATGTCCCCAATGTGGTGCTTATATGACCAGTTTGTACGGTGCAAAAAGAAAAGATGGAACAAAAAAGAGATATTATGCTTGTGGGATGTATCATAACCAAGGCAGATCGGTGTGCAATCCAAACTTAATAGATGCTGACTGGATTGAAAAAGAAGTGTTCAAACGAGTACAGGAGGCATTTATTTCTGATGAGAGTGTAAATAACATCACAAATGAGATTAACCATCACATTCGACAACATCCAAGCTATATGAATAAAACAAATGAAGAACAAATATGGAAAAACAAGTTGAAAGAGCTTGAAAATCGAAAAAAAAGAATTCAAGAATTAGTTGAGTCAGAAATTTATACCGTTGAAGAAGCAAAAGCAAGAATGAGTGAATTAAGAAGTGAGACCGAAAAGACAAAAGAGAGTTTACAAAAAGCAATAAAAAGGCAATCCACCTCCACTGTTACTCTGAAAGCTGTAACACCAGATTTTATTAGACAACAATTACAAGAGTTCATGGAGTTAAAAGAACAATTATCTGTTCAAGAGTTTCGACAATTACTGGTGGCTTCCATCGAAAAAATAGAGGCAAGCAAAAAAGAACTAAAAAACATCTACTTCTCCTTTATTGCTCACCTACCGAACTTGGATCCCTCAGATCCAGTTCTACATAAGACTGATGATTCTCCTATCCTGCTGAGGGGATTATATTTTAAGTCCAACCATTACCTATTTGTGATACGGTTCCCCCCGATTAATCCGAAACGCTCTGTATACTTGTTCTAACAAAATCAACCTCATAAGCTGATGAGGAAAGGTCATCTTAGAAAATGAGAGCTTGTCGTTTGAGCGTTTTAGGACTTCGTCGCTGAGGCCGAGTGAGCCGCCGATGACGAAGGCGATTTTGCTTTTTCCGTATGTTGCGAGCTTGTCTAAGTCGGTTGCAAGCTCTTCAGATGATTTTTGTTTGCCTTGGATCGCTAAGGCGATGACGTGGGTGTCGTCTGAAATTTTAGATAAAATACGCTCGCCCTCTTTGTTTTTGACTTGCTCCATTTCAGATTCACTTAAATTTTCTGGGGCTTTTTCATCAGGTAGTTCGATGATGTCGATTTTTGCGTACGGCCTTAGACGTTTTGTATATTCGGCAATGCCTTGTTTTAAATATTTCTCTTTTAATTTTCCAATTGTCACAATTGAGATATTCACAGTTAATCCCCGCTTTACAAACATGTTATCCACAAAACTTATCCACATATCCACATTTACTATCCACATCTTGTATGAGAATATTAGTTCCCTACTACATATATTGCGTTGCTTTCACAATATTCACATGTGGATGACTGTTGTTCAGGTTCGATTTTTTCGAACACTGGTGCTAGTTCAATCTCATCTACCGCAACGTCTAGTGCTAATTCTACGTGCTCTTCACAGCAATAAATTTTCATCTTTTTCCCTCCTTTTATCAGTATCAGAAAAAAGACCACAGGAGGATTTCTCCCCCCTGTGGATATCTTTTACATCATTTGTTCGGTTAATGTCATTTCGACTTTGTTTTGTTTTCCTTGACGATAGTACGTGACTTCAATTTTATCGCCGATTTCTTTTTGTGTATAGAGATACTTACGAAGAGCCACGACGTCTGGAATTTTCTCTCCGTCGAATTCGACAATGACGTCATATTCTTTCATTCCGGCTTTGGCAGCTGGTGATAAAGGTTCCACTCCTAGAACCGCTACCCCTTCGACCACCTTTTGAGGCAATTTTAATGTTTCTTTTAAATGATACCCTGAAATTTCATTAAGTGATAATGTACTTACCCCAATGTATGGTCGACGCACTTCACCAAACTTTTCTAAGTCATTAATAATAGGCTGTGCGATGTTAATGGGAATCGCTAATCCAATTCCTTCAACTTCTTGTTGGGCAATTTTCATTGAGTTAATGCCAATTAGCACGCCATCAATATTAATAAGTGCACCCCCGCTATTTCCTGGGTTAATCGCTGCATCCGTTTGAATAACTTCTGCTTGCCAATCAGGTGTGCCGTCTTGATTTAAGTCTTGCGGAATGACACGATTGACACCAGAGACGACTCCTTGTGTCACAGATCCTGAGAATTGTAAGCCTAATGGATTTCCAATAGCAATGACAGGTTCGCCTGCTTTTAACACATCAGAATCTCCAAACTGTGCCACTTTTGACACGTGCTTTGAGTCAATTTCTAATACAGCAAGATCCGTTAGTTGATCGCTTCCTAGTGAACGCGCCGGAACACGCGAACCATCTGCAAGACTCACTTCTACTTGCGTGGCTCCTTGAATGACATGGTGATTCGTCACGATGAACGCTTTCTCACCTGCTTTTTTATAAATCACTCCAGAGCCTGTTCCTGCATCCGTTCGTTCTTCATTCCAAAAGCTTTGTGATTGCTGAATGTTTACAACTCCAACAACCGCTTCATTTACTTGATCAACAGCTTGTGTGACACTCGTCGTCACGTCAACTGCGACATTCTTTTGAATGATTTCGCCCTCTTCATTTCGAATCGTTTCATTCTTTGTTTCATCACCAGGCATCATACCTGTATTTGATAAAATAGGAGAAGCAATGGCGACAATCAATCCACCGACAATGGCGCCGATTAAAGCAGGAAGAAATCCACCTCTTCTGCTTTTTTTCGACTTTTGTTCATACTGCTCATCATAATAACCCACTTCTGTGATCAATCCTTTCACGGTAAAGTGATTATTGAAAGAGTTCCGCGATTTTTTCATCTTTGTTTACGTATGTTTTTCACCATTGTTAGTTTCGACGTTCTTCATTCGCTCTATACATACACGAGTTCAGTTGGTTGTTTTGGATCGGTATCATGTAAAGTAAAGCGTTCGTCGACTCCGACATCTTTTTCTGTTAACACTTGATGAACAGACATTCTCGCAATTTCTTTCATATTGTTATCTTGACTTAAATGAGCTAAATAAATGCGCTTTGTCTTATCTCCTATGACGTCCGCTAACGCTAATCCTGCATCTTCATTTGAAACGTGTCCGACATCACTTAGAATCCGACGTTTGACACTCCACGGATAGCGTCCCATCCGAAGCATTTCCACGTCATGATTGCTTTCAAAAATGAAGGCATCACTATTTTGAATAATACCTTTCATGCGGTCACTCACATATCCTGTATCTGTAATAAGGGTCACTTTTTTATTGTCTTGATGAAAAGAAAAGAACATCGGCTCTGCAGCATCGTGAGACACACCGAACGATTCCACCGAAATACCGCCAAATGTCTTCACTTCTCCTGTTGAAAATATGAATTTTTGATCAGAAGGAACAGTACCAATTAATCCTTCCATCGCTTTCCACGTTTTTTCATTCGCGTAAATCGGAAGGTTATACTTTCTCGCTAACACACCAATTCCTTTAATATGATCACTATGTTCATGCGTCACTAAAATACCTGATAGATCTTGGACGTTGCGATGAATTTGTTGAAATAATGCTTCCATTTGCTTTCCGCTTAACCCAGCGTCAACAAGCAATGAGTGATGGTCATCACCAACAAAGACCGCATTTCCTGTGCTTCCACTTGCAAGCACACTAAAATGCAAACTCATGTTTCTCACTCCAATGTTTAATTAGTTCGTTTACTCAAAATTTGCCCTTCAAATGCGTTCACAAAGTAATGTTTTTTCTCATCCACAATAATGTGCCAAGTCGGAACGAGTACTTGTGAACTTGAAACGGGAAGGTCGAATGTGTAATATCCTAATGATACTTTTGTTACTTTGCTTCCTGGTTTCAATTCATCTTTAAGAAGTAAGTTTTCAAGTGCTTTAATGGGTGTTAAAATTTCTTGATCATCATCCATTTTTTCAATGTCTTCTAAAAGCTTTTGTTCATATGAAATCATTTCATTCTTTTCGTTCAAATGAACAACAATCATGGCGTTCGTATTATCATAAATAAATTTATCATGATGCTTTTGATAAAAAATGATGACTTTTGCTTCTTTATCAATATGCCAAATCCCGTAAGAACTACCTTTGAAAATATATTCTTTTAAAAATTGATTTAAGCGAAACGACGTATTATTGGAAGGCAAAGAAACGGGTTCATCAAATACACCTTGAATTTCATAGTCACTTAAAAATTCAATTTGTTGATTTTTTAATTTCGTTAAATCTTCTTCCGCAAAATTCACACTTCGTGCGTTCAAATATGTCTTCTTTTCAACGTTCTTTGGCAGCTCTTCATACGTAATGTTTTCTTGAGCTAGTTGCTCTTCTACACTTGCTTCTGTAATGAAGTCTAAGTCATTTTGATTTTTTTTCACCATAAATTGATACGCTAAAAATAAGTCGAGAATTAAGAAGGTAACGATAAAGACGGTTTTTGTTTTATTCCAATCCATCCGTTTTACCTCCTGATTCTTTTTCCATCACAACTTGAAACCACTTTTTATCATATACATAAAACCAAGCTGGCTCTAAAGACACATCCGTCAAGTTGAAGACTTCGTTAAACTCACTATCTTCTTCGAGGTTTTCATTTTTCACAAACACATATCCAACAATTACATCTTCTAGTAACTCTTGTTGAAAGTTAGGATGCTTATTTTCAATAAATGAAACAATTTCTTTCCCAGACGATAAGGTCACCTGGTACGCATCTGATCGGAAATTCAGCATGCGATACAATGATCGTTTGTAGTTTAAAATCTCCATACTTCCCCATCGCTGATAAATTTCTGTTAACCCTTGAGCATTAAAAACAGGGTAGTTCCCTTCATGAAACCGATAAATAATTTCTCTTGTATTACGATTCCAACTCGCAAATCGATACGACTTGTCAACCCATCCTCCATGATCATTCATGAAAGTAAAGCTACGTTTTAGTAAGTTGTTGCTTTCTGGCCCTTCTGTACCTGAACTCATAAGACTTGTGTATTCAATCATGTTCGTTTGCGTATTGACATCCAACACACGTGGGCCATCCGTATACAAATCACGGTTCATGAGTGATTCTTTTTTTACGTACTCAGGACTGTTAAACAACGACTTCCAAAACTTCTCTACCTCAATCGTTTCAAAATAAGACTGTACACGCTTCATTTTTTGAGGTTTTTCGGGAATAAAAATGGTTCGAGCATCTTCAATTTGATAAGCAAAGTAAGGTTCATAAACAGACTTTAGTTTCTCTTCTAATTGTTGAAAACTTGATCGACTAACGTTATTGACGTTTGCCTCAAACACAGACCGCGTTTCATAATCAACAAAATAAGCCGTGACTACTTGAGATTGCGGACTTTTCAACCTAAAAACAATGCGATCAAAATAAGATTCAGGAAATGATTGTTCTTGAATTTCAAACATGAGTTGAAACACATTGAATGAAATTTGATCTGGATAAATCACTTCAATCCCTTGACGGTTATGAACAAATGATAAAAAGTCTTCTTCAAGTGTTGGCGTATTTACAAAACGAATATTTGAGAACGTCCACTTTTTCATCCCTTTAATGAAACTTTTCATGTACTCATTTTCTGTAGAGCCCAGTATATTCTTTTCATCATGATAAATAATCTTAGATGGAATGATGTGATCTTCAAGCTTGCGCTCATCACTTGTTGCGACGTCTTGTAGAAATTGCGTGTTATCTACCACATCATACGCTGGTTGATAGGTCCATAAATTCCATGTCAACACAAGACTAATGGCTACTAGAATAAACAAGAAGACGGTTTTTACATGTTCATACTTCATGCCCACTCATCTCCATCATCTTCTTCAACAGGCAGCGTAAAATAAATCGTCGTCCCTAATCCTTCTTTACTCTCAGCCCAAATACGTCCGTGATGAGCAACCACAATTTCTTTCGCAATCGCCAAACCTAGCCCTGTACCACCTAATTTTCGTGTTCTCGCTTTATCTACACGATAAAAACGCTCAAATATTTTCGTTACATTTGCTTGAGGAATTCCCATACCTTGGTCTTTTACGCTAATCAATACGTCGTTTTCACGTTTATCAAGCGAGAAGGTAATCGTTCCACCTTCTGGCGAATATTTAATTGCGTTGGAAATAATGTTGTCTAACACTTGGGTAATTTTATCTTGATCAATAGACACGTAAACAGGTTCATTCGGCAGCTCACGTGTAAATGAAATGCTTTGTTCGATTGTCATTTCAAAACGATCGATAACATGGTGATAAAAGTCCACAAAATTAATATAATCTGTTGCAAAGCGATAATCTTCACTATCTAACTTCGACAATTGTAATAAGTCGTTCACTAAACGAATCATGCGTTCCGTTTCTGTTTGCGTCACGTTTAAAAATTTAGGTGCAATGTCTTTATCTTCCCACGCACCTTCTGCAAGTGCTTCTAAATAGCTTCTCATCGTTGTTAACGGTGTACGCAATTCGTGAGAAACATTTGCGACGAACTCACGACGCTCTTGATCAATTTTTTCTTGTTCAGTAATGTCATGTAAAACAAGAATAATTCCATTAATAAACCCTGTTTCCTTTTGAATTGCCGACACCGTAGCACGTAAAATGAAGTGATCTGAATGCGTACTAAAATCTAAAATTAACGCATCTTGATTTTCCAGAATACTTTCAAACGTGTGTGTTTCTTCTAACCCTAACAAAGTTACAACTGGTTCTGATAACACTGTTTCACGTGAAACGTTCAACATATCTGCCGCTGGATCATTAATTAAGATGACACGCCCTTTACGGTCTGTCGCAATTACACCGTCTGTCATATGCGCTAAAACAGAACTGAGCTTTCTTCGCTCTCCTTCTGTTGTCGCCTGTGCTTCTTGAAGCTTGCGTGTTAAGTTATTGAACGTTAGCGCAAGCTGTCCAATCTCATCATAGCCGTAGACTTTGGCTTTTCGCGAAAAGTTTCCTTTTGCCATTTCAAGGGCTTGTTTCCTCATCTCAGACATCGGCCGCGTAATCGTTTGGGCCAAAAGCACCCCTAACACGGCAGTAATGACGAGAGCAATCATCGTTCCGGTCACAAAGATGCTATTGATGTCACGCATTTGGTCATAGATTGGCTCCATCGTTGCCTTTAAATAAATCGCACCGACAATTTCATCTTGACTACCAATAGGAATAGGAGCAGTAATGATCCTCATTCGTTGGCCTGTTTGAGGATCTACTACTACTCGCTCTGATTTCGTTCCAACTAAAAGAGCTCGTCTCACATTGGTCTCGGTTGATCGCTTTCCTAGTATTCGCTGTGGATACTCATGAGACGTTCCAATGACTCGTCTATTTTGATCAATCACTCGCACTTCTGAAATATCCTTTGATACAACATCTTGGAGAATGGTTCGAATATCTTGTTCTAACGTTGTTGTTCCTTCATCTCGCTTCTTTTTCATCTCTTGATCGATATTATAGGAAAGGAAGCTAATTCGCTCATCTAACGATTCTGAGAAATTTGTGACGAGCTCTTTTTCAAGCTGACGAACGAAGTACACACCAATAATTTGCATCGCAATTAAAATGAGCAATACATAAATTAATACAAATTTTAAATGAATAGACTGTAAAAACCGAACTTTCTTCATCTTTTATTACTCCTGTTCAGGATTGCGTAGGTAATAGCCCACTCCTCGTCTTGTCACAATCCAAGCTGGGTGACTAGGGTTATCTTCAATCTTTTCACGTAGACGGCGTACGGTAACATCCACTGTACGCACATCACCAAAGTAGTCGTAGCCCCACACGGTTTGTAGTAAATGTTCACGTGTCATAACTTGTCCGATATGCTTGGCTAAATAGTGAAGCAACTCAAATTCTCGGTGTGTTAACTCAATGGTTTCACCGCGCTTAGACACGATATAAGCATCAGGATGAATCACAAGCGAACCGATTGCAATTTCATTGGTTTCACTTTCTTCTGCTGCATTCGCCACTTGTTGATGTCTACGCAAGTTCGCTTTTACACGTGCTAATAACTCTCTTGTACTAAAAGGCTTTGTGACATAGTCATCTGCACCCAGTTCTAACCCTAATACTTTATCGATTTCAGAATCCTTTGCTGTTAACATAATAATGGGCATGTCATACTTTTTTCGAACTTCACGACACACTTCCATGCCGTCTTTTTGCGGTAGCATAATGTCTAATAAAATCAATTCAGGTTGTACTTCTTCTACTTTATCTAATGCATCCGCTCCATCATACGCACAAAATACTTCATAACCTTCTTTTTGTAAGTTGAATTTTAAAATATCTGCAATTGGTTTTTCATCGTCAACCACTAAGATTCGCTTATCCATCATTATCGTTCTCCTTTTTCATTAAGAAACCATTAAAAATAAGATGTTATCACTAATTTTTCAATCCATCATTTTTATTATACTTGATAATTAAATAATCGTCATATACATGATGCTGCCGCATCAGCACTTAGGTTAAAAATCTTTTGAAAGGTTGAGTGTCCTGCATAGCTAGTTTGGTTGCTCTCTCTTGGTCGAATACTTAATATTTATGAATTAAACGGCTTATGCTTTCTTAAAACAGATGACATAAGCCACTATCTATAACACACCTGCTAAACCTACGCGTATGGATACCCTCTTATAGGGGAGGTCAAACCTGTTAAGAGTCATGAAAGTAAATAATGAATGGTACTTTTTTGCACAAAACAACAAAAAGCATGACTATTGAAGTCATGCTCAGGCTGTCGAGAAAGTCTCAACAGCCATTCTTTTTGAGAGTATTCTTTAACTATTCACCGCGTTAATTTATTATAATATAAATAACAATTAAAGGCGGTGTTTCTCATGCTTCACACTAGGAAAAATGCACAAAATGAACTCGAATTTGTATCCATTGAAGACCTTGTCCCTCAAGACCATCTCCTTAGAAAAATTGATAAGTACATAGATTTCTCTTTTATCCTCGAAAAAGTTCGACCATATTATTCAGAAGATAACGGTCGCACATTCACGCAACTCCACCAGGCCGTATCCTTCTTCTTCTGTCAACTCGATGAATGATGGAGCGTCTCCCGGGATGTGCGAATCGGTGTATGTGAAAGATTCCTTTGTGATCAAGTATCCCCAGTAATTGACGATGACCCGCTGTTCAATCGTCACAGGAATGCTCATGTCGTTCCCCGCGTGGCGCATGACATAAAAATGATGATTTTCATTTCTTGCCTGTTTTAACTCCTCTTTTGAAATGCGCTTTCCTTCAACAACCTTTACGATTTCTGTTCCTCGAATCGACATCTAATCATCTCCTTTAGTGGTATGGGTATAAGAAAAAAAGAGATAAGCAGAATTCTGCCTATCGCTTTTTGTGTGAAATTAGTTCTTTTTACGAGTATCCGGCATAAGAGCGATCCATTAGGTTATAGATGTTCGTATAACCGTTATTTTCTTTGAATTCAACCGCAACCAGTTGACCTTTTGCAAGGCTTGCATAAAATTCCTCAAGCTTGTCTTTTCCTTTCGCGATGAACGCACTCGCTGTGAAGAACTTGGTTTCTTCTGTATCCTTGTTGTACGCCGCTAACCGGAAAATGGCCAATTTATTGTTACCTTTAATTGGTTTGATGTTCGCTGGTTTCACCAGGCGAGCAAGTGTTTCTTCGATTCCGCGAGCTTCGCGTTCCTTTTGGTACTTTGCTAAACGCTGTTGTTGTCCTTTTTCTGTTAATTCCTCGAATTTTTTCTTTGCCATGATAAATCTCTCCTTTTAGGTTTTTTATTTGTTTTTTAGCTTCATGTCTTTTACTGGCGGTGGTCATCACCGCAATGGTTTCCTTCAATGTTTTATAACTGATACGATCCATTCAAAAAAAAGAAGGGTTACCTGATATTCGGTACCCTTACGTACATTGATCGATGATCATCATTTTGTTATTCAATTTTAAGATTCTATGAGGAGTATAAAGTAGATAATACCGTAAATAGGAATGGAGATGTATGTAAGTATGTAAATTATTTTCTCCCCAATAGAAAGACCGTTTTCCCATTTTTTTAATTTGAGGTTTCTCAAGTAAAGAATGCTAGAAATCAGTATTATCAAAAAAGACAAGTCTTTTATGTTTACCAAGAGAGTATTCAACTTATCATCTCCTTGAGGTTTTTAATAATCTCCATGCACGGCTAGGTGAAACAAAAAAGAGTCTCTATCTACTGTTAAGTATATCAGACTTAGAGACTCTTTTATATTGAACAAGGTATTTCATTTAAGTTAGCTCGCAGAAGATGGCCCGCATGTGGCAACAAATATAGCAATAGCGATCGGGTTGGTTGCTATTCCGCCTGCAATTGCAATGGCTCCGGCAGCTGAAAGGTATTGTTTGGCATCAATTAAACCTTTTATTTCTTTCCATGCCGCAGATCCAATACCTAATGCATCCTGCATGCATCTATCAAATGTGCCAGCTGTCTTGAACTTGCTGGTAGCAGCCCGAAGTTGCGCCTTCTCTTCATCTGTATATGGTGCTTTTTTCAATTCTTCCTCATTCAGAACATATTCCCCGGTCTTTTCATCTTTTACCATCACTTCAGTGAAAAGATATTCCAGCTCATTAGCTAATGCTTGTACATCTTCATCTGTTGGGGGATCACCGCTTGTTTTCAGCGGTTGCTCTGAAGCTTGCGCTGGCGATAACCCCAAACAGAAAACGGCCAATACTAACATCATAGGTAAAAACTTCTTTAAACTAGACAAAATAAACCATCCCCCTATAAGTTTTGTTGAACAAAATTCATTATACAGAAAAAAACCATTTAAATTCCATAAATTCCTCCATTTTCTATTTTATTATATTTTAAAAAAGATAGATTAGTAGGCGTGCAATCCTCCTGAAAATTCGAATCAAATTCCTGTTGCTTAGACGACGCTAAGGTCTTTTTAATTGACGTATTCGTCATGTCCCTTCACTCCTTTGTATGTTTGGTTATCACAAGAAAAAAGCAATGTGTGAATCACACATCCAGGCTGTCGAGAAAGTCTCGACAGCCATTCTTTTTGAAAGTATTCTTTAACTATTCACCGCGTTAATTTGTTATAATATAAATAACAATTAAAGGCGGTGTTTCTCATGCTTCACACTAGGAAAAATGCACAAAATGAACTCCAATTTGTATCCATTGAAGACCCAGTCCCTCACCACTCTACAATCAGCTGGAATCGGAGAAAACGCTTCAACGAAACAAATATCTTTCAGGAAATCTTTGATGAAATCGTCTTACAGGCGATGAATCATAAAATGGTTGAAGGCCGTGTATTATTTACCGACTCCACTCATTTAAAAGCGAATGCCAATAAAAATAAATTTACGAAGAAAACCGTAGAAATAGAAAAGAAAAAATTGAGCGAAGCTTTGCAGATTCAAAACAACTGTATGGGCTTCGCTACTGCGGGTTGAGGGGCATTCACAATGCGAGTGAGCAAGTGCTTCTCACCGCAGCGTGTCAGAACATGAAAAAGATTGCCACACACCTAGCCTAGCTAGGCTAGGTGTGTGGGAGTCTATTTTCTAGGATAATTCACTTTAAATTTGTATTCATATCAACCAATAAAAAAAGCCTGTAGAAAAACACTAGGTTTCTCTACAAGCTGAGCATGACTTCAATAGTCATGCTTTTTTGATGGCTCGGGACGGAATCGAACCGCCGACACATGGATTTTCAGTCCATTGCTCTACCGACTGAGCTACCGAGCCCAATAACGTATTCAAGTATGTATAATGGCGGTCCCGACGGGAATCGAACCCGCGATCTCCTGCGTGACAGGCAGGCATGTTAACCGCTACACCACGGGACCTAACAAAGATGACCCATACGGGATTCGAACCCGTGTTACCGCCGTGAAAGGGCGGTGTCTTAACCGCTTGACCAATGGGCCATATTAAATTTTATCGAAAGTGAGCCATGAAGGACTCGAACCTTCGACCCTCTGATTAAAAGTCAGATGCTCTACCAACTGAGCTAATGGCTCATGTTACTGTTGCTGTTATCAGCGACAAGAATTATATTATCATAGATTATAAATGTTTGGCAATATCTTTTTTACACTTTTTTTCTCGTTTTTTTAGGAAAGATTCATTTCTTTCTTAACAGTGAAAAGGTAGCGACTCAATGAGCCACTACCTTACACCTTTTTAGCTGTATACGCTACGAAGTACGTTCGTTTGAGAACGATCTGGACCTACAGAGAAAATCGATAATGGAATTCCTGTTAATTGAGATACACGCTCTAAATAATGACGTGCATTTTCAGGAAGCGCTTCTAACGATTTTGCTCCTGTAATATCTTCTGTCCAACCTGGTAACTCTTCATATACCGGTTCACATTCTGCTAATACTTTTAAGCTTGCAGGGAATTCTTCCATGATCTCCCCTTTGTAACGGTAAGCAACACAAATTTTTAATGTTTCAATACCTGTTAATACGTCAATTGAGTTAAGAGACAAGTCTGTAATCCCACTCACACGACGAGCATGACGAACGACAACACTGTCAAACCAACCAACACGACGAGGGCGTCCCGTTGTTGTACCGTACTCACGACCTACTTCACGAATTTGGTGTCCAATTTCGTTGTCTAATTCTGTTGGGAATGGGCCGTCTCCAACACGTGTTGTATACGCTTTTGATACACCTACAACATGGTTGATTTTTGATGGACCTACACCAGAACCAATTGTTACGCCACCTGCAACAGGATTTGAAGATGTAACGAACGGATATGTTCCTTGATCGATGTCTAACATAACCCCTTGTGCACCTTCGAATAACACACGTTTTCCACCGTCTAATGCGTCATTCAATACAACAGATGTATCACAAACGTATTGAGCAATTTGCTGTCCGTACTCATAATATTCATCTAAGATATCTTCTAACTTGAAGCCTTCTACCTCATACATTTTTTCTAAAAGGCGATTCTTTTCAGCTAAGTTATGAGCTAATTTTGCTTCAAATACTTCACGATCTAGTAAATCTGCGATTCGAATTCCTACGCGCGCAGCTTTATCCATATAAGCTGGTCCAATTCCTTTTTTCGTTGTTCCAATCTTATTGGCACCTTTACGCTCTTCTTCTACTTCATCGAGCTTTAAATGATAAGGTAAAATCACGTGTGCACGATTACTGATACGAAGATTATCAGTCGTTACGTTGCGATCATGTAAGTATTTTAACTCTTGAACAAGTGCTTTTGGATCTACAACCATTCCGTTTCCAATTACACATGCTTTATCTTTATAAAAAATACCTGAAGGAATTAAATGTAACTTATATGTTTCACCATCAAATTTAATTGTATGCCCAGCGTTATTACCACCTTGATAGCGCGCAATAACCTCCGCATTTTCAGATAGGAAATCGGTAATCTTCCCTTTACCTTCATCTCCCCATTGTGTTCCTACTACAACTACAGAAGACATAAATTAAGCACCTCCGCTTAGTCAATCACAGATTACTACAATATAATTTAACCGTTATTAAGTGTAACAATTCACCGTAGTAAAGTCAATAAAATCCGAACAATTAAATCATATTAAAGTTTATTTATCGTATTTTAATGAATTCCCCTTCTGTTATATCCGAAAAACACCTACTTATGTAACATTAAAAAGGTAAAACGCTCATTTTTATAGGCTGTGTGAAATGCTGTCCAATTACAACATTTCACACAGCCTCTATGCACCTGGTGGCATATTTGAATCATCAAAGCGCCGCTCTAAATTAACAAACTTATTGTATTCTTTTACGAATGCTAATTGAACTGTCCCTACAGGACCGTTACGTTGCTTGGCAATAATAATCTCGATGATGTTTTTATCTTCAGATTCTTTGTCATAATAATCATCACGATATAAAAAGGCAACAATATCCGCATCCTGCTCAATACTTCCTGATTCACGAATATCAGACATCATCGGACGCTTATCTTGCCTTGATTCTACACCACGAGAAAGCTGTGATAAGGCAATAACCGGTACATCTAATTCACGCGCTAATCCTTTTAATGCACGAGAGATTTCAGATACTTCCTGTTGGCGGTTCTCCCCGCTTCGACCACTACCTTGAATGAGTTGCAAGTAGTCAATAAGAATCATCCCTAAGCCACTTTCTTGCTTTAGACGTCGACATTTTGAACGAATATCACCAACACGAACCCCTGGTGTATCGTCAATGTAAATTCCTGCGTTTGATAAAGACCCCATGGCCATTGTGAGCTTACCCCAGTCATCAGAAGTCAAAGAACCTGTACGTAAGTTTTGGGCATTAATGTTTCCTTCCGCACACAGCATCCTCATCACTAGCTGTTGGGCACCCATCTCTAAACTGAAGATCGCGACATTTTCATCTGTTTTTGTGGCCACGTTTTGGGCAATATTTAACGCAAAAGCGGTTTTCCCTACAGACGGTCGAGCAGCTACGATAATTAAATCACTTCGTTGAAAGCCTGCTGTCATACGGTCTAATTCCGCAAATCCTGTTGGGATACCTGTGATGTCCCCTTTACGATTATGAAGCTGCTCAATGTTATCATACGTTTGAACAAGTACATCTTTTATGTTTTGAAACACACCGGTATTTTTACGTTGTGCCACTTCGAGAATGTTTTTCTCTGCTTCATTTAATAATACTTCTACTTCGTCTTCCCTTGCATACCCTTCAGAAGCAATGTTCGTCGCTGTACGAATCAATCTTCTTAAAATTGACTTCTCTTCTACAATCTTTGCATAGTACTCTAAATTGGCTGCTGTTGGAACAGCATTTGCTAAATCGCTTAAATACGCAACACCGCCAACTTCTTCTAGAATCTTTTGGTCAGCTAATTCAGATGTGACAGTAATTAAGTCGACTGGCTCACCCTTATCAGCAAGTACCAGCATACAATTGAAGATTTTTTGATGCGCTGCACGATAAAAATCTTCTGGTATAAGTAATTCAGAAGCCAATGTTAAAGAAGATGGCTCTAAAAAAACAGCCCCTAAGACAGCTTGTTCAGCTTCAATATTCTGGGGCGGAAGACGGTCTGCTAAAAGATCACTCATCGTTTCTTTTCCCTGCCCCTCTTCGTTCATTTTTTATACAAGTTTCACCTTTTAAAAGAAAAAGGCCAGATTCTCCACAACAATAACTAGCCTTTGAATAAAAATAAGTACTGGATATTGTAACATGAGAGAATCAGGCACTTTCATGACTCATCGTGTTATCTTACTGTTCAGTTACATGCACTTTCATTGTTGCTATTACGTCTGAATGAAGCTTCACAGGAACGTTTGTATAGCCAAGCGCACGAATCGCATCGTTCATTTCAATTTTACGCTTATCAATTTTAATTCCGTGCGTCTTTTTAAGTTCATCAGCAATTTGCTTACTTGTAATTGAACCGAATAGACGTCCACCTTCTCCTGATTTTGCTTTTAACTCAACTGTAAGTTTTTCTAGTGTTTCTTTTAACTGCTTGCTTTTTTCTAACTCTTCTGCCGCTTCTTGTTTTGCTTTATTTTTCTGTGCTTCTAATGCTTTTAAGTTACCACCTGTTGCTTCAACCGCTAAGCCTTGCTTTAGTAAAAAGTTATGCGCATAACCGTCTGCAACGTTTTTTGTTTCACCTTTTTTTCCTTTACCTTTTACATCTTTTAAGAAAATAACCTTCATGATTTTTTTCCTCCCTCTAAATACTCATCAATGACTTGTTTTAATCGTTCTTCTGCTTCATCAAGTGTGAGATTATTTAATTGTGTCGCAGCGTTTGTTAAATGTCCGCCGCCTTGTAATCCCTCCATAATAACTTGAACGTTAATGTCACCTAATGAACGAGCACTAATGCCTACTTGTTGATCGCGTCTCTTTGAAATAACAAAAGATGCACCGACGCCACTAATACCTAATAACGTATCAGCTGCTTGAGCAATTAAGACATGATCATATGTTTCACCTTCATCACCTTTTGAGATAGCAATCCCGTCTCGGTAAATTTCAGCTTTTTCAATAAACCTTGCTCGTTGCACATATTGATTTAAATCTTCTTTTAAAAACTTTTGTACCAGAACCGTATCTGCTCCTTGTGAACGTAAGAAGGATGCCGCATCAAACGTGCGAGAACCTGTTCGTAATGTGAAGCTTTTGGTATCAACAATGATTCCAGCTAAAAGAGCTGTTGCTTCTAACATATCTATTTTAAATCGTTTTGGTTGATATTCAAGTAACTCTGTCACAAGTTCAGCAGTAGACGACGCATAAGGTTCCATATACACAAGTAGAGGATCTTCAATAAATTCTTCTCCTCTACGGTGATGGTCAATCACAATAATATTCTCCACTTTATTAATTAACCGCTCTTCAATTACAAGAGATGGCTTATGCGTATCAACAACAACTAGTAACGTATCATCCGTTAACAGATTAAGTGCTTCTTCTGGTGTAATAAAACGCGACCATAAATCAGGATTTTTCTTAATCTCTTCTAACAAACGTTGTACACCTGTATCTACTTGGGTTGTATCCAAGACAATAAATCCTTCTTTTTGATTCACTTGTGCCACTTTTAAAATCCCGATAGCTGATCCGATAGCGTCCATATCAGGGAATTTATGACCCATGATAATGACCTTTCCACTCTCTGTAATTAGTTCTTTTAATGCATGAGAAATCACACGCGCTCGTACTCTTGTACGTTTTTCCATCGGGTTTGTTTTTCCACCGTAAAACTTCACTTTCCCATTTGTCTGTTTAATCGCGACCTGATCGCCACCACGACCTAATGCCAAGTCTAAACTAGACTGCGCCAATGCGCCGAGCTCTGGTAAAGTCGATCCGCCCGTTCCTACACCCACACTTAGCGTAAGGGGAATGCTTTGTTTTGATGTTTCTTCTCTCACTTTATCTAAGATCGAGAACTTACTTCTTTCTAAGTGAATTAAAATCTGCTCATTCATAACGGCGATAAACTTATCAGAAGATGTTCGTTTAAGGAATACACCTGATTCATTTGCCCAGTTATTAATTAAGGAAGTGACTTGGCTGTTTAAGTTACTTTTAAGCTGGTCATCCATTCCTTGTGTTAACTCATCATAATTATCTAGAAAAATGATTGCTAGTACTGTTCGCTCATCTTCGTATAACTTTTCAATCTCAGTTTGCTCCGTAATATCAAAGAAATAAAGCAGACGCTCTTCTCGCTTAATAATGACTTTAAACTTCCGATCGTGAAGTGTCACTACTTCTGATTCCACTTCTTGCTTAATAAGAGGGATTAGACTCTCTGCTACGTCGTACAATGAGCGACCAACAAGTGTATCTTCTGCAAAGCACGAAGCAAGAAACGGATTTGTCCATTCAACTTGAAAATCATCATTAAAGAGCATAATTCCAATTGGCATTTCCATCAATGCCTCTTCCCCTACTTTCTTCAATCGATGAGAAAGCATGGAGATGTATGATTCAAATTCATTGAACATTATTCGCTCCATCTTAACAAAAAGGGCTAGAAAAGCAAATAGCAACAAAAACCCTACTGCTCCTACCATCCAATTATGATAAGTAACAATACCTGTTAAAATTAAGGTAAGGCTATAAAGCAAATAAAATGGATAGCGAATCACGTTCTTTTTTGTAAAGACAGGCATCCATTTCAGCTCCTAATCTTTAAGTTAATCAATCATTGCTTTGCTAAAAGCAATCGATTTATTTCTGCTGTTTTTTACGCAAATCAAACCCTAAATCAATTATACCTAAGATTCGTACGAATTGAAGGACAATTGGAATAATAGATAGGACAACGACCATAATTGCAATGGCTTTTGAATATCCTTTTTGACGACAAAAATAAAAAATAAATGAGTATCCTTGGATTAAAATTAACGTTTGTAACACCATTAATAAATTCACAACGGCAATAAATAAAAATGAACCAGTCTGCAAATCAAAGAACGACAAAATGAGTACAAGTAAATAGTACCAAAGGATGCTCTTAGGAAGTTTCAACTCGTGAAACGGAGGAAACTTTTCCACTTTGTACTGTAACCTTTTTAAAATAGGTGTCGCAATTAACTGAGTGAAAAAGGCAAACACAAATGACATCATCACAATAATAGATGGAAACATATACTTAATAATATCCACCGCTTGTTCTAACTGTTGTACTTGCTGTTCGTTTGCAGTCTGCCCCATCATTTCTAATGTATTTTTAGACATCTCCATTGATTCATTTAATGTTTGCTCCATTAGTTGCATTAAATCAATTTTAAACAGGACATTTACTACTACATATAGTAGTAATAAGTTAATGCTGAATGCAACTGTTCCACCTAAAAGAGTGACATATCGGTTTTTTTGTTGACTGTACAAATACCCCATGAACACACCACTTACACCAAAAGCAAAAACAGTAGGTAATGCGACAACACGTCCAAATAAGAGACCCAAAAGAAGGGATACAATAAAGAAAACAACCGACTTTTTCACGCCATGGCGGACAGTAAAAATGATAAACGGTACAGCTAAACTTAACATGAAAAGCTGACCAATGATCGGTATGTATAAAGAAAAGAGAAGCAACCCAACTAAAATGGCTAAAAGCATTGCTCCTTCGGTAATAAATCGTGTTCCTTTCACAACTCCACCTCATATGTTATAAGCTATTTCTTATTTTATCGGTTCGTTGCGTGATAATCAAATGTTTGCCAAGGAAATAATAATGTAAAAAAGACAGTAAGGATGTCCTTACTGTCTCTTATATATCTAAATTATTATTCGCCAGAAACGTATGGTAATAACGCCATTTGACGAGCACGTTTGATTGCGATCGTTAATTTGCGTTGGTACTTAGCGTTTGTACCTGTCACACGACGAGGTAAAATTTTACCACGCTCAGAAACGAACTTTTTAAGTAAATCTACATCTTTGTAATCGATGTGCGTAATGCCGTTAGCTGTGAAGAAACACACTTTACGACGCTTCGCACGTCCACCTTTGCGACCTGCCATCTAAATACGCCTCCTTCCTTTTTGTAGAATGTTATATTCCATGCTTATACTCTACAGATACATGCTTAAAACGGTAAGTCATCATCTGAAATGTCAATAGGTTGGCCATCATTTGCAAATGGATCATCATCGACGCGAGTATAACCTTTATTGCCTGAGTTACGGTTCTGATTATCACCAAATGGAGAACCTTGTCCAGAGCCACCTGAACCTTGACCTTGTGCAGCAAAGTTATTTCTTTGCATGTCACTGCCTCCGCCAGACTTCGGCTCTAAGAACTGTACGCTTTCCGCTAAAATCTCTGTAACATAGACACGACGACCGTCTTGTCCTTCAAAGTTACGAGTTTGTACGCGACCATCTACGCCAGCTAAACTACCTTTTTTCAAAAAGTTTGCTACGTTTTCAGCAGGACGACGCCATACTACGCAGTTAATGAAATCTGCTTCGCGTTCACCTTGCTGATTTGTAAACGAGCGGTTTACAGCTAATGTGAAAGTTGCGACAGCTACTCCATTTGGTGTATAACGTAATTCAGGATCTTTTGTTAAGCGCCCTACTAGAATTACGCGATTCATCATCAGAACCACTCCTTAAGGATTTAGAAACTGTTTATTTAAACGATTAATTATTCTGCTTCTTTAACAACGATATGACGGATGATGTCTTCGCTGATTTTAGCAAGACGATCAAATTCTAAGATAGCTTCGTTACCAGATGCTACATTAAGAATCATGTAGTAACCGTCGCGGAAATCGTTGATTTCATAAGCTAAACGGCGTTTACCCCATTCTTTTACGTTTGAGATTTCTGCCCCATTTTCAGTTAAAACGCCATTAAAACGCTCAACTAAAGCTTTTTTTGCTTCGTCATCAATGTTTGGACGGATGATATACATAACTTCGTATTTTTTCATCACTGTCACCTCCTTTTGGTCTAACGGCCCTCTGAGGGCAAGGAGCAATAAAATATCACTCACAAATTCAGATTATAGCACAACAAAAACATGAAAGCAATATCCTCTTAAAAATTGAATTAATTCATCCTCCTCATCACCTTGCTTCCATATCTTCATGCTCATCTGTGTAGGAATATCATGCTAAAAGAACATATGTTTGTATAGTGAAACATGTTGTGATTGTATTCAACCACCTTAGAACATGTCAATACTTTCCTAAACAACACAACCCCCCCGGTAAACCGTTCAACATAAGGCCACCAGAGGGGTTCATTTTTACTTATTTATCATTTCATGAACAGATTAAACGTTAAATCTAAAGTGCATAACATCGCCGTCTTTTACGATGTATTCTTTTCCTTCAAGTCTTACTTTCCCTGCTTCACGAGCTGCTCCCATCGAACCATTTGTAAGAAGGTCTTCGTAAGCCACCGTTTCAGCACGGATAAATCCACGCTCAAAGTCAGTATGAATGATTCCTGCACATTCAGGAGCTTTCATTCCTTTTTTGAACGTCCATGCGCGAACTTCTTGCTCACCAGCTGTGAAATAAGTTGCTAACCCAAGAAGGTTATAAGAAGCCTTGATTAATTGATCTAAACCTGATTCTTGAATGCCTAGCTCTTCTAAAAACATTTCTTTTTCTTCGCCTTCAAGTTCAGCAATTTCAGATTCAATTTTTGCACATACAACAATTACTTCTGCACCTTCTTTTGCCGCATACTCACGAACTAAGGCAACATATTCGTTGTTAGACGCATCCGCTACTTCATCTTCTCCTACGTTTGCTACGTAAAGAATTGGTTTAATCGTTAACAAGTGCAATTGTTTCACAATACGCATTTGCTCATCTGTAAATGAAACCGCACGAGCCGGTTGATCGCTTTCAAACGCATCTTTTAGCTTCACTAAAATTTCATGCTCATACATTGCATCTTTATCTTTTTGCTTTGCCATTTTTTCTACACGGCTAAGACGCTTATCAACTGTTTCTAAGTCAGCTAAAATTAACTCTAAGTTAATCGTTTCGATATCTGAAATTGGATCTACTTTACCTGACACATGTGTAATGTTTTCATCAACAAAACAACGTACTACTTGGCAGATCGCATCTACTTCACGGATATGAGATAAGAATTTATTTCCTAACCCTTCACCTTTACTTGCACCTTTTACAATTCCTGCAATATCTGTAAATTCAAACGCAGTTGGAATTGTCTTTTTCGGTTTTACTAATTCTGTTAATTGTTGCAGACGCTCATCTGGAACCTCAACAATCCCTACGTTTGGATCAATGGTACAGAAAGGATAGTTCGCTGATTCTGCACCTGCTTGTGTAATTGCATTAAATAACGTTGATTTTCCAACATTCGGAAGACCAACAATTCCCGCTGTTAAAGCCATATCTATTTCACTCCTCTTTGATTATCCGAAAACAAGTTAACCTTTCACAATTATAGTGAGTCAAAATTAAAAAGACAAGCACTATTCACTTACGCACAATGGAGGAAACGCTTGCCTCGTTACTCCTCAAACAGAAAAAACATGAGGTTATTCCTCATGTTTCACCAACACTTTCTTCATTTTGCGTGCAAAATCACGTCGTGGAATTAAGACGCTATGGCCGCACCCTTCACATTTAATTCGAATGTCCATTCCCATACGAATAATTTTCCAACGGTTTTCACCACAAGGATGGGCTTTTTTCATTTCTACGACATCTAATAAGCCAAATTCTTTCTCAATCATTGTCCTACCCCTCACTTACGATTACTCATTCATTCTTGTCTGTTTAGAGCTCATTTCTTCTGTACGATTATACATAACCATTCGTGGAAATGGAATCTCAATGCCATGTTCATTTAATCGCATACGAATGTCTTTTCGTAGCATTCTTGAAATAAAGAAATGACGCATCGGCTTAACTTCACTAATGACTCGAATGACTAATTCAGATGGTCCGAGTGTTTGGACCCCTAGAATCTCTGGTGCTTTGACCATATCTTCATACTTAGATGGTAATTCTTCTAGAAGATCTGAGATAACTTTCTCCGCTTTTTGAATATCTTCTTCATATGAAATACTCACATCAACAAACGCAACACTGTTATGAATCGAAAAGTTCGTGACCTCAATAATACTTCCGTTCGGTAAAATATTGAGCTCTCCTGTCCAACTTTTAATTTTTGTCGTTCGTAATCCAATTTCTTCAACAGTTCCTTCAAATGCTCCAATACGCACGTAATCTCCAACAGAAAATTGATCCTCGAAAATAATAAAAAAACCTGTAATGATGTCGCGCACAAGGTTTTGAGCACCAAAACCTACTGCTAAACCAACGATACCAGCTCCCGCTAATAACGCGCTTATGTTGATCGTCATCGCTTCTAAAATCATCACGAGCGCGATAAAGTAAACCGCATACGTAAAGACATTTTGTACGAGCTTCATTAACGTTGCTTCTCGACGCTCTGAAATACGAAGAGGACTTTTCGTTCTTGCTTCAAAAATCTTATTTAGCATGACTTTTCCAACTCGGATAATAAGAGCTGCAATTAACAAGATGAAAAAGATTTTAATAATCGACGTTCCAATTTGTTGCCACGTGTTTTCATTAAAGATTGATTTAACTATTTTACTGATCTCTTTTTCTAACGATTGTATCATTCTTTGTTCCTACCTTATGTTGTAAATATGTGATGACTTTTATTTTAGCAATTTTTCTTTATAGTTTGTAGCGATTTAGGATCGGATATAACAAGATAGCCGTTAATAAATATAAATTTAACAATCCATAAATCGGATATAGAATTGAAATCAGTGTTGAGAACCCAAAGGTTGTAAAAGGAATCATCAATAAAAGTAGAAAAGCAGCTAAAAGCCATAGAGGTTTCTTTGTGTACGCTTTAAATCTTGTCGTTAAACCGAGAACGCCAGATACAGCCGTCGTGTAAATAGCGATAAGCAATAGAATCGTCATAAAAACAAGCATCGCGTATGGAAAATGTTTCAAAATTGCAAACAGTGGAATTTCATATAAAGGGAGAGAATCCGCTACTTGCATGAGTGATTCATTATATATAAACGAAATTACCCCCAAAATGACTCCACTCCCAATACTTGCAATCCCAATCTCTGCTTGATGTTTAATTTGCTTGCCTACTGCCGATAAAACAGCAACTAGGGGTAAGATATTAAGAGCGGTAAACGTAAATGCTGCAGGCCAATTCGCTTGAGATGTCCACTCCAAAGCCCAAGGTCGATCATTATCAAACATGAAAACGAGTAGCACACTGATTAATCCAACAATCAAAATAGGGATAATCACCGCATTCATCGTGATCATACCATCTAATCCTTTTAAAAACACTAAAATAACAAACAATGAAAACAGAATAATGCCAATCCAATAAGGAATGTGGAACGTTTCTAGTGTCGCGCCTCCACCTGCTAACATCACAACAGTTGTCGTAAACAAATATAAAATAATGAGTACGTCATAGATATAACTCCACTTTTTCCCGATTAAGACTTGTAACACCGGTAGAAAATGCTCTGTTTGATGTTTATAACTAATGGTCATCACTGTATAGCAGCAAACCGAAAAGATAATGGTAAATAGAATAATAGCCAGTACACTTTCTTCCCCAAAAAATTGCCATAGCTCTCGACCTGATGCATAACCTGCTCCAATCATTGTTCCCATAATTAAAAACATCCACTTACATCCAGCCTTCCACATTCACTCTCCCCCAAACTTTCCAATCTATGTATAGATTTCTATAAATCTTCGTATACTGTTACTACTATGTAAAAGGAGTGGGCACTATGAACGTAAAATCCTCCTTCTTTGAGAGGAATCGAGATCCAATTCGTGTTCCCCATGATGAACGAGAAGCTTCACTTGTTTTAAAAGATCATTTACTTTCCCTTCTACCTTCTTCTCTAGATAAACAAATTGTCGTTGTATGCATCGGAACTGATCGCCTAACTGGGGATTCATTAGGTCCACTAGTTGGCACAAAGTTAAAAGAAAAAGGATTGTCCTCTTTTCATATATATGGGACATTAGAAGAACCTATTCATGCTGTTAATTTGAAAGAAACGTTAAAAGAGATTTATAAAGTTCACCATAATCCATTTGTTATCGGAATTGATGCATGTCTTGGAAAAATGAAAAGTGTAGGCATGGTGACAATGGGTGGAGGACCTGTTAAGCCAGGTGCTGGGGTAAATAAAGATTTACCACCTGTAGGAAATATGTACATCACGGGCATTGTGAATGTGAGTGGATTTATGGAGTTTTTTGTGCTTCAAAACACACGTCTATTCCTTGTTATGAAAATGGCTGATTTAATTGCAGAATGCATTTATGAAGCAAGCGAAGATCCTTCAAGAAAGAAGCAAAGTCGCTCTATTTTTTTAAATTTACGCAAATCCACGCAATAAAAAAGATCGTCCTTAAGAAGAGACATTTCTTTAGGACAATCTTTTTACAAATTCTATTTTATGAATTTGGTACCCGCTGAAGTAACTCTAGTAGTCTATTTAAATCTTCAGGTGAAAAGAATTCAATTTCAATCTTTCCTTTTTTCTTTTGTTGCGTAATGTGAACAGATGTACCGAATGTTTCACGTAGTTTTGCTTCACTTTCCTTGAAAAACACATTCTTTTCTAATTTTGGCTTCGTTTCACGTGAAACATGTTCATTTACATGAGAAATATATTCTTCTAATTGGCGAACATTTAATTGCTCTTCAATAACTTTTTGTGCAACTTTCAATATCAACTCTTTTTTCTTTAACCCAAGCAATGCTCGTCCATGTCCCATTGACAGTTTACCATCTGACACAAGTTGTTGAATTGAGTTTGGTAGATTTAATAACCGTAAGTGATTCGCAATGTGAGGGCGACTTTTTCCTAGTCGAACGGCAAGCTGTTCTTGCGTCATATCTAACTTTTGAATAAGGGTTTGATAAGCCAATGCTTCTTCAATCGGTGTTAAATCTTCTCGTTGTAAGTTTTCTAGTAAAGCAAGCTCCATCATTTGTTGTTCAGAGAACTCTCGAATGATGACAGGAACCGTTTCAAGCTGCGCTTCTTTTGCTGCTCGAAATCTTCGTTCACCTGCGACAATTTCGTATCCCTTTATACTTTTACGCACAATAATGGGCTGTAAGATACCATGTTGTAAGATGGATTGTTTTAACTCTAAAATCGCTTCTGGTTGAAACGTTTTACGAGGTTGATAAGGGTTAGGCCTTAACTCATGAAGAGACATTTCTTTAATCGAATCTTCACTTTGTACATCTAATCCAGAAAATAATGCATTAATGCCCTTTCCTAATCCTTTCGCCACTATATATCACTTCCTTTGCAAGTTCCATATAAACTTCGGCTCCTCTAGATCTTGCATCATATAAAATAATCGGTTCACCATGACTAGGTGCTTCACTCAAACGAACATTTCGTGGAATAATAGTTTGATACACGCGATCTTGGAAATACTTCTTCACTTCAGCTGTTACTTGTAACCCTAAATTGGTTCTTGCGTCTAGCATCGTTAATAACACACCTTCAATGCGAAGATGTTGATTTAGATGCTTTTGAACTAAGCGAACGGTATTCAACAGCTGACTTAATCCTTCTAATGCATAATACTCGCATTGAACAGGGATTAAAACAGAGCCTGATGCTGTAAGCGCATTGATTGTTAACAAACCTAGAGAAGGTGGACAATCAATAATAACATAATCATATTGATCTTTCACCGCTTCTAACGCTCTTTTTAAGCGAACTTCCCTTGAGATAGTGGAAACAAGTTCAATCTCTGCACCAGCCAACTGAATGGTTGCAGGAATAATAGAAAGATGATCAACTGCTGTGTAACAAATGACTTCACTTGCATCCATATCTTCTACAATGACATTATAAATACAAGCGTCTACTTCAGCTTTATCAATCCCCACTCCACTTGTTGCATTCCCTTGAGGATCTCCGTCTACAAGTAGCACTTTCTTGCCTTGATGCGCTAAGCATGCTCCTAAGTTTACTGCAGTAGTAGTTTTTCCAACTCCACCTTTTTGATTGGCAATTGCAATAATCTTGCCCACGGTGTCACCTACCCTCATTTGCATAAAATCGATTACTCTACCACCTATTCTATCAGTAAATTATGAATACTTTCACTTTTTTTACAAAAAAACCTCATCATGACAAAAGATGAGGATTATTCACGACACTACTTCTTCGGAATTTTAATGGTAAATTGGTAATAATCATCAAACTCTTCTTCTTCAGAATCAAATGAAATGCCACTATCATTTACCATTGATAGAGATTGACGAATCGTATTCATCGCAATTCGTGCATCTTTACTAAATGCTTTTCGTTTTGCTCGTTTCTTCGCCGTCTGATTCTCTAACAACTTCGCCACACGTTCTTCACTTTGCTTCACATTTAATTGCTTTTCTAAAATCTCATTCAAGACCATTAACTGCTTTTCTGGATCTTTTAATGGAATAAGCGCACGTGCATGTCGTTCTGTAATTAACTTTTTCTTGATTGCTTCTTGTACTTCATTTGGAAGTTTTAACAATCGAAGCTTATTTGCAATCGTTGATTGACCTTTTCCAAGACGTTGCGCTAATGCTTCTTGTGTTAAATTATGTAACTCTATTAATTTGGCATAAGCTATTGCTTCTTCAATAGCCGTCAGCTCTTCACGTTGTAAGTTTTCAATTAAAGCCACAGAAGCGGTCTCTGTATCATTAAAGTGTTTCACAATTGCAGGAATTGTCTCCCAACCGAGCGTCTGTACAGCCCTCCACCGACGTTCCCCAGCAATTAGCTCATAAGATTCTTCATCCATTGGACGCACTACAATGGGTTGAATAATACCATGTGTGTGAATCGTAAGTGCTAATTCCTCAATTTTATTTTCGTTGAACACAGTTCGCGGCTGATAACGGTTTGGAATGATGCTTGAAACCTCTATTTGTTTCACTTCATCTCGTGTCACTTCTTCTTCGTTTTCACTTTTTATTGGCTGTTCAATGTCCATTTCCTCTTGAACTTTGTCTTTTAAGTTAAAAAAACGTGAAAAAGCAGATTTCATCGTGCTACACCACCTTTAGGAAAATCCCACCATAAATTAGTTCTCTACTTCTATTTCTTTTCCTGCTAATTCTTATGAAATTCTAAAAGTAGATAGATGTTTCACATGAAACATCTATCTATTCTTCTTCATTATTCAAGAGGCATTTTCACCGGTGTACCCGGCTTTCTAGGATACTTGTTAGGGGTCTTTTTTACTTTATCTATAAAAATAATATAACGCTCACTTTTTTCTAAAGGCAATTGGAAATGTTCAATTCGGTTCAGTTTTCCACCTAATACTTGCATCGATTTTTCACCTTTTTCTAACTCTTCAGGCGCTGATGCCCCTTTCATTGCAATAAAAAGGCCATTTTCCTTTACAAGTGGTAAACAAAACTCATTTAAAACCGAAATACGTGCAACGGCTCTAGCTGTTACAACGTCGTACGACTCACGAATTGGCTCTTTCTTTCCAAATGTCTCTGCTCGATCATGATAAAGAGACACGTTTTCAAGATTCAATGCATCCACTAAGTTTGATAAAAAGGTGATTCGCTTCTGTAGTGAATCAACGATTGTCACATGAAGATGAGGGAAACAGATTTTCAATGGGATACTCGGAAACCCAGCTCCTGCACCGACATCACAAATCGTTTGAGCGGATGAAAAATCATGAAAAAAAGCAGCTGAAATTGAATCGTAAAAATGTTTTTCAAGCACTTCACTGTATTCTGTAATCGCCGTTAAATTCATTTTCTCATTCCACTCGACAAGCAACTTGTAATACATATCAAATTGTTCAAGTTGTTGAGACGAAAGGGTGATGCCTCTTGCCTCAAGTAATTGTTGAAACTGTTCTTTGTTCATATGTCTTCCCTTTCACATTGAAAATTCGCGATTTTATTCATTTGATACTTTCGCAATACGACCTTGTTCAATATAAACAAGTAAAATCGATACGTCCGCTGGATTCACTCCAGAAATACGTGACGCTTGCGCAACAGTCAATGGACGAACTTCTTTTAACTTTTGTCGAGCCTCTGATGCTAATCCATTGATCGCATCATAATCAATGTTGTCTGGAATTTTTTTATCTTCAAGCTTTTTCAAACGCTCAACTTGTTGTAATGATTTTTGAATATAGCCTTCATATTTTGTTTGAATTTCGACTTGTTCTGCTACATCTGAATCAATGTCTACATCTGCTGGAGCTAACTTATAAATATGTTCATATGTCATTTCCGGACGCTTTAATAAATCGATGGCTTTAATACCATCCTTTAACTCACTGCCGCCTGCTTCTTTAATGACAGCCTGTACATCAGTTGATGGTTTAATTATAAATGCAGCTAAGCGTGCTTTTTCTTCTTCAATTTGCTCTTTCTTCTTTTGGAAACGAGCATAGCGCTCATCGGATACTAGTCCAATCTCTCGTCCGATATCCGTTAAACGTAAATCTGCATTGTCGTGACGAAGTAATAAGCGATACTCCGCTCTTGATGTTAATAAACGATAAGGTTCATTCGTCCCTTTCGTAACTAAATCATCAATTAAGACACCGATGTATGCATCTGAACGGCTAAGAATTAACTCTTCTCGACCTAATGCTCTTCTTGCTGCATTAATTCCAGCCATTAACCCTTGACCTGCCGCTTCTTCATAACCAGACGTTCCGTTAATTTGACCGGCTGTATATAAATTTGTCACTACTTTTGTTTCAAGCGTTGGCCACAGTTGCGTCGGCACAACCGCATCATATTCAATTGCATAACCAGCACGCATCATTTGAACATTTTCAAGACCAGGAATCGTAGATAAAATCTTACGTTGTACTTCTTCTGGTAAGCTTGTTGACAGTCCCTGTACGTAAACTTCTTGTGTGTTACGACCTTCTGGCTCTAAGAAGATTTGATGTCTTGGTTTATCGTTAAAGCGAACGACTTTATCTTCAATCGATGGACAATAACGCGGACCTGTTCCTTTAATCATGCCAGAATACATTGGTGATAAATGTAGGTTATCATCAATAATTTGATGTGTTTTTTCACTTGTATATGTTAACCAACACGGTAACTGATCTGTGATATACTTAGTTGTTTCATACGAAAACGCTCGTGGTACATCATCACCAGGCTGAATTTCTGTTTTGCTGTAATCAATCGTTTGACTATTTACACGAGGGGGTGTTCCCGTTTTAAAACGAACCAAATCAAACCCAAGCTCTTCTAAATGCTCTGATAATGAAATCGAAGGCTGTTGATTATTTGGACCACTTGAATATTTAAGTTGTCCAAGGATGATTTCACCACGCAAGAATGTACCTGTCGTAATCACGACTGTTTTCGCGTTATACGTTGCACCTGTTTGTGTGATAACGCCTTTACACTCGCCATCTTCCACAATTAAGCGCTCGACCATTCCTTGTAGCAAAGTTAAGTTTTTTTCGTTTTCTAATGTTTTCTTTAGTTCATGTTGATAAAGAAATTTGTCAGCTTGTGCACGTAACGCTCGAACCGCTGGACCCTTCCCTGTATTCAACATTCTCATTTGAATATGCGTTTTATCGATGTTTTTACCCATCTCTCCGCCTAGGGCATCAATTTCACGTACAACAATCCCTTTAGCTGGACCACCAACAGACGGATTACATGGCATAAACGCAACCATATCTAAGTTAATTGTAATGGCTAATGTTTTCGCACCCATGCGAGCAGAAGCAAGAGCTGCTTCACACCCTGCATGTCCAGCACCAATTACAATTACATCATAATCTCCACCATGATAATGCATATGTGTACCTCCTTTTATTATTTTCCTAAACAAAATTGAGAGAACAATTGATCAATTAAGCTTTCATGAACAGACTCTCCGATTACTTCTCCTAGTAACTCCCACGTTCTTGTTAAATCAATTTGAACAATATCAATTGGGATGCCACTTTCAATTCCTGAAATAGCTTCATCAATGGAACCTTGAGCTTGTGTTAAAAGTGCAATGTGTCTTGTATTTGAAACATACGTTAAATCTTGTGACTCAACAGAACCTTCAAAGAACAATGAAGCGATTGCCTCTTCTAATTGATCAATTCCTTCTTCACGCAATAAAGAAGTTGTCACAACAGAATGTCCTTCTGCTAGTTCGTGTACTCGTTCCAAATCGATTTTTTGTGATAAATCCGTCTTATTTACAATCACAATGTAATCCATGCCTTTGACCGCTTCAAATAGACGCTCATCTTCTTCTGTTAAATCCTCATGGAAATTTAAGACGAGTAAAATTAAATCTGCTTCTTTTAAGTATTGACGTGAACGCTCTACACCGATTCGCTCGACGATATCTTCCGTTTCACGAATACCAGCCGTATCAACTAATCGTAAAGGTACACCTCTTACATTCACATACTCCTCGATCACATCTCGAGTGGTACCAGGAATGTCAGTCACAATTGCTTTTGTATCTTGTACTAAGCTATTTAAAAGTGATGATTTCCCTACGTTTGGACGACCCACAATGACCGTTGCTAGTCCTTCTCGTAAGATTTTTCCTTGCTGAGATGTTTGAAGCAACTTCGCAATTTCATTTCGTACTTTCGTTGCTTTTTCAATTAAAATAGAATGAGTCATCTCTTCTACATCGTCATACTCAGGATAATCGATGTTTACTTCTACATGAGCCAATGTTTCTAAAATTTCTTGGCGAAGTTTACGAATCAAGTTTGACAAACGACCTTCCATTTGATTAATCGCCACGTTCATCGCTTTATCCGTTTTCGCACGAATTAAATCCATCACTGCTTCTGCTTGAGACAAATCAATTCGACCGTTTAAAAATGCTCTTTTTGTAAATTCACCTGGTTCTGCTAAACGAGCACCGTTTGCTAACACGAGCTGCAAGACACGGTTCACGGAAACAATCCCACCATGGCAATTAATTTCAACGATATCTTCTCTTGTAAACGTTCTAGGCCCTTTCATAACGGACATCATTACTTCTTCAACAGTGTCACCTGTTTTCGGATCAACAATATGACCATAATGAATGGTGTGAGAAGGAACTTCTAATAAATCTTTCTTACCGGGACTCTTAAAAATTGCATTGGCAATCTTAAACGCTTCATCTCCACTTAAGCGAACAATAGCAATTGCACCCTCTCCCATCGGGGTCGAGATGGCCGCAATTGTATCAAAATCTAACATTAGCCTTCACCTCATTTCCTTTCTATTTCTCTTTCTTATCTATTTCAACACGACTTTCTTATTACTATCGTTTACAGTTTTTCAAAATCGAAAACATTTAACACTGAAATAAAGCACAATAACACCAAATAAATAGGATACCATATTTTTATAAAATTCAACATCAATAACTTCTCAAAAATTATTCACAGTCCGTCTAGTTATAACAGTCTTATTTTAACTTATCCACATGTGAATAACAATTATCACTTCACGCTTCTTTCATACCAATTCCTGTCGTCTTTTTTACTCATTGTCCGCACTCTCTTTACATCGTTTCATGTGTTAACGGTTTTGATCTATCAAAAAAAGCCCTCGTTTCAACGAGGACTTTTTGGTTCAATAACAACACTTCGATTTGGTTCTCGTCCTGTTGAAGACGAGCGAACAGAAGAGTGATGAGCTAAGATATGGTGAATGACTTTTCTTTCATAGGAAGGCATTGGCTCTAAATGAACCGCCTTATGTGTTTTTGTTGCATGTTTCGCCATCTTTAATGCAAGGTTTTCCAAAATCTCTTTTCTTTTTTCTCGATAGCCTTCAGGATTTAGCATAATTGTTATATAATGTGAGCTATATCGATTCGCTACGATTTGCGTAAGAACTTGTAGAGCATTGAGTGTTTGTCCTCTTTTTCCAATTAAAACCCCAATTTCTTTACCGCGAATTTTAAATTCGTACTCTCTTGCACGCTGGATGACTTCAATTTCGATTTCTACATTCATTTCTTTACTAACACTTTTTAGAAACATTTCAGCTTCTTCGATTGGGTCTTGTAACACTTCAATTCTTACAACAGCTGGCTTGGATTTAAAGATGCCAAGAAACCCTTTCTTTCCTACATCAAGTACTTCAATTTTCACTTTATCTTTTGAAACGCCTAGTTGAGCTAAACCATATTTGACTGCTTCATCGACTGTTTGACCAGTAGCAGTTAGTTGGTTCACTTTTTCGCTCCCCCTAGTTCATGTTTTTTCTGACTCAAATCGGGACCTTTAATAAAGTAAGTTTGAGCAATCATAAACAAGTTCCCTACTACCCAGTATAAAGATAAAGCTGCTGGGAAATTAATGGCGAAAATAACAATCATAATTGGCATAATCCAAAGCATCATTGCCATTTGTGGATTTTGTGTTGCAGATCCAGCCATCATCATTTTTTGTTGAATAAATGTTGTGATACCTGCGATAATTGGTAAAGCGAAATATGGATCTCTTGTTCCTAGATCAAACCACAAGAATGTATGATTTGCAATTTCTTCGGTACGTGTAATGGCATGGAAGAAACCGATTAAAATTGGCATTTGAACTAAAATTGGTAAACAACCAGATAACGGGTTCACATTATGTGTTTGAAACAACTGCATCGTTTCTTGCTGAAGCTTTTGCTGCGTTTTAGCATCTTTTGAGCTATATTTTTCTCTTAACTTTTGCATTTCAGGCTGTAACGCTTGCATCGCTTTTGTATTTTGCATTTGTTTTACCATTAAAGGTAGAATTAATAAGCGAATTAAAATCGTTACAACAATGATTGATAATCCATAGTCTCCAAAGAGGTTAGCAAAATACGTAATTAGCCATGATAATGGGTATACAACATACTCATTCCAAAACCCTTTACTCTCTGATGTAATAGGCTGATTGATCTCTGTACATCCAGCTAAAACTGTTAATGATAAGATAAGAACGAGCCCGAATAGTAGCTTTTTCCTCAATCTCTATATCCTCCTTTTATTCATTCATCCCTCTTGCAGAGGTTGTCCAAGTACATTATATAAGGATTAAACTAAAAAAACACCTCTATGTGTTAATCAAATACTTCTCTTATTTATGTACTTTATTTAACACTCTAGCTTTATTTAAGACATGTTGCAAACTCTTTTTTACCTCATCATAATTCATTGTTGCCGCAGGTTGTCTTGCAATAATTACGTAATCTTTCGGTTGCCGTAAAAATGGGCTCAGTTCGAAGACTGTTTGTCTAAGCAATCGTTTCACTCGGTTACGTACTACAGCGTTTCCAATTTTCTTTCCTACCGACAAACCTACACGAAAATGTAGCTGATCCGGTTTATCTAATACGTAGACAACGAATTGTCTATTTGCAACTGACTTCCCCTTTTTAAACACTTGTTGAAATTCTTCATTTTTTTTAATTCGATAACTTTTTTTCATTTTCACAGCTCCTGTTCAATTCCAGGTCATCGCAATCTTCTTTATTCCTTGTCAAAAAAGAGGTAATTTATGACATGAAATCGAAAAAAAAGACCACTGACGTCTCAGTGGCCTATTATGCAGATAATACTTTTCTTCCTTTACGACGACGACGTGCTAAAACTTTACGTCCGTTTGCTGAGCTCATGCGAGCACGGAAACCATGTACTTTGCTACGCTTACGTTTATTTGGTTGATAAGTTCTTTTCATCTATTAACACCTCCCTGAGGAATATCTGAAAAAGACAGTCCTAATAATTATAGAGAACCGCTTGGTAATCTGTCAATGTTATTTGTAAAAAAAGCTGTTTTATTTCTATTTCACAACATTATAATCCTATCTTCTTTTTGAATACTTGTCCATACCTATCTTACTTTTTTTAAAAGGTCGTTTTCTTGAACTTTGTTGCACTTGAACAAGTCATAACGTATCACTAAATTGTACTCTAGGCTCCCCTTTTCCATTAAGGATGTGGTGCGTCTTTTTACAATTTAATCCCTTACTCTTTGACCAACCTTCGCCTGTTGTTATTCAAAAGCTCGACTAAAAAACGCTGTGAAGAACCTTTTATCTGTTCATTATAAGTTTACAGGAAGATGTTGATTTACAGTCTAGGATACTTGCTTTCTGTAGAGCATCTGGTATACTTCCTCATCAAAAAGCTCCTGGGGAATCTCATCTATTATGTTGCTTCTACTAGAATCTTGCACGTTCCACTTCAATCATCCTTGACAAATAATTGGGTGAGAAACGACTTTACACATAACAACCTTTCAGAAACAAGCCTTCTCTTAAAATAAATGAGATCAAAACATTTATCGTCTCCTATCTAGTTTCACCCTTGTTCACTTCGTTATACACTTCCTATTTTTCAGTGAATCTGTCTGCTTCAAAAAAAGCATAAAAAGAATCACATTTATTCATTTTCTTGATCCAATGCTATTGTGGATAAGTTTTTTCGACATTTTTCAGTTATCAAAATGTTTATCGACAAATCATACACATCATCTAGTATTGTGGAAAACTATGTTCCACAACCTGTAGTTCTTGTGGATAAGTTTTGAAATTCCATTGCAACTATTGATTTTATTTGATATTATATTTTTGTTTTCACTCTTAACAACTTTTCCACATAATATTCTTATCCACAAATGTGGATAACTTGTGGACATTGAATTCACTGTAGAGGATAACAATTATCCACAAGTTGTGGAATGTGTCGAATAGTCGACTATCTTCTATAATATATATTTGACACCATAAATGCAATTGTATAAATATTGATTTTTCATGCATACCGATGTATATATCGTTGTACATGTTTTGTACAACTCAATAAAATGAATGCAAAGGAGGGGTATTTTGGAGAATATACATGACTTATGGAATCGAGCACTAGGAGAAATTGAGAAGAAATTAAGTAAACCTAGTTTTGAAACATGGTTAAAATCCACAAAAGCACATGCTTTGCAAGGCGATGCTTTAATTATTACGGCTCCTAATGACTTTGCTAGGGATTGGCTTGAATCACGTTATTCTAACCTGATTGCTGAAACTTTATACGACTTAACTGGCGAAGAGCTAGATGTAAAATTTATTATCCCTCAAAATCAGACAGAAGAAGATTTTGATATACAGCCGCAAAAGAAAAAAGTATCCAAAGAAGAGCCCGCTGAGTTACCACAAAGTATGCTGAATTCAAAATACACATTTGACACGTTTGTGATTGGCTCAGGTAATCGCTTTGCACACGCCGCTTCTCTAGCAGTGGCTGAAGCACCAGCTAAAGCTTATAATCCATTGTTTATTTACGGAGGGGTTGGATTAGGTAAAACCCATCTTATGCATGCGATTGGGCACTATGTATTAGATCATAATCCATCTGCGAAGGTTGTTTATCTTTCATCAGAAAAATTTACAAATGAGTTTATTAATTCAATTCGTGATAACAAAGCAGTTGAATTTCGAAACAAGTATCGAAACGTAGATGTTTTACTCATAGATGATATTCAATTTTTAGCTGGTAAAGAACAAACACAAGAAGAATTTTTCCATACATTTAATACACTTCATGAAGAAAGTAAGCAAATTATCATTTCAAGTGATCGACCACCAAAAGAAATCCCAACGTTAGAAGATCGCTTACGCTCTCGATTTGAGTGGGGATTAATTACAGATATCACACCTCCAGATCTAGAAACTCGAATTGCGATTTTACGCAAAAAAGCGAAAGCAGATGGGTTAGCGATTCCTAACGAAGTCATGCTGTACATTGCAAATCAAATTGATTCGAATATTCGTGAGCTAGAAGGCGCACTTATTCGCGTTGTAGCTTACTCATCTTTAATTAATAAAGATATTAATGCAGATCTAGCAGCAGAAGCATTAAAAGATATTATTCCAAGCTCGAAGCCCAAAATCATTACGATTCAAAATATCCAGCAAGTTGTTGGACAACATTTTAATATCAAATTAGATGACTTTAAAGCGAAGAAAAGAACAAAATCAGTTGCCTTTCCACGCCAAATTGCCATGTATTTATCGCGTGAATTAACAGATTCATCTTTACCGAAAATTGGTGAGGAATTTGGTGGGCGAGATCACACAACAGTCATTCATGCTCATGAAAAAATTTCAAAGTTAGTTCAAAGTGATGCTCAATTACAAAAGCAAATAAAAGAGATTAGTGATTCTCTCAAGTTTTAAACTCTTTTGCTTCTTGTTTTTTGTGTATAAATGCGATAGGATTGTACACAGTCTGTCCACATGTGGATAGGCTGTGTTATCATTTTCAAAGGGCTTATCCACATTTCCACAGGCCCTATTACTACTACTACTTTAAAAAATAATAATTAATAATAGACTTCGCTTCTAAATCCACTTCTCTATAAGGAGGAATTTCCATGAAATTTATTATTCAAAAAGATTATTTAGTTCAAAGTGTCCAAGATGTCATGAAAGCTGTGTCTTCTCGCACAACGATTCCTATCCTGACTGGTATTAAACTTGTTGTGAATGAAGAAGGCGTGACATTAACAGGAAGTGATTCTGATATTTCAATTGAGTCGTTCATTCCAAATGAAGATGAAGGCAAAGAGATTGTAGAGATTATTAAAACAGGAAGTGTTGTTCTACCAGCTCGTTTCTTCAGTGAAATCGTTAAAAAGTTGCCAAAAGAAACAGTAGAAGTAGAAGTTCAAAATCACTTTTCAACAATTATCCGTTCTGGAAAAGCTGAGTTTAATTTGAATGGATTAGATGCTGAGGAATACCCACACTTACCACAGATCGAAGAAGAAAACGTATTTAAGATTCCTAACGATCTATTAAAGAATATGATTCGACAAACTGTCTTTGCGGTGTCCACCTCAGAAACACGCCCTATATTGACAGGTGTAAACTGGAGAGTTGACGGTAAAGAACTAACGTGTGTCGCAACAGACAGTCATCGATTAGCTTCAAGGAAAGCAACTATTCAATCAGAAAATGATAGTTCATACAATGTTGTAATCCCAGGTAAAAGCTTAAGTGAATTTAGCAAAATATTAGATGACTCCAACGAGTTAGTAGACATTGTCATTACAGAGAATCAAGTTTTATTTAAAACGAAGCATCTTTTATTCTTTTCTCGCTTATTAGATGGGAATTACCCAGATACATCACGCTTAATTCCGAATGAAAGTAAAACAGATGTGATTCTGAATGTAAAAGAGTTTTTACAATCCATAGACCGTGCATCTTTATTAGCACGAGAAGGACGTAATAACGTAGTCAAATTATCAACACTACCTGATGGAGTCATTGAGATATCTTCAAACTCCCCTGAGATTGGGAAAGTAATTGAGGAAGTACAGAGTGAATCCATTGAAGGAGAAGAACTGAAGATCTCTTTTAGTGCAAAATATATGTTAGATGCATTGAAAGCTTTAGAAGGATCAACCATTAAAATTAATTTTACTGGAGCAATGCGACCATTTGTTATTAAGACAGTCGAAGATGATTCTATGCTTCAGCTTATTCTGCCAGTACGAACATATTAAAAAATTAGGAGCTGATTTTATAATGTCAGGCGAAACTCCATGATGATGGAGTAAGCTAGAGCGTTATGAGTCGGCTTCTTTTCTTGTTGAGGATTATTTAGTAAAATAGAGGAATGGATTCTATTTGAAAATGAACGGAGTGTGTATATGACAAAAATTAAGATTTCAACGGAGATCATTACATTAGGACAATTCCTGAAGTTAGCAGATATCATTCAAACAGGCGGCATGGTGAAATGGTTCTTAAGTGAACATGAAGTCTATGTGAATGGAGAATTAGAAGACAGACGAGGTCGGAAGTTAAGAGCGAACGATACGGTGGAAGTACCAGGTGTTGGCTCATTTATTGTAATTTCTTAAAGTTGGTGAACTTTTTTGCATATTAAAGAGCTTTCGTTAGTTAATTATCGTAATTACAGTAAAACGACTGTAGAGTTCGAAAATAAAGTAAATGTCATTTTAGGTGAGAATGCACAAGGAAAGACTAATGTCATGGAATCGATATTTGTTTTATCTATGGCTAAGTCTCACCGTACATCAAATGACAAAGAATTAATTCGCTGGGACCAAGAGTATGCCAAAATCACAGGGATTGTTGAAAAGCATAACGGGCCTGTCACCTTAGATTTAATTATTTCAACTAAAGGTAAGAAAGCAAAGTTCAATCACCTAGAGCAGCGAAAGTTAAGTCAATACGTTGGCTCAATTAACACTGTGATGTTCGCTCCAGAAGACTTAAATCTAGTTAAGGGTAGCCCTCAAGTTAGACGACGATTCATTGATATGGAAATAGGGCAAGTTTCTCCTGTTTATATGCATGACTTAGGTAAATATCAGAAGATTTTACAGCAACGCAATCAGTATTTGAAGCAGTTGCAAACACGAAAACAATCTGATTTATCTTTACTAGACATTTTAACGAGTCAGTTAGTTGAAATGGCAGCTCGTATCCTGAAAAAGCGATTTGAGTTCTTGCACTTACTTCAAGAGTGGGCAGAACCCATCCATAAGGGGATTAGTAGAGGCCTTGAAACGTTAAGAATTGAATATAAGAATTCAATTGATGTATCAGACAAGAAAGATTTGTCGAAAATGATAGAAGCATATTATGAAAAATTTGATAAAATAAGAAGTAGAGAAATTGATAGGGGAACCACGTTAGTGGGACCTCACCGTGATGACTTAGCGTTTTATGTGAATGAAAAAGATGTTCAAACATTCGGTTCACAAGGTCAACAGCGTACAACAGCTTTGTCGTTAAAGTTAGCGGAAATTGAGTTGATTCATGCTGAAATCGGTGAGTATCCTGTTCTTCTATTAGACGATGTTCTATCTGAATTAGATGATTTTCGACAGTCTCACTTGCTTAATACAATCGAAGGTAAGGTTCAAACGTTCGTAACAACCACAAGTATCGATGGAATTCATCATGAAACGTTACAGAGAGCAGCCACATATGAGGTCGTATCTGGAAAGATTGAAAAAGTAAAATGAGGTGAGATATTGCTCATCGATATAGGAGAAGGCACAATTATTCAAAAGTGTGATATGATTTTTATTCTAGATAAGCAAGTTTATCAATCGTCATCCATATACAATCAGCATGATATAAAACTTAATGATATACTTAAACAAGCAAAGTCAGTTGTCATTACAAGCAATGGTGTTCATTACTCTGCTTTGGCTCCTCAGACGATTAAAAGGAGAGCATATGGCTTTTAATATTTAATAGTCAGTCACATCGGGATAATAGTTCACTGCTAATAAAAAGTGTAGGTGATACGTTTGACAATGGAACAGAAAGAATTAAAAGCACAATCTTACGAAGCTGATCAGATTCAGGTGTTAGAAGGTCTAGAAGCTGTTCGAAAACGCCCAGGTATGTATATTGGGTCTACGAGTGCCAAAGGACTTCATCACCTTGTGTGGGAAATTGTAGATAATAGTATCGATGAAGCATTGGCTGGATACTGTGATGAAATTAAAGTGCAAATTGAGGAAGATGATAGTATTACAGTGACTGATAATGGACGTGGTATTCCAGTCGGTATCCATGAGAAGATGGGACGTCCTGCCGTTGAAGTTATTCTTACTGTTCTTCATGCCGGTGGTAAATTCGGTGGTGGAGGTTATAAAGTATCAGGCGGTCTTCATGGTGTAGGTGCTTCTGTTGTTAATGCACTTTCTACTTCCTTAGAAGTCTATGTTCATCGTGACGGTAGCATTCATTATCAGAAGTATGAAAGAGGAGTGCCGGCTGAAGACTTAAAGGTGATTGGTGAAACAGATAAAACAGGTACGATTATTAATTTCAAACCAGATGGTGAGATCTTTACTGAAACATTAGAATATGACTTTGATACGTTAGCAAATCGTCTAAGAGAATTAGCGTTTTTAAATCGAGGCATTAAAATTATCATTGAAGATAAACGTAAAGAGCAAGAACAAACGAAAGAGTATCACTATGAAGGTGGGATTAAGTCTTACGTTGAGCATCTTAACCGTTCAAAGGAAGTCGTTCACGAAGAACCGATTTATATCGAAGGTAACCGTGATAACATTTCCATTGAAGTAGCAATTCAATACAATGCAAGTTTTACAAGTAACTTGTACTCATTTGCGAACAACATCCACACGTATGAAGGTGGAACGCATGAAGCTGGATTTAAAACAGCGTTAACAAGAGTGATTAACGATTATGCACGAAAGCATAACGTGTTTAAAGATAACGATGCAAATTTAACAGGGGAAGATGTACGTGAAGGCTTGACAGCTATCATTTCTGTTAAACATCCAGATCCTCAATTTGAAGGACAAACAAAAACAAAGCTAGGAAATAGTGAAGCGAGAACTATCACAGACTCGGTATTCTCTGAACACTTTGAAACATTCCTGCTTGAAAATCCTGTCGTGGCAAGGAAAGTGATTGAAAAAGGTGTAATGGCTGCAAGAGCCCGAATGGCAGCTAAAAAAGCACGTGAACTTACACGAAGAAAAAGTGCACTAGAAATCTCAAATCTACCAGGTAAACTAGCAGATTGCTCATCTAAAGATCCTTCTATTAGTGAATTATATGTAGTAGAGGGAGATTCAGCGGGTGGATCAGCGAAACAAGGACGCGATCGTCATTTCCAAGCGATTTTACCTTTACGAGGGAAAATCATTAATGTTGAGAAAGCTCGTTTAGATAAAATCCTTTCAAATAATGAAGTTCGTGCCATTATTACGGCGCTAGGTACAGGTATTGGAGAAGATTTTGATATTGCAAAAGCTCGCTATCATAAAGTCGTCATTATGACAGACGCAGACGTAGATGGTGCGCACATTCGTACACTGTTATTGACGTTCTTCTATCGTTATATGAGACAAATCATTGAGCATGGTTATATTTACATTGCTCAACCACCGCTTTATAAAGTAACACAAGGTAAACGAATCGAGTATGCGTATAACGATAAACAGCTTGAGGAATTACTCAAAACGTTCTCAGAAGGAGTAAAACCAGGATTGCAACGTTATAAAGGTTTAGGGGAAATGAATCCCGAACAATTATGGGAAACAACAATGGATCCTGAAACACGCACATTGCTTCAAGTTAATTTACAAGATGCTATTGAAGCGGATGAAACATTTGAAATTTTAATGGGTGATAAAGTAGAACCTAGACGTAATTTCATTGAAGAAAATGCAAAATATGTGAAAAACTTAGATATTTAGTTAAAGAGTGAGTGGCTTATAAGTGCTTGTTCTTCTTCAATTCTTATACTAACTAGTACTTATTACTTGTACCTTTATGGAGTATTGTATTGAGAGAACGAGCACTTTTCTTTTAGGTTCATCACCTTTACATATAGGATTTATTATCTTGAACTTCGCGAAGGAGGTTCTTATCGATGTCAGATAAACCAAACTCTCAAATAAAAGAGATTAATATTAGTCAAGAAATGAAATCATCCTTTTTAGATTACGCGATGAGTGTAATCGTATCTCGTGCATTACCTGATGTACGAGATGGCTTAAAGCCTGTACATCGTCGTATTTTATATGCAATGAATGATTTAGGAATGACAGCAGAAAAAGCTTATAAGAAGTCAGCTCGTATCGTAGGGGAAGTTATTGGTAAGTATCACCCACATGGTGATTCAGCTGTATACGATACAATGGTGCGTATGGCTCAAGATTTTAGCTACCGTTACATGTTAGTAGATGGTCATGGTAACTTTGGTTCCGTTGATGGTGATGCAGCAGCAGCAATGCGTTATACAGAAGCAAGAATGTCTAAAGTGTCTATGGAGCTACTACGAGATATTAATAAAGACACGATTGATTACCAAGATAACTACGATGGGTCAGAACGTGAACCAATTGTTCTTCCTTCTAGGTTTCCTAACTTATTAGTGAACGGTTCAGCAGGAATTGCGGTAGGTATGGCTACAAATATCCCTCCTCATCAACTAGGAGAGGTAATTGATGGCGTGTTAGCGGTGAGTAGAGATCCAGAGATTACAATTCCAGAATTAATGGAAATTATCCCTGGACCTGATTTTCCAACTGCAGGACAGATTTTAGGTAGAAGCGGTATTCGAAAAGCGTATGAGACAGGAAGAGGTTCTATTACATTACGTGCTAAAGTAGAAATTGAAGAACGTAGTAATGGAAAAGAAGCAATTATTGTTCATGAATTACCTTACCAAGTAAATAAAGCAAAATTAATTGAGAAGATTGCTGAGTTAGTTCGCGATAAGAAAATTGAAGGTATTACAGATCTACGTGATGAATCAGATCGCTCTGGTATGAGGGTCGTGATTGAAGTAAGAAAAGATGCAAATGCGAACGTGTTACTAAATAACCTCTATAAGCAGACAGCTCTACAAACAAGTTTTGGTATTAACATGCTAGCCTTAGTAGAAGGGCAACCGAAAGTACTGAATCTAAAACAATGTTTAAAATACTATTTAGATCACCAGATTGTTGTTATTCGTAGACGTACACAATATGAGTTGCGAAAAGCAGAAGCGAGAGCACATATCTTAGAAGGATTACGTATTGCACTTGATCATCTAGATGAAGTAATTAGTCTTATTCGAGCATCTCAAACAACTGAGATTGCGAGAAATGGATTAATGACACAATTCTCTTTATCTGAAAAGCAAGCTCAAGCAATTTTAGATATGCGTTTACAACGTTTAACAGGTTTAGAGCGTGAAAAGATTGAAGAAGAATACCAATCGTTAGTTGCACTTATTGCTGACTTAAAAGCAATTTTAGCAGATGAAGAAAGAGTCTTAGAAATCATCCGCACAGAGTTAGAAGAAGTAAAAGAAAAGTTTAATGATGGCCGTCGTACAGAAATTATGACAGGTGGAGCGGAAATTATTGAGGATGAGGATCTCATTCCGCGTCAAAACATCGTGATTACTCTTACACACAATGGTTATATCAAGAGATTACCTGTATCCACCTACCGAAGCCAAAAACGTGGTGGTAGAGGAATACAAGGTATGAATATGAATGAAAATGACTTTGTAGAGCATCTTCTAACTACCTCAACGCATGATACAATTCTCTTCTTTACGAACAAAGGAAAAGTGTATCGAGCAAAAGGATACGAGATCCCAGAATACAGTCGTACAGCTAAAGGAATTCCAATTATCAACTTATTAGAAGTCGATAAAGGAGAATGGATCAATGCGATTATTCCAGTAGAAGCTTTCACAGATGATAGCTTTTTATTCTTTACGACAAAACAGGGGATTTCGAAACGTACACCTCTTTCATCTTTTGAAAATATTCGTACAAGTGGTTTGATTGCATTAAACTTAAGAGAAGAAGACGAGTTAATTTCAGTTAAGCTTACAGATGGTAAAAGAGATGTTGTAATGGGGACGAAAAACGGTCTCTTAATCCGATTCACTGAAGACAACGTAAGATCAATGGGACGAACAGCGACTGGCGTTAAAGGAATTACCTTAGATTCAGATGATGAAGTAATTGGAATGGAAATTGTAGAAGAAGATGCTGATATTCTAATTGTAACGAAAAATGGTTACGGTAAGCGAACACCGATCGATGACTACCGTATTCAATCTCGTGGTGGTAAAGGATTAAGAACGTGTAACGTAACAGATAAGAATGGTCCAGTAATTTCGTTGAAATCTGTCACACTTGGAGAAGACATCATGCTTATAACTGTAAGCGGAGTACTAATTCGTGTATCAGTGACAGATATCTCTCAAATGGGACGCAATACGCAAGGAGTTAAATTAATTCGATTAGGTGATAATGAATTTGTTTCAACAGTTGCGAAAGTCCAACTCTCAGATGATGAACCTGAAGATGAGGAAGTAGAAGGAATAGAAGGCGAAGATATAGAAGAATAAATAATGCCTAGAATAAAATTGATTTGAGACAAAAAGGGAGAAAATCATCTCTATTCGGCTCAGATCACGACATCCCTTGCCGACAAAATCCAGTAGTATATTGGAGAGATAAGCAAGGGATGTTGCATGTAAATCTCTTTTTTAAGAGTTAGTTACGTATGTCCTATTTTTGTTTTAGCTTTTTTATGAAAAAAGCTTGCATATCCTTATAAAAGCTGTTATTATTTTAAAAGTCATCAACAAACGCTTTTGAAAACGAAATTACATATTTTATTTCATTAAAAAAGTTGTTGACATAGCTAAATGAAAAATGATATTATAAAGAAGTCGCTTCGGCGGCACAAGAGTTCTTTGAAAACTGAACAAAGCGACAAACGTCAACGTTAATTAAGTTTTAAACT
>NZ_QFRU01000027.1 GCF_003184905.1 Bacillus sp. CGMCC 1.16541
CATTTTGAGCAAGCAGCATAATGAAATAACCGTGTCTAACTTTTAGGGGTCACTTCACATACGCAGTGCTTTTTTATTTAGAGTGATTCGTTTGTTTTACTTACTTGACTGACGTTATTGAGTCGATCAATTAAACCTAGGCCGAATTCAGGTGATGGATCGCTGTTTCCTTGTGATAGTAAGTTTTCACGAAGTTCATATGCAGATGAACCGTGTTCAGCAAAGTCCAGTCCAGAGATTTCTTCTTCACGAGATACACGAATAGAAGAGAAACGAGTTAAGATAAAGAGGAAGATTCCGACTGTTCCCATTGTCCATACCATGACCGCTCCAATTCCAATTGCTTGAATACCTAGTAAGCTCGCACCACCGCCGTAGAATAATCCGTTTGCTGTGTCGAAAAGACCAACAGCTAATGTTCCCCAAATACCAACAACACCATGAACTGAAATCGCGCCTACTGGGTCATCTAGTTTTAAAACGCTATCGAAGAATTGAACAGCTTCTACTAAAATGACACCTGCAATTAATCCGATAATTAAAGCACCAATAATGGATACATTTGCTGTTCCAGCTGTGATACCGACTAACCCAGCAAGAGCTCCGTTTAATGTTAAGCTTGCATCAATCCGTTTATAGCGGATAAGGGTATAAAGTGCTGATGAGATGACACCGCATGAAGCTGACATAAGCGTTGTAGCAATGACACTTGGAACAAGCTCAGGGTCTGCTGCTAATGTACTACCACCGTTAAACCCAAACCAACCGAACCAAAGAATGAACACACCTAACGCACCAAGAGGAATGTTGTGACCAGGAATGACATTTACTTTTCCATTTTTATATTTTCCGATACGAGCTCCTAAGAAACTAACCGCGACGACTGCTCCTAATGCACCTGTTAAATGAACAACTGTTGAACCAGCAAAATCAACAAATCCTAGTTCAGATAACCAGCCGCCTCCCCAAATCCAGTGACCAACCACTGGATAAATGAATGCAGTCATGACCACTGTTAGAAAGATATAACTAGATAATTTCATTCGTTCAGCGACTGCTCCAGAGATAATGGTTGCACAAGTTGCTGCAAACACAACTTGGAAAACAAAGAATCCAATTTGATCTTGATGACCACTTAAAAGGAAACCGTCCGTTCCGATAAATCCTCCACCTGAAGAACCGAACATAATTCCGTATCCTACAACGAAATAGAGAACAGAAGCAATTGAAACAGTGAGCATATTTTTCATTAAAATATTTAGTGCATTTTTAGAACGAGTGAATCCTGTTTCTACCATTGCAAATCCAGCATGCATGAAGAATACTAAAAATGCTGCAATCATCACCCACATCATATCTAAAGACGCACTTACCGTTTCCACTGTTGGAGCAGCTGCATTCGCACTTGTTGCACTGAATAAACCTGCCGTTAAAAGAGCACCGATTTTCTTTTTCATTTTTTTCATCCTTTCTATTGGGTAGTTATCTTTTACAAAATAGCTTGTAATCCAGATTCTCCTGTGCGAATACGAATGGCATCTTCGACTGGATAAACAAAAATCTTTCCATCTCCAATCTGATTCGTTGCACATGTTGATTGAATAATCCTTATAATTTCGTCTACGTGTTCTGCTTCTACCACCATTTCAACTTTCACTTTTGGTACAAGCTTTATCTCAAAACTTCTTCCTCTGAATAGTCCTTGTTGTCCTTTTTGTTGTCCACACCCTGCAACTTCCGATACTGTCAAACCATTAATCCCTACTTCTTCAAGCTTTTCACGTAATGCTTGAAATTTCTCTGGACGAATAATCGCTTCAACCTTTTTCATTTGCCATCCCCCTTGATTTAAATGTAAGGTTTTATTACATGATATGTTATGTTTAATATCATATGATTAATTTTCAGAAATTTCAAGTGGGAATTACAATAAAAACGCCTATTTTTCAAGAAAAGTTAAGGTAAGCGCTTCCAGTCAGTATTGGTGAAATCAATAATCATGTTAGAAATCCTTACATACTTGTTGATTCGTGAATTGTTATGTGGATCATAGCGAGTGGAGAGGGAGAACAAAGAGAAAACAAAAGAGCGATTTGTTCCCGTTCTTTTGTGAAAGAAGGAACAAATCGCTCTTTATGAAAAAGGGAAGCTAAGCGGTTTTTGGAACAAATGCTTTTTGCTCCCATACCTTTGAACGCCAACGCCAGAGCATAATTAAACCTCTTAGCCATTCATCAACGATAAAAGCAATCCACACACCGGCTAATCCTAAACCAAATACGACTCCTAATAAGTACGAAATGGTAACAGCGATTCCCCACATCGATAAGATTCCTATATAGGTAGGGAACTTAACATCGCCAGCTGCTCGCAAGCTGTTTATGATTACTAAGTTAAACGCTCTGCCAGGCTCAAGAATAATGGTTAGTAAAATAAGAATACTACCGACAGCGATAATATCTGTATTAGATGTAAAGATTCTTAACAGTGACTCTGAGAAAAATGAGAAAATAACGGCCATTAGTGTTGAGATGAGTAGCGATAGTTTTAAGCTTTTTAAACAACGCTCATACGCTTCGTCTAACTTCCCAGCTCCTACAAGGTGGCCGATTAAAATCTGAGTTCCTTGACTGATTGCGACACTAAATAAGAAAATAAACATCATTAAGTTTTGAGCATACACTTTTGTTGTTAATGCTTCTGTTCCCATCATGGTAATAAAATAGGTAATCACCATTTGAGATGTATTGTAAGATAAATGTTCACCTGCAGATGGAATGCCAATACGTAATAAATTCTTTAAATGGATACTTGGTAATTTATAAAAAGTAGAGAATGGAAGCTTTTCGTTAATTCGTTTTAGTAAAATAAATACAATGATGATTAAACCAATAAAACGACTAATAGCTGTCGAGTAAGCAACGCCTTCTACTCCTAGTACCGGAAATCCAAACGGACCGAAAATTACAAAATAGTTTCCTATAATATTTAAAATATTCATGCCAATCGTGACATACATCGTATCTTTCGTAAAACTATAGCTACGCAAAATGGCTCCAATTGTCATAATGACCGCTTGAATTACTGACAGTCCACCAACTACTTGTAAGTAAACCGTTGCTTCTCCCATTAATTCATTGGGCAAATCCATCATACTCAGTAAGTACTTAGCCGAAAAATAAACACCTACACTTAAAATAGCTCCAAAGATAATGTTCGCAATAATGGAGATGACAGCAACTTCTGAAGCTTCCTTTTGCTTTTTAGCCCCTAATTGCTGAGCGACGATAATTGAACTACCTGTGGCTACAAATCCAAACATGACGATAATGACATAAAGAATCTGATTTGCGACCCCTACAGCAGCTACTGAATTGTCAGAGTATTGACTAAGCATGAGGGTATCAGCATTTCCCATTAACATATGGAGAAAAATTTCGATGAAGATGGGCCACGTTAAGGCAAAGAGGGCCATTTTTTTATGTTCTTTGAGTTTACTCATATTATTCTCCTTTTAACAAATCCGACATACAAACTAGTAATATAGTAAAGGTTTTTCGTTATAATAAAAAGAGATAAAAACGATACCTACCATACAAATCCGACTTTATTGATGCGGTCAAGTTATGACGAAAAACTGCTAAAATCACAATAAAGTTTATGAATACAGCTTTATACAGAAAGGGGAGACAATTGGAATGATGGTAGTGTTTAAAGTACCTCCTTTTCCGACCTTTATTACTGGAGGTACGCATACATTTTTGAAAGGCAAGAAACATTTTAAGCGTACGTACACAGTGTTTGATTTGTTATATGTAAAAAAAGGAACATTATATATGACAGAAAACGAAGTGGAGTACGAAGTAAACGAAGGGGAGTATATCTTACTATCTCCGGACTTAGAGCATTATGGTCACCAAGGGTGTGGTGAACGTACAGATGTTATTTGGTTTCATTTTCTAGTAGAAGGGTCATTTTCGTTTGAAGCACATGCATCACTTCGATGGAGGGACTTGTTTAAAAGGGGAGGAACATTTACAGAGCCTGCTCAATTTATGTTTCAACTACCTACTTATGGCCGGTTTGATAACCGAGCAATTATTGAACAAAAGCTCGATCAGTTAGTCCATCTCAATGAATACGGCTCAGTTGAAAATAAATTACAGCAACAAATTGTGTTTCAAGAAATTCTCATTATTCTTCAAAAAGAAGCCTTGGCAATTCCGACAGCTGCCGAACGAGTATGTGATAAATTCATTTCCTATATTCGTACTCATTTTAAAGAAGATATCTCAGTTCAAGAAGTAGCGTTAAAGTTGCATTATCACCCCGATTACATTGCGAGAAGTATGAAAAAAACAATGGGGATTGGGCCTGTGGATTACCTACAGCAGTATCGCATTTCTCAATCAAAAATTTTATTAGCGACAACAAATATGAAAATTAAAGAGGTAGCAGAAAAAGTAGGCATTCATGATGATACGTATTTTTCGCGTCTCTTTAAAAAAAAAGAAGGAATCTCACCGAATATGTATCGAAGACTCGTTCACCGAAGTGAAAGATGAAAAAGAGCTGTTTCAAATAGAGGGGGTGTGTGCCTCATCTGAAACAGCTCAAACTTTTTATAATTGATATTCTTGTTCAATCTTTAAGATTTCAAATCCAAATTCAGCTAAATTGACGCTAACATTTGTTGAGTTTGCAGCGAATTGCTCTCCTGTTAGCAAGTTTGTTAGCACTTTGTTTTGTAAGTTTTCTGGAAGCGATATAGAAATTGATTCAGGTTGATTGTTTAACGCAAACAAAATGGTTTCTTGTTCGTTTGATTTGGTATATAAAAGGCCGTTTTCTGTTTCTAAAAATGTAATATCACCATGATTACCAAATGCAGCGTGCTGTTTTCGCAAGGAAATTAATTGTTTTGTAAAACGTAGTAATTCTTGGTTTTGTTCTTCTTCATCCCAAATCATACACTTTCGACAACCTGGATCAGCTCCACCAGTCATGCCAATCTCATCTCCATAATAAATGCAAGGCGTTCCGATGAAAGAGAGTTGGAATAAAAATAATAATTTTTCTCGTTCAATTGATTCATCGCAAATGGTTAAAGTGCGTGGTGTGTCATGACTACCCAATAAGTTAAATGCAACTTCATTGATATTTACAGGATAAGATGAAAGCACATGTTGAATTTCCGCTACAAACTCGGATGTGGAAATCTTATCTTTGGCAAAATAATTTAAAGTAGCTGTCGTAAATGGATAATTCATGACCGCATCAAATTGATCTCCTTGTAGCCAAGGCATCGAATCATGCCAAATCTCTCCTAAAATGTACACATCATCTTTTACAGATTTGACGGCTTTTCTAAAGTCACGCCAAAATGCATGATCAATTTCGTTTGCCACATCGAGACGCCACCCGTCAATGTTGAACTCTTCAACCCAATACTTTCCAACTTCTAATAGATAATTACGCAATTCTTCATTTTCGGTATTGAGCTTTGGCATGCTTGGAACAAATGCGAAGGTATCATAGTTTGGAATCGGTTCTTCTTTTAATGGAAACTCTCGAATGTGAAACCAGTCTTTATAAGGTGACTCTTCTCCTTTTTCTAGTACATCTTGAAATTGCGGGAAGTAATAACCGCTGTGATTAAATACAGCATCTAACATCACTTTAATATCGCGCTTGTGGCATTCTTCTACAAGGCGTTTAAACGTTTCTTTGTCACCGAATTGAGGGTCGATTTCCAGATAGTCAATCGTGTCGTACTTATGATTTGAATACGCTTTAAAAATAGGTGTAAAGTAGAGACCGTTAATGCCTAAGTCAGATAAGTAATCAAGGTGCTCCATAACCCCTTCAAAGTCCCCACCGAAGAAATTGGTTGGTGTTGGCTCTGTACTTCCCCATGCTAAAGCTCCTTCAGGATTAATAGATTCATCCCCATTTGCAAATCGCTCAGGGAAGATTTGATACCAAATAGTGTCTTTCACCCAACTCGGTGCCCGAAACACATCAGCATCATTTAGAAAAGGGAAACAGAAATAATAAGCAGTATCATCAGTAGGAGGACTATCGAAAAATCCTTTCTCTCCATATATAAGTGTTTCTTGCTCGTTACTTAATTTAAATCCGTATCTCATACGACGGAACGTAGGAGGAACGGAAGCGAACCAATAATCGAATAGTTGATCGGTTTCTTTCTTTGTCATGGTTACTTCTGAATATTGCCAAGCTTGATTTTCAAAATGATACGGATCACCACAAATGAGGATAACCGATGTGACGTCATTTTTCTTTGTTCGCAAACGAATGTGTAACGTCTTTTCGTCATAAGCGTATGCATAGTTATTTTTAGGGCGATGATAAATAGCTTCTTTTAACATATAATTTAGCTCCTTTAGTGAAAACGATTGCACTTCACTTAATTTATATAAAGAGTAGAAAAATCACCTTTCTTTGTCAAGCGAAATCACGATTGAAAACGCTTAGTTGATAGAAAATTAGACTAATAGAAAAATTTTTTAAAAAAGTAGTTGTCAAACGATAGTTTATAGGTATAATAGAATTATAGAAAGTGCAAACGTTTTCACTAGAAATGAAAGCGTTCTATTTTAAAGGAACGTGCAAACGTTTGTACATAAAAGAAGTGAAAGAAAATACGAACATTGACGGAGGGGTCATAATGAAGAAAGCGTTATCAGTATTAATGACTTCAGCACTAACGGTTGGTATGTTAGCAGCTTGTGGTCCACAAGATGAAGAGACAAGCACATCACCAGCATCTGGTAATGGTGGAGAAAAGCCAGAGAAGTTAGTGGTTTGGGAAGATAAAGATAAAGGTCCAGCATTAGACTACGCAATCAAAAGTTTCGAAAAAGAGCACGGTATCAAAATTGAGTATAAAGAAGTTGAAACAACAAAAATTCAAGAGCAGTTAGCATTAGATGGTCCTGCTGGAACGGCTCCAGACGTTGTAACAATTCCACATGATAACATTGGGCCAGCAGTTACGAAAGGTTTACTTGCAGAGTTAACAACACTTTCAGATGCTACTTCTCGCTTCAGCGAATCATCAGTTGATGCTATGACATTTGATGGTAAACTTTACGGCTTACCAAAAGCAACTGAAACACCAGTATTCATTTATAACAAAGCATTAATGCCAGAAGCTCCAGCAACAATGGACGAGCTTAAAGCATTTGCAACAGATTTCACAAAAGGTGGAAACTACGGTTTCTTAGCTTTACTTGATAACTATTACTTTGCACACGGTTTCCTAAACGGTTACGGTGGTTATGTATTCGGTGAAAAAGACGGTTCTTTTGATACAGCTGACTTAGGTATTAACAGTGCTGAAGCCGTTGAAGCGGTTGATTATATCAACACTTGGTACAAAGACAAGTTATTACCAAACGGTATCATCGGTGAAAACGGTGGTAGTGCATTAGATGGTTTATTTAACGAAGGTAAAGTTGCTTCTGTTATGAATGGTCCATGGGCATTCCAAGGTTACACTGCAGCAGGCATTGAAATTGGTGCAGCTCCAATGCCAAAATTACCAAATGGTGAGCCTGTCAAAACATTCATGGGTGTAAAAGGTTGGAACGTAACATCGTTCTCTACGAACAAAGAGTGGGCTGAAAAGTTCATCGATCACATTACAAGTGATGAAAATGCAAAAAAACGTTTTGAGTTAACACAAGAAATTCCACCAAACACAGCATTACTTGAAGATCCAATTATTAAAGATAATGAATTAGCTTCTGCTGTAGCTGTTCAATCTCAAGATGCAGTACCAATGCCTTCAATCCCTGAAATGTCAGAGGTTTGGGCTCCGATGCAAAGTGCGATCCAAACAGTTATTACTGGTAAAGCTGATTCTAAGAAAGCATTAGATCAAGCTCGTGGCACAATTGAAGAGAACATTAAAGCGAACCACGGCGGAAAATAATCTGAGTTACATGAAGAAGTACCTCTAACATTCTTAGAGGTACTCTTTCATCAATAGTGGCGCAAACGTTTGCATAGAAATACCCAAATGAATTAAAGGTTTTGCTTATTTAGAATGAAAGGGAGAGGCCAAAAATGGAGCTAAAACATGTTGAGAATCAGCCAGAGCAAACATTGCATAATAGCAACCATCGTAAAGTGGCGTTAGGCTTATCCATTATCCCTGGGTTAGGTCAGTTATATAATCGTCAAATTTTAAAAGGAATGCTATTTCTTCTACTTACAATTTCCTTCGTTGTCGTATTTAAAGACTTCTTGAATATTGGATTATGGGGGCTTGTCACACTTGGTGAAAAGTTACCACGTGATCATTCTATTTTCTTGTTAGTATACGGAATTCTATCTGTTATTTTATTAGTTTTCGCTTTAGGATTTTATGCATTTAACTTATACGATGCTTATAAAAACGGTGAAAAACGAGACTTAGGATTACGTCTAAGTTCAGTAAAAGAACAATATCACAATGTGTTAGATAGTGGTTTCCCATATTTAATGATTTCACCAGGATTTGTTCTTCTCGTATTCGTTGTTATTTTCCCAATTTTGTTTGTTATTTTATTAGCGTTTACAAACTATGATTTATACCATTCACCTCCAGCAAAGCTAGTTGACTGGGTAGGCTTTAAAAACTTTATTGATATCGCAACCGTGCCAATTTGGCGTGAAACGTTTATTAGTGTATTTGCTTGGACGTTAATCTGGACGTTTGGTGCAACGACACTTCAAGTAGCATTAGGTATTTTCTTAGCGATTTTAATTAACCAAAAAGATCTAAAAGGTAAAGCAATCATTCGTACGGTTTTTATTTTACCTTGGGCAGTACCAGGGTTCGTTTCCATTCTTGTGTTTGCCGGGATGTTCAATGAAACGTTTGGTGCGATTAACAATGATATTCTAGCATTCTTCGGCATCGAAGGTGTGAAATGGATGACAGAACCATTATGGAGCCGAATTGCACTCATTATGATTCAAACATGGTTAGGATTCCCATTCATTTTTGCAATGACAACAGGTGTTCTTCAATCGATTCCAGATGAATTATATGAAGCAGCAACAGTGGATGGAGCAACCGCAATTCAGAAGTTTATGAAAATCACCTTACCACTTGTGTTGTTTGCAACAGCACCAATTTTAATTACGCAGTATACGTTTAACTTTAATAACTTTAACGTAATCTACTTATTTAACGCAGGTGGACCTGCAGTATCTGGACAAACAGCTGGAAGTACCGACATTCTAATCTCATGGATTTACAGTTTAACGATGACTTCTCAGCAATATGGAAAAGCTGCAGCAATTACGATGATTCTATCATTAATCGTTATTACAGTAGCACTATGGCAATTTAAACGTACAAAATCATTCCAAGAAGAGGATATGATGTAACTATGAGTATAAAAACACAAAAAACCATTCGTCTAACACTATCATACGCTGTTATTTTCGTAATGTTTGCTATTATCTTATACCCTATCCTTTGGATTGTAGGTTCTTCGTTAAATCCTGGGGATAGCTTGTCTGGATCAAGTATGATTCCAGAAAATGCAACGTTCAAACACTATGCAGCTTTGTTTGATACAAGCCAAAGTAACTATCTAATTTGGTACGCAAATTCGTTAAAGATTAGTATTTTAACAATGATTTTCTCGCTCATTTTAGTTAGCTTAACAGCGTACTCGTTTTCGCGTTATCGCTTTATTGGGAGAAAAAATGGGTTACTAACATTTTTAATTCTACAAATGATTCCGAACTTCGCAGCATTAATCGCGATTTTCGTCTTAGCAACTGTAACAAGATTAGTCGATACACACCTTGGGTTAATTTTAATCTATGTAGGTGGAGCGATTCCGATGAATACATGGCTAATGAAAGGATATTTAGATACGATTCCGAAAGAATTAGATGAGTCAGCTAAAATGGACGGAGCGGGTCACTTACGTATCTTCTTCCAGATCGTCATGCCTTTAGCAAAGCCAATCATTGCTGTTATCGCATTATTTACGTTCACAGCACCATTTGGAGATTTCATCTTAGCGAAAGTATTACTTCGTTCAGCAGAAAACTATACGTTAGCTGTTGGTCTCTATGACATGATTTCAAAACAATTTGGTAACCAGTTTACAGCCTTCGCTGCAGGCTCTGTACTAATTGCAGTACCGATTGCTCTCTTATTCTTAGCTTGTCAAAAATATTTCATTTCAGGTTTGACGGCTGGAGGTACGAAGGGATAATCTAGGAGAGGTAAATAATTTGTTAAAGGAGGAGAATACGGTGAGAGGTAAACGAGTTTTGGCTCTGTTGCTACTCCCGTTTCTTCTTTTTTACAGCCTTCCTGTGCAGGCCGTTGAAAAAGAAGATCGAACGTGGCAAGATGAAATGATTTATTTTATTATGGTAGATCGGTTTAGTAATGGAAACCAAAAGAATGACATTGAAGTTAATGTCGATGATCCAAAAGCTTATCATGGTGGAGACCTTGAAGGTGTAATACAAAAACTTGATTACATTAAGGAAATGGGCTTTACAGCTATTTGGTTAACACCTATTTTTAAAAATGAAGGTAAAGGCTATCATGGCTATTGGACAGAAGATTTTTATGAAGTAGAAGAACACTTTGGAACAAAAGAAGACGTAAAGAAATTAGTGGAAGAAGCTCATAAGCGTGATATGAAGGTCATTTTAGATTTTGTGGTGAATCATGTGGGCTACAATCATCCATGGCTAAATGATCCTGACAAAGCTGATTGGTTTCATGAACAAAAAGAGATTGCGAACTGGGATAGTCAAGAAGAAGTAGAAAATGGTTGGATTTACGGTCTTCCGGATTTGAATCAAGAAAATCCTGAAGTGAGAAAGTATTTACTTGATGTGGCAAAATGGTGGATTAAAGAAACAGACATTGATGGCTATCGCCTTGATACGGTTAAACACGTTCCAAAAGAGTTTTGGACGGAGTTTTCAAAAGAAGTAAAAAGTGTGAAGGAAGACTTCTTTCTATTAGGAGAAGTTTGGCATAATGATCCACGTTATATCGCTAAATATAATAAAGCAGGTATTGATGCGTTCGTCGATTTTCCACTTTATGAACAAGTTTCCACGACGTTTAGTAAAGTAGATCAATCGCAGCAAAATCCATATGATGTTTGGAAGCGCAACCAAGCTTACTATGAAAATCCTTATCTATTAGGAACATTCATTGACAATCATGATACCGTTCGATTTACAAGAAAAGCATTGCAAAACAAACAGCATCCGGGAGCACGAACAAAGCAAGCGTTATCATATTTATATACTTCTCCTGGTATTCCGATTGTTTATTATGGAACGGAAATTGCCTTAGATGGTGGAGAAGATCCTGACAACAGACGATTAATGGATTTTCGAACAGATAAAGAAGTCATTGATTACGTCACAAAGTTGGCTGAATTACGAACAGAATTACCATCTTTAACAAGAGGAACATTTGATTTACTATATGAGAAGAATGGCATGGCTCTTTATCAACGAACATATAAAGATGAGACGACTGTTGTAGCGATTAATAATACATCATCTACACAGGTTGTTGATTTATCAGAAGATGAATTTGGTCAAGACAAGCAATTAAAAGGGTTGCTTGAAGAAGATGTCATTCGACCAGTAGATGGACAATATAAAGTCGCATTGGATCGTGAAATGGCAAACGTATACGTAGTGACGGATAAAACAGGCTTAAACACGCCTTATATTATCGCATTAGTACTTGTATATGTATCGTTTGGTTTGTTTTTATTTTTTGCACGTAAACGCCGTAAGAAAGTGTCATAGATTGTATGTTTCGCATTCTGTGACGCTTTGTCACGGATCTTATTTAAGCATAAGTGCACTTTTTTGTATCCGTTTTCAATGAGCTGAATAAAAGAGTAGAGATAAAGGTTCTCATCTTGTAAAATTGTGTAAAATTAGTCAGCTTACATTTTAAAAAACGTGATATGATTAAAACGGCAACGTAGGGAAAGGGGGATTACGTATGGGTGTTACAATTAAAGATGTGGCAAGCTTAGCAAATGTTGCACCTTCGACTGTATCAAGAGTCATTGCGAATAGTTCACGTATTAGCGAAAAAACAAAGAAGCGTGTACGTTCGGCAATGGAGGAGCTAGGGTATCATCCTAATATCATTGCAAGAAGTTTAGCTAATAAATCAACGCAAGCAATTGGACTGGTTATGCCAAGTTCTGCAGATAAAGTGTTTCAAAATCCGTTTTTCCCAGAAGTGTTAAGAGGGATTAGTACCGGTGCACATGAAAAAAAGCAAGCGCTTTACATGTCTACAGGAGAAACAGAGGACGAAATCTTTCAAGAAGTTGTACAAATGGTTCAAGGTAGACGAGTAGACGGTCTTATTCTTCTTTACTCAAAAGTTGATGATCAAGTTTTAACGTACCTTCAAGAACGTGATATTCCTTTTGTGGTAGTAGGGAAACCTTACAAAGATAATGATTGCATCACATATGTAGATAATGACAATTTCGGAGCGGGTCGTGAAGCAACTGAATACTTAATTAACCTAGGTCATGAAAACATTGCATTTATCGGTGGAAGTCTTCAGCTCGTTGTAACGATTGATCGTTTAACAGGCTACGACAAAGCGATTCAAAATGCAGGATTAACATACCGTGACGAATATGTTGTACATGAAGAGTTTTTACAACGCGGTGGTAAAGAGGCGGTCTATGAGTTAATGTCACTAAAAGACCGACCAACAGCTCTTGTTGTGGCAGATGATTTGATGGCGCTTGGAGTACTGAATACATTAGATGAAATGGGTATCTCTGTTCCAGAAGATATTTCGGTTATTAGCTTTAATAATGTGTTGATTTCAGAACTGGCAAGACCAGCTTTAACATCTGTTAACATCAATATTTTTGAACTTGGTTATCAAGCCATTCGTAGTTTAATCGATAAAATTGAAAGCCCTTACCATCTTGTGAAACAAATTCGTATTCCACATGAAATTGTTGAGAGGCAGTCATGTAAACGAATTAAGAAAGAGAGCATGATGTCATAAAAAGAGTAATGTCTAGAACTCCACTTTCCACGATACTGTAGAAAGATGGAGTTCTTTTGTTTTTGTTCGTAAGGGAAGGGTATACGTGTAAAGAGGAAAGCCATAATAACAGGTGACATTAACTGATAGAGGAGCGGGTCATATGAGTAACCAAAATCAGCAGCAAGCGAAAACATTTCCACCTCAACATCAAACGAAACAACCTGGTATAGAATCAGAAATGACGCCAAAACCAACTTCGATGAGTAACACGTATAAGGGTAGCGGAAAGCTAGCTAACAAAGTAGCCATTATTACTGGCGGAGACAGCGGAATCGGCCGGGCTGTTGCTTATCACTATGCAGTAGAAGGGGCAAACGTTGTTCTTACGTATTTAGATGAACATGGTGATGCGGAAGAAACGAAGCAACAAGTAGAGAGCTTAGGAGCACAGTGTTTACTTTTATCAGGAGATATAGGTGACGAAGCATTTTGTCAAGAGGTCGTCAAAAAGACGATGCAGCAGTTTGGGCAACTTGATATTTTAGTGAACAATGCAGCAGAACAACATCCACAAGAAAGTATCTTACATATTTCAGCAGAGCAGTTGCAAAAAACGTTTCAAACCAATGTATTCTCATTTTTCTATTTAACAAAAGCAGCTCTTCCACACCTTAAACAAGGAAGTTCAATTATTAATACTGCTTCTGTTACGGCGTATCAAGGGAATGAACAATTACTCGATTATTCATCAACAAAAGGGGCAATCGTTGCTTTTACACGTTCACTTTCTAAATCACTAGTAAGTCAAGGTATTCGTGTGAATGGTGTTGCCCCAGGTCCTATTTGGACGCCACTTATTCCGTCAACCTTTTCAAGTGAAAAAGTGTCGACGTTTGGTGCCAATACTCCGATGAAGCGTGCCGGTCAACCAAATGAAGTGGCAACAAGTTATGTATTCTTAGCAAGTGAAGATTCCGCTTATATAACGGGACAAATGATGCATGTAAACGGTGGAACCCCTGTTAACGGTTAAGTTAAGTTATCTAGAAAAAGAGACATAACGAAAGAAGCGTTATGTCTCTTTTTCTAGGTGTAACCTCAATTCCTTATCGATAGTTAATAAATTGAACATCGATTGGTAAGTCTAGTTCACGAACACCAGCAATGACAGCTTGAAGGTCATCACGGCTTTTTGCTGAAACGCGCACTTGATCATCTTGAACTTGGCTTTTTACTTTTAACTTACTGTTTTTAATCATCGTATTTATCTTTTTGGCGTTATCTTTGTCGATTCCTTGCACAAGTTTGCCACGTTGACGTACGGTACCACCTGATGCATTTTCTACTTTTCCATATGAAATGTTTTTCGTTGGAACCCCACGCTTAATAAGCTTAGACACTAATACATCTTTTAGTTGGTCCAATTTAAACTCATCATCTGAAACAAGTACAAGTTCTTCTTTATCAAGCGAAATATCACTTTTACTTCCTTTGAAGTCATAACGAGTTTTAATTTCTTTTAACGCGATTGTAATGCCATTCTTCACTTCTTCTAAATCAACTTTTGAGACAATATCAAATGAACTTTCTTTTGCCATTGTAAAACCTCCGATATGTAACATTTTCTTGCTTTCATTATAGACAAATTTAAAACACTCTACAACTAATGTTGAATAGAAGTCAACAAATTGATACAATACAAGTTATGGCTTTTATTCCATAGTACGTTATTCGTATAAAGAAATAAGAGTAGTAAAGATCGGTTATGAAGACTATGGCAATGGATGAATAGGTATATTAAAAATAAAAATAGCTTAACTAGGTAATGAAGAATATGTTACTTAGATGAAAGGATTCGATCATAGTAATGATAAAAGCAGGATATAAAGAACGGTTAAAAGTCGTTCGCCAAACACAGATTGGCTATATGTTAAGTGGAGGCTTTAACGAAGAAATTTTACTTCATAAGAATGAAGTGACAAAGGAATTAGAAGAAGGAGAAGAAGTAGAAGTATTTCTCTATACTGACCAACAAGGTCGTTTAACGGCTACAATGCATGTTCCGTTTATTGAAGAAGGCACATATGAGTGGTTAGAGGTTGTGGATGTTGATCCGAAAATTGGTGTATTTGTTTATATGGGAATTAACAAAGATTTGTTTATCGGTGAGACAGATTTACCACCTCTTAAAAGCTTGTGGCCAAAAAAGGGCGATAAGCTGTATTGTACAATGAAAGTAACAAATAGTGGGAAAATGTACGGGAAAATCGCAACAGAAGAAGTTATGAAAACTCTTAAAGTCGATGCGCCTAGAGAGTTGTTTAATCGTGAAATTGAAGGCCGTATTTATCGTGTATTACGAGTAGGTTCTTCGTTCATTACAGAAGAAGGCTACTTAGGATTTATTCATGAGTCACAACGAAAAGAAGAACCGAATCTAGGTGCACTAGTAACTGCACGTGTCATTGATGTGAAAGAAGATGGAACAATCAATTTGTCACTTATCCCACGTAAACAAGACAGCATGGACACGGATGCCCAAGAGCTTTACGACTACATGGAAAGTCGTGGTGGAGCGATGCCGTTTTGGGATAAAAGTTATCCAGAAGATATTCGCTCACGCTTTAACATGAGTAAAGCAGCTTTCAAACGAGCACTTGGTAAGTTAATGAAAGAAGGAAAAGTGTACCAAGAAGAAGGATGGACATACTTTAAACGCGACTAATTCCGATTTTGAATAAGAAATAAGTAAAAAGCCCTGCCTCTTTATCCATTTATGTTGATGGAAAATAAAAGGCAGGGTTTTTATAGATCTTATTATTTTATCGTTTTTTATAAACGTTGTTGCTATCGTTACTAAAATAAATCGAAAAGCAACGAACCTTTTTTATAAATGGTCTACTTCTTTAGAATATGAATGCTGTCCGGCTTGACGGCTCTTTTGTTCTTGCATGTTTTTTTGTTCATGTTTAGCTTGGTTATCTTTTGCTTTTTTATCGTTATCACTTGTTTTTGACACGTGAATACACTCCTTTTTTAAAATAGTGTATCCATATGTTGCCCTTGTTGTAAGTGATTATGCGATAATGTCTTCAAGGAAAAATAACGCAATTGTTCCTGGTCCAGCGTGTGAACCAACGGCTGCGCCAATTGGATTAATAATAAAAGAGGTACAACCAAATGTTTCTTGAATCATGTGTTTTAGTTGTAAAGCTGTTTCTTCATCATCACCATGACTAATGCCAATTGTCTGGTCTTTAAAATGTGAACCTCGCTCTTCCATCAGCTCAACCATACGCTTTAATACTTTTTTACGTCCACGTATTTTTTCAATCGGAACTAATTTTCCGTTTTCTACATGTAGTAAAGGCTTAATGTTTAGTAATCCTCCTACAAATGCAGATGCTTTACTAACCCGGCCACCTTGTGCGAGAAAATCAAGATCATCAACTGTAAAGATATGTTGCATATTTGCAGCGTATTTTTTAATTTGTTCACACGTTTCTTCAAATTCTAGCGCTTTTGTAAGTAGTTGTGTTGCGTAGTGAACCACAAGTCCTTGACCGAGAGATGCACATTTCGTGTCGATGATTGAAAACTGAAAATCAGGGTATTCAGCTAGTAAATCTTCTCTCATTAACATAGCCGTTTGGTACGTGCCTGATAATTCCGATGAGAAAGCAATGTAAATACATGAGTCTCCAGACTTTGCAACTTCTTCAAATGCTTCATAAAGGGTAGTTGGAGATGCTTGAGATGTTTTAGGCATCGCGCCATTTCGAATCGCATTGTACACTTCTTTTGGTTGAATCGTTTCTAAATCTAGGTACTCTTTATCATTTAAATGAACTCGTAAAGGGATACATGAGACATTTTGTTTATGGAAAAATTCTAACGGTAAATCGCTAGCACTATCAGTTAAAATTTTAATTGACATACAAACACCTTCCTATTACATTTACATGTGGATATGATTAGTTTATAAGTAGTTTAAAAAAAACACAATTTTTCTGTACCTGTTCTTTTTTTATTGAATTAAAACGAACATACTAAATGACATAGATGTTAAAAGCAGGAGGTGCATTTGTTGATTATTTGGTTAGAAGTGAAGAAATTTGCGGTTGTCATCTTTGGTGCATTATTAAATGCGATTGCGTTAAACTTGTTTTTAATTCCAGCCAATGTATATGCGAGCGGATTTACTGGAATTGCGCAGTTAATTTCAACAACACTTACAGAGTATACTTCCTTATCTATTTCGACGGGGATTTTATTATTCCTCTTAAACATTCCTGTCACAATTTTAGGTTGGAAAAAGGTTGGGAAGTCTTTTACGATCTATAGCTTTGTTAGTGTAGCTGTCACCACTATTTTCTTAGAGCTGATCCCAATTTATCATATGTCTCAAGATATTTTATTAAATGCAGTATTTGGTGGAGTTATTGCCGCTGTAGGGGTAGGTTTAACCTTAAAATGGGGTGCTTCGACCGGAGGACTAGACATTGTGGCAATGGTATTGTCACGCATGAAAGATAAACCAGTGGGTACATATTTCTTTTTATTAAATGCCGTTATTATTACAACAGCAGGGTTGTTATACGGAGGAGAAAAAGCGCTTTATACAATGGTGACACTATATGCTTCTACGCGCGTTATTGATGCTATTCATACGAGACATGAGAAGCTAACTGCAATGATTGTTACAAAAAAAGCGTCTGATTTAAAACAAGCTATTCATTCAAAACTAGTTCGAGGAATTACAACGGTACCTGCAAAAGGGGCATTTACAAATGAAGAAAAAGAAATGATGATTATCGTTATTACACGTTATGAACTGTTTGATCTCGAGCAAATTATAAAAGAAGTAGATCCAAATGCGTTCACAAATATCGTACAAACAACAGGCATCTTTGGTTTCTTTCGAAAAGATTAAAAAAATCACGGGAATCCCCGTGATTTTTTTATTAAAATTTACGCTCAATTTCTTCAGCCAATTCTTCTACTTGTGCTTTCTCTTCAGGATTTGCTTGATTTTCAGCAAAGTGTAAAATTTCTTCAGCAATTTGCATTTGGCCTTGCCCGTTATGATGGGCAGCTTCACTCATGCTCGTCTCATGTTTAGATGTTCCGTAAGCATGATTTAGTGAATGATTAAATTGCTTTAATTGTTGCTGCTCTTGTGGAGATGCACTAGCCATTGCTGCTTTTAACATTTCGCTAGACATATCAAGTTGTCCATTGTGATTTTTAACAGAATCTTTTTGTTCTGCTTTTCGTTCATGAGCATGTTCAAACGAACCCATTTCTTCACGATGTTCTCGAGAAGACGAAGTAACAGCGTCTTTTAAACGTTCGACTGCTCCTTTTGCTTGTTCAAAAAGTGATCTTCTCATTATTGTTGCCCTCCATGAGGAGAAGAATGGATATTTTGAGCTTTTGCAGCTTCAGCTTCAGCTAAAGTCATGTGATAAGGAAATCGTGCATCATGTAATTGAACTGCGTCGGCACCTTGTTTCACAAAACGCTTTGATCGATTGCTTCTACCCATAGTTAGTTCCTCCTCAAATATAAAAAGAATCGACACGATTTGCTGTGTCGATTATAGTATGGGTTACATATTTCGTTATCATTTCACTAAAAATTTACCTGCATTGAGTAGCGATGGAGAAGATGACAAATAAATGGAATGATTATAATTTCAGTGTGTTTTCCAAATAATAAGCAATACCATCTTCTTCATTAGAGAGTGTAATCTCGTTCGCAATACTTTTAAGAGCGGAAATACCATTAGCCATTGCAATACCATGACCAGCAAATTCAATCATTTCTAGGTCATTATCTTCATCACCAAAGGCAATAACACGATCTTTTGGAATGTTGTAATAGTCTGCTACACGTTTTAAACCAACTGCTTTATTTAATCCTTTTCTTACAATTTCAACAACATGCCAAGGAGCACCCCAGCGACGGTGTTCAATGACTTCTGCATGAACAGAAGATAAATGTGAGCGAATTTCATCTACATGTGCTTCATCTGCATGAATGAGGATAGAGGTTGGATCATGACTTAGTGTATGACGAAGATCTCCTGTTTGAAGTTTAGGATTTCCTAAACTAATCACGTCAATGAGTTTTCGGTCTTCGTAGTGGAGGTAAATATCATCCATCACTTCAGCTAAAATATTGTTCACACTATAGCTATCCATTGCTTCTACAATATGATGAGCCGTTTGACGTTGAAGAGGATTATGATAAACACCCCATTCTTGCTGTTGAGGGTGATGCACAAGTGCTCCATTAAAATTCACAATGGGAGTATTTAGTTGAAGTTCGGTATAATACATGGAACTAGAGCGATAAGGTCTACCAGTCGCAATCATTACAATATGCCCTTGTTGTTTAGCTTTTTCAATGACTTTTTTTGTTCTAGATGAAATGATTTTATTATCCGTTAAAAGTGTACCATCTAAATCAAGCGCAATTAAATGTGGTTTTGTCGACATAAAGACTCCTTTTCCATTTGTAAAATTTTATCCTTACTTTAACATATATTTACGAACCTGTCCGTTAAGACCCTTTTATTTCAATTTAGAGAGCTAGTCTGTATAATGGCGGTAACAAAGGAGGGAACGTTATGAGTAAAGAACAAGAAGAAAAATTAATGGAAGCACTTGAAGAAGTCATTGATCCAGAGCTTGGTGTTGACATTGTGAATTTAGGGCTTGTATATGAAACAACATTAACTGAAGATGGCACAGCGGTTGTTACCATGACTCTTACATCTATTGGCTGTCCACTAGCAGGAACCATTACAGAAGATGTCAAGAGAGTATTGTCTCCAATGGAAGGCGTAAATGATGTGGAAGTCAATATTACATTCAACCCTCCATGGAGCAAAGAGCGTATGTCTCGCTATGCAAAAATTGCATTGAACATTACATGACATATCGATATCGAGGCGGGGTCAAAAGGGAGAAAGAACCACCCTCTATTTGGCTCAACCCTTAACAATTCTTGTCTCCACGGATAGAGAGGCAAGGATTGTTACATATACACGTTCTTTTTTCAATTTTTGTCACTTGTGTTTTATCCTTAAACTTTGAAGGGAAACTCGAGAGGTGTAGAAACTCATTTGTGAAGTACCTTTTCCTGACAGCGATGTGACGTTATCTCATTAAAAGTTAATCAACCACTTGGCCGTTTAAGGAAATGGTTGTTTAATCCATCTGACATAAGTATGTCGGACAGTTTTCGCAATTCATTTCTGTTTTTAAAAAATTCAAATCATGAATAGTCACTCGTCCTTTTTCAATGGAAAGAACGTTTCGTTTACGAAGATCACTTAACATTCGATTAATGACTTCTCGAGATGTCCCACATAAATTAGCTAACTCTTGGTTTGTCAGAAGGATATTCAATTCGATTCCGTTTTCCCTCATAATACCAAAACTATTGCTCATTCGAATTAATGTCGAATACAAGGCTCCTTTTTTCCCATGAAGAATTAAATCACGAAATTTTGTGTGCAACCGCTGCATTCTTTGCCCCATCCACTGCATATATTCAATCGATAATGCAGGGTTTTCCACTAATTTTTGTTCAAGAACATGCTTTTCAATCATAACCACTTCACTATCTTCAATTGTTCTTGCTTGTAGCATATGCTTTGCTGTTCCGCAAAATAATGTTACTTCTCCAATCAAGTCATTTGTACTTGAAATCTGAAAAGTAAGCTCTCGTCCATCTGGGGTAATTTTGCTCAATTGAATATGACCGCTCTTTATAAAATAAAGGATTGTGGCATCTTCACCTTCTTGAAATACATAACTCCCTTTTTTATAAAAAGTAGTCTGTGGAAAAGTTAACAGTAAATCATGCAAATTTTGAGACAATGACAATTGTGGATTATTCGTTATCATGGGACCACCTTCTAAACCGTATTCGATGTTTCAAACATCTTATAAGTGTCCTTGTTTATACATGGATCAAGCGCAACTAGGACTATTTATCTATTATACATGATTCCTTTTAAAAAAATGGTGAGTTTCCCGAATTTACCGTATCATCAAGTCCATTTAGTCTCCTGCCTTTTACACACGATACCACTTCTCAAACAGCAATCCAGACTTCTTGAATATACCGACAAAGATTCACCTAAGCGGATGACGCCAACCTCGTAAGAGGGGTGTCATCCGCTTAGGTCTAACTAATTTGACATAACAGCACTTCCGTTATGTCAAATTAGTTAGATAAATTAATAAATATTTATTTGATTTTATTTTTATACAGTATTATAATGAGTAATAATTTCAAATAGTTTAGTAAAAAGGAGTTTCATAATGAGTAGATTAAAAGTTGGGATTGTAGGAGCTACAGGGTATGGAGGGGCAGAGCTTATCCGATTGTTGTCTAATCACCCGTATTTTCATATTTATTCAGTCTATTCATCTTCACAAGAACATGTAGAGTTAGCGGAGGTGTATCCGCATTTAGCACATTTAACATATACATTAGAGCAAATTGATCCTGTTCAAATGGCTAAAGATATAGATCTTGTTTTTACAGCAACACCATCTGGTATCTCGAGTAAGCTTGTTCCACAGTTTGTGAATGAAGGTTTGAAAGTAATTGACCTATCAGGTGATTTTCGCTTAAACAGCGAAGAACTGTACAAAACATGGTATAAAAAAGAACCTGCTTCACAAAAGTATGTACAGCAATCGGTATACGGATTAACAGAGTGGTTCAATGAAAATGTACAAAGTAGCACATTTGTTGCAAATCCGGGATGTTATCCAACTGCCACACTGCTAGGACTTGCGCCTGTTGTGAAAGCGCAAATGGTAAAAGAAGATTCTATTATTATTGATGCTAAGTCAGGCCTATCGGGAGCAGGTCGAGCGTTATCACATGTGAGTCATTATGCAGAAATCAATGAAAATATGAAAATCTATAAAGTAAATGAGCATCAGCACATTCCTGAAATTGAGCAAGTATTGAAGCAATGGAATGAGAATGTTCAACCTATTACGTTTAGTACCCATTTAGTACCGATGACAAGAGGAATCATGACTACGATTTACTGTACATTAAAAGGCTCTTACACAATCGATGAGCTACATAATCTTTACACAAATAGTTATCAAAGCTCGCCATTTGTCAGAGTGCGCAAACAAGGTACATTTCCATCTACAAAAGAAGTGAGTGGATCGAACTATTGTGATCTCGGATTAACTGTAGATGCCCGCACAAATCGAATGACAATTGTATCTGTGATTGACAATTTAGTAAAAGGTGCTGCAGGTCAAGCGATTCAAAATGCAAACGTCATGATGGACTTTGAGCAACAAACAGGGCTACATGTATTGCCTGTTTATCCATAGAGAAGAGATGAGACAACGACACGCAGGAGGAGAAAATGGTGATTAAAACGAAAAAGCAACTAACAATCAAGCAAGTAAAGAATGGCACCATTGTACAACCGAAAGGGTTTTTAGCGGCAGGTGTTCATGCGGGCTTGCGTTATTCTAAAAAAGATGTTGGTGTCATCTTAAGTGAGAAACCAGCGAGTTGTGCAGCTGTTTATACCCAAAGTACATTTCAAGCAGCACCTTTGCACGTAACAAAAGAAAGCATTTCAGCGGAAAAGAAACTGCAAGCGATTGTTGTAAATAGTGCGTGTGCCAATGCTTGTACAGGTGAACAAGGATTAAAAGATGCTTATGAGATGAGAGAGCTTTGTGCAACTAAGTTTCATTTACCCCTTCAGCATGTTGCCGTGGCATCGACTGGAGTAATTGGTGAACTGTTGAACATGAACAAAATTCAAGAAGGGATTTCTTTGTTACAACCTTCAAACAACGAGCATGGGGCAGAGGATTTTCAAACAGCTATCCTTACAACAGATACTGTCATGAAATCCACTTGTTATGAAACAAGTATTGATGGGAAGACGGTCACAATTGGTGGAGCAGCGAAAGGATCTGGGATGATTCATCCTAACATGGCAACGATGCTTGGATTTATCACAACCGATGCACAAATTGAATCAGACGTGTTGCAAGAAGCATTAAGTTCAATTACAAATAAAACGTTTAATCAGATTACAGTAGATGGTGATACGTCAACAAATGACATGGTCATTGTACTTGCCAACGGTATGGCGGAAAATCATTCGTTAACGCCATCACATCCAGATTGGGCAAATTTTTACGAAGCATTAAAGTGTACGTGTGAAGACTTAGCAAAACAAATTGCTAGGGATGGTGAAGGGGCCACAAAGCTGATTGAAGTACAAGTAAAAGGTGCCAAAACAAAAGAAGAAGCAAATGTTGTGGCAAAACAAATTGTTGGTTCAAATCTTGTAAAAACCGCGATGTATGGAGCAGATGCCAACTGGGGACGTATCATTGGGGCGATTGGCTATAGTGGGGTAACGATTAATCCCATGAATGTTGATGTGCAAGTAGGCTCAATTGTCATGGTAAAGGGAAGTCAACCACAACCTTTTAGTGAAGAAGAAGCTACGGCGTATTTACAACAAGATAGCATTCAAGTGGCTGTTCATCTTCATGATGGAGATCAATATGGAACAGCTTGGGGATGTGACTTAACCTACGACTATGTGAAAATAAATGCAAGCTATCGAACATAAGGAGAGAATCGCATGAGCCAAACAATTGTCATTAAGTGTGGTGGAAGCATTGTTAATGAGCTAACAAGTGGTTTCTTTCAAAGTATAAAATCATTAGTTGGTGCAGGGCATTCTGTTGTGATCGTTCATGGAGGCGGTCCTGATATTCAGCATATGCTTACAGAACTTCAAATCGAAAGTGAATTTATCGATGGATTGCGCAAAACGTCCAAAGAAGTATTAGAGGTTGTGACAATGGTTTTATCAGGGAAGGTAAATAAAAAGCTTGTGAACATGTTACATCAGTATGACCTTCAATCGGTGGGATTATCAGGGTGTGACGGGATGTTGTTAGAAACAAAAGCGATAAACGTTGAAAAGCTGGGTTATGTCGGCGAAGTAGTTAATGTTAACAGTGAATTGTTGAAGCAGTTAATGACAAATCATTATGTACCCGTCATATCGTCGATTGGAGTAAACAAACAAGGTGAAATGTTTAATATAAATGCTGATCTAGCTGCTAGTGCTGTTGCGCAGTCAATTCATGCAGAAAAGCTGTTGTTTGTAACGGATGTGCAAGGTGTATTAGTTGAAGAAGAAGTAATCGAAGAGCTAACAAAATCAGAGATTACGACATTAATTGAACAAGGTACGATTTATGGAGGAATGATTCCAAAAGTACAAGGTGCTTCACAAGCGCTATCTGATACGCTCAAGGAAGTGCACATTATTAGTGGAAAACACGCATTTATGGATGAACATGGCCGTGTAATTGGAACGGCAATTAAACATGAAAAAGGTGGGAACAAACACGATGAGTTCGTTATTTCCGACGTATCAACGATTGGATCTTCATATTAAAGAAGCGAATGGCTCGACACTAATTGACCAAAATGGAATTCAATATTTAGATTTTATTTCGGGAATTGCCGTTTGTAATGTTGGACACCGAAATCCTTTTGTTCAACAAGCTATTGAAGAGCAATTAAATAAAGTATGGCATGTGTCCAATTTATTTCATTTAAATATTCAAGAAGAAGTTGCTTCTATGTTAGTTGACTATTCAAGCGGTGATGCCGTTTTCTTTTGCAACAGCGGAGCAGAAGCAAATGAAGCAGCGATTAAACTTGCTCGAAAGTATACGAAACGTCATAAAATTATTACGTTTACAAAATCATTTCACGGTCGCACATTTGCGACAATGTCTGCGACAGGGCAAGCAAAAATTCACGAAGGGTTTGGCCCTCTTTTACAAGAATTTGTTTATGTCCCTTACAATGACTCCAAAGCGTTAGAAGCGGAAATTGATGAAACAGTGGCTGCTGTGATGGTGGAAGTGATTCAAGGTGAAGGGGGCGTTGTACCAGGCGAAAAGCATTTTTTAGAAACCGTTCAACAGCTATGTCATCAGTACGGAGCCCTTTTTATGGTAGACGAAGTACAAACAGGCATTGGTCGTACAGGAAAAATGTTTGCATATGAACATTACGGATTATCACCAGACATCATTACGTCAGCAAAAGGGTTAGGAAGCGGGATGCCAATTGGTGCAATGATAGGGAAAGCTCATTTGAAAGAAGCATTTCAAGCAGGTAGTCATGGTACAACATTTGGTGGAAACCCAGTCGCGCTCGCATCAGCCAAAGCAACGCTTATGATCATTTCTAGTCCGAACTTCTTAGAAGAAGTACAGAGAAAAGGACACTACTTATTAAGCGAGTTGAATAAGCGTATTGGAGACGACAGTCGTGTAATCGATATTCGCGGTAAAGGATTAATGGTTGGAATCGAGTGTGGAGAATACGCACCGGTAATCATTCAGTCGCTTAAAGAAGAAGGATTACTAACATTAGGAGCTGGTCCTCATGTTGTTCGCCTATTACCACCATTAACGGTGACTGAAGGAGAATTAAAGCAAGCCTTAGATAGTATTGAAAAAGTGTTCAGTATCAAACACGTAACGGTTTAAGAAAACCGATTATTTTTTGGATAACAATGTATAAAAATTCTTTAAAATAAATAAATATTCGAAGAGGGATGCAGAATGAAAGGATATTTACATTTAAAAAACGGTGATAAGTTCGAAGGAATACTTGAAGACACATCGACAAAGCAAGAAGTAAATGGTGAAGTTGTGTTTTTTACAGGAATGACAGGGTATCAAGAAGTCGTGACAGATCCTTCATACAAAAATCAAATTATTGTGTTTACGTATCCGTTGATTGGTAACTATGGCATTAATGAACATGATTATGAAAGTAAAAAGCCACATGTCTCAGCAGTGGTTGTGTATGAGTGTTGTGAAAGTGGATTTCATTATGAAGCAATGTATAGCTTTAAACAATATTTAAAGAAATGGAACATCCCGTTAATTACACACATTGATACACGAGCAGTGGTTAAACGAATACGAAAAGAAGGTACAATGCCAGCGGTCGTTTCTTCATATGAGGCAAACGAAAAGGTCCAAGAAGACGAAATGGACTTAGTGGTGAAACAAGTATCAACAACAGAGATGAACACGTACGGAAAAGGTGATAAACATATTGTCTTAATGGATTTCGGTTATAAAAAGTCGATTCTAAAAGAGTTGTTAAATCGTCAATGTAAAGTAACGGTGGTTCCTTACTCCACATCAGAGTCTGTCATTCATCAATTAAACCCAGATGGTATCGTATTATCAAACGGCCCTGGTGACCCAACACAGTTATCCTTTCAGCTTCCATCATTGAAAAAAATAATGGTCGCGTATCCGACACTTGGGATTTGTTTTGGGCATCAGTTAATTGGGTTAGCATTTGGTGGCAAAACGAAAAAGTTGCCGTTTGGACACCGAGGTGCGAATCAGCCTGTTATGGATATCGTCAAGAAAAAGGTCTATATGACGTCTCAAAATCATAGTTACGTTGTGGACGAAGAAAGTATAAAACAGACACCATTAACAGTTCGTTTTAAAAATGTTAACGATGACTCTGTTGAAGGATTAATGCATGAATCTTTACCAGTGTTATCGGTGCAATATCATCCTGAAGCACATCCAGGTCCAAGTGAAAGCAATTATATCTTCGACGAATTTATCAACTTTGTGAATGAAGCAGGGAGAGAGAAAATATATGCCTAAAGATCAAACATTACAAACAATACTTGTCATTGGTTCAGGTCCCATTGTAATTGGGCAAGCGGCAGAGTTTGACTATTCTGGGACACAAGCTTGTTTATCGTTAAAAGAAGAAGGCTATAAGGTTGTTCTTATGAATAACAATCCAGCTACAATTATGACGGACGAACACATTGCAGATGAGATTTATTTTGAACCATTAACTGTGGATTACGTAGAAGAAGTCATTAAAAAAGAAAAGCCAGATGGTTTGCTTGCAACATTAGGTGGCCAGACAGGGTTAAATTTAGCGCTAGAACTACATGAAACTGGAATTTTAGAAAAGTATGACGTGAAGCTATTAGGAACACCAATTGACTCAATTAAAAAAGGAGAGAGTCGTGAAGAGTTTCGTTCATTAATGAAGCAATTAAATGAGCCTGTACCCGAAAGTGAGATTGTGGTGACAGTGGAAGAAGCATTGACATTTGCGAATAAAATTGGGTTCCCTGTTATTGTGCGTCCTGCTTATACGTTAGGGGGAACAGGTGGTGGAATTGCTCACACAATGAATGAGCTTGAGCAGTTAGCGACTTCTGGTTTACGCGAGAGTGCCATTCACCAATGTCTCATTGAAAAGAGCATTGCAGGATATAAAGAGATTGAATACGAAGTGATGCGTGATAAGCAAAACACATGTATTACGATTTGTAATATGGAAAATATTGATCCAGTTGGTGTACATACGGGAGATTCAATCGTAGTTGCACCGTCTCAAACCTTAACAGATGTAGAGTATCAAATGCTACGTTCTGCTTCGATTAAAATTATTTCAGCATTGGGGATTATCGGAGGGTGTAACATTCAATTCGCCCTTGACCCTCATAGCAAACAATATTATTTAATTGAAGTGAACCCTCGTGTTAGTCGATCTTCAGCACTTGCATCCAAAGCAACGGGGTATCCAATTGCAAAAATTGCAGCCAAACTAGCAGTCGGTTATACATTAGATGAAGTATTAAATCCTGTAACAGGAGACACATATGCAAGCTTTGAACCTTCGCTTGACTATGTGGTTGTTAAGTTTCCGAGATGGCCATTCGATAAATTCTTTTATGCAGATCGCACGTTAGGTACGCAAATGAAAGCAACAGGAGAAGTAATGGCCATTGATCGAAACTTTGAGCGTAGCCTCCAAAAAGCGCTCACTTCCCTTGAGCTTAACTTGAATGGTTTAGAGTTTGAACAGTTAAAAGACCTATCTACTTCTAAACTAAAAGAAGAGTTAGGAAAACAAAACGATGAACGACTGTTTATTATCTTTGAGCTCATTCGTCGAGGATTTGACGTGAAAGACATTCATGAACAGACAAAAATTGATGCATTTTACTTAACGCATTTTCAACAATTACTGCAACTGGAAACAAAGTTAAAGAGCACTAATTTACAGAAGGTAAGTATGGAGTTATTAAAAGAAGCAAAAGAAAAAGGATTTACAGACTCTTACCTTGCGAGCATTTGGGATACAAAAGAATGTGACGTAAGACAAAAGCGAAAAGAAGCTCGCATTATCCCAAGCTACAAGATGGTAGATACATGTGCAGCAGAGTTTGAGTCATCCACTGCTTACTTTTATTCAAGCTACTATGGAGAAAGTGAACTAACTCCAACAACGAATAAAAAAGTAGCGATCATTGGTTCAGGTCCGATTCGCATTGGTCAAGGAGTTGAATTTGATTACAGCTCTGTTCACGGTGTATGGGCTCTTCAAGAAGAAGGTTATGAGACCATTCTCATTAATAATAATCCAGAAACAGTAAGCACCGATTTTGAAGTGGCAAATCGCTTATTCTTTGAACCAATTACAGTAGAAGATGTATTAAATGTGTTAGAAGCTGAAAAGGTGGACCATGTTATTTTGCAGTATGGGGGCCAAACAGCAATCAACCTTGTGAAAGGACTTGAAGAAGCGGGGATATCGATCTTAGGTGTTACGAATAACATGATTGATACGCTTGAAGATCGAGAGCTTTTTTATCAACTATTAGAAGATCTGCATATTCCTCACGTTCCTGGAGAGATGGCAAATGATAAAGAAGAACTTATTCAAAAAGCGACAGAACTTGGCTTCCCAATTTTAATTCGACCGTCCTATGTGATTGGTGGAAAAGGGATGATGACATTACAAAATAAGGGAGAACTAATACAATGCTTGCCGCTTATTCATAAAACGCACTATCCCATTTTATTAGATGCGTATGTGCCAGGAAAAGAAGCGGAAATTGACGCAGTGTGCGATGGACAAAATGTGTTGGTTCCAACGATTGTGGAGCACGTTGAAAAAGCGGGTGTTCACTCAGGTGATAGTTATGCTTACTTACCGTCTCAAACATTGAAAGAGACGCACAAGCAAAAAATAGTTGATTACGCTAAGAAAATTACACAGAAATTGAACTATAAAGGAATTATGAACATCCAATATGTTATTCAAGACGATAACGTATACGTGTTAGAAGTAAATCCACGTGCTAGTCGTACCGTTCCTGTTGTGAGTAAGGTCACGAAAGTTCCACTTATTTCGTTATCAACTCAAGTATTGCTTGGGAAATTATTGACGGAAATTCACGAACAAAAGGGATTACTGTCAGATGTTTCGCATGTGACAGTGAAATTCCCGGTGTTCTCGACAAATAAATTAGCAGGTGTCGATCCATTAGTAGGACCAGAAATGAAATCGACAGGAGAAGGGATCGCCATCGCTTCTACGATAGAAGAAGCAGCGAAAAAAGTGTTTCATTCGTACTTGATGTCTCATAAAGAAGCACATGAAGTTTATATTCAAGGAAATAGCGTAAGCAATAATCTAGTATCAACGATTAAAGCAACAGGATTGACGGTTGTAGCAGAAGAAGATGTATCATCTTGGGTTCGTAAAAAAGAAGCGTTATTATTTGTTAGCTTACAGCAAGAGGAGAAAGAAGCACGCATGGAAGCATTGAAACACGGACTGCTTGTGATGACAGAGGAAGACACGATTCAACTGTTTTTAAAAGCATTTGATGCACAACATACCTCTATTGCGTCTTTGCAAGAATGGATTAGTCAAAATGAAAAAGAGAAGGAAGTGACGATATGACAAGTTCATTATCTTATATAAAAACGAATGTGAACTTAAAAAATAAAGACTTACTAAGCTTGATGGATTATTCGACAGAAGAAATTCTATCACTCATTGAAGATGCTATTGACTTAAAAGAAAAGCATCTAAAAGGCGACATCCTTTCACCCCTTAAAGGAAAAACATTGGGAATGATTTTTGAAAAGTCATCGACTAGAACAAGGGTATCATTTGAAGCAGGCATGATGCAATTAGGTGGAAATGCTCTTTATTTAAACAGCAAAGACTTGCAACTTGGTAGAGGAGAGACGGTCGCTGACACAGCAAAAGTTCTTTCGCAGTTTATTGATGTTATTATGATTCGCACATTTGAACACGAGAAAGTTGTTGAGTTGGCAAAACATGCAGATATTCCAGTGATTAATGGATTAACAGATGACTTTCATCCTTGCCAAGCATTAGCAGACTTGCTTACCATTTACGAGCATAAAAAGACTTTTCAAAAACTAAAAGTGTCTTACATTGGAGATGGCAACAATGTAGCTCATTCATTAATGATTGCTTGTGCAAAAGTAGGAATAGACTTTACGATTGCTTGTCCAAAAGGTTATGAGCCAAAAGAATTTGTTGTGAAGTATGCTAAAGAAGTGGCAAAAGAGAACCATTCAACGATTACGATTACAGAAGATCCTGTAGAAGCTGCAAAAGATGCAGACGTGCTATATGCAGATGTATGGACGAGTATGGGACAGGAAGAAGAGTCCGCAAAACGTCTTCAGGTGTTTGCACCGTATCAAATTAATGAAGAGTTAGTGCAGCATGCAAAAGACGATTATGTATTCTTGCACTGCCTGCCAGCTCATCGTGAGGAAGAGGTAACAGCTGCAATTATTGATGGTCCGAACTCTGCTGTATTTCAACAAGCAGGAAACCGAATGCATGTGCAAAAAGCATTGTTACAAGCTATTCTATAAACGATTAAACGTCGGTGCTGGGACATAAGTGTTTCAGTAGATAAAATATCCGAACCATCTTGAGTTATACACTCTTGGTCGTTCGGATATTTTTTGATTTGGAAAACAAGTTTAAAAGAATAGTGGAATGGAGCGTAGGACACTCGACTCCTGCGGGAAATAGAGGAAAGGCTGAGGCCTCGCAGGAACGAGGAGACTGAGGTTCCTCCCCACGGAAAGCGAGTGGCTGGAGCGAAATGGAACGAACTTGTTCTTATAACCTAACGAAAATAGAAACGTCATTGTTCGTTTTTGAGAAGGAATCGTTTCGTTACGTCCCACCCTCATGTTTAATTTAAGGATGTTCAGGGAACACCAAGAGTAGACTAGAAGAAATGAAAGGTGATTTATCATGAAAGTACTCGTTGTAGGAGCAAATGGACTGACAGGAAAGCATGTGATTTCTTTACTAGCACAGGATGATACTTTTGAGGCTGTTGCAATGATTCGTGATGAAAAGCAAGCGAGCGATTTAGAAGCAAAGGGTGCTAAAACAGTGTTAGGTGATCTAGAAAAAGATCTTTCAAGCGCTGTAAAAGGAATGGACGCAATCATTTTCGCTGCAGGATCAGGCTCAAAAACAGGTGACGATAAAACAATTGCTGTCGATCAAGAAGGAGCTAAAAATATAATCGATGAAGCAAAGAACCAAGGTGTCGCAAGGTTTGTAATGCTAAGTTCAATGGGAACGGATGCGCCTGATCAGGGACCTGAGGGCTTACAACTTTATTTACGTGCAAAAGCAATTGCGGATACGCACTTAGAGCAATCTAACCTTCAATATACAATTGTTCGACCTGGTGCGTTAACAAATGATCCACCGACAGGGAAGATTGATGTGAATGATCAAATTAAAGATAAATCAAAATCAATTTCACGTGAAGATGTAGCAAAAATTCTAGTAGAGTCCTTAAGAGAAGAAACAACAATCGGAAAGAACTTTGAAGTTCTTTCTGGAGAAACACCAATTGAACAAGCACTAAAGTTTGCGCACGAATAAAGAAAATCCAGCGGTAAACGAAGCCGCTGGATTTTCTTTATTATAAGAATAGAACAACAAGTGAACCGACAATAAAACAATAAATCGCAAAGTATTTTAAGTTACCACGCGCCATGATACCCATGAACCATTTTAATGAGAAATAAGAGGCAACGAGTGAACCTAAAAATGCCACTGTATAAGGAACAGCAAGTTGTGCAAGGTTTTTATCGTTTAATAAGTCTGTGATCGCTAGAATAGTACCACCTAAACTAACAGGGATGAACAAGAGAAAAGAAAAGCGTAGCGCGGTTTCTTGTTTTGTTCCGCGTAGCATCGCAGCTACGATCGTCGCACCTGAGCGACTAATACCTGGAATCAATGCGATACATTGAGCAAGTCCAATAATGATCGCATCTTTCATGGAAAGTGCTGCATCATTTTTACGACCACGAAGGTTACGAATGATCCATAGTGCAAAACCCGTTGCGAGTAGCGCAAACCCTAATACTTTAACGGTTTTAAGCTCACTTTCTATGTAGTCACCGAATAGCACACCAACAACACCAGCTGGAATCGTTGCAACGATTAAATAAATAATAAATTGAAAATCAGACTTTGCATTTGTGTCTTTTGTTTTTAGATAACGAAGACCATTTACAACTAAACGAACGATATCTTCACGGTAAATAAGCAAAACAGCAAGTAATGAAGCTGTGTTGACAAGTAGTTCAAAGCTTAACCCTTCAATTTCTAAATTTAGTAAGTGTTGTGCCAATACTAAATGTCCGCTTGACGAAATTGGAATTGGTTCAGTGAATCCTTGGAAAAGCCCTAAGAATAAATACTTTAGTATAAGTAAAAATTGTTCCATAGTGTATATCCTCTCCAATTAGTTAGAGTATCTTTCAATGATTAACTACATAAGTATAAGAAATTTTTTCGTTGGTGTGAAGGATAATTCATTATATTTTAAAATGTACACGCTTTCTCTTCACTGTAGCAAACATATCCATTATGAAAAAGAGCGATGACGGGAATAGTATAATTGAAAGAATTCACTAGAAGGAGGAAGTGACATGGGACAAAATCGACACTTCACACCTGGTCAAAAAGCACCGAACAATGGTCTATATATAGAGATTGGTGAAACAGGAAGCAACGTTAACAATCCACAAAAAGTAAAATTAAAAGCAGGACAGCGTTTTCCTGAAACATCCAATGCCGATCGTCATTGGACATATATGCCAAAGCCTTAACTTTACGTGTGACCGTACAAAGCCATCCAATTGTGGATGGCTTTACTTCGATTAAAAGGTAAATGTATAATAAATTCATGAAGGTCAAATTTAGTCAAACTCTTGAACGATGGAGGATTATGATGGATATTAATAAAATGACACAAAAGTTACAAGAAGCTATCTCAAAAGCACAATCCATTGCGATTTCACAACATCATCAACAAATTGACGTTGATCATCTTATGAAAGCACTACTTGAACAAAGTGATGGAATTGCACCAAGAATGTTAGAAAAGTTGGGAGTATCCATTTCTTCCTTTGAGCATGGATTGAATGAGATGATGGCAAAAAAGCCAATTGTTACAGGGTCTGGAGCTGAAGCAGGAAAAGTGTACATTACAAACAAGCTTCAACAACTGCTTCTTAAAGCAGAAGAAGAAGCTCGTCAGTTACATGATGAGTATGTGTCGGTTGAACATGTATTAGTAAGTGTTGTAGATGAAAAGAGCACAAATGTGGGTCAACTCTTTGCTCGTTATAACATCACACGAAATAAGCTTTTACAAGTTGTGAAAGAAATAAGGGGGAACCAGCGTATTACAAGTCAAAATCCAGAAGTTACATATGAAGCTTTAACAAAATACGGACGTGATTTAGTGGCAGAAGTGAAAGCAGGAAAGATTGATCCTGTAATTGGTCGAGATGCCGAAATTCGTCGTGTCATTCGAATTCTGTCACGTAAAACAAAAAATAATCCAGTACTGATTGGAGAACCAGGTGTTGGAAAGACAGCGATTGTAGAAGGACTAGCTCAACGAATTGTCAGAAGAGATGTTCCGGAAGGGCTAAAGGATAAAACGGTCTTTTCATTAGACATGGGTGCTTTAATCGCAGGTGCGAAATTTCGTGGAGAGTTTGAAGAACGATTGAAAGCCGTTCTTCAAGAAGTAAAAAAGAGCGACGGACGCATTCTATTGTTTATCGATGAACTTCATACCATTGTAGGAGCGGGACGTACAGATGGATCCATGGACGCAGGAAATTTATTAAAGCCAATGCTAGCACGAGGAGAACTTCATTGTATCGGAGCGACTACGCTAGATGAGCACCGTCAATATATTGAAAAGGACCCTGCTCTAGAGCGTCGTTTTCAACAAGTGTTAGTAGAAGAGCCGACGGTTGAAGACACTGTGTCAATTTTACGAGGATTGAAAGAGCGTTTTGAAATCCATCACGGTGTAAATATTCATGACCGTGCTCTAGTAGGTGCTGCGACGATGTCAGATCGTTATATATCAGATCGGTTTTTGCCAGATAAAGCAATCGATTTAATTGATGAAGCATGTGCAACAATTCGTACAGAAATTGATTCGATGCCATCAGAGTTAGATGAAGTGACAAGAAAGCTCATGCAACTGCAAATTGAAGAAGCAGCTTTAAGTAAAGATTCTGACCCTGTCAGTCAAGAACGATTACAAATCATTCAACAAGACATCTCAAACCTCCAAGAAAAAGCAAATGCTATGAAGTTAAAGTGGGAGCAAGAAAAAAGCGCGATTCAATCTGTACAAGATATGAGGGAACAGTTAGAAAAAGCAAGACGTGATTTAGAAGAAGCAGAGAATCAATATGATTTAAATAAAGCAGCAGAACTTCGACATGGTCGTATTCCAACTTTAGAAAAAGACCTAAAGGCACTAGAACAGCAAACAGAACAAAAGTCAGCAGATAATCGCTTAATTCGAGAAGAAGTAACAGAAGAAGAAATTGCTGAGATTGTTGGGAGATGGACAGGTATTCCTGTTTCCAAGCTTGTAGAAGGAGAACGTGAAAAGCTATTAAAATTAGAGTCCATCTTAAAAGAAAGAGTGATTGGACAAGATGAAGCTGTTTCCCTTGTAACAGATGCGGTCATCCGAGCGAGAGCGGGAATTAAAGACCAGAATCGTCCAATTGGTTCATTTATCTTTCTTGGTCCCACTGGAGTAGGAAAAACTGAATTGGCAAAAACATTAGCTCAAACACTATTTGATAGTGAAGAGCAAATTGTGAGAATTGATATGTCAGAGTACATGGAAAAGCATGCCGTATCACGCTTAATTGGTGCACCTCCTGGCTACGTAGGGTACGAAGAGGGGGGCCAGTTAACAGAAGCCGTCAGACGAAAACCATATTCAGTTGTACTATTAGATGAGATTGAAAAAGCTCATCCAGAAGTATTCAACATTTTATTGCAAATTTTAGATGATGGACGCATTACTGATTCAAAAGGTAAGGTAGTCGATTTTAAAAATACGATCATTATTATGACATCGAACATTGGCTCTCACTTCTTATTAGAAGGATTGTCTGAGCAAGGAGATATAAAAGAAGAAGCGCGTGAGCAAGTGATGACGCAACTTCGTCAACATTTTCGACCGGAGTTCTTAAATCGAATTGATGATACAATCTTGTTTAAACCACTCACAGTGAATGAAGTAGGAGGTATTGTCGAAAAATTAATTTCGTTACTGCAAATTCGATTAGCTGATCGACATATTACCTTATCATTAACACAAAGAGCAAAAAAGTATATTGTTACAAATGCCTTTGATCCTGTGTATGGAGCAAGACCTTTAAAACGTTTTATCCAGAAACAGTTAGAAACACAACTAGCAAGACAACTAATTGCTGGAAAGATAACGGATTATAGCGATGTAATTGTAGATGTAGAGGCTGAAGGATTTACGTTTATCCATCAAAAAGTATAATTGCTTCACGATACAATTAGTAGAAAGGGAAGTAGATGGTGAAAGACTACTTCCTTTTTTATGTTCTAAAAAAGACAAAAAGCAAAAAAGTACCCTATTAGGTGTGTTTTTTTACTATTGACTCATATTGTAAGCGCTTATAGAATGAAAACTAACAAAATAATATAGTGGTATATGAAATTGGATGCGCTTTCTATCTTACAAGTTGTTTTTTAGAAGATTCATTTGTTTGCCACAGTAAAAGAAGATAAATTAGCGGAATTAACAAGTTTGCTGTAATCAGCCATTTCAATACTAAAGAAGAAATAGGATATAAAACAAATGTCATGGTACAAAGTTTAATCATCCATCTGTTGTTCTTTTGTGACTGATAGTAAGCATACGTTGCTAGCCAAGCAAAGGCCAAATAAAAAGGAATGATGCAAACGATTACAAAGAGCTTTGAAGAATGGACAACCGATTCATGTAGGTTAAACAGAACATGATTAAAGATGGAAACAAGATAGAGTAGAAAGAAAAACAAATCATGAATAGGGTTCATAAATGCTAATGATTTTACTGATAAGCGTTGCAACTTATAAATGAACAATAATGTAAGGATGAGCGATAAGTGATGAAGCAGCGGTACATTTGTTAATAAAAAAACAAGTTGAATCACAAACATCATCATAACAACTGAATGTTTCAAATAGGGGGAGAAAAGAAAAGTCATACAAGCATCTCCTAGTTAAGTGTAAGAAGTAATTATTAAATGAATGTAAGGGTGTGACAGCTATGAACATCATGACAGTAGTATCGTTTTTATTATTCACAGGATTAGTAGCCTATATTTCATATCGTCTGACACGTAATGATAATCTTGAAACGTCAGAAGGATATTTTTTAGGTGGACGTAGTTTAACAGGATGGGTGATTGCAGGATCCTTAATGCTAACAAACTTATCAACGGAACAACTAGTTGGATTAAATGCAGATGGATATGCATACAACATGTCAGTAATGGGATGGGAAGTAGGTTCATCTATTGCGTTAGTATTAGTTGCCTTGTTCTTGTTACCACGTTATTTAAAGGGTGGTATTACAACCATTCCTGACTTTTTAGAAGAGCGATTTGATTCAGGAACAAAACAGATTGTTACGTTATTATTTTTATTCGGATATGTATTAAACTTATTGCCTCCTATTTTATATTCTGGAGCAACAGCGTTAAGTGGTATTTTTAATGTTCCAGAGTTATTAGGTGTAAGTTCTACAGCGGCAATTTGGATTACTGTTTGGACAATTGGAATTATCGGTTCAATTTATGCTATTTTTGGTGGATTGAAAGCGGTTGCGATTTCAGATACGATTAACGGAATTGGTTTACTTATTGGTGGATTAATGATTCCAATTTTAGGTTTAACAGTATTAGGTGATGGTTCACCAATCACAGGTTTCAATACAATTGTAGAAAATACACCTGAAAAACTTAACTCAATCGGAAGCAATTCAGATCCAGTTCCTTTTAGTACAATGTTTACAGGGATGTTACTTGTGAACTTATTCTACTGGGGTACAGCGCAGCACATTATTCAACGTGCATTAGCAGCTAAAAACTTAAAAGAAGGCCAAAAAGGTCTAATCATTGCGGCCTTTTTAAAACTATTAGGTCCAGCATTCTTAATCATTCCTGGTATTATTGCTTATAACATCTTCGGACCTGGTCTTCAACCAATGGAAGCGTATCCGAAGTTAGTAAATCACGTTCTTCCAACACCACTAGTTGGATTCTTCGCAGCAGTGTTATTTGGGGCAATTTTATCATCATTTAACTCAGCTCTGAACTCAAGTGTTACGTTGTTTGTGTTAAATATTTATAAGCCTTATTTCAAACCAAAAGCACCAGATAAAGTGTTAGTACGTCACGGGAAAGTAGCAGGAATCTTCTTAGCGCTATTCGCTATGAGTGTTGCACCACTAATTGCCAATGTACCGCAAGGATTCTTCCAGTACTTACAAATTGTGAACGGTTTCTATAACGTTCCAATCTTCACGATTATCTTTATCGGATATGTCACAAAACGAGTACCAGCAATTGCTGCAAAAGTTTCGTTAGCTGTATTTATTTCTGTGTATGCTGTAACTCAATTAGTATGGGATACAGGACTACACTTCCTTCACATTTTAGGAATTCTATTTGTAGTATGTGCAGTGTTAATGTTAATTATCGGTAAAATTGCACCAAGAGATACAGACTATACACTAGAGGACAAAGAAGCTGTTGAGTTAACACCTTGGAAACTTGTGTATCCAATGGGGATAGCAGCAGTTGTGGCTATGATTGTTGTATACGCTTTATTCTCTGAAGCTGGATTTGCTTCTATGTAAGACAAATAAAAATCTCTTGCCTTTTATCTGTTCGTTGGACGGATAAGGTGAGAGATTTTTTTGTTCTCTTCACACCTAGTTTGAATCGTTCTTCGTTTTAAAGTGTACAATCTGTTTGGAATGATTTATGATAGTAAAAAATGAGTGAAGGGAAAAGGATTACGAAGTATGAAAGAACGAGTGGATGTTGTGTATGATGAAGTGTATGAATTCATTGATGAGTCGCTACAGAAGATTCGTACAATCGAAACGACTCATACAGATGATGAATTGCTAGAAAAGATGAAGCGAACGGAAATTGCACTTCAAGCGGCACGTGATATTTTAGAGAACATGGTCATGCCAGGTAAAAAAATGACGTTTATTTATGAAAATGGATCGGTCACGTTAGAAATTCCTGAGCAGAAATAAAGGCGATTATCAATCACTTGATAATCGCCTTTATTTTGGAAGCATAATATGGTCTTCAATGGAAACATCGCTTTTTCGGTATTGTCCTGGGGTATACCCGGTCATTTTTCGAAATACTTTTGTTAAGTAATTTGCATTGGCATAGCCAACGTTTTCAGCAATCTCTTCAATTGAATATTTTGTTTGATGGAGCAGTTCGGCTGCTTTTTGAACCCGCATTTTTGTTAAATATTGAATTGGAGTCATCCCTGTTGTTTCTTTAAATAGTCGACTAAAATGATAGCGTGATAAGTTTGCTGCATGAGCCATTTCATCAGGTCCGATTTCTTCTTGGTAGTGATTGCGCGCAAATAAAATGGAGCTAATGATACTCTCAGGCCAATCTTCTGTAAAGGTATCCATCGTTTTTACATATTGATAAAGCTCCATAATAAAACGGTAGGAAAGACTAGAGGCTTGAAAAGAATCTGTGATTTTTCGCTCACCTGCTCGTTTAAAAATTTGAGCTAACAATCGAATCGGTGCAGATTCTGGATGAAATCGTATAACAGAATGATACTTGCGTTGAATATAGTCCCAACAAGCAGCCACTTCATCTCCATATAGGGTTAAGAATAGAAACTCCCATTGCTCGCTTTCTTTCGGTAAATAATAGCGATAATCACCAGTCGTTCCAACGATAAAGGCTTTTCCGGCATCTAATTTATATGATTTTCCGTTCAGGTCAATCATGCCGTATCCTGAGATTGTGTATTGGAAAATATATTTTCCTCCATCTTTTCGTTCGTTTCCATCCCAACTATATAAAGTAGAGGTAGCTTCGTCCCATCCAACAGACCAAACTTGAGCGACACGATTTGTTGAAGGTTCTAAAAAGCGAAATGCGTATGTACTGTATTCTTTTGTTTGAAAGTGAGATAGCAAATTTTCACCCTCCTTGTATGAATATATCTACATGTAGTATACATGAACGTAATCGTTTTCCTTCTTCTAGTTCTTGTTTTATAGGATACCTTAAAGGGAATAGAGAAGTAAAGGATTTGATAGAGAAAGTAAGTCAATTATTTTTCTATTAACAAACGTACATATATAAAAACTTAATAGCAAAAAAATACCGATATCACCTTTCGTATTTACCATTGAGTCTCGCACCTTTCCCTTTTACAATGAAGTTGAATACGTTTTCAATTTTAAATAAGATAGGTGATTGATAGATGATGGATCAATTAAAAATAGACTTTAATAAAATCTTTCCTGGAGGAGAAGCGAGAGTATTCTTTGCACCAGGTCGCGTTAACTTAATTGGTGAGCATACAGACTACAATGGAGGGCATGTGTTTCCATGTGCGTTAAGCATTGGAACGTACGCAGTTGTGCGAAAGCGAGAAGATCAGTTAATACGGATGTATTCTTTAAATTTTGAAGATATCGGTACAGTTGAATGTTCACTAGATAACCTTTCCTATCAGACCGATCATGATTGGGCTAACTATCCAAAAGGAGTAATTGATGTTTTAAGAAAAAGTGGACAAACCATTTCAACAGGTTTCGATATTCTATTCTATGGAAACATCCCGAATGGAGCAGGGCTTTCTTCATCTGCTTCAATTGAGTTAGCAACGGCTGTTGTGGTAAATGAGTTATTTCAACTTAACTTAGATACTATCTCACTTGTTAAGGCTTCTCAACAAGCAGAGAATGAGTTTATTGGTGTGAGTTGCGGGATTATGGATCAATTTGCGATTGGAATGGGAAAACAAGATGCTGCAATTCTGTTAAACTGCCAAACACTCGATTATACGTACAGCCCTTTAAAGCTAAAAGATGCGTCTTTAATTATTGGGAATACAAATAAACGTAGAGGGTTAGCAGATTCTAAATACAATGAGCGCCGTAGTGAGTGTGATGCAGCTTTAAAAGACTTACAACAAGAGCTTTCCATTTCTTCATTAGGGGATTTAACGAGTCAACAATTTGAACAATTTAAACATTTGATTAAAAATGACATTCATCAAAAAAGAGCGAAGCATGCTGTGTATGAAAATGAACGTACGAAAGAAGCTGTTATTAAACTTCAAGCAGGTGATTTAACAGGTTTTGGCCTGTTAATGAATGAATCACATCGTTCATTACGCGATGACTACGAAGTAACAGGAACAGAATTAGATGCATTAGTAGAAGCGGCGTGGGCTCAAGACGGTGTAATCGGTTCAAGAATGACAGGTGCGGGCTTTGGTGGCTGTACAATTAGTATTGTAAAGAACGAGTATGTAGATACATTTATTGAAGAAGTAAACAAATCGTATTATGAAAAAACAAAATTAACAGCAGACTTCTACGTCGTCCAAGTGGGTGATGGTGCGAGAGAGTTAGATGCAGAGACTGTTAAAGGGTAACAAAAGTAGAGAGAAAGGATGATGACGATGTCAACAACGATTTATCAACACATTCATGACCTTATTCAATACGGCGTACAAAAGCAGCTCATCACAAAATGGGATGTAGATGTTGTACGTAATAAAGTGTTAGAAGTACTACAACTAGATGAGTATATTCATCCTAATGATGAAACAACAGTTTACGACAGTGCAGTTCCTATCTTAGAACAGATCCTTGATTGGGCGGCTGAACATGATCGCTTAGAAGAAAATACAGTCACATATCGAGACTTGCTTGATACGAAGTTAATGAGTTGTTTTGTACCACTGCCTTCTGAGGTGAATCGTCGCTTTTATACGACATATGAAGAAAAGAGTCCAAAAGAAGCAACAAATGATTTCTATCAATTCTCAAAAGATGTGCATTATATTCGAACAGATCGTATTGCGAAAAATGAAGCGTGGTTATCAGATACACCGTATGGTGAACTAGAAATTACGATTAATTTGTCAAAGCCGGAAAAAGATCCAAAGGCCATTGCAGCAGCAAAAACAATGAAGCAAAGTACGTATCCTGAATGTTTACTTTGTAAAGAGAATGCTGGGTATGCAGGTCGTGTGAATCATCCAGCAAGACAAAACCATCGCATCATTCCAGTTGAACTGAACAATGAGCAATGGTATTTACAATTCTCACCATACGTGTATTATCATGAACATGCGATTATTTTCTCTGGTGAACATACACCAATGAAGATTTCTCAACAAACGTTTAAGAGACTGTTACAGTTTACAGATCAGTTTCCACATTATTTCTTAGGCTCTAATGCCGACCTTCCAATTGTAGGGGGGTCTATCTTAAGTCACGACCATTTTCAAGGAGGCTATCACGAGTTTCCGATGGCTAAGGCAGAGATTGAAAAAGTGTATGAAATTGATCAGTTTAAAGGAGTAACGGTTGGAAGAGTGAACTGGCCAATGTCAGTTGTACGTTTACAAGGTACGAATCAAGAAGAACTTGTACAGTGTGCACAATTTATTTTTGAGAATTGGCAGCAATACAGTGATGAAACAGTAGGTGTGTTAGCATTTACAAACGATACACCTCATAATACAGTGACACCGATTGCAAGAAGAAGAGGAGAATTATTTGAATTAGACCTAGTGTTACGAAATAACCGTACAAGTGAACAGCATCCAGATGGCATTTTCCATCCTCATGCAGAAGTTCATCATATTAAGAAAGAAAACATTGGGTTAATTGAGGTAATGGGGCTTGCTGTATTACCAGGTCGTTTAAAAGATGAAATGCAAGCATTAGCGACATGTTTAACGCAAGAAAACATGGAAGAAGAAGTAAAAAATCAAGAAGAAATCGTAAAGCATCTTGAGTGGGCAAAAACGTTAAAAGAAAAGCATTCATTCTCATCAATGGAAGAAGCACAACGTATTTTACAAGATGAGTTAGGAACGGTATTTGCAACGATTTTAGAACATGCGGGTGTTTTCAAGAGAGATGAACAAGGAAAGCAAGCATTTGACACATTTATGAATGGACTATAAAAAAACAGTGTTGGCTACATGTAGCCAACACTGTTTTTTTAATGATTAATGATGATTATCTGGCATAGGCTCATTTGGTACGCCTACTTCACCTAGTAAAATGATAACTAGTGAGAAAACGACACTAACGATGGAAGCGTGTGCAAAATCATATGTACCGCCTGCCATTGAAGAGATAACGTATGCAGACATGTTGATCAATAAGAAGCCCCAAAAAAATGTCCAAAAGAAACGCATTATTTTCACCTCAGTTTCTACAAGCAGTTTGTTATTAGTTTACCATAAGAACTTCAAGCGAGAAAATGAAATTTTAACGAAACTTCATAGATTGTCTAAAAGGATATTGATTTTTAAAGTCGAACATGAAGAGTAGGGGGGATAATTATGAAAGAAGAGGAAAAAACAGAATTAGAATTATTGTTAGAACAAGATGAATCAAATTTAACCGATTTAGGAATAGAAACACTTACAAGGCTTAAACAAGAGGAAGTGCAGAACGAAGGGAAAGAATGAATCGAAAATAGGCATTGTTCTCTTTCCATTTACGGCCTTTTTCATACACTATATCGAGTTAGATTTGTAAATAAAGACGGAGGAACCATCATGATTGATCGACGTTTTTTCAGCCTTGATAATCAATGGAGTGTTGTGCATGTTCCAGAAAAGCCAAATGGTTTTGGGGTATTGATATTAGGAGACAAAGATCATTTTGTAGAGAGTTCAACAAGTTTGTGGATTCAGCATGCAGGACGATCTCAGCTTGTAACCTATTTACAAGACCAAGGTTATACAGTTTTTTATTCAAACTTATATGGTAGACATTGGGGATCGTTAAAGGCATGTCGATTAGCAAAACAACTATATCATTTAATGATGAAGCAAGAAATTTTAAATAAGCGCATTCATATTTTAGCTGAAGGGATGGGGGCATTAATTGCTCTTCAATTAATGGAAAGTGGAGAAGACTCCATTAGGTCTGTTGCATTTCTAAATCCATGTATTGATTTTCATGCCCATGTACGCTATGAAAAAGCGAATAAACTTTTCTATAGGCAGATGATGAAAGAGCTAAGTCAAGCATATGAAGTTGAGAGAAAAAAAGTAGACCATGTGATTGCCACTTACCCCTCTCTTAGCAGTTTTCAATCCATATTACCTACAAAAATATGGACAACAGCAAATGAAGCCACCCACTATCCATTCTTTCACAGTAAAAACTATGAATCTCACCGTAACAATCTTCAAGCACCTATCACCCTTTCACTTTACCTAATGGAAAAGAAATATTTATTTCAACATGCACTTACACATTTTTATGAACAATGTGAAAAAGAGTTATAACAAAAGCTCCTATGATTATACATATCTTAGGGGCTTTATTATGATTCGTATGAGGAGAAAATGGGGGGATTGCATGGCAAAGGTTATTGTTGTTGGTTCTAACCGTTTTGTTGGTTTTCATTTATGTACGTCTTTTTTGAATGAAGGAATTGAAGTGAAAGGATATACACATGAAGCGCATAAAGGTGAATCGTCTTTGCAAGAAGAGATGCTTGCTTTTTTAGGGAGAAACGCAAACTTTACAAGCGAACAAATCGAGGACGAGAATTGGCAACTGACAATTGATTCAGATACAGAAGTGGTCTATTTTACGTACTTTGATGGGGGTGACTTTGATCACTTGGAATTTCTACGTGAGAAAATGCAGGATGCGAATAAAGCACTCATTCAAACAATTACAACATGCAGACAGACGAATACAAAGCTTGTTTTTTTATCCAGCTTACGAGTATTTGGAGATGAACAAACAGAAATAACAGAAGAAACCATCCCGAAACCTGATCATCGAGAGGGTAAATTAATGTTGCATTTCGAAAAAATGATTGAAAAAAGTACACAACCAGACTTTCCGTGTATGATTGTTCGAGTGCCAACCGTTTATGGACCTTGGCAACCATTAGCAATGTGTTATCAACACACTATCATTCATAAAACCCAAAAGCAGAACGTAGAGGAAGATACTCGTCATCTTCTTTATATTGATGATGTAGTAAAAGCGCTAAAAGTTAGTCAACGAGTGCCGTTTAACTATGAACTTGTTCACTTAGTAAACAGTCAAGATAGAGAATGGGGAAAAGGCGCTCATTTACTTAAAATAAAGGGTATTGAAGAAAAAGTGAATGAATTTAAAGAAAGCGTGAAAGCAAAAGAACTATTAAACTTTCAACCAAAAGTGAGCATAAAAGAAGGCATGTATCAACAAATGAGCCATACACGTGCGATGTTTTCTTACATGAGTCTATAAATGAAACTAAGCGTATGACATCTTACTGGAGTGGGTGTTATACGCTTAGTTGAGTATAATAAGGGAAATTTTTCTTTTACAATTATATACGGGCAAGTTAAAATAATGAAAGAAGTAGCAAAAAATAAAGTTGATATAAGATATAAAGGAGTGGCCATTTTGAACAAACTACTTTGTTTGTCTTTGCTCCTCCTGTTACTTTTGTTAGGTTGTAACGCCCCGATGCAAGGAAACATAAAAAATGTAGGGTTGCTTGTTCCAGATACAATTAGTGATCAAGTTTGGGGGACAAAAGGATACACAGGAATGTTAAAGATTCAATCAAAGTTTAACACAGATGTTTTCTATAAAGAGAATATGAAGTCTGCAGAAGTAGTGAAAGAAGCGGTTAAAGAGTTTGATGAACGAGGTGTGAACCTTATCTTTGGCCATGGAGATATATATGCACAATATTTTAACGAACTAGGAAAAGTATATCCGGACATTCACTTTATTTGTTTTAATGGAGATGCAAAAGCAGAAAATGTAACAAGCTTAAACTTTGAAGGCCATGCGATGGGCTTCTTTGGCGGTATGGTAGCTGGAAAAATGACCGAAACTAACAACGTCGGTGTTATTTCAGCGTTTGAATGGCAACCAGAAGTAAACGGTTTTTTTGAAGGAGCCCTTCACGAAAATCCAGATGTGAATGTTGAAGTCAAATTCGTTAAAAACTGGGACGATATTCAGACTGCAAATATGTTTTTAGATGAGATGATTGCAGAAGGAGTCGATGTGGTCTATCCTGCTGGTGATGGCTTTAACGTACCACTTATCGAAAAGTTAAAAGCAAAGGGATTATATGCAATCGGATATGTAACCGAGCAATCTGACCTAGGTGAAAATACGGTACTAACAAGTACAGTTCAACACGTAGATGTTCTCTATGAACTAGTGGCTCAAAAGTTTAATGATGGCACTCTAGAGTCAGGTAATCTTTCATTTGATTTTCAAGATGATGTGATTTCAGTTGGAAAGTTTAGTCCGCTTGTAAAAGAGGAATATAAAGAACAGATTTTTAAACATATTGAAACGTATAAAACGACAGGAGAACTACCTAATCAGTAGTTTGTATACATATGACAAAAGGAGATTGAAACGATGAATGAACAACAAATGCAATTTATGCAAATCGCGATGAAATATTTACCGGAAGCGAAAGAGCTTTTAGATAATACAGGTGTTGAACTAAGCATGGAACATTTACAACCTGTTATGGAGCTATTAACCAAAGTGATGAATGATGCATATGAACTTGGTAAGCAAGAGGCGTTAAAAGAAAACAATGCGTAAAAACAAACAGCTTGGAGTATCCAAGCTGTTATTTTTTATCTTTAAACCAATCTAATACAGGAGATAATTCTTTAAACATAGGTTTCATTTTATCAACAGAAGACGCAATATCTTGAACTTGATTGAACACATGGTTCCAATCAGTACCACTTAGTGTACCCTCTGTTTCTTCTTGTTTTGGTGAACCAAACATCATTTTTGTAAAGGGATCCATTTTTCTGTTTTTATTCACGTTAATACTCCTCTCCTATAAACTAACTACATTTACACCGATCCACTATTACTATATGAACAACGTCTGTATCTGCATCGGACAAACACCCATAATCATGAAGATCATCATAGAAAGTTTGCCTGACAGAAGGAGAAGAGGGGTGCACGGAAGAAGTTTCGCTAGACAAGAGGGGGTAAATGACGTAAAATTAGTACCAAGTCATAATAACAATTATTAATCGAGCTGACTCATATGACATGACGGAAGATCTGTCATGTCATATGAGTCAGACCTAAGGGTATGCCGCCCCCCTTACGGGGTTAGCGGCATATCCTTAGGTGGACCTTTGATGGCGGATTTAAAAGCTGTGTGTGAACTGGTACTTAGGTGATTGGACGATTAAATACTTAGAATTATATAAACTCTTTAATAAAAGGAGATGCTATATGAATACAGGGATTATTGGGATTGGTCGTTATGTTCCGGAGAAAATTGTGACGAATGCGGATCTTGAAAAAATGGTGGATACGTCTGACGAGTGGATTCGAACACGAACAGGGATTGAAGCAAGACAAATTGCTGAAGAGAATGAAAAATCTTCACATATGGCACATAAAGCAGCGTTAAAAGCATTAGAAAATGCAAACATGAGTGCAGAAGATATTGATTTAATTATTGTTGCAACAGTAACACCTGATCATCCTTTTCCGTCAGTTGCTTGTTTATTACAAGAAAGTATAGGAGCAAAAAAGGCAGCAGCATTTGACATTAGTGCTGCTTGTGCAGGGTTTATGTATGGGATTGTAACAGCTAAACAGTTTATCGATAATGGAGATTATAAGCATGTATTAGTAGTTGGTGTTGAGAAACTGTCTAGTATTATTGATTGGGAAGATCGTAATACGGCTGTTTTATTTGGTGACGGAGCGGGAGCCGCTGTTATTGGTCCTGTATCAGAAGGAAGAGGGATTTTATCATACGAGCTTGGTTCAGATGGTGCTGGAGCAAAACATTTATATCAAGATGAGCACATCGTGATGAATGGTCGTGAAGTGTTTAAGTTTGCCGTTCGTCAAATGGGTGAGTCAGCAATTAATGTGCTTGAAAAAGCCGGTTTATCAAAAGATGATGTGGACTTTTTAATTCCGCATCAAGCGAATATTCGCATCATGGAAGCAGCAAGACATCGATTAGATTTACCAGAAGAAAAGATGTCAAAAACGGTTCATAAATTTGGAAATACATCAGCAGCATCTATTCCTCTTTCCATTGTAGAAGAAGTGGAAAATGGTAAAATAAAAGACGATGATCTAGTCGTCATGGTAGGCTTTGGTGGAGGCTTAACATGGGGTGCAATTGCAGTGAGATGGGGAAAATAAGAGATTTTCAATCCGTTTCCTATAACAGATTATGATATTGAGGGAGATGAATGAAATGACAAAAAAGCGAGTAGTAGTAACAGGGCTTGGAGCTGTTACACCAATTGGAAATGATGTAGCAACGTCTTGGAATAATGTAGTGGCAGGAGTATCAGGAATTGGTCCACTTACAAGACTCAATCCAGATGAGTATTCAGCGAAGGTATCAGCTGAATTAAAAGACTTTAACGTAGAAAATTTTATGGATAAAAAAGAAGCGCGTAAAATGGATCGTTTTACTCAATATGCTGTTGCTGCTTCATTAATGGCAGTAAAAGATGCGAATTTAGATATTACAGAGGAAATTGCCCCTCGCGTTGGGGTTTGGATTGGCTCGGGTATTGGTGGAATGGAAACATTTGAGCAGCAGTTTGAAACGTTCCAGCAAAAAGGATATCGTCGTGTGAGTCCATTTTTCGTGCCGATGATGATTCCAGATATGGCAACAGGGCAAGTATCTATTGCGTTAGGTGCGAAAGGCATGAACTCTTGTACGGTAACGGCATGTGCTACCGGAACAAACTCGATTGGTGACGCGTTCAAAGTCATTCAACGTGGTGATGCAGATGTGATGGTAACGGGAGGAACAGAAGCACCTATTACTCGTATGTCAATGGCAGGCTTTTGTGCCAATAAAGCGCTATCTACTAATCCTGACCCAGCATTAGCTTGTCGTCCATTTGATAAAAATCGCGATGGCTTCATTATGGGTGAAGGTGCAGGTATTCTTGTTCTAGAAGAATTAGAACATGCATTAGCACGCGGAGCACGCATCTATGCAGAAATTGTTGGATACGGAGCAACAGGTGATGCGCATCATATTACAGCTCCAGCTCCTGGTGGTGAAGGCGGCGTTCGTGCGATGCGTCAAGCGATTGAGGATGGGGGCTTACAACCAAGTGATATTGATTATATCAATGCACATGGAACAAGTACGGAATACAATGATAAATATGAAACAATGGCGATTAAAGAAGTATTTGGTGAGCATGCTCGCAAAGTTGCCATTAGTTCAACAAAATCAATGACAGGTCACTTACTAGGCGCAGCGGGTGGCGTAGAAGCGATTTTTAGTGTTAAAGCAATCGAAGCAGGGATAATCCCACCAACAATTAACTATGAAACACCAGATGAGGACTGTGATTTAGATTATGTTCCGAACGAAGCAAGAAAGCAAGAAGTCAATGCGGCATTAAGTAACTCACTAGGCTTTGGTGGCCACAACGCAACAATCGTGTTTAAAAAATATCAATCATGAAGTGAGTGTATGAAAAGGGCTAGAGAAGGATGTCTTCTCTAGCCCTTTTTCTTGATTTTAAAACGCAAAAAATGAGTCAAACACATAGGATGAAACGAGAACAATTGAAAGAGGGAATGACAAATGTCAATCGTTTCAACTTATAAATGGGGATCCAGTGAAGATTTATACGAAAAGCTATTGCCTTTTTTTCCTGACACAAAGTCCGATGAAATTGCAGAAACATTGCTTGGATACGGAATGTGTAAACCAAGTAGTGAATTTTATGACGTGTTAAAAGAACTCAACAAACGAAATATGTGGAATAAATTACAAGAAAAATACGTCGTGTTAAAAAAAGAATGGAGTGGTCCTAACATTCCTGTGTTTATTTTACCTAGCAATCTATTCAACCGGAAAATACAAACAGAATTAAATGGACGATCAGGAGTAGCGTTTGAAGATAAATTATTTGTGTTTATGTCCATGCAAACATCAGATGAAGAAGCTTACTCTGTTTTAACTCATGAATACAATCATGTGTGCCGCATGAAAAAACTCAGTAAAAAAGAAAATGAATTAACTTTACTAGATACGATGATAATGGAAGGACTAGCTGAATATGCTGTAAAAGAGTATTGCGGAGAAACGTATATGGCTCCTTGGACGAACTATTATTCGAAAAAACAAGCACAATCGTTTTGGAACAAATACATTGTAGGAAACGAAGATTTGAAGCATATGAGTAGACGTCATGACGACTTATTATATGGGCAACGGTGGTATCCTCGGATGCTCGGATATAGTGTTGGCTACTACATTGTCATGTCTTGTGTAGAAAAACAGTTGTTTTCGTCGAAGCAACTAATGAGGATTCCAAGCAATACTATTTTACAAAAATCTACGTTCAACTTGAACAATGATTAAAACTTTACAAAACACACCAAAATTCGCTATTTTCTGCTATTCTTCGGATGATTTGTTAAAACTCCTAACACTATTGTGCACTAATTCACGAAAGGAGTTCGCTAATTTTGAAAAGAAAAATAAAAAATAATTTTCAAAAAATATTGATTTTGTAAAGTTTTTGTAATATTATCTTATTCAAATATAATATTTTGTAAAAATTCAAAAAATGTGTAGAGGTGTGTAATGAAGATGGGATCTAAACATAGTCAAGAGACACCGTTACTTGAAGTGAGGAATCTAGAAACTTCGTTTTCGATTAATGGTAAATGGCACAACGCTGTTGATAATGTGTCTTTTCAAATAAAAAGGAAAAGAATTGTCGGAATTGTTGGAGAATCAGGTTGCGGTAAAAGTGTGTTGTCTCTTTCTGTCATCCGATTGTTACCGAAACTAAATAGTAAGATTAGTAGTGGGAAAATTGTATTTGAAGGCAAAGACCTTAGTGAATTAAACGATAATGAAATGAACAAAGTTCGTGGAAAAGACATCTCAATGATTTTCCAAGAGCCAATGACGTCGCTTAATCCAGTTTTAACTATTGGATATCAGTTAGCGGAAGTTTTGCATAATCATCGTAATATCTCAAAAGCGGAGGCAAGAGAAGAAAGTGTTGCTTTACTAAAGAGTGTCGGTATTTCAAGGCCTGAGAAAATTGTTGATGAATATCCTCATCAGCTATCAGGTGGTATGCGTCAGCGTGTTATGATCGCAATTGCGATTGCGTGTCAGCCAAAGTTACTCATTGCCGATGAGCCAACAACAGCACTAGACGTAACGGTTCAAGCGCAAATTCTCGATTTATTAAAAGAAATTCAAGAAATTAATGATATGTCTATTATCATGATTACACATGACCTTGGTGTTGTAGCGGAGATGTGTGATGAAGTAGTGGTCATGTATGCAGGAAGAGTAGTGGAGCATACTGACGTTGATACGTTATTCCATGATCCAAAACATCCTTATACACAAGCATTACTTGATTCGATTCCTAAATTAGACGAGGAAGCGGAAGAATTAAATACGATTAAAGGAATTGTTCCATCACTTGTCAATATGCCTGCTACGGGCTGTCGTTTTGCAGACCGTTGTGTGCATGCGATGAAGGAATGTAGAGAAATAACTCCTCAACTAGCACCAGAGTCAGAAGGACACGATGTGGCGTGCTTGCTTTATAAAAGCAGTTTTCCACGTGAAGGAGTGAAAACAAGCTAATGAGTATCGAAGTAAAAGAGAAAGATATTTTACTAGAAGTAAAAAATTTAAAAACCTATTATCCGATTCACGGTGGCTTTTTTCGTCGTAAGGTCGGTGATGTAAAAGCTGTAGATGATGTCTCATTTGAACTACGTAAAGGTGAAACGTTAGGATTAGTTGGTGAGTCAGGGTGTGGAAAATCAACAACTGGTCGTACCATTTTACGCCTGCTCGATCCGACAGAAGGTAAAATTGTGTTTGATGGACAAGATATTACGAGATTAAGAGGAACATCGTTACGGAAAGTAAGACAAGATTTCCAAATGATTTTCCAAGATCCATATGCATCACTGAACCCGACACAAATGGTTGGGGATGTTGTGTCTGAACCTATTCGTAATTTTACCGGAAAATCACTTAAACAATTAAAGCCAGAAGTGATGGAGCTTTTAACGAAAGTTGGATTACCAGAAGATGCGTATTACAAATATCCACATGAATTTTCAGGTGGACAGCGTCAACGTATTGGGATTGCACGCGCACTAGCACTTCGTCCAAAACTTATTATTGCGGACGAGCCTGTATCGGCACTAGACGTATCTGTACAATCACAAGTACTCAACCTTTTAAAAGAGTTACAAGATGAATTTGAGCTTACGTTTTTGTTTATTGCCCATGACCTTAGTGTTGTAAAACATATGAGTGATCGTATTGGAGTTATGTATCTAGGGGGACTAGTAGAAATTGCTGATAAGAAAAGCTTATATGCTGAACCACTTCATCCTTATACACAAGCATTAATTTCTGCTATACCGGAACCTGATCCACGCAAGAAAAAGAAGCGTATCATTTTAGAAGGTGACGTTCCAAGTCCAGTCGATCCACCGAGTGGCTGTCCATTTCATCCGAGATGCATTCATGCAAAAGATGAGTGTAAACAGGTAAAGCCACAATTAAAGGAGGTGAAGCCAGGTCACAGGGTAGCTTGCCATCTTTATAGTTAGAAAATTCTTAAAAAGGCTACATATTTTGATGATTACTAGGGGGGAAAACCAATGAAGAAAAAATCACTATTAGGTCTAATGTCATTGCTTATTGTGATGTCACTATTCTTAGCGGCATGCGGAGGCGGTAACTCAGCACCTACAAACAAAACAGAAAGCGAACCAAAAACAGAAGGTCCAAAAACAGATGCACCGACAGAAGGTGGCGTTGTAACTTACGCAATCGATGGCGCACCAGAAGGTATTATGGAAGCAGGTTTTTATGGAAGTGCATATGACGCTGATATCTTATCGTTTATCACAGAAGGCGTTTACAAAGTAAACAAAGAGTTAAAGTATGAGCCAAACTTTGCTGAGTGGGAAGTTAGTGAAGATAGATTAACTTACACATTCAAATTCAAAGAAGGCGTAAAATGGCATAATGGCGAAGAGCTAACAGTTGAAGACTGGAAATACGCATTAGAAGTACTTGCAGATAAAGACTACACTGGTCCTCGTTTTGTAAACGTAGAGCATGTTAAAGGTGCAACTGAGTATAGAGAAGGAAAAGCAGATTCAATCTCAGGTATCGAAGTTGTAGATCCTTACACAATCAAAATTACGTTTAAAGAAGTACGTGTAAATAACCTTGAAAACTTATGGTCATACCCAATGCCTAAAAAGCATTACGAAGGTATTGCTGTAGCAGATTTACAAGAATCTAAACAAGTTCGTCAAGAGCCTGTAGGTCTTGGAGCGTTCAAAGTTAAAAAGGTAGTTAATGGAGAGTACGTAGAATTAGAGCGTTTCGATGATTACTGGCAAGGTAAGCCACTTCTTGATGGCGTAGTTGTAAAAGTAATTGACCCATCATTAACAGCAGGTGCGCTACAAAAGAACGAAATTGATTTAATCTCAGTACGTCCAGCTGACTTACCACAACTTGAAAGCTTAGATAACGTTGAGCTTTTAGAAGGAAAAGCAGCTGTATACTCTTACATTGGATTACGTTTTGGTCATCGCGATCAAGCTACAGGTAAAAACGTAGCAGATTTCGATAAATTCGAAAACAAACAATTACGTCAAGCATTACTTTATGCTATTGACCGTCAATCAATGATTAAAGCATTCATGGGTGGAAAAGCAGTAGAATTTAACACAGTAATTCCTTCTGTATTCTGGATTGCTGCTGAAGAAAGTGAATTAAACCCTTATAAGTATGATCCAGAAAAAGCAAAATCATTATTAGCTGAAGCTGGTTATAAAGATGTGAATGGTGATGGCTTCGTAGAAGATCCAAAAGGTGAAGAGTTTAAAATTTCATTCGGTCACTATGCTGGTCCAGCTAACTTTGAAGGTCGTGCAAAAGCGATCATCCAAGCTTGGAATGATATCGGTGTGAAAACTGAAATGGCAACTGGTTCTTTAATCGAGTTTAACTTATACAATGAAATGAAAGACAACGATGATAAAGCATTAGAAGCATTCTTCGGTTCTTGGGGAACTGGTGCTGATCCAGATCCAAACGGATTATGGGGTTCAAACTCTGAGTGGAACTACGGTCGTTGGGTGAACGAAGAATCTGATAAGTTAATCTTAGCAGGTTTAAGTGAGCAAGCATTTGATGAAGAGTTCCGTAAGAACACATACGTTGAATGGCAAAAATTATTTAACGATGAGTTACCAGGTCTTCCGTTATGGGAAAACATGAACCTTTATGCAGTGAACAAGCGCCTTCAAGGTGTAACAATGGATCCAAATACAGCAATTCTTGATCCTCATAAATGGTCTGTAACAGAGTAATCGAAACATTTTTAAGTAGATAAGGAGAGTCAACAATGCTTCAATACTCACTAAGACGTATACTTGGAATGATTCCACTGTTGATTCTAATCTCCTTTGTAGTATTCACCCTGGCAAAGATGATGCCAGGGGACCCCTTTGGGGGGGAAATTAATCCGAGTAATACAGATCCAAAATATATTGAAGAGATGCGTGAAAAGCTCGGATATAATGATCCGATTCCTGTTCAATATTGGAACTGGGTTACAGGAATGTTCCAAGGAGATTTTGGGAAATCAACAACACATAAGCTACCAACACTAGAAGTAATTACAGAACGTATACCTAATACGTTATTCTTAGCTATTACCTCACTACTCATCACCTATATGTTTGCATTTGTATTAGGGATGTATGCAGGTAAGAAGCCGTATACAATCGGAGATAATTTAATTGCTGGTTACAACTATTTTGCATTAGCTGTACCATCTTTTATCGCCGGCATTGTAGCTATTTACTTTTTTTCGTTTCGACTTGATTGGTTTCCATTTAGTGGATCAGTTGCAGTTGGATTAGAGCCAGGAACGCTTGCGTATTATCAAAGTAAGCTGCATCATGTTATTATGCCAGCCCTGATTCTTGGATTAATGTCAACCGCTTCATATACTCAATTTTTACGTAATGACATTATTGAAAATAGCCGAAAAGACTTTGTTCGCACAGCTCGTGCGAAGGGAACGAAAGAATCTAAAATTTACAATGTTCATATTTTACGAAACTCTATTATTCCACTTGTTACATTTTTAGGATTTGACCTTGTAACTATTATTAGTGGAGCTGTTATTACAGAAACAATCTTTACGTATCCAGGAATTGGTCAACTCTTCGTTGAGTCTGTTACAACACGTGATTACTCTGTCATGATGACATTAACTATGATGTTTTCAGTGTTAACATTAGTAGGTAATCTAGTAGCTGACTTATTATACGGAGTAGTGGATCCGCGAATTCGTCTAGACTAGGAGGGGAACGAAATGGAAGTCGTAACAAATAAGAATGTACAACCAGAACCTAATACGAAAGTCCAGAAGAGTCCTTCTCCCTGGGCGATTGCGAGAAAGAAATTCCTTCGCAATAAGTTAGCGATGATTAGCTTAACATTCATGGTCATTATTACAGGGCTAGCGATTTTAGCTCCTTATATCACGACACATGATATTTCTCGTATCGATTACATGAAAATGAGTTTAGCTCCTTCCACTGAACATTGGTTAGGAACCGATACAAATGGACGAGATGTTTTCACTAGAACCATTTATGGTGGTCGTACATCATTATTAATAGGGTTTGCATGTACGATTTTAGTAGTTATTATTGGAACAATTGTTGGGGCGTTAGCGGGTTACTACGGAGGAATTGTTGATCAAGCTCTTATGCGCTTCACAGACTTTGTTTTAAACTTTCCTTTAATGGTATTTGTTATCGTACTAAACACAATTTTTGTAGGGAAAATTTCTGGAGTATGGACACTCATCCTCGTTGTTAGTGCATTAAGTTGGGCTGGGGTAGCACGTCTTGTACGAAGTAAAATTCTAGCCGAAAAAGAAAATGAATATGTCTTAGCAGCTATCTCCATTGGCTGTAGCCCAGTGAAAGTAATTACAAAACATCTATTACCTAACGTATTTTCAACTATTATTGTACAAGCAACACTCTTAATGGCGGTTATGATTGTATTTGAATCTGGTATTAGTTTTATCGGGTTTGGTGTACCATCTGATACACCAACATGGGGGAACATGTTAACAGAAGCAAGACAATCAAATGTATTACAAAATCAAGTGTGGATGTGGGTTCCACCAGGATTAGCGATTACATTTACTATTTTAGCCATTAACTTTATTGGAGAAGGATTAAAAGATGCATTAAATCCTAAATCAAACCGTTAAAAAATCTATCACCTTCATGTGATGGATTTTTTTTGCTTTTTTCACATTTATCTAGGAGATTGACTGTGACATGTTTTCTTTCTTTTTTCATATGATGTAGTAAAAGCTGGACAAGGGAGAACAGTAGAATGGATAGACGAAATGATGGATTTGATGAGAAGAGATGAGATTCTTTTTATTCCTCGTTGGCTTTGGTTTGTCGGTAGTGGGAGGAATAATGTTGATTACGTATTTAAATTTAGTACCAGCAGGGTATACGTACAGAGATTATATCTGGTTTATTAGATCAAGACCGGAGTGTTACTTTTTACTTGTAGGACTAGCTATTAGTAGTTTGTGTATTTATCATCCGACTGGAATGAGAAAAAATAATGAAAGATAAAGATTGAATAGTATGATTTGGAATAAAAATACCTATCTTTGCCTATACTGATTTTTAATAAACAGTGTGTAAGTGAGGGGTGAAAATGTTGTATCTTCATGATGTTTGGGTTAATTGGTTTGAAGGTGAAGAAAATGGTTACAATGTTTGCCACTTTCACGAGTGGCGAAAAGATGATTGTGTGGAATTACTCGATCAAGTCCCATTGTTAAAAGTAGACTCATTATTGTTTCACTACATTGAAAATGACTTATCGGAATTACCACAATCATTGTTAGGTGAAGTGTATCAAAAAGCATATATTCGTAAGAACCACGAGCGTATACAGTTGGAATATTGCTTCGTTGTGACAGATGGAAATGGCATCTTAGCAGTGGATACAATGGGCTATCATATTCCGATTCGTAAAAGTCGTCTCATTCCAAGACAAGAGCAACTTGTATATGAAATGATTGAAGAGCAAGACATGGCGAAGTATGAGTTTAGCAAGCAAGAATTGTTGAAGAAAGAACATCATATTCTATCGCCTGCACCTGCGACGATGACTGGATTAACGAGAAAAGAACGCCAACTAAAGCAATTATTGTTTATGGCTCTTGATCAATTGCATGCATCTAAAAATGCAGCGCAAGTTCGTTATTGGTACACGGAGTGGAATCCAGAGCGATATAGTTACATACAAGATATGAATTTTGAAGATGTGTGGCAAGAGCTATTTGATGAAACAAAAGAAGGCTGGTCGCATAAGCATAAACAGCTTTGTGAAAACTTAATTAAAGGACAACCTTTCTTTGAAAAGCTATGGGAAATTGAACAAGAACCAAAAGTTAACTAAAAAAAACGACTGCATTTGCAGTCGTTTTTTTTAGTTAACGCTTGCGACCAATTCCCATCGCATTGCGCATTTTGCGTAGCATATTGTTTGCTGCTGTATTTGCTTTTTCTGCACCTTGATCTAAAATGGCATCAAGCTCTTCAGAGTCAAGGAGCTCATAGTAACGTTCTTGAATAGGAGTAAGGGCGTTAATTACGACTTTCGCAACATCTGCTTTAAAGTCTCCGTATCCTTTTCCTTCATACATCACTTCAATCTCTTCAATTGATTTATTTTCTAAGATGGAGTAAATGCCTAATAAGTTTGAAATACCCGGCTTGTTTTCTTTATCAAATTTCACAATGCCTTCTGAATCGGTAACGGCACTTTTGATTTTCTTTTCGATTGTCTTTGCATCATCAAGTAACGTAATAAATGCTTTTGAGTTCGGATCTGACTTACTCATTTTTTTCGTTGGCTCTTGAAGGGACATGATGCGCGCACCGACTTTTGGAATACGTACTTCTGGAATCGTAAAGATATCATTGTATTTTTTATTAAAGCGTTCCGCTAAATCACGTGTTAACTCTAGATGTTGCTTTTGATCTTCTCCAACAGGTACTAAGTCTGTTTGGTACAAGAGAATATCAGCAGCCATTAATGGTGGATAAGTTAATAAGCCAGCTGATACGGCTTCTTTACCCGCCGATTTATCCTTAAATTGAGTCATACGCTCAAGCTCACCGATGTAAGACACACATTGTAACATCCATCCCGCTTCTGTGTGTGCTGGTACTTCTGATTGAATAAACAATGTTGATTTTGTTGGATCAATCCCAACTGCTACATATAAAGCAGCAAGGCTACGAATGTTTTTTCGTAATTGTAGACGATCTTGTGGAACGGTAATGGCATGTTGATCAACAATACAGAAGTAACAATTGTAGTCATTTTGCAATTCAACAAATTGTTTCATCGCTCCAATGTAGTTTCCAAGTGTAATGGTACCGCTCGGTTGAATACCTGAGAAAATGGTTTTCATAAATTAATCTTCCTTTCTAATTTTAGGCAACAAAAAAGCCCATTCATCTCCTAACAAACGTTAGGGACGAATGGACCGCGTTGCCACCCTATTTATTCCAGCATTTACGAGAAATGCGAAATCTCTTTAACCATAATGAATAGACATTATGTGTTATGTAACGTATAACAAACGTTCAAGCTTTTCACTTGAAAGCTCAGAAGTCCATTCCATACTCGTAATTGTTTGTTTTCACCAACCACAAACTCTCTAAAAAATTACAAGGAGTATGTACTACTCTTCCTCATTGCCTATATCATTAAATTTGCTTTTGTATTCTATTATATCCATTTGATGATGAAATGCAAACTGTCGAAATAAAATTTATATTTGCAAATTCGACAATTTATGCTATAGTTTTTGTAATCTAATTGCAATATCTATTTAATATGGAAATTTGTTCATGCGGAAAGGACAGTTGTGTGTCTAGTAGACAACTTCCTACAGAAGTCTACAAAATCAAATTTTAATAATAGTATTGCAATAAATTTTTAAACTATTTATAATAGTCGTAGTTCATATATTTTTTACAAATATATTACAACGCCTTAATTTTTCAGAAAAAATAAAATAGATAGTGTTTTGCTACAATAATTTTGTAGCTCTTTCGCATCTTCTACAGCATGAGTACATACACATACAAGTGTCCATGTGTCATTTCTATATTTCATAGAGTAGAAGATATATTTATAGAGTTGGTTCTTTATCTCTCTACTACGCGAAAAAAAGACTGACTATTTAGCAAAAACAAATTATTTCTGAAGTTAAGAAATTGTATGTTGTGAAAAGTATATGAATTAAGAAAAATTAGGGGGTAAAACATTCATGAAGAAAAGATTATCCGTTCTTTTCAGCTTGTTGCTTGTATTCAGCCTTTTCTTAACAGCATGTGGATTCAATAAAGAATCTGGCAGCGGTTCAAGCAATGCTGGTTCATCAGGCGGCGAAAGCGGCAGCGGCGATGCAAAACAAGAACTTCGTTTAAACATTAAAACTGAGCCATTCTCATTACATCCAGGTTTAGCGAACGATAGCACATCTGGTGCTGTACTTCGTCAAACGTTTGAAGGTTTAACTCGTATTAAAGACGGTGAGCCTGAAAACGCAATTGCAGAAGACGTTCAAATGAGTGAAGATGGATTAACGTACACGTTTAAATTACGTGATGCAAAATGGACAAATGGTGATGCTGTAACAGCTCAAGATTTCGAATACGCATGGAAATGGGTATTAGATGCGAAAAACGAATCTGACTATGCTGAACAGTTATACTACCTAAAAGGTGGAGAAGCTGCACATAAAGGTGAAGGTAGCCTTGATGATGTAGGTGTTAAAGCAGTAGACGAAAAAACATTAGAAGTAACACTTGAGCATCCAACAGCTTACTTCTTAGAATTAACAGCGTTCTATACGTACTACCCAGTTAATAGCAAAATTGCTCAAGAAAATGATAAGTGGTACACAGATGCAGGAGATGCATATGTAACAAACGGTCCATTCAAGATGACTGAATGGTCTCATAACGACAAAATCGTTTTAGAGAAAAATGCAGACTATTGGGATGCAGATGCTGTAAAACTTGAAAAAGTTGACATGTTCATGATCAACGATAACAACACTGAATTATCAATGTTTGATAACGGTGAATTAGACTGGGCAGGTAACCCAACAGGTGCTCTTCCAGTAGAAGCAATTCCTCAATTAAAAGATGAAGGTAAATTAAACATTTCAGTTAAAACTGGTACTTACATGTACAAATTCAACACACAAGTTGAAGGGTTAGACAATGTAAATATCCGTAAAGCCTTATCTTATGCAATCGATCGTCAAGCGATCATTGATAATGTATCAAAACAAGAACAAGTTCCTGCAACTGCAATGGTTCCGCCTCAAGCGTACCATGAAGATAGCCACTCTTTATACAAAGATGGTGATGTAGAAGCTGCGAAAGAGCTTCTAGCTAAAGGTTTAGAAGAAAAAGGCATGGATAAGTTAACGCTTAAACTTTCTTACAACACAGATGAAGGCCATCAAAAGATCGCACAAGCTGTTCAAGATATGTGGTCTAAAGCTTTCGAAGGTAAAGTAGAAGTAGCACTTGATAACCAAGAGTGGAACGTATACATCGATAAGTTACACAACGGTGACTATGAAATCGGTCGTATGGGTTGGATTGGTGACTTCAACGATCCAATTACATTCTTAGAGTTATTCCGTGAAAAAGACGGCGGTAACAACAACACATTCTGGGAAAATGCGAAATACAAAGAATTACTTGCTCAATCTCAACAAGAAGTTGATGCTGACAAGCGTTTAGAGTTATTAAAACAAGCAGAGCAAATTTTAATTGATGAAATGCCAGCTGCACCAATTTACTACTACACTGATGCTTGGGTTCAAGCTGAAAACTTAAAAGACGTAGAAGTATCATCACTTGGTGATATTCAATTAAAATGGGCTCACTTTGAGTAATAGTTGAATCTGTTTTGTACAAAGGTATATGGGGATATCCCCATATACTTTTCTTCTTGATAGGGGATTATTTGTTAAATTATGGAGGTGTCCTATTTTGCTTAAATATATCGGCAAACGTTTGCTGTACATGTTTCTTTCACTCTTCTTAATTATTACAGCGACGTTTTTCTTAATGAGAGCAGCACCTGGAGGGCCATTCGCTTCTGAGAAAAAGCTTCCTCCAGAAATTGAAGCCAATTTAAATGCTTACTATGGATTAGACAAACCATGGTACGGTCAATATTTTGATTATTTATCATCCATTGCACAATGGGATTTCGGTCCTTCGTTTAAATACAAGGGTCAAACCGTTAATGATTTAATTAGTGGAGGCTTTCCTGTTTCATTCATGCTAGGAATGGAAGCAATCTTTTTAGCACTAGCTATTGGTGTGTTATTAGGCGTTATTGCCGCATTAAACCACAATAAGTGGCCAGATTATTCTGCAATGATTGTTGCTGTACTTGGTATTTCGGTTCCAAGCTTTATCATGGCAACCATTTTACAATATTTCTTAGCCATTAAATTAGGCTTGTTCCCGGTAGCACGATGGGAGTCTTGGGCTCATACATTCTTACCGGCTTTAGCATTAGCTTCAACCCCAATGGCATTTATCGCACGTTTAACACGTTCGAGTATGTTAGAAGTATTAAGCAATGACTACATTAAAACAGCAAAAGCAAAAGGATTAAGTAAACCAGTAATTACAGTAAAACATGCGATTCGAAACGCAATGTTACCGGTTGTTTCTTACATGGGTCCTTTAACAGCAGGGATTTTAACGGGAAGCTTCGTTATTGAAAAAATCTTCGGTATTCCTGGTTTAGGATCTCACTTTGTAACGAGCATTACAAACCGTGATTATACGGTTATTATGGGTGTTACAGTGTTCTATAGTATCTTACTACTCGTATCAATCTTAATTGTTGATATTTTATACGGATTAATTGATCCACGAATTAAGCTAACTGGCGGAAAGAAGGGAGAGTAAAGGATGCAACAGATCCCTAAAAATATGTTTGAACCAGCTTCAATCGATGCACGTGAAGCTGAAAAAATATCAAAACCAAGTTTATCTTTTTGGAAAGATGTCACGATTCGTTTTCGTAAAAATAAGCTTGCGATGTTCGGAATCGTGTTATTAGTTCTTCTTGTCTTCATGGCAATCTTCGGTCCAATGATGACACCATATGACTATAAAACAAATGATTTAATGAATGCCAACCAACCACCTTCAGTTGATCATTGGTTTGGTACAGATGATTTAGGCCGTGACATGTTTACAAGAACATGGGAAGGGGCTCGTATCTCATTATTTATCGGTATCTCAGCAGCACTCATTGATTTATTCATTGGTGTTTTATGGGGAAGTATCGCTGGTTACCGCGGTGGTCGTACAGACGAATACATGATGCGCTTTGCCGATATTTTATGGGGTGTTCCTTACTTATTACTTGTTATTTTATTAATGGTTGTTTTAGACCAAGGTTTAGGAACAATGATCCTAGCAATGACGATTACAGGTTGGATTAACATGGCACGTATTGTTCGTGGACAAATCCTACAATTAAAGAACCAAGAATACGTATTAGCTTCACAAACATTAGGAGCGAGCACATCAAGGATTTTAATGAAACACTTAGTGCCGAATGCGATGGGACCAATTTTAGTTACAATGACATTAACAATTCCATCAGCTATTTTCACTGAGTCGTTCTTAAGTTATTTAGGTTTAGGTGTACCAGCACCACTTGCAAGTTGGGGAACAATGGCTTCTGACGGACTTCCAGCATTGAAATACTATCCGTGGCGTTTATTTTTCCCAGCAACATTTATTTGTTTAACTATTTTTGCGTTTAACGTAATCGGTGATGGACTACGTGATGCGTTAGATCCAAGACTACGCAAATAAAGGAGTGAGAAACATGGAACGTTTATTAGAAGTAAAAGACTTAGAAGTCTCATTCCAAACGTATGGCGGAGAAGTAAAAGCTGTTCGTGGTGTAAACTTTCACTTAAATAAAGGTGAAACTCTAGCCATCGTTGGTGAATCAGGTTCAGGAAAAAGTGTTACCTCTCAAACGATTATGCGCTTAATTCCAATGCCTCCGGGTAAAATTGCAAACGGCCAAATCTTGTTTGACGGTGATGATATCGTTAAAAAAACCGATAAACAAATGGAACAAATCCGAGGTAAAGATATAGGAATGATTTTCCAAGATCCAATGACATCGTTAAACCCAACGATGAAAGTTGGAAATCAAATTACAGAAGTGTTAGTGAAGCATTCTAACATGTCAAAAGCACAAGCTAAGGAGAGAGCAATTGAGCTCTTAACACTTGTTGGAATTCCATTTCCTGAGCAACGTGTGAATCAATACCCACATGAATTTAGTGGTGGTATGAGACAGCGTGTGATGATTGCGATTGCTTTAGCTTCTAATCCAAAGCTTTTAATTGCCGATGAGCCAACAACGGCATTAGATGTAACGATTCAAGCGCAAATTCTAGAGCTGATGAAAGAGTTACAGAAAAAGATGGATACAGCCATTATCTTTATCACACATGATTTAGGTGTGGTAGCAAACGTTGCAGATCGTGTCGCTGTTATGTACGCAGGACAAATTGTCGAAACTGGTACAGTGGATGAGATTTTCTATAATCCACAACACCCTTATACATGGGGCTTACTTGCTTCAATGCCGAGCCTTGATAATGATTCAAAAGAAGAATTAGCTGCGATTCCAGGAACGCCACCGGATTTAACGAATCCGCCTAAAGGTGACGCATTTGCACCACGTAACCCTTATGCAATGAAAATCGACTTTGAACAAGAACCACCAATGTTTAAAGTGTCAGATACACACTATGCAAAAACATGGTTACTACACCCTGATGCGCCAAAGGTAGAGCCTCCAGAATCCGTAAAACGTCGCATGCGCCAACTCGCAAACACATATGCAAAACCTGTATTAGCGAAGGAAGGTGAATAAGATGACAGAAAAACTAGTTGAAATTAAGAACTTAAAGCAACACTTTGACACAGGAAAAAGTGTAATCAAAGCTGTAGATGGTCTGACATTCGACATCTATAAAGGTGAAACATTAGGATTAGTTGGTGAATCTGGTTGCGGTAAATCCACAACAGGTCGTACAATCATCCGCCTTTACGATGCAACAGACGGAGAGGTTCTCTTTAACGGTGAAAATGTACATGGGCGTAAATCAAAAGCAGAGTTAAAGAAATTTAACCGTAAAATGCAAATGATTTTCCAAGATCCATATGCATCGTTAAACCCTCGTATGACAGTTGCAGACATTATCGCAGAAGGTATCGACATTCATGGTTTAGCGAAAACAAAGCAAGAGCGTATGAACAAGGTGTACGAACTGCTTGAAACGGTTGGTTTAAACCGTGAACATGCAAACCGCTATCCACATGAATTTAGTGGTGGTCAACGTCAACGTATCGGGATTGCACGTGCTTTAGCTGTTGAACCAGATTTTATTATTGCCGATGAGCCTATTTCAGCATTAGACGTGTCGATCCAAGCACAGGTTGTTAACTTAATGAAAAAATTACAACGCGAGCGTGGGTTAACTTATTTGTTCATTGCTCATGACCTATCAATGGTTAAATACATTAGTGATCGTATCGGAGTTATGTACCGTGGAAAGATTGTCGAACTTGCAAAAAGTGAAGAGCTTTATCGAAATCCTCTTCATCCGTATACAAAAGCGTTATTATCAGCGATTCCGTTACCAGATCCTGATACAGAGCGTACACGAGTACGTCAAGTTTATGACGCAAACAATCATAACTACAACGGTGAAGAGCCACAGTTACGTGAAGTAACACCAGGACACTATGTATCATGTTCAGAAGCAGAATTTAAACAATATAAGCAAACGACAAACTAGATGAAACGATCTCATGACGAGGTCGTTTTCTTTTTATGCATAAATACATCTGCTCATCAGCTAATCTACATGTCAGAACGTATGACATTAATGCGTTAAAGTTATTATACAGCAGAGTGTTAAAAAATACTATTATAAATTTTCTGAAATATAAAAAAGTTGAAGTTGAGGAAAAATATACTACATCTTATGGAGGGAAATCAAGTAGAACAAACAAGCATTCAAAAAAGCGACACATTTTCAAAAAACGCATCGCTTTTCCTTTGTTAAAGATCGGCTAAAATGTCACCTTCATCACGGTTTTTTTCAAGTTTTAATACTTCATCAGCTGGCAAATATGATTTGCCATACCATTCTTTATCTTTGTACGTATGAATCATTTCGTATGTTTTCTTCATACTTGCCAGGATGCTTTCTTCTGATTCTTTAGTAGGGGACCAATATAAAATTTCCATTTGATTAATTTCATTTGTCGCAAGCGAACGACGACGGTACCCAATCGATTTGGCATGGGTAAAGCCGAGGCGCTTATAAAAGCGTAATCGTTTTTCTGTATCTGTGTCTTCATAATTAACAGGTTCTACTTCTAGAATAATGGGTTTCTGCTTTTCTTTTAGCTTATCCATTAACTTTTGACCAAGACCTTGACCTCGTGACTCTTTAGAAACAAATAAATAGTCAACGAAAATAAAATCGCCTGTTTCTACATACATTAAAACATGGTGAGGACCTTCATCTTTATGATAAATATCTCCACGCTCTTTTAATAAAGCTTCAATGTGTTCTTTTGATTTAAGTTCTTCAATTGGAAAGTATTTACTTAGTTTCTCGTACCAGTTCATTTTGTCCTCCTTGAATGTTCGGATTAACAAAAAGCTATCTTTACTGGGACTGACCCCTGTTTTTGAGACAGGGATCAAAACACCTTTTAAACAACCAGTTT
>NZ_QFRU01000028.1 GCF_003184905.1 Bacillus sp. CGMCC 1.16541
ACAACGCTTAGGGATTCACTAGGTCAAATGTCGAAAAAGAAAATCATTTATATATAGCAGCACAAGCAACTGTAGAAGATCGTGCAAAAATGAAAGGTTACTTTATGAAAAGTTGTGAACTTGAATACCTGTTTTGGGAGATGGCTTATAAACAAGAGAAGTGGCTATTTTCAAAGACTTAAGCGCCGATTTAACGAGCAAATCCTCTTGCACTTCGTTTATAAATTTGTTAAATTAAAGGTACTTATTTTTGTTCCAACATGATTGAAAGAAGAAACATGTTTTACTACGTTTTTCGTCTTAACAGATTATGCAGAGCAAGAATAGTAATATATTTGTGGATAGTTTTCCACATAGGAGGTACATCAATATGTTACAAGGTAAAGTAAAATGGTTTAACGCAGAAAAAGGTTTCGGCTTCATCGAAGTTGAAGGACAAAATGACGTATTCGTTCATTACTCTGCAATTCAAGGCGACGGCTTCAAAACTTTAGAAGAAGGTCAAGAAGTTTCTTTCGAAGTTGTTGAAGGTGCTCGTGGACCTCAAGCTGCTAACGTTCAAAAATAAGCAGATACTTACAAAAGACTCCTAGTTTAGGAGTCTTTTTTTATACAATGATAAAGTTTTAGATCTTAATTAAAAAGTCCCTTACTCATCGCCCTAAAAGTATGACTAAACGACGAGTAAGAGACATTACATATTACTTATTTTTCTTGTAGGTCTGCTACGTCAACCGTTGTTCTTTCTTCTAACGGACCTCTAGAATGAATCGTAACCGTTCCATCTTCATTGACTCCATCAATCCATACCGATTGATCGTTGTATGTAACTTTGATATCAGCTGATGATGATAAAATTTGCTTTGCACGCTTTACATCCACTTTTCTCACTCCACTCTTGTATGTAGTCAGTCTATTTTTTGAAACAATGGAACTTTTCATACATAAAAAAAGTGGATTCACATGGAACCCACTTTTTTACTTCAATAACTTTTTAATGATGGCAATGTTTTGCTTTTCCGATGGATATCGAAAAGACATGTCGAATTTCGTTGTTTGTTTTAACACACTTTTATAATGTGAAAACGTTTGGAAGCTACTTTCACCATGATATTGTCCGACTCCACTTTCTCCAACACCACCAAATGGTAAGTATGGTGTCGCTAAATGCATCAACGTATCATTTATGCATCCTCCACCATATGAGATTGTGTTAACAATCTTTTCTTGAACAGCTTCACTTTCTGTAAATAAGTACAAAGCAAGCGGCTTGGGACGATTATTAACGAACTGAATGACTTCATGAAGGTTTTCATATTCCATAACTGGTAAGATTGGACCAAAAATTTCTTCTTGCATAACAGGTTTATCTTCACTTACATGTTGTAAAATCGTTGGTCCAATTTTTAATTCCTCTTCATTCACTTGCCCCCCCACCACAATGTCACCATCTTGTAAAAAAGCGTGAAGCCGTTCAAAATGGCGTTGACTCACGATGCGTCCATAACGATCACTTTTTTCAGGATGCTCACCATAAAAATCATGAATAGCTTTTTGTAATTCTTTGACTAACTTGCTTTTCACGTTTTTATGCACAAACAAGTAGTCAGGCGCTACGCATGTTTGACCCGCATTAATTCCTTTACCGAACATGATTCGTTTTGCTGCCAGTTCAATATTCGCATCTTCATGAACAATACATGGACTTTTCCCACCAAGTTCGAGTGTAACGGGAATTAGTTGTTTGGCTGCTTCTTGCATAACAACTTTACCGACATTCACACTACCTGTAAAAAAGATATAATCAAACTTTTGCTTTAATAAAATTTCACTTGTTTTTACGCCACCTTCTACAACGGTGATAAATGATGGATCAAATACTTTGGCAATCATTTGTTCTAACAATCGAGAAACATTGGGTGTTAATTCAGAAGGCTTTAATACAACTGTATTCCCTGCTGCAATTGCTCCGACAACTGGAGATAACGCTAAGTTAAGCGGGTAGTTCCAAGGTGCAATAACAAGAGTAACACCGTATGGTTCAGGAATGACATACCCTTTTGACCCTACATGCGTTAATGCTGTTTTTACCTTTTTAGATTTTACCCATTTATGAATATGTTTAAGGGTAAACCTAATTTCTTCTAACAACACGCCAATTTCTGTCGTATAAGCTTCCACTTCTGATTTATTTAAATCTTGTTTCATTGCATCTAAAATTTCTTGCTCGTGCTCTTTAATGACATTTCGTAATGTTTGTAGTTTTTTTATACGTTCACTTACATCTCTTGTTTTGCTTTCATAAAAGTAATGCTTTTGTTTTTCTACAAGATGTGAAATGACTGCTTCATCTGTTACGTAATATTGTTCATGATTCATCAAAATTCTCCTCTCCTTGTTTTGTAAAACATTCCTCTTCGACAGTTGCTAGCAATGACTTTAATAAAGATACAGCATCTTCTAATGCTAGTGAGTAATAACGTTGTGTTCCTTTTTGTTCAATTTCGACTAACTTTTGATCACGCAATATTTTGAGGTGATGAGAAACGGCGGGCCTTGACAACGTGGATTCAGCTGCAATTTCGTTAACAGTCAGTGGCTCTTTTTCGGCTAATAATAAGATGATATCCTGTCTGGCTGGATCACTTAGTGCTTGAAAGACAGGAATACTTGCTCGAAATAATTGAATAGCTTGATCACTCATAACAGACTCCTTTTTTCTACTTTCTTCTATCATTTATACCCTATTTCTTTATTGATTATGTTGTGATGTCTAAATGTTTAAAAACTTAAACATTTAGACATATAGTAGCGAAATTTTTCACTTTCGTCAAACGCTCAAGATTTTATTACAATATTCACCAATTCATTACATAAAGTAAAGATTACGTCTAGTTTTGACAACCTTTGTCAACAGGCAGGAAAAAAGAGGAATCTATGGTGAATAAAACAAACAAGCTACATACAAAGCTTTAATATGACAATTTATTAAGCTTTCCATATAAAAGAGAGGATGGTGTCATTCTATGGAGCACTATACAATTAAAACTGTATCTGATTTGTTACGAGTAGATAAACGCACACTAAAACAGTGGGAGGATTATTTAGAGGGATACCTTAAAATAGAACGAATTAACAGTACTCGTTTCTACACTGAAGATCAAATTAACCTACTTAAAGATGTAAGAGAATTAGTCGATCAAAAAGTAAGTTGGCCTGATATTCGTGAATACGTACAATTAATGATGTCAGACTCTTTACAGCAAGTTGCTACAACGGAAGATGTTGCAGAAGTAAATAAAGAAACTGAAGAAATAAACGAAGAAACTGCGCACGAAGCAAAAGAGTCCACACTTGAGAATGAACCAACAGAAACGTCTTTATCTTTATCAGATTCTGAACATGTTCACGGTGAACTGCTTGAAAAAGCAAAAACGTATGAAGATGTATTTGCGGCTCTCGATTCATTTAAAAAAGATTTACTGTTTGAAATGCGCCAAGGCATTCGGAACGAAGTTCGGGAAGAAATTATTACAGAGGTAAAAAAAGAAATTGAAAAAGGCAATCATCAAACAGCTGAAATCGTTGAATCTGTGGAAGCGTTTATTTCTGAATCTTCTGAGCGAAATGTAAAAGAAGTTGCAAACATTTCTAAAAAAATTATTCGCACAAATGAACTTGCATTCGAAGAGATTGCGAATGTAATGGAAGATATTACAGAACTATCCAAAGACCAAAAGGAAGAAACGATCCGTATCTTAAATGAAGTGGCGGAGTCTTCAGATGAATCATCAAAAGAAATGCGATACTTATTAGATCGCTTTTCAAGTAATTCTACTGTCGCCATGAATCAAGTGAAATTCATGGTTGAAAAACTGTCAAATTCAGCGAATAGCACAAGCGACGAATTACGTGATTTAATTGATTCGATGAACGAAGAACGCATTTATTTCCTGAAAGAGATGGAAAAAGACCGTAAGATACACCGACAAAACATTGCAGAGCGTGAGCAAATGTTCGGTGAGTTTGTTCAAGGATTTCGCCAAGCAGCAGCTGCAGAAGCACAGCGTAATAATAAAAAATGGTGGAAACTTTGGAAAGAATAATACATTTATAAATTGATCATGCGGTATTCATCGAGTGAGTTCCGCATGATCATAGTTCGGATTACTTCCTATCTAGGACGTGTTTTTTCCACTTGTTTATTTGTTTTGTTACTCGCAAGCTCTTGAGAAAGTTCTGTATTCGTTACACTTTTCACACTTTGTAAGCCTGCTTTTTGTTTACGATTTCGCTTTGTCATTGTTGTTTCCCCCTACAGCTTTTTAGAGGATGCTCCTCACTTTTACTATGTGCAAGGAATTGATTTTTACAATACGAAAAAATTGTTAATACCATCTCATTTCCACTTCTGCTATCTACAACTGTTTTTACGCCTTTCTGCCCTCACTTTTACGCTTCTACTACCTATGTCAGTACCTTCATTTATTTAACTATTTATCGTTAAGCTATCTTCACTTACTCATAGGATTTTACCCTTCATATTCCTCGAGATTGAAGGATTTTCCGCCTATATTTCCGATAAAAAGACATGAAGTCAAAAAGTCCAACTTTTCTTTTTGACTTCACGTCTTTTATTTAAGCCGTTGTCGTTTGTTCACTTCGTTCGTTGACTTGCCTTGAACCACTTAATTTTAATAATCCGTTTCCTTGATACTTACGACTGTAAGCTAATTTTACAGTATGCTTAATCATTTGTTCGTAAAGTTCAGGCTCTGTTAATGGCTTGTCCATCTCGGCTTCAAGTTTTTCGATTAGTAGCGCTGCAGCCCCTGACACATGAGGAGTAGCCATCGATGTTCCTGACAAAACCGCATATTCGTTCTCAATATATGTTGATAAGATATCTTCACCAGGTGCAACTAAATCAATTTCATCGTTTGTATTACTAAAAGTCGAAATTTCTCCTTTTAAATTTACAGATCCTACTTGCACAACTTCTTTATATGCACCCGGATATGCATGTTCGTCTGTTCGATCTTTTCCATCTCCTTCATTTCCAGCTGCGCATATTACTAATATTTGTGCTTCTACCGCTTTTTTTATCGCATTGTGTAAAGAAGACTCATCCTCTTTACCACCAAGTGACATCGACATGACCCTTACTCTCTCTCCATTAGGCCCTCGCCAATTAATGGCATAATGGATTGCTGCAACCACCCATTCATTTGTACCAAATCCTTCTTTTGACAATACTTTCAACACAAGAAGTTTCGCAAGCGGAGCGACACCAACCACACCTTGTTCGTTTTCCATAGCACAAATCGTTCCTGCAACATGCGTTCCATGACCATTATAGTCATCATAGTTTGTTGGATCACCTTTATCATCAGACGTAAAGTTATAGCCATCAATAATACGCTCTTTTAAGTCTCGGTGAGCCATGTCGCATCCTGTATCTAAAACAGCAATGACCATTCCTTGCCCTTTGTAACCTTCTTGCCACAACACAGGGGCTTCAATAAGTTGTATACCAGGTGGTACTGTTTTTGTTGATGGCATAACAGCTTGTACACGATAAGGAATCAGTCCTACTTTTCCCATTTTCTTTCCCTCCACTTTAGAAATTAATGAGTAAAAACGACATGTAATTCCATTTACCTATCTCTTTACTATGCCTTCTATCACAAAATTTCTTACAATTCCGAAAAATTAATGGTCTTTTTTTCGTGGATTTGTATTATAATAAACTTGTAACGATTTTTTCCCATGATTGTTGGCGTTTCTGTTATAAGAAGCGCCTTTTCTTTTTAGGCTTTTCTTTTACCTTTAAGTCTTTTATGTTTTTTAGTCCAATTGTAATCGTTGTAAAAATGGTGGCAAGTAAAGCGAACAGTTGCAACGACTGCTCTAGCCACTGCATGTGTATCACCTCCTTTTCTACATAAAAAAGCCCTACACAGCTTGCAAAAGACTGCTAGGACTTATACTAATGAGATGAAATCTACATTGGTTTCACTATTATGACAAATAGGATAAATATGGAATACATGTCCATTAAATTGTAACATAATTTACATATATAAACAAGTTATTTTCTGAATTATCAAATTTAAATAAACTATCTCATTGTTTCTACACTCAACAATACATTCTATGTCCACTATGTAAAAATAGGACAACTTTTTCTACGTGATATTCGTAGCTCGTCAAACTTCTTTACGATGTTTGACCAATGAATATGCCTCGGTCAATTCCTGAACGGCGTATCTTAACGACCGCCTCAACATCTACTTTCATCGTGGTAAACTTCTCATTCCACTCATCTTTCACCTTTTTAAAGCTTTGATAATCTTGTACGAACATTTTCTCACCGAATCCAAAAATATCTGCTCCATACTCTTGCTGTGTTTTTTGTACTGTTTGTTCTACTTGAGTTGCGATATGATTTTGAGCTAATTTTTCAAGTTCACGATATGTCTCTGCTTTTCCTAAGTCTTTTTTACATGACACACTATCAATATAAGCTTCCATTATTAAATTCACTTTCGCTTCTGGCGTACCACGCCTATCCTTAACGTGTATCGTTGTATCATTGTGATAAACTCGAACAGCAAAGTAATCATTTTTTCCACACGGAATCGTAAAAGTTGTTCGTTTTAATCGATCAGCTAATATTAAGTAATTTCGTGTATCTTCAATATTGAGATAGCCAATTAGCTTCCCACCTTTAAAAACAGCCAATCCATCTGATTTCACAATAGCATCTAGCTTTACTTTTTGAATGTTTTCAATCGATTCGCCTTTTTTAGGAGAGCCTTCAATTACAACTGCTGCCGCAACAGGCTCTTTTCCTTGTGATAATAAAGCTTCAATCATATCTTTTAAACGAACGCCAGGATCTCCTCCCCATTCCTTTTGAAGGGCTTCTAGTTGAGTGTTAATTTTAGTACTCGAAACTCGTTGCAATGGATAAGTCATACTTAACACTTCATCTGCTTCCGTCCCTTTGGCAATGACGATATTAAAATCATTACGAACTTCCCGATTGCGCTCTAAAAAATCAAAAAAGTCACTAACTCCTTCTTTTGCTATTTCTTCACTAATAACAACAGCTCGCATATGAGAGTAAATTAAATGCCGAGATAAACCTGTATTCATTTTTTGAGTAAGTTCTGCAATGTCATCTCCTTCTACTGAATAAACAACAGCTGCTGTTGCGCTTCCTCCAGTTTTGGGATTTAATTGAGTCGCATTCACTCCTTCAACACTAATTTTATAACGACTATTCTCTCCTTTATCCACAGCAAGACCGCTTACAATGGACAATTCGCTTAACTCAACTAAGTCCCAACATCCAGATAACAATGTCATACAACAAATAAGTAAACTAAGTACGACTTTTCTCATGTAGAATCATCCTGATTGGGTGGATGAGGGCGTGTTGTGTTTGGTTGTTTTACTGGTTTTTCCGCCGTTAAAAATGCTGGGCGCCATTTCATCATCCACATCGGCATCCGAAAAAACGTATCTTTCTGATCTTCTTTGTTCATCGTCGCTACAGTTGCTAAATAAGGTACACCAAATGAACGCAATGCGTTTAAATGGGCAACCATCACCATTAACCCTAACATCACTCCGTACAAACCAATCGAAGCTGCAATGACAATAAAACCAAAACGCAAAAGACGAGAAGCCATTGAAAATGAATAAACCGGACTAACAAACCCAGCAATAGCTGTTAGTGACACGATAATAACCATAATGCTCGAGATAAGTCCTGCTTCTACAGCAGCTTGCCCAATGACTAATCCTCCTACTACTGAAACCGTCATCCCGATTGCACGAGGCATACGGATTCCAGCTTCACGCAAAATTTCAAACGTAAGTTCCATAATAAGTGCCTCTACAACTGTTGGAAATGGGATACCTTCACGTTGTGAAATGATACTAACAAGAAGTTGAGTAGGAATGAGCTCTTGATGAAATGTAATGACCCCTACATAAATGGATGGCAAAATCATTGACAATAAAAAAGCACCATATCGAATAAATCGAATGAACGACACCATCATGAATTGCTGAAAGTAATCTTCTGAAACACGAAAGAAGTCACTAAAAATAGCTGGTACTAGTAACACAAATGGACTTTCCTCTACAACAATTGCTATCTTCCCTTCTAAAATTCCTGCTGTAATTGAATCTGGTCGTTCTGAGTTAAAAATGAGGGGAAAAGGCGTCATCGTTTGGTCTTGTATGTATTCTTCTAACGTACCGGAATCGTAAATCATGTTAGACTTTGCACGATCTATTCGTGATCTTACTTCCTTTACAATCTGTTTATCTACAATTCCGTCCATATAACATAGAAACACGGTTGTTTCTACTTCTTCACCTGTTGAAATGGATTCTACACGCAACGATTCATTTTTCAGCCGTCTTCGTATTAAACTAATGTTAATATCGGCACTTTCAGTAAATACGTCTTTTGGTCCTCGAATGGTTGTTTGAGCAGTTGGTTCACTAATTTGCCGATATGGGATATTTTGAATTTTTAATGTGACAGCTTCTTCTAGTCCTTCTAGAAAAAGAAGACAAAACCCACTAAGCATCTGTTTGATCGCTTTTTGGTAATCATGAACAAACGTCTTCGGTGTTCCAATAAACATCCCGTCACAAAAGTGAGAAAATTCATCTTTGTTATGAATTTGACGATTTTTCTCATCCATTGTAGTGATGGGTTCAATAATCTTTTGCGCAATTAATTGGTCATCGGTCATGGAATCAAGGTAACAAAGAAGAGCTCGCTGACCATTTACTAATAATGTGACAATAGTTAAATCGACAGACTGACCGAAGCTTGTTTCAATAATTGCTTTTGTTTCATCTAGTTTGCTTGAAATAGCGATAGCACGTAGTTTTGTCTTTTGGTTATTTTGCTCTGTAGATTGTTGGTTTTCTTGATGCTTTTGCTGCTGTTCTTGTGCATTCTTCTTTCGATTTTGCTCATTGTTTTCGCTGTCTTGTTGATTGTTCTGTTGTTCTGATTCTTCACTATTTTGATCTCGGCTATTTCGGTCTTCTTTATGTGACTTTTCTTTAGAACGTTTTTTCTTCTCTCTTTTTTGCTTACGCAGTTCAATGAACTCCTCTAGTTTCATACTTGACTCCCTCCTTTTTTACTTATTTTTTCTCGAAGCCATAATCCTACTAACAAACCAATAGGAATAAAAATTTGAAATGGCAAATGAAAATAATACGGGACAAACTTTAAGCCCTCTTCTAAATGCTCAGCATAATTATTTGCAATTAAAATCGATTGAAAGCCAGCAACGGCTGTAACAGGAATGACAAATAAATGATAGGACTGGCCACTAATGAATTCGAGCCCTTTTAATGCTCCATATAAAAAGATGGTTACCTTCACAAAAATACCAAGCATCATGACGAACACAACAAGTGCATCCAACCTTTCTAAAAAATTCGCAAGAGAAATGGTTCGAATTGCAGATAATAGTGGAAATGCGGCTCGGTCTGCTAGTTCAACTCCTAGAACGGACAGCTTAATAACCGTAAATAAAGCAAGCATGATACCAGAAAATAACATGGCAACCACGCATACTTTCATTGTTTCCTTACGCTCATTCATCGCAGCTACGAAGGTTGTAAAGACAATAACCTCTCCGAATGGAAATGTCAGCACACTTGGAAAAATAGCTTTTAATACAGGAGACATACCTTCTGCTAATACAGGACGTAATCGATCAGTTTCCATACTTTGATTCACAAATAAAAAAAGAATAATAAGAAATAAAAACAAAATAAAATACGGCATAAAGATACCTACGGATCGACTTGTTACTTCAAGTCCAAGCACTAAGTAATACATCACAACGAGCAAGAATAAAATAGAAATAACTTCAATGGGCGTATTAGGGAAGATGACAGTGTTGACTAATTCTCCAAAATCCCTTAATACACGTGCTGCTACATAGAGAAAATAAAGAACGTATAAAAATGCGAGTATAATACCAATCTTTCTTCCCAATAACGTTGTAAACGTATCGTATAAATGTTTATGTTTTGTTTTAAATAACATATGACAATAGACGATAAGTAGCAAAAGGCCTAGTATAGAACCACCCAACACCGCTAACCATGCATCTTGTTTCGCTTCACTTCCGATATCCACTACAACAGCCGATCCAATTTCAAAACTAACAATCAACATAAATAGCTGTGAATACGAAATGACTTCTTTACGTATCATGTTCACCTCAACCTTGTTGCGTATTCTTCCTTTTCTTTCTTCTCTTCCAATCACCTACCATTCCCACCAGTAAACAACCGAAAGTAAAAATCAAGATATAGTGTTTCCCAACGCTTTTTCCTTCGATAAACATGACATAAAAAGCGTCAACCATACTCGTTTTCATTAACAACGCATCCGTTAATAAAGTAATACTGACTAATCCGACTAAAACGAAAAGAGAAAGGAGTGTAATCATTCTGTATTTTCACCAACCATTTCTTACAGGTAGTTTTTCTCAATCAATGAAAAACATGCGTATTTTAGGTGAATAACACCTACACCTTTTCACATAAAAAAGTCTCTCAGTATGTTCATCTACCAATGACATACTGAGAGACTTTTTTACTTTTTAATCACACCACATGCAATGCGATCTCCTGCATTTCCTGCTGGATCTGTTGTATAATCGTCTGGCTTTTCATGAATCATAAGTGCCGTACCGTCCATATCTAGCAACGAATTAGGCTTTCCTTGTTGAAGTGTCACGAGTGAGGCAAATACTTCTGTATTAATCTTTCCATCTTGACCTACTTCAATATTAGGAAGATCACCAGCATGAGGACCTTCTGGATTTTTAAATCCGTGTTGACGTTTAAATGGATTGAAGTGACCACCGGCTGATTGAAAATCAGGTTTCTCGCATTTACCTACATCATGAATATGAAACCCATGACGTCCTGGTGGTAAGTTTTCAGCTGTTAGTTTAATTTTCACACCGTTTTCTTGTTGTGTTAGCATTGCGTCTCCAATCGTTTCACCTTTTGAATTGACAATACTAACATCCACCGTTCCAACAGCTACTTCACTAACAGGCGTTGCTTCTTGATCTTGAATATGAGATTGATGAGAATCTTGTTGATTTGTATTACAAGCAACAAGTGCTGCACTCATCATAAAAAGACTGATTGAAATAAGTAATTTCTTCATTGTAACCCCTCCATATGGTTAGTCATTCTTTTCCATCTTTTCACAGATAGAGGGATTTTAGACATATGTTAGAAAGGTTTCTTTTTTATTCACAAAAAAAGATGGCGAACAGCATGCTCACCATCTTTCATTATTATAGTTTTGTTTCTTTTACCAAGGAAGGTAATGTTTCCTTCATGTATGTGTTCATTTTTTCAATTGCTAGCTGTTGCATAATTGGATCTTTGACTTCTTTCAGCTCTTTCTTCTCACGTTTATCTACTCTTACAATGTGATAACCGTATTCCGTTTTAACAGGCTCTCCAATTTCACCAATCTTTTGATTTGCTGCAGCATCACGGAAACCTCCATCTAGCTGAGCAAGCGGTAGTTGTTCATAAACGCCTTTTGTCTGTTTGCTACCTGGATCTTCATTGTATTTCTCTGCTAATTTTGAGAAATCGCCACCGGCATCTAGTTGTTTTTTCACATCATTGGCAATTTTTTTCGCTTCTTCTTCTGTTCGAACTTCTTTTTCTTTTCCTTCTTTATCTGCTTGCTTTGTTGCAACTAAAATGTGTTGAAACGTCACATTTGTTACTTCATCCGATACATCTTCATAAAATGCTTGAACATCTTCGTCTGTTAACCCTTCACGAAAATATTGTTCCACTTTGTAATAGTTAACGAGATGATTTTTAATGGTTTCTTCTTTTACACTTAACGTTTCATAGCCTTTTTCACGTGTTTGTTCGTCATAAGCAGATGAAATTTGCTTCCAAAGTTCGTCTGCGCGCTTTGACGCCCATTCATCATCCTTCACTTCTTTTGTTACTTTTTCTTCCATCACAAGATGATTTAATACTTCCTTTTGAAATTGCTCTTCATTGATGGGAGCATCGGGATTGACAAAGCCTTGGAATGCTAAATAATCAGCAAACTCTTGTCCTAATACTTCCCCTCCTTCATAAATTGCTACTTCTTTTTTATTTTCAAGTTCTTCTCGCTCAAGCTTTGGAAACTTTACTTCTTGCGCTTGACTTGTCTCTTCTTTTTTTTCTGACGAATCGTTATTATTACAAGCCATTAACGAAACAGCCAGGGCTGCCACTAACGCAACCATACTCATTTTTTTACTCATTATTCAAACCTCTTTCTGTCAAAGTTAGAGAAGTCGTTTTCTTTTGAGAACCTCGATAATAGGTTACTTCTACTTTATCTCCTATTTTCGTCTTCGTATACAAATACTTGCGTAGCTCTTTGCCATTTGCTACTTCTTCTCCATTCAAAGCTACGATGACATCTTTTGATTGAAGTCCAGCATCTGCTGCAGGTGAAAACGGCTCAACGCTTGCTAGTGCAACACCTTTATCGAATTGCTTTGGAAGGTTCAGTTGATCTTGCTGAGCTTGTGGAGATACTTGCGTGATGTCTACCATTGATACCCCCATGTAAGCGCGTTGTACTTTTCCATTTTTCATTAAGTCATCTACAATTTTACTAACATCGTTACTAGGAATCGCAAAACCTAATCCTTCTACTCCCGATTGAGCAATTTTCAAGCTATTGATTCCGATTACTTGTCCAGCTGCATTGACAAGTGCTCCCCCGCTATTACCTGGATTAATTGCTGCATCTGTTTGTAAAACATCTAATTCCCATTCACCTTCTTGTGTGTTAATAGCAATGGAGCGCTCGGTTCCACTAATAATTCCTTGTGTCACGGTGCGTGAAAACTGCTCTCCTAGCGGATTTCCAATTGCAATAGCTGGCTCGCCTTGTACAATGCGAGAAGAATCACCAAATTGAGCAACTTTCTGTACGTATCGACTATCAATCTTTAATACTGCTAAATCTGTTAATGCATCCGCCCCTACAACTTCTGCATCTACTGTTTCACCCGTTGACATCGTGACATTAATTTTACTTGCACCTTCAATTACATGATTGTTTGTCACAACGTAAGCATCTTTACCGTCTTTTTTAAACACAACTCCAGATCCTGTACCACCCTCTGATTCTTGTGTATTCGTTGAAAACGGATTGCTCCGCTGTTCAAATTTTGTCACACTGACAACAGATGGTGAAACATCTTCAATCATTTTGACGAGATCCGTTGAATTTACCGATGTTTGTTGAATCGGTAATGAGTTATTGGATGGCCTTTCTTCTACTGAACTAACAGGTGCTGATGGTGACTCAAGTCCTAACAGTGGACTTGCATATAAGACAATTCCTCCGCCTACAATAGCCCCTGTTAACGATGAAGCAATAAACGGAAGAAAGCGCTTTCTCTTTTTCTCTTGCCGTGTGTATGATGTATACGTTTGAGTTGACTCGTTCTCTTCATGATTAGTCGCATATTGCATGTCGTTTAATTGTTCATTTGTTTCTTGATCATGGTTGTTTTGGTCACGCATATCCATGATGATCTCTCCTTTTAATAAACAGTTTTCTTTGTTGATTCTTACTATACCGAAACAATTTGGGAAAAGTATCAAAACATTATGGGAAATTGTGAAATGCTTCTTTTCTAAAGACACACCGTAGTATAATGACTATGAAGTGTTAGAGGAGTGTGAAAATCATGTCTTATGAAATTTACCTTGTGGAAGATGAAAAAAATTTAAATGAAGTGTTAACTCTTTATTTAGAAAAAGAAGGATGGCTTGTTACGTCTTTTTTAACAGGAGAAGATGCACGTGCCTCGATACATAAACAGCCACATTTGTGGATTTTAGATATTATGTTGCCTGACTTAGATGGTTATCAGCTCATTCGCGAAATTAAAGCTCATTCTACTGACGTACCTGTTATTTTTATTTCCGCTCGAGATGCAGACATTGACAGAGTGCTTGGCCTTGAAATGGGTAGCGATGACTATTTAGCAAAACCTTTTTTACCTAGAGAATTGATTATTCGTGTTCAAAAGTTATTAGCGAGAGTGTACGGTGATTCTACTAAGACAGAAACTCGTCTTTCTCTCTCGCCCTATACAATTGATACTGCAGTCCGAACCGTTTCAGATGACCATGTTCAACTTGACTTAACATCAAAAGAGTTCGATCTTGTGTTGTTGTTTGCCAAAAATCAAGGTCAAGCATTTTCTCGCGAGCAAGTTTTAAATCGAATTTGGGGAGAAGATTACTTTGGTACAGACCGAGTTGTGGATGATCTCGTTCGACGTTTACGAAAAAAGATGCCACACTTACGCATTGAAACCATTTACGGTTACGGCTATAGGATGACAAAGGGATGAGAAACAAACCATTAACGTTTCAAATATGGCTTGTTATTTCTGCCATTTTACTCGTGATCTCACTCTTGCTCGTCATTTTATTTCCAACGACATTACGAAGCTTCTTTACAAATGAAATGTATCGAACAATCGAAAACGAACAATTGATTTTAAAGGAATATGGACTACCTAATCAAAGTGAAGGCTATTTTTTCGGTGGAAATGACAATGTACCTCTTCGAAATCGTTCTGTGCATCATGTTTTTTTACCTGAGAACTTAAATATTCCGTTAATTTCTCGAACTTTGCCTATTGAGGTATTACGTGAAATTCAATTAGCAGCAGCAACTCAAGAAAGCGCAATTGAACGCTATTCGATGAATGTCGGTGAAAAAATACTTTTTTATGTCATTCAAAAAGTCACAGTCAATGGACAACCTGCCTTTTTACTATCTTATTCATGGGATTCATATCGAAATGATTTAGTCGAAACATTATTTAAACAGCTACTTTTTATTATGACAATTGTATTTTTATTAAGCTGGATTCCATCCATCTGGCTCGCTAAATATTTAAGTAAGCCACTCGTTGTGTTAGAAAAGCATGTTCGTCGCATTTCAAAGCAAGATTGGCATGAGCCTGTAAGTGTAAATCGGGACGATGAAATTGGAAAGTTAGGTGCATCTATTGAACAAATGCGCGAACGGCTTGTAAAAAAAGATGAAGCGCAACAAGCACTTCTTCAAAATATTTCTCATGACTTGAAAACACCCGTCATGGTGATTAGAAGTTACTCGCAATCTATTCAAGATGGCATTTATCCGAAAGGAGATTTACATTCAACAGTTCAAGTCATTGAAGACGAAGCAGAAAGGCTTGAAAAGAAAATTAAAGACTTATTGTACTTAACGAAGTTAGATTATTTAGCAACGAAAAAAGTTGAGGGGGAACCTTTTAACTTCTCTACATTAACTGAGGAAGTTGTGGAACGCTTTCGTTGGACACGCCCTGACTTAGATTGGCATGTAAATGCATGTTCTCTTTTTATAAAGGGAGATCGAGAACAATGGTCGAAAGTAATGGAAAATTTACTAGAAAATCAGTTGCGCTACGCAAAAACAACGATTAGTATTTCATTCAAAAAAGATGGAAATTATGCTAAGTTGACGATTGGCAATGATGGCCCTCCTATCGAACCTCACGTACTTGAAACATTATTTGAACCTTTTCATAAAGGGGTTAAAGGAGAATTCGGAATTGGACTTAGCATTGTTAAGCGAGTTGTGGCTTATCATTATGCGACCATTTGGGCCGAAAACAACAGAAATGGCGTTGATTTTCATATTAACATCCCACTTTTTACAGATAAATAAGCAAAGCGGTGCTAATTCAAGTGATTTTTCACTCTTTAGCATCGCTTTTCATTTGATTAAAACATTTTTTGTTAGTGAAAATAATAAAGAAAACCTACTGAACGATCATTATTGAATATTAACCTTCATACCACTGAACAACATATTCCCCTACTTTGTAAATTAATAACATAGAAGCAATTGTAATTCCGACATGCGCACTTCCAAACCCTACTTTATAGATTGGCGACTTATCTAAATACGTCACAATTAAATATACTCCTGCTACAATATTAATGGCTGACACAATTCCCAATGTTTTCATCGCATACATTCTCCACAACTCTAACATCTGTCACACTCCTTGTGATTTACAACGCTTTATAAACACGCTTCTTTTCACTAGTAATGTGCACACGTGGAATTTTTTATGTAATATAATCATGAAATGTAGATGAAGTATTTAAACTTGAATCTTTAACATGACATGTTATAATAAAAACCTACTATTTTCATAGGAAAAGGTGATGATATTGAATACAACGACTGTGAAACAACAAACATCTAAAAATACACAAGCGAATCCTTTATCGGCTCCTTCATTAAAACAACCGAAACAGATGCTTGTAGCCGCAGGACTAGTAGCATCTGTTTTATTAGGAAGTGTAATTGTCGGTTCTGAAGGATCTGTACAAGGTGTTTTATTTATTCTTGGTTTGTTACTTGGGTTTACACTATTTCACGCACGCTTTGGATTTACATCTGCATTCCGTCGGTTAATGGCTGTTGGAAATGGGGAAGCATTACAAGCCCATATGGTCATGCTTGCTGTTGCGACCACATTATTTGCACTCATTTTATCGAGCGGCTTTACCTTTACAGGTGCAACACCGGCTGGCTATGTATCTCCAGTAGGCGTCAGCTTACTAGTCGGATCGTTTATTTTTGGAATTGGCATGCAGCTTGGAAATGGGTGTGCATCAGGAACTCTTTATTCACTTGGTGGAGGTAGCTCATCTATGTGGATTACCCTTCCTGCATTTATTGTCGGTTCAGTTATTGCTACAGCACACTTTGATTTTTGGATGAACGACATGCCATCTCTTCCTGCTATTTCTCTAGCTGAACATACAGGATTAGGTTACATTGGCGCATGGTTCGTTCAGATGATTGTATTTGGGCTTATTTTCTTACTCACGCTTTACATTTCTAAAAAGAAAAATCCACCAAAGATGAAAAATCTTCCAACGACTCAAGGTTGGAAACGTATTTTCCGTGGTTCTTGGCCTCTATTAGTCGCAGCCATTGTATTAGCTGTGTTAAATGCGGTTACACTTACTGTTCGTGGTCAACCGTGGGGAATTACTTCAGCTTTTGCATTATGGGGTGCTAAAATCGGAGGATTCTTTGGCCTTGATGTAACACAGTGGGGATACTGGCAACAACCTCAAAACGCCAATGCTCTTACTCAATCCGTACTTGCTGATTCAACAAGTGTGATGAACTTCGGCATTATACTCGGTGCATTTTTAGCATCAAGTATTGCAGGAATCTTTGCTCTTAAAAAGATTCGCAAAGGTGTAGCAGCATCATCATTAATTGGAGGATTAATGATGGGGTACGGTGCTCGTCTTGCATTTGGTTGTAACATCGGTGCTTACTTTGGAGGAATTGCGTCATTTAGTTTGCACGGATGGGTATGGATGGTCATGGCGATGCTCGGAACATATGTTGCTCTCTTCATTCGCCCGCTATTCGGCCTTTCAAATCCAAAACCGAATGATTCAGTTTGCTAACTTTCAATCACATTAAACGAACACCCCTTGCTCATTATTTGTAAGCAAGGGATGTTGTGTTTGTATGACATGTGAAGTTTTGTTAGCAATGGATGTTATTTATCCATTTTATACTCTTTCTTCGTTCCATCATTAAACGTCACTTCTAATTCAAACTTTTGAAAGTCTTCTTTTAGGTCAAACGTTTTTAACACTTCTTTCATCACATCTTCATCTGATGTATTTTGATCAAATGTTAATTGTTCTAACTTAGGTGCAAGCTCTTCGTATGCTTTGTCACCTTCTAATTTTTTGTCGTTTTGCTTGTCTTCCATTTTTGCTTCGATTTTTTCATTTGCTTCTTTTTCGTATTCAGCATCAAATTCGTTATTCATGCCCTTATAATCCACTTCTAAATCAAACTCTGTAAAATTCATTGTACTATTTGATGCATTCATAGTACTTTGATTTGTTCCTTCTTGCATTTCTTGTTCCGGCGGTGGAGACTGAACTTCATCGTTGTTACAAGCTGTCATAAATATCATCGCTGCAAAAGGTAAACTAACCATTGTAAGACCTTTTTTCATTTCCATTCCTCCTTATCTAACTGCTTACTATTTTTATACCCTGTAGTCAAATTTCTATTCAACCACACTAGACTAGAATAAGAAAACAGTAAAGGAGATTTACATAAAAAAAACCTTGCTCACTCATCCATTTTCCCATGAATGTTGTAAGCAAGGGGCGTGACTAATGCTTCTTTTGATGTTGTCTTAACTGTTCTTAGCTATTTGTATAGGAAATGGAGTATACATTGTTAAAATACGCATTATAAAGAGACTCTACCGCTTTTGGAACAGCATCACTCTTCACACCAAACATCATACTTACTTCAGATGACCCTTGGTTAATCATTTCTAAGTTTACATCTGCGCGCGCTAACGCTTCTGTCGCTTTTGCCGCGATCCCAACGGAACTGTTCATACCTTCACCAACGACCATAATGAGGGCTAAATCTCGTTCAATAAATAACTCATCCACTTCAAGTTCTGTTTGAATACGAGAAAATATGCGTTCTTCTTTTTCAGGTGTTAATTGATGCTCACGCATAATGACTGAAATATTATCGATTCCAGAAGGTGTATGCTCGTATGAAATACCTTCATCTTCTAAAATTTGAAGTAATCGGCGACCAAAGCCCAGTTCTCGGTTTAACAAATATTTACTTACGTGAATATTACAGAATCCTGCATCTCCAGCGATTCCCACAACGGGTGTATCACTATATTTTCTCTTTGGTAAAATAAACGTACCTGGCGCAATTGGATTGTTGGTGTTCTTGACACATACAGGAATGCCTAATTTATAAACTGGCTCTAACGCTTCATCATGGAATACAGAAAACCCACCATATGAAAGCTCACGCATTTCTCGATACGTAACTTCTTTCACTTCTTTTGGATTTTTAACAATTCGTGGATCAACACTATAGATGGAATCCACATCTGTAAAATTTTCATATAGTTCTGCTTCTACACCTGCAGCTAAAATTGAACCGGTAATATCTGAACCGCCTCTTGAAAAGGTCACCATGTTTCCGTCTTCTGAATAACCAAAGAAGCCTGGTACAACTAAAATACCGGTGCGCTCTTTCAGTTTCGCAATTTCGTTATATGAATGTGGCAATACTCGTGCATTACCTGGTTCATCGGTTACGAAAATTCCTGCTTCTTTTGGATTTACATAGTACGCTTCATGACCTAAATGTTTAAAATATGCAGCCATTAATTTAGCATTGTTATCTTCACCACTTGCTTTGATACAGTCAAGCAAGCGGAATGAGTCATGTTTATGTATATCAATAATGGATTGTAAGTTTGCCATAATGTCAGACAGAATCTCAGGTGACATATCTAGTTCAGTCGCAATGTCTCGGTAACGATCAACAATTTGACCAAACTCATTCATATAATCTTCGCCTAATTGTACTTTCGATGCCAAGGCAATTAGCATATCTGTCATTTTCATATCTTCACTAAATCGCTTACCAGGGGCTGACACAACTATAACACGTCGCTCTGGATCACTGGTTACAATTTTTGCTACTTGTTTAAATTTCTCCCCACTTGCTACAGAACTCCCACCAAATTTCGCAACCTTCATTTTTACGACACTTCCTTACTCTCTTTTTAATATTAGACTATTGTATCATACTCTTCATTTGTGAAAAGTATGATGTCTAATTTTTCTAACTATTCATCTAAAATTAATCCAATTGTACATAAAGGGTGAACATTTGTCCACTCTTTATGTACAATCCATGATTCAATTTTTCTTTTTTTTAGCAATCCTATCATAACTACCGTAATAAATGAACCAATTAAATCTAAGATCAATTGATGTCGCTCTAGCGTTAACATACTCACACCTCTTTTAAAACGTTTTCATTTTATGTATTTACCATTTATCATGAACACCAGTCAAAAACACTCAAAAAAGTTGCGTCAACAGGAGTACAACCATCCCTTTTGACGCAACCGATACAAAAAGTATTGTTTATTTATCTACCAAATAAATATAATGTGATATATAATATCGTTCCGACTGCTGTCGCAAGACCGAGTGTAGCTAAAAACCGATACACTCGCATTTTCACAAACTCTCTTAATTCAACTTCTTTTCTTCTCCCTTTTCTTTGCTCTTGCTCCATCATTGTTCCCTTCTTTTACCCTTTTACTTACTATATGCAGGAACGATGGCGACAATGCTTGGGTCACAGAAGAAAGTCCGCTCACCATTATTCGGTGTTTTCTTTGAGGGTTTTCTTCTCCATCTGGTGAATCGATACTGTCCCACTCACTTCATTTCCTACTAAAGTAAGTGGTAACCCTGTCGGACTTACATGAGCTGGAATGAAATCTAAACCTTCAGGAGATACATCTCCCGCTATTTGGCTTGAAAAATCACGTGTATTTGTATAATTAACAAATGTTGACTTTTTCGGATTTGTTATGTCGTATGCCATGACACCACCAATTCGTTCTAAGCCGATAAATGCGTATGTTTTGTCTCCAATTTGACCAATTTTTACATCTTCTGGTTCAGGCCCTTTTTTTGCACTTCGTTTATCCATTTCGATGTCATCATTTGAAGCATTAAAATGAGCTGGAAATTGTTTTGCTGTGATGTTTTCAAAGTCACTTCCACTATCGTAAACAAGCTCCATTGTATCTGCTTTCCAAATGCTAAACGAACGACCACCTAATGTATAAATCGCATCCGTACCACGATCTGTTAATACTTCTAACTTATCATATGCAGGATTACCTTTCATTTCGTCAAATAATTGTTGCAGCTTTTTCTTTGACGTTCCTTTGTAACGCTTGTGATCTAAAGTAATCTCATCCTTCATTTTCCCGAAATCTGTTACATTCTCAAACTCTTCCCATTCAGTTGCATCCCCTTCATTCGCTGTAATGAGGTAGCTTTCTCCATTAATAGTTGTATGAGCGACGGAGTCTGGCATGTAAGCACCTAAAATCGGTAAGTTCGTCATATTTGATTCACCATCTCGTGCTGCATCTAGTTCATTTCCTTTTTTGGAATGATCTTTGAAGCCTAATGATTGAACAGATAAAATGTTTCCTTTTTTCACGTCAATCGTTGCAATCGCATTATTTTCTTGTAGTGTCACATATGCTGTTTTTGCATCATCTGAAAGCGCAATGTATTCAGGTTCAAAGTCACGTACAGCATCTTCTTTTGAACCGTTATTTCGAATATGAACATTGTCGTCAATTACACCAGTGTCATCAAATTTCAGATGACGTGATTCACCCTTTTTAAGATCGATAATTGTAACAGAGCCTTCTGGATCCACACCATTTTCTAACCCTCTTCTCAGCTCTCCTTCATCAGCAGTTAAAATGTAACGGCCATCTTCACTTATTTTGACCATATCAGGTTGAACACCTGTTTCGAACGTTTGTTGAACTTCGCCGTTATAATTCATCACAACAATCTTACCTGCTTTTTGATAATTTTTATGTTGAACAGCTGCCACGATAACCTTTTTCTTTGTGTTAATATCGATACTTGTTAAATCACCATATGTGAACGAATCTGTATTTACAGCATCTGCGATTTGAATAGATTTCTCTTTTTCAAATTTCTGATTAGTATTTCGTGTCATTTGATCTATATTAACGATATCGATGGTTTGTGCTTTACCATTTACTAAATAAAATTTTTTGTTGTCAGAGTTAAATTTAACAATTTCAGCTACTCCTCCATCTTTATCAGTTAAACTTGTATCAAAACTAGCAATTTTAGAAACATTTAATTGAGTTCGGGTATTATGTTTAGAAGCTTTATCTTCAACAGGAGATGTGGCATACGTAATTACAGAAGGAACTAGTAAAGTAACCCCTAGAATAGATGAAAGTAACGTTTTTGAAAGAGTCTTTTTCTTTTTCATCGCACAATCGCTCCTTATAGGTAGAATGAGTAAATTAATAATTCTCTTAACTACAATGTTAGCCAAGATACCATCGTTATTCTAGGGGATATCCCTAAAAATCTTGTAAAGTTTTGTAAAGGATTTTACAGTTTCACTACATGCAAAAAGCACTCTGTATGTAGAGGATCATCTCTATATACAAAGTGCTTTCTGACTGATGTATTTATTACAGTGGTGTGCTTAACGTGACATCCGGGTACTTATCTTGGAAGAGACGTAAAACGAAATCATTTTCAAATAATAAAACGGCGTGCTCATCTCGATCTTCGACAAGCATAACACGTGAGTCTGTCATGTTATCTTTGATTTGCTTTCGGTCTACCCATCTTGCAATGTCATGCTTCATACGAACAAATTCAATATCAACACCATATTCTGCCTTCATGCGGTATTCAAATACTTGGAACTGAAGTTCACCGACTGCCCCTAAAATATTATCACCGAAGTATGGTGTTTTATAAAGCTGAACTGCTCCTTCTTGCACGAGCTGTGTAATCCCTTTTTCAAAATGCTTATGCTTCATCGCATTTTTCGCTCGTACTTTTACAAATAGTTCTGGTGGGAACTTTGGTAGGGCATCAAAGTTGAACGCTGACGTCCCATCTCCCACAATCGTGTCACCTATTTGATAGTTTCCTGAATCGTACAACCCGATAATATCACCAGGGTATGCTTCATCAACGGTTTCACGACTTGCGGCTAAAAATTGATGAGACTGTCCAAGTTTCATTTTTCGACCTGTACGTGAAAGCGTCACATTCATTCCACGTTCGAATTTCCCTGAACATACACGCACAAACGCGATACGATCACGGTGAGCTGGGTTCATGTTCGCTTGAATTTTAAATACAAAACCAGAGAACGTACCATCTGTTGGTGCAACCGTTCCGATCGATGATTCGCGTGATTGAGGTGGTGATGTTAATTGTAAGAAAGCATCAAAGAATGATTGAACACCAAAGTTTGCAATCGCACTACCGAAAAATACAGGTGTTAATAAACCTTGCTTTACTTTTTCCACTGAGAATTCATTTCCTGCTTCTTCTAATAAAGCAAGTTCGTCGACTAATCCAGGTAGATAAAGCTCATTTACATGCTCTGTTACGTCACTTGTAATGTTTTCACCATCAAAGTCAACGTAATAAGATTCTTTATTTCCTTGATAGACTTCCACTTTCTTTTGAAAACGATCATACGTCCCTTGGAATCGTTTCCCCATACCAATTGGCCATGTTACAGGATACGATTCAATCCCTAATACGTCTTCAATTTCTTCTAACAGTTCAAGTGGGTCTTTTCCTTCACGGTCTAACTTGTTAATGAACGTTAAAATAGGAATACCTCTCATGCGACAAACTTTAAATAACTTTAACGTTTGTGCTTCAATCCCTTTTGTTCCATCAATAACCATGACTGCACTATCAACCGCTGTTAATGTACGATATGTGTCTTCACTGAAATCTTCATGTCCTGGTGTATCTAGAATGTTAATATGATGATCACGATAAGAAAACTGCATCACACTTGATGTAACAGAAATTCCACGTTGCTTTTCAATTTCCATCCAGTCAGATGTTGCAAACTTTCCTGATTTCTTCCCTTTTACTGTTCCGGCAGAGCGAATCATGCCGCCTAATAGTAAAAGCTTTTCCGTTAATGTCGTTTTACCCGCATCAGGGTGGGAAATGATCGCAAATGTACGACGTGAATCTACGACCTCTTGTTGAATTTGTTTGCTCATGTTTTATGAATCCTCATTTCTACTCAATTGACACTCTATTTTATCATACTCTCATACGTTTCTTTAAATCCTTTTTTCGCTCTTCGTAAACGACTTTTAATAGTAGACGGATTTAATCCAAGCTTTTGGCTCATTTCTTGAATAGAAAAGCCTTTAAAATAATACAATTCAACAACTTGACGATGAACAGTGGATAAAGACAAAAGAGCTAGCTTAACGTCTTGCCTTGTGATTTTTTCAATTACGTACTCTTCAGCAGATACATCTAACCACTCTTCTTTGTTCTTTGTAAGCTTCGGCTTATATTTATCTCGTGTTCGTTGTTTTGTTTCATAGTCTTTACATACATTAATCGTAATTCGATAGAGCCATGTTTTATACGTTGACTTCTTTTTAAATTGACTTAAATGAATATACGCTTTTAAAAAGACTTCTTGCACAATATCATCCACAAGTTCATCATTTCTAAAATACGAAAAAGCAACGGTACTTACATACTTTTTATATTGAATATATAATGTTTTAATGATTTTTTTTGGTGAAGAAATGTTCAGTTTTTCCAAAGGAACACGTTGTTCCATAGCCTCCATTGTCAATCCTTTCTTTATTCATTTTTCAAGGCTGCTTTCGTCATAATAAATAATCGATTTCTACTCCTGTTAACGTTTAATTGGTAAAATCGATTTCCAACCATTTCTTAGCTAAGAGCCATTTTAAAGAAAAATAGAAGCATTTTTACACATATGATTCAATATAGCACATCTCTACCTCTTTCGTCTTGTGTCAGAAGTGCCATCATTTACAAATAATTCCTAAACAGAACTTTTTACGAATGTTAACGTATATAATAGGCAAACGATAAGAAAAGTCGCATCAAATTTACTCGATGCGACTTTTCTTTATTCAGCTGTTACTGCTAAGCGATTAATTTTTAATGTTGGAGAGCCGACATACCCTCCACCATAGTCCATTGCAAAATCGATATCTGAGCCGATTAAGTCAATTGAATTTAGCAACTCGTAAAAATTGCCTGCAATCGTCATTTGTGTAACAGATGATACCACTTTTCCACCTTTGATGTAATGACCTTTCGCTGCAACAGAGAAGTCACCCGAAATTGGATTCGTTCCTGAGTGTAAACCAGATAAATGTGTAATCAGTACTCCTTCACTCACTGATTCAATAATTTGTTCATAAGACGTGTCTGTCGCTTCAATATAAAAGTTTGATGGCGCTACAGTTAATGTCCCTTTATAAGAAGATTTATACGCGTGACCTGTTGATTGTTTCCCTTCTTTTTTCGCCGTTTTTGTATTGTAAAAAAGACTTTTTAAAACGCCATTTTCAACGACGTATCTTTTCGTTGAGGCTACTCCCTCACTATCAAATGTACGACTTGCAAATCCTTCTTCTAATAGTGGATTATCTACAAGTTGCAATGTTGAAACCCCAATCCTTTCCCCTTCTTTCCCTTTTAACCGAGATAAACCCTTTTGCACATCTTCAGATGAAAAGATCGTAGAATAAACGTGAAGTAAGCTAGCCGCCGCATCACGACGTAAGACAACTGGGTATGTCTTGCTTGCAATAGACTTGCCAGCGATAAATGAGAGTGCTTCGTTTACCGCTTCACGCGAAATCTCTTGTGCATTCAATGCTGAAAAATCTCTTGTTAACTTTGTATATTGACCTGTTTTCACGTCTTCTCCATCTTTCACCATTACAGCAATATACATCATTAAATAGTTACTTTTTTCAGAGAGAGACAGACCTTTACTATTCGCTAGTACTCGCTTTTGCTCTCCCGTTTGAAGCATACAATAGTTGGTACCAATCACACGTGGATCAGATTCTCTAATCAGCGACTCCACTTTTAATAAAAGATCTACCTTCTCTTGAATCGTAACATTCGCTAACTCATCAGAATGAAACGAAAGCTTTTCATACGATTGGCTTCCCTCAAAAATCGCTTCCTCATCTTCATCTTCAATAATGAACGCATTTTCTTTCGCGTTTTCGACCAAAAACAAAATCGATTGATTATCTAGCTTTTCTGTGTACGCATAACCCATTTTGCCGTTAAATAACCCACGAAACGAAACTCCTGACTCGAACGATGTATCATATTGATCAAGCTCCCCTTTATGAATTTGACAAGAGAATTTATCTGTACTTTCAAACGATAGTTCCATCTCTTCAAATTCTTGCTCTTTCCCATATCTAAAGAGTTGTTGTTTAAACTGTGTTAACTCCATCTTACTCGTCCCCCTTTTGTCCACCAACTGTCATTTCACTCACACGAAGCATTGGCTGTCCGACATTAACTGGAATGCTTCCACTTACAGAACCGCACATGCCTGCACCATGAGCTAAATTGTTTCCGACCATATCTACAAGCTGTAAAGTTTTCGCACCATTTCCAATAAGCGTTGCACCTCGAAGTGGCGTTGTTAGTTTTCCGTTTTCCACTTTATACGCTTCCATGACTGCAAAATTATAATCACCACTTGCTGGGTCTACTTGACCTCCACCCATATACTTGGCATAAATACCACTTTCCGTGTTCGCAATAATCTGTTCCGATATGGACGTGCCTGGTGCAATAAACGTATTCGTCATACGTGATGTTGGGGCATATCGATACGATTCGCGACGCCCTGAACCCGTCGATTTCATCCCCATTCGCCTTGCACCTAATTTATCAATTAAGTATCCTTTTAAAATACCATTTTCAATTAATACATTTTTGCGGGCTTTTTCTCCTTCATCATCGATATTAATAGATCCCCACTCATTTTGGATCGTTCCATCATCGATATAAGTAACAAGATCAGACGCTACTTTTTCACCAACACGATTGGCGAAAACGGATTGATTTTTTGCAACAGCAGTGGCTTCTAAACCATGACCACATGCTTCATGGAAAATAACACCGCCAAACTCGTTATCAATGATAACTGGGAACTTTCCACTTGGGCACGGCTTTGCCTCTAACATTGTCACAGCAATCCGAGCAGCTTCTCCTGCATAATGCTCTAAATCTAGTCCTTCAATAAATTCAAATCCTTGAAGTGCTCCCGGTCCGTAAAAGCCTTGTTCCATCTGATTATCTTTTTCTGCTACTGCCACAATAGCAAGACGATTATACACACGTTTATCTTCTACAAATTTCCCTTCAGAGTTTGCGATTAACACGTTTTGCTCTTGATCCATTAACCTCACTTTTACTTGTTCAATTGTAGAATGATAATTTGTTGCAATTGTTGATGCTTTTTTCATCACGTCAATTTTTCGTCTCTTTTCAACCTCGCGAGGTAAAAGTAAGACAGGATGCATGCCTGGAACCTCTTCTTTTCGTAACGGTAAAATGGTTTGACGGCCTTGTCCTTTTATCGCTTGCGCGGCGTTACGAGCTGCTTTTAACAATCCTTCTTTAGAAGAATCATTCGTATAAGCGTAAACACTTTGAACGCCTTTAAAGACGCGAATCCCTATTCCGAAGTCTCTTCCTGATACACTTGATTCGAGTTTCCCTCCTTGAAGAGTTAGTAAATTATTAAATCGATCTTCTACAAACACTTCAGAAAAGTCTCCACCTGTTGAGAGCGCTTCGTGTAACACATCTTCAATTAAGGATTGATTGAGCATATCTCTTCCCCCGTTTATGTAAATTTATCTAAATTTTCAATCTATAAAGCTAGTATATACTAGCTTTACATTTTTATCCTGTCTTTTTATTCATCTTTATCCTCTTTGTTATTGGTGTCGTGATAAGTTTGACATGCATGACTGATTTTTCGTAAATCATTACTTTCTTTCTAACAAAAAAAAGCACGCAACTTCAATTGCGTACTTTTACTGAAAAAGCGAAACAAACTCTTCATATCCTTCTTGTTTCAAACCTTCTTTTGGGATAAATTGTAGCGTTGCAGAATTCATACAAGTTTTCGCTCAAACGTAAGAAGACCTCCGATAAAAAACAAAGTGGCACTGCCTCCGATTACTAAAGCTAACGTTCCAAGTGAGGCATTAAAACCGATTACACTTTGATCTTGTGGCATCATTAACATAAATGGTTGTGACCACGGATAGAAAGGGCTAACTCGTTCTGAATTAATCACCATTAAATTTGGAACCGTAAACACAGCATTTAACGCAAGCGGTGCCCCAAAACTTGCCCATGACGTCGACACCCATAATTGAAGTCCTATTAACGGAAGCATTGCCATCCATCCTCCAATGAACACTGTTATCATTAACGTAATTGGAAGTGGATCTGTGTAGCCTTGTGACAAACCTACAGCTAACCAACCAAGTAAAAAGAGAGCTTGAATACAACCAACAAGAAGAAAAATGAGAAATCCTTTTGCTAAGTAAACGGTTGAGCGTTTGACAGGAAGAGACAACAGTTGTTTCCATCCCCCTGCTTGGTGCTCATGTCGACAAATGAATGACACCAATACACCTGATAAAAGAGGTAGAAAAAGGACAGCGTGTATACTTACCATAAATACAAGCGGCTCATACCAGTCGTTCGGCAGCTCAAAATCCATTCTGGAAGCAGCTACGTAGCCGATAATAGTAGCAGTAAGTGGACTTAAAAAAACGAGAGACCATAATGTCGAGCCGTTCATTTTAAACCACTCTACTTGAAGTAACCTCCAAAACATTTAATGCACATCCCTTCGATTAAAATCAACTATTCCCATAATGAGAATACCCAACCCTAACGCTATTCCGATATATACATAGACTGTTTGATTTGCATAACCAACTAGATAAGGCCATAACCAAAATACCCAATTCGGTAGATTATGTGCATACATAGAAAAGATGGAAGCAAAAATTCCCACAGATAAAGGGATACTTTGATTTTTACATACAATTGAAAGCCATAATTGAACCGCTATAACAGGTAATCCGGCAAACAAAGGATAAAAACTATTCTTGATGATCGCACCATAAGGTATGTTTTCAAAACCTAATCCAATCCCTAAACCAACTGTGCCAACAAACGTAAGAAAACATGAGACAACAAGCATCGTGGATACGATCAAGAATTTTGAAGAAAAGACGGTCCATCGTGGAATCGGCAAACTTATTAGTTGTTTCCATCCGTTTTGCTGGTGTTCAATTGTTGCGACCATTGACGTTAAAATGGCAATGCCAAGTAACAAAGCGGTTGGCAAAAACAGATTCACTTGATGCAAAAGTCCTTCCCATACGTTCGGAAACAGTTTCATCAAGTATTCATAACGAATGCCGTAATTGACAATTTGTAACGCAATGACTCCGACAGGACCAAGGACGACTAAAAACCAAAGCCCTTTTCGCTTCACCTTTAACAAATCAGCTTGCAGTACTTGAAACATCTTTTTCTTCCTCCTCTTTTGTTAACTCTAAAAAGATGTGTTCAAGCGATGTTTTTTGTTCTTCGATTCGGTACATATCTATTTGTTCTGATACAAGAAACGAGACGATCTTCGCTACTTGCGCATGATCTATATACTCCATACTTAATTGCTGTTTTTGTCTATCCGTCACAACACCTTTTGACAACAGTAACCTTTTTGCTCGGTCTGGCTCATTCACGGTTAATAAAAGACGACTCGTCGCTTTTTTACGTAAGACATCAATCGAATCTTGAAAAATCATGTTTCCTTTTGTGATTATTCCTACTTTTGTTGCCATTTGATCAATTTCACTTAGTAAGTGACTTGATACTAACACTGTCATGCCATATTGTGTCGGCATCTCTTTAATAAGAGTACGAATTTCTTGAATACCAGCTGGGTCTAATCCATTTGTTGGTTCATCTAAGATGAGTAGCTCTGGATTTCCAAGCATGGAAGCAGCAATGCCAAGTCGTTGCTTCATTCCGAGGGAATAACCTTTTACAGCGCGATTGGCATCTTTCGTCAACTTTACAATCTGTAACACTTCATCGATTCGTGAAGTGGGAACTTGTAGTATTTTTCGAAGTGCTTCTAAATTTTCTCGTCCTGTTAAATGTCCGTAATAAGAAGGACTCTCTACTAACGAGCCGATTTTTCGTCTCGCTTTTAAATGTTGTTCCGGTCCTTGATTAAATAATTTGATTGATCCACTAGTAGGCTGTGCAAGACCTAAAAGCATGCGGATGGTCGTGGTTTTACCCGCACCATTTGGACCTAAGAATCCGTAAATCTCTCCTTTTTCAATTGATAAATTGATACGATTTACCACTTTCATTCTTTTAAATTCTTTCGTTAACTGATTGGTTTCAACAATTAAAGAACTCATCTTCCTCACCTCTTTTTCATTGTAGACACCCAAGGTTAAAACGAAGGAAAAGGAAAGGTTAAAATTTGTTTAAAAAAACGAACTGCATCCTCTGAAGTAGTTTTGCTTCAGTGAATGCAGTCCGCAATACGTTATCTTTCTATATGATTCTCAATGTAAATCGTTGTTCCACTTGCATGTGAATCAATTCGCCATGTTAGTTCCATATCGTTTACCATCATGTCGACAACCGCTAATCCAACACCAGCTCCTTTTTCAGTTGTTTCCGCTAAAAATCCATTACCTTTATCTGCAACAGTTAAGGTCGTTTTAGTAAGAGACACTCTAACATATTTCCCCTCTGCAGCATGCCGATTAATATTTTGAAGCAAATTATCTAAAATACGTTCCATCCATTTTGAATCGATGGTCCATTCGACTTTTTCTTCTGGCAACCAAACGTCAATATCGAAGTTTTTCTCTTCAAAAATCGGGTACCACCCAACAAGGAATTGACGAATAAGCCTTCCCATATCTGTTCGCTTCGGTTCATACAAATATTTCCCAGAAGATAAAAGTGTATAAGAAAGAAGATTATCCATTAAATGACTAATAAATTGAACTTTATGATCAATGAGTTCCAGTGACTCTCTTCCATTTTCTGAAAGTTCTTCTTTTTGCAGACTATATGCATGTGCACCTAAAGCTGTCAGCGGTGTACGCAAATCATGTGATAAATTCATAATAAGCTCTCGGCGCAATGTTTCTTCTTCTTGATAGCGACGCTGACTATCTTCTAACTGTATAATCATTACATTAAATGACTCTTCTAATTGACCGATCTCATCTAGTTCTTTACGCTCAACCGGATGAGGGATTCCATTTGCTCCTTTTTCCTCCATTGCATGTTGCAACCTGACAAGACGTTTTCGAATCCGTTGAAAGAAAATCCATGAACAAAAAATAAATAAAAACATCACAAGGAGAACAACACCTGTAAAGATGTATTCGTACTGTTTTCCTAAGCGTTCAATTGGCAGTTTTAGATGTTCTCGATCCATTTTCAATACCATAAACCCATTCGATTGATTCTCACCAATAAATGCAACGACCGTGAATGGATCGGAATCAAAACTATCTTTCATGAATTGAATGCTTTGTGCAACTGTCCACCTTTTCGGTAATGTTTCATCTCTTGGAAAAGAAGCTTTCGTTTCACCACTTTCATCGACCCAAAACAACTCAGCGTGAGGATAGCGTTGTTGAAATACGAGTAACGAAGCATTGACTTCTTCATCACTTGCTCCTTCTAATGTTTTTGCTTGTTGATGCCACTTTTTCTCAAAATCAGAAGGACCTTCGTGTGGCTTCAATCCTTGATTATATAAGATAGGTGGCATGTAAAGGAGAATTGACAGGGTTGGAATTGACAGTGGTAGAAGTAAAATTGCCACGACAACGACAATTAAATATTTGGCTAGTAATGACTGACGAAACTTCATCCCCGCACCCGATACCCAACACCACGTATCGTTTCAATAATTTCCGGGTTTGCTGGGTCTTTTTCTAACTTTTCTCGCAAATAACGAATATGAACCATTAATGTTTTATCTCCTTCTATGTAAGATTCACCCCATACACCTTCATACAATTGTTCTTTCGTTAAGATTTGATTTAAGTGTTGAATGAAATATGAAAAAATTTGATGTTGTTTTCCTGTTAATAAAACTTCTTCTTTCGTATCTCTACGCTCAATGCGACTCTCGATAGGATAAAAGGTAACATTCCCAAGATGAATCGTTTTTTGTTCATGTTTTTTAAATCGGCGAAGTAACACTTCAATGCGTGCGATAAGCTCTTCAGGATGAAAAGGTTTCGTTACATAATCATCTGCAAACTCTAAACCTTCAATTTTATCTTCTAATGCGGTTCTTGCTGATAAAATTAAAATAGGAATGGTAGCATCCATTTTTTTTAAACGCTTTCCAATGGAAAATCCGTCAAGGCCTGGAAGCATCACATCTAATACAACAATATCTACTTTTTCCGCTTTATCAATGGCGCCTTCTCCACTTGTTAACCAGCACACTTCGTACCCTGTTCTTATTAACTCTTGTTCTACCCACTTACCAATCTCTTCGTTATCTTCTATGTATAATACTCGATTCAACTTACATCCCCCCAGCACATTCTCTTATTCTATTTTATACAGAAAATGGAACAAGAGAAAAGAAAAAGAATCATGATTGCTCATGACCCTTTAGGCTTAGATTATTGTTTTTGCTTTATGACCACATTTGAAATCTCGTCACGCTTACTGTAAATCCAATGCAACATGTCTTCATTTAGCCTTGCCATAATTTCAATATTTTTAAAGAAACTAATAAAGATAATTTCAATGCTGCACATCACAAGCCAAATCGATTGACGTTCTTCTTCAGTTAAATTTTCGACTTCTTCGTAGCCACCGACTACCACCTTTACAAGCTCTAGCCACTTTTCACGTTTTTGTTCATCTTTGTACACTTCACCTAATACACTAGTGAGGAAGTAGCAAATATCAAACAAACGAATGTTGTGTTCGACAATTTCAAAATCAATAAAACCTGTCAATTTTTGATTGTTAAAAATAAGATTTGTAATATGTGCATCTCGATGAATAAGTTGCGCAGGTAGCTTTGGACATACTGCTTTTAATCCTTTTTCGACATTTTTAAAAATATGGTGGGTTTCCTCTTTTAATTTCAAGCTAGATCCTAGTTGCGGGATGGCCCACTCACATATTTTCTTGTTTAAATAGATCGTTGGATAAAAAGGAGTTTGCTGAATATCTTTTAACTCCCGGTGCAAGATAGCGAGTTGCGCCCCTACTTCTTTACCATGCGCAATAATCGTTTCAATATCATTTGATGGTAGAGCAGAGCCTTCGACATAGTTAAAAAGAACGTATACTTGATGTTGATCGTTCACTGACCACTTTCCATCTTTATTCATGATTGGTTTTTGTACTTTCACTTCATGTGAAGATAAATTACAAAGTAGTTCTAGCTCCGCATTTATCTTTTCAACATCTCCACTCATTCTTTTTAAAATATAACGCTGTCCACCCTGTTCTTCCACTAAACAAACACTTTGACTAATTTGATTAATAACACTGTCTTCAATACCCCAATTATGTAAGACACGCTTCATTTTAATCCCTCCCATATGTTCTCTATCCTAAACAAGCACCGCACATAGGTGCTTCAAAAAATCGGCTCCAAACGTATATAAGATCACTTTCACTCTTATTTTGGCGCGAAAGTGTGAACGGTACATGAACATTCTTTTTACTGCATTTCCTTTTTTGTTGACCTTAATCTATCTATTAACTAACTCCCTTCACATTAGGTGTACATTTATTATAACAAAAGACACGATGAAAGATATCTGATTTTTCCAACAAAAACAGACAGTGTTTTTACATTCAAACTTTATTTCGACTAAATAACAAGCCCTACTATGTTTTTTCCTTCTACGTATGAAAAGCATTTTTAACAAGTTCTCACAAAATAATTACTTTCGTCCCCAATGACTCGTACAAAACAAGGAAATTTATGGTATAATCTAAATGAAAGGGGAGTTACATATGAAGCGTGCTTTTGTTTTGTTCATTGCTTTATCAAGTACATTAATAAGTTGTTCCAATGATAAGCCTGTCACACAAAATGTCACTTCTGAAGAGAAGTGCGTGGAGGTTGTCGAACAAGTCAACGAGAAAAAACCTTTTTCCTATTTGCAAGATTTAAGTGATGAAAAGCGAGCAATCTATGATCAATTCGTTCACAAAAAAGAGGTTCACCTTCTCAAAAACTTCACGCCTGAAGAAATTTTGTTAGTATACCTCCATTCAGCAGGTACATTTGATAATGAAGCTATTTATGAGCTCACTTATAACCGTACACTTTTTGGTGACTTTCATGCATTTCAAGTAGAATATCAGTTGCACTTGTCATCATCTATTCAAGACATGGCCATGACCTATCGCTTTTATGATACTGTGACAACAAATCATCCAACTATCAAGCCTGCTGAACCGTTAAAAGAAGGAGAAAGCAAAGTAGTCATTACTACCTCTTATGGATCCTCTATGATGAATTTAGCTAGTGTTATGCTTATCCAAGAGGATGGGGTCTGGAAAGTGGATACGAACAGCATGTTGCTCTATTATAAAAACAAAGAAAGTGAAACAACTGAATAAAAATGGATGACTGATCGCTAAAATAAACGATCAATTGAAGTCACTTAACACCTATAAATTAGGTAACTAACTATCAACTGTTCGTCTTCCTGATTAAGTGGCCGCTTTATATGATATATAACGTCGATCCTACGTGCGCTTTTATACTCATTGTATGTGGAGTAACACGCTGAAGGTTTCGAAATGGTCTTAGGTTTTCCGTGTTTATCCTTACACTTTCTAGTACGAGAAAGGCAGATTTAGTCGCTCCTTCTTTTCTTTTCGTGTTTAAAAAGTAAATAATTTCTTCACCAGTACGAATTCCAATTCCGTGACCAAAATAACGATCATCGTCAATCACAATCGCATTTTCACCTTTCCATTGTGGCTGCTCGGGATCATACTGAGGGTTTTGGAAGTACACACAATCTCCCGGAAGAGCGTCTTCTCCTTTATGAACGTATAAATCAAGATTATCATGGTATTCCCAATCGTATAAATAAAGATTAGAGAACAACTGGTTAAATCGAGTACGATGGATTGACTGCAAGATGGCCTTATAAAAAACAATCACAATTGCAGTTGCACATTCAAAAGCGTATAATCGTCCATTTTTAAAAATATCTTCAATTCCTGTAGAGGGTAAGACATCCTCTTTAAGAATAAACGCTCCTTTATCTGTTAATTCCCAATACTCTTCATTACATTTTGAATTTGCGAAATTAGCAAACTTTGCGCCACTTTCATTAAGTAAATTCGCTGCTTTTACAATTTGAACTCTCAATTTTACTTCGAATTCTAATTCTTCCATCGTATTATAGCGATACACGTCATTTTGCGTATGCATCTTCGCTAAAATGTTCATGTTTTCATTACTTGTAATTGTTTGTGGAAGCTGACTTAGATTAATAACTGCGCCATTTATTTGAATCACCGATATCATCTCTCCTTTTTAAATGAAAGCTAAAGAGTCAACGCCCCACCACTTATCGTTGGACTACGACCTTCTTCACACGATTAAAGTGGGGGTATCCTTGCCGTTATAGATGAAAATGAGCTTTCACCTTTAATACGTTATATTATAGTGATGAATAAAACGTGCAAAGGAGCGCCATTACTGAAAAAGAGATGGTTGTTTTTTATTGTACATAGATAAACAAATTTTTAATATTTTCATTCATACGATTGAAGAATACTTCCTTTGAACCTGTAGTTGACGTATTCTTCACTTGTTATGTTAAAATAATATAAATGAGTTTACTTTGGAACTTTAGGAGTGAAGAACATGCTTGGAGTCTTATTAATGTGTGCACTCTCTGTCATTGGGATTGCAGTCGCGCTTTTTAGTTTGATTGGGACATTTATTAAAAAGATGGCAAAAGCACGTGAACTTAATAGTCAAAGAGATTAGGTGGAGCTCCTAATCTCTTTTTTCACGAAAAAGCCTATTGTTGCTGTAACTTTCTTACTTGAATTTCGTGAAACGGGGAGCTTTCTTCTTCGCTTACAACACTAAACACATTTTCATCTAAGTCGAAAAATTCAAAACTTTTTATACACCCATTATCTTTTAGTTCAGTTACGCGCACTCTGTTTTGTTGAAGATGTTGATAGGCTTTTTTAATATCCTCTACAATCAAATTGAAATAGACGTTTCTCTTGTTTCCTTGAATGGTGAACTCTGTTGATTGAGAATCTGTTACTTCGACAAGACTGAGTTGTGTTTGGCTGTTCGGAAAATAAAATCCTACACCTTTGTCCATCACTTCTCTCCACTCGGCAATCTTTTTAACACCTAAATTCTTCTCATACCATTTCACTGATTGCTCCAGGTTTGTAACGGGGATGAAAATACTTCCTACTTTGAACACCTGCATCTCTCCCTCCTATATCGTTATCCATATTATACCACGAATTATTAAACAAAAGAACGAAAAACTAGAATATACGTTCGTTTTATACATCTCATTCTATTTGGTGGTCACACTTACGTAAAACTAAAAGGCCCTTTGTCAACGTTGTTAACAACAGGGCTCTCATCGTTATGTCTTTTCTTTAATCTACCTTCAATCCAGCTGATCGCTGAAGACGCTTCGCAATTTCTGCAAATTCATCAGGGCCAATACCAGGAGCGAATTCTTCTGGTACTTCATCTAAATCAGGAATAGGAGCCCCGTTTGGTGCACCAAAAATGACTTCTAACTTACCTCCATCTTCTGGATGCTGACCTTTCCAAATTTTTGTGACTTCTTTATAATCGTTATCACTGAATGTATAGAGTTTGCGATGAACACCTTGATCTTCATATTTTCTCGCCGCATCAAATGCTTTATTACTTAAGTTTGGAATGGGAATAAGTTTTGTCATATCCACACCTGTTGCAATTTCTAAAGCTTTAGCGTAAGCAACGACGTGAACACCACCACGCACAAGTAAATAGCCGATCATTTCACGAGCAACAGGATTATCGGTCATTTCATAAACACGCATTTTATGAGTTCTCGCGCCACATTCTAAGAAAAAGTTATGAAGTAAATCTAAAATTAAATTTCCACTATTAAATACATTGTCCCCTGTCCATGCTTTTCCCATCGAGTCAAACGGAAAAGCTGTTTGTGCTGTTGAAATAAAGTGATACGTATTGCGTAAATCTTTAGCATCTTGCATGGGGGCAATATCAGGATCGCCTGGGAAAGTCGTCCCTGTTAACATCAAGTTAATCGTATTTGACACGAGCTCTACGTGGCCAAATTCTTCAGCTGTAATACTAGCAACTAGGTCGTAAAAGGGACGCAGCTTCTTTTTTGAGCGAAAATTAAACGATTGATACATGTAATTATTTAATGTGGACATTTCACCGAACTTTCCACCTAACAATTCTTGTACCGCGGCCGCTGCATTCGGATCTGGACTTTTGGGCTCAGGCAATTCAATTAACAGTTTATCCATCCGTTTAAACACGAGGCTTCCCTCCAGTTATATGCTATAGTTTGGATGACCATCTATTAAGGTGTATGTAAGAACGAGCTTGTTTCATGCACTAAAGTATTTGTTTAAGAACTGAAAAAAGCTTGATTGAGCATCAAGCTTTTTGACATATATAGACGTATTTAATTAATCTGGCATGATCCACACAATCTGTTGCAAACGCACAAAAAACATAGAATCTTTTGCTTGAATCACAACATGATCCACTTTCACATCTCGTACTTTCCCTCTTACACTTCCTCGCACCGTTTCAATCACCACTTCTTTTCCTTTGACCGACTGCAATGTTTCAAATACATATGGATCCACTAACGTGACCATATGAGGAGCTTGGTAGTTTCTCTCATCTTGTTCGTAGGACATCTGTATACCCTCTCCTTTTCGTTTCATTCGTTCTAGTCTATGCACAGTGCCCATGATTGTGAATGAGATTTTATCCTATCGATATGAAGAAAGGCTTAAGGAACGAGCCTCAAGCTTTATTTGCTGGGAGATAGGGGAGCAATTCATGAATAACTTCTTCTGCAGGAAGCTGACTATCAAACAAGGCGAAGAACAAGTGATTAACACGCACATTTTTGTAAATGTCGGAATACGTGTCGTCGGCTTTGGAACAAGATTGGCACCTTGAATCGTTCCTTTTGAAGAATGAATCGCTGGAAGCTCTTCATAAAGTACTTTATTCAAATAGTGAAAAGCTTCAACAAAAGATTCACCGCGATTTGAATGAGACACCTGTAACGCTTCAAAATCGGCATAACGATCTCCCGATGACACACCTAAAAGTAACCGTTCAAGAAATAGTTGGTCAATCGTCGAAATCTCTTTTGCTACACGAAGCGGGTGTCTTATTATTTTTACGCTTCTTTCTCAAGGCTACGTAACCAGACCGTTAATACAACTGCTCCTGCTACCATAATAGCTCCAATCCATGGTGTATGAATTAAACCAATAGAATCGACAACAAGTCCACCCACAAATGACCCAATTGCAATCCCTACGTTAAATACCGCAATATTTAAAGCTGAAGTTACGTTTACAGCCGATTGTAATTTCATGTTACGAGATAAACGAAGGCGCCTTTCATCCATCGATCTGCACTTCATTAAGAAGCGTAAAGTTCTTAAAGAGAAGTAAGCACTTTTAAGTACGGTAGGCACCTAGAAGTACCTATATAAAAAGGTTGATGCAGATGGCACTGTACAAAATCCATTTGCATCAACCTTTATGAACCTTACTCTTGCTTCAACTCCCTCTCTAGGTAGTCTAATCGTTTATATATACGATAAAAAATCGGTAAATACGCAGTAACAACAATAAGCAGCCACCCCATCTAACCAACCTCTCTCTTTTGTTCTATTTCTATCATTTCACCATAGTATATTCCTATATTATCTATTTATTTTCAAACAATAGAAAGGAAGATGACAATGGAAATATCACCATCAAATGAACAAATTTGCTTAGAATATACGCTTTGTGCGCCAGTTGAAGAGTTTTTCATTACCTGGATTGCTGTATTCATCCTTTACCTCGGTTATCGCTACATCTATCAAAAATAACAAAAACGGTTAATAGATTTATACACATAATTGTAAATGTAAATGAACACATTATCGAAAAGGAGGAATTCAGATCATGTTGAAAGTAGTTGTGGTTACGCTTATGTTACTACCTGCTGCGCCTCATATTCTGTACACAGAAGCAAAAGCTGCTTCATACAATGCAGCAACCTTTCCTGCTCATGCAAAGTGGGGGAAAATTGCCATGCAGCAAGTGAAAAATAAGTATCCATATGCAAAGATTGTTGATTACCTTCACGTTGGACGAGAAATCAATGAACCAACCTCTATTGAAACGTTTAAGTTACAAGTGAAAAATGGAGAAAAAATGTTTAATGTGACGGTAAAAATTGAATTTGACACAAAAACAGAGAACGTCCTTAACATGAAATTAATCCAAACAAATTAATGTGTCTTTGTTGCATAGATCACCTTTTCCATGACATGATAAAGTGAATGAAAATGAAAGGCGTGTCAATGATGGAAGAATTGTATACATGTAAGTTTCGGATTTTACATACAATCGAATTGCCAGAGAAACAAATGAAAGAATGTACGGTTCTCACAAAAATCAAACACGAGACAACAAGTGAAATGATGTATGAAGGTGAACTTCGTGTACAATTTAATGAGTTTGGTATTTTTCCTGTTGCCAAAGACATTGCAAATGCCATTTCACAACGCTCTTTACGGCAAAAAGTAGCGGCCGAATTAAAACGTTACGTTCGACCGCATAAAAATTTTTTATAAAGTTAGCTAATCATTTCTCCAAGAGGACCATCTTCTTTAACAATCGGCTGAATGTCATAAACCGAGATTGGAAAGAATGGGAATCCGTATACATAAGGCGTTAAGTCATACAATTGAAAAAATAAAACAAGGGATTTGTCTGCAATATAAAAATCTTGCTCTGGACTAATTCCTTTGTATTCTGAAATAAGCGGAATGTCCCTATCTTTAATTTGCTTTCCCACAAAATCAGATAACACTTTTACGTAGTCACTATCTTCATTAAACAATTCTTTCAATTTGTATTTTTTCCCGGTTTGCGTGTCAAACGTTAAACTTTTTGTAACAGTAATTCCGTGTGCACCTCCTGAGTATGCAAAATTAACAAGTGTTAAGCTCAAAATTCCTCTTTGGTTATTTTTGATTTCATAATACCCCGATACTTCGGTATCTGGATTTTCATCATATCCTTGGTTTTGAATCATCTTGTTCACGGCTTGCATAATGGATGTATTAATCCGATATTGAGCAGTTGCGTTCGTTAAACCATGGATGATTGGCACGTATACATCCAACTTGTGCTTAACAAGACGTTGCGTATACACTTGAACAGGAAAATTAATCATTTTCTGTCCTCCCTTTTTACTCTCTATGAGTAGCGTATTCAACTGCAACGCCTATGGTTCGTAAAAGTGAGCTTGTAAACTCTTTATTTATATGTCCAAATGAACGTAAATGAGTTTCTTAACCAAACAAACAATCTACACTCAGTAACCTAAGCCTCTTGAATTCTCTTGCAAAAATCTGTTTAAAGACTACCCTATAAGAGCTTGTCCGTTATATACCATTCTTTAAACTGATTGTTTGACACCATGAATGGTTTTCGCTGCATCTACTGTGTTTTTTAATAACATCGTAATCGTCATCGGTCCAACTCCACCTGGTACTGGCGTAATATAGCCTGCTTTTGCTTTTACTTCTTCAAAGTCAACGTCACCAACTAGCTTGCCTTCTTCCATTGTGTTTCCAACATCAATGACAATGGCTCCTTCTTTTACATCATCCGCTTTAATAAGACGAGGCTGTCCAACAGCAGATACGAGAATGTCTGCTTGCTTTGTCATCGCAGATAAATTCTTTGTGCGAGAGTGAGCAATGGTAACCGTTGCATTCTCTTGAAGCAATAACATTGATACTGGCTTTCCAACAATATTACTACGTCCAATGACCACTGCATGCTTTCCAGAGATTTCTTCACCAGAGCGTTTAATTAACTCAATAATACCATGTGGTGTACACGGTAAATAACAATCATCACCAATAACCATATTACCAACGCTTACAGGATGAAAGCCGTCTACATCTTTAGATGGGGAAATCGCATTTAAAACGGCTTTTTCATCAATATGTTTAGGGAGTGGTAATTGAACTAAAATTCCATGAACATTTTCACTTTCATTTAAATATTTAATATCAGCTAATAATTCTTCTTGTGTAATGGACACATCTCGTTTTAATACTTCAGATGAAACACCAATTTGTTCACATGCTTTTGCTTTTGCTTTTACGTAAGAATGTGAAGCAGGATTATTACCAACTAAAATAACAGATAACCCTGGAGTAATTCCTTGCTCTTTTAATTGAGCTACCTCTTCTGTTAACGCTGCGCGCAACTCAGCTGCTACTTCTTTCCCTTTAATAATGGTTGCTGTCATGTGCATGCTCTCCTTTCAATATCAAACGGGGATATGTACGAACTATAGTAAATAATTTAACACAAAAGTTCGTTTCTGTTCAATTTATTTTATATTTTTATTTATTAACGACATAAATAAAGTCAAATAACGTACATTTCAACCAAAAACGTTGACTAATGATACACTTCTTTTTCTTATCATATCAAAGATAATAACTAAACACGAACGAGGATACCCCCATGAAAGTGAATGAAATCATTTCATGCACATCTAATAAACAAGAGGATGTCTCAGAAAAGGACAACCTCTCCTCTTCTAAGACACCCTCTTATGCTTTACGATCTTCTTCGTCAGTGACACGATAATAGATGTGACTCACAATAACTTTTAAGATTGTATATGTTGGTAACGCTAATAATAAGCCAACAAATCCTGCTAAACTACCTGCGATTAGTAGTAACAAAATGACCGTCACAGGATGCACATCGAGCTTTTTCCCCATGACTTGTGGAGAAATTAAGTTGCTTTCAATTTGCTGAATGACAACCACTCCGATAATGACATAAAGAGCTAGATATGGATCTTGAATAAACCCCATAATGACACCCGGGATCGTTCCAATAAATGGACCGATAAACGGTATTAGATTTGTAAATAGTGCCACCAATGCTAACACGAGTGCATAGTCTAGGCCAATAATAAGATACCAAATATAAATACAAATTCCAACGAACAAACTAACAATAATTTGACCTTGAATGAATGCACTTAAACCAGCATTCATCTTACTTAAAACTTCACGTGTATCTTGTTTGTATTTTTTCGGAGCAAATTTGACAATTCGTTTTGGAAGTTTATCTCCCTCTTTTAACATATAAAACAAAACAAATGGAACCGTAACAAGTACAATGACTGTGCTACTAATGACATCAATAAACTTAACTGTACTCGATGCCACCGTTGTACCAATCTGACCGAGCGTATCTGACAATCGTTGTTCAATGTCCATATTAGCTAATTCGCCTGCAAATCGACTCGTCCATGGTGAATTTTGTAAGTCTTGAATTCCTCTCATTAGATCACGCGCTAACGTTGGAAGGTAGTTTCCAAGTGAGATAAGCTGTTCTTTAAGAATTGGATATAAAAAGGCAATAACATTCGACATAAGTGCAATAAAGACTAAAAACACAATTAAAACAGCAAGTGTTTTGGGAACTTTTCCTTTTGTAATTACACGCACAACTGGATTAAGTAAGTAGTACAAAACGCCAGCAATTAAAATTGGAGCTAAAACGGTCGTAATCATAATACCGATTGGCTGTAAAATAAATTCTACTTTCGTTAACATAAATGCAATTAATAAAAATAATAAAAGCCCCACACCATAACGAAAAAATTTAGATTGTTGCATACGTTTTTTTATACCTCACCTTAATAAAAATTGGTAATCGTTTGTGACCGATTGATTTTCTTATTTTATCTTGTTTTTCGTTAAAAAGAAATGCATTTTGCCTATTCTACGTAGAAGTACGTCATAAGTTTCATATTTTCACAAAAACAAAGGTAAAAATCTTTTAACAAGATTGTCATACCATTGTTCATGTTCTTATTTTAAAGTTATGGTACACTAATAATCTATACATAAATGAGAAGCTGAATTGAAGGAGTCTATCGATTCATGAAAGAAAAAGCAATACGAAAGTTTAAACAAATGGATTGGATTTTAATTGGGACAATCTTTGCACTTTGTTCGATTGGTGTACTAATGGTCTATAGCGCTAGTTTGTACATATCGTACGAAACAACCGGTGAATTTCATGCCTTTTTTAAGAGGCAGTTAATTTGGTTAGCTTTAGGGACGGTTGTTTTTTGGGTGGCGTCTGTTTTCTCTTACAAAGCATATGGAAAATCCATTAAATTTATTATGCTTGTGACAGTTGTTCTACTTATTGCTGTTCTTATTCCAGGGGTTGGGGTTGAACGAAACTTTTCTCGTCGTTGGATTGGTGTTGGAAGTTTCGTGATTCAACCTTCTGAAATCGCCAAGTTAACAATGATTATTTACTTTGCATATGCTTATACACAAAAGCAGCGCGTCATTCAACATTTCAAACAAGGAGTCGTTCCTCCGTTAATTGCCTTAGCCGTTGTCTTCCTTTTAATCTTGATGCAACCCGATTTAGGAACTGCTTCGTTAATTTTAGGTGCGTGCGGAACCATTGTCTTTTGTTCTGGTGCTCGTTGGAGACACATTCTATTACTCATCGGATCTGCTCTTTTCATGGTGTTAGCACTTGCTGTTTCAGAGCCGTATCGATTAAAACGCGTGACCTCGTTTTTAGATCCATATGAAGACCCAGATGGAGCTGGATACCAATTAATTAACTCGTTTATTGCGATTTCATCTGGTGGTTGGACTGGTCAAGGTCTTGGGCTAAGTTCGCAAAAGTTTGGTTATTTACCAGAAGCACATACTGACTTTATTATGGCCGTTATTGCCGAAGAGTTTGGCCTCATAGGGGTTTATGTTGTGTTAGCTCTGTATCTTCTCTTACTCATTCGCGGTATTTTAATTAGTCGTGAAGTAGACGACCTGTTTGCAAAACTATTAGCAATTGGGATTACGTTTAAAATTTGTATTCAAATGTTCCTAAACTTAGGCGCGATGTCTGGCTTACTTCCTATCACAGGAATTACGTTACCATTTATTAGTTATGGTGGATCATCTCTTGTAATTACACTTGCGATGGCTGGTATTCTTGTTCAATTATCTACACATCGGCGACAGAAGCTGGACGTACCCGTTAAACAAACGGTGAATCACACGCAACCGCCCGCTTAATTTAATACGCATTTACCGAAACAGCGAAACTTTTCGACTAGGAAAAGTTTCGCTGTTTTTTTACAATTTACGTCAAAATAAGCAGGAATATGTTATCATATGTCTAATAGTTTAATAGTTGCAAGTTTACTTTTTTATAAGGAGACTGAAAAGGTGGAGCGATTTAATGAACAAAAGCGAAATCGGAGACGGAGAGAACTTCAAATACAACGTACAGCCTTAGCATCAGTCGCGATTTTATCACTTCTATTAATGTATTCAATTTATTACTTTGTAAATGACAGTAAACAAACTGTCGCGACAACAGCAAACGAAGAAAAACAAATAAGTGTTGAAGAAAGTAAAGCAGCTAAGCAAGATGAACCGATAAAGGAAACAAATGAAGAAAAACAAACAAATGAAAAAGAAAAGCCAAAAGAAACACCTAAACCAGAAAAGAAAGCGACAACCTCAAGTCAACTACATAAACCAATTACCCTTTCTTTTGCTGGAGATGTTCTGTTAGATAAATCCGTTGCGGATCATATCGCTGCACATGGTGTCGACTATCCGTTCAAGTATGTTACTCAACACTTCCAAAAAGCGGATCTTGCAGCATTAAATTTGGAAACCTCTGTATCCACTCGCGGCATAGCAGCTGGAAAACAATTTACATTCCGAGCAAAGCCGGAAACCTTAAAAGGGGTGGCCAATGCTGGAATTGATGTCGTATCACTCGCAAATAACCATACGCTGGATTATGGTGTGGATGCTTTAACAGATACGATGCAACACTTAAAAGAACATCAAATTGGGTATACAGGCGCTGGGGAAAACGAACGAGAGGCTTATCAAGCTTACTATCATGAAGTAAATGGACAAACCATCGCTATCCTTGGTATTAGTCGTGTATTACCTGATGTCTCTTGGTTTGCAAAAGGAAATAAGCCTGGCATTGCCCAAGCTTATCACGATGAACCGATGATGACCTATGTAAAAGAAGCAGTGAAAAAAGCAGATTATACCATCGTCATGATTCACTGGAATCGTGAGTTGCAAGACTACCCTGAAGCATACGCAAGAGAGATGGGAAAAAAATTCATTGATGCAGGAGTGAGCGCCGTTATTGGTGGACACAGTCACTCGTTAATGGGAATCGAGCACCATAAAGGTTCGCCAATCTATTATAGTCTTGGAAACTTCATTTTTACTGACTCCTCCTCTTCTAAAGGGCGCGAAACGATGATTGTGGACCTTGTACTAGAGAATGGTGACATTTCAACTAAGTTAACACCTTTTAAAATTGTGAACAACCGTCCACAACCGATGGATGATACGTATAACCGTCAACTCATTCAAAAATTAAACAACATTTCCTACAATGCTAAAATTGATTTCGATGGAAGTGTCACGATAAGCGAAGAGTAAAAAAGCGAATGAGAAAGGACGCCAGCTACCTCTCTCATTCGCTTTTTGGTTTATAAACAAAAAATACAAAATTTAAGTTATATTTACTACATGAGGGCGGTTAAAAAGGCAGTCGCAACACCGAAATAAATCAATAATGATAATATATCATTAATCGTTGTAATTAACGGTCCAGATGCGACGGCAGGATCGATGTTAAAACGATATAAAATTAGCGGAATGATCGTTCCAGCAGCTGTACCAATAATTAGCGTACAAAATAAAGAAAAGCCTACAACAAAACCTAACTCTAAATTACCTTGCCAAAAAAAGGCGATCAAAGAAATTAACACTCCGCACGTCACACCGATAATCAAGCCTACTCCTAATTCCCGAAAGATAAGCTTTGTCACAGCTTTTTTATCAAGATCACGCGTGATAAGTCCACGTACAACAACTGCTAACGACTGTGTACCTGTGTTTCCTGTCATTCCTGCAATCATTGGCATAAAAAAGGCCAATGCAACGACTTTGTCTAACGTTTCTTCAAATTGACTAATAATACTCCCAGACAAGATACCAATGAATAACAATAAAATCAGCCAAGGCAAACGGCGATAAGCAGCTACAAATGCTTTTGTATCAAAGTCAATGTCTTTACCCGATGCTGAAAGCTTCTCAATATCTTCATTTGCTTCTTGAATAACAACATCGATAACGTCATCGACTGTAATAATTCCTGCTAATACATTGTCATCTTCGACAACTGGTACAGCTAGGAAATCGTATCGTTCAATCACTTGTGCTACATCTTCTTGGTCAGTTAAAACATGTACCGAAATGACACGATTAAACATAATATCTTCGACTTTTTCATCTTTATGAGCAAGAATGAGATCACGATAAGAAAGAACGCCAATGAGTCGTTTATGATCATCGATTACGTACAAATAGTTAATGGTCTCAGCAATTTCAGCATACGACCTTAGTTTTTCAACCACATCTCTCACTGTATAATGAACAGGAATCCATACGAAACGATTCGTCATCAGGCGTCCTGCTGTTTCTTCAGGGTAATTCATAATATTTTGGACAATAACTGCTTCTTCATCATTCAGAGCGCTTAAAAATTCACTTTTCTCTTCATCTGATAACCCTGAAATTAAGCTAGCTAAGTCATCATTATCCATCAGATCCATGACTTTTGCGACTTTTGCTTTGCTTAATTTTTTCAGAATAATAAGTTGGGTATCTACACTCACCTCTTGTAACAGATTGGCGAGCTGTTGGTGGGTGAGATGGGTTAAAAAGCGTGTACGATGCTTTTCAGGTAAGCTTTCAAAAATGACGCCTACATCATAGGGATGAAGTTCATCTAGCAAATCGTGAAGGTCTTTTTTCTTTCCATCTTTTAAATAGCGAATAATATTAATTAAAATCTGATCTTGTGTCATATCGCGCACCATATTTTAACCTCCTTTTCTGTAAAAATAGCAGGTGCTTACTCCATTACATTCGAACAAGAGTGAACAAGTGCTTAAAATCATAAAAAAACACATCTTCTCAATGAAGATGCGTTGGTTTATCTCATTAAAAAGTCGTAACTTTGGGTGCATACGATTTTCACTCGTACAACATACAAATGCATGACGACCATTAAAACAAAAACAACGTTCATTGAGCTTTAGCACTGTGTGGCATAGGACAATTCCAGCTACGTTAAAAACCACCTTCAGTCGATGGTTCTTGTTGACCCATTGGCGTCTCTGGACGTTTCTGGGCAGCAGCATATCTCCAACACAGGAGCCTCACCTAACGAGAGTTATTCGTATATAGTTAAGGATAGTATTACTTTAACAGGTTATGACCAATTGTGTAAATAGAAAATAAACAAGTCTAAATATTCTTACACAATTATGAACTTGTGATCATTCCTCCATTGACATGGAGAACTTGACCCGTTACGTATTTGGAATCATTCGAAGCTAAATAGACGTAAGCAGGTGCTAGTTCAAATGGTTGTCCTGCTCGCTTCATTGGGGTCGTATTTCCAAATACTGATACCTCTTCAGGAATAAATGTAGAAACGGTCAGTGGCGTCCAAATCGGACCTGGTGCCACCCCATTCACTCGAATCCCTTTATGTGCAAGTGTCAGTGAAAGCGAGCGAATAAAGGCAACACGCGCTCCTTGGGTCGAGGAATAATCGAGTAATTGTTCATGCCCCTCATAAGCTGTAACAGAAGTGGTCATAATGACGGAACTCCCCTTTTTCAAGTAAGGAAGAGCTGCTTTTGTTAAGTAAAAGTAAGCATAGATATTCGTTTTAAACGTTCGATCGAACTGCTCATTGCTAATGTCTAAAATGCTTTCTGATCGATATTGAACAGCATGGTTATTCACAAGGATATCTAAGCGACCAAATGTTTGAATCGTTTGTTGAATAACAAATTGAACGTGACGCTCATCCGTCAAATCTCCTGGAAGTAATAAACACTGCTGACCTAGTTGCTCAATACGTGCTTTTGTTTCGTTCGCATCTTCATGCTCATTGTAATAAGGAATGACGAGGTTTGCACCTTCTTTAGCAAACGAATAGGCAACCGCCCTCCCGATTCCGCTATCTCCACCTGTAATGATCGCAACTTTTCCCTTTAATTTATTAGCAGCTTTGTAAGTCGGGTTTTCTGAGATTGGTCTTGGATTCATAAGATACTCTAACCCTGGATGCACACTTTGAGCTTGCGGAGGAAATGGTACAGGCACTTGTTTACACTCTTCTTTTGAACTGTAATAAGGATATTTTGGATACTTCACGTCATATAGCCTCCTTCTAGGCATTTGTCATAGGTCATTGTATGACAACGTGTAAAAAGTGTGCTTTTTAACAGAAAAACATCTATAGTACGAGAAGAAATAAAGCAACACATGCCTAAAAAAGACGATCCTACTTTTGACGAAGCATTTAAACAATTTGTGAAAGACATTTCTGTTCTTTTTACAACAAATGAGGACCTTTGGGACGATATTTGATGAAACGTCCTCCTGCTATTATTTGTCGAACATGATAGCAGGAGGACGTTCCTCTCCTGTTTTAAGATCAATAACATTCGTGTTTTCTTTTGGTGTTGGAATCGTTTGACTTTTTGGTGGCTGTTGTTTATTTTCAACCCAATCCACTAATAAATCAAATGATTGATGTGCGTACGGTAGTAACGGTTGCACTTCTTTATCTGGGTCAGTTGCTTCATTCCATACTAAACTATCAACGTGATTTCCTTTATCAATTAGATACATACGGTGAAGGTTTTCCTTCCCTGCTTTCTTTACTAATTTTTCATACGGCTTTGCATGTACGTCCGGAAAAATAAGCGCATCCCAAGAACCGGTAAAACTAATGAGCGGTACGTTAAGGTCACCGGTATTTTCAATTTCTTTTACGCGTTTCTTTACTTTTTTTGGTCGCGAAAAGTAATCATAGTTTTCAAAAATAGAATCGTACGAACGATCACGCAATCCATTTTCTGTGAAGTTCAAGTAATTTTGCCACGATGTACGCTTTGGAGCAGTAGGATCAAATTCGTCTCGGTAAATATTAAGCGAAACGAACCAATATACTTGGTCGTGATAGCCCCAAAGTTTTTCGGATCCTTTCGGTAAACCCGCTTTGTATAGTTCATTGAATGCGCTCGCCTGTTGCTCTCCATTCCCATACAAAGCAACCTCTGCATGATTTACAACCGGTGTTAAGGACGAGATAAGATTCGGTTCGTTGGCTCGCCACAAGACGCCTTCCCAATCCACTCCACCATCAAATAACGCAGGTTCTCCTGTCTTTTTAGGAGAATCATTTTCTAATGCATAGCGAACCACATAGCCACCATTTGAAATACCAATGGCGTAAGTAGGTACTTTATGATGCTTTGTAATGAGCTTACTTGCAGGGTTTTGTTTATCTTTTGGTGAAATGAGCTTACGAGCATAATTTTCTTCTAAATAGCGATGTGCTGCTTTCGTCACTTGTCGAAAGCGTATATGCCATTCTTTGATGTGATCTTCTTTGGCTACAAGCGCATTTTTCACTTTAGCCAACGGATCGTTTGGATCTTCTTTCCCTTGTGTTCCTTTGTCAATCGCTGCAAATGCATAGCCTTTTGAGAGTACAAAGTCACTGAATAATAAATCGGTTGACGTTTCATTTCGGGTTGCTGGAATTCCTGAGACCACTAGTTTTCCGTTCCACTCATCTGGTACACGAATGACAAACTTAGCATCGTCAAACATGCCATTCACTTGTACTCCCGTCACTTCTGCAGGCTTGTACATACGGTACCAACCTGTTTCATCCTGTGCACTTCCCCAATTGTAAGGAGCTAATCCAAGATTTCCATACACCGTTGCCGCTTTATATTGTTCTGGATTTTTCGTTGTTAACCAATTTCCGTTCTCTCCATTAAAATTTGTCACTTTCACACTATGCGCCCCCTGTATAACTGAAGAATAAGCTGCATGCGTTTCGTATTGAAAAAAGCTTACTGCTGAACTTGAAAAGAGTAGTGCTGATGCCGTAGCAAATGCTACAAAAGACTGCTTTACCATTTTTCTCCCCACCTTACGTAAGCGTTACCAAATATAAATCTAATGAAACGAATGAACATTTCAGACGAAGAAGTGTTATATAGATACCTTTCATTCTCCTTCAACAGCTAACCTAAAAACGTGTCATAACCGTCCCTTACGTAGATTTATATACGATACAAGTAAAATATTACCAGAATTCTACGAAAAGAAACAATCATAATTAAGACCTATTTCTATTAACATATAAAAATAAACCAACATTTAATAGTCTAATGTAGTAGACACCCGACTATATTAATACAAAGAAACTTTTATGAGGTGATGAGTGATGATGTTATACGATGTTAACAATAAGCTTTACTATAAAGTAATGAATACAACTCGCCCAAAAATGTCACTTACACATCAAGGACGGACGTGGGGATATGTTCCAAAACGCTTAAATGGAAAGATGGCAAAGTTTTGGCTTGATTATACATGGGGGCGATATATGTATTTTCAATTTGACGACAAGTGGTATCGCGTTCAATATCTACAATCCAATTACCGTAAAGCAAACCGAGATGTGTTTAACGGTGTTCTTATTAACCTCATTGTGGATGGACAAGACTTAAAACTCGTTCGAGGAAATATTGAAAAAGCGCGGAAATTAGCGTTGTGAGTTAGCGTTTTTTATAAAAATCACTAAGTATGACACACCGTTGTATTGAGGAAATGAACATTGCACATCATTTGACATCCTTTTTAGGCTTTGTTACGATTAGAAACGTTGTGAAAAAAGTCAGGGATTTGTTTAATAAGTAAAATAACAGGAAAGAAAGCTTGCTACCGTATAATGACGCTAGCAAGTATCTTTCCTTTTTATTTTGTCTCCTACTATTCTAGTAAAAAAGTGAAAAAGTGAAAAAGTGAAAACTTTATCAATTAATAAGCATACCCTGCCCCTAGTTTCGGAATAGAACAGCCAAAAACGAAAGGAAGGCGTATTCGATGTTCATGAGCCAAGTAAGAACAGAAGAGAAACCAAAAAAACGTGAAGAGCTACAAGAAGACTTAGAAGATTTAGAGTTTCAAATGTTTCGCATGCAAGATAATTTAAAAGAAATTGCTAAGCGATGGGATGTTATTGGCATTGAACAGTCAAAAGAAGATCGCTGGGTGATTGTGTATGCAGATGAAACACAAGATATGTGCAAAATTATGTTAACGGATTGTGATTCATCCTTTAGAGGTCAATGGGATTTTTCAATTCACGCAACGTATGAAGAAGATAATTCTATTCATATTGGTGATATTAAAGGGCCTGCTAACAAGGGATACGGTTCCATTTGCATGGACTATTTAAAAGAAGTGGCACTCAAGCATAACGTACCTTGCATCAAAGGAGATCTTGCAGAGCGCGATTGGGATCACCTACATCGACTTATTCATTTTTATGAAAAACATGACTTTGAGGTTGAGGTTGACACCGAAGAGAAATGTGGCGAAATTAAGTGGTACCCAACGATGTAACATATAAAGGCCCTATGTAGAAAGGAAACATTCTACATAGGGCCTTGTTTTATATTGATTGTTGCATTTTTAAAACTGCAATACCTTCATCAAGATACTGGATAAACGCTTCTTTTTTGGGTTCCGAAATATATTTCGGCAAAACGTTCTTGATTCGCTCAAAGTTATCAATAAGATGATCCGTTTTCATTCCATGACGGACCAATATACCGTTTAACCAACGTGCATAATCAGTAAAAAATTGACTACTTCCTCCTAGAGCATATGTCGTATCTAAATGTTTCATGTGATGGAGATTATCTTCAAAACACTTTTTCTTTCCCCGTTCTCCGTATCGTGTTAGTAACTCTGGATAAGCTTTATAAATACCCTCGACTACTTCATTGACTAAATATGTGTATGTTCCTTCTGTCATTCTGCTACAACCTTAAACTTTTGGATGGAAGGAATAATAGCTGCGAGCTCTTGGTCAGGGTATTTCTTTTCTAACTCGTGAATACGCTTATACTCTCCACTCTGTATCCATGCGAGAAATTCTTCTTTTGTTTCCCACTCCATATGTACAGTTAACTCTCCTGGTTTCTTTTCATTTTGCAATAGTAAAAAGCGAATAAATCCTTTTGCTGTATCAACTAAGCCAGATCGATTATGATAAATTGAAATGACTTCATTTGCTTTTTCAGCAGGAACTGAAAAGGTTGAGTGTACAATATACATGTTGTACTCCCTTTCTATGTTTGCTACTTATAAAGGTAGCGTAATTTTAAACGTGGAACCTTTTCCATCGACACTTTCTACTTCAATTTCTCCTTCATGTGCTTCAATAATCTTTGCACAAACAGAAAGCCCAATTCCTGTCCCTTTTGCTTTCGTTGTAAAAAACGGCATAAATAACTTTTGAATGACTTCTTCACTCATCCCTTTACCATTGTCTTGGATGTAAATCGTCACATGACGATCATGTTGAATCGTGTAAAGCATTACTTGTCCATGTTGTTTATTATGACTTTCTAAAATAGCGTCTATGGCATTTTTTATGACATTTAGTAATACTTGCTTTATTTGTTTCACATCAACGCTAATTAGAACATCGTGCTTAGTGGACTCATATGACAGAAGGCAATTGTTCATAATGGCTTCGCCTTCATACAGTAACACAATATCATTCAGTAACTTTGAGAGGGAAATGGTTTGCTTCATAGGAGGAGATGGCTTTGATGCATTTAAGAACTCATAGATAATATCGTTTGCTCGATCAATTTCGTCAATTGCGATATTGGCATATTCTTCTTTTCCCATTGCAACTAAATGTGGTTTTAACAACTGAATGAATCCTTTTACCGTTGTGAGTGGATTACGGATTTCGTGAGCAATACTGGCTGCTAACTTACCAACGGTTGCTAAATTATCATTTTTAATAGCTGCTTCTCTTATTTCTTGCAATGCCTTTTCTAATTCTGCCTTTTTCTCTACTAACAACATATTGCTATTCATTAAATCTAACTCTAGCGCTCTCATCACTTTTTGAATTTCCCGAAGGTCATCATCTTTATTAATACAAAACAAATGAATATAATCTTGTTCGTACTGTGCGTACACATCGAACAAAGAAAATGGATTTGTTTTCGTATACAAATTAAGTTCAATTTTATAAAGAGATGGCGTTTCTAATAGAAATCGTCGCGCTTTCCGTTGACTTCCCATATCAACTAAGTCTAAAAAATGTTCGGCACGATGAAAGTGCTTTAATGTATGCTTTGATACTGACACAACATCTAAGTTTTTATCAAGTAAAAAGTAAGAAAACGGAATCGTTTCATACCGATTAAAAATTGCTTGCATCTCCATGCTCATCATCCCTTACATGATTAATCCAATTATGAACGTCTTTTAAGTTCTGAAAAATAAGTGTATTGTCTGCGCAATACTCTTTTAAATTATAAATTCTTGCTAACCTACCTCCAACGAAAATCGTAGGTTTGCAGTCGAGCTGTTGAAGCTCACTAGTGTAGTTGATGATTGATGGTAGATGATAGGCAATACTAATTGACATTCCGATCACATCTGGTTGCCATTTATCTGCAAATGATACCGCATCTTGCAACGGTAGGCTTGCTCCTAGTAACCTTACGTTCCAATTATTTTCTTTAAATACGTTTGACACCATCTGTATACCTAAATCATGTGATTCTTCATCAACACAGAAAAACATGGCTTTCTTCTTTGTTCCTACCCATTTTTGATTATTTTTACTCTTTTTTTGTATAGAAGCGTAGTTAGCAGCTACGTATTTACAAACATTCGAAGCAATATGCTCATCGGCTACGGTAATTTTGTTTTCTTCCCACAGTTCTCCAATGTAATACATGGTTTCAGTTAAAAGATCTTCATACACTTCAATACTAGGGATATCTTCTTTCACCCATTCTTCCATTGCACTTAACGATTCTTCGACTTTTCCTTTAAGAAATAATTCCGCTAACTGTTCTACAGTTACTCTCATTTGTGATCACCAACTAATTTGTCAGGAAACCATTCCTGTTGTTTTCAAGGTCTACCTTTGAATTAATACGTAATAACTCTTATTCTATCTGTTTTTGGTATAACTTTAAAGGGTTGAGGTTACTTTTACATAGATTTAATCTGGAAGTCTAGTGATGATCATCGTCACTTTGCTATTAAATACAGAGGGGGTTCGTAAAGATTTATAGCTATATCACAAGTAGTAAGTGTCGTTCATGTCTGTTCTAATGAGAATGAACATAAAAAACGTTTGAAAGCTGAATGTAAAATTTACAACCTTCTAGAAAAGAACCTACATATAAAACACCTTAAAAACATCATAAAAAAACCTTTATTCATCTATCCATGTATGACTGGATGTGATAAATAAAGGTTTTTTTAAAATGAGTGGAGGCGCCATATGTATCGTAAGCAAGTAATGATAAGCTATTTACAAAATTGTATTCAACAAACAGTTAATTGAATCTCCTAAACGCTTGTGGGAACGTTCAACTCTTAACTCATATTGGCCGTTTCATTAAGGTGTTCCGCTGACTTGGCTACACCTGAAGTAGATTCACCAATTTCTTTAATGGTCTCTACTAAGTGATTCATTTGCTCTTTTACTTTAAGCCCTTTTTCTGCACTCGTATGAATCGAAACGGATATATTGGAGAACGCTTCGCTTGTTCGCTTAGACGTATGGTCACCCATTACAACGGTATCATTCACACTATTTAATGCTTTAAGAACATACTCTGTATACTGATTTGAGTTGTTAACGAGCTCTTGAATCTCCCCTACTGATTTCTTCGTTTGCTCTGCCAACTTACGAACTTCTTCTGAAACAACGGCAAACCCTCGTCCATGTTCTCCTGCTCTTGCTGCTTCGATCGCCGAGTTGAGCGCAAGTAAATTGGTTTGATCGGCAATATCTTGAACAATTTTAATAACAGAGGTAATTTGAGAGGATGCTTTTGAAAGTTTTTCAACCGCCTCATTCATATTCTTCGTATTAAGGTCAATGGTTTGAATGTTTGCAATGAGCTCATTCATATATTCCTGACCCTCTTCAATAAATGATTGGGCCATTAATGACTCCTCATTGCTTTCACTCACCACTTCACTGACCTTATGACTATTATGAATGAGTGTATCAACGGATGCCCTCGTTTGCTGTGATAAAGCAACCAGTTCTGTACTAATATCGAGGATACGTCCTTTTACTTCTTGACGAATTGATTCATATTCTCTTTCTTGGTGATAACGATATTCTGTTTCGTATGCTTCTAACACTATTTGCTGCTCAAGACTAAGCAGTTTGGAGACTGCTTGAATAAACACATTACCTTCTTCTTTAATGGAGATAAAACGAAACACCATGTCAAATAAAGAATGCTGAATGTTTTGAAAAGCTCCCATATACCACGCTGGTTTCAACCCAATTCGATAATGAGCTTTTGCTACTTGAAGCCTCTTTTCATAAAAGTTGTGATCTAGTTGTCCACTGAATAAGTCCACAAGGTGTTCACCTAACATATGTTTTAAATGATCAACATTCGTGTAAGTCGTGATCATCTGTTCGAGTTGTGGAATTTGAAGAACCGTTTGATAAAATGAATCGACTAATACAGAAAGGTGTTCCTTTATAAAAGGTTGCAGGTATTTAATTAATTGTAAATCTTTCTCTGTTAAGTGAACCATTTGAATTTTGTCTATGACGTCGCCCTCACTAACTTGAATCCACACATTCATCCTCTGTGCTTCATCAACCCACGACGTTTGTTCTACTTTTGTTCGCCAAAGTAAAGCCACTTCGTTTCCTCCTATCTATGTAACCATTTCTAGTGAACGATTCAGATTAATTCGATCTCACTATAATACTTTTCACCCACTGAGACAAGTATGAATGTTCTGTTAACTATAGTTTAAGATATGAAACGAGACAATTCTGTGACTTTTGTCATATTATTTAAAATTTTACATACAAAAAGACCGAGACAAAAGAGACAAAAAACACCCCTGTTTGACTCAGTTCGTAACAACCCTTGCCCCGGAACCCAGTTATACCGGTGGATAGAGTATAGACTTCGTATTTTATTTGACTTCAGCCGGCTTAGGCAATCGAATGTGAAAGGTTGTTCGCTTTTTATCTGATGAGCATGTAATCGTGCCACCATGCTTTTCAATGATTTGCTTACATACATAAAGACCAATGCCTGTCCCTAACTCTTTCGTCGTGTAGAATGGTTCAAAAATAACATTGATTTTATCGGAAGGAATTTGCGGACCATTGTTTGTTAGCTCAAGATCAATGGCGTCTTCATGCTCTTTAGCTGTTATAGAAATCGTTCTTGGCTTTTCTTTTTGTCTAAGTGCATCAATGGAGTTTAAAAGTAAATTAATAAAAACTTGCTTTAACTCTTCTTTATTAGCAATCGTTTTACACTCTTCTTCAATGTTTGTTACAACATCAACATAATCATCGACCATCGTTGGATAAATAAAATCAAGAATCTCTTGAAAAAGTTTTGAAAATGATACTTCTTCTGCTCCTTTATCGACAATTTGTTGCTTTGATGTGTGAAGAAACTGCGTAATTCGATATTTAAGTTGATCTAATTCATAATCAATAATATCAATGTAGCGTAAATCAGGGTTTTCATCTTTTAACAACTTAATAAACCCCATGACCGCTGTTAATGGATTGCGAAATTCATGTACAAAACTTGAGGACATTTGCCCTAAAAGAGAAAGGCGATCTTGGTGAGTTTGACTAATAAATTGATTTTTCTCTTGAATCTCTTGGTCTTTTAACTCTGTATACCTTGTAACTGCGTGAAATGAAAACCGATCAAATAGTGAATTAATCTCATCCACGACAGGTTGTAATTCTTCAATAGAAAGACCCGATTGAGTGATGTGCTTGATGATGATCGTTCGTCCTAAATTGACATTATACACAAAGTCTCCAATATTGATATTGGCCTTCACTCGTTCTTTTGCCACTTTAAATGCAAGATTCATTATTTCAACTTCCGTTAATGGGCTGTGAATATGCTTGCGAACTAATTCATACATCGCCACTCCATTATTCATCACTTCATCCGCAAATAAATCATTTTTTGATAGATAAATATTCTCTCTCCAAAAACGTAGAAAGTGAGACGTGTTCCAATCTAGAAATTGTGTTAACTTTTCTGAGGATGATATCAACCTATTCACCACCTTCACAGGTTATCTTTACTCTCTATCATATTCTATTTAATAAGAAAGGAAAAGAGCTTACTCAAATAAACGCACGGTCGTGAACGTTGATTCTTTTGCTTACACGTTTTAAATAACGGATTGTTGCGCTAATTCTTTCCCAACTTTCACCATGCTCATTACGAGTTTCTCAACATGTTCCACTGTATGTTGCGCTGTTAAACAAATACGAATGCGACTTTTACCTTCCGGAACGGTCGGAGGGCGAATAGCAGGAGCAAAGATACCCTCATCTTGTAAGCGTTTTGAAAAAGAAAGAGCGCAATCAGCATCACCTATCAGAACAGGAACAATTGGCGTGATGTCTCCCATTACATGAAATCCAGCTCCTTTTAATCGTGTGCGCAGTTGAGCTGATAATTGCAGCAAATGTTCACGACGCATTTGACCTTCTTCACTTTCAATGATGTCAATGCTTTTTAATGTGGCAGCAACAACAGCTGGTGACAGTGCCGTTTGAAAGATAAACGACCTTGATGTGTTTCGTAACAAATCAATCAGTGATTGCGAACCTACCACATATCCTCCTTCTGTCCCTACTCCTTTACTAAGAGTCCCAATATATACATGAGGGGTCATTCCGAGGTAATCACATGTTCCACTACCATTTGGCCCTAATACTCCTGTTCCATGCGCATCATCGACAATGAGAGCTGCATCGTAATGGTCAGCTAGTCGTTTTAATTCGACCAGTGGTGCGATATTGCCATCCATACTAAACACCGCATCCGTGACAATAAAGCGGCGCTGGTAGTGACGAGCTTGCTGAAGACGTTTTTCAAGGTCTGACAAATCAACGTGAGCATAAATACTTTTTTCTGCTCGACTTAAGCGACAACCATCAATAATGCTTGCATGATTTAGTTCATCACTTAAAATGAGATCTCCTTGTTGAGCAAGACTTGATAGTACACCAATATTGGCTAAGTAACCACTGGAATAAACAATCGCTGCTTCTGCTCGTTTAAACGTAGCTAGTCGATGTTCAAGCTGTTCATGAATCGACGTATTTCCTGTAATAAGTCTTGAACCACTACTTCCTACTCCATATGTACGCATTCCATCTGTGGCCGCGTCAATGAGCCGATTGTCCGATGCAAGTCCGAGGTAATTATTTGATGCACAAACAAGCGTTTCCGTTCCGTTCATCATGGTCAATGCCTTTGGTGATGATTCCATCGTTCGTAACGTTCGATATAAATCTTTTTCCTTTATTTCTGTCAATTTTTCATCCATCCACCTAGTATCCATTTAATCTCTTTAATCTCCCCTTTGTTTCGTTACATATGATTATACCTAACATTCTGAAAAAAGAATACTCATTCATAAAAGAGCCATACTAGCATTGTCTTACCTTTCAGCTCTTTTTTGTCTCTACTTTTTATCATTTTTTGGAATAAAGAACAAAAAATCAGGCAAAATATGGATAACCTACTCTATACAAGGTCCAGTTCATTTTAGCGATTTGCTATTTTATATTTCATATGCTATACTCAAGTTAATTATTTTTGTTCGGTGTAACATGGATAGACAAGAAATATCTTTAATTAGAAATTTTTATCTTGAAATAGTATGTTTGGGCAAGGGTAGTAATACAATGTGGAATAATTCCACAACAGGAGGACATGTAACATGGCACAAGGTACAGTAAAATGGTTTAATGCAGACAAAGGTTTCGGTTTCATCGAAGTTGAAGGCGGAGAAGATGTATTCGTACATTTCAGCGCAATCCAAGGTGAAGGATTCAAATCTTTAGAAGAAGGTCAAAAAGTATCATTTGACATCGAACAAGGTCAACGCGGACCTCAAGCTGCTAACGTTGTAAAAGCATAATTCAACAAGTAGTGAAAAAGACTCTCTCGTAGAGTCTTTTTTTATTATATAGTTAAAATAGCAACTAATAATGTGTTTTTTGACGTATACTACCAATAATGAAGGGTACCGACACCATTTAAGGACGGACAACAACTTCTATGACTAGAAGGGTGGTGACTTATCGTGAAAAATCGAGATAAAAATCGAAAGAAACGACGCGATTCACTAAAAGACTACCTAAAGAACAAACTAAAGAACTGGCAACCTAAAACAACAAAAGGTCCTGTATCAAACGTCAAAACATCCGCATAATGAAAAGCCTCGGAATGAATCCGAGGCTCTTTTGTATTTAATGAATAAATCGATTCTTTGATAATTCCCATTCTAAATCAAACAATAGTTGATCTACATCAATGATGGCAGTGTCTAACCCATTCCAGAAAACAGATGATAATACCCCTTCTTTTTTCATTTTTAATAAGATATCGTCCATGAACTGCGTGAGTGAAATTGAAATGACTTTACAATCATTCATATCTTCTTCTAAGCAGCTTTGTGCAGACTCCTTAAAGGGCCATACAGGTATCACCTTTTTATTTTCTTCATCTCCAGCCATCATAATTTGATTGTTACCATCTAGTACGAGCCATACTTCTTGAGACTTCGTCACCCGCTGAATGAAATAATCATAACGAGCATTCGCAGGAGCCATTACAAATTGCTGAAATTCATTTTGTTCCAACATCTTGTACCCTCCTTCGCTATGAAGATGATTTTTTTAAATTGTTAGTTTATTATATCTATCTTATGAAAAAATGTGTACCTTTATTGTCCTTTTTCTAAAAAATGTACGACATCCCCCCTTATTTTACACTTCATTCCCTATTTATAAGGAAAGAAAACAACTGGATGCCTGTATGAAACAAAAAGAACATCACAAACTAAAACATACTCTCTCTGAACATTGGAGGAAAAACAATGACAGCTCATGAATCTATTCGACTTACCTCAGCCGAAATGACAGCACTTTGGAGCAATTACATAAACGATTCACTCGGTAAATGTGTGCTCACTTACTTTCTTCAACACGTTGAAGACGAAGACGTGAAGCCAATTATTGAATATGCACTCGAACTATCAAATGAACACCTTCATGCCATTACGACCATTTTCAAATCTGAAAACTTCCCTTTACCAAAAGGATTTACAGATGACGATATAAATGTAAAAGCGCCTCGATTGTATTCAGATATGTTTTATTTACAATATTTAAGAGGCATGAGCACAATGGGGTTAACAACATATAGTGCAAGTTTGAGTTTAATGGCTCGAACAGATATCGTGTCTTACCTCAATCAATGTGTATCTTCGTCGATGGAATTAATGAATAAAACAAGAGAAGTGTTACTCCAAAAAGGTGTCTATATCCGACCTCCTTACATGTCGTATCCAAAAAAAGTGACATTCGTTCATAATAAAAGCTTTTACGGAGGATTGTTAAAATCAAAGCGCACTTTAACAGGAATTGAAATTACACACCTTTTTTTAAATGCGGAAAACAATGCGTTAGGTCGTGCTTTATTAACAGGTTTTGCCCAAGTAGCAAAATCAAAACGAATGCGCGAATACTTTTACCGTGGAACTGACATTTCGAGAAAACATATTGATGTATTTAGCAAATTGTTATTAGATTCACATTTACCTGCTCCAATGACATGGGATTCTGATGTAATGAACTCAAAAGTCGCTCCTTTTTCAGATAAATTAATGCTGTTTCATACAACTGCCTTAAACGCAGCAGGTACCGGTAATTACGGCTTAGCAACAGCCGCAAGTCCAAGAGCGGATATTGCCACCACCTACGCAAGACTTCAGCTTGAAATCGGTTCGTATGCCAAAGATGGAGCTGATATGATGATTGAAAAAGGCTGGATGGAAGCTCCTCCACAAGCAGATGACCGCAAAAAAATTGCAGGTGTATAAAAAAGGCAGACCATGATGGTAACGAGTTCCGATACAGGGTACAAAAAGGTAAATCATATTAAGTTTTCAGAGTGAATTCGCATAAGAATTCACTCTTTTATTTTTGTTGATATATCAATATTGTTCCTGCTTTTATCATCATTTCTCTTGAAAATACACATCGCTTTTCTTGAGAGTGACGATACTTGTTGTTCAGTGAGATTATTTGTGTGAAAATAGTTGTGAAATGGGGGAGGTAACAATGGATTTCATTTTAGGAGGGTATTACATCATTACTCCTGTTGTAAGACCTGATTTTACGGATAAAGAAATAATTCCAGATGTCATATTATCAGTTAGTGAGTGTATTTGTGACTTTCACTCTGAAACAACTTTATTATGGGGTAAGTCAAATGAAGCAAAAATTAAATACGCTCAACAATTAAATATTTCTCAGGTCACCTATAATGAAATAGAAAAATGGGGAGAAGATAAACTTAAAGAAGGGATTTTGGGATTTCCACAGGTATTTAACGATAGAATAAGCTAAGGAATTCCAAACTAAATTTCTTTGCCATTTATCAGATACTAAAATTATTGGGATTGGATTACCTGAAGCGTATGTCGAAGAATTTATAGAGTATGAAGAGTCTCAAAACAAACTAGAAGAAAACCAATACAGCATTGAAACATTGTTATTACGCAGAATCCCCATCGAAGAAAAGGGTTCAAAAATGATGGGCTACGAAGTCCTTGGGTTTGAGTACGGAACATTTCACTCATATTTATGTAATGGCTTAGAAAAAGATTTCAATGAACATTTTAACCAAAATGGATTTATACCTTCTCTTGAAGATGCTTCTCGCTATTGTGATTATAGTAATGATGATAACTTAGGCACTGAACCTGTTTTATGGCTTCCTTGGGCAATATTCGAATACATTAAATAAAAAGCATTGAAATCTGTCACTTCACTTCCAATGCTTTTTTGTATGTGATTATTACTGTAATTCCATAGAAGAAATCACATGTGAATTGGTACGATTTTTCCTATGCTTGCATCTCAAAACGGAACCCATTACCATAAATGGATGCCTTTTTGCAACTTTGTTCTCATTTTACTTTTGGATCTCTTTTTTTATAAGGATCTCTTTAGATAGATCAGTCGATGTATCTTGAATGGAACGAGTATATATTCCTCGTGTGATGGCAAAAAAAGCGAGAAAAATAAATAAACAAATAAATATAATGGCTATGATAATCACCTCTTACTATGATATACGAAGAGTGGTGGTAAAAAGTTTCATTTTTTTTTCGATAAAGTTAGAATGATAAATAGTATAATTTTCTCATATCATCAATCCAGCAATCCCGTACAAAATGGATGCAATATAAAAAAGACTACCGATTGTCAAAAAATCGACTAGATAACCGGCTAAGATAATGGCAACTGACGTCCAAACCGATATATAGAAATGATAGCTTCCTACTGTTTTACCAACATGTTTAACGTCCACTCCACGTGATAAAACGGTTTTTTCAGTTTTTTTTTGCAACGCTCCCAAAACTCCCATGCATATGAAGTAATAATATACGGTCACCGAATTGATCACTCCATCGACCGATTAATGGGTGTGCAAAAGCAGCCGTCAACGCAAATAGCCCGTACACCCATCCGAACTGTGAATAGCTATCACCTACATTTCGAATCAAAAGTAAATAAAACGGAAAAACGACACTACTAGCTGAAAGCATCATACTTTGGGCTCGTAAAAAATAAGGAAGAGCTAAATCAAATCTTCGACCGTTACTATCGTGGAACAAGCACCGGTGAATCACATAAAGGCTCTGGCCGCGGGATGGCGATTGCGAAAGACATTGTTCAAAGTCATGGCGGTAACATTGAAATTAACAGTTAAATTGGTATTTTAACAACCATTCAATTAACCGCTGTTTCATCCTCTTTTTATATTGACGAAAGAGAAAAATGGAATTAAAATAAAACCTATAAGCTGAAAGCGCTACACATCTTATAAATAAGGGGCTATGGTATAATGGGATTACGCTTGACTGGCAGTCAAGTAATGCGAGTTCGATTCTCGCTAGCTCCATCTTTCAAGTATGAAAAAGAGGCTAGGACATAATTGTTTCAGTAGATAAGATATCCGAACTATTTTGAGTTATATACTCCTAGTAGTTCGGATATTTTTGTTAATTGGAAAAACAAGTTTAAAACAATAGTGGAATGGAGCGTAGGACACTCGACTCCTGTGGAAAACATAGCGAAGGAAGCTTTGTATCTTTCTTTCGACCTAAAACAACCTTTCTCTTTGTCGATACGAAGAAGGAATAACGAACCATAATGTCGAAATACATAATATTCCACTTCAGAGAGAAAGAGGTAGTCACACGATGAAGAAAATACTATTGATTGCCATAACTGTATGTATCATTGGAGGAGCATCTGGTTATTTCGGCTACAAAGCCTACACAAAACCAACTGTTTCAATAAAAGAAGTGTCAGCTAATTCAGATGGCACAGGCACTCTTCTTGAAATTAAAGAAATAAGTAAACAACCGGTTGAAGATGAATTACCAATGGAAATGACGGAAGAACAAATTCAAAACACAATTCATGCGATGAGTCATCAAAAAGTCAAAGCAAAAGACAAATGGGGCTTCATCCCCTTAACCGATGAGCGCATTAACCGCTTACTTGATATTGTAAAAGAAAATGAAGAAACCTATAAAGATAGCGATATATACATAGCAATCCTCACGAGATGGAAAGCACATGATTTCTCAAGAATTGATAAAGACCACAACAGCATTTGGAAGATCCAAAAAGGAAACATCGGTAAAGCGAAAGGGATCTTAAGTTTGGACGAGGAAAAAGCGTTTATTCGGGAGCATTTTGAAGTGGAGTGATAAGCGTGTCTTTTAACCGACCTTAACTGAATGAAACATGAAAAACCCATGTGGAGTTTATGGGGACTGACCCCATAAAGTGAGACAAATAAAAAACACCTTTAAGTTGAAAACTGGGT
>NZ_QFRU01000029.1 GCF_003184905.1 Bacillus sp. CGMCC 1.16541
AGAAAAGCGAAGGCGACTGTTCACCTTTGAGAGACATTAGAGCTTTTCCTCAGCAAACTGTTATCTAGTTTTGAGAGAACAATCTCTTAATTGAATACATGTCTGGTGGCGATAGCAGAGAGGTCACACCCGTTCCCATGCCGAACACGGAAGTTAAGTTCTCTAGCGCCAATGGTAGTTGGGACTTTGTCCCTGTGAGAGTAGGACGTTGCCAGGCAATGATAAAACACTAGCGATAGCGCTAGTGTTTTTTTGTTTTTAAATAGTAAAAAACAAGAGCTATCATAAAAGTGTTATTTACTAAATGTATTCATATATTACTAATTTTATAGAGTAGAGTTGTATAATTTGTTCCTTATCCGTTAAAGCTATTAGTGGAGGTGGGGAAATATGAAGTATGCAAAAGAAGTTGTTTGTTGTGTGTGTGAAGAGGAGAAATCAATTAATGAAGGAATTCATATTTTTTCAGAATTTCTATGTCGAGAATGTGAGTCTGAAATTGTAAGGACTGAGACAAATACTCGAAGATATCGTTATTTTGTTCAGAAATTAAAAAGGTTAACCACGTTTAAATCTTCTGTATAAAAGAAAGATAGTTCGTTATAAATTCCATTTACACAGGGGGGGTTATAGCGAACTTTTTACTTTTATTCTGTATACATTCAATATTTCTAGAGTAAATAGATTGATGTTTCATTAATTGATATAATGAATGTGCAGAAAATATAATTTAAAGTACGAACAAAGGAAGAGTTCTATGAATCTTGATCAAACTAAATTACCTCTATATGATGCTCTCTTAAAGCACGCATCTACTCAGCCAATTTCGTATCATGTACCGGGTCATAAAAGTGGAAGTGTGTTTCCCCTTCTTAGTGATAATATCTTCTCTTCTATTTTAAAGATTGATATGACAGAGATTAATGGATTAGACGATTTACATGATCCTGAAGAAGTAATTGATGAAGCTCAAAGGTTAGCAGCAGATATATATGGAGTTGACGCTACTTATTTTTTAGTGAATGGATCAACTGTTGGAAATTTAGCTTCTGTTTTATCCCTTTGTGACGAAGACGACATGGTTCTTGTTCAAAGAGATTCACATAAATCTATTTTAAATGCTGTAAAGCTTTCTAAGGTGAGACCTGTTTATCTTGCACCTACTGTTGATGAAGAGACTAATATTAGCATAGGGTTATCTATTGAAACCATTGAGGAAGCCCTAAAAGCCTATCCAAATGTGAAAGCATTAATTGTAACAAACCCAACGTATTACGGAGCTTCTATCGATATTGATAAAGTTGTACAGTTGGCACATTCGTATTGTGTTCCTGTTATTGTGGATGAAGCACATGGAGCTCATTTTATAGTGGGTCCTCCTTTTCCAAGGTCAGCTGTACAAGCTGGTGCTGATATCGTAATTCATTCTGCGCATAAAACATTACCCGCAATGACTATGGCTTCGTATTTACATGTACAAGGTCATTTTGTAGACCAAGTAAAGTTGTCTTCATACTTGAGTATTTTACAATCAAGTAGCCCATCATACGTCCTGATGGCTTCTTTAGATATAGCTCGGTATTACGTAGCTCACTTTCGTTCTTCTCATGTGAGAAAGTTAATAAAAAATATAGAAATGTTTTGTGAAGAGATTAATTCTATATCTGGTTTAAAGGTGGTCCCTCTCAACTCTCAAGATCCATTAAAAGTACTAATAGAAGCTTCTTTTTGTACAGGGTATGATTTACAGCGTATGTTTGAACAAAAAGGAATTTATTCAGAGTTAGCTGATTCTTCTCGCGTGCTATTTGTTTTACCTTTGAGTGAGAAGCTCGAAATTGAAGAAACGATAGAAAGAATGAAAAAAGCGATACAATCTTTTTCAAATCAAGAAAATCAGACGCTACGTAACGAAGCAAGATTCTCATTTGTTTTCCCAAGTGTATCCTCTGTATTAAGCTATAAACAGATGAAATCGTTAGAAAAAACAACCGTAGCCATTGAACATTCAGAAGGTCTTTTTGTTTGTAAATCTGTTATCCCTTATCCACCAGGTATTCCAATTTTATTAGAAGGGGAACAAGTTAATCGTGACCATATTAATTACATTTTACAACTAAAAGAGGCAGGAGCTAAGGTTCAAGGTGGTCATTCGATTTATGATGGGTACTTAGAGGTATTTTTAATATAAAGGAGAATAAAAAATGTCAGGCATGTTTATTACGTTTGAAGGTCCTGAGGGGGCTGGAAAAACGACAATTATTCATATGATTTATAACCAATTAAAAGAAGAAGGATATGATGTTATCCTCACGAGAGAACCGGGAGGAATTCAAATTGCAGAGCAGATTAGAGAAATTATTTTAAACCCTGCTAATACTGCTATGGATGCACGAACAGAAGCATTGTTATATGCTGCTGCAAGAAGGCAACATCTCGTTGAAAAAGTCGTTCCAGCCTTAGAGGAAGGAAAGATTATTTTATGCGATCGGTTCGTTGATAGTTCACTTGCATATCAAGGTTTTGCTAGAGGACTAGGGATTGATGAAATATATCAAATCAATCAATTCGCAATAGATGGTTTAATGCCAAAAGCTACACTGTTTTTTGATATTAAACCGGAAGTAGGACTAGAGCGAATTAACCGTAATAAAGAGCGAGAAGTGAATCGTTTAGATCTAGAAAAAATTGAGTTTCACCAGCACGTACGTAACGGATATTTAAAAGTGATTGAGAAATTCCCAAACCGTATGCACTCTATTGATGCTAGTAGAACAATAGAAGAAGTATATCAAGAATCTTATAAGAAACTGATGGTACTTTTAAATAAATAATTCTATCTTCAACGGTTATAGAATCTTGTTATAATAGATATAACAGTATTAAAAGTAAAGAAAAAAGTAGAGGTGTAAATCGATGAAATTAGTTGTAGCTGTCATTCAAGATTCTGATGGTGCGAAGTTATTAAATGCTTTAGTGGAAAACGGTTTCCGATCTACAAAATTAGCGAGTACGGGTGGGTTTTTAAAATCTGGTAATACAACAATCATGATTGGAACAGAGGATGATAAGGTAGATACAGTTTTAGACATCATTAAAAATGAATGTAAAAATCGTCGTCAATTAATTTCTCCTGTTTCACCAATGGGTGGGAACGCAGACTCATATATTCCCTATCCAGTGGAAGTGGAAGTAGGGGGAGCTACTGTGTTTGTTCTACCTGTAGATCAGTTTCACCAATTTTAAGAAATACAAATGCAATGCATAAGTGAGTGATAAATAAATGACAAAAACATGGGATGATCTTGAAGCGATTCAGCCGAATGCTTTGAAAATTATTAAGAACAGTCTTGTGAAAAATCGAGTAGCTCATGCCTATATATTAGAAGGAAGTAAAGGTACGGGTAAAAAAGAGACAAGCTTGTTATTTGCAAAAGCATTATTCTGTCAACAACTTGACGACTATAAGCCTTGTAATAGATGTATTAATTGCCGTAGGATTGACTCTTCTAATCATCCTGATGTTCATTTTATTGAACCTTCTGGATTATCTATAAAGAAAGAGCAAGTTCAATATTTACAATCAGAGTTTACAAAAACGGGTGTTGAGTCTAATCAGAAATTATATATCGTCGAGCATATTGATAAAATGACAGTAAGCGCTGCAAATAGTTTATTAAAGTTCTTAGAAGAACCAGGAGATGGCACATATGCAATTCTTCTAACAGAACAAATTCATAAATTATTAGACACGATTATCTCGAGATGCCAAGTTATCTCTTTTCAAGCGTTAACTCCAGAAAGTTTGGAACAAAAATTAATAGATAATGATGTTCCAGAGTCAACGGCTTCAATCCTTTCTCATTTAACAAATAGTTTAGATGAAGCGTTCCAGTTAAGTGAGGACGAATGGTTTGGACTTGCAAGAAAGTTAGTGATACAATTATATGAAGTATTAACAACTAGACCTCAACAAGCCCTTCTTTTTATTCATGAACAGTGGATGTCTCATTTTATAGAAAAAGAACAAGTGCAAGTTGGATTGAACTTATTAATGCTTCTTTATCGAGATGTATTGACGATACAAGTAGGACAAGAAGCAAGAATTGTGTATCGTCATAAGCAAGAAGAATTAAAAATGCAAGCTCTTCAAATGACTCAAAATAAAGCTATTTATCAGCTTGAAGTGATTATGAAGGCTAAAAATAAATTAAATTCTAATATGAATATACAGTTATTGATGGAACAGCTGGTGTTGGATTTGCAGGAGGGATAAAAGCTTGTATGATGTAGTAGGAGTACGCTTTAAGAAAGCGGGGAAGATTTATTACTTTGATCCTGGAGAGCTAAATATTCCTGATGGCGAATTTGTAATTGTAGAGACAGTTCGCGGTGTGGAATTCGGCAAAGTAGTCATTAATAAAAAGCAAGTAAGCGAACATGATATTGTTCTTCCTTTGAAAAAAGTGATTCGCATTGCTGAACAAAAGGATCGACTTATTGTAGATGAGAATAAAAATGCTGCTCAAGAAGCATACGATGTGTGTATGCAAAAAATTCAAGAGCACAGTTTAGATATGAAATTAGTAGATGTAGAATATACATTCGATCGGAATAAGGTGATTTTTTATTTTACTGCTGACGGACGTATTGATTTCCGAGAGTTAGTAAAAGACTTAGCTGCCATTTTCCGTACACGCATTGAACTACGTCAGATTGGTGTGCGTGACGAGGCGAAGCTTTTAGGTGGCATTGGACCTTGTGGAAGAATGTTATGTTGCTCTACATTTTTAGGAGATTTTGAACCTGTATCCATTAAAATGGCGAAAGATCAAAATCTATCACTAAATCCAACCAAAATATCTGGATTATGCGGTCGATTAATGTGTTGTTTAAAATATGAAAACGATGAATATGAAACAGCCAAAGAACAATTGCCCGATTTAGGAGCAGTCATTAAAACACCAAATGGCTCTGGACGTGTTGTAGGTCTTAATATACTAGAAAGAATTATTCAAGTAGAGCTATCGGAGCAGCAACAAATTGTTGAGTTTACACTGGATGAAATTGTGAAAGAAGGGGCTGTTTCATTTCAAGCCACAGAGTAACGAGGTGGGCAAAGGTGGATAAAAAAGAGATTTTTGATTCGGTTACTAATATGGAGGAGCAGATTGGGCATTTATACAAGCAATTAGGTGAATTGAAAGAGCATCTTGCTGAGCTCATTGAAGAAAATCACAATATAAAGCTAGAAAATGACCATTTGCGCCGCCGCCTTGACCAAACGAATAGTGAAGAAGTGCAACGAAAGCATCGGAATCAAAAAGTGAATAAACAAACAAGAGAACAAAAACAAGTAGATATCGGAGAAGGGTATGATAACTTGGCTCGTCTTTATCAAGAAGGTTTTCATATTTGTAACGTACACTATGGAAGCATCCGAAAAGATGGAGACTGTTTGTTTTGTTTGTCATTTTTGAATAAGAAGTAAAAAAGCCTTTCCGTTTGGAGAGGCTATTTTTTATATAAGGTAAAAGTTTAAAGGAGAAGAACACAATGGTGCAATTACATGAAGATGAGCGATTGGATTATTTGTTGGCAGAAGAGAATTTACGAATTATACAAAGCCCTTCTGTCTTTGCTTTTTCATTAGATGCAGTTTTATTAGCAAGATTTGCGTATGTTCCAATTCAAAAAGGAAACATCATTGATTTATGTACAGGAAACGCTGTTATTCCGTTATTGTTATCTAAACGAACAAAAGCCTCCATTATCGGTGTTGAAATTCAAAATCGACTACATAGCATGGCTGAAAGAAGCATTTCTTATAATGAACTTGGAGGTCAAATTGAAGTCATTCATGGTGATTTAAAGGATATGCCACAAAAGATAGGATACGGAAAGTTCGATGTAGTCACGTGTAATCCTCCTTATTTTCCTACTCCGAAAAAAGAGGAGCAAAATATTAATGAACACTTCGCTATCGCAAGGCATGAAATTCATTGTACATTAGAAGATGTGATTCGAGTGAGTAGTCAACTGGTACGTCAAGGAGGGAAAATAGCACTTGTCCATCGACCAGGTCGGCTTTTAGATATTGTAACACTTATGCGAAAATATAAAGTAGAGCCAAAGCGATTACAGTTCGTCTATCCAAAAGCAGGAAAAGAGGCAAATACCATTTTAATTGAAGGAATTAAGAACGGAAATCCTGACCTAAAAATATTACCTCCATTGTTTGTTTATCAAGAAAATAATGAGTATACGGAGGAGTTAGAGAGCATTTTATATGGAAAAGAATAGTCATTACTTTTACGTCTTAGAATGCAGTGATGGTAGTCTTTACGCAGGTTATACAGTTAATATTGAAAAAAGAATACGTACACATAATGAAGGAAAAGGTGCTAAATATACAAGAGGTAGAACACCTGTTTCGTTAGTGATAGTGAAAGAATATACAACAAAGCGAGAAGCAATGCAGATGGAGTATCAATTCAAACAATTGAGTCGCTTGCAAAAAGAGAAGTATATTTTAAAGGAGCGAGAAAACAAATATGAAACAGCAAAAAAGCTATAGCGGAGAGCAAGAAGGTGGAACGCTATATCTTGTGCCAACACCTATTGGAAACTTAGAAGACATGACATTTCGTGCAATTCGTATTTTAAAAGAAGTAGACTATATCGCAGCGGAGGATACGAGACAAACAAAAAAGTTATGCAATCATTTTGAAGTGTCAACGCCTATTAAAAGTTACCATGAACATAATAAAGAGAGCAAGGGACAGCAAATGGTTGCAGATTTAAAAAGTGGTCAATCAATTGCTTTAGTAAGTGATGCAGGCATGCCGTGTATTTCTGATCCTGGTTATGAGTTAGTGGCATTAGCCGTGCAAGAGAATCAAGTTATTGTTCCTTTACCAGGAGCTAACGCCGCACTAACTGCTTTAATGGCATCAGGCTTGCCAACCGATCACTTTTATTTCTATGGATTTTTACATCGTCAAAAAAAGCAAAAGATCGAGCAATTACAAGATTTAATGTACCGAAAAGAAACCATGATTTTTTATGAAGCTCCTCATCGATTAAAGGAAACATTAAAACTAATGAATGATGTATGGGGAGATCGTTATATTGTGTTATCACGTGAATTAACGAAGCGTTATGAAGAATTTCTACGTGGTTCCATTTCAGATGCGCTAGATTGGGCGTCAACAGAAGAAGTAAGAGGCGAATTTTGTGTGATTGTTGAAGGTAGTCAGGAAGAAGAAGTGGTTCCAACAAAATGGTGGGAAGATAAAACAATCATTGAACATGTGGACTATTATATAAATGAAAAAGCATATTCCTCAAAAGAAGCAATTAAACAAGTGGCTGTTGAACGAGAGATGCCAAAGAGAGATGTTTATAACACGTATCATATTAAATAATAAAAAAGCTGTCGTCTGGACAGCTTTTTTATTACTTAGCAGTTGCTAAAGAGTCTTGAAGTTCTTTAATGATTTGTTCTGCACCTTCGCGGCTTAAGATTAATTTTCCACCCGCAAGTTGAATGTTCTCATCAGAAACTTCACCTGTGATTTGGCATGTCATGTTTGGTTTGTATTTCTTTAAGATAATACGCTCCTCATCAACATAAATTTCTAATGCATCCTTTTCAGCGATACCTAATGTGCGGCGTAATTCAATTGGAATTACTACACGTCCTAACTCATCAACTTTACGTACAATACCTGTAGACTTCATAATAAATTTCTCCTCTCGTATTCTAGTACTTTTTCTATATTATTTTCGTCATTATTCGACAAATTTCAATGTAATCTAATCATAACAGTGTTTCCAAAACTAGTCAATAATTTTATATGTAAAAAACTGTAGTTGGAAAAAATTAAAACTTTGTTTGTTGATATATCAAGGTTTTTTGACCAATAGTCAGTATGAAAAAGGTATATTTTTGAAAAAAATAACATTTAAAACTATTATACTCATAATAATTATCAAAAAACAGAGAAAGTAAATGTTGGAAAATATGTCGACAATTCGACAAAATTCTATTTTTGTTATTTTTTCTTTTTAATCGGTTTACATATGTACGGATAGATTTCACTTAACGAACAAGAATAGACGTGATAAAGTCGTAACTAAATGTATATTCTTATAAGAAAATAGGCGATGATGGTAATATTCTTTCATCTTTCATATTTTCTATAAGAATTATTCGGAAGGGTTTTGCGGTTTTTAGAGGTTATCATGTAAAATAATAAATGTGACTTGAAGTAAAATCATCCAGTATATAGTGTGGAAATGGATTTACAAATAAAAGTTGTTGCCGTTACATTTTATATAGAAGGAAAAAGTACTTATTTTTCAGTAAAACAGTGGAGGGAATTTTTATGGTAGAAAGCAAGAATACATATTATATTACGACGCCTATTTATTATCCAAGTGGTAATTTACATATTGGTCATGCGTATACAACTGTTGCAGGGGATGCGATGGCTAGATATAAGCGTCTAAGAGGTTTTGATGTGTACTACTTAACGGGTACAGATGAGCATGGACAAAAAATTCAGCGTAAAGCAGAAGAAAAAGGAATTACGCCTCAACAATATGTAGATGAGATTGTTGAGGGAATTAAAGACCTTTGGGGAAAGATGGATATTTCCTACAACGATTTTATTCGCACAACTGAAAATCGCCATAAAGAAGTAGTAGAAAAGATCTTTGCTAAACTAGTTGAACAAGGAGATATTTATTTAGATGAGTATGAAGGTTGGTATTCAGTTCCAGACGAAACGTTCTATACTGAACATCAACTAGTAGATCCTATTATGAAAGACGGGAAAGTTGTTGGAGGAAAGAGCCCTGATAGCGGACACCCTGTTGAGTTGGTAAGAGAAGAATCATACTTTTTTAAAATGAGTAAATATGTTGATCGTTTGTTGGCATTTTACGAAGAGAATCCAGGGTTTATTCAACCAGAGTCTCGAAAAAATGAAATGATTAATAACTTTATTAAACCAGGACTAGAAGATTTAGCTGTATCTCGTACAACCTTCGATTGGGGCGTAAAAGTACCAGGGGATCCAAAGCATGTAATTTATGTGTGGATTGATGCGCTATCAAACTACATTACAGCACTAGGGTATGGTACAAAAGACGATTCTAAATACAAGAATTATTGGCCAGCTGATGTTCATTTAGTTGGAAAAGAAATTGTGCGTTTCCATACTATTTATTGGCCAATTATGTTAATGGCATTAGATTTGCCACTACCAAAAAAGGTCTTTGCACATGGTTGGCTATTAATGAAAGATGGAAAAATGTCAAAGTCAAAAGGAAATGTTGTTGACCCTGTGACATTAATTGATCGTTATGGCTTAGATGCGTTACGTTATTACTTATTGCGTGAAGTGCCATTCGGTTCTGATGGTGTATTTACACCTGAAGGGTTTGTAGAGCGTGTGAACTTCGATTTAGCGAATGACTTAGGAAACTTAGTAAATCGTACAGTAGCAATGATTCATAAATACTTCGATGGTGTAATTCCAACGTATCAAGGTTCAATCACAGAATTTGATGATACACTTGTACAAGTTCAAAAAGAAGTAACAACTAAATATGAAGAATCAATGGAGCAAATGGAATTCTCTGTTGCATTGTCGTCTGTATGGAAGTTAGTGAGCCGTACGAATAAATATATTGATGAAACACAACCATGGGCCTTAGCAAAAGATGAAGAGCGTCGAAATGAGCTTGCATCGGTCATGACACATTTAGCAGAATCGATTCGTCATATCGCTGTTTTATTACAGCCGTTCTTAACACGTACGCCACAAAAAATCTTCTCACAAATTGGTGTAACAGATAAATCACTTATGTCATGGGAAAGCACAGCATCATTTGGCTTAATCCCAGAAGGAACAAACGTAGCTAAAGGTGAACCTTTATTCCCGCGTTTAGATGTAAGTGAAGAAGTAGAGTATATTAAAGAGCAGATGCAAGGTTCAGCGCCAAAAGAAGAGGAAAAAGTAGAAGTGCCTAAAGTCGATGAAATTTCAATCGATGACTTTATGAAAGTGGACTTACGTGTTGCACAAGTGACACAAGTGGATCCTGTTAAAAAAGCAGATAAGCTTTTGAAGCTTCAATTAGATTTAGGTTACGAAAAGAGACAAGTCGTTTCAGGTATTGCGAAATTTTATAAACCAGAAGAGTTAGTGGGTCGAAAAGTCATTTGTGTTACGAACTTAAAGCCCGTTAAACTTCGCGGAGAATTATCACAAGGGATGATCTTAGCGGGAGAAGATGAAAATGGATTATCACTCGCGGCGGTCGACCAAAATTTAGCAAATGGAACGAAAATCAAATAATAGTATAAAATATTATTCCGTTTTATATGTAAGAAAGAGAAAGGGTGTTTCACGTGTAACATACGTGAAACCTTTTTCTTTTTGTTATAACAACATAATTTTTAGAAATGATAACAGTAGAAACTCGAATGTAAGAGGAGGAAAAAGAATATGTTATTTGATACACATGTACATTTAAATGCTGATCAATATGAAAGTGATTTAGAAGAAGTCATTGAACGTGCGAAAGAAGCAGGTGTCGAAAACATGGTAGTGGTTGGATTTGACCGCAAAACCATTCATCGTGCGATGGAAATTGTTGAACAATATGACTTTATCTATGCAGCGGTAGGGTGGCACCCAGTAGATGCGATCGATATGACAGAAGAAGACTTAGAGTGGATTGAAGAATTAGCTGCACATCCTAAAGTCGTTGCAATCGGAGAAATGGGTCTAGATTATCATTGGGATAAATCTCCAAAGGATGTGCAGAAGGACGTGTTTCGTAAGCAAGTTCGTCTCGCAAGAAAAGTAAAGTTGCCAATTATTATTCATAATCGTGATGCGACAGAAGACGTTGTTGAGATTTTAAGAGAAGAGAACGTAGAAGAAGTAGGAGGGATTATGCACTGTTTTACAGGTAGCTTAGAGATTGCTAAACAGTGTATCGACATGAATATGTACATCTCGTTTGGGGGTCCAGTGACATTTAAAAATGCGAAAAAACCGAAAGAAGTAGCGACAGAATTGCCTCTTGATCGACTTTTAATTGAGACAGATTGTCCATACTTGACTCCTCATCCATACCGTGGAAAGCGCAATGAGCCAGGGTATGTCACATATGTAGCTGAACAAATTGCTAAGTTAAAAGGGATAACTTATGAGGAATTAGCACAAAAAACAACAGCAAACGCGAAAAAATTATTCGGCATAAATCGATAAAATTTTAAATTGTCAATTATTGATAGTGGTTTACGTGACAACGTTTTAAAAAAAGTTCTACTTTTCTTTTTTCACTCATAGGATGAACTTGTCGACAAGTCTCTCTTCCTTTTTTTTGATAACTTAGACATAATAGACTATAGTCAACACAAAAAGCAGGAGGGTTGACAAGTTGACAACTACTCTATATAATCCTTGTTCGAGAGAAGGAGGCGTTTTTCATCGTGTTAAAAAACGTGAAAAAGCTGTTATCCAAATCTATGAGTGGAAAAAGACTAGTAATCTTTGTAACTAGTTTTGTAGCCTTTTCTACCGTGATTGGATTTGTTGCTTATAAGAGCACACAAGCCTCGGTCTCATTAACAGTGGATGGACAGAAAGTTGATATAGACACCCATGCTAAAACTGTTGGAGACCTACTGAGGCGTGAAGATATTGAATTGAGTAAGCGCGATTACTTGTCGCATTCACTATCGGCTCCAGTAACAGAGAACATGAACGTGGTATGGAAACCTGCAAAATCTGTTCAACTCGTAGTAGATGAACAAAAGCAACATATTTGGACTACAGCAGATACAGTAAATGAAGTTCTAAAAGAGCAAGAGATGGAACTATCGAAGCATGACCAAATTCAACCTAGTTTAGATACAGCAATTAAACAAGATTTAGCTATTGAAATAGACAAAGCATTCCAAGTGACACTCAATGAAGGCGAGAACCAGCAGCAAGTTTGGTCCACTTCGACTACGGTCGCTGACTTTTTAGAGCAACAGGAAATTAACTTGAATGATCCAGACCGTGTAGACCCTAGTTTATCTAGCCAAGTTACACCAGGTAGTGTTGTAAATGTTATCAGAGTAAAAAAAGTCACCGATGTAGTGGAAGAACCAGTTGATTATGCGACTGTAACAAAAAATGATCCAAATCTTGAAAAAGGGAAAGAAAAAATTATTCAAGAGGGTCAAAAAGGTCGTGTAACCAAGCATTATGAAGTTACGCTTGAAAATGGGAAAGAAACCTCGCGTAAATTAGTCAAAACGGAAGAACAAAAAGAAAGTAAAGACAAAGTGTTAGCAGTAGGTTCAAAAGTTGTAAAACCAGTCACTCAAACAGCGGCAAAGGTTGATACACAAGTATCTCGTAGTAATGGTGGTAGTGTGTCTAAAGAATTCACGGTAAATTCAACGGCATATACTGCATATTGCAACGGCTGTTCTGGTAAAACAAGAACAGGCTTTGACTTGCGCGCAAATCCAAATGCAAAAGTCATTGCAGTTGATCCAAATGTCATTCCTTTAGGTAGTAAAGTGTATGTAGAAGGCTATGGCTATGCAGTCGCAGCTGATACAGGTGGTGCCATTAAAGGACATAAAATTGATGTATTCTTCCCAGATAAGTCAAAGGCTTACCGATGGGGACGCCGTACTGTTAAAATTAAAGTGTTAAATTAATTTTAAAGTGCAGAGGATAATTTTATCCTCTGCCTTTTTCAGTTACAATAAGAAAATATGATCTTTCGTTTATATAGACGTAAAGGTAGCATGAAAAGTTTCATGTTTTGGAGGTAAAAATGAAAATAAAAGAAATTATTGTGGTCGAAGGGAAAGATGATACTGTAGCCATCCAAAGAGCGGTGAATGCAGATACAATCGAAACAAACGGTTCAGCGGTAAGCGATGAAACCATTGAAAAAATCCGATTGGCTCAAAAAAAGAGAGGCGTCATTATTTTTACAGACCCTGACTATCCTGGACAGCGAATTCGAAATATAATAACAGAGCGAGTATCAGGGTGTAAACATGCCTTTTTATCGAAAGATGAGGCAAGACCAAAGAGTGGAAAAGGTATTGGGGTGGAGCATGCTTCGTTAGAATCAATTCGCGAAGCATTGAAGGCTGCACAGCAAGAATGGATCAATGTAGAGGAAGAGATCTCAAAGCAAGACCTTCTTGACGTTGGATTAATTGGAGGTACTCAAGCAAAGGAAAGGCGTGAAAAGCTTGGGATTGTATTAAAGATTGGATATGCTAATGGAAAACAGTTACATAAACGCTTAACAATGTTTCAAATTCCAAGGGCAGTATTTATAGAAGCGATTGAACGTATAAATAAGGAGGACGTAAACAATTGGTAAAAGAGATTGCAACACCGAATCGTACAAAAGAAATTTTAAAAAAGCACGGATTTACGTTTAAGAAAAGTTTAGGTCAAAACTTTCTTATCGATACAAATGTTTTAAATCGAATTGTTGATTATGCAGAGTTAACGCCTGAGACAGGTGCAATTGAGATCGGACCAGGGATTGGAGCTTTAACAGAACAAATTGCGAAGCGCGCAAAGAAAGTTGTTGCTTTTGAGATTGATCAGCGATTATTACCGATTTTAAAGGAAACTATGGAACCTTATCCACATGTGAATGTTATTCATCAAGATGTATTAAAAGCAGATGTAAATGAAGTAATTAGTAAAGAATTTGAAGGGCTAGAAGACCTCATGGTAGTGGCTAATTTACCTTACTATGTTACAACACCGATTTTGATGAAGCTATTAGAAGAAAAAATTCCTGTGCGAGGCATGGTAGTTATGCTTCAAAAAGAAGTAGCAGATCGCATTGCTGCTAAACCAAGTACGAAAGAATACGGATCACTCTCTATTGCAATTCAATACTATACAGAAGCAGAAACGGTAATGATTGTACCTAAAACAGTATTTAATCCGCAGCCGAATGTAGATTCAGCCGTTATTCGTTTGATTAAAAGAAAAGAACCTGCTGTACAAGTGTTAAATGAGGGCTTCTTCTTCCAGGTGGTTCGTGCTAGCTTTGGACAAAGAAGAAAGACCATTTTAAATAACTTAACAAATAACTTGCCAAAAGGAAAAGAACGCAAAGAACAAATTGAACAAGCTTTATCTTTAGCGGGCATTGACCCAAAAAGAAGAGGAGAAACCTTGTCAATTCAGGAATTTGGCTTGTTAAGTGATCACCTTTTTAAAACGTTCTGTTAGAACGAATCACCTTTTCAAAACTCAGTCATAGGCTATGAAGAAAGAAAAAAAGAATAGTTCTTTAGGCGGTTGAGACGGAGTGAAGAGGATGAATATTAAAGTTGGTGATGTAGTAACTCGCCCTTCCTATCAGCGAGATTTACTTTTTCGTGTTATATCCATTAATCAAGATGAAACGGGAGCTATTTATGCAACGCTCTTTGGAGAAGATGTGCGGTTAATAGCTGATGCCCCATTTTCAGATTTAGAAGTCGTGAGCGAACAAGAGAAGAAGAAACGTCAACAAGAAGAAGATCAATTGTTACAACGCTCTTTAGCCTTGATTAAACAAGACTATAATTTAAGTAGACAAAAAAGCGAATACGAAACAACAAATGGCTATAATCATTCCCATGAGTTATTTCAGTTGCCAGGGAAAGTCTTGCATATTGATGGAGATCCAAATTATTTAAACAAATGTTTAATGCTGTATGAGAAAATCGGAATCCCTGTGTACGGTGTACACTGTCTTGAAAAAGAAATGCCTCAAAAAGTGCCGCAGTTATTGAAAGAAGTGCGCCCAGATATTTTGGTATTGACTGGTCATGATGCGTATTCAAAGTCTAAAGGAAAGAAGACAGACTTGGTCGCTTATCGTCATTCTAGGTATTTTGTTAAAACAGTTCAAGAAATCCGCAATCAAATGCCGAATTTAGATCAGCTTGTAATTTTCGCAGGAGCTTGTCAATCTCATTTTGAGTCGTTAATTCAAGCGGGAGCTAACTTTGCAAGTTCCCCATCACGAGTAAATATTCATGCGTTAGATCCTGTATATATCGTTTCAAAGATTAGCTTTACTCCCTTTACAGATCGTATCAATGTATGGGATGTGTTACGAAACACATTAACTGGTGCAAAAGGGCTAGGTGGTATTGAAACAAAAGGACTTTTGCGAACGGGTATGCCTTACCAATCACATGATGAGGACGAAGAGTAGAACCTACAAACAGTCTATGTTTGTAGGTTCTGTTTTTTTATTTCATACAAATGCTTGCATGTTGTACATATTTTCTTTTATTTGGTAAACAATACAAAATAAATGTAGATTTATGTTGGAAATTTTAAGTTGACATGAATGGATTATGGTTGTTATAATTTTATGTTTTTGACTAATTTTTATAATTGTGTTATACTACCTAGAGTGAGGTGGACAAATATGGCGAAAACATTATCTGACATTAAAGAAACGCTTGATTTACATCTAGGACAACGTCTGACTTTGAAAGCAAACGGTGGTCGTAGAAAGACAATTGAGCGATCAGGTGTATTAGCAGAAACGTATCCATCAGTTTTTATCGTTGAATTAGATCAGGCAGAAAATTCGTTAGAACGTGTGTCATACAGTTATGCAGATGTTTTAACTGAAACAGTGCAGTTACAGTTTTTTGATGAAAGTGCAGGCAGCATGATATAGAAAGTTGGCAGCGAGCAGTGGACACGTGTTTACTGCTTTTTTTATGCCATTTTACATAAACTAGTGAACATACTACATTCGCTGTGTTATATACTATAACTGTCGTGATTTCATGAAAGGAGTTGTGGCAGTTGGGAAGACGCAAAGGAATGATGTCAAACCAGTTTAAAGAAGAATTAGCAAAAGAGTTAGGTTTTTACGATGTTGTAAAAACAGAAGGTTGGGGAGCAATTCGTGCTAAAGACGCTGGAAATATGGTGAAGAGAGCAATTGAGATAGCTCAGCAACAACTTTCTAAATAAATTTGTTTTGTATAAACAAAGACTATTTTATTGATGATTAAAGAATAGGTAATGTTTCTTTTTTTAATAACCAGCTTAAAGAAAGCACGTGTGATGCTGTATTATTGAGTTGATAACATGACGAGAATATGGTCTATATGCAACATTCTTTACTCATCCATGTATGAATATTACTGGACGTTACACGTAAAGGATGTTGTGGGTTGAGTAGAAGGGGCAATCTTACTCCTTTCGACTCAGCCCTATTTTTATAAAGATGTCAAATAGAAAAGAGGTATCTTGCCTATTTTATGATAAAATAACGGTAAACTTTATTAGGTGAAGTAGGTGGAGTAAGTTGAAATTAATGGTGAAGGCGCCCGCTAAAATAAATTTATCACTAGATGTTTTACATAAGCGTCTTGATGGATATCATGAAGTGAAAATGGTAATGACAACAATTGACTTAGCGGATCGAATTGAACTTTCTGAACGAGAAGATGGAAAGATTGTGATTCACTCACAAAATCGCTTTGTTCCGGATGATCAACGTAACTTAGCATATCAAGCTGCTCAATTGTTGCAAAAGAGATATAAAGTGAAACAAGGAGTTACCATCTCAATTGATAAAATGATTCCTGTTGCAGCAGGGTTAGCAGGTGGTAGTAGTGATGCCGCTGCTACGTTAAGAGGATTAAACCAGCTTTGGAAGCTTAACTTATCCGTAGATACACTAGCAGAAATTGGAGGAGAAATCGGTTCAGATGTTTCTTTTTGTGTGTATGGTGGGACTGCGCTAGCAACCGGCAGGGGAGAAATTGTTCAGCATATTGAGGCACCACCAAACTGTTGGGTAGTGTTAGCGAAGCCGGAAATAGGTGTTTCGACAGCTGATGTTTATCGAAACTTACAGTTAAACAGTATTGATCATCCGAACGTAGATGGAATGGTTCAAGCAATCGAAGCAAAAGATTATACACAGATGTGTGGACTTGTCGGAAATGTCCTAGAAAGTGTTACATTAAAGATGCATCCAGAAGTCGCTTTGATTAAAGAGCAAATGAGACGTTTTGGTGCAGATGCCGTTTTAATGAGCGGAAGTGGCCCTACAGTGTTTGGGTTAGTTCAATATGATTCAAGAATGCATCGTATTTATAATGGTTTAAGAGGTTTTTGTGACAAAGTTTATGCAGTCAGATTATTAGGAGAGCGATTACCTCTTGATTAAATCCGTACATTAATGTTATATTCAATTTAAAATATTCGGATTTTAGGAGGGCGTTATGAAATTCCGACGGAGTGGCAGATTAATTGACATGACAAATTACTTTATCCAAAATCCTCAACGTCTGATTCCTCTCACGCATTTTGCTGACAAGTATGACTCAGCAAAATCATCCATAAGTGAAGATATGGCAATTATTAAGCAGACGTTTGAACAACAAGGGATTGGTACACTAGTGACACTTCCAGGTGCAGCAGGTGGTGTCAAATTTATTCCAAAAGTACCAACAGAAGAAGCAACACAGTTTGTAGCGGAGCTGTGTGAAATGGTTGCAAAGCCAGAGCGTCTGTTGCCGGGTGGTTATTTATATCTAACTGATATACTAGGAAATCCTCGGGTTGTAAATAAAATAGGACGCTTGTTTGCTTCTATGTTTGCTGACAGAACAATTGACGTTGTAATGACAGTAGCAACAAAAGGAATTCCATTAGCATATGCTGTGGCACAGTTTTTAAATGTACCTGTTGTCATTGTTAGGCGCGATAGCAAGGTAACAGAAGGCTCAACGGTTAGTATTAACTATGTGTCAGGTTCTTCAAAGCGAATTCAAACTATGTTATTAGCAAAGCGTAGTTTAGCTGTAGGCTCGAATGTTTTGATCATTGATGATTTCATGAAAGCTGGTGGCACAGTGAATGGTATGATTAGCTTATTAGAAGAATTTGAAGCAAATGTAGCGGGTATTGGCGTGCTAGTAGAGTCAGAAGACATTGAAGAGAGACTAGTTGACGAGTATATTTCTCTTGTTCAATTAAAAGATGTTAATGTAAAAGAAAAACAAATTCGTGTACAAGAAGGAAATTACCTCAATCATATCTGAATGAGGTTCTTTTCTCTTTAAGTTTAAAGATAAAAGGAGAGGGAGAAACATGTTACAAGTTCAAACCAATAAAGCACCACAAGCGATTGGTCCATATTCGCAAGGAATCGTTGTGAACAATATGTTTTATAGTTCAGGTCAAATTCCGTTAACGCCAGAAGGTGAAATGGTGAATGGAGATATTGTTGAACAAACAGAACAGGTATTTCAAAATTTAGATGCAGTGTTAAAAGCAGCAGGTGCATCTTTTGAAACGGTTGTGAAAGCAACGGTCTTTATTAAAGACATAAATGACTTTGATCAAATTAACGAAGTATATGCAAAGTACTTTGGCAATCATAAACCGGCAAGGTCATGTGTTGAAGTCGCAAGGCTACCAAAGGATGCATTAATTGAAATTGAAGTTGTCGCGCTTGTAAAAAGCCGTTAATCGTTGTTCCATACAAGTTCCTTCTGTGTAAAAAGGATATAAATTCCATTCATTCACTTATTTTACGATTTTTTACTAAAAAATTTTTTAGAATTGCAGGAAAAGTTAAAAATCTGTGGAATTACTAGTTAAAGCTTCATTTAGAAAAAAGGTGGTGAACAGAATGGAAGTAACTGACGTGAGATTACGCCGCGTAAATACAGAAGGACGTATGAGAGCAATCGCTTCAATTACACTTGACAATGAGTTCGTTGTTCATGATATTCGTGTAATTGATGGGAATAACGGTTTGTTTGTGGCAATGCCAAGCAAGCGTACGCCAGATGGTGAGTTCCGTGATATTGCACATCCGATTAACTCTGGTACTCGCGGGAAAATTCAAGATGCTGTTTTAGCAGAATATCATCGCTTAGGTGAATTAGAAGTTGAATTTGAAGAAGCGGGTGCTTCATAAAATATGAATGAACAAAGAGTCTATTTTAAAATAGGCTCTTTTTTGTATAAATTCACTTGTTGTTCCTCAATCTAATCTTCAAGTTATTCTGTTTCTTTCAAATCTATGACAATTCACTGACAAATCTATGTACTTTTTCATCATTTCTTGAAATAGATGAGTTTTTAGGATAATATTCTTAATGGATAAAAAGGTAAAATTGGAGGCCTGTTATGTCAAAAAGATATGCAGTCATATTGGCAGCTGGGCAGGGTACACGTATGAAGTCATCTTTATATAAAGTGCTACATCCTGTTTGTGGAAAGCCGATGGTACAACATGTTATCGATCAGCTTTCTTCTTTAGAGTTGGCTAAACTAATCACGGTTGTTGGTCATGGTGCTGAAAAAGTAAAAGCACACATTGGGGATAAAAGTTCTTTTGTGTTACAAGAAGAACAACTAGGAACGGCTCACGCTGTGATACAAGCAGAAGAGTTGTTAGCAAATGAAGAAGGTACGACAATTGTTATTTGTGGAGATACACCACTTATTACAGCGGAAACTATTGAAGCTTTGTTAAATCAACATGAGCAAATGGGTGCGAAGGCAACAATTTTAACTGCATACGCAGAAGATCCAACAGGTTACGGTCGAATCATTCGTAACGAAGAAGGGTTAGTTGAAAAAATTGTTGAGCATAAAGATGCATCTGAACAAGAAAGAGCTGTGAAAGAAATTAATACAGGAACGTATTGTTTTGATAATAAGCAGCTATTTGAAACACTTTCTAAAGTATCGAATGACAACGTACAAGGTGAGTATTATTTACCAGATGTTGTTGAAATCTTAAAGAACCAAGGTGAAGTTGTTTCAGCTTACCAAACAAGTGATTTCTCAGAAACACTAGGTGTAAATGATCGCTTCGCACTGTCTCAAGCAGAAGAGACAATGAAAAAGCGTATTAATAAGCGTCATATGCTAAATGGAGTTACACTTATTGACCCTTCTAATACGTATATTTCAGCGGACGCAGTCATTGGTCGTGACACCGTTATTTATCCAGGTACAGTCATTATGGGTGAAGTTGTGATTGGTGAAAATTGTGAAGTAGGCCCAAATACAGAGATTAAGGACTGTAAAGTTGGGAACGAAACCTCTATTCGTCATTCTGTTGCACATGATAGCGAGATTGGCGCGAAAGTGACCATTGGTCCGTTTGCGCATATTCGTCCGCAATCAGCAATTGGTGATGAAGTACGTGTAGGGAACTTTGTAGAAATTAAAAAGTCGACATTTGGCAAAGGTAGCAAGGCGTCTCATCTAAGCTATATTGGTGATGCTGAAGTAGGGGCAGACGTTAATTTAGGCTGCGGCTCTATTACCGTTAATTATGATGGGAAAAATAAATATTTAACAAAAATTGAAGACGGTGTTTTTGTTGGTTGCAATTCGAATTTAGTTGCACCTGTTACAATTGGTGAAGGTGCGTATGTAGCAGCAGGATCGACTGTTACAGAAGATGTTCCAGGAAAAGCATTATCAATTGCACGAGCTCGACAAGTGAATAAAGAGAACTATGTAGAAAATTTAAATATGAATAAAAAATCCTAACGGAGGTTTCACAATACAATGTCAAAAGTATATGCTGATGAAAATCTAAAGGTTTTTACCCTGAATTCTAACCCTGCTTTAGCAGAAGAAATTGCAAAGGTAATTGGAGTGGAGCTTGGAAAGTGTTCTGTTGCTCGCTTCAGTGATGGGGAAGTTCAAATCAATATCGAAGAAAGTATTCGTGGTTGCGATGTGTTCATCATTCAATCAACAAGTGCACCAGTAAACGAGCATATCATGGAACTGTTAATTATGATTGATGCATTAAAGAGAGCGTCAGCAAAAACAATTAACATCGTTATGCCTTATTATGGATATGCTCGTCAAGATCGTAAAGCCCGTGCTCGTGAGCCGATTACATCGAAGTTAGTGGCAAACCTACTTGAAACAGCAGGTGCTACTCGTATTATTACGCTTGACTTACATGCACCACAAATTCAAGGTTTCTTTGATATTCCAATTGATCACTTAGTGGGTGTTCCAATTTTAGGTGAGTACTTCAAGAGTAAAAGCCTAGATGATGTTGTTATTGTTTCTCCAGACCACGGTGGTGTGACGAGAGCTCGTAAGTTAGCAGAACGTCTAAAAGCACCAATTGCAATTATTGATAAACGTCGCCCTCGTCCTAACGTAGCGGAAGTTATGAACATTGTAGGTCAAGTAGATGGAAAAACAGCTATTTTGATTGACGATATGATTGATACAGCAGGCACAATTACGTTAGCGGCTAACGCGTTAATCGAAAGTGGTGCAAAATCAGTGTATGCGTGTTGTACACACCCTGTCTTATCAGGCCCAGCTATTGAGCGTATTCAAAATTCTAACATTAAAGAATTAGTTGTCACAAACTCAATCGCGTTACCAGAAGAGAAGAAAATTGATAAAGTAACAGAACTATCAGTTGCTCCATTAATGGGTGAAGCAATCATCCGTGTACATGAAGAGCAATCTGTAAGTACATTATTCGATTAATATAAATGCAAAAAAGATCCTAACGGAAGAACGGTTAGGGTCTTTTTGCATTTAAGGATTTGTCACACTTTTACGGGAGGAATCTAGTCAGCTAGTAGTAGCGTCTTTTTTACTTGCGGAGCACACATGACATTATTTTGTTAAAAGTATGAAATGGTAGTGCTTTCTAATGTTGTTAATGACGGTGTTTTACACGGATCTCGATTGCTTCATTCTAAGTGAAATTTTTATTCTTTTGCCGATTTATGTTTAACTCTATTTCATTTGGGGTACGTTTATAATATGACTCAGAGAAAAAACATGGAAGGTGATATAAATGAGTACACTTTTACAAGCTAATGAGCGAAAAGAGTTTAAAAATTCAGCGAGAAGAAGAATCCGTGAGGCAGGAAATTTCCCAGCGGTTGTATATGGAAATAAAGTAGATTCTACATCAATTTATTTAAATAGCGCAGATTTTATTAAAACAATTCGTGAAACAGGACGCAATGGTGTGTTGACGCTACAAGTGAACAGTGACAAATATTCAGTTATGTTGCATGATATTCAAACAGATCCATTAAAAAATGAGATTGTGCACGCAGACTTCCAAGTTGTAGACATGTCAAAAGAACTTGAAACAACGGTGAATATTGTTCTAGTCGGCGAAGCAGCAGGAACAAAAGAAGGTGGTGTTCTTCAGCAATCATTACACGAAGTAACAGTAAAAGGATTGCCACAAGATATCCCGTCTCAAATTGAAATCGATGTAACCAACTTAGGTGTAAATGACACGATTACACTAGAAGAAGCATCGGTAGCGAAAAACATTGAAATCACACATGACTTAACAGAAGCGGTTGCATCCGTTTTACCACCTCGTCAAGAAGAAGATATCGATAGTGGTGAACAACAAGATAGTCCTGATGAGGAAGATGTAGAAGTCATTTCTGAAAAAAATAACGAAGAATAATAAAAAAGACGTAACCAAAAGGTTACGTCTTTTCGAATGATTTGATTATAATAAGAAAGAGAAGAACTAGATTTGTGTTTAAGAAAGGAGCGCATTCCTTGAAAGTAATTGTAGGATTAGGGAATCCTGGTCGAGATTATGACCGTACAAGACATAATATTGGATTTATGATTATTGATGAGCTAGCAGAACATTTGATGATTCCATTAGATAAAACAAAATTTAACGGCCTCTATGGTATGGGTACAGTAAAAGGTGAGAAAGTCATATTATTAAAACCGTTAACATATATGAATTTATCAGGTGAAAGCTTAAAGCCTCTCATGGAATACTACGATGTTTCTTCAAAAGATATCCTTGTGATTTATGATGACCTTGATCTTCCTTTAGGCAAGATTCGCTTGCGCACAAAAGGAAGTGCTGGTGGACATAATGGTATTAAATCACTTGTTCAACACTTGAAAACACAAGAATTTAATCGTATTCGTTTTGGGATTGATCGCCCGACGAATGGGATGAAAATAAGTGATTACGTGTTAGGTAAATTTACAAATGAAGAAATGGCTGAGATGAAAGAAGCGATTGATAAATCAATTAATGCAAGCGAAGATTGGATCCATACACCTTTTTTAGAAGTGATGAACCGATATAATTAAATGAATAACCTGCCTTGTAAGTGTCGATACTAGCAATAAAAACACTTGCTTGGGAGGATCATTATGTCTATCCGTTATGTTTGCAGACATTGTGGAACGAGTATTGGTATACTTAATGTAGCCACCATTGATAGTAAAGAACTTGGGTTCGATCACTTAACAGCGACCGAACGCAAACAATTTATTCATTATAACAGCAATGGAGAGATGTCCATTCAAACCATTTGTGAAGATTGTCAGGAAGCGTTAGAACGAAACCCTGATTATCATCAATACGAGACTTTTATACAGTAAAGAGCTTTGGTGTAACGAGCCAAAGCGTTTTTCTGTTTATAGTTGTACGAGGTGTGCATGAGAGGAGGGAATCCTTTGCTAGGGATTAAAAAACATTTTCGCGAAAATGTAGAGATAAAAACAATTATGCAAAGCGTGGAAGAACGATTAAAAGAACAACTTGTAGCAGGGATATCTGGGTCAGCTCGTTCTGTTTTAATGGCAACATTAAATGAAGAGCAGGAGCGACCGCTTTTAGTGGTCACACACAATCTATACCAAGCACAGAAAATTTACGATGATTTAGTCAATTTGTTACCAAACAATCATGTGTATTTATATCCTGTTAATGATTTAATCGCGACAGAGGTAGGGATTGCAAGTCCAGAGTTAAAAGCACAAAGAATTGAAGCATTAAATCATTGGAGTCACCAACAAAAAGGAATTGTCATTACACCTGTTGCAGGCTTGCGTAAGCTGCTGCCTCCAAAACAGCGCTGGAAACAGAGTCAGTTGTCTTTTAAAGTAGGAGACGACATAGATGTTGATACTTATCTAAATCAATTAGTGTTATTAGGATATGAACGTACATCTATGGTGGGTGCACCTGGTGAATTTAGTATTAGAGGTGGCATTATTGATGTCTATCCGCTGACAGAGGAACATCCTGTTCGTGTTGAATTATTTGATACAGAAGTAGACTCCATTCGTACGTTTACGATCGAAGACCAACGTTCGCAAAAACAGTTAAACAAAATTAACATCAGTCCTGCGACGGAAATGCTATTTACAGATAAAGAAATTGAACAAGGAGTGCAACACCTTGAAAAGCACCTTGCTTCAACGCTCAAAAGTATGAGAGATGAAGCTGTAAAAGAGTTATTAGTGGAAAATATACAAGGAGAAATTGAACAGTTAAAACAAGGTCATGTGTTAGATAACATGTTCAAATACTTGTCTATCTTCTATGAGGTGCCTACTAGTTTACTAGACTATTTACCGGAAAATGGTTTAATTATCTTTGACGAAATGACACGTATTCAAGAAACATCTGAGCAGTTAGATCAAGAAGAAGTTGAATGGGTTACAGACTTACTAGCCAGCGGTCAAATTGTAAGAGATGTTGTTCCTTCTCATAAAGTATCGTCATTAATTGCTGGGGCATCTCAACCAATTATTTATTTATCACTATTTTTAAAGCATGTTTCCTATACAAACCCGCAAAACATTATTAATGTTTCATATAAGCAAATGCAGCAGTTTTATGGGCAAATGAACTTATTGAAGAATGAAATTGATCGATGGGTGAAAAGTCAATACGCCATTGTTGTGTTAGGAGCAAATGAAGAACGAGTAAGTAAGTTAGAAAAAGTGTTAGCGGATTATGACATTGAGTCATCTGTGCTATCACCAGACAGTGAACTCGTTCCTGGTAAAGTTCAAATCATTGAAGGTGATCTTCATGTTGGATTTGAATTGCCTATGCAAAAATTAGCGATTTTAACAGAAGAGGAACTATTTAAAAAGAGAGTAAAAAAGACAAAGCGTCGTCAAAAATTATCAAATGCAGAGCGAATTAAAAGCTACTCTGAGTTAAACGTTGGCGATTATGTTGTTCATATTAATCACGGAATTGGCCGTTATTTAGGAATTGAAACCTTAGAGATTAATGGTAATCATAAAGATTATATTCATATTAAGTATGAAGGCACAGATAAACTTTATGTACCAGTCGAACAAATTGACCAAGTTCAAAAATACGTAGGGTCAGAAGGTAAAGAACCAAAAGTCTATAAATTAGGTGGAAGTGACTGGAAGAAAGTTAAGCGGAAAGTGGAGTCTTCTGTTCAAGATATTGCAGACGACTTAATTAAGCTATACGCCGAGCGTGAAGCAAGTAAAGGGTATGCTTTTTCTCCTGATGGTGACATGCAGCGTCAATTTGAGACTTCCTTCCCTTATCAAGAAACAGAAGATCAACTTCGCTCCATTCATGAGATTAAACAAGACATGGAAAAAGAGCGTCCAATGGATCGATTATTATGTGGCGATGTAGGCTATGGTAAAACAGAAGTAGCCATTCGTGCGGCATTTAAAGCAATTGCAGATGGTAAACAAGTAGCTTTTCTTGTTCCAACAACTATTTTAGCGCAGCAACACTTTGAGACAATTCGTGAGCGCTTTCAAGATTATCCAATTAATATCGGCTTATTAAGTCGTTTCCGTACAAGAAAGCAACAGCAAGAAACAATTAAAGGGCTTAAAAACGGTACAGTTGATATTGTCATTGGAACACATCGACTTTTATCAAAAGATATTGTTTATAAAGAGTTGGGCCTTTTAATTATCGATGAAGAGCAACGATTTGGTGTCACACATAAAGAAAAAATTAAGCAGTTTAAAGCAAACATTGATGTGCTTACATTAACGGCAACACCGATTCCTCGAACGTTACATATGTCCATGCTTGGAGTGCGAGATCTTTCTGTTATTGAAACGCCACCAGAGAATCGTTTTCCTGTTCAAACATATGTTGTTGAATACAACGGTGTATTGGTTCGAGAAGCAATTGAACGAGAATTAGCGCGAGATGGGCAAGTTTATTTCTTGTATAATCGAGTAGAAGATATTGAACGAAAAGCAGAAGAAATCTCAATGCTTGTACCTGATGCGCGTGTGACATATGCTCATGGGAAGATGAATGAGGCAGAGCTTGAAGCAGTTATTTTAAGTTTCTTAGAAGGTGAATATGATGTATTGGTCAGTACGACCATTATTGAAACAGGTGTAGATATTCCAAACGTGAATACGCTTATCGTTCATGATGCAGATAAAATGGGATTATCACAATTGTATCAGCTTCGTGGTCGTGTAGGCCGTTCAAACCGTGTTGCTTATGCGTACTTTACGTATCGAAAAGATAAAGTTCTAACAGAAGTAGCAGAAAGACGATTACAAGCAATTAAAGAGTTTACAGAACTAGGTTCTGGATTTAAGATTGCGATGCGAGATTTATCCATTCGTGGAGCAGGAAACCTGCTTGGTGCACAGCAGCATGGCTTTATTGATTCTGTTGGATTTGATTTATACTCTCAAATGTTAAAAGAAGCAATTGAAGAGAGAAGAGGAAGCGATGATCAAAAGCCATCTATTGATGTAGAGGTAAACCTCGACCTCGATGCTTACATTCCAGATCAATATGTTTCAGATGGACGTTTGAAGATTGAGCTTTATAAACGATTTAGAGGAATTGAAACATTAGAAGATGTTCAAGATTTACAGGATGAAATGATTGACCGTTTTGGTGAATATCCTCAAGAGGTCGATTACTTATTCCAAGTAGCACGAACAAAAGTACATGCAAAAGTTCAACTAGTGGAATCCATTATTCAAGCAAAACAGCAAGTAACAATCTTGTTATCCGAACAAGCTAGTTCGAATGTTGACGGTCAAAAACTATTCCAACTCGGTAATCAATTTGGCCGAATGATTAGTTTAGGTATGGAAGGCAAGAAGGTAAAGATTGTGGCAAACATCAAAGATGTCTCTCAAAATGATTGGCTCGATGCTACCTATGAAATTATAAAAGGGTTAGCCAGTGTAAAGCGAGAAGAAGTGAAAAGTTAAAAATATGTAATGAAAGCGTGAATCTCTTACTTCAATGAAGGTTTATTTTCAACTAGTCTTCATTGAGAAAGAGCATTTACGCTTTTCTTTTATTTAAAAGGTTTTAAAAAAAGAAGAGAGGGTAAAAGAGCAATAATTAACCATAATTAACCACAAATTAAACAGGTTTACTTTTAAAACAATAAGAACATTATGATATTGGGTACTTTTTAACAAAAAATGATATGGTTGGTGTATAGAAGTTTTTTTGTGAAGGATACTAATTTCAACAGTGGTGACAGCTTTTAAAACAGGACAAGTTCCTGAGTCACCAAATACATTTAATCATCAGATGAAAGAGAGGCTTCAATGAATGAAAGCAACAGGTATTGTTCGTCGAATTGATGATTTAGGGCGGGTTGTTATTCCAAAAGAAATCCGCAGAACTTTAAGGATTCGTGAAGGAGACCCACTAGAAATCTTCGTAGATCGCGATGGAGAAGTTATCTTAAAAAAGTATTCTCCAATTAGTGAACTTAGTGACTTTGCTAAAGAATATGCAGAAGCGTTATATGACAGCCTAGGACATCCTGTTTTGATTTGTGATCGAGATGTATATATCTCAGTAGCAGGAAGTTCTAAAAAGGAATACTTAAATAAAAACATTAGTCAACTCGTTGAAACAACGATGGAGAGTCGTAGCTCTGTTTTAGTGAAAGACGAAAAGAAGATTGAGTTTATTGATGGACAAGATGAAACCGTCGCGTCGTATACAATTGGCCCAATCGTTGCAAACGGCGACCCTATTGGTGCAGTGGTAATCTTCTCGAAAGACAAATCTGTTACAGAAGTTGAGCATAAAGCTGTTGAGACAGCTGCAGGTTTTTTATCTCGCCAGATGGAGCAATAATAGATACTATGCAGTACTAAAAAAGGCAGCAGGTTCGCTGCCTTTTTTGCGTGTTGTTAAGAATTATAAAAGTTCTGTCGTGCTATAATACATGTAATCCTTTTATCGGCGATGTAAGCATTGTTAATGGTCACGATAGAAAGAATGTGAATGATAATGAGAAAGTGTTTTTGATGTTGAAAGGTGTTTATGTATGAAGAAAGCAGCTAGTAAGAGCAATCATGTTCAATCAATTTTAAACGGGGCGTTTATTTTAACGCTTGCTGGTTTACTGACAAAGGTATTAAGTGCTAGTTATCGAATTCCTTATCATTATATTGCTGGTGATATAGGTTTTTATATTTATCAGCAGGTATACCCTTTTTACGGTATCGCTTTATTGTTAGGTACATATGGATTTCCTGTTATTATCTCTAAATTAATAGCAGAAAACGCTCATGATCACCGAGTCATTGCAATGATTTTGCGTACCTCGTTTGGCTTTTTGTTTTTAATGAACGCTTTATTTTTTGCTCTTCAATATGGGTTTGCTGAGCAAATTGCCCATTGGATGGGAGATAAACAGTTAACCTCCCTTATCAAAATGATTTCACTATCCTTTTTGTTTATTCCGTTTTTAGCGGTTATTCGTGGGTATTATCAAGGAATGAATAACATGATTCCAACGGCTCTTTCACAAGTAGCCGAGCAACTTGTCAGAGTAGGAACTATTTTGGTGTTATCGTTTTTGCTACTACATAAAGGTTATAACCTTTATGTAGTAGGAGCAGGTGCACTCTTTGGTTCCATTACAGGTGCAGCAACAGGTCTATTTGTTTTAGGTGCTTTCCTATTGAAGCATAAAAAAAAGTTACCTTTAAGAGGACAGTATCAAGTAACGGATGAGGTAAAACAAATTATAAAGAACGTAGGTTTGTATGGGAGCTTAATTTGTTTAAGTGGTATGGGTCTATTATTTATTCAACTTGTAGATGCATTTACTCTTTTTTCTCAATTAGTAATAGAAGGAACCGATGAATTAAAGGCGAAGATTATGAAAGGCGTTTATGACCGAGGATTACCGCTCATACAACTTGGCACAGTTGTGGGTACCGCCTTTTCCTTAGCGTTAGTTCCTATTATTTCATCTGCTGTTTCTAAAAGAGATCATGAACTACTTCATGAAAAGGCTCAGTTATCATTAAAACTGTCATTGGTCGTTGGAATAGGAGCATCGATAGGGCTAGTAGGGATTATGAAGTCGACAAACATGATGCTATACGGAGATGCAGTAGGGACTACGACATTACAAACCTTAAGCTTATTAATTATGTTTACGACTTTATCGGCTACAACTGCCGCTATTTTACACGGCATGGGACATATGTATGTTCCTGCCTTATCGGTAATCAGTGGATTAGTACTGAAATATGTTCTTAATATAATATTGATACCTATTTATGAAACAGTAGGAGCAGCTATTGCATCTGTTTTAAGTTTTGCTGTTATCGGGTGTATAAATACTCTTTATTTACGTGTAAAGCTAAAAGTGAATGTAATAAGCAAAAGAAGTATAATCATTACCTTTATTTCAGCAATTAGTATGTTAAGTTTCTTGAAAGTATATGAATTAAGCTTATATGCTCTTATAGAATTAAGTAATCGCCATTCTTCTTTCTATATCATTCAATCTTTAAGTGGTGTATGTCTTGGAGGAGCGTTGTATATTTATCTTATCGTAAAGAATAGAGTATTTACATTAGGAGAACTAACATTCATTCCTCTCGGAGAGAAGTTGGGGAAGTATATCGTGAAAAAACGCACATGAAAGGTGATAAAAATGAACAAAACAATTACAGTCATTGGATTAGGGGCAGGCGATTTAAATCAACTTCCACTCGGGATATTTCGTATATTAAAGAGTTCAAATCAACTATTTTTACGCACAAAAGAACACCCAGTAGTTTCTCATTTCGCAAAAGAAAACATTGAGTTTCATTCATTTGATGATGTCTATGAACAACATGATTCGTTTGAAGCAGTTTATCAGCATATTGTTGACAATCTATGTGAGCAAAGTGGTGAAATTGTCTATGCAGTGCCAGGGCATCCTCTTGTAGCTGAAAGAACGGTTCAGTTATTGATAGAAAAAGAAAAAGAAATGGATGATCTTCACGTTGAAATCAAAGGTGGTCAAAGCTTTTTAGACCCTATTTTCTCTGCGTTGAAAATTGACCCAATTGAGGGGTTTCAGCTCCTTGACGGTACGGCTCTAAAAAGAGGTGAATTACAGTTTACCCAACATGTTTTGATTGGACAAGTATATGATCAATTTGTGGCGTCGGATGTGAAACTAACATTGATGGATGATTTACCTGATGAGTATCCGGTTTATATTGTAACAGCAGCTGGAAGTGAACTTGAAACGATACGAAAAGTAAAGCTTTACGAATTAGATCGAGAAGTAGAACTGAATAATCTCACCACCATTTACGTCCCACCAGTGACGGAAGAATCCACACTGTACCATCAATTTGAGTCGTTACGTCACATTATTGCTACGTTAAGAGGTCCAAATGGTTGTCCTTGGGATCAAAAGCAAACCCACACTTCGTTAAAGAAATATTTACTTGAAGAAGCATATGAATTACTAGAGGCCATTGATAATGAAGATGATGATCATATCATAGAAGAGCTAGGAGATGTCTTACTTCAAGTCATGCTGCATGCGCAAATTGGAGAAGATGAAGGCATGTTCTCCATCGATGACGTTATTCAAGGGCTTTCTGATAAAATGGTGAGAAGGCATCCGCACGTGTTTAGTCATGTACATGTAGAGAATGAGGAAGAAGTGGTGAAAAATTGGAATGAGATCAAGCAAGCAGAAAAAGGTGAACAGCCTTCATCATTATTACATGGTGTCTCTCAGTCTGCTACTAGTTTAATGAAGGCGTATTACTTCCAAAAAGAAGCGGCAAAAGTAGGGTTTGATTGGGATCATATCGAGCCAATGTGGGGAAAAGTATGGGAAGAAATCAATGAATTTAAAGAGGAAGTGCAGTCTCTTCAAGGCGAGGATAAGTTGAGTAACGAATTTGGTGATATTTTATTTGCGCTCGTAAATGTTGCTCGCTATTATAAGGTGGATCCAGAGTCAGCGCTTGCTCAAACCAATCATAAGTTTACTAGGCGTTTTCAATATATTGAGGAAAAAGTAAGGGAATCTGGTAAGCCATTTACATCTTTTACGTTAGAAGAGTTAGATGCATTTTGGAACGATGCAAAAGAACAAGGTTTATAAATTCGTAAAGGGGAAAAAGACCATGAGATTAGATAAATTCTTAAAGGTATCTCGTTTAATTAAACGTCGTACATTAGCGAAGGAAGTAGCCGATCAGGGCAGGATTACCGTCAATGGAACAGTTGCAAAAGCGAGTTCTATCTTAAAAGAAGGTGATGAATTAGCGATTCAATTTGGAACAAAAATCGTAACAGTTAAAGTTGAAACGTTAAAAGAAACAGCAAAAAAAGAAGAAGCAAGTCAGTTATATTCAGTTGTTAAAGAGGAGCGTGTGACGGCCGAATAGTTCCTAGTTTCATACAAGCGAGGCTTGTTCTAAAATAATTTTCTCCCTCATATGTTTAAACAAGATAAGATGAGAGCCATTTGAACGTTCTCAGTTAATGAGATGGGGGATGAAAATGAGTCAATACTATGAAATGGGATCAGCAAATAAAGACCATACACCAAATCATGATCTTGTGATGAAAGGCCGTCGCTTGTTAGATATTACAGGAGTAAAGCAGGTAGAAAGCTTTGATAACGAAGAGTTTTTATTAGAAACTGTGATGGGCTTTCTTTCTGTTAGAGGACAAAATCTCCAAATGAAAAATTTGGATGTTGAAAAAGGGATTGTGTCGATTAAAGGGAAAATTTTTGATATAGTTTATTTAGATGAACAACAATCGGAGAAAGCTAAAGGATTCTTTAGCAAGTTGTTCAAATGAGTTTAAACATTCAATTCTATACAATGATTGCAATGATTGTAATGGGCAGCTATTTAGGAGCTGCCCTCGATACGTACCAATATTTCTTTAATCGTTCGAAGGTTGCTCGGTGGTTAACCTTTATTAATGATTTTTTATTTTGGATTTTGCAATCATTATTTATCTTTTATGTTTTATTTCAAGTAAACGAGGGAGAACTGCGCTTTTATGCTTTTCTTGCTCTGTTATGTGGGTTTGCAGCTTATCAAAGCTTATTTAAGCAGTTGTACTTGAAAGCGTTGAAGGTAGTTGTATCTATCTTTGTAAAGATGTATCGCTTTGTTGTATCTTTATTTATTGTTTTATTGGTCAAGCCTATACGTTGGTTTGTTCACGTGGTCATCCTTTGCCTAATTGCTTTGTATAAAGTTTTATTGTCGACCTTAAACGTCACAATTCGAATTATAGTGGCTCCTTTTAAGTGGATAAGCTTTATTGTTTGGAGAATGATGCCTAGTCGTGTCAAAACATTGTTTCGTCGTTTTTGGAAATATGTAGAAGGGTTTTACCGAAAAGTAAAGAATACGAAACAAAGAGTGGTTACATGGATTAAATCGTTCAGAGGTAAGGAGGATGAATAGTAAGTGAGTGCCATAAAAGATGAGAAAGTAACGAAACTGAACTCGGACTATATAACAGAGCAAGAGTTAAAGAAAAAAAATGTGCATAGCAGACGTGTCGGTCTCGTAAGACGTCTCACTGTTTTTGGTATTTTGGCGTTAGTTGTTTCAATCGCAATGATCTCAACCATTATTACACAGGCATCGACGATTGAAGATAAGAAGCTAGAGGAAGAGAAATTGGAACAACAATTAACAAAGTTAGAGACAAAGCAAAAACAGTTAGAAGATGAAATTGTTAAATTAAATGATGAAGAATACATCAAAAAGATTGCAAGAAGGGATTATTTTCTTTCAGAAGAAGGGGAAATTATCTTCAACATAAAAAATGACTAACGACATGGCTCGTTGACAGTGCATTTTTGCTTTTTGTATAATATAATAAATTGATTTCTTTTATCATTTTAAGGAGGAGCATTTTTTTTATGTCAATTGAAGTAGGCAGCAAGTTACAGGGAAAGGTAACAGGTATTACTAATTTTGGAGCATTTGTGGAGCTGCCAGAAGGCTCAACAGGCTTAGTTCACATTAGCGAAGTTGCTGATAATTACGTGAAAGATATTAACGATCATCTTAAAGTTGGAGATGAAGTTGAAGTCAAAGTTATTAATGTAGAGAAAGACGGAAAAATTGGTCTTTCAATTAAGAAAGCGAAAGATCGTCCGGAACGCCCTGAGCGTTCAGAACGTCCAGAACGTCCAGACCGCCCTGCGCGTCAAGGTGGACGTCCAGATCGTTCACGTGATTCACGTCCATCACGTAACAGAAGCAACGAATATCGCCCGAAAGAAACATTTGAACAAAAAATGAGTCGTTTTCTGAAAGATAGCGAAGATCGCTTATCTTCCCTGAAGCGTCATACTGAATCTAAACGCGGTGGACGCGGAGCAAAAAGAGGCTAACTTGTTGCTTATATTTAAATAAATAGCAAGTTCTAAGTTACACTTCATAAAGCAGACCGTCAGTATAACCTTAGCAAGTCTAAGGATTTATACTGACGGTTTGTTTTAGTTATGTTAAAAAAGAGTTAAAAAAGGCACATACCTAAGTATGTGCCTAAAAGGATGACCCGTACGGGATTCGAACCCGTGTTACCGCCGTGAAAGGGCGGTGTCTTAACCGCTTGACCAACGGGCCATTATGAGATAAAAGTAGCGGCGGAGGGGATCGAACCCCCGACCTCACGGGTATGAACCGTACGCTCTAGCCAGCTGAGCTACACCGCCATTATCAAAACTATAAAAGACATTTATTATCATACATAAATCTATTATATGTGTCAATGCTTTTTGAAGAAAATCCTCTTTATTTCTTATTACCTCTTTTTATTGGACGCTCTTCGCTCATTTCTCCTTTCATGTCATCTCTCTTAAGATGGTATACGTAAAATCGTTTTGTATTTTTCGCTCATTTCATTGTATTTACCCTAAATTTTTCAAAAAGATATGTAGGATTAAGTTTCTTTTTGTATATTCATTGATTTATATAAAAGAAATAGTCGAACGATTCTTTTGTTGAGATGCTTGTTTTGACAAAAATTGAGAGACATGCTCGTTATAATAAACTACAAGTATAATTAGCGGGTGGTGTAAATATGCAAAAAACAGAGGGGAACTATGCAAGTCCAGCAACGGAAGCCGTTTTTAACCGAACACGTTTAGAACTGTCACGTTATATGACACAATTTGGACTCAAAACAGAAAAAGTATTATTCCAATGGGGTTTATTATTGTTAGTCGTTGGATTTTTATTAGGACGAGCTTTAATTCTTATGAAGATTATGCCGTTTGCATTACCGTTTTTTGCGGCTGCTTACGTCATGAAGCGAGAAAAGTCAGCGATGGCAGGTTTAGCTGTTTTAGCTGGAGCATTTAGTGTATCGATTCAAAATGGATTGTTCTTACTATGTGCATGCTTTCTCTTTTTATTCATTTATCGCTTAAGTGGAATGATCAGTGTAGAGCCTATTAAGAAACTACCATTTTTAGTTTTTACAACGATGTTAGTGACAAAGATAGGGATGTTTTATCTTGTTACACAACAAGTTGCGCTGTACGACTTTACGTTTGCAGCCATTGAAGCTGGCTTAAGCTTTATTTTAACAATGATTTTCCTTCAGAGCATACCTCTTATCTCTCAAAGACAGAGAAAGCAATCATTAAAGACAGAAGAAGTGATTTGTCTCATTATTTTGCTAGCCTCTGTGATGACAGGAACGATTGGATGGACGATCTATGGGTTGTCAGTTGAACATATTTTATCGAGATATCTTGTTTTAATCTTTGCATTTGTAGCGGGTGCTACGATGGGCTCTACTGTAGGAGTCGTCACAGGCCTGATTTTAAGCTTTGCACATGTAGGAAGCCTTTACGAAATGAGTTTACTAGCTTTCTCGGGACTACTTGGTGGTCTTTTAAAAGAAGGTAAAAAAATTGGCACATCTGTCGGGCTACTGATGGGAACATTACTGCTTGGCTTATATAACCAAACCAATCAACTCCTCTCTCTAAATTTATATGAATCTCTTGTTTCAATAGGTTTATTTATGATTACTCCAAAATTCATTACGAAAAATATTAGTAAATTGATACCAGGAACAACAGAGCATGTGATTGAACAGCAGCAATACGTTCGGAAGATTAGAGATGTAACAGCAAATCGTGTGGAGCAATTCTCTAATGTGTTTCAAGCGTTATCTAAAAGCTTTTCACAAAATGGCTTTTATGAAGAAGAAAGAGATGAAAACCAAGAAATGGACTACTTTTTAAGCAATGTGACAGAGCGAACATGTCAGTTCTGCTTTAAAAAAGATCAGTGCTGGGCACAGCAATTTGATACGACATACAACTACATGAAAGAAGTGATGCATGAGCTTGATCAAGATACATTACAGTACAACACAAGACTAGTAAGGGAATTGGACAAGCATTGTATCAAGTCTAAAAAAGTCATTGATGTCATCGACCAAGAACTGACGAACTTTCGAGTGAATCAAAAACTAAAGAGACAAATTCAAGAAAGTAGAAGGATTGTGGCTGAACAGTTGTTAGGCGTATCTCAGGTGATGAATAACTTTTCAAAAGAGATTAAGCGCGAGCGTGAAAACCTGCATGTTCAAGAAGAACAGATACTTGATGCCTTACGGAACTTTGGAATGGAGATTAATCAAATTGAACTATATAGTTTAGAACCAGGAAATGTGGATATTGAAATGTGGGTTCCATATTGTCATGGTAGAGGTGAATGTGAAAAGATTATTGCGCCAATGTTAACAGATATATTAGGAGAGTCTATTGTGGTGAAACATGAAGATTGTGCAACGTATCCTCAAGGGTATTGTCATGTTTCGTTTGGTTCCACAAAAGCGTATGTAGTTGATACCGGGATTGCTCATGCAGCAAAAGGTGGAGGCTTTGTATCTGGTGATAGCTATTCAACAATTGAATTAAATGCTGGGAAATATGCAATTGCCATTAGTGATGGCATGGGGAATGGTGAGCGTGCTCATTACGAAAGCAGTGAGACGCTTCAATTGCTTAAGCAAATTTTACAAACAGGAATTGAAGAGAGAATTGCGATTAAATCAGTCAACTCAATCCTTTCTTTACGTACAAATGATGAAATCTTCTCTACCTTAGATTTAGCGATGATTGATTTGCAAGATGCGAATGTGAAGTTTCTAAAGATTGGATCAACTCCTAGTTTTATTAAGCGAGCTAATCAAGTGATTAAAGTTCAGGCAAGTAATCTGCCGATGGGAATTATTGAAGATTTTGATGTAGATGTGGTGAGTGAGCAGATGAAGGCTGGGGATTTGCTTATTATGATGAGCGATGGAGTATTCGAAGGCCCTAAGCATGTAGAGAATTATGAAATGTGGATGAAACGAAAGGTAAGTGAACTTGAAACTACAGACCCTCAAGAGATTGCGGATTTAATTATGGAAGAAGTCATCCGAACAAGATCAGGGATGATTGAGGATGATATGACCATTGTTGTCGCGCAAATTAAGCATAACACACCAAAATGGTCATCTATTCCAGCATACGGACAGCGTAAAAAAGCTTTATAGTCTATCTTCTTCCTACGTATATTTTAAAACATCCTCGTCTAAGCTGTTAACAACATACGTAGGAGGGGATTGAAGTGAGAAAAGGTACGTTAAAGCAAATGCTTGTTATCACAGATGGTGGATCCAATACAGGTGAAGACCCGGAAGCTATGGCTGCTCTAGCAAAAGAACAGGGTATCACCGTAAATGTCATTGGAGTAATGGAAGAAGATATTATAGATGAACAGGGTATGAAAGAGATTGACGGAATTGCGATGGCTGGTGGCGGTGTGAGCCAAGTTGTGTATGTAAAGCAGCTTTCTCAAACAGTTCAAATGGTCACAAGGCAAGCGATGACACAAACGCTTCAAGGAGTCATAAATAAGGAGTTACAACAAATCTTAGGCTCAGAAGTGAAGATGGATGATTTACCACCAGAAAAGCGTGGAGAAATCATGGAGGTTGTTGATGAACTAGGTGAAACTGTTGATTTAGAGATTCTCATTTTAGTTGATATGAGCGGAAGTATGAAAACGAAATTGCCAACCGTCAAAGAGGCATTATTAGACTTGTCTTTAAGCTTAAATGCTAGATTAGGTAATAACTTATTTTCTATCTTTTTATTTCCGGGGAAAAAGAAAGATGTGGAGAAATTAATGGATTGGAATCCAAGATTAGAATCTTTATCTACTATTTTTCCGAAGTTAACCGCAGGAGGTATCACACCGACAGGTCCTGCCATTAAAGAAGCTGTTCACCACTTTAATAAAAAGCGCTCTTTAAGGAGTTTGTTGAGACAAGATGAATACATTGAAGAGTCTGGTTTCTAACCTTCGTCCAGGTACTACCATTACAGGTAAATGGCATCAACACTCATATCGAATTTTAAAAGAACTAGGTATGGGGGCAACAGGGGTTGTGTATTTAGTCGAAAGACAAGATCAATCCCTTGCCGCTTTAAAGTTTAGCTTTCAAAGTATGTCTGTGAGTGCAGAAGTAAATGTATTAAAAAGCCTCTCAAAGGTCCATGGAAAAGTCCTTGGACCTTCTTTATTAGATGTCGATGATTGGAAAGTATCATCTCAACACCAAGTTTCCTTTTATGTAATGGAGTATATAAAAGGAGAACCATTTCTATCTTTTATTAAAAAAAGAGGATCAGAATGGATTGGCGTGTTTGCTATTCAACTACTAGGTAACTTAGATGAGTTGCATAAAGAGGGGTGGACATTTGGGGATCTAAAGCCAGAAAATCTAGTCGTAACGGAACATCCTATTACCGTTCGGTGGCTTGATGTAGGTGGAACAACATTACACGGTCGATCGATTAAAGAGTTCACAGACTTTTATGATCGTGCACACTGGGGAATGGGGGCGCGTAAAGCTGAACCGTCTTATGATTTATTTGCAGTCGCGATGATCATGTTGCATGCAGCCCATGGTAAACGCTTTGATAAACAAGACCATTCAAAAGAGCAATTAAGAAAAGCATTGTTATCAAAAGAATGTCTATCTCCGTACCGTACAGCGATACAAAAAGCATTGGAAGGAAAATATACAGCTGCTGAGGAGATGAAGAAAGAAGTTATTCGTGGTTTAAACGCTCCACATGCTTCTAGTCAACAAACAAGACCTACCAGCACAAAAAGACACTCGACACGAACAAAAATAAAAGTAAAGCGCAAACAGAAGCACTTATTAGAAACGTGCTTGTTGTTTGTATCTGTTATGTTTATGTATTTGTTATATTTATTCTTACAAGTCTTATGATTATCTCAATAAATACATCAAATTTGTGAAACTTATAAGAGTTGTTTTCGTATAAGAGAAATTAATGGTACATTTAATGTATCTCCCTGTGTAAGGATTGGTTAACTTTGGAAAAAGCAGTAAATACATTTATTCATAAGCATCAACTCGTGCCCAATCATTCAAAGATTATAATAGGTGTATCAGGAGGTCCAGATTCTTTAGCTTTGCTTCATTTTTTGTGGGAAAAGAAAGAGGAGATGGATTTAGAGCTTATTGTTGCACATGTTGACCATATGTTTAGAGGGAAAGACTCTGAGGAAGATATGGAATATGTCCAACAATACTGTAGAGAGATGGGTGTGCAATTTGAAGGCAAACAAATCAATGTGGGAGCCTACCAAAGAGAACAGCAAGTATCGGCTCAAGTTGCTGCACGCCACTGTCGATATGCATTTTATGAAGAAGTGATGGAAAAGTATCAAAGTGACATCGTGGCCCTAGCTCATCATGGAGACGATCAAATTGAGACGGTGTTAATGCGATTAACAAGAGGAAGCACGATGAACGGCTATGCTGGTATGAAGCCGAAAAGGCCATTTGAGAGAGGCGTGATTATTCGGCCGTTTTTAGCGGTAACTAAAGAAGAGATTTTGCAGTATTGCAAAGACCATGATTTGAAACCGCGGACTGATTCTAGTAATTTTAAAAAAGGATATACCCGTAATCGATTTAGACATGAAATGCTCCCATTTTTAAAGAAGGAAAACCCTACCGTTCATGAGAAGATTCAGCGTTTTAGTGAAGAAGTAAGCGAAGATCAACAGTACTTAGAGGAATTAACAATTGAAGCGATGAATAAAGTAGTGAAAAAGCAAGAAGAAAATGAAATCATTCTTCGAAGGAATGCATTTCTAGAGATGCGGAAACCTTTACAAAGAAGAGGGATTCAACTAATATTAAGATATCTTTATAAAGAAATTCCTCAAAATCTTTCCTCAACTCATTTAGATAGCCTTGTGTTATTGCTTGAACGTGAGCAACCTTCAGGAACACTGCATTTTCCAAATGGTTTAAAAGTCATTCGTTCCTATCATGATTGTATGTTCACATTTGAAGAGGAAAAAAGAAAACCTTACCGCTATGTATTAAACATACCAGGCTATGTTCATCTTCCAACTAACAAAAAGATCATTTGTGAAATACACAACGAACTGCCGTACATACAAGAAAACGATACTTTTGTTTTACCACTTGGGCAAATTCAAGGTCCTTTAGTTGTGAGAACACGTAGACAAGGTGATAAAATGACAATTAAAGGCATGAAGGGTCGTAAAAAGGTAAAGGATATTTTTATTGATTGTAAAATTCCATTATCTGAACGAGACATTTGGCCGATTGTGGAAGATAGTTCTGGTGAGATCATTTGGTTACCTGGTTTAAAAAAATCGATTTATGAGAAGGTTAACCATTCTGATCAAAGATATGTTATTTTATACTATAAGTAGCTAAAACTTCTAGGAGGCAAGTAATCACATGAATCAAGACATTAAAGAAATTTTGATTTCTGAAGAAGAAATACAAGAGAAAATTAAAGATTTGGGTAAAATACTAACAGAAGAGTACAAAGAGAGCTTTCCACTTGTTATCGGTGTGTTAAAAGGTGCTATGCCTTTTATGTCTGACCTATTAAAACGCGTTGATACATATTTAGAGATGGACTTTATGGATGTTTCAAGCTATGGAAGCGCAATGGTTTCATCAGGCGAAGTAAAGATCCTTAAAGATTTAGATACATCTGTAGAAGGTAGAGACATCCTTATTATTGAAGATATCATTGATAGTGGACTAACACTGAGCTATTTAGTAGAGCTATTTAAGTACCGTAAAGCGAAATCAATCAAAATTGTGACGCTTTTAGATAAACCATCTGGGCGTAAGGCAGCTATCCAAGCAGATTACGTTGGTTTCGATGTTCCAGACGCGTTTGTAGTAGGATATGGACTGGATTACCAAGAGAAGTATCGTAATTTACCTTACATCGGTGTATTAAAGCCAGAAGTATACAGTAACTAATCAATACGTACGAAGTGCAATTTGTTGTATAGGATAAATTTTCTATGATACTATTGGATAAAATGTTTTTATCGTGGGAGGAGGTAAGGAATGAATCGGATCTTCCGTAATACCATCTTTTATTTACTTATATTTTTAGTAATCATTGGCGTAGTAAGCTTCTTTAGTGGTTCTAATCAACAAACAGAGTCAATGAGTTACGATACATTTGTAGAAAATCTTGATAAAGGTACTATTACTTCTTTATCACTAAAACCAGAGCGGCAAGTATATGAAGTTCGCGGTAAATTAGAGTCTTATGATAAAGATCAAGAGTTTGTTACTTATATTGCAGATGGTGATCGCGCTTTAGAGCGTATTGATACAGCTGCTGAGAGTGGCGCGTTAAAAGTAGATATTAAACCAGCCGAAGAAACAAGCGGTTGGGTAACGTTCTTCACTTCAATTATTCCTTTTGTTATTATCTTTATCTTATTCTTCTTCTTACTTAACCAAGCTCAAGGTGGCGGTAGCCGTGTTATGAACTTTGGTAAGAGTAAAGCAAAGCTTTACAATGAAGAGAAGAAGAAAGTGAAATTCAAGGATGTAGCAGGTGCTGATGAAGAAAAGCAAGAGTTAGTTGAAGTAGTGGAATTTTTAAAGGATCCTCGAAAGTTTGCAGAGTTAGGTGCTCGTATTCCAAAAGGAGTTCTACTTGTAGGACCCCCGGGTACAGGTAAAACACTATTAGCAAGAGCGGTAGCTGGTGAAGCTGGTGTACCATTCTTCTCAATTAGTGGATCTGACTTTGTGGAGATGTTTGTTGGTGTAGGGGCATCTCGTGTTCGTGACTTATTTGAAAACGCGAAAAAGAATGCACCTTGTATTATTTTTATTGATGAAATCGATGCAGTAGGTCGTCAGCGTGGAGCAGGTCTTGGTGGAGGTCATGATGAGCGTGAGCAAACACTAAACCAGTTACTTGTTGAGATGGATGGATTCGGTGCAAACGAAGGAATCATTATCGTTGCAGCGACAAACCGTCCAGATATTTTAGACCCTGCGTTATTACGCCCAGGACGTTTTGACCGTCAAATTACGGTTGATCGCCCAGATGTAAATGGACGCGAAGCGGTATTAAAAGTGCATGCTCGCAATAAGCCATTAGATGAATCTGTTAACTTAAACACAATTGCTCTTCGTACACCTGGTTTCTCTGGTGCTGACTTAGAGAATTTATTGAATGAAGCTGCTCTTGTAGCTGCTCGTCAAAATAAGAAAAAAGTAGACATGTCAGATATTGATGAAGCAACAGATCGAGTGATTGCAGGTCCAGCGAAGAAAAGTCGTGTTATCTCTCAAAAAGAGCGTAACATTGTGGCTTACCATGAAGCGGGTCACACAATCATTGGAGTTGTATTAGACGAAGCTGATATGGTGCATAAGGTAACAATTGTTCCACGTGGTCAAGCTGGCGGTTATGCGGTTATGTTACCGAAAGAAGATCGCTACTTTATGACAAAACCGGAGCTTCTTGATAAAATTGTTGGTTTACTTGGTGGCCGTGTTGCCGAGGAAATTATCTTTGGTGAAGTAAGTACAGGTGCTCATAATGACTTCCAACGTGCAACAAGTATTGCTCGTCGCATGGTAACAGAATACGGTATGAGCGATAAACTTGGACCGATGCAATTTGGTCAGGCCCAACAAGGTCAAGTGTTCTTAGGGCGCGATATTAACAGCGAACAGAACTATAGTGATGCAATTGCACATGAAATTGATCTTGAAATTCAACGCATTATCAAAGAAAGCTACGAGCGTGCGACAAAGATCTTAACAGAGAATCGTGATAAATTAGAGCTCATCGCACAAACTCTTCTTAAAGTAGAAACACTAGATGCAGAACAAATTAATCATTTAGTGGATTACGGTAGACTTCCAGATCGTTCACGTCCAAGTGAAGAGGATGTAAAAGTGAACATTTTAACAAAAAAGGAAGAGCAACCTAAAGAAGAAACAAACGAAGAACCTAAAGATAAAGAGTAAATGAAAGGTACCCGTTTAAGGGTACCTTTTTTATTTTGTGGCGCTATTGAACGGTTATAAAACTGCACGAAATCTTTATAGGTGTGGTATGATTGTGGCAGTATAATTATTGAAATTAAATAGAGTGGTGATTATGTTGATCTTTGTATTGGATGTCGGGAATACGAATACAGTATTAGGTGTGTATGATAGAGATGAATTGAAGTACCATTGGCGAATTGAAACTAGTCGAAATAAAACAGAAGATGAGTATGGAATGGTTATAAAGGGGCTTCTTGAGCATGTAGGTCTAACCTTTCGGGATATTCATGGTATTATTATTTCTTCAGTTGTTCCTCCAATTATGTTTTCGCTTGAGCGTATGTGTCAAAAGTACTTTCACTTAAAGTCGTTAGTTGTGGGACCAGGAATCAAAACAGGATTGAACATTAAGTATGAGAATCCTAGAGAAGTGGGAGCTGACCGTATTGTGAATGCCGTAGCAGGGATTCATTTGTATGGAAGTCCTCTTATCATTGTTGATTTTGGTACAGCTACAACTTATTGTTATATTAACGAAGAAAAGCAATACCTGGGTGGTGCAATTGCTCCTGGTATTAATATCTCAACAGAGGCGTTATATTCAAGAGCTTCAAAATTGCCAAGAATTGAGATTGCTCGTCCAAGCAGTATTGTAGGGAAGAATACAGTGACGGCAATGCAGGCTGGTATTTTGTACGGTTACGTAGGACAAGTAGAGGGCATTGTTTCGAGAATGAAAGAGCAGTCAAATGTGAAACCTAAAGTTATCGCAACAGGTGGACTTTCTACTCTTATTGCAAAAGAATCTGATGTGATTGATATCGTAGATCCATTTTTAACGTTAAAAGGATTACAGCTCATTTACACAAAGAATATGGAGCAAGAATAACTACATAATTTATGAAGGTAAGAAAGGTGTGTATTTTGATGAGTGACTATCTTGTGAAAGCTTTAGCTTATGACAGTCAGGTTCGAGCATATGCTGTTCGAACAACAGGTACAGTCGGTGAAGCTCAGCGTCGCCATTATACGTGGCCAACAGCGTCGGCCGCACTTGGCCGTGCCATGACAGCTGGCGTCATGATGGGGGCTATGCTAAAAGGTGAAAATAAGCTAACGATTAAAATCGAAGGTGGCGGCCCAATTGGTGCCATTTTAGTAGATAGCGATGCAAAAGGGAATGTACGAGGTTACGTAACGAATCCTCAAACTCATTTTGATTTAAATCAGCATGGAAAGCTTGATGTAGCAAAAGCAGTTGGTACAACGGGTATGCTAACAGTGGTAAAAGATTTAGGGATGAGAGAGAACTTTACAGGGCAAGTTCCGATTGTTTCAGGAGAACTTGGAGAAGACTTTACGTACTATTTTGTGTCATCTGAACAAGTCCCTTCTTCTGTTGGGGTTGGTGTTCTTGTTAATCCTGATAATACAATTTTAGCAGCAGGTGGTTTTATCATTCAGCTAATGCCTGGAGCAAGTGAAGAAACCATTTCTGCGATTGAAAAGCGCTTAAGTACGATGGAGCCAATCTCTAAATTGATTCAAAAAGGATTAACACCTGAAGAAGTCTTATTTGAAGTCTTAGGCAAGGAAAATGTGAAAGTGTTAGAAACAATGCCTGTAGAGTTTCGCTGTCAATGTTCACGTGAACGAATTTCAAATGCACTTATTAGTTTAGGTAAAGACGAAATTCAAGCGATTATTGATGAAGATGAGCAAGCAGAAGCGCAATGTCATTTCTGTAATGAAAAATATCAATTCTCAAAAGAAGAGCTTGAAGAGTTAAAAGAAAATGCAGGATAAATTAAGGGTGCGTATTGACGCACTCTTATTTATTTTTTGGGGCATCCTGTCATATAGTAAAAGAGAACTAACAATAATAAATCAAAATGATTGACAATTTAGAAAATAATTGATAAATTTGATACAAATTCAATAAAAATAGTCGGAATTAGGAGTGATATCATGGCTCGTGTAGCAAATTCTATTACAGAACTAATTGGTCAAACACCTATTGTAAAGTTAAATCGCATTGTAGAAGAAGGTTCAGCTGATGTTTACTTAAAGCTTGAGTTTATGAACCCAGGAAGTAGTGTGAAAGATCGTATTGCGCTAGCGATGATCGAAGATGCAGAAGCAGCAGGCTCATTAAAGCCAGGAGATACAATCATTGAACCAACAAGTGGAAATACAGGTATTGGTTTAGCGATGGTAGCTGCAGCAAAAGGATATCGTGCTATTCTAGTAATGCCTGAGACAATGAGTTTAGAACGCCGCAACTTATTAAGAGCTTATGGAGCGGAGTTAGTACTAACCCCAGGTCCAGAAGGGATGAAAGGTGCTGTAAATAAAGCAACAGAGTTATCGAAGGAACATGGTTACTTTATGCCTCAGCAATTTCAAAATGAATCAAACCCAAAAGTTCACCGTAACACAACAGGTAAAGAGATTGTGGAGCAAATGGGTGATCAACTAGATGCATTCGTCGCAGGTGTAGGAACAGGTGGAACAATTACAGGAGCGGGTGAAGTTTTAAAAGAAGCGTATCCTAACATTAAGCTTTATGCAGTTGAACCAGCAGATTCTCCAATTCTAAGCGGTGGTCAGCCGGGTCCACATAAAATTCAAGGAATCGGAGCGAACTTTGTTCCAGATATTTTAAATACACAAATCTATGATGGTGTTGTTGCAATAAAAAATGAAGAAGCATTCGAATATGCAAGAAAAGTAGCGAAGACAGAAGGATTGCTAGGCGGTATTTCTTCTGGTGCAGCCATTGCGGCAGCGTTGAAGGTAGCCAAACAACTAGGAAAAGGGAAAAAAGTACTTGCTATTATCCCAAGTAACGGTGAGCGTTACTTAAGTACACCACTTTATCAATTCGAAGAGCAACAAGCGCAAAAATAACCTAAACATTTTGTGGTCTGTCTCAACAGGAGTATCTAGAACTCCTGCTGAGGCAGGCTTGTTTTTTTCTTACTTTAGTGAATAAAAAACGTAAATCATGTAAAATAACTAGTAGGTGATTTGTTTTTAGGAGAGTGACGAAATGCAACAAAGAATGACTTGGGGAGAACCCATTTTTATTCCTAAAGATAAGTGGTTTCAAACATATCAGCAGTTATCAGTACAAGAGCCTAATCATATTCTCCTTGAAAGTGGTCGTGGAGGAAGGTTTCATATTATGGGCTTAGCTCCTATTGCGACTTTAAAAGGTGAAAATGGAGAGCTGCAAATTGTAGAACAAGGTCATGTGTCTATAATAAAGGGGAATCCACTTCACTCAATGAGAGAGTGGATGAAAAAGTATGAAACATCAAGCAATTCCGAGTTACCGCCTTTCCAAGGTGGAGCAATTGGTTATATTAGTTATGACTATATTCGGTACGTAGAACATTTACCTCAGTGTGCAGAAAATGACCTTAAGCTACCGGATGTCTACTTTCTTGTATTTCGTGATGTGTTTGTTTATGACCACGTTCAAGAAAAGTTATGGATTATGACAAATGACGTCGTTGGTCACGAAGAACAAGCGAAAGAGCGTATTCAACAGTATAAAGAAAGCTGGCTGAGTAGTGAATCAGATCAATTACAATATGAACCTGCATCTAAACGTGTGGATTCGGCTAATGTATTTATGTCAGAAGACTACTTTGCAGATGCTGTAAATAAAATTCATCACTATATTGCCCAAGGTGATGTTTTTCAAGTGAATTTATCGGTTAGACAATCACAGCCATTACAGACCCATCCTATGCATATCTATGAAAAACTAAGAGAGATTAATCCTTCTCCTTACATGTCTTACATGCAAACGGATGAGTTTCACATTGTAAGTTGTTCTCCTGAGTTACTAATTAAAAAATCAGGAGAAGAAATTAGTACACGTCCAATTGCTGGGACGAGATCGCGTGGTAAAACAGAAGAAGAAGATCTTGCATTAGCAAATGAGTTAATTGAGAGTGAAAAAGAACGAGCTGAGCATGTTATGTTAGTTGATTTAGAGCGCAATGATCTTGGGAGAGTTGCTCAATATGGAAGTGTTCATGTTGATGAGTTTATGGTCATTGAGAAATACTCCCACGTTATGCATATCGTATCTAACGTTAAAGGTACATTAGCAAAAGGTAAAGATTTTGTTGATATTGTTGATGCTGTCTTTCCAGGTGGTACAATTACAGGAGCACCCAAAGTTAGAACAATGGAAATCATTGAAGAGTTAGAGCCTGTAAGGAGAGGAATTTATACGGGTTCAATTGGTTGGATTGGCTTTAATGGAGATTTAGAGTTGAACATTGCCATTCGCACAATGCTCGTTAAAGATGGACACGCATATGTTCAAGCTGGAGCGGGAGTGGTTATTGATTCGAATCCAAAGCATGAATACAAAGAATCGCTAAAGAAAGCTGCTGCTTTATGGAAAGCAAAAGAGTCGAGTGAAAAAGAGCTGAGTGAGGGTGAGAAGAGATGATTTTAATGATTGATAATTATGATTCATTTACATTTAATTTAGTACAATATTTAGGTGAGTTAGGGCAAGAGTTAGTTGTAAAGCGAAATGATGAAATTACGCTCGATGAAATTGAAGAGTTAAATCCAGACGTATTAATGATTTCGCCAGGTCCTTGTAGTCCAAATGAAGCGGGGATTAGTTTAGCTGCTATTGCTCACTTTGCTGGAAAGATTCCGATTTTTGGTGTTTGTTTAGGGCACCAATCGATTGGCCAAGTGTTCGGCGGTAAAGTCATTCGTGCAGAGCGACTTATGCATGGAAAAACATCTGATATTCATCATGATGGTAAGACTGTATTCAATGGACTAGAGAATCCGCTTGTCGCGACACGTTATCATTCATTAATTGTAGAAAAAGAGTCATTACCTGATTGTTTAGAAGTTTCAGCTTGGACAGAAGAAGGTGAAATTATGGCCCTTAGACATAAAACGTTACCAATTGAAGGTGTGCAATTTCATCCAGAGTCTATTATGACTTCATTTGGAAGAGAAATGTTGCAGAATTTCATTGAAACTTATCAAAAGAAAGAAGTGTAAGGATGTATATATATATCAATGGTGAGGTCGTCTTACAGACAGAAGCCGTTATCTCACCTTTTGACCATGGATATATGTATGGACTAGGGCTTTTTGAAACATTTCGTATATACAATGGTCACCCGTTTCTATTAGATGACCATTTAGAGCGATTACGCAAAGGTTTAGAAGCTTTGTGTATTCACTGGTCCTACTCTAAAGAAGAGGTTTTAGATATTATCAAAAAACTGTTGAAAAAAAACGAGTTAAAAAATGCATATGTACGCTTAAACGTTTCTGCAGGTGTCGGTGAAATTGGTTTACAAGTAGAACATTATGAGCAGCCATCGACTATTTTTTATCTAAAGCCTATGCCTTCTACGCCCCCCCTTTTTATAAAAGAGGGGGTTCTTCTTGAAACAAGAAGAAATTCGCCTGAAGGAAATGAACGATTAAAGTCTCACCATTATTTAAACAACGTGATTGCCAAACGAGAAGTTGGCAGTGATATGGGGAAAGAAGGAATCTTTCTCACAAAAGAAGGATATGTTGCAGAAGGTGTGGTGTCTAATCTCTTTTTTGTAAAGGGAAATAAAGTCTATACGCCTTCTACAGAGACAGGTATTTTAAATGGAATTACACGTCAATTCATTTTACGTATGTTAGAAAAACAGCACATGGAAGTAGAAGAAGGGTTGTTTTCGGTGAAAGACTTGTTAACGAGTGATGAAATGTTTATGACAAATTCTATTCAAGAAATTTTTGCTATCAAGAATATTGGAGAAGTATCGTTTAAAACAGGGACAGGAACGTTAACCTATACATTACAACAACTCTATAAGCGAGCTACGCAATCTTTATGGAGTCGAGAACAGTTAGAAGAGGAGACTTGGCATCTATGACAGTAAAGTCTTTAGTAAATCATCAAATTATTGAGTGTGGGAAGTACACATTAGATTATAAAAATCAAACGTTAATTATGGGGATTTTAAACACGACGCCAGATTCATTTTCAGACGGTGGGAAATACAATCAAGTGGATCAAGCAGTTGCTCATGCACATCAAATGGTTGAACACGGAGCTCATATCATTGATGTGGGAGGAGAGTCCACGAGACCCGGTGCTGAAAAAGTTTCGAAAGAGGAAGAGTTAGCAAGGGTCATTCCTGTCGTTCGTGCGTTATCCCAGCATGTAGAGGTACCTATTTCGGTTGATACGTATAAAGCGGAAGTTGCAAAGCAGTCCATTGAAGCTGGGGCTCATATCATTAATGATGTATGGGGGGCAAAAGCTGACCCTGAGATGGCAGAAGTTGCTGCTACTTATGGTGTTCCCATTATTTTGATGCATAATAGAGAACAACGTGATTATCATGATTTAATTCCTGATATGATTAGTGATTTATACGAAAGCATTGATATTGTAAAGCGAGCAGGCGTTGAAGATCGCCAAATTATTCTTGATCCAGGCATTGGCTTTGCCAAGGGGATGCGTGAAAACTTGGAAGTGATGAGAAACTTAGAGCAATTCTCAACACTAGGTTACCCCCTTTTACTAGGTACATCTAGAAAGTCAATGATTGGAAAAGTACTCGACCTACCTCCTAGTGAACGTATGGAAGGAACGGCTGCGACTGTGGGTATGGGGATTTCAAAAGGTATTCATATTACGCGGGTTCATGATGTATTAGGAATTGCTCGATTTGCTAAAATGATGGATGTGCTTGTAGGGAAGGGAGAGGCTTAATATCGATAAAATTTTTGTTCATAATATGAAGTTCTATGGTTATCATGGTGTATTTGCAGAAGAAAATAAGCTAGGTCAGCGTTTTAATGTTGATCTAACAGTAAAGCTAGATCTACAAAAAGCTGGTGAAACAGACGACCTTACCCAAACCGTTAGTTATGCAGACTTATATAACATCTGTCAAACGATTGTAGAAGGTAAAACATTCAAGTTAGTGGAATCCATTGCAGAATGTATCGCAAAAGAAGTCCTTTCGGGTTATTTGCTTATCCAGTCTTGTACAGTAAAGGTTTATAAACCCGATCCACCCATTCGAGGACATTATGACTCGGTTGCAGTCGAGATAACAAGGAGTCGTTAAATGAAAAACATCTCATATGTGGCGTTGGGTTCAAACATTGAAAATCGCCTACAACATTTAAAGTTTGGGGTTGAATCGTTAGCAAAACACCCCACTATAAACGTAACAAACGTATCCTCTATCTATGAAACAGAGCCTATCGGTTATACTGACCAAGAAAGTTTCTTAAATATGGCTATTGAAGTAAAAACGTCATTATCTCCTTTAGATTTACTTTCAGTTTTGCAACAAATTGAGTTAGATTCTGGAAGGAAAAGGGAAATAAAGTGGGGACCTCGAACTTTAGACCTTGACATTTTGTTGTATAACCAAGAAAATATTGAAACAGAAAGACTAAAAGTTCCACATCCTAGAATGTTAGAGAGAGCTTTTGTGATGGTTCCGCTCTGTGAATTAAATCCAGCGCTTTCTATTCCTAACTCTCCTCAAAAAGTACGGACTTTAATAGATAAATTAGAAGATCGAGAAGGGGTAACTGTATGGAAGCGGAAAAATGGGGAAGACGTATTCGCGCTTTTCGAAAGTTGAAAGGATATACACAAGAAAATTTCGCGAAAACTTTAGGGGTTTCTGTATCGCTTTTGGGAGAGATTGAACGTGGTAATCGAGTTCCTGATGAAAATTTGCTGCAACAAGTTGCGGATTCATTACAAATTAGTGTTCAAGAATTAACACCTAAAGAGGTGCAAAATAGATAAGTTACTAAACAAAGGAGAATTTTACATTGTTGAAAATTGGAGATATTACAATGAAAAATCCCGTTGTTTTAGCGCCGATGGCAGGGGTATGTAACTCTGCTTTTCGTTTAACGGTAAAAGAATTTGGTGCTGGTTTAGTGTGTGCTGAAATGGTTAGTGATAAAGCTATTTTATATAATAATGCTAAAACAATGGGGATGCTCTATATTGATGAACGAGAAAAGCCGCTTAGCTTACAAATCTTCGGTGGAAAAAAAGAAACACTCGTCGAAGCGGCTAAGTTTGTAGATAAAAATACCACGGCTGATATTATTGATATTAATATGGGGTGTCCGGTACCGAAAATAACAAAGTGTGATGCCGGTGCTAAATGGTTATTGGATCCAAATAAAATTTATGAAATGGTTTCAGCGGTTGTTGACGTTGTAGATAAGCCTGTAACCGTTAAAATGCGTACTGGTTGGGACGAAGATCATATCTTTGCAATTGAGAATGCTCAAGCTGTTGAACGTGCTGGTGGAAAAGCTGTAGCTCTTCACGGTCGAACTCGTGTGCAAATGTATGAAGGGCACGCAGATTGGGATATTATTAAACAAGTAAAACAATCTGTATCTATTCCCGTTATTGGTAATGGTGACGTGCAAACGCCACAAGATGCTAAACGCATGCTCGAAGAAACGGGTGCTGATGGTGTTATGATTGGTCGTGCAGCATTAGGAAACCCTTGGATGATTTACCGAACAGTTAAATACCTTGAAACAGGTGAGTTAATAGGTGAGCCTTCGGTTCGCGAAAAGATGGATGTATGTAAGCTACACTTAGATCGCTTAATTGAATTAAAAGGTGAAAACGTAGCGGTGCGTGAAATGAGAAAGCACGCAGCCTGGTATCTAAAAGGTGTGCGTGGAAACGCAAAAGCTCGCAACGCCGTTAACGAATGCAATACGCGTCAAGATTTAGCCGTTCTACTTGATAATCTGGTAGAAGAAGTAGAAGCAAAAGAAGCAAATGACGTTCAAGCGATTTGACATAAAGAAACGAGTAATTTTATAATACCTCTAAAGAAGAGGATACATTGCCAGTGATAAACTGGCATTTTTTTCTGTTTGGAAAGCCACTTTATTATAAATTCATGGAGATGAGTAGATGATGAATCACGAAGAATTAAATGACCAACTTCTCGTGCGTAGAGAAAAGATGAACAAACTTCGAGAAAGCGGTATGGACCCTTTTGGTACAAGATTTGAACGCACACATACATCACAAGAATTATTTGATCAATACAATGAAATTGAAAAAGAAGAACTAGATGGACAAGAAATTCCTGTATCATTAGCAGGTCGTATTATGACAAAGCGTGGTAAAGGGAAAGCTGGATTTGCACATGTTCAAGATTTAACAGGACAAATTCAGTTATATGTAAGAAAAGATGCTATCGGTGAAGACGCTTATGATATTTTCAATACGGCTGATATTGGAGATCTTGTAGGGGTTCAAGGTGTTCTTTTTAAAACAAAAGTAGGAGAGCTTTCAATTAAGGTACAAGAATTTACGTTACTTACAAAAGCTCTTAGACCGTTACCAGATAAGTATCATGGTTTAAAAGATGTAGAACAGCGTTATCGCCAACGTTACTTAGACTTAATTACAAACCCAGAAAGCAAGCAAACATTTATCTTAAGAAGTAAAATCATTCAATCGATGCGTCGTTACTTAGATAACAACGGGTATTTAGAAGTAGAAACACCAATGATGCACTCAATTGCTGGTGGGGCATCTGCTCGTCCGTTTATTACTCATCACAATGCCTTAGATATGACGTTATACATGCGTATTGCGATTGAACTACACTTAAAACGTCTTATCGTTGGTGGTTTAGAAAAAGTATATGAAATTGGTCGTGTCTTCCGTAACGAAGGTGTTTCAACACGCCATAATCCTGAATTTACAATGATTGAACTTTACGAAGCGTATGCAGACTATAAAGATATTATGAGTTTAACTGAAAACTTGATTGCTCATATTGCCCAAGAAGTATTAGGTACAACAAAAGTTCAATATGGTGATCAGGAAATTGATTTATCTCCAGAGTGGACAAGACTTCACATGGTTGATGCAATTAAAGAATATACAGGTGTAGATTTCTGGAAAGAAACATCTGTAGAAGAAGCTAGAGCGTTAGCTAAGGAGCATAATGTAGAAATTAATGAGCACATGCAATATGGTCATATTGTAAATGAATTCTTTGAACAAAAAGTTGAAGAGAAACTTATTCAACCTACATTCATCTATGGACATCCAGTTGAGATTTCACCTTTAGCCAAAAAGAATGCAGAGGATCCTCGTTTTACAGATCGCTTTGAATTATTTATTGTAGCTCGTGAACATGCTAATGCATTCACAGAATTAAATGATCCCATTGATCAGCGTGAACGATTTGAAGCACAATTAAAAGAGAAAGAACAAGGTAACGATGAAGCGCATGAAATGGACGATGACTTTATTGAAGCACTTGAATACGGTATGCCTCCAACAGGTGGTTTAGGTATTGGTATTGACCGTCTAGTGATGTTACTAACAAATTCACCGTCAATTCGCGACGTGTTATTATTCCCGCAAATGCGTCACCGTTAAAAAGAAGAGCTGTTTATCAGCTCTTCTTTTTATATTTATAGACAACAGATTAAGAAGCTATAAATGTTATTATAAAGAGGGGAAATTAGAATATTACAACATTTTCTAAATTGCTTGCCTTTGATAAAAACATTTGATATATTAATATTCGTTGTCAGGAAAACAAAATGACAACGAAAAATAAGTTTTAAAAAGTTGTTGACATGAAGTTGATAACTTGGTATGATAGTAAAGTCGCTTCTGAGC
>NZ_KZ821210.1 GCF_003184905.1 Bacillus sp. CGMCC 1.16541
AGGATAAAACGGTTTAAGCATAGGAAGTTGGAAATGTTAATCATTTATATATAGTTCATCTAGTTTACGGCAATACCACTGGGTGAAATGGTTAACTCTATCAGCACCATAAAATGTAATCCATTCGTAAAACAGATGAGTAGAATCAGGGTTGATTTCTTTGATTAAACGTTGACCAATCTCTAAATAGGTCCATGGACAAGGAAATAAAAAAGCAATAATATCTAAGGGTGTTCTAGTTAGTCAATAGAGAGCGATTAATATTTTAAATGAAGTTGTTTAAAAATCTTTATAGAACATCTTGATGTCAGTGTTTATAAGGTCTGAGCCGTTATTTTGATTGTAAATAAGTATTACGGATTTATTACGATTCGTGTCGAAATGTGCAAAAGTATGAAAAAGTGTGTATAATGTGAGATAGTTGAATTAGAAATATCCTATTCTAAAAAAACATTTTATAAGTTAAAATTTGAAAAATTCTATTTAGACAATTTGTTTTTATAGGTCATTCAAGCACAAAATATTGTCCTTAAATATGATTTTTCAATTTTTTCAATTTAATAGACCACTAAACCGATGAGGATACTATGAATTAGAACAAATTAGGAGGTTGATTAGATGAATTTGTCAGCATGGGATATGTTTATTGATGTAGGATTCATCGCGTTACTACTTTTAGTAGGAACGATTATTCGAGCAAAGGTCAGGTGGGTGCAAAATTTATTTTTACCAGCGAGTATTATAGCAGGGATTTTAGCTTTGGCACTTGGACCTAATGGGATAGGAATTATACCATTTACAGATCAAATAGGGACGTACCCGGGGATTTTAATTGCCGTTATTTTTGGTGCGTTACCGATTGCGACGCAAAATGTTAAATGGAAAGAGATTGCAGGGCGAGTAGGAAGCATGTGGTCTTATTCTCAAATGATTATGTTAGCCATGTGGGGAATCGGATTATTATTCGGACTGCTAATTTTAAATAACGTTTGGGGAGACTTAAACTTAGGCTTCGGCTTGTTACTAGCGGCAGGCTTTGTAGGTGGTCACGGTACTGCAGCGGCAGTTGGTGATGCGTTTGCGAAGCAAGGTTGGGATGATGCATTATCATTAGCAATGACATCAGCAACAGTTGGAGTTATTTGCTCTATTGTGGTCGGTTTAGCGTTTATTAAGTATTATTCAAAAAAAGGTCAAACAAACTATATTACAAGATTTGAAGATTTACCATCAGAACTACGAACTGGATTAGTTCCAGAAGCTAAGCGTAAAAGCAGTAAACCTGATACCGTATCTTCAATTGCAATTGACCCGCTTGTGTTACACTTATCACTAGTTGTAGCTATCGCGTTAGGTGGTTACTATTTAAGCGAATTAGGACAATCATTTTTACCAGATGTAACAATTCCAGCATTCTCACTAGCATTTTTAGTAGGTTTAGCTGTGAAATCAATTATGGTTAAGACAAAAAGTGATCAATACATTGATAAAGATACAGTAAATCGTATTAGTGGTAGCTCAACGGATTTACTTGTTGCGTTTGGAATTGCATCTATTAGTTTATCTGCCGTAGCGAGTTATCTTGTACCATTACTTCTTTTATTAGTATTTGGTTTACTATTTGCTTGGTTTGTATTCCGTGTACTGTCAGGTAAGTTCTTCGGTAACATTTGGTTTGAGCGAGGAATCTTTACTTGGGGTTGGATCACCGGTACGATGGCGATGGGAATTGCGCTACTTCGTATTGCCGATCCTGAAGGGGAAAGTAAGACTCTTGATGATTATGCACTTGCCTACATTCCGGTTGCACCTGTTGAAATTGCGATTGTTACATTTGCACCGGTGATGATTGCTACAGGACAACATTGGTTGTTCGTTGTTATCACATTAGGTATTAGCATTGGACTGTATCTACTTGCTGTAGCAAAAGGATGGGTTCAACCTAAAAGTGGTAAAGTAGGAAGTTCATCTACAGAAGAAATAGGTTCCAAATAGAAGGAAGGCTCACTGTCATTAGACAGTGGGCTTTTTTGTGTACATTCCTCCTACTTTGTCCCTTAATTTTGTAAAACTTGCATAACAAATTCACATACGAGGTATGTATAAACGAAAAGCTAAAAATCTAAAGTTGTGAAAGGAGAGAACATCCGTGAGCCGTTTTCGTATCTTTACGATCTTAAACATCATTGGTCTAGTAATTGTGTTAACGGTCAATTATTTAGCAAATGCATTGCCTATAGGTGGTCAAACAACAGGAGAAGTGTCTGATAAAGTGTCCACGTTATTTACTCCAGCAGGTTATGCGTTTGCAATTTGGGGATTCATTTATTTATTGCTAACAATCTGGGTAGCTCGTCAATTTTTCACACGTGATGATCAAAAAGAAGTTTATCGAAAGATTGGTGGTTGGTTCTTTTTAAATGCGTTATTAAATAGTATATGGGTCATTATTTTTCAGTATGAGTATTTTAATGCCTCTATTTTTGTTATGCTGGGTATTTTGCTTACACTTATCATCATCTATACAATTATTCAACGCTCCACTTATTCAACATGGTTTATGAGGTTTCCTATCTCTGTGTACATTGGGTGGATTTCAGTAGCAACGATTGTAAATGTATTTGTTATTTTTGAAGCGAATGGTATCGAGTCCTTGTTTGGGTTAAGCGAACAAATATGGGCAGTCATCATGCTCATCATTGGAGCCATTTTAGGTGTTGTTTTCACACTTAAGCAACAAGATAATGCTTACTCACTTGTGTTTGTATGGGCGTTTGTTGCCATTTTGACGAAACAAAGTGATAATCAACTAATTGTCACAACGAGTATCATCGCAATTGTTTTACTTGTACTTGGTGTGCTAGTTCAATTAGTCAGAAAGTTTCGGACAACATAATCGTCTAGTCTTGCTTAATAAAAGTAGATGTAAAACCAATTAAGCAAATGAGAATACCAATAGGAGCAATAACCGGGATAAACGACAGGATATTCATAGACAGCCTCCTCTCTTTTTTTATGAAGTCTTTTCTTATGTTTAGAGCAATCGAACAAAGGCTATAGACCTTTAAAGATCAAAAGTGGAGGTGGTAGCAGTGACATATGTAGTCGCATATACAGACCGAGATCATTTAGAGTATAAACAAGTTACATGTCCTAACTGTGAAACCGCAGAACGAGTGAAATTACAGATTGAAAAAGAAGGACATGACCACATTGAAATTTTATCAGAAAAAGAAGCACGTGGAGATGGTGAGTCTACATTTCTTTAAGGTATGAGGCTGAGTTAAAAGGACTAAGTTCACTTAGCTCAGTTTTTTACTTTTGTTTGAAATAGTCTTCTAATAAATGAATGGCGTCTGTCATTCGTTCAACGGTTACATCAGCACTCGTTTCGTTGCCGATATGAAAAGGGTCAATATAGATTGTGGAGCACCCTAATTCTTTTGCAGGAGCAATTTCGTTTACTAAATTATCTCCTATGCTTAATAGGTTTGGATAGCTCACATTGAATTCACGACAAATTTCTTTAAAGCGTTCTCCAGTCATCATTGGCTTCTTTCCCATAAAGATTTTTTTATGAAAAACATGCGCTAGCCCTAATTTAGATAAAATGACTTCACTATCACGTTCTGGACTGTTTGTTAATAGAACCAGTTTACACTTTGAGGAAATGGTTTCGAGCAATTCTTTTAATCCTTGTATTCGGTTTAATTGAAATTGTTCACTCATCATGTAGTCTCTCGTATTTAAAAAAGCTTCATATGATTCATCGTTTGATACACCGTAATGACGAGCAATAGAAGAGGGAACCCACCACAAATCTCCGATACTTAACATGTCATCTAAATTAATTATGATAGAAGTAGGATATAATTTCTGGAGGCTTTGTTGAGATAAACGACTGCCGTTCCAACGATACACACGGTCTACTTTCTTATTTTGAATAAAAAGAATAAGATCATTCTTTACATCATAAACACATCCGATGCGTAACGTGTGTTTGCTAGAAAGCACGTCTTCGTAATCTTTTCGATACATAAATCGATAGCGAGATGGCACTTTTTCTTCTAATTGAGCTGCATAGTAATCAAAGTGGTGTGTGTCTTCATACAGAGTACCATCTAAATCAAATACAATGACTTGAATATCATTCGTAAACATAGAATTCATCCTTTCTTGTAAGTGGATGTCCTATATATATGATTCGTTTACAAAAATAATAGCAAACCTCATAATTTCAGAAAAATGGAATGCTTTCGTAGTGGAAAGAGAAGGAATCCATGAAAATAGTGTGGAATTAAACCAAAAATCATATAAAAATAACAGAATACATGATTTTTTTGTCGAATTGTGGTACATTACTAAACATGTCGTGAAAGAGAAAGGGGACGTTATATGAATCATTCAAACCAATGGTCCTCGCGATTTGGTTTTATTTTAGCATCAGCCGGAGCTGCAATCGGTCTAGGTGCAATTTGGAAGTTTCCGTATGTAACAGGAACGAGTGGTGGTGGAGCATTCTTTTTCTTATTTATTTTGTTTACTTTATTCATTGGAATGCCACTTTTACTTGCTGAATTTGTAATTGGTCGAAGTACAGGAAAAGAAGCGATTAGTGCGTACAAAAGCATTGCTCCTAATTCGAATTGGGTATGGATTGGACGAATCGGGGTTGTAAGCTGTTTAGTACTCTTATCCTTTTATAGTGTTGTCGGTGGCTGGGTACTCGTTTACGCGTTGATGAGCTTAAGTGGTCAATTAATGGGTCAATCATATGGGCCACTCTTTGATACCGTGATTGGAAATCCTCTGATTGTGTTAAGTGCACAGGCTCTTTTTTTACTGATGACTGTATTGGTTGTCTCAAAAGGGATACAAAATGGAATTGAACGTGCTAATAAATATATGATGCCACTTTTATTTATTTCATTTTTAATTATTGTAGGCCGATCACTAACATTAGAAAATGCAACGGAAGGGTTGTTGTTTTTCTTAAAGCCGGACTTTTCAGAAGTGACAGCATCGTCTATCTTATATGCATTAGGTCAATCGTTCTTTGCATTATGTGTTGGACTTTCATGTATGGTCACATACAGCTCTTACTTAGGCAAAGAAGTTAGCTTAACAAAGTCTGCTAGTTCTATTGCATTTTTGAACTTATTTGTTTCGTTATTGGCAGGACTTGCGATTTTTCCAGCTGTGTTTTCGCTTGGATTAGAGCCAACAGAAGGACCTGGATTATTATTTGTTGTATTACCAGCGGTATTTGAGCAAATACCATTTGGAACGTTTTTTTTATCACTGTTTTTAGTCTTGTTTTTATTCGCAACTTTAACGTCTGCTTTTTCGCTTCTTGAAATTATTGTCGCGTCATTAGCGAAAGATCAACAACATAAGCGTGTTCGTTATTCATGGTTATCAGGTGTAATGGTCTTTATTGTTGGTATTCCATCTGCATTATCATTTGGTGTGTTAGGAGACGTTTCACTTGGAGGGCGAAATCTATTTGATGTGGCAGACTTTTTTGTAAGTAATGTGATGTTGCCACTTGGAAGTTTAGCGATTGCCATCTTTTTATCGTTTAAAATGAAAAGAGAAGTGCTTCACAACGAATTTATGGCAGGTGGAGCAATCTCAAATAAATGGTTTGAATTATGGTTACTTTTAGTGAAGTATGTTCTTCCTATTATTATTGTGATCGTCTTTATTAATTTGTTACGCTCTTATTAAAACACTTGGATTTTCACCCCAAGTGTTTTTTTTTAGAAAAGACTTGTTCTAAATGGACAAGTTTCTTTATACTAATTATACTAATTATAATCAGAATTTTCATTTATTTATTAAGGGAGAGAGTATATGGCTGCTACCTATATAAAAGAAGAGTATCATATCTTCAGGAAATCGTTACGCAAGTTTCTAGAAAAAGAAGCAGCGCCTTATTATGACGAGTGGGAAGAGAACCGAATGATTCCAAAAAGCTTTTGGTTGAAATTAGGAAAAGAAGGGTTTCTTTGCCCGTGGATAGATGAACGATACGGTGGTTTCAATGCCGATTTTGCTTATTCAGTTGTACTAAACGAAGAATTAGAAAGGGTAGGTTCGAGTTTAGTAGGGGTAGGGTTACATAATGACATTGTTGTTCCATATTTAGCTTCATACGGAACAGAAGAACAAAAACAAAAGTGGTTACCTAATTTTGTAAGCGGTAACATAATTACGGCGATTGCGATGACAGAACCAGGAACAGGATCAGATCTAGCCAATTTAAAAACGACAGCAGTTAAAGACGGCGACCATTATATTATAAACGGAGAAAATATGTAGATGTAAGTATGACAGATGCAACGTATACGTTTAACGTAGAAGTTTAAACAGAACAAGAGGGTGGCTAATTTGTCACTCTTTTAATAAAAAATAAGGGGATGACAAAATGAGAGAAGTTGTGATTGTTGAAGCAGTACGAACACCAATGGGGAGAAAAGGTGGAGCATTAAGTAGTGTTCGACCAGATGATTTAGCTGCAGAAGTATTACGTGAAGTCGTGAAGCGTGCCAGTATTGACCCTATCCATATTGATGACGTCATTATGGGGTGTGTCTCACAAGTAGGTGAGCAAGCTGGAGACATCGCGCGAGTGGCAGCTTTGCTAGCAGGCTATCCAATTGAAGTGCCAGGTACAACCATTGATCGTCAATGTGGATCGAGTCAACAAGCCGTTCATTTCGCAGCTCAAGCTATTTTAAGTGGAGATATGGATGTTGTTGTCGCAGCTGGTGTTGAGAGTATGTCTCGAGTTCCGATGTTTTCAAACTTAAAAGGAGCAACGTGGAATGAAAAGCTAACAAAACGCTTTGGTGTGTTTAATCAAGGGATATCAGCAGAAAAAATTGCTGAAAAATGGGGGTTTACGCGAGAAAAACTGGATGAGTATTCATTCATTAGCCATATGAGAGCGATACAAGCACAAGAAGAAGGTCGATTTGAGCGTGAGATTATGCCTTTAGAAATTACATTGCCGGATGGGTCAAAAACGGTATTGAAAGTAGATGAAGGTCCTCATAAACAGACATCAATCGAAAAATTAAACTCGTTACAACCAGTTTTTTTAGAAGACGGTAAAATTCACCCAGGGAATGCGAGTCAAATTAGTGATGGAGCCGCTGCTTTATTATTAATGTCAAAAGAAAAAGCAGAAGAGCTAGGAGTAAAGCCGCGCTTTAAAATTGTTACGCGAACGGTTGTAGGTTCGGATCCAGAACTTATGTTAACGGGACCTATTCCAGCGACTGAAAAAGCGTTAAAAAAAGCGGGCTTAACCATTGATGACATCGATTTATATGAAGTAAACGAAGCGTTTGCTCCTGTACCACTATCGTGGCTAGAAGAGTTAAAGGCCAATCCAGAGAAATTGAATGTCAACGGAGGTGCAATTGCACTTGGTCATCCGTTAGGAGCGAGTGGAGCACGCGTGATGGTTACTCTGCTTCATGAATTAGAACGAACAGGTGGAACGTATGGATTACAAGCGATTTGTGAAGGACATGGGATGGCAAATGCAACAATTATTCAACGACTAGATTAAAGGGGAAGAGAAAAATGGACATAAACAAATGTATAGCGATTGTTACAGGTGGTAGTTCAGGTTTAGGAGAAGGAACGATTAGGAAACTTGTAGGTAGCGGAGCCAAAGCAGCTATTTTCGACTTGTCGGAAGAACGAGGAAAAAAGCTTGTCGAGGAGTTAGGTAGTGATCACGTTCTGTTTGTGAAAGTCGACGTAACGAACGAAGAAGATGTAAAAAAAGGGTTAGAAAAAGTAAAAGAGCGGTTTGATTATGTTAATGTTTTGGTTAATTGCGCAGGTGTCGCTGTTGCAAAGAAAGTAGTAAATAAAGATGAGCCCCATGACTTATCTCTTTTTAATAAAGTGATTCAAGTTAATTTAGTTGGAACCTTTAATGTGATTCGTCTCGCTTCAGATATGATGAGTCACAATGAATTAAATGAATATGGTGAGCGGGGCGTTATCATCAATACAGCATCCGTTGCAGCATATGAAGGGCAAATTGGACAAGCTGCATATAGTGCTTCAAAAGGCGGAGTGGTTGGAATGACGTTACCAATTGCAAGAGAACTTGCCTGCTTTGGTATTCGCAATATGTCCATTGCGCCGGGACTATTTGAAACGCCGATGTTTGCCACATTATCAGAAAAAGCACGAGCAGCTCTTGGTGAAATGGTCCCATTTCCATCTCGTTTAGGTCAGCCTAATGAGTACGCAATGCTTGTTGAAAGCATTATTGAAAATCCGATGTTAAATGGAGAAGTTATCCGTCTTGATGGAGCAGTTCGTTTTCAACCGAAATAATAAGAAGAAGGCTACCTTTTCAGGCAGCCTTCTTCTTTGTTTAGCTTTTTATTTTGCAAATACGTGATCACCAATTGTGGTCGTTACTTCTTTTTGACGTAACCATTGATCGCCTGTTTTATTAGGATTAAAGAAGAATAATGAACCGTTACCTAATCCTTTAAATGCAAGTGCTTCATCGACAGCTTTCTTTGCTTCTTCACTTGCTGGTTTATTAATTTGACCATTTGCTACAGGTGTAAATTGAATACCACCATCTTGATGAATAACAGAATGAATGGAATTAGGGAATTGATCACTTTCGACACGATTTAAAACAACAGAAGCAACGGCTACTTTACCTGCGTATGATTCGCCTTCAGCTTCGGCTTGTACTAAGCGTGCTAATAAGTCTTTTTCATTATCACTAATTGTTGTTGGAATTGTTAATGTCTCATTGACTGAAACGGCATTTCCATCTTTATCGTTAGCCTCTTTTAACTCCGTTACAGATACGCCATATTCCATACCAATCTTGTAAAGAGACTCGCCTTCTTTTACAACGTGTGTAGTACCTTCTGCACTAGCTGTTTGTTGCATTCCAACCATTGGAACTACAAGTGCACCTACCATTAACATTTTCTTAAGCATCTAGAAAAACCTCCTATAGCTTTTAAGCTGTTTTGTTGAGCGCATGAATACAGGTTAACAGCTGTAAAGTAGGATGTCATTGCTTAAAATGTGGAACGATAGGATATGATTTCCTCACGCAAAACAGATGTAACTAGAGAATGGGAGATAACAACCTTGATATCGATTCTTTGAAACGAATCAGCAATCGACGCTGCTCATACGCTTCCTGTGTTAAAAGTGTTGAATTCTTCATGTCGTCTTCAAAAATAGTTGTAAGGTTTTTAGTCACAGTTGAGTCGTAAAGAAATGCATTGACTTCAAAATTCAAGCGAAAACTTCTCATATCAATGTTAGCTGTTCCGACAGATGCAATTTGGCCATCGACTACAATCGTTTTAGCATGCATAAATCCTTTTTCGTAAATATAAACTTTCGCCCCAACCTTTAGTAATTCTCCAATGTGTGAATAAGTTGCCCAATACACAAACGGATGATCAGGTTTGTTCGGAATCATAATTCGAACGTCAACACCAGAAAGTGCCGCAATCTTTAGGACATCTAATAAACTATCATCAGGAATGAAATAAGGAGTTTGAATGTATACATAGCTCTTAGCCGCTAAAATCATTTTCATGTATCCATTTTTAATTTGTTCTTCCTCAGAATCAGGACCGCTTGATACAATTTGCATGCCTACTTTGCCAATCGATGAAATGGTTGGATAATAGTCTTGATGGTATTCAATTAAGGAAGCAGAGGCGTGGTTCCAATCGAGTATAAAGCGCGATTGAATATAATGAACAGCCATTCCAGTCACTTTTAAATGCGTATCACGCCAATATCCAAACTTTGGGTTTAATCCTAAATATTCATCTCCAATGTTGAAGCCTCCGATATATCCGATTTTTCCATCGATAATAACGAGCTTACGATGGTTGCGGTAATTAATACGTAAATTAAAAAGCGGAAACTTAGAAGGAAAGAAAGGCGCTGCATCAACCCCAGCTTGCTTCAACTGTTTAATAAGTTTTCGCTTGAATTTTCTTGACCCCATGTCATCGTATAGTACTTTAACTTTAACACCTTCTTTTGCTTTTTGAACAAGCATATTTACAAGCCTTTTTCCTAATTCATCAGATCGAATAATATAATAGACAAGATGAATATGGTGAGTTGCTTGCTCAATATCTTGAAGGAGAGCGTTGAATTTGTCATGTCCATCTGTGAAAATCTCTAGCTCATTATTTTGAGTGAGAACGGCTTCATTGTGAATTAAATGCATAAATACTAAGTCTCTGTATCGTTCAGCACTTTTGTTAGTAAAGGAGAATTGTTGGTTCCTTAAAAGTTCTGTTTGGGTAGAAACAGATTCACGTAATGAAAGATAACTTCTTTGATCCCATGTAAAAATTTTCTGTTTGCTTAAATTTTGACCGAAAATTAAATAAAGGATGAATCCTAAAACAGGAATAAAATAAAGAACCATAAGCCATGCCCATGTCGTACTAATACTGCGCCTTTCTAAAAAAATGAGTGTAATAGCGAGTATCATATTAAGAATAAATAAGAAAAGTAATAAAATGGTTACAACATTCACAAAATAAACTCCTTTGACGAAAAACTGAACTGCTTCTTTATTATAATGCAGGTTTATTTCATAAGCCAAAATTTGGACCGATTTCACGATGAATATAAAAAATATCGAGAACGCTTACATTTTTTGTTGACCAATGAATCATAATTATATATAATCAACTTGTATTAAGTTAACCGTTTAACCGGAGGAGACATGAATCAAAAAATAACAATCCGTGATGTAGCAAAATACGCTGGTGTGTCACCTGCGACCGTTTCATACGTCTTAAATGGCGTAAAAAAAGTATCAGATGAAACCAAATCTCGAGTTTTGGAAGCGGTTAAAGAACTGAATTATCAGCCGAATTTTACAGCGATTAGTTTATCAAAGCGAAAATCAAATATGATTGGTGTTATGCTTCCGTTAGTAGACGATTCACTTGCTACAATTTTTAAGGAAAATCACTATTATAGTGAAGTGATTAGTGGAATTGAATACATATCTCGTAAAAATGGATATGATATTTTAATTTCAGGCGCAGGAAATCCAGAAGACTGTAAAAACTGGATCACAAAACGTAACTTAGACGGACTGCTATTTTTAGGAACGTTTTCGGAGAATTTATATAAGGAAATGAAAGCGTTACCTACACCGATCGTATTAATTGACACGTATGAAGAGTACGCAAAACATTATCACAACATTCATGTTGATGATGAATTAGGCGGCTACTTAGCGACAAAGCATTTGCTTCAATTAGGACATGAATCAATTGCATTCGTTGCTCATCGCTTAACAAATAGTCCTGTTGATGCAAAACGCTTTACAGGCTACAAAAAAGCATTGGCAGAAGCAAATAAGTCAATAAACAAGGAATTAATATTTGAAGGGCATGACAGCTCGTTTGAAAATGGCTATAAGATGGGGGAAAAGGTGTTAGCACTTAAGGATACGTTAACAGCTGTGTTTGCTACATCTGACATTTTAGCCCTCGGAATCATCAAGGCGTTAAACGAGCACGGAAAACAAGTGCCGCATGATTATTCAATTGTGGGATTCGATGATTTAACAATCAGTAGTTACTCAACGCCAAGTTTAACAACGGTAAGACAAGATGTTTTTAAAAAAGGTGTTGTATCAGCTGAAACATTAATTCAAGCTATCGAAGGAAAAATGCAAACGTTAGCACGAATCAACTTACCAGTTGAAATCGTAAAAAGGGACTCAACATCCAATCGTGGATGACTCTCTTTTACGAGAGGTTAACCGGTTCACTCAAATAATTATTAAGACTAGATTGTGATTTTAATAACGACTCCTTTCGATAGAGTTATTGTTTGTAAGTTTAATCTGCTCTCACACAGCAAATCGATGAAAAGCGGTCTTTACAATAAAAAAGGATAGGTGACAACCATGGTAAAAGTAACAGTATGGAATGAAAATCGACATGAGCAAAAGAATCCAGTTGTAAGAGAGATTTATCCTGAAGGTATTCACGGTGCGATTGCACAGTTTTTAACAGAAGAAGGTTTTGACGCAAAAACAGCTACGTTAGATGAACCAGAACATGGTTTAACAGACGATGTACTAGCAGAGACAGATGTTCTTGTATGGTGGGGACATCTAGCGCACGATGAAGTGCAAGATGAAATCGTTCAAAAAGTACAACAACGTGTTCTTGATGGGATGGGTTTAATTGTTCTTCACTCAGGTCACTTTTCAAAAATCTTCAAAACATTAATGGGAACAAGTTGTGATTTAAAATGGCGCGAAGCAGATGAAAAAGAGCGCATTTGGGTCGTTGATCCAAGTCATCCAATTGCAGAAGGCATTGGAGAATATATCGAGTTAGAAAAAGAAGAGATGTATGGAGAGCACTTCGATATCCCTGCTCCAGATGAGCTTGTTTTTACAAGTTGGTTTGAAGGTGGAGAAATCTTCCGCAGTGGTTGCACATATAAACGTGGGAACGGAAAAGTATTCTATTTCCGTCCAGGTCATGAGACGTATCCAACGTACCACAATAAAGAAGTACAACGTGTCATTATTAACAGTGTAAAGTGGGCACAGCCAGTTAATCGTAAACGCCCAGTATACGGAAATGCACAACCATTAGAAAAAATTGCAGTAAAAAACTAATGCAGTGAATGAGTGTAAGAAGCCGAGCTTGCACTCATTTCTACCACATGTTGAACAAAAGAAAAGGGAGAGGTTTTTATGACAAGATTAAAAGTTGGAGTAATTGGTTGCGGAAGTATTGCCCAATATCGTCATTTACCAGAATACAAAGCAAATAAAAACGTAGAGATTGTAGCGGTTTGTGACCTTAACGAAGCACGTGTGAATGAAATTGCTGAACAATATGAAGCGAAAGCGTATACAAGCTATGAGGAATTATTAGCAAGTGGTGAAGTGGACGTCGTGAGTGTATGTACACCGAACTATTTACACGCACCAATCTCAATTGCCGCGTTAGAAGCAGGAATCCACGTATTATGTGAAAAGCCAATGGCGACATCTCAAGAAGAAGCTGATGCCATGATTGAAGCAGCAAAGAAAAGTGGTAAAAAGCTAATGATTGCACATAACCAACGTTTTGTTTCTTCACACCAAAAAGCTCGTCAATTAATTGAAAGTGGAGAAATCGGAAAGTTATACAGCTTCCGTACAGCATTCGGTCATCCTGGACCAGAAGGCTGGAGTGTGGATGGAAAAGACAGCTGGTTCTTTCGTAAAGAGCAAGCATTTATTGGAGCAATGGGTGACTTAGGTGTTCATAAAACAGACTTACTTCGTTATTTATTAGGAGAAGAAATTACTGAAGTAGGTGCATTCGTTGAAACAAGTGCAAAAGATTTTGCAGACGTTGATGACAATGCGGTATGCGTTTTAAAAACGGAAAGCGGAATTGTCGGAACATTAGCTGCAAGCTGGGCATACACGGCAAAAGAGGACAATTCAACGATTATCTATGGAGAAAAAGCCATTCTTCGTCTTGAAGATCATCCGACGTATTCATTAGTTGTTCAATATGCAACTGGTGAAGTTGTAAACTATGAGCTTGGAAAGATTCAATCGAATGATGAAGGGGGGCAAAGTAGTTCTCAAGTTGTTAATCACTTTGTCGAATCTGTTTTAACAGGTAAAGAACCGTTAATTACAGGTGAAGAAGGTATGAAATCACTGGCTGTTATTTTAGCAGCATTAAAATCAAGCGACACAAAACAAATTACACGTGTATAAGTAATGGAGGTGACTTCATGAGTAAACTTCGTATTGGGATCATTGGGGTTGGTGGCATTGCGACAGGCCGCCATATTCCAGCGTTTCAACGTTTAGATGCGTTTTGCGCAATTACAGCTGTTAGTGATGTAGATGTTGAGCGAGCAAAAGAAGTAGCAGCAGCTAATCAAATTGAACATGTTTTTCAAGACTACCATGATTTATTTAAAGAAGTAGACGCTGTTTGTATTTGTACACCAAATAAATTTCATGCAGAAATCACGATTGCAGCATTTGAAGCAGGTGTTCATGTTCTTTGTGAAAAGCCAATGGCATTGTCAACGGATGAATGTGAAGCGATGATTACTGCTTCAAAGAAAGCGAATAAAGTGTTAGCTATTGCGTATCACTATCGTTTTATGAAAGAAGCGCAAGCAGCGAAAAAGATGATAGAAGACATCGGAGCACCATTAGTAACACGTGTCCAAGCGCTGCGTCGTCGTAAAGTACCAGGGTGGGGGGTATTTACAAACAAATCTCTTCAAGGTGGCGGTAGCCTAATCGATTATGGCTGTCATTTGCTAGATTTAGCGATTTGGTTAATGGGGAATCCAAAACACGTTGAAGTAAGTGGCAGTACGTATAACGTGTTAAGTAAAACACCAAATCAAGTGAATCAATGGGGAGAGTTTGATCATGCAACGTTTGATGTTGATGATCATGTAACCGCTTATATTAAGTTTGAAGGTGGCGCATCACTGCTACTAGAAACATCGTGGGCAGCAAATATAAAAGATGACGCCGAGCATGTCAGCATTTCTGGTACAGAAGGCGGAATTAGTGTTTTTCCATTCGAGTTATACACAACGAAAAACGGCATGCTTTTAAATAGTGAAGCAGCGTGGATTCAAGGGGAAGATGATCCAGGATTACCACAGGCGAAAAACTTTATCGATGCATGCTTAGGTAGAGAAGAGCTTGTTGTCAAACCAGAAGAAGCGCTTCAAGTATCTAACATCATTGATCAGATCTATGAAAAAAGTGAAACAGTAGAAACCATCGCGTTAAACTGAAGGGAGAGGCCGAGATGAAGTTAGGAGTATTCACAGTTTTATTTGCAGATAAGTCGTTTGAAGAAATGCTAGATAAAGTAAAAGCGGCAGGGTTACACGCAGTCGAAATTGGAACAGGTTGTTACCCAGGGAATAATCACTGTGATTTAGATTTATTATTAGAAGATGAAACGGCACGTCAACAGTATGTTCAAAAAGTAAAAGAGCGTGACTTAATTATTAGTGCGTTTAGTTGTCACGGAAATCCTATTTCACCAGAAAAAGAATTCGCCAAGCAATCTCATGAAACATTATTAAAAACCATTAAACTAGCATCACTACTAGATGTACCAGTTGTTAACTGCTTTTCAGGAACAGCTGGCGATCATGAAGACGCAAAATATCCAAACTGGCCGGTTACACCTTGGCCAAACGAATACGGCGATGTGCTAAAGTGGCAATGGGAAGAAAAGCTCATTCCTTATTGGAAAGAAGTAGGAGCTTATGCGAAAGAACATAATGTAAAAATCGGTCTTGAGCTTCACGGAGGATTCCTTGTTCATACGCCATATACGTTATTAAAGCTACGTGAAGAAACGTGTGACGCAATTGGTGCAAACTTAGATCCAAGTCACTTATGGTGGCAAGGAATTGATCCTGTAGCGGCAATTAAGATTTTAGCAAAAGAAAATGCAATTCACCATTTCCATGCAAAAGATACGTATCTTGATCAAGAAAACATTAACATGTATGGGTTAACAGACATGCAACCATATGGCAGTGTTCAAACTAGAGCGTGGACGTTCCGCTCAGTTGGATGTGGTCATAGCTTAACGGAATGGTCCGATATGATGAGTGCACTGCGTACATATGGATATGATTATGTAGTGAGCATTGAACATGAAGATCCAATTATGTCGATTGAAGAAGGATTTAAGCGTGCTGTAACAAATCTTCAATCTGTTTTAATTGAAGAATCACCTTCACAAATGTGGTGGGTATAAAAAGAAGTTCAGGGTTTGCTCCCTGAACTTTTTTGCATTGTGACAAAAATATGTCGCCAAATTACTGAAATAGAAAGGAATTTTGTTAGGAAATAGCGAAAATTGACTATACGTTTTTCTGAATAGTTGTTCTATCTCGATACAAATGCATTATTTGTAATCCAAAAGCGCCAAGGATAATCCTTTGCTTCCTCTGTATTTGGAATGCCGATGCGAGGACCTATAGAGATTGATTCAGGTGTCACACCACTAGCAATAAATAGAGGAGGTGTGAAAAATGTTTTTCCGTAATCATCCATGCTAATACCCATTGCTTTTGTTAATTTACCAGGGCCACTTGTTAAGTTGCGTTCAACAGTCGTTTGTCGTCTTTTCATCATTAAATCTTTTCCACAAAAAGGTTGAACAGCTCGTACTAAAACTGCTTCAGGTTGATTGATATCTCCGCTTACAACATTTAATAAGCAATGTGTATGCATCACATATGTATATACGTAACCTGGTTCATGAAACATAATTTCAGTGCGCTTTGTACGACGATTATTATAGCTATGAGCAGCGCGATCCGTAGGTCCCATATATGCTTCTGTTTCAACGATGAATCCGCTCGTTATCCCTTCTGTTGTTTCTTTTACAAGAAGACAACCGAGTAATGATTGAGCTAATTCAATCGTTGGTTGATTGTAAAATTCTTGGCTAAGAGGTGTCGGAGCTTTCAGTTGTGTAATCATTTCTTTATCGATAGGTAAGTAACTTTTTTTCACCTAATCATCACTCTCCAATCTTATTGTTAACTTTAAAGCTTTTTCATGACGAAATTCAAATATAATGTCAATTTTTCTTTAAGATAACCGATATGAATAATATCGAATGTCTATCTTGCATGTTTGAAAAAAGAAAAATTTAAAAAGGAAGGTATTAACATGGCTAAGAAATCACTTCTATATGGCGTATGCTGTTCGGCAATGCTTAGTTCTCTCATCATCAATGCAATGCCTTCTTCTGCGGCTGTCACACAAGCAACAGTTAAGGTTGATACGCTAAATTTTCGCTCTGTACCTAGCACAAACGGGGCAATTATTGGGAAACTACATAAAAATACTCAAATTGAAATTAAAAGTGAAAAAGATGGTTGGTCAAATGTGCTTTATGAAGGTAAAACGGGCTGGGTTTCTTCTAGTTACATAAAGAAACAAGAGGTCGACCAAGTAAAGGAAAAGCCCACCCAATCTTCTGTTACATCAGCTGTTGTTAACGCAAGTATGTTAAACGTGCGCTCTACAGCAAATACAAGCGGAGCTATCGTAACAAAATTGCCAAAAAATACGACTGTCACTGTTCTTTCAGTGAAAGGAAACTGGTCACAAGTTCGCACTAACAGTAATCAATCTGGATGGGTAGCTAATCAATACTTAACAGCAGCTACGAATCAACCAGCCAAACCTGTACCTTCTTCCCCAGCGACTCCTGGCTCAACGATCAATGAAGAGATGAAAACTGTAAAAGCAAGCTCTCTTAATGTTCGTTCTATACCAAGCACAACAGGAAATATCTTAATGTCCTTGAGTAAGAATACAGATGTGTATGTTTTGAAAGTCGAAGGAGACTGGACTCGAATTAAAACGAGTGATAACCGAATTGGATGGGTAGCGAGTCAATATTTAGGCGATCAGAAACAAACAAGTCCTACACCAACTCAACCTTCTGAATCATTGAAGGTAGCATTTGTTAACGCAAGTGTTTTAAATGTTCGCTCTGTACCGAGTATTAATGGTCAAGTGTTAACATCTTTATCGAATCAAACAGAAGTTAAAGTGGTGAAAACAAGTGGAAGTTGGACACAAATACAACTGAAACCTAACCAAGTAGGGTGGGTGGCGAGTCAATATTTGACCACAAGTCGTCCTGTTACTCCAACACCAAATCCTTCTTTACCTGTTTCTTCTGAAGTATTAAAAGGTGAAACTATTGTGTTAGATGCTGGTCATGGTGGAAAGGACCCTGGTGCAGTAGCAAACGGTATTTCTGAAAAAGATGTGACGATGGACGTCATTTATCATGTAGAAAAGAAATTGCGAGCAGCTGGAGCAACTGTAATTATGACTCGTTCAAATGATACGTACCCAACACTTGGTGATCGAGTAGATATAGCCAATAAAAATAAAGCAGATTTGTTTATTAGTGTTCACGTGAACGCGGCATCTCCAGATGCACAAGGAGCAGAGACATATTATGATTCTTCTCGCAATCCAAGAAGTCAGGAAGGGAAAAAGTTAGCAGAAGAAATTCAACGACAACTCGTATCCCTTGTTGGAATGAAAGATCGAAAAGTAAAGAGTGCAGGCTTTCAAGTAATTAAGTACACAAATATGCCAAGTGTTCTTGTTGAACTCGGGTTTGTAACGAATAAAGAAGACGCAAAAAAACTTGCTTCACAACGTGAATTGTATGCACAAGCTATTGTGAATGGCATTTTAGCTTATTACGAAAAGCAGTAAATGATGAATTTTAGATGATGTATGAAAGACTCGAACACGTTACATACATAAAACTTGAAATCTCTTTTTTAAAAGAGTAGACTTTTAATCAATAACAATTGTATAAATCGGGAGCTAATGGAATTTGGCTGAGAGTACGACTAATCTGTCGTAGACCGTTTGAACCTGTTGGATAATGCCAGCGTAGGAAGTAGGAAATGTCATTAGGTGAACGATGATGATTTTTAGCACTTTGCGCTTGCAAAGTGCTTTTTTATTTTAAAAGGGGGATGATGAAATGACGAATTATCAAGTTATTCAAGCGTTAGAACATGTGAGAGAGGAGAATCCACTCATACATAACATCACAAATGTTGTCGTGACAAATTTTACCGCGAACGGTTTATTAGCTTTAGGAGCATCACCAGTTATGGCTTATGCCAAAGAAGAAGTTGCAGAAATGGCGAAAATAGCTGGAGCACTCGTATTAAATATTGGAACACTAAGTGAGCAAGAAGTAGAGTCGATGCTTCTTGCAGGAAAGTCCGCAAATGCACATAACGTACCTATTGTGTTCGATCCTGTTGGAGCAGGTGCTACATCTTATCGAACAGAAACCGCTAGGCGCATTGTGAACGATCTGGACATTACCGTTTTGAGAGGAAATGCAGCTGAAGTGGCCAACGTCATTGGAGAGGCCTGGAGCATTAAAGGAGTCGATGCTGGAGAGGGAAAGAGGAATATTGTTTCACTTGCTCAAAAAGCAGCCAATCAATTGAATATGATTGTTGTAATTACAGGAAAAGAAGATGTAATTACAAATGGCAAGACCACTTATATTGTGCATAATGGTCATTCTTTATCAACAAAAGTAACGGGGGCAGGATGTTTACTAAGTTCAGTGGTTGGAGCTTTTGTGGCTGTAGAAGAAGATCCATTAATAGCTTCTGTAGCAGCTGTTTCTTCATATGGAATTGCAGCACAACTAGCTGCAATGAAAAAAGGAGAAGAAGGTCCAGGTAGTTTTCAAATTGAATTTTTAAATCAATTGTTTCATCTCTCTGCACAACAGGTTGAACAATATGCAGCAATTGAAAAGAAAGAGAGAGAACAGATATGATTACATACAAAGCACTAACAATTGCAGGATCTGACAGTGGTGGTGGAGCTGGTATTCAGGCAGATTTAAAAACATTTCAAGAGTTGGGGGCTTATGGGATGTCAGCTTTAACAGCCGTTACGGCGCAAAATACATTAGGCGTTCAAGACGTATATCCGATGAGTGTAGCAGCAGTTGAAGCGCAAATTGATTCTATCGGTGTAGATCTTGGAACAGATGCATTAAAAACAGGGATGTTATTTAGCGGTGAAATTATTGAAGCAGTAGCTAATAAAATTAAGCAATATAAGTGGGACAAAGTGGTTGTGGACCCTGTAATGATTGCAAAAGGCGGTGCATCGTTGTTACAGCAACAGGCGATACAGTCACTAAAAGAACATTTGTTGCCACTTGCACTAGTTGTGACCCCAAATATTCCTGAGGCGGAAGTGTTAACGGATATGTCTATTACTAGTTTAGATGATCGGATGGAAGCAGCAAAAAGGTTGTACCACATGGGGGCAAAAAATGTTGTCATTAAAGGGGGACATGGAGAAGGAGAAAATTTAGTAGACCTGCTTTATGATGGAGAAGAGTTTTTATATTTAACGAGCAAACGCATTGACACAAAAAATACACATGGAACAGGCTGTACGTTTGCAGCAACTTTAACAGCGCAACTTGCAAAAGGAAGTTCGGTTCGTCAAGCGGTAGTGGTAGCGAAAGATTTCATTCAAGCAGCCATTGCAGACGATTTAAAGCTTGGAAATGGACACGGTCCGACGAACCATTGGGCATATAATCGTAAATACAAAGAAAAAGGATGAGAGGAAACTTATACAATGGGAAAGGTATGTAAAAAAGAAATGAGCCAGTTATTGCGCGTGTATTTTATTATGGGAAGTAATAACTGTCATCAAGACCCTATAGAAGTAGTAAAGCAAGCGATTAGCGGTGGTATTACTCTTTTTCAATTTCGTGAAAAAGGAATGGATTCATTAATAGGAGAAGAGAAAATTCTGTTTGCAAAAGAATTACAGAAGTTATGCAAACAGTATCACGTTCCATTTATCGTAAATGATGATGTCGAGTTAGCGATTAAACTTGATGCAGATGGAGTGCATATTGGCCAAGACGATGAACAAGCAGATGTTGTGAGAGAGCGTATAGGAACAGATAAAATAGTAGGAGTGTCGACTCATACAGTAGAAGAAGTGAAAAAAGCGCTTGCTGACGGTGCTGACTATGTTGGCATTGGGCCAGTATTTCCAACTTCAACAAAAGAAGATGCGAAAGGAGTACAAGGAACAACTCTAATTGAAGAGATAAGAAAACACGATATAGACGTTCCAATTGTCGGAATTGGTGGCATTACAGAGTACAACGCACCGGAAGTAATGCGTGCCGGGGCAGATGGGGTATCGGTGATTACAGCTATTAGTCATGCGGCGAATCCATTTGAATGTACAAAACGTTTAGTAGAGGCTACTTCATTATGACGTTTTAAAAAATAATAAAAAATTTTAAAAATTAATAGACAATTCTAATTTATTTGTTATAATGAGCTATATTGAAATAACAATTCGTTGATGAGATCGAGTACGCTGCGAGAACTGTTCGACAGAGAACTGATGAAAAGCTGAGAATCAGTGTTCAGTACGCAGCCGAATATCCTCTCTGAGAAGGTATGCTGAAGGATGTAAGTAAGTGTATCCGGCTTCCACCGTTAACAGGAGCACGTATGAATACGTACGTGGCAGAGTGCTATGTCTCCATGAAATGACATAGAACTAGGGTGGTAACGCGAGAATACATAGTAATCTCGTCCCTTTTTAGGGGCGGGGTTTTTTTATTTTATAGGTGGTGACAAACATGGAAAGTGACATTGATATTTTGAGTGTAAAGCGAACGGACAAAATAATTAGGAGGAATTATCATGAAAACTTTATCCAAAAAAGACACGCTATTTACTAGTTTAATGCTATTCTCATTGTTTTTCGGAGCAGGAAATTTAATTTTTCCGCCGTTTTTAGGTCAATCTGCAGGAACCGCTTTTTGGCCTGCGATGATTGGTTTTCTACTTTCTGCAGTCGGACTTCCAATCCTAGGAGTCATTGCAGTAGCAAAATCAGATGGTTTGCATGTACTAGCAAGTCGTGTTCATCCGGTGTTTGCGATGGTGTTTACAATCGTTATCTATTTAGCGATTGGACCACTTTTAGGAATTCCACGAGCAAGTAGTTTAGCGTTTGAAATGGGAGTGCAGCCATTTTTACCAAACGATATGAATGGAGCAGGAACATTATTTTTATATACATTTATTTACTTTTGTATCGCGTATTGGTTAGCGTTAAAACCAGGAAAACTTGTTGATCGTTTCGGCAAATTATTAACACCGTTACTGCTGACGTTACTTGTTGTGATTGTGGTTCGCGCGTTGTTCTATTCATTTGGAGAAGTCTCAGTACCTGTAGGCTCTTATGCAAAAAATCCATTTGCTACCGGCTTCCTAGAAGGATACTATACGATGGATACCATTGCGGCATTGAACTTTGGAATTGTAATTGCATTAACCCTAAAACAAATGGGAATGACAGATAAGGAGCAAATTGTATCTTCATCTGTTCGCGCTGGTGTCATAGCTGGAGTGGTACTTGCGTTCATTTACGTTATGCTGGCTTATTTAGGGTCATTACACGCCGGAGAAACTGAAAATGGGGCTCAAACATTGACGCAAGTTGTGTTTACGCTATTTGGTCCTAGTGGAGCTATTTTATTAGGGTTAGTATTTACTTTAGCTTGTTTAACAACATCAGTTGGACTCGTCACGTCTTGTAGTCAATATTTTGCTAAAGTTGTTCCTGCATTATCGTACCGTATGTGGGTGACCGTGTTTGCAGGGTTTAGTTTAGTAGTGGCAAACTTAGGATTAACAAAAATTTTACAAGTATCTGTACCAGCTCTTACAGCCATTTATCCAGTTGCGACTTTATTAATCTTATTATCATTTGTAGATCATTGGTTTGGCAGTCATCGTGCTGTGTATGGATTTGCAACGTTATTTGTTTCTGTTATCAGTACGACTGATGCTTTTCTTCAAGCAGGATTAGGTATGGGTGTACTTGGGGAGTTTGTAAAAGTTCTACCGTTTTACGATGCCGGATTTAGTTGGCTTACTCCAGCTGTCCTTGGATTAATTCTTGGATTAGCATACAAACAACTAGTACCACAATACGGAAAACAAACACAGGTGGAAGAAACACCAGCTAAGTAGAAGAAAGAAAGAGGCTGGGACATAAGTGTTTCAGTCGATAAAAGAGGCTGACTCAAAAGGTTGAATAAATTCGATCTGAGAGTCGCCTCTTTTACTTTTCATCCAGTTTCTGGGTTTTGGTTTGATGGATTTATAAGGGAAAGAGGGATATCCCTTCCCTTCATTACCCTAATTTTTGTTCGCTTTCTTTGTTGGCTGCCCACTTCAGTAAATTGTGTGCAGCGCAAATAAGACCCCAATCCGTGGTATTTTTGGATAGGCCTCATAACCCAAATCTCTTAAACGCTCAATTGTGCTTAATCTGTCCAAACACAGGCTCTACATCTATTTTTCACTGCCTGTATCTTTTGCTTCCTTCTTCCGTGGCCAAGCGTTCACGAACTTCTTTTCGTTGTTGGTGGTTTCTCACTGAGACCTGTACGATTTTTGTATCTTTGTCTTTGGCACAGGTTGTTTGGAACGGAAATCAACGGACTAATTTTAGAAGCTAACCTAAAAAGAGGGTGCCCAAAAGTTTATACCTTTTGGGACACCCTCTTTTTTTGATTAAAAAACAAGTTTAAAAGAATAGTGGAGCGAAATGGAACGAACTTGTTGTTGTAACATAACGATGACAGAAACGTTCTTGTTCGTTTTTGAGAAGGAATCATTTCGTTATGTCCCACTCTCTTGTTTATTTTTGCGCTTTTTAAATATCACTACTTAATGCGTAGTAAAAGCGCTAAAGTATAGGAACATTAAAATCCATGAATTTGTTGAACAGCTGCTTGTGTTTCTTGTAAGTGACGTAGCTGTTCGGTTGCATGTAGAATTTGTGTTTGTTGTTCTGAAGTTAAAGGTAGTGTCCGTGCTTTATGAATTAATTGGTTAGCTAGCTGTAGATGTTGCTGAGCATACTGAAATCGTTGTGAATCTGCTTGTGCTTGTGCTTCAATAACCCAATGTTCAGCGTTATGCAAAGCCTCAATCGCTTTTGTAAACTCCAGTTCATTTGACATCATAAAACCTCCAACGTCCAATTTGCGTTCGCTTAGTTACTATCATTTCTATTCTTTCTTTTCATTATGTATCGACTTTTGAAGTTTTAGTTGTAACAAAGAAAGACTGTGAATAGATTGTACAAATGAGAACTTGTACATCAAGAGAAGGAGGTATGTATGTTCATATTATTGAACTACATCTTTTTAGGGTTGTCGTTAGCCGCACCGATTGGACCTGTTAACGCTGCTCAATTAGATAGAGGGCTTCGCAATGGGTTTGTGCACGCATGGCTTGTTGGATTAGGAGCAACGACAGCCGATGCTATATATATGTTAGTCGTGTACCTTGGATTCGTTAACTTTATCAATGTGCCATTTGTGAAAGCGTTTTTATTTTTGTTTGGTTGTTTTGTACTCATTTACACAGGAATTGAAAGTTTAATGGCAGCAAAAAGAATTGCGCTTGAACAAAGAGGAGAGAGCGATACATATTTTAAATGCTTTTTATCTGGTTTTCTCCTCTCATTGTCAAACCCGTTGACAATTCTATTTTGGCTTGGTATTTATGGGTCCGTCCTTGCAAAGGCTTCTGCTACATACGATAAAGTAGAGTTAATTGTTTATAGTGGAGCTATTTTTGTTGGAATTCTACTTTGGGATTTAACGATGGCTATTATCGCGAGTACGTTTCGACGTTATTTTGCACATCTTCTTTTAACTATAACATCCATTATATCTGGAATTTCTCTAATTGGATTTGGGAGCTACTTTGGATATGAAGCTGTTCAATTATTTACTCGTTAATAAAGAGGCTAGGGCATGAGTCTTTTCATCATGTCTCAGCCTTTTCTTTTTTCCAAACAGATTTCATTTTAATTAGTACTAACCCAATGAGTCCGACAAATACAAGGCTAATAAAAAAACTAGGACGGCTTGACTTTTCAATAATTGTCCCGCTAATGGCTAAAGCAATAAAGCCCATACTTAGGAATTGCTTTACTTTATCGCTGGTTGTAAGTTCCAGTAGCTTGCGTGAAGAAAGCAAAATGAAAAACCAGTTGTATAAAAGCATCAGTCCAGCGGCCGTTGTAATATATTCATATACTTTACCTGGCATTAAAAAAGCGACAAGAATAGAAGATGCAAGTCCTAATGTGGTAAGTCCTAAAGAAGGCAGGGCTACTTTTAACTTCCCTTTCCCTTTTTTAGCAAATAAAGCAGGAGCGTCTTGATCTTCTGCAAGAGTTACAAGTAAGTTCGTCACCGCAAACATAGAAGCAATCATGGTCGAAAAGCCAGCGATAATAAGAGCAGCATTGAATACGTGCGGAAAGAAATCAAGATTATACGTAGACAATGCTGTGACAAACGGGCTTTCCTTCTGATTAAAAGCACTTCGAGATGTGAGAAGAATAGCTAGTCCGACGGAAAGAATATAAATAGAAGTTAAAACAATGAGCATGACCGTTCCTGATTTTGCTGCCTCTTTCTTTTCTTTTAAATTAATCGCCATCAGTCCCATAATTTCGATGCCGCCAAACGCATAAAATGCATAGATGAGCGCACCCCATAATCCAAGGAATCCAGTGCCGAGGAAATCTTGAACGGTATTAGGTGTGTTTAGTGAAGGATTGCTTTTGAGCACACCAAACACAGCTAAGAGCGCAATAATAATAAACATAACGATTGCACCAATCTTCATCAGTGCAAACACATTTTCTAATCGTTCAAATCCTTTTGTTCCAGCCAACAAAACAGCAAGTCCTAAAATGGCATACCCAGATGCAAATAACCAAAGTGGTATGTTTGGAAACCAAAACTTTGAAAAAATAGATAGGGCGGTTAACTGACTTCCCATGATTAAAATTTCTGAAAACCAATAAACCCAACCACAACTAAACCCTGCCCAGTGACCGTAAGCATTTTTAGCATATGCGCAAAACGAACCTTTTTGAGGATCATTCGCAGTCATTTTAGCGAGTGTATTAAACACAATATATGTAGAAAATGCCGCAATAAGAAAAGCAAGAAGTGTAGATAATCCCGCTTTTTTAATGGCAATTCCCGATGCTAGAAAAAAGCCTGTCCCAATAATGCAGCCAACCCCGATTAATGAGAGTTGCCACCACTTTAAATCACCGCTCTCTTGTTTCGGTGCACTACATCCCGAATGTTCCATCTTGTTGGTCTCCTTTTTAGAGGTAGTCATATAACTACTAGCGTTTCTTGAAACGATGAATTTATGCAAAAAAGCTAGATCTCGTTTTGAATGAGATCTAGCTTTTTTAATTCGATGTAATTTCTTTCACTCGCCCTACTTGTCCGTCTTCTAAGCGAACTTTAATACCATGGGGATGAAAACTAGCATTGGTTAAAATGTCTTTTACAACTCCACTTGTGCGTTTTCCAGAGCGTTGGTCTTGCTTCAATACAATGTTTACTTCTATGCCAGGCTTAATATTTGCACGTGATTGTCCGCTCATTTATACACCCATTCGTTTGCGTTGGTTATTTGTTTTTTTTGTTTGTTGACTTTTAAGCTGTTGAGTTGATTTTACAATTCCATGTTGATTTGCTGATTGGTTTTGCTTTTTACTCGCTAATTTTTGTTTCATCGCTTCTTGTAAACTGATTTTTTTCTTTTCGTTAGACATATGTGTGACTCTCCTTCTTTATCGATGTCTCCATTATAAGCGAAGAAAGGAAAGATGCATACATATTCTAAAAGAAAAAGTTGAGTTGTATGATGCTTAAAAAGAAGAAAAGGTCGTTTCTTCTGTCCGTAGTCTTTTAAAGATACAAATTCATAAAAATATCATCTAAAAGGGTGGATATGAGTGGAGTCGTTCGGAATACCTAATATCTTATTATCCGAAGTAAATATCCTTTAAAAGTGGATTGTGTAGTTCATTGTGCTCTTATAACTGTGTGATAAGTCCTGATTTACCACTAGATATTTCGAGTGAATTCGACAAAAAGTAGTGACAAAGTTATATTTGTGAATATTGAATTATTTATAGATTACGGATAAGGGGAAATGAGTTATGAAGTTTGTGATTGGTAGAAAGCTATTTATTAGTTTCTTTATAATCGCTATTTTGTTAATAAGTATTAGTGATTTGTCGTACTACTACATAAAAGAAATAAATCGTTCGTATTCAGAAATTGTCGATCGACGGGTTGAAATCTTAAAGAAAGCACAAGAGATGCAATACTATGCAGCAAGACAAAATGGTGCATTAAGAAGCGTATTATTAAGTGAAGAACATAGTACAGAGTTACTAACTCAAGCAATTATGGGAGAGGAAACAAAAACGTTCTCAGACGTAAAGTGGTATGCAGATGAAATTCATTTCCTTGCAGAAAAGGAATTGTAAAAGGATATGAAGACGGTTCATTTTTGCTATGTGTATTCATACTAGTAAGCTATAAAAATACAAGTAATGGGGAATTAGTATGAACTTTTATGATATGCGCGAAATGACTAACGGTACTTTCGTCAACCAAAAATAAAAGTAACCGTTTAAAAAAATGAGCATAATTTAATAGAAGAAAGGAGACAAGCAAAGATGAAAAGAATTTATCTTGATGCAGGTCACGGAGGTTCAGACTCAGGGGCAGTGGGAAATGAGTTGGCAGAGAAGAATATAGTATTGAAAATTCAACAATATATGATTAATTATTTAAACGAAACGTACACAGGCTTTATCATTAATACAACACGTACAACTGATATATTCCTATCACTAAGTGAGCGAGCTAATCGTGCAAATAGTTGGAATGCCGACATATTCTTTTCGATTCATGTGAATGCTGGTGGTGGTACAGGCTACGAAGACTATATTTATACAAGTCCAGGATCTACAACCATTAACCTCCAAAATGTGGTGCATAATCAAGTGATCTCTGTATTACCAAAGTATACTCATGCTAATCGAGGAAAGAAGCGAGCAAATTTTGCTGTCCTTCGCCAAACAACTATGCCAGCAATTTTAACAGAAATTGCATTCATTGATACACTTAAAGATGCAAATCTATTAAAAAACGAAACATTTTTAAGAGAAATGTCAGAAGCTTATGTTCGAGGTGTAGCTCAATTTACAGGATTACCTACGAAGACACAGCCCACTCCACAACCAACCCCAATTGAAGACACTCGCCTTTATCGCTTAACAACTGGTACATTTCAAAATGCTCAACAATTCGCAGCTGCGCTCACTCGATTACGTAATGATTATCCGTGGATTACCTATGAAAAAGCCGATACAACAGAATTGAATCCCACTTATCGAATTATTACCGGTACATTTACGGGAAAAGCAACAGCTGAAAGGTTCGCAGCTGAACTTCGTCAAAGATATGGCTGGACTGTTTATGTAAACGAAGCATAGATGATAAAAACCCCTTGAAGTAGCCCTCTGTTGTAAAAACAGTGGACACAAAAGCAAGGGGTTGATTTCGTTTAGTTTGTTAAAAATTTTAAGCAAACTGGATATGGAACGGAAACATCTCTTTGAACGAGTTGCAATGTACCTGTTGTTTCGTCTCGCTTATAAAGAACAAGGTTGTGTGACTCTTGATTTGAAGCAATAAGAAAAGCTTCTGTGGGATCTAATACGAAATCACGTGGCCAGTTTCCTTCTGTATGTGTTCGGTCAACAAATGTAAGTTCACCATTGTCTTGATTGACGCTAAAAATTGCAATACTATCGTGTCCGCGGTTTCCTGCGTAAACAAACTGTCCATCAGAAGAAATATGAATAGCACTACCTTGATTGTTTTCATTAAAGTCATTTGGAATTGTCAAAATGGATTGCAATTGTGTGAAACTGCCATCTTCAGAATTATAGGATAACACAAGTACTTCCGAACTAAGTTCTGTCATCACATACGCAAATTTTCCGTTTGGATGGAAGACTAGGTGTCTAGGTCCACTTCCAGCAGTTGTGGACAGTGTACTTGCTTCTGTTAATGTCCCATCTTCATTTACTCTATATGTAATCACTTTGTCAATTCCGAGGTCAACTACAATTACATAGTTCTCATCAGGTGTAAAGCCCGCATAGTGAACGTGAGGCTTTTCTTGGCGTTCTTGATTAGGACCACTACCTGTATGTTCAATAACCGAAGCAGCAGGGTTTAGTGACCCGTCTTTATTTACAACATAAGATTCTACGGTACCTTTATGATAATTGGATGTTACAACGAGACTTTGCTGACGATTTATACTTACGTGACAAGGGTTCGCACCTTCTGTTAGTTGCTTATTAAGTTCTGTTAATTCACTTGTCTCACGATTAATCGAATAAGCAGAAACGCCACCTAATTCATCATCTTTGGCAACTGCATAAAGCATAGTGTTATCTTCGCTAACTGTTACATATGTAGGATTTCCAACAGTCGCCACTACTTTTACATCAGTAATTCTGCCGACTTGAGTGTCTAACGTAAAGCTATAAATTCCTTTGCTGTCACCTTTTGTATAGGTTCCAACGTAACCGGTAAATGATTGATTTGTTGTCATAACTTTAAGCTCCTTTCATGAATGTATTATAGCATATCTCAATCGAAAGTCAGATTTTAGCTTGTTTCAACCTAGAAGTAGACAATGTTAATTTTGTGTAAAAACGTAAAGAAATTGTAAAGGATATGTGATAAAATACGAATGTCTTATTTTAGAATGTGCCAAAAAAGTCTTATTAACACCCTACCCTAAAGATGTAAACGTTAATCTTGTTTCTAAAGTGAAGGGGAAGTATTGATACAAAAGAAGTGGAAAGTAGAGGGGGGGACATCTTAAGTTTATGAAACAGCGTATAGTTAACTTATTTTTTATGCTTTTCCTTACAGCGTTGTATGCTTTCATCATTATGACGTCAACGGAATGGTTATATAGTGGAAGTGCACAGCGAGTCATTGAAAGGGTGAAATTAGATGCTGGCCCATTTTTATATGGCTGGTTGTTTTTGTTCTTATTGCTAGGAGGATTTCGTGTTTTTAAGAGAAAAGTATATATACCGCTCATAAGTATTATTTGTGTATTTGCTCTATCTTTAGGTTACGGAAGTAGAATGAAGCAAAATCTGCGTGGAGAGCCAATGATTCCTTCAGATTTAGCTATGTTCTCCGAGGCCAAATCCATGCTTGACATTCTTTCGGCAAATATAATGACAGTTATGATTGTGAGTGTGGTCATATACATTTTGATTCTTGCTTTTTTGATTTACAAAGTGCCAAATGAAAACATACATTGGATACCTCAAGTAATGCTTGCTCTTCTCTTTAGTATCGCTTTTAGTTTTTTATTTTTAGGAGAAGCAAAACAAGGAAAAACGTCTATCGCTACTCAGTTTAATTCTCACTATATTCGATTTAATCAAGTTAAAAACTATGAAACAAATGGTGTACTTGTTAGTTTTACACGTAACTTGAAGTGGTTGGCAGTTGAAGAGCCGCCTTTGTATTCAGAAAAATATATAAAAGCATTGAAAGAGAAGTACGAAGATAAAGAGTTTGCCAGAAAAAGTGATCAAACGCCAAATATTATTATGATTCAAAGTGAAGCGTATTGGGATCCAACGGTATTAAACGGTGTAACATTTAATCAAGATCCACTTCCATTTTATCGATCCATAAAAGATAAACATACGTCCGGCTCTCTACTCGCACCTGTGTTTGGAGGGTCAACAGCTAATACAGAGTTTGAAGTGTTGACAGGACTATCTATGCAATTCTTACCGAGCGGGACAGTCCCATTTTTGCATAGTTTAAAGAAACCTATTCCTGCATTGCCTAATATCTTAACAAAGAGTGGTTATGAGACAACAGCTATTCACTCTTATGCAAATTGGTTCTATCAACGCAACAATGTGTATCATTTATTAGGATTCGACCGATTTATCAGTGGTGAGTATTTAAAAAATCCAACAATTGATTACACCTATTATAAAGATGACGTGATTACGGATACGATTTTAGAACAATTAGATAAGAGTGAGAAGCCGGATTTCATCTTTGCTGTCACCATGCAAAATCATATGCCTTATGCGCCTGGTGTTAAGAAATCATATGCAACGATTGAAGTTTCAAGTGAAAAGCTAACAGAGGATTCAAAAGGGATGCTAGAATTTTACGGAGACACGTTGGTGCAGGTTGATTATGAACTCGAGCGATTAATCACAACACTAAACGAGCGTAACGAACCAACCATCATTGTTTATTATGGAGATCACTTACCGACGTTAGGGAATGACTACAAAGTCTATAGAGAAGCTGGTTATTATAAAGAGGATGGTACGTATGATGAGTACAAAAAAATGTATGAAACGCCATTACTGATTTGGGATAATTTCTCCAATAATCGTGAAAAGTTGCATCTGAGCTCATCGTTTTTAGGAGCTTATGTGTTAGATAAAGCAGGTGTAAAAGGAAACGTTTGGACGGATTTCTTGCAACACCAATTACAAAACCAAATAACAAAGATTCCACGCGCAGACTACTTTAAAGATGAAGGACTTACAAAGAGAGCGTTAAACGAATATGAGCTTCTTCAGTATGACATTTATTACGGAAAGCAATATGTAATAGATGATGCCGAAATGATTCAACCTAACGATACGTATCGTTTAGGGTATGTGGATCCTGTTATTAAAAATGTGACAGTTAGTTACGAAGCAAGTCCGGCGTTCGCTCAGATAAAAGGAGAGTACTTTACAAAAAGTACACAAGCATTTATCAATGGTGAAAGAGTTGAAACGATTTTCGAAAGTCCTGAGGCATTAAAAGTCGAAGTGGATGCACATAAAAAGATGACGATTCAAGTGAAAGTATTAGATGACCTTGAACGTGTCTTGTCAACGAGTAATCAGTATGATTTAAATGGAAAGTAAGTTATGTAAAAAGAGCGCATTCAGTTGTCTAGTACCGAATGCGCTCTGTTACTTAGCTGCGCTTTTTCAACGCTTCTGTCAATGAAGGAACCACTTGTTTCTTACGTGATACAACACCTTTTAATAAAGCTGTTTTGTTTTCAAGTTGGACGTTAAACGCATCTTCTACTGCACTTGCTTCCTTACCGATTGAAAGGACAACAGAGTCATTTTCTAGAATATCTGTTACAACCAGTACGAATAAGTCCAAACCTTTTGTTTCTACAATGCTAGCAATCGTATCTTCAAGTTCTGCTTGGCGCGAAAGAACGTCGTTTGTATCAACTGTGTTTACTTGTGCGATTTCAACTTTGAAACTTCCCATGTCAAATTCTTTTGCATCCAATGAAATAAGTTGCTCAATGGTTTTATCGCTTAAGTCAGCACCAGCTTTTAACATATCTAATCCGTATTGCTCTGCATCCACACCTGCAATTTCAGCTAACTCGCGAGCAGCTGCTACGTCTTCTTCCGTGCAAGTAGGAGATTTGAATAATAAAGAGTCAGAAATAATCGCTGATAACATTAACCCTGCAATCTCTTTTTTAATCGTTACGCCATTTTCTTTGTACATTTTGTTTAAAATTGTCGCTGTACACCCTACCGGCTCAGCACGATAATATAATGGATCACTTGTTTCAAAGTTTGCAATACGGTGATGATCAATTACTTCTAGAACACGAACTTGATCAATATCGTTTGCACTTTGTTGACGTTCGTTGTGATCAACTAAAATAACACTTTTCACTTCACTTGCTACTTCTGTTACTAGTCGAGGTGCTTCAGCATTGAAGTAGTTTAATGCAAATTGTGTTTCACCGTTTACTTCACCTAAGCGAATTGGCTCAACGTCCATACCTAAAGCTGTTTTTAAGTCAGCGTAAGCAATTGCTGAGCAAATTGTATCTGTGTCTGGGTTTTTGTGTCCAAAAATAAATACTTTTTCCATTCTTCTACTCCTTTAACAATGTATATTAGATGTTGTTATCCCGCTTAAACGGGCAGAAGTGATCTTACGTTATGTAAGTATGAGTCAATAAGGTCTCAATACTTTTGTATTGTATCAAATTTCTTTTTAATTTGACAGATTTTCTGTGAGGATTAAACAGATTTATGTAAGTATCGTAAAAAATCCATCTATAGGTGCTGTACTTTGGAAAGAAATCATTCTATTATATGTTCAGTACGAGACAAATAAACAAGATAGAGGTACATGTGGTATGTGGGAGATTATTGTCGCATTTATTTTAGGGATTGTAGAAGGATTGACAGAGTTTGCGCCTGTGTCATCAACGGGACATATGATCATTGTAGATGACTTATTGTTAAAATCGCATAAGTTGTTTTCGCAAGAAGTCGCCAATACATTTAAAATTGTCATTCAATTAGGTTCCATCTTAGCTGTTGTTGTATTATTCAAAAGCCGTTTTGTTGATTTACTCGATTTGAAAAAAGAAAAGGCAACAGGTGAACGATTAAAACTTAGTCACATTATTGTTGGATTATTGCCTGCTGGAGTACTTGGATTGTTGTTTGAAGATTATATTGATGAACACTTATTCTCGATTAAGACAGTACTTGTTGGGTTAGTTATGGGTGCAGTATTAATGATTGTCGCTGATTGGCTTCAGCCAAAAACGCCAAAAACAGAAACAGTGGATCAAATTAGTTATAAACAAGCATTGGCAGTTGGGTTATTTCAGTGTATTGCACTTTGGCCGGGATTTTCACGTTCTGGTTCTACGATTTCTGGTGGTGTTTTACTAGGAATGAGTCATCGTGCAGCAGCTGACTTTACGTTTATTATGGCTGTTCCGATCATGTTAGGGGCTAGTGGCTTATCGCTTCTTAAGAATTGGAGCTATTTTACAATCGATGTGTTACCATTCTTTGTCACAGGGTTTGTTAGTGCATTTATTTTTGCATTTGTGTCGATTCGCTTTTTCTTAAAACTCATTAATCGAATCAAGCTTGTGCCGTTTGCTCTTTATCGCATTGCACTTGCAGTTGTTATTTATTTCGTCTTTTTCTAAATGAAAGAGTCGATTAAATGGATAAATAGTCATTAATTTTAAAAAGTCGACGGTGAAAAAAGGAGTTTTTTAGAGAGATGTCTAATCTTATGAAGTGACAAACGGATAGAAGATGTGATATGTTGACATCTCTACATAAAAAATAAACAAAAAGGAGTTTTGAACATGAACAAAACAGAATTAGTAAATGCAGTTGCTGAAAAATCTGAATTAAGTAAAAAGGATGCAGCAAAAGCAGTTGATGCTTTATTAGAAACGATCTCAAATACATTAGCAGAAGAAGAAAAAATCCAACTTGTTGGTTTCGGTACATTCGAAGTACGTGAGCGTGCAGCTCGTACAGGTCGTAACCCACAAACAGGTGAAGAAATGCAAATTGCTGCATCTAAAGTTCCAGCTTTCAAAGCAGGTAAAGAATTAAAAGAAGCAGTTAAGTAATGAGAAAGAAATGCTTGTCGCGTTTGTAGCGACAGGCATTTTTTATGAAATGGTTAGGTGTTTACATAAATTCCAATACTAATAAACAAAAGCTGAAAGCGAAGTGAATAATATGGGAATTTATGTATTGTGTCCAACATGTGATGGAAAAAAGCAACGTAAAAAGGGCTGGGGACTGTTTACCATGAAAACAAAATGTGAACAGTGCCAAGGAACAGGGAAAATTGAATACATGGGGCGTATATAAAGCTCAGATAAAGAGGCTTAGCCCGTCATCTTCATTGTTATAAAAAACTAGTAAAATAAAAAAGGAAGACGGCTAGGCATCTCCTTTATTTATTTTACTACCTTATGTCCTAACCTTTATACGTTTAACGTTTGTGGTTTCTCTCCTTTTTTATATATAAAATAGATTGAGACGTTAAACATAGAGGATCTTTCTTATCATTTGGATAGAGTAGATGTCAATGAACTTAGCGGAACGATGAACATAGGTCATGTATGGTCTTCTGATCAAGCAATTTCTGCGGAAAATAATACTAAAAGGTCAACCTCAACAAAGAACAAGCCGTCCCAACAAACTCGTGAAAGAAGTAAAAAAAACACCGTAATCGAAAAGAAAATGATCCAGATATTACAGTGAATATTAATGGAAGACCAATTCCTTATAAAATAGATAGTAAGCAAGAAGAACCTCAATCATATGTGCAAAAAAACAATCGAGTCATTCGTAGTCAAACAAGAGAGGTCACTTCAACTTTTACAATAGGTGACATTCATATTGGTGCAATTGAAGATGCTTCCGTTGTTAACTTTGGTAATAACTTTCCAACTAATTTCAGAAGTAATAAAAAGCATAATCAAGGGTTTGGTAACATTTTTGGGAGTCAAAATGACATTCACGATATTATGTCTAGAATGCAAGAACAGGATGTTACAGAGGTATTTAATGAAAATGAAAGCAAACAGCATCCAGAGTGGTTAAATATGCTAATAGAAGAACAATTGAAAGAAAAAGATAACAAAAAAGATAACATGTAAACGAGTTATCTTTTTTTTGTTATCAATAATTTTATTATGTAAACAAAAGGTGACATAAAAACTCCATTTATAAAAGAGGAGTTAGTAATATAGACATCCCGCTCTGTCGTAACCCGAAGTGTCTTAAATACCCAGATCAACTAGGTGGGTGTTCGCACAGCCATTTTTAACGTCCTTCTAAGGAGAAGGCATGTTATCCGCAGCTTGATGTTGAACTCCCGTTTAACACTCAAAGGTTTAAGACAACATGAGTATACGGGCATCGCAGGTATGTCGTATATGTATACATTCCCTCACAAATGAGAGAATGATGAGTAGTTTGTTGAAAGGATTATGTTCCGTTTGGCAAGAGAGAATATTTTCTCTAAAAGCGAAGGAAAGAATGTTCCTGTGCTTTCTGTATTTACACTATACATGATATGTGTAGGGAAAATCAATGGTATATTATAACTAGTGCTTTAAATATTTAAATCAAAAAGACTATAGCTTGAATATATTTGTTATGTCTAATTTCCTGTGTACAAATAAGTGAACAATCTTTATAATCTTCCTGTTAAAGAAATTTTTGTCTATTTTAGTCGAAGGAGAAAAGAGACGTGCCAAAAGAAAGATTAGAAGAAAAGCAACTTATTCACCCACATGAAGGTCGTTATTATGCATTTGTACTTGTTATCAGTATTTTAACCTATATAGCCTTTATCGTATCAGTCGTTGGAATCTTTATCATTGGAGCCATCATTTTATTATCGCTTTTTGCTCATGCGTTAATGATTGGTTACATTCGAATGAATGCAGTTCAGTTAAATGAAAAGCAGTTTCCAATTATCTATGAGAAAACGAAGCAATTGTGTAGCGAGATGGAATTAAACCGAGTACCTGATGTGTATGTGATGCAGTCAGGTGGAACGTTAAATGCATTTGCAACGAGGTTTTTTGGTCGTAACATGGTTGTGATATACTCGGAGATTTTTGAATTAATTGAACAAGGTAATGAGGATGAGCTGTCGTTTGTCATTGCACATGAACTAGCTCATATTAAGCGAAATCATATTTCAAAATCAATGTTTATTTTGCCTGCAATGTGGATGCCTGGTATTGGTGAGCTGTATTTACGAGCTTGCGAATATACGTGTGATCGCTATGCGGCCTATTACACAAATAATCCAGAAGCTGCGAAAAATAGTTTGACCATTCTTAGTGTTGGAAAAGTGCTTTATAAGCAAGTGAGTCGCGATGAGTTTTTAAGACAAGCACAGCGTGAAAAAGGTTTTTTTGTTTGGTTAAGTGAATTTTTATCGACACACCCTCCATTACCAAAGCGAATCTATGAAGTTGGAGCATTCATGGGTGAGCCTGAGGAAGTAATCTTTGAAACAAAACGTTCGAAAAAAGTTTGGTTGTTTGTTCCAGTCACTCTTCTTTTATTTAGTGGTTTTATAGGCGGAATGGTCTTTTCGATGAACCATTTTTTTGACGAAACAGTAACAGATTTCGATGAGAGTGCTTATGGAGAGCCATCACCGGTAACGCAAGCGATTATTACGGATGACATGGACGAGTTACAAAAGTTAATCGAAGAAGGTTACGCAGTCGATGAGTTAGACGATCAAGGTTATACACCATTGCATTGGGCTGCGAAGTCTGACAATGTAGACGCAGCTACGTTACTATTAAATGAAGGTGTAGATGTTAATATAGAGGACGGCGACCTATTTTTAACACCTCTGATGAGTGCAGCTGAGTTAGGAAACACGAAAGTTCTTTCATTCTTACTTGATGAAGGTGCAGATGTAACTTATGAAGACAGTGAGGGTGATACAGCCTTAACTTATGCTGTTTATAGTGATAATGTGGGGGCTGTTCGCGTATTAATAGAAGCAGGAGCAGACCCAAATGCGCCAGATTACTATGGTAGTACACCGCTTATGAAGGCCATTGAAAATGGAAATGCAGAAATAGTGAATGAATTAAAACAAGCAGCAAAGAAAGGAAAGGGATAAATATGAATGAAGTGATACAGCCAGCAGGTTTTTGGATTCGTTTAGGTGCAAACGTTTTAGATGGAATTATTATTGGAGTGCCGTTAGCTCTTATTGGTTTTTTAATTTCAGGCACATTTGAGGAGGGTCATTGGTCTACGGATGTTCTTAGTGCTATTTATTATATATTTGTACCGGTATTATGGTTCGGTTATACAGTTGGAAAGCGTATTTGTGGTATTCGTATTGTGAAAGTGGATGGAAGAAATGTTGGAGTTGGCGCTATGCTATTACGGTCGTTAGTAGCAGGCCTTGTGTATTTAATTACATTTGGAATAGGTCTTGTCATTAGTCTTTTTATGGTAGCGCTTCGTGAAGATAAACGCTCAATTCACGATATGATTGCTGGAACATATGTTACGTTTACAAAGCCGGGGGAAGAAAAATCAGTTGACCTATAAAAGGAGAGAGGGAGTTTAGCTACCCTCTCTTTTTACGTTGATTTATTCTTAGTAAGAGTAAATAAAGAAGTCCGATTAGAGGCAAAAACACAAGAGGACTTTTCGGTTCATGATAGTCATTCTTCATTACATAATAAGAAAGCCAAATAAGGATGAAAAAGTCCATAGTCATAATGCTGACAAATTGAGAAGAAAGAAATGCTTGTTGATAAGCTGAAAAAGAACCTGTAAATAAACCAATTCCGTACAGGAAAATGACAAGTATAAGCAGAACAATAATAAAGATACGAGAGTTTAAGGCAGTTAATAGCGTTGTTGACGTTCTAGATTTCACTTTACTTACTCGTCCGCGAAAGGAAAAGTAAGGTAGTAAAGCAAATGCTCCTAGGAAAAAAGAAAGAAAAACAAAAGGCCAAGCCGTTAATTTACGATTGTCTTGTGGTAAGATAAGAAAGGCAAAAAGAAGTGGGTATAATCCTAAAAACGAAAAAATCATAACAATAAGCGGATCTACTTGTTCAAATTGACCGCCAATTAAAAGTGACAAGAGCGCGTCATTGTCAAAACATTCCCCAGGTGCAAGGAAAATAGCATAAACGAGTAGGGTAATCCAAATGAAAAACATGTCACCAACTCCTTGTTTTCGTCAATCGTATCATATGTGATGATGAATGTGCTTGCAATCGCACACGATAAATTTGTAATCAATGAAAAAGAAATAGGAATGAAAGGGGCAAAACATTGAGGTTAAATGTGAAAACACTTATTGTGACAAGCTTAGTTAGTGCATGTGTAACGATGACAGCTTGTTCAACAAATAACGTGTCAGAGCCTGAGCCAGATGAGAAGCCAAAGCCAATTAACCAAGTCGAAAAGGAAGCAGTTGAAGTAGAAAAACAAGTGGCTCCTCCTTTTAGTAAAGCAACATTACCCACTACATTAAAAGAACTAGTAAGCTTTCCACCAGGAGTATATGAATCTCTTCAAAAAGATCAAGTGGAAGAAATTGAGAAAGCTGTAGCGGACTTACCTCCCATTACAGAAGCACAAGCAAAAGATGAAGACTTTGTAAAAGCTTATGCAAGTGAAATAACAGTGCGGTTTCAAAAGCACTATCCAGGCCCAGAAGTTGTAGTTCAAAAGTGGAAAGAGTTGGCGTTTGGTACACAGAACGTAGAGGATGAACGTTATCAATTCAAAGAAAATATTAACGTTTATCTATTAATCCACACTAAAAAAGATGTAACAGAAGAGAATGTACGTGAAGAATTACTAAAAGATATAGAGCCACTAGTAGCGTTACTACCAAAAAGTGTGAATGTAGGTCTGCGTATTTATAGTAGAATTAACGACATGCCAGAGACTTCTTGTGAACGACAAGAAGTGGTATATGACGTGCAGCCTTATAATAAAGAGTTATTCGAGGGAACTTTACATAATCCAACTATTACAGAACAGTTTTCAATGAAAGCTAGCATACAAGCTGTTTATACGGACTTGCAACAGTTTGATGAAGCCACTCATACTAATATGTTGTATGTATTAAATGATGATGTGCATACGTGTTCAACAGAAAATGAATTAACTAATGAAGATATCCAATCCTTAGCAATAAAACCGATTGTGCATGTAGTTGAGATGGCCGAAGGAAAAGAATTGAAACCGTTGGCTAATCAATTACATGGATCTTATGTAGTAAAGGATCATCAACACCTTACTAAGGAATTTAATCGAACGCACGATATCATTCAAAAGTGGCAAGAATGGCAAGTTGGTAACGAACAAATTGTAAACAACGAATATTCAGAGCGTAGCAATTATATTTTAGATTGGCGCCTTGAATGGCATGATATGTTACAAGAGCAACTTCTAGTAACAAGAAAAGCATTTGAAGTATTAGAACAACAAAATAAGATATCTCTGTCCACTTATTTACAAATGGTGAACTTAAACCGAGATTACATCTCCAATCTTTATCAGTTGCGGGATCATGCAATTAATGAGTTGTTTAATTTGAAAGATGAACCTTATGAGAAGGTAGAAGAGGTTATTCAAGAAACGTATCATTCTGAAAGATAATCGAGATGAGTGAAAGAAGAGAACGTGTATATAGAGATAGAAAAGGAGAATGGTGATGGAACCTAGTCGAGAAAGAGCAACTTTAGACATACAATCTCCTCATCCATTTATAAAAGGAGTCACGGCTGCAACACCGATTATGATCGGTTATTTGCCAATTGGTATTACATTTGGTTTATTGGCAAAACAAGCCGAATTATCATTGTATGAGTTAACAGCGATGAGTGTATTTGTTTTTGCTGGCGCAAGTCAATTTATGGCAGCAAATATGATAGCAGGTGGCATTGGTGTGGTTGAAATTATTGTCGCAACGTTCATTTTAAATTTCCGGCATTTTATTATGAGCTTATCAGTAATGAATGCTTTAAAAGTCATTCCGCTGCGATTTAAAGTTTTGATGTCTGCTGGATTAACGGATGAAACGTTTGCGTTGTCATCTATGAACATTGATAAAGTGAAAGAAGAAAAAAGTCATTATTTCTATCTTGGTTTAATTAGTGCTTCTTATTTTACATGGGTATTTGGTTCATTTTTAGGTGGCCTTGTTGGAGGATTTATCCCTCATGCTCTTAGTCAAAGTATGACAATCGCTTTATATGTGATGTTTATTGCACTACTTGTTCCTTCTGTGAAAAAAGAGTGGCGCCTTGGGGTTATCGCACTCATTAGTATGATTTTTAATTATGGATTTAGTCAATTCATGAGTAGTGGATGGGCCATCGTTTTTGCTACCCTTCTAGGTGGTTTTAGTGGGATTTTCTTAATGAGAGGTGAAGAGAAATGATGTGGGTATTAATTGTTGGAATGAGTATTGCCACGTTGCTCCCGCGTATCATACCTGTACTCATTGTCGATAAGTTAACGATGCCACCTTGGCTAGATAAATGGTTGTCAGCAATCCCATATGCAGCACTTGGCGCTCTTATTTTTCCAGGAGTACTAACAGTTTATCCTGATCGTCCTCATATTGGTTTTCTTGGTGCAATTGTTGCTATCGTTTTATCTTCGTTGCGCTTAAACATCTTTCTCGTTTTACTTGGGTCAATTGGAGTTGTATTTGGACTTTCATTTTTATGAAAAATATGCCGTTATCTTCTATGAGGATAACGGTTTTTTGTGTATAATAGTGTCTATTAAAAATATGTTCTAAATAAAAAGGTACATAATTGGAAGTGGCTTTTAAGGGAAATTGCTTTGTGATGAGCCATCATAGGTGCTAATTATGTAAGTGATACTTGTAAAAGTTGAGCGTATCACTTGTTTAAAAGCACCAAACTTTGGGACAATAAAGACAACAATAATTTGCAGGGGGTTTAAATAAATGGAAAACGAAACGAATAAGCCAGTCACAGGAAAAGAAGCGCCTAACGCAACAAAAGTAAAAGAAGGTGACACGATTCAATTAAAAACAGGTGAATTAAAAGGGAAAAAAGGAACCGTTATTATTGTTCGTGAAAACTCTGTGATTGTTGATGTTGGAAAGAGCGAAGAAACGGGAGAGCCGAGAAAAACAGTGATTAACCACCGTAATTATAAAATCGTGAAATAAACGTTGAAAAGCAACACAATCAACATCACGTAAGAGTGCCGAACGTTAAGTGTGCGGCACTTTTGTTATTTGTTTTTGTGAATAATTATACTTTCTTGTACAATAAAGCAAGTAGTAAAAGTAGAAAGGGTTTTGTTTATGTCATTTGATCTTCAATCATTGTCGTTACCAAAAGAAATTCAAACATTGCTTACAAATAGAAAAGAATCTTTTTCAAAAGAGGATGCGTACTTAATTGGTCAGAGTGGCTATACGCCATCTGAAGAAGCCATTTTAGTAGATGCAATCATTGCCTTATCATTAGGGAAAAATGTCTTACTAAAAGGGCCTACTGGATCTGGGAAAACAAAGCTTGCTGAAACACTCTCAAGTATTTTCTCTCAGCCAATGCACAGTGTAAACTGCTCAGTGGATTTAGACGCAGAAGCACTATTAGGCTTTAAAACCATTTCAGAGCGTGAAGGAAAAACGAGCATCGAATTTATAGAAGGTCCTGTCGTTCAAGCAATGAAAAAAGGTCATCTTCTTTACATTGATGAAATTAATATGGCCAAACCTGAAACATTACCGATTTTAAATGGCGTACTTGATTATCGTAAAATGATTACAAATCCATTTACAGGTGAAGTAATCAAAGGAAAAGAAACGTTTGGTGTTATAGCCGCGATTAACGAAGGATATGTTGGAACGGTACCATTAAATGAAGCATTAAAAAATCGCTTTGTTGTTATTGATGTTCCTTACATCCAAGGTAGTAGTTTGAAACAAGTGTTAGTCTCACAGTCGGCATTGAAAGATGAAAAGTTATTAGATAAATTTGTGACATTATCATCAGATTTGATTACACAAGTCCGTAGTGGTCATGTTTCAGAGGAGGCAGCGTCCATTCGTGCGCTCATCGATACGTGTGATTTAGCCCTTTACTTACCACCTATCCGTGCCATTCAGCGTGGCATTATTGAAAAGTTAGAAGATGAAAGGGAAAAAGCAGCCATTCAAAACATTGCGGAAACGCTGTTTGAGTGAGGGGTTTTGAACCATGAGGTTTATTAAATTTAACGATAAAAACATTGATTCTTTTTTATATATGGAACTAGCGGACTTAACCACAACATTGACGAAAAATGATGATGTGAAAGTCGAGTATCGTGTATCTTCTTATTACGACCCGTTAAATCAAATTATTTATTTGAGTCACTTTTGGGATAATCGACCACGACAAGATATGATTCATGGCTTAAAAAGTGACTTATTTTTAAGAAGCATTGGAAGCTATAAACATTGTAACTTTAAAGATGTTGATCGTTACATTAAACAAATTCGAAAAACTTCTGTTTCTAGCTTAGCAAAGCAGTTATTTATGTTATTTGAAGATATTCGTTTAGAGGAACTGTGTAAAAGAGAACGTCCGGGTACAAAAAAAGTGTTTGCAACACGTCGTGATTTGTACCGTAAATACTTTTCTACACAATTAAATACAAATATGACAAAAAGTGTACAAACCGATGCGTTGTTTAACGGAATGTATTTGCTGTTAACATCAGAGAATCCGTTTGAGGAAATACCTTTCATCAATGAGTCTATTGACCTCGCAATGCCATTTGTACGTGACGAGCTCATGAAAGTATATGAAGCGAAAACAACGAAAGATATTTCAAAAATTTGTTTAGATCTTGTAGATGTATTTGAAGACATTTTAGAGCGCGATATGTTAAATACGTACTTCTTACTTCCTGAGTTAGATTATGAAGAATTAGACGATGGTTTAACTTTTGATGAGTTAAAGCGTAAGTCTAAATTAAGCAATGACGATATTTTAAAACACGAAAAAGATGGCGAAGAAGATTTTCACGAAGAAAAAATGGAAATGTGGCATCGCGAGACGAGTAAACCGACACAAAGTTTTTTGCAGTTTGACATGGAGCAAGGGTCCAAAACAGATTTGCTTGGTGAAGGAGTGCGTGAAGGAGATGACGGTGATCAGGCGCTAGGTATTGTACAAGGGTCAGCGCAAAAGACCTCTCGTAACGACTATTCGCAAATGGAAGCGATGGAAAACAAGCAAAACTTACATGAAGGTGGAGAAGAGAACGAGTACGGGAAAGAAAATAAGTTTGCTTATCCTATTTTTAAAGAAGCACGTATACCAACGGTCAATGAGCAACGAGCTTATGATGAAAATAAAAAACTAATTGCTTCTTATCAAAAGAAATTAAAGCAAATGATTCAAAAAACGCTAGAACATAAGAAAAACCTTCCGCGTAATGAACTTCACATGGGAAGATTGAGTAAAAAGCTTTTAAAGCTTTGGACAGATGACAATCCGCGGATGTTTTATAAAAAAGATCAAGAATCTCCTCAAATTGATGCGGTGTTTTCACTTCTTGTAGACTGTTCCGCTTCTATGTATGACAAAATGGATGAAACAAAGCTAGGAATTACGCTGTTTCACGAAGCGCTGAAATCAGTTATGGTGCCTCATCAAATTGTGGGCTTTTGGGAAGATACGAATGATGCGACAGAGACAAGTCAGCCTAACTATTTAAATACCGTGATCGATTTTCAATCTTCATTACGACGAAAAAGCGGTGCTGAAATTATGCAGCTAGAACCAGAAGAAGATAATCGTGATGGCTTTGCGATTCGCCATATGACTCGTCGATTGTTAAAGCGGAGTGAAAAACAGAAATTTTTACTTGTATTCTCAGACGGAGAACCTGCTGCAATGGGTTATGAGCAAAATGGAATTGTTGATACGCACGAAGCGGTGTTAGAAGCACGCAAGCATCATATTGAAGTCATCAATGTCTTTTTATCAAACGGTGAAATTGAAGAAGCACAGCAAAAAACGATTCAAAATATCTATGGTAAGTTCAGTATTCTTGTCCCAAACATTGAGGAACTTCCAGATGTATTGTTTCCGCTTCTTCGTAAATTGTTGCAAAAAAGTATTTAGGGAAGAAAAGGGAGTAGCAATGATGTTGCTCTCTTTTTATGTGTTAAATTTTCAGAAAAATTAGTATAATGAAAGAAAAGAGAAGAGTCAAAGGGGGACTTGTGGTGAAGATGTATAGTGAATTTCCAATTTTAGAAACGAAACGACTTCGAATGCGTAAATTAAGACTAGAAGATGCAAAAGATATTTTTTCATATGGATCAGATAGCTCTGTTGTACAATATGTCACATGGCATGAACATCAGACGATTGAAGAAAGTGAAAAATTTGTACAGTATGCGCTCGGCCAATATGAGAAAAAACAAATGGCACCGTGGGCGATTGAACTAAAAGAAGAAGGTAAGATGATTGGAACCATTGATTTTGTTTCATGGAATAAAACACACGGCGTCGCAGAGGTTGGCTATGCACTTTCGAAGCAGTATTGGGGTCGTGGGTTTGTACCAGAAGCACTGCAAGCGCTATTAGATCTCGGTTTTAATGAAATGGAACTCATTCGAATTTCAGCCCGTTGTTTCAAAGAAAATGAACAATCAAAACGTGTGTTAGAAAAAGTCGGAATGGCTTATGAAGGGCTCATTCGAAAAGGTATGTATATAAAGGGACAACATCGCGACTTATGCATGTACTCGATCTTAAAAGAAGAGTACATCCAAACGAAGCGAGGGTGTTTAACGATTCATTAATGCAAAAGAGAGTGGGACATAACGAGATGATTCCTTCTCAAAAACGAACAATGACGTTTCTATTATTGTTAGGTTATAAGAACAAGTTCGTTCCTCGCTCCAGCTACTCGTTTTCCGCAGGAGTCGAGTGTCTTACGCTCCGTTCCACTATTCTTTTAAACCTGTTTTTCTAAACTAAAAAATACCCGAACTATAAAGAGTTTATAACTCAAAATAGTTCGGGTATCTTACCCTCTAAAACACTTATGTTCCAGTCTCTTCCTTACTTTAATTACATGTTTTGCATGAAAAAGTAACAAGTTCTGAACAACGAAATGAATCGTCCACCCAGTCACAATTGCATGAATCCCATCGATAGCCGTAAGCAACATTATTTCGAATACAAACGAGAAAGAAAAGGAAGGTACGACCATTTTTTAGTACAATACAAGTTTGCTTTCCAAGGCATTTATACAAGTGACCACAACAAGAAGAATGACAGGTGCAATGGTGATGACAAGAACAGTGATTAAAACATGATGGTGCAGAGTAGTGACAATGAGAGGATGAAAAGCAAGGTGGGATAATAGGGTTGTATGAATAAGGTGAGGAAGATTCATCTATTCTCGACTTATTAAAACGAGGAATACTCATATCGTTCACTCCAACTATTTTTCCTTGCACAGATAAACTGACAAGGTCTACTATTAATATATGTACGACTTTGTAAAGTGGAACAAGCCATCATAAGAAACTGAGTTAATCGAAGTAAACAGAGTACATCGTTTAACTCAGCTTTACCTATTCTTTATCTGTAAACCAAGTGGCACAGATCTTAGAGTGATAGTCTAATTTTTAGTGGATCTTTGCAAATAATGACCAAATGTAAGCAATGGGAAAATCTCATTGTAACTGTGATAGTTAATATAAAATTGACCAGGCAATCCAATTCCTGTTGGATAGTGACGTTGGTGATGAGGGAGCTCATTTGCCTCTAATAAAAATTGCATCCCTTTTGTAATGGCTTTATCGTTTATTGAACAAACTGAAATGAGTGCATCTAAAGCCCATGCTGTTTGAGAAGGTGTGCTAAACGAAAGTGGCTTATAAGTTTTCAACACGGCACTCTCACATGACTCTCCCCAACCACCATCTTCATGTTGAATACTTTTTAACCATTGAATGGCTTTGGCTATTTGAGAATGAGAACGTTCGACACCAACTGCTCGCAGGCCAGTGACAGCAGCCCACGTTCCGTAAATATAGCAAACTCCCCACCTTCCGTACCAACTTCCATCTCGATGTTGTTGAGATAACAGCCAATTCATTGCAGATTGAATCGATGGATGGTGTTGATTCATCCCAGCATACGTACCAAGGTATTCAAGTACTCTTCCTGTTAAATCTGGTGTAGAAGGGTCTGTGGCCGCGTCCTCTGCATTTTCGAGTGGAATATATGTGAAAAGTGGATGATTTGTATTCTTTTCGAATGCCGCAAAGCCACCGTCTTTATTTTGCATCGATAACAACCATGATGTTCCACGTTGCCAAGCCATTCGCACTGTTTCATCACGTATCGCCTTTCTTGAAAGAGCACGTAATGCAGCAGATGTATCATCTAAGTCAGGATTGATTGTATTAATATGAGAAAAGCCCCATCCACCGGGCAAAGCGCCTGGATTATGAATCACCCAATCTCCTTGTTTAGTATGTTGTTTTGAAAGCAAATAATGTAGAGAGCGTTCAATCATTTTATCAGTACTTGAAACACCTGCCTCTTGTAGCGCATAGCTTAAAAGTGCTGTATCCCACACTGTTGATGTTGAATTTTCAAGGTGATCAAAGCCATTTGCGTTTGTCACCAAATTCGTAAGACCGAATAGCGCAGACTGAATTAGTGGACTATCTTTCTTATACTTTAATGCAAGCAGTGCATAAATCATAAAAAATGTTGCACTTGCATAGCTGTTCAATGTTCCATCTTTCTCAATACGGTCTAGCATATAGCGCTCTGCAGCTTGGTAGCCGAGACGTTGGATATATGACGGTAGCGAGGCTAATCGTTTTAATTCAGTTGTAAAAAAAGAAGAAACAGAACGATATTCGTCATACCACGTATCATGAAGGTCGCGGTTTGTAGATCGGATTAAATAGCGAATATCAGGTGTCCATGTGGATTGAACATTTAATTTTTTATTTGCAGCAATCATCATCGGAGCGAAATGAATACGAGCATAGGCGCTTAATTCGTAAAAATTAAGCGGTGAATAAGTCGGTAATAATAAAAGAGAGAGTGGGACATAGAAGCAACGAGGCCACGGATATAATCCATGAACGGCAAGCATCCATTTTGTCATAAAGTGTGTTTTTTCCAATCCTCCATGATGAAGGATAAATCGTTCAGCTTTGCGTAATAGTCGATCTTCTCTTTTGAAATGGCCAGAAAATAAAAGTGCTGTATAAGCTTGAACGGTGGTTGATAAGTTTCCTCGCTTTTCATCTTCGTGCAACTTCCATACCCCATCTGACGTTTGTAAGTGTAAAAGGCGGTTCACAAGTCGTTGAATGAGCTGTTCGTTTTTTACTTCTAATGTACGTAAGGTCATAATCATAAAAGCATCGGTCATAACACTTCCTTCAAACATATATCGCCACGAGCCATCTTGATGTTGGTGAGCTCGCAACGTCTCTACTCGTTTATTAATTTCAGCTTGTATTTTATGATTCATTTTTATCACCTCGCAATGTTACTACTTTATTCAAAGTGAAAAGAGGGTATGTTTAAAGTTGCAAAAGTAAAAACGCTTCGTGCACACTATAGAAAAACGTAACGGAGTGAAAAGTGTGCAGCAAATTGAAGTGCAAGTTATTCAAGGAGTGGGAACATATCGGGAACTAGGAAATTTACAAGGGCGTCTTCATCTACATTCAAAGTTAGAGGCAAATCATAAAAAACGCCGCAAGCGTTCAAGTCGAAATTACCATGTGAATGTGCAAGAAGCAAAAGCGTATTATGAACACTTTGCCCCTTTTTTATCATTTCAGTCGAGAAGACCCCCACCTCAAGGAATGAGAAAGGCCAAGCCCAATGAGTAGGTGGGGGATGAATCGCCTTCGGACAAGGGATGGCTTACTTGCCATCTCGATTGTCCAACTGTTCGAGTGCGAGTTGCAGTAAATGAAAAATAGCTTGTGTACGAGTACCAAAACCCTTTCGCTCGTTGTATATGTCGACTCTATCTAAAAAAGTCTTGGGAAATCTTAAGACAACGGATTGTGTTTCCATATCTTCACCTCTAAATGAAATGGAATATCTATCTAATATGGTATAATATGTATATCTCAACGCACGAGGAGGTGAAAGTCATGTTAGTCAATAAAGCCTATAAGTTTCGGATTTATCCTAATAAGGAACAAGAAATCTTAATCGCTAAAACAATCGGTTGTTCTCGCTTTGTTTTCAATCACTTTTTGGCGAAATGGAACGATGCTTACAAAGAAACGGGGAAAGGGTTAACTTATAACGCTTGTTCGTCTCAATTAACACAACTAAAGAAAGAATTCGTTTGGTTAAAAGAAGTAGACAGCATTGCGATCCAATCCTCACTAAAAAACCTTGCCGANTACGATTCTTTAAAAAGCAGAACAAAGCACCACGTTTCAAGTGTAAAAAGAATCACGTGCAATCCTACACAACCAAGCATACGAATGGCAATATTGCCATTGTAGACAACAAAATCAAGTTACCTAAACTGGGACTCGTTAAGTTTGCGAAAAGTCGTGAAGTAGAAGGGCGTATTCTTAGTGCGACAATCAGACGACATCCAAGTGGGAAGTATTTTGTATCCATTCTTGTTGAAACAGAAGTTCAAGAACTTCCTAAAACAGGCTCGTCTGTTGGTGTGGATGTTGGTCTAAAAGATGTTGCGATTCTTTCAACAGGTGAAGTATTTAGTAATCCTAAATGGTTTCGCAAACTGGAAGAAACATTAGCGAAAGCACAGCGTGTTCTCTCCAGACGACAGGAATTAGCA
>NZ_QFRU01000032.1 GCF_003184905.1 Bacillus sp. CGMCC 1.16541
TTAGGATAAATCCGAAACTTATAGGCTTTATTGACTAACATGACTTTCACCTCCTCGCGTGTTGAGATATACATCTTATACCATATTAGATAGATATTCCATTTCATTTAGAGGTGAAGATATGGAAACACAATCGGTTGTCTTAAGATTTTTTTAGATAGAGTCGACATATACAACGAGCGAAAGGGTTTTGGTACTCGTACACAAGCTATTTTTCATTTACTGCAACTCGCACTCGAACAGTCGGACAATCGAGATGGCAAGTAAGCCATCCCTTGCCTATCTCTCCATAAGAAAGCACCCCAAATGTTAGAATTGGTGTCTAACATTTGGGGTGCACTTCATTTTACTGAATTTTTTTCGGCAAGGGATGTTACGGCTTGAGACATATTAGATTAGTTTTTTAATCCTCTTGTCTTAGACTCTTTATTTATGGAATTTTTTAACTGTCTGTATGTCATTTGGCGTAAGAATCATGTTAGAACTTTTTTTATTTGCGACTAAGTCTGGAAGGGCATCTTGTGTTTTTCCTAATAGTCGATTTAAATTTGTGGTCATTTGGACAAATTCCTCATCATCGAGTACTTGCTTTGCGTGAAGATAGCAACTGATCGCGTAAGCAAGCGCACTCGTATCGATGGTGACTGATACATCTACATCTGAATTCCCACTATTAACAACCTTTGAATGATTGTGCAAGATGTTCTCCTCCTTGTGTAAGTATAAAATAGGGCATACCAAATTATTTATCTATTAAAAGCGTCTCGGTCTAAATACATTACGATTATCATTGTCATTTGTGTTATCGTTGTTATTGTCGTTGTCGTTTTCATTTGTGCTATTAATCGTATTGCGATTTCTACTTACAGCGTTCGAATCGGAGTTAGAGTCTGAATTTGCTCTAGCACTTTGACCTCTTTGACGCTGTTGCGTTTGCTGACGTTGTTCACCTTGTTGGTTTTGCTCACCATCTTGACGATTACGAGTTTGTTGATCTTGATCTGCCTCTTGCTTTTGAGCTGATTCTGCATTAGAGTCGATATGAACATGAACGTGAGAGTTTCCAATGTTTTCGATATGAACCGAGTTTGACCCTTCTGTTGTTTCAGTAGTAGGTCGATCATAATATTTCTTTTTTGATGGATATTGACAATTTGGTTTTTGTGGATAATACAAGTGAATTCCTCCTTACGTGGTATACTTATAAAGTATGTCAAAGATATGTTCATGAAAGGGCGTTTGTCCTAGGACAAGTGCTCATTTTTGTCCCAATATGATAAAGATCACGACAAGATACTTGTCCGTTCATGAAAAAAGCTATGTCATAGGAAACAAAAACGTTCCATTCGACATAACCTGATCCATAACTTAAGTAAAGAGCTAGAGACTTTGTATTCATCACTTCTATCGTTTCACTTGTCCATTCTTTTGCTGCTGTAACCAAATGAAAAAAGCACCTGCATCACGAACATTATGTTCAATGACGCCTTTATACACATCTTCACTTGTATAATAACGTCGATAGCCATTTTGTTGTTTTAAAGATAAAATTAAGTTTCGCTTTTCATCGGTTAGCATTGATTTTAATTGTTGCTGTTTCTTTAATTGCTGCCTGACCAACTCTGTGGATACTAGCCATATATCAAACTTCCACTCTTTTTCTAAACTATCTGCATACATTCCCCAATATAAACCGTTCGGTAAGTGAGGAGTTTTAGCAATGCGTTCATTACGATAAATCATTTTTTTCGGCTCAAAGCGCATCGTCAGCTCTCTGCCTAACCGAAAAAACGCATCCTCAAACATAACATCATTACCGATATAAACATCGATATCTCGCCAAGTCATCACATCTAAATCATAACTCCCAATAATTAAAGGATTGCCGTATTTTTTTAAAATAGAAAGTAAATGATAATCGTCTAATAATTCCGTTGCTTCGCGCTTTAGCTCGCTCGATTGTGATAGCAACTCATTCATAATCGTTACCCCTATCTTCAATAAATTGGTTATCTTGTTTATTCGACCTCTTTCGCAAAAATCCTTTTTCTTTTAGTAAGCAAAAAAAGAAAGTAGCTCTTCACTACTTTCTTTTTCATTTATATTTATTGTTGAACATACACAGAGACAGATCCTCCATTCACATAGAATTGCCCCCATCCGTCTGCATTAATCGTTACTTTATCTCCTCTGTTACCTGTCAAGTCACCCCATACCTCACCAGCATTTTGTTTTCCTACATACATCCACTTTGATCCACCTGGTCCATCCGTAATGAGAGTTGCTAACCCAGATTTTGCTTTTGTCCCGTCTCCTTCACGAGTCCAACCAATAACATCCCAGTGATCCATGTAGTTGTGTTGAGTACCGTATGCATAATCTTTACGTGCTTTTAATAACGGCTCTAACTTTGTTTTTAATGCAGGAATCTCATAGGAACTGTTTCCATTTGTTCCATACATATCACCGTAAAATACACTCGGGTAGCCTTGTGCTCTCGTTAAAATAAATGCATAAGCAAGTGGTTTAAACCAAGACTGTACAACGGATTCTAAAGACTGACCTGGCTGTGAATCATGATTTTCAACTAATGTCACAGCTTTCGTTGGATGCGTAGCTACGACAGTGCCATTTAATAAGTTTCTCATATCATAGTTTCCACCTGATTGAGACGCATAATGAAAATTGTAATGAAGCGGTGCATCAAAGACAGAATGATTATAATTCACTTTAGCTAAATAGTTGTTAATCGCATTCACATCATTTTGCCAATATTCAGCAACCGTAAACATTTCTTTTCCTGTTCGAGTACGAACGTGATTGACCCAATCTCCTAAATAATTGTGTTTAATATGCTTTACCGCATCTAAACGAAATCCATCTAAGCCAACTTCATTTGCATACCATACGCCCCAGTTTTTCATTTCATTCGCAACGTCTGGATGTTCAAAATCAACATCCGCATACATTAAGTAATCGTAGTTACCGTTTTCAGTGGAAACTTCCCAATCCCATGCTTTTCCTGTTCCGCGAAACTTAAAAATACGACTGGCATTCCGAGACTGATCCCAGTCTGTTCCATCAAAATGATACCACTTCCATTTAAACGAACTATGTGTATTCCCACGTCCAGGAAAGTTAAAGCCTGTCCAAGCTTGAATCATGTAGTCTCCTGATGTTTCCTGGTTTCGGTTAGAAGGGTTTACTTCGACTGCTGTTACATTTTCTGTATAATCGGCTCCCCCTTTATGATTCATGACGACATCTCCATATACTTGAATGCCGTTTGCTTTGAGTGTACTAACTGCTGACTTAAGTTCAGCCTTTGTTCCATACTTTGTGCGTACCGTTCCTTTTTGATTAAACTCACCCAGATCATACAAATCATACGCTCCGTATCCTACATCATTTTGACTTGTGCCTTTATAAGCAGGTGGCGTCCACACCGCAGAAACACCGATACTTTTTAAATACGTTGCGTCAGTGCGCAAACGGTTCCAGTGTTGTCCATCATTAGGTAAATACCATTCAAAGTACTGCATCATCGTACCGTTTTGTTTAGCTGCCTCCGCTTTATCACCTGGTGCAACCGTTAGCACTGCTAGTAATAAAAAAACAATTGAAACGAACCATGTTTTTGTTCCTTTTTTCTTCATACGGTCATCTCCTCCACTATTATGTAAGCGCTTCACATGATAAAATTAGAGATAAAAAACGAAAACTCCTTCTTCTTTTTAAAAAAGGAAACAATCGTCCTATTATTTTCACAATAAAGAAGAGAATCGTTATTTTACATACTATTTTTAATGCTCATTAAGAAAGAGAATAAGAAAGAAGAACTAAAAAAGCCCAAAAAAGACTATTCATATCTTTTTTGAGCTTCTATCTTATCGTTGCATTTCAAAAAAAGAGCGTGCTCCTAAAACGTATATCTCGCACCTTCACCTTCTCTCAAAAGATTTACCTATAGTAGTATGAAACGTTGGCATGCCCTACTCAAAATTTATAGAGACAATGAAATGTATTTCACTTCCAAATACTCATCGATTCCCCAATGACCACCTTCACGACCTAATCCACTTTCTTTAAACCCACCAAACGGAGCTTGTGCCGTCGAGGGAGCACCATCGTTTACACCGACAATTCCATATTCAAGTTGTTCTGATATCGAAATGGCTTCCTTAATCTGTTCAGTAAACACATATGCTGCTAAACCGTACGGTGAGTTGTTGGCTCGTTTAATGACTTCTTCTTCTGTTTGATACGTTGTAATCGGTGCAAGAGGGCCAAATGTTTCTTCAATCATACATTCCATCTCGTCTGTTACATTTGAAATGACGGTTGGTTCCATAAAGTTTCCACTTTGCTCATCAATCTCTTTCCCGCCTGTAAGAAGTTGACCTCCTTTATCAAGTGCATCTTGTATATGTTCTTTTACTTTTTCCACTGCACCCTCATCAATTAACGGCCCAATATCAATTCCTTCTTCCAAACCATTCCCCACCTTTAATTGTTGAACCGCTTTTGTGAATTCACTTGTAAACACTTCCGCCACTTCTTCATGAACGTACACACGATTTGTACAAATGCACGTTTGCCCTGCATTTCGAAACTTCGATCCGACTACTCCTTCTACTGCTTTTTTTATATCTGCATGCTTCGTTACAATAAATGGAGCATGACCGCCTAGCTCGAGGGACAACTTTTTGACGGTATCGGCAGCACTCTTCATTAACATCTTTCCAACTTCTGTTGAACCTGTAAACGATACTTTACGAACACGTTCGTCTTTCATCCACGCTTCACTAATTTCGCTTGCACTCCCTGTCACAACATTCAATACTCCTTTAGGAATGCCTGCTTCATGAGCTAACTCTGCTAGCTTAAGTGCTGTTAAGGGTGTTTGTGAGGCTGGTTTTACCACTGCCGTACACCCTGCCGCTAGAGCAGGTGCAACTTTTCTTGTAATCATCGCTGCTGGAAAGTTCCAAGGTGTGATAGCCGCAATGACTCCTACTGGTTGTTTATGTACAAAAATGCGTTTATTTGGAGCAGAAGCAGGAACGGTTTGCCCATATACCCGCTTTCCTTCCTCCGCATACCATGAAACAAACTGATTTGCATACGTAATTTCACCAAGCGCTTCTTTTTTTGGCTTCCCTTGCTCTTTGGTCATCAAAACGGCCAGCTCTTCTTTTTGTTCATCAATCTTTTTGTACCAATTCATTAATAACGCACTTCTTTCTTCAGCTGTTTTTTTTGCCCATGTTTGAAACGCTTCGTGTGCCGCATTTACAGCCAAAGTTGCTTCTCTCTTTCCTCCTTTAGGAACTGTCGTAAGAACTTCGCTTGTTGCTGGATTTGTAACGGTAATCGTATCGTTTGTTTTGATCCACTCTCCATTGATATACATTGAATCAAGTGTCATGTTATCCATCTCCTTTTGTTTTTATTAGTTTATATTTATCCTATCCACAAAAGAACAAACTTCTTCTTGTACTGTTACGACTCTCTAAAAGAAAATTTCTGTAAAAATCTACTTAGATGCTTAAAGTGTGATCTTAATGATTATTTAGCACATATATTAATTAAATCGTTTTTCATTACCAGGCATGATTTTAACTCTCTAACTTAAAATAATCAGGTGTCGTATTACTTTTTTAGGAGGATTATGAATGAATATGAATAGCCAAACTCATGAAAACATGCACATAGGTCAAGTTCCACAGCAAATGAACCACGGTGGTCACGAAATGTTTGATGTACATGAAACATTAGCAGGCTACATTAATGTCCTTGATCAATTTATGTTATTTCGACAATATGTACAGGACGCTGAGTTACTTTCAATTCTTGATCATCAATATTCATTTATTTTAGATGAGTACAATATGCTGACTCAATGTTTTTCATCCGGACAAAAGCCACCCCATCCAACACAAACGTACAACATGTCCCAAAGTCATGATTTTGTCTACGGATTGAAACCGTCTCAACCGAAAAAACCAAATCAGTCGATTAATGACATGAAAGACACTGGTGTTTCAGGGCATATGTTAGGGTTAATAAAAGCTCACGCATCCCTTTTGACGATGACATCTTTAGAAGTAACAAACCCAATCATTCGTCGAATGTTTGCTGATACCGTACCAAATTGGGTAGAGATGGCTTATGACATCGCCTTGTTCCAAAACAAACGTCATTATTATCAAGTGCCACAATTAGCACAACAAGATATGCAACAGATGACAACAAGTTTTGTACCAAGTCAAGCACAACCGCAAATGCCTTCGAACCAAACACATTAAAAAGAGAGAGACCGAACAATAAAGAGAAGAACTTCTTCGCTCGATTCTGTCCTAAACATCCCATGCCCATCACATCCACACACAAAAAAATAGATAGGCATGGGATGTTGCATATAAACTTACTTTTCTTCACTCTTCTTACTTATCAATCACCCTTCTTTTGTTTAGTTCAATTCACTTATTTTTTGTAACAGTTATGTATCAAACAAATGTAAAACTCACCTATTTTTGTGAATATATAATGAGTTTCTCATCTAAAACACCTGTTCTTTCGACAATATCTATCCTTATAGTTCAAAATATTCATACTATTTAATTTATTTATGATATATAATGTATACAACTTATAAGAAAGGAAGTGACATACAAAAGCATACTTGTTAAAAGGAGGTGTTAAGCAAACGTAGTTGGTGCAAGATGAATGTTGTATGAATGAAACAGAAACAAACATATTACACCTATCTAAGCTTTAAGCGAGTTTGCCATTATGTCCAGATTTACGATTCCTCTAAAAGAACGAATAAACAAATAAGCTGCGTCTCTATAAACAAAAGAGAGCAGCTTATTTGTATGTTTGACTGTTATAATTTTTATCATCAGTACTAGCTACTTGCTCTTTATAAACAAGAAAAATCATGACTTCTCCTTTTTCACTCCTTCCTCTAGAACTATCCTTCTTACTCATTCGCCCCACCTTTCACATTTCTTGAAGATGGGAGTTTCTCGCCTCCTTTACATAAAGTTAAACACGTTACACTTGCTCTCTTTTATTCAAATATTTTTTTGAATATATGTGTGGATTTTCTTTTAAGATGACGAACCTACAAAATATGTACATGTTCCTTTTCAATTTGGACAAGACTGTACTTATACATATTATCTAAACTACATGAATTGAGGTGAAAACATGGTAGCGTTGAATTTGGTTCTTGTTGCTCTTTTGATTGCATTAACGGCTTTTTTTGTTGCTACTGAATTTGCCATCGTAAAGATTCGTACATCGCGTATTAACCAATTAATCGAAGAAGGAAATAAAAACGCCCTTGCAGTTAAGCATGTGGTATCAAACTTAGATGAATACCTTTCTGCATGTCAGCTCGGTATCACCATTACAGCCTTAGGTCTTGGATGGTTAGGTGAGCCAACACTCGAACGACTTCTTCACCCATTGTTTCATAGCTTAGAACTAAACCCTTCCGTTTCAAAGATTTTATCATTTGCCATTGCATTTGCAGTCATTACTTTTTTGCATGTCGTGATTGGAGAACTTGCTCCAAAAACATTTGCAATTCAAATGGCGGAACGTGTCTCTCTTTTATTCGCTCGCCCCATTATCTGGTTCTACAAGATCATGTTTCCCTTTATCTGGGCGTTAAATGGTTCAGCCCGTGTTATTACGAGAATGTTTGGAGTCAACGCTGCATCTGAGCATGAAGTTGCTCACAGCGAAGAAGAATTACGCATTTTGTTATCTGAGAGCTTAAAGCGTGGAGAAATCAATCAATCTGAATATAAATACGTAAACAAAATATTTGAATTTGATAATCGCCTCGCAAAAGAAGTAATGGTACCACGAACAGAAATTGTCGCAGCATCTAAAGCTGACATTGTTGAAGTGTTCTTAAAAGTGGCTGGCATCGAAAAATATACACGGTATCCTGTTATAGAAGACAGTGACAAAGACCGCATTGTTGGGTTAATTAACATTAAGGAAATTTATAATGATCTTGTTTTTAATGAAAAAGATGGAACTGAAACACTCGAGTCGTATATTAAGCCCATTATGAAAGTAATTGAAACCATTCCCATTCACGATCTCCTTGTAAAGATGCAAACCGAACGTGTACAGATGGCAATTTTGTTCGATGAATATGGAGGGACCGCTGGTTTAATTACGGTCGAAGATATTGTAGAAGAAATTGTCGGTGAGATCCGAGACGAGTTCGATGTAGATGAGATCCCAGATGTTCAGAAAATCAAGGACGGCCATTACATTTTAGATGGGAAAATGCTAATTACAGAAGTGAACGAACTTCTTGGCACAGATATTAATGAAGAAGAAGTAGATACGATTGCCGGCTGGATTTTAACAAAGGATTTCGATGTAGGCAAAGGAGATATCGTTCGCCATGATGGCTACTACTTTAAAGTACTCATTATCGATGATCATCATATTAAATATGTTGAAGTAAAGAAACGAAAAACCGAAGAGCATACAGAAGAATCATAGGAATGAACCAGTTAACTGGTTCATTTTTTGTTTATCGCTTTCACATTCCTTAATTGGGCACCGTTTATTGGTCGTTGCATACTATGACAACGAATCAATACAAAAGGGTGTGAGAACATGAATGAACAGAAGTCTTATGTCGTGATGTTTGCTGCTTTTTTATGTACATTAACGCTGGTTACCGTTTTCTTTTTGTATGATACAGGAACGAAACAACCTTCCTCTCACCAACTGAACGCTTCACCTTCTAGTGAGTCATCCGTTCAAAACGAGGTTCAAAACACGATTAATCATAAAGGCGACGGCACTATCAATAACAACGTGACAAACTCCGTTGAGGTAGATGAAGGTAACACCATCGCCAACTCTCTTGCAAACAACATCGATGTCAGTGTGAACGTCACGATTGAAAACTCAGTCACAAACAATGTGAAAACAACACCACCACAATCAAGCGAATCTTCAAACCAGACAGATGAAACAAAAGCTTCCGATAAGACGAACGAAACAAACACTTCTATCCAAAAAGGCAATAAAGAAAACGAAAATCAGCCAAACAAGCAACGTGATAGTCAAAAGCAACTAGAACTAGTATGGGGAATTGATTCTGCAAGTGACACAACCGAAGAATTCAATTCATGCGTACGTAAAAACTTCGGAAATCCGGCTGTGTGGGGCCGCTATTTAGGTGATAAAAATAACGTTTCAAAAGGTGTGACAAAAGACGAAGCCTCGTTTATTCAATCAACAGGTGCAAAAGTGTTACTTATTTATAACCAATTTAAAGATGCTCGCGGATATGAATCAGGTAAAGAACAAGCTCAACTAGCCACCAAACTTGCTACTGACCTCGGTGTACCCGATGGAGTCGCCATTTTCGCTGATATTGAACCTAATTATCCTGTTGACGCTGACTTTATTGTTGGGTGGTTTGAGACAATGACAGCCTCTCCTTACAAGCCTGGAATTTACGGGATTTTTGACGCAGAAAGGGAATTAACAACAGCATTTGAAGAAGCTTCAAAACAAAATGAAGAACTTAAATCCAGTACTTATTTATGGACTGCAGCACCTAATATGGGAATCACAACCGAAAAAAACGCACCAAATTACCAACCTGAAGCACCAAAAGATGCACTTGTAGCAGGGTGGCAATACGGAATTGATGCCGAACAATGCAACATTGATACGAATTTATTTACGAGTGAAGCATTAGACGTTTTATGGTAGTAAAATCCTCTGCACTCTTTATTACTTGCTGCAAAACGGCATAATGAAGAGTGCTTATTTTCTACTCATTCTATTATTGACTACTTTTCCTCTTAAAATAGGTAATCGTATGAAGCAACACTCACAAGTATGAATATAGTATAAGAGAGTGAAGAAATAAAAGGAGTGAGTATATGAGCAACCCACAATTTTCAAAAGACAGCTTGAAATTTTTAGTAAATAGTACGTTAAAAAAGCATGGAGTATCTTCTAATAATGTGAAGAAACTATCTAATGCAGAACGCCAACAAATTCTATCAATGGTAAGAGATTTAAAACAAAACGTTGAAACGATTGTGAAAAACGCAAACAAACAACAAAATGCAGCGAAGCAACAAAATAACACGAAAAAATAACCTATTTAACTATGAATGGACCATGACACCTCACGTAATATATAGCCAATGAGGTTGGGACATAACGAAATGATTTCTTTTCAAAAACGAACAATGCCGTTTCTATAATCGTTAAGTTACAACAACAAGTTCGTTCCATTTCGCTCCAGCCTCTTTCTTTTTCATCTAGCATGTCTAACATACTCATTGCTCATTTTTCTCTTTTATTGAGTTCATTCATACAGCTAGATTCATAGCTTTATGTCATTAAAAGTTTCACAAACAGTCATTCACCCTTCTCTCGAACTCTTTTTCCTATTAGCTAGGTGTAAGCCAATTTTAATAGATTAGTAGAATAGCCTGTACCATCCTCACCTTCTTTTCATATACATATAATGTAGTTACTAAATGAAGGAGGAAGTTCAATTGAATCAACATGATTTTTGGTTTGGAACAAGAAATGGTAGAGGGAGTCAATCAGGTTCTAGACACGGTGATAGTTTTTCTCTATCAAACAAAGGCTATTCTGAAGTTGTTCAAAATACTCATGAAGAAATTTATGTAAAAGATTCTACTAATGTTGCTGTACTTTCTATTGATGCAAAAGCTGCATTATCTTTACAAGCTGCATTGCAAGCGGCGATCTCCGCTATTATTAGCCTTTCTTTACTTGACGATGACGACGATACAGCAAACCACATCACTCAAGAGTTATTAGGTGTTGTCAAAACAAAACAGTATAATTATCAAAAAACATATATTGAAGGTTCTGATAATGTATTAGTCGCAACGATTGACCTTGGTCTAGTTGTCAACTTACAAATCTTATTACAGTTATTACTTCTTTTAATCGTTGAATTAGACATTCTATAATTTTTTATAGAAATAAGAAAGCCAACCCCGTATGTACAGGGGTGGCTTTCTTATTTCTAATTGGTATCTTGTTTCATAAACAGGCGATCGGCATAAAACTCTAAAATTTCTCGTCGTCTTATAATCCCGATAAATACGCCTTGATCATCTACAACTGGTACGAAGTTTTGATCAATTGCTTTTGATAAAATGCTATCAATTTCGTCATGGATAGAAATTGGCTGGTAATCTTGATAGCGATCGACTTGTATAAGTGGAATTTGTTCAGTATCTTGAAAACGATAATCACCTAAACTTTTTAATTTCCACAGTAAATCTCCTTCTGTTAAAATTCCAACGTATTTCCCATCATCATCTACTAATGGTACAGACGAATAACGATGATATTCCATCTTCTCAAGTGCTTGTCGTAATGTTGAATTGATGTTTAATGTTACGACCTCATGTTTTGGAATTAAGAGAAAAGCAATATTCATTCGTTTTCATTCTCCTTTTTTGCCTTTTTAAATCTACAACATAAAAAGTCAGCTCTTAACACGCTTACGGAGTTAGCTGTCGGATTCGGATTATAAGAGTAACCCTGCCTTTTTCAAAAGGTTCACCCCAAGTAGTCGGTTCCCCCGTTCATCGTAAAATGATTAAGCGTTCATTTGCGACAAATAATACGAAAGTATATTACCGTTGTAAATATTTTCTGTCAAGCGAGATACATTGCTTTTTCACCCTATTTTTCGATGACTAAATGATTTTTCAAAATAACATTATGGTTATTTACCGACAAAATTATCTATATGTATCATAACCCCTTTTTTATTCCCCCTTCTTTTGTCTTACAAACTTCTTTTTCTCTTTGGCTCTTAGAATCTTCCTTATATTGCACTATATACACATTCGCGATAATGAGCATCTTTCCTTTAAAAAAATGGAAAACTCCGCAACTACCCATTTTTATCACAACCTCTACGTTTGTGCGTATGATAGTAATGTAACGTAAAGTAAATCACCTATAAGAAATACTTTTCATGTGTAACAGAAAATAAAAGGAGGCGTTTTGGATGGGCGCAGGTTGCGGAACTGGTGGATATAACGGAGGTTTTGCATTTTTAGTTGTTCTTTTCATTCTATTAATCATTGTTGGTTGTAGCTGTTTTGGTGGCGGCTGGTAAGCTGAAAAACAACCATGATTTGCAAAAGTTCTTCGTAAAAAAAGACCGTTTTGAAGCGGTCTTTTTTTCTGTTTAAACAGCTAATGAGTATCATGTAAGATTCAGTTTGAGCACGAATTAAAAGAGCGAAATAAAGCATGTTATAGACAATACCCTTTGCTTATCTGTTCTTCATTTCTTAGACTCTATAAACAAAAGGTATTGCCAATTACGTTTCACAAGCGTCTTTCATTTACGTTTTTTCATTCAATTTTATCTAAACGGAATAATGATTCACAAAAAACTCCCACATCATCTGACTGGCGTTAGGGCCTTGAGGATCCGTATACGTTCCTGATTCATCTCCACCTGACCAAGCATGACCCATACCGTGTATAATATGCTTTTCAACTATGACTTTTTCTTCTGTTACTGCGTATTTGTAACTTGTGTATCTGCGACCAAAAGGTACAGTTTCTTCATCAATATGAATATCAATGTCACGAATCCAATTATTATTTTCTCCATTATGAGCAAAATCGTTCGTGACAATCCACTGTGACACCACTTGATTCGCATTCTTTTCAATGACGGTTCGATCAGCTGTTCCTTGAAATACAATAACAGGAACGACTTTAGCATATTTCCCCATTTGCTTGTATGCTAACTTGCCTTGTTTCACTGGATTAGGTCCACCACTTGCCATTGCCGCGTATGCTCCTAATACATTCGTGGCTGCTTTATATTCAAGTCCCGCAACTACACCTACACCAGAAAATACATCAGGGTATGTCGCTCCTAAAATGACGCTCATCGCCCCTCCTGCAGATAATCCTGCAACGTAGACTTGACTTTCGTTAATGTTATACATATCTTTCACTTTATTCACCATGCCAACAATAATACGAGGCTCTCCCTTTCCTCTCTTTTGATGAGATGGTGAAAACCAATTCCAGCACTTCTTCATATTTGATTTTTCTGTTTGTTGTGGATATAGAACTAAAAAATTTTGTGTATCAGCTAATTCATTCATCTTCGTTCCAGCTGCAAAGTCGTTTGCATTTTGTGTACACCCATGTAACATCACCATAAGCGGGTACGACTCGCGGTCATCATAATGTTTTGGAACATACAGTTTAAACATCTTTCCTCCGAACATGTATGATTCAAAAGTACTTTCTTGAACAACATTCTCGAGCGAATCTTCCTCACAACTCTTACCACAAATCAACATTAAAATTGTGACGATCACCGTAAGCGCTTCAGACATGTGGCACCACCCTTTTTGTGAGCGTTTACATTCATGTATATGCGTAATGAAAACCCTTCATTTATATAAAATATTGAAATAGATGAAAATTGACACTAGTAAAAGATAAAAAAAAGCTAAATTTAGCTCTTGTTTACATAGAAACTCACTAATTGGAAAAGTTATCTAGTATAGAACAGAAGGAGGGACTTTTATGACAAAATCAAACATGCCTCAATCTCCTGAACCATTTTGGCGCAGTAACCTTCCATTACCTTCATTTGATGCACTTCAAAATGATTTAACCGTTGATGTAGCCATTATCGGTGGAGGTATAACAGGGATTACAACCGCTTATCTACTTACAAAACAAGGGTTAAATGTGGCTTTATTAGAGGCCAATGAATTGCTAAATGGTACAACGGGACATACAACAGCTAAATTAACCGCTCAACACGGTCTTATCTATGATGAATTAATTCAACACATTGGAAAAGAACAAGCAAAGAATTACTATAAAGCAAACAATGAAGCACTTCAATTTGTAAAAGATTTAATTGAAGAAAAACAGATTAATTGCGATTTCTCAACAGAAGATGCTTACATTTATACAAATTCAGACAAATACGTACAAAAAATCTACGATGAATATAAAGCATACCAAAAGCTAGACATTCCAAGTGACCTTACACATGAAATCCCTTTCGATTTCCCAATTAAGGAAGCTGTCGTTATGAAAAATCAAGCACAATTTCATCCTTTAAAATACTTATTTGCATTAGTCGAAGAGATAAAAAAAGCGGGTGGACAAATTTTCGAGCATACGGTAGCAACTGATATAAAAAAAGGAGAACAACCCATTGTATTGACGAAGAACGGCGTCAAAGTCACATGCAAACACGTTGTCATTGCGTCTCACTTTCCTTTTTATGATGGCAATGGCTTTTACTTTTCAAGAATGTATGCTGAGCGTTCTTATGTCATTGCGATTAAATCTGAAAAAGCCTATCCTGGTGGTATGTATTTGAGTGCTGAACAACCAACACGCTCACTTCGGTATACAGAAATGAACGGAGAAAAGTTGATTTTAATTGGTGGAGACAGTCACAAAAGTGGTCAAGGTGTTAATACGATGTATCATTATAAAGCACTGCAAGATTTTGCCGAAGAGACATTTGGTATAAACGAATACTTATACCGCTGGTCAGCTCAAGATTTATATACACTCGATAAAGTGCCTTATATCGGTTCTATTACACCGAAGAAGAAAAACATTTTTGTCGCAACGGGCTACCGAAAATGGGGAATGACAAACGGAACCGCTGCTGCTCTTCTTCTGCGAGATTTAATTACAGAGCGCGAGAACCCTTATATGGAATTATTTTCTCCTTCACGCTTTAATGCCGATCCTAGCATCAAACAATTTTTAATGCAAAACTTTGATGTTGCAGGTCATCTAATAGAAGGGAAATTAGACATTGGCGACAAACAAATAAAAGATTTAGAAATGGGTGAAGGTGCTGTCGTACTCATCAAAGGGAAACGATCAGGGGCATACAAAGATCTAGATGGTAAGGTTCATTGCATCGATACGACTTGTACACACTTAGGTTGTGAAGTTGAATGGAATGCTGGAGATACGACGTGGGACTGTCCTTGTCATGGTTCAAGGTTTTCTTATGATGGACAAGTTATTGAAGGTCCTGCAAATAAACCTTTAAAACATGTGGAAACGGAATAGACTTGCTTTTCAACAGCATAAATAAGCCCCCTCTATTCAATTCATCACATGAATGAAACAGAGGGGGTTATTAATCATCTTCTTTTTTAAAATAGCGGTTATAGAATAAAATCATTCCGTAGCTAACTAAAAATGAAATCGTAAATACAACAATTCGAATGACTTCTGTTAAGTGTTCAAAATAAAATGTTTCAAACAACAAGATAAAAATGAAAAATGGCACCAAAAACATGAGCCAAATAAACTCTCTATCAATCGTTACTTTTACGAAAAAAAAGAGAGCTCCTAAATAAAACATAATTGTAAGCATATAAATCCCCATTCACACTTCTTCAATTACGTTATTATAAATCATTTTCATGTTGATTTATAGGGAAATTTGGTTTAATTTTCTTTCATCATGACGTTTTTTCACGCACAAACGAGGATTAATTTGTTCTTGGTAAAATCAGAACTTCTACTCGACGATTTTTTGCACGCCCTTCACTTGTTTTATTGGACTCTACAGGCTTAAACTCTCCGAAACCTTTCGCACTAAAATCAGCTGGGTTCAATGCTGTATTTTCTAAAAGCAGTTTCATAAAGTTAACAGCTCTGAACACACTTAACTCCCAATTTGATTCGAATTGCTTGTTTCGTATTGGGATATTGTCTGTATGACCGCTAATGATAATGTTCCGTGGAGGATTCATCACTAAAAGTGAAGCAACTTCTAGGGAAACTTTTTCACTTTCTTTTCGAACGACCGCTTGACCAGAATCGAATAAGATACCAAAGATCTTAGGTACTCGCTTTATTTCACTAGTTGGGAATGCTACGATGACTGAAGCTGCAGTGCCTAAAAAAATAATGAGAATGGCAGTTGGGTTTACAAGCACCATTAAACTTACACCTTTTAAAACCATTCCTACCCCGATAGCGATTAGACCTATGATTAGACCTATCCATGTCGATTTATCCATGTCCTCTCCCCTAAATAGTTCATCTTACCTTTGTCTTAATATACTATGCAAAAGAGAAGGACGAGGTTAAACACTCATTATGAAGTTCAAGGTATTAAAAAAGCACCTGTTAGACATAACGCCACCTAACAGGTACTGAATCGCGATCAGCAATGTTGCTTATCTTTTTTTTAATTGATCTACATGAGCGAAAAACTGTGGATACGAAACGGAAACAGCTTCTTTTTGATGAATAGTCGTTTCACCTTGTGCAATGTAGCTTGCGATTGCTAACATCATACCAATGCGGTGATCACCATGACTACTAACCTCAGCTCCATGAAGAGGTGTTTTTCCTTTAATGATCATGCCATCTTCTGTTGCCTCGATGGTTGCTCCCATTTTACGTAATTCGTTGACAACTGTATCAATGCGGTTCGTTTCTTTTACTTTTAACTCCGCCGCATCTTTAATGATTGTAACACCTTCTGCTTGCGTTGCAGCTAATGCAATGATTGGAATTTCATCAATTAAACGAGGAATTAATTTACCACTAATTTCGATTCCTTTTAAAGAAGATGTGTTCACTTCAATGTCTGAAAATGGTTCTGCTTCGTTTTCCTTCATATTTAAATAGGTTAACTGTGCACCCATTGCCTTAAGAACATCTAATATACCTGTTCGTGTTGGATTCATCCCAACTTTTTTCAATAAAATGCGACTATTTGGAATGATTGCTCCTGCTACAAGGAAAAAAGCAGCGGAAGAAATATCACCTGGTACGTCAATATGTGTACCTTTTAACGTTTGTCCACCTTCAATTGATACAGTTAATCCGTCAACCGCTACATTCACACCGAATGCTTGTAACATTCGTTCTGTATGATCACGGGATTTCGCTGGTTCTGTCACGGAAGTGGTACCCTCCGCTTGCAATCCTGCAAGTAAAATAGCAGACTTCACTTGTGCACTTGCAACAGGTGAATGATAATGAATTCCTGTCGTTTTTCCACCACGAATCACTAATGGTGTAAAATTCCCTTCATCTCGTCCATCAATGTGAACGCTCATTTCGCGAAGTGGATTTGTGACACGCTTCATGGGACGTTTTGCAATCGATTCGTCTCCGATGAGCGAGGAATGAAACGATGTGTTTGCTAAAATACCCATTAATAAACGAATCGTCGTACCTGAGTTTCCAACATCTAATAGATCTACAGGTTCCTGTAATCCTTCTAATCCTCTCCCGTTTACCATGACAGTTTGGTCATCAATCATTTGAATATCGACACCAAGCTTTTGGAAACAGGAGATTGTACTTAAACAATCATCACCTGGTAAGAAGCCACGAATCGTCGTTTGCCCTTGTGCAATCGCTCCGAACATAACCGATCGATGCGAAATGGACTTATCACCAGGTATCTCAATCGTTCCTTGTAACCCTTTCGTTACGATTTCTTCCATTTTTCTCTCTCCTTACACGTACCGTCAATCTTTACACGAATTAAAACTTCTTTGCATACTCACGATGTTTTTGAATGTTTTCTTGCAGAAGGTCGATACGGTCAAATCCAAACTGTTCAACTAGTGCACTTGCTAGCTCCCAGGCAACAACAGACTCAGCAACAACAGCCGCTGCTGGAACTGCACAACTATCTGAGCGCTCAATGCTTGCTGCAAATGATTCTTTAGAATCAATGTCAACACTTTGTAACGGCTTGTAAAGTGTTGGAATTGGCTTCATAACGCCTCGAACGACGATTGGCATCCCAGTTGTCATTCCACCTTCTAAGCCACCTGCATTGTTTGTTTTACGTGTATATCCATTTTCTTCGTCCCATTGAATCTCATCATGTACTTCACTTCCCGGTCTTCTAGCTGCTTCAAAACCAATCCCGATCTCAGCACCTTTGAAAGCATTGATACTCATGATAGCGGAGACAAGTTTCGCATCTAATTTGCGGTCATAATGAACATAACTTCCAACTCCAGTCGGCATGCCTTCCACAATGACTTCAACAATGCCTCCAATACTGTCTCCATTTGCTTTTGCATCGTCAATGGCTTTCATCATTTTTTGACCCGCTTCTTCATCTAAACAACGTACAGGAGAAGCTTCTGTTTTCTCTTTTAACTCGTCAAGCGATGCATACTTTGTCTTTTCCGCTTTTACACCACCAATTTCAAGAACATGACAAGCGATAGTAACACCAAGAGACTTTAAAACTTGTTTCGCTACAGCACCAGTCGCAACACGCACAGTCGTTTCACGAGCAGAAGAGCGCTCTAACACGTTTCTCATATCACGGTGACCGTATTTAATCGCTCCATTTAAGTCAGCATGTCCAGGTCTTGGCTTTGTAATTTGGCGCTTCACTTCTTCTGTATCATCAATCGGATCAGCACCCATAATGTTTCTCCAGTGAGTAAAATCTTTGTTTTCAACAACTAAAGCTATCGGTGAACCTAATGTTTGACCGTGACGGACACCTCCCACGATTTGCACACGATCTGTTTCAATTTGCATTCTACGTCCACGTCCATGCCCTTTTTGACGTCTAGCTAAGTCTTCGTTAATGTGCTCAGCTGTTAACTCTAAGCCTGCTGGAACTCCTTCTACAATCGCTGTTAGCTGTGGTCCATGTGATTCTCCTGCTGTTAAGTATCTCATCTGCCTCTTCCTCTCTATTCTTTATAGAGAAAACTCGCCCTAAAGTTAGGGACGAGCTTCCTACCCTAGTAATAAGCTGACCCGTCTACTACCTTACTATATGAATAAACGAAGGTCTTATTATTTCATCTTTATTTTATTATGATAATTTAACTGCTGCACCTTTTAATATTTCCATGAATGAGTTGAACTCTGGAATATTCATTTGTTGTGCAGAGTCAGATAATGCGACTGCAGGGTCTGGATGTACCTCTGCCATTACCGCATCTGCTCCAATCGCAATGGCTGCTTTCGCACAAGGTAATAATAAGTCTTTACGTCCAGTTGAATGCGTTACATCGACAACAACTGGTAAATGTGTTTCTTTCTTTAAGATTGGAACAGCTGAAATATCTAATGTGTTACGTGTTGCACGCTCATATGTGCGAATTCCTCGCTCACAAAGAATAATGTTTCCATTTCCGCGAGACATAATGTATTCAGCTGCATTAATGAACTCTTCAATCGTAGCTGCTAAACCACGTTTTAGTAAAATTGGTTTATCTACAGATCCTGCTGCTTTTAATAGTTCAAAGTTTTGCATGTTACGTGCACCAATTTGAATCACATCTACGTAATCAAGTGCCACTTCAATGTCTTGTGGTGTGACAATTTCGCTTACAATTGATAAACCTAGTTCGTCACCAACTTGACGTAAAATCTTCAACCCTTCTACTCCTAAACCTTGGAAGTCGTATGGAGATGTACGAGGTTTAAATGCCCCACCACGCATTAACGTGATGCCTTGTTCTTTTAAAGCTAACCCAACTTGTTTCACTTGCTCATAGCTTTCTACTGCACAAGGGCCCATCACAAATTGTAATTCACCATTACCAATTTTCGTTCCGTTAATATCAACCACTGTATCTTCTGCTTTCTTTTTACGTGATACAAGTAACGCTTTACGGTGGTCATCTTCTTGAAGCTCTAAGCTTGCTTTGAAAATCTCTTTGAAAATGTGTTGAATCGTTGACGGCTCAAATGGACCGTTATGGTTTGATAAAATATGATCTAATGATTGACGCTCACGAACTGGATCGAATCGTTTTACACCTTGTACTTCTTTTAACTTTCCAATTTCCTGTGCAATTTCACCACGTTTGTTTAATAATTCTAAAATTTGAAGGTTTAATGAATCAATCTCGCCACGTAATTGTTCTAATGTTTTGTTTTCCATGTTTATTTCCTCCTTAGGATATTTGTTTTTTCGAAATCTTCTGTTTATTAAAGGTAAAGATAGCATCCTACTTCAAGCTAAGAAAAGCTTATACATATACAAAAAGTCCCTACTGATTGTGTCAGTAGGGACGAATTGATCGCGGTACCACCCTAATTGCAAACATATGCTTGCCTCTTCATTCGTATAACGGCTCATCACCGTCCTTTGTAACGAAACGTTACAACAGGAAAGCTCCAAGAATGTAATTCACAAATTCCTTTGTGCTGATTCACACCAACCATCAGCTCTCTGAAAAACAGGGAGGAAAATGTTACTTTGCTCTTATCATCGCTTCTATTCATATCCAATTATCATGTGCCACAAAAACAAAAAGTCCCTACTAATCCTAAGATTAGTAGGGACGAATTATTCGCGGTACCACCCTAATTGCAAGCAAATGCTTACCTCTTTATTACGATAACGGTTATACACCGTCTTTTCCTACTCAGAAAAGATGCTCAAGGATTGTAATTCATGCTCATTTATGTTCTGACTCGCACCGACCGTCAGCTCTCTGATACAGGGAAATGGAACATTACTTGTGATCCTCTCAACGCTCTATATTGCCCCTAACAAGGGGGTACTTGATAAGATGAGTATCAAGTACACTATGTATGATGTGTGTTAACAACTCATCGAGTGTGATAAGTTGTTGTTGATGTTGTTTTGTATTATGAACCGTTTTTAGTTAATCGTCAATACATTTTCTGAAAAAAATATAAAAAGAATTTTATTCGTTTTTGCATTTTTTAGAAAAACATGGATAAATCAACTTTGATCACGCTTACAATACCGAAGCTAATTTTTAAAATTTTCAAGATAAAAAAATAGCTCCATAGATCAGTGCACCACTAATGACGACAGCAGGATGCCACTTTCTCTTTTCAAGCAACAGAAAACTAACAACAATAATTCCAACAGTTTGCCACATCCCTGAGCTCTCATACGAAGTTGAAAAAAAATCAAATGCCATGACGCCTAAAAGAACCGCAATAACTGGGCGAATTAAATTGGTCATTCGTTTAACTTGTGGTGAATCTTTATAGGTATACAAAATACGCAAAAAAATAACTAACAATAATACAGACGGTGCCACCGTTGCAAAAACAGCAATACTTGCACCTACTATTCCTGCTTCTTGGTAACCGATAAACCCGGCCATTTTCGTTGCAATTGGACCAGGTAACGTATTGGCAATCGCAAGCATCTCACTAAATTGTTGCGTTGTTAACCACCCATATGTACCGACCACTTCTTTTTCGATGAGCGGAATAGAAGCTGGTCCCCCACCATAACCAAGAATATTTGCGATAAAAAAGGCAGTGAAGAGTTGAACATAAACCATTCACTTCTCTCCTTTCTTTGTCTTTTGAAGCCGTTTAACTGGAATCCAAGCTGCAAGCATTAGCCCAATAATTAAAATCGCAGGGTGAAGGTGAAACAGTTCCATAAAAATGAGTGCAAAAACAGCCAACATAATAGCCAATTTCAAGCCAAAGTAATCTGTTGATTTAGATAAAAATTCCCATGTCATCACAGCAAGCATCACGCCTACAACAGGTACAACAGCTTTGGTCATTCCGGCTACCCATGGCTGATCTTTAAACTGAGAAAGGGTTGTTAATAACAACACCATTAAAATAACAGTTGGTACGACTGTTGCCATAATACCATTTACTAACCCTAATAAACCTCCAACTCGGTATCCGATGTACCCAGCTAATTTGGTTGCAATGGGTCCTGGTAAGGTATTAGCGATTGCGAGTATATCACCGAATTCTTCGTCACTCATCCACTTGTATGTATCGACCACTTCTTTTTTTACAAGAGGAATCGATGAAGGACCTCCTCCGTAACCGAGCATTCCTGAACGAAAAAAAGCAATAAAAATATCAAGTTGCTTCAAAACTCTCTCTCCTCTTTTTTCTTTTTCTACTCCTTATATTATAGATGAAGATTTATTTCCAAAGAAATATTTTCAGAAATTTTAGACAATTAATTCATTTCGTCGACAGTATCTTTATTTTAACTGCTATCTTTTGTCGTTTTCTACAATTTTATTTCATTGATTCGTTTTGTTTGAAAGCAGACACTAGAAATAACATAAGAAGAGCGTCACCCTTAAGCGACGCTTTCTTTTCATTACTCACTTAATTTTGAACGAACTGCTTGTAATTTCCCAGCCATTGTATGTTTTTTATCGCGACGATCGTCAATGCGAATATTCGTACATACTCGCTTAAGACCCTTTTCAAACGGAACTTCGTGCAATTCTTGTACAATTTGTAATAAATCAGCCAATTCACCTTCAATTAATGTACTCATTGGCGTTAATTCATATGTGATTTTATCATCATGCTTTTTTAACACTTTATGTATATCTGCTACATAACTGCTCACACTTGGCGATTCTGTCCCTACTGGAATAATAGTTACATCTACAATTGCCATTTATGTATTCTCCCTTCATCAACAAATATTGTCTACATCAGTTTTACCACAATCCACATTTTCTATCAATTTTGTGATTATTTTTGTTTATTTCTACACAAAAAGGGAATAGTCTTTATGACTATCCCTATTACAATATGAATCTATTAAAGATAACGTTTCGCACCTAAGTAACGTTTTGACCAGTAAGAGTTGCTTAATGAATCAATGCCAACTCCTTTTGAAGAAGAGCTGTGTAAAAATTGCCCATTTCCGATATAGATTCCTGCATGACTTGCTCCTGGTTGATACGTTTCAAAGAAGACAATATCTCCTACTTGAGGGCTGCTGACACGCGTACCTTGTTGATAGATTTGTGCCACTGTACGAGGAATACTTACGCCAGCGCCGTTACGGTATACATAGTTTAAGAAACCGCTACAATCAAATCCACCTGGTGCTGAACCTCCCCATACGTATGGTGTACCCATGAAACGTTTACCATATGAAATAAGCTGAGAAGCAGAGCTTACTGTTGAAACACCACCAACAGCACTTTGAGATGTGTTAGAGTTTAACGCTCGTTGTGTAGCTGGCCCAACCACACCATCAGCTGATAAGCCATTTGCACGTTGGAAATTAATAACTGCCGTTCTTGTTAACGAACCAAAGTAACCTGTTGCACTCGCTTTTAAGTACCCTTTATTAATTAGCACTTTTTGTACAGATGTTACCGCTGATCCGCTCATGCCTAAACGTAGAGTTGTCGAACTTACAGAAGTAGACGGCGCTGAAGACGTACCTCCACCTTGTAATGCACGGAATGTAGCAGGTCCTGCGATACCATCTACAGAAAGACCATTTGCACGTTGAAAATTCATGACAGCACTTTTCGTAATCGAGCCAAAGTATTGAGTTGTATTTCCACTAAAATGTCCTTTATTCTTTAAAAGTTGCTGTAACTTCTGAACATCCGCTCCAGTTGAACCAACACGAAGTGTGCGGCTAAGCGTAGCAGAAGATGAAGTAGTAGAAGCTTGTCCACTATTTCCTAATAAAGCTCGATATGTATTTGGTCCGACAACACCATCAGCTGATAAGCCGTTTGCACGTTGAAAGTTGATAACTGCACTTCGCGTAATAGATCCAAAGTGATTAGTCGTTGTATTTCCACTAAAATGTCCTTTTTGTTTTAAGACGTTTTGTAATGCTTTTACATCAGGATGATTCATTCCTTGACGTAACGTCATATCTCCAAGTGCTGCTTCACTAATCGTAGGGACAACTGTTAACGAACCGCATAACGCGATAGAATATATTAACTTTTTCATAGAAAAGGTTCCTCCATTGTTATAATCTTCTAAGACGTTTACATTGTAACAACATATTATTACAATTTAAAAGCACTTTTGTTACATTTTTGTTACACGAATCGACATCATCCGTAATGCCTAATTTTCTATTATTAACCATTTATTTCTATAAAGATACCAATATATAGGTCTGAAATAATACAAAAATACACTAATAATACTTTTTATCCCAATTGATAATTTAAAAGTCTTCCCTTTACGATAATTAAAACAATTCTTATCACCTACAATATATTGAATACACGACCTAATTTTTTTACGAACTCTCCTTCTTTTATTAAATGAATAAAACATCCCTTACTTATTTATTCATTTCAATGAATGTCATAAGTAAAGGATGTTCCTTTTAGCGACTTGTTAATTTTCTTCCGCAGCCATTGCATCTGCTTTTGTTTTATGAACCGTACCAAAAGGATGTTCTGGTGGTGCGTAAATGCTATAGACTTTTAATGGTTTGTTTCCTGTATTCGTAATATTATGCCATTTACCTGCAGGAACCATAATAGCATAATCATCATATACGTTCGCTTTAAATGATAAATTATTCTTTGTATCTCCCATTTGAACAAGCCCTTGTCCGTCTTCAACACGGATGAATTGATCAACGTCTGGATGAATCTCTAATCCAATATCATCTCCAACATTAATACTCATCACCGTTACTTGCAAATGATTTCCTGTCCATATGGCTGTACGAAATGTTTTATTTTGTTTCGTTAGCTCTTCGATATCGACAACATATGGCTGTTTCCCATAATCTTTTACTTTCCCGTTACTTTTATAACGCGAAAAATGTGGTGAGTAATGTTTCATCTCGTTACCAATTGGATAGTAATTCGCCTGTCTGTAGTCGTAGGTTGGTTGCACATAATAAACGGGTGGTGAGTACATGTAAGGCACATAGTACATTCTTTCTCATCCCTTTCACAAAATAGTCGAAGTCATTTTATGCGTGATGAGTGTAAAATGTACGTTGGCCTACAAAACAGAACATAACCGTTACGACGATTTAAACACGGAAATGGTTTGACTCAATGAATCTGATAAACTAGCAAGCGATTGAGAAGAAGATGTCACTTCTTCCATTGTGGCTAATTGTTCTTCGTTTGCAATAGTTGTTTCATGGATTGCTTGAGTATGTGTAAGTGCAATTTGCTTCACACCTTCAATTGCTGTATGGATGTCATTTGCCTCTGCTTGCATCTGTAAGATTGCTTGGATAATAGAAGTTGCTTGAATGGAGACCTTATCAATGTGAGTTTGAATATGTAAAAATGACTCTCTTACTTGCTCAACCTCGTCTATTCCTTCGTTGACTGCATGTGAACTTTCATTCATATGTAAAACAGCTTCATGTGTTTCGGTTCTAATTTCTTGGATGAGCACAGAAATTTCTTCAGCTGATTGCTTTGTATGTTCAGCAAGCTTTCTTACTTCATCAGCAACGACCGCAAATCCTTTTCCTTGCTCTCCAGCTCTTGCTGCTTCAATGGTTGCGTTTAAGGCTAACAAATTGGTCTCGTTCGCAATGCCACTAATTACTTCGACGATTCGACCCACTTCGCTAGAGCGACTTTCAAGCTGTTTGACTCTTCGAGAGGTTTCAGACGATGACGATGAAATCTGTTGCATCTTCTGTACAATATTTTCTACTTTTCCGTTTCCATCACGAGCTGATATCGTCGCTTCACTCATCGAGATGGCCATTTTCTCACTATGACCTGTCATCACTTGAATCTGATGACGTAACTGCTCAATCGAAGTAGCAATTTGTTCAAATGCGCTTAGTTGGTGAGTTGCTCCGTCTGAAGAGCTCTGCGCCACCGCTACCATCTCTTCAGCAGAGTGCATGCTTTGCTCTGCACTTGCACTTAGTTGCTGAGACGCTGAAGCGACTTGTTCTGCTGCTTCTTGAACAGAATGAATGACTGTTTGAAGTTTTAACGTCATTTTTTCTAGCGAATGGAACACGAGCGTAATTTCATCTTTTCCTGTTTGCTTCGTGATTTTATGTGTTAAGTTCCCTTCTGCTAATTGTTCAATATGCCTTTGCATATGCTGAAGCGGCTTTGTTACTTTTCTTTTAATCATACGAAAGGCAATAATGACAACAATCACATAGAAAAAGGACATACCCATCACAGCCCATAATAACATGGTCGCTTGATTGTGTTGTTTTGTCACATCTTGTTCGACTCGCTTATTTACTAGCGTATCAAACTCTGTATTTGCTTTAATCATCGACCCTTTTGTACTTTCATAACTCATACCAAAAAGTTGTTTTCGTGCTATGTATACATTTCCTTTTTCGACTTCTTTAAATGCACGCTGATCTTGATTGATAAGTTCATCACCGTTCTCTTTAGCAAGTGAAAGAAGGTTCAACTCTTCTTTTGTCAAACCTTGTTTTTTAATAGTGCTCGTGAGTGTATCTCTTGTTTTCTTTTCATCTACTTCTCTTTGGTATTTCTCTAGATAAGTCGAGTTACTTGTCACAACGTATAGACGCGCTAAGTTTGATAGCTCCTCTGTTGTATGCTGAAGTTCAGATGATAATTTTTGGATCGATAGTTGCTGATCACGAGCCTCGTTTACATCGATAAAACTTTTATACATAAAAACTAATAAACTGAATAATACAATGGACAACACAAGAAACAATGTTGACAATCGTTTTAACAATGAAGCAATTGACACAAAAAAGCCCCCTATTTAATGGAATACGTTCAAGATTTTATCACAATAACAACTTTTGAACTAGGAAAATTTTCTTTTTAAACAATTTCATTCATTAAGAGAATAAATTTACCTCCATTGAAAAAAAATACAAAAATCAACAACTCACAAGGAGGCTTTTTATGAAAAACGAACAGTCTAATAATCCGAACCACCATGGAACGCATGTCGATGGTGCTGGTGGTTCACTTGATAGACGTTTTGGGACAGGCGAAAATGAAGAAACGTTAACAACTCGCCAAGGACAACCAATTCGCGACAACCAAAACTCTCGAACTGTTGGAAATCGCGGACCTGCTACACTTGAAAATTACCAGCTTATCGAAAAGCTTTCACATTTTGACCGCGAACGTGTGCCTGAGCGTGTTGTTCATGCACGTGGAACAGGTGCACATGGCTATTTCGAAACATACGGAAAGCTTGGAGACGAACCTGTTGAGAAGTATACACGAGCAAAAGTATTTTCAGGAGCAGGCAAACAAACTCCTTTATTCGTACGATTTTCAACCGTCACACACGGGAAAGATTCACCCGAAACAATGCGTGATCCTCGTGGATTTGCTGTTAAGTTTTACACAGAGGATGGAAACTGGGACCTTGTAGGGAACAATTTAAAAATATTTTTCATCCGTGATGCCATTAAATTTCCTGATTTAATTCATGCATTTAAGCCTGACCCTGTTACAAACCGACAAGATAGCGAGCGTATTTTTGATTTTATTTGCCAAACCCCTGAAGCGATGCACATGATTACGTTTTTATTTTCACCATGGGGAATTCCAGCCAATTATCGTCAAATGCAAGGTTCTGGAGTGAATACATACAAATGGGTCAATGACAAAGGCGAAGCGCATCTTGTTAAATACCACTGGGAACCGAAGCAAGGCATAAAAAATTTAACTCAAAAAGAAGCGGAAGATATTCAAGCAAAAAACATTGGCCATGCAACACAAGATTTATACGAGGCCATTGAACGTGGTGATTATCCAGAGTGGGAATTGTGTATGCAAGTTATGCCAGATGGTGAACATCCTGAGCTTGATTTTGATCCATTAGATGATACAAAGATTTGGCCAGAAGACCAATTTCCGTTTTTACCAGTAGGAAAGATGGTGCTGAATAAAAATCCAGAAAACTTCTTTGCTGAAGTGGAACAAGTTGCATTCGGAACAGGAGTACTTGTTGATGGGTTAGATTTTTCTGACGATAAAATGCTGCAAGGTCGAACATTTTCTTATTCCGATACACAACGCCATCGTGTAGGTGCAAACTATTTACAGCTTCCGATTAATGCTCCTAAAAAGCATGTGGCAACAAATCAACGCGATGGACAAATGGCGTATCATGTTGATTTAGGACCTAATCAAAATCCTCATGTAAACTATGAGCCGTCTTTATTAGGAGGATTGAAAGAAGCAAAAGATCATCCTGTTCCACATCAACCATATGTAGAAGGACACTTAACTCGCGAGAAAATTGATCGAACAAATGATTTCAAACAAGCGGGTGAACGTTATCGCTTATTAGAAGAGTGGGAACGAGAAGATTTAATTCAAAACTTAGTGGCCGGCTTAAAACCTTGTCATCAAGAAATTCAAAAGCGAATGATTACACTTTTAGCAAAATGTGATGCTGATTACGGACGACGAGTTGGCGAAGGAATTGGCTTGACAGTAAGAGAAGATGGTTCCATCGATATGGAGTTTGCTGAAGAACTTTCACCTTCATCTGGAAAATTGCCTACTAGCGGAGGATCTCCACTTGGAAGTTCAAAAGCAGCAGATGCTGTGGATGAAGCTGAACAAAAAGGGCATGACGCCCATCCTTATTAAAAAAATGAAAAAGCTGACTTCCCTTTCATAAAGGAGGTCAGCTTTCTCATTTTGCACCTTTTCATAAACGCGGCTACGGTGCTTAAAACAATCGACTTTTAACATCATCCATTCCATTTTGTTGTAATGAAAGTAAAGAAGTTGAACATGTTGTGATAGACGCAAAGAAGATTATGAGACATATTGGTTATGCTTTTCTCTTCTATACGTTAAGAATCTTACGAAAAACCAAGTTACTTTCATACAACAGCAAGTTCATATCTTATCACAGAATGACATTCTTTTGTTTAAAAAAATTGATTTTACACTTAGAAATTATTCCCTTTTGATTGTGTCATTAAATGATGCCTAACACATCTAAAAAGACAATGATAATTAAAATCGGTGCAACGTAGCGAAGGATTAATAGCCATAATGAAAACCACTTTTTCACGTTTGACGATCCGTGGCTAAATTCCTCGATTAACACGTCTTTCTTCATTTTCAATGGCACAAATAATGCGATAAGGAGTGCACCTAACGGCATTAAAATATTACTTACTAAAAAGTCAGCGGCATCAAAAATAGATTTACCAAAAATCGTTACATCTGCTAATGTTCCGTACGATAAAGCTGATGGTATTCCTACTACAAAAATAAGGAGACCAGCCATCCATGATAACTTCACACGCTTTGTTGAATCTCCTTTTGCAAGAGATGCAACAATGATTTCAAGCATTGAGAATGCCGATGTTAGTGTTGCAAATAAAAACAGCGCTAAAAACAGAAGCTGAAACACAACACCAAACGGTAGCTGTTCAAAAATGGACGGAAGAACGATAAACAGTAATCCTGGTCCAGCTGCTGGTTCGACTCCCATTGAAAACACCGCTGGGAAAATCGCAAGCCCTGCTAAAAGCGAAATGAAAATATTTAAGCCAGCGATTGAAATAGCCGAACGAGGTAAGTTTTGCTGCTTATCTAAATAAGAGCTATACGTAACCATCACCGATACTCCGACACTTAATGAAAAGAATGCTTGTCCCATTGCAAATAAAACACTTTCAGATGTGAGTCTTGAAAAGTCTGGGTATAAGAAAAACTCAACACCTTCCATCGCTCCGTCTAACGTTAATGAACGAATAATAATTGTGATAAATAAAAGGAAAAGTGCAGGCATTAAGTATTTATTTGCTTTTTCAATTCCGTTTTGAATCCCTCTTGATACGACCACGATTGTGATCAGTAAAAACAATAACTGCGCTCCTACAGACGTTGCTGGATTAGCAATCGTTGTTCCAAATAGCTGTTCGTAGTCTCCAGCTTTAAACAACTGACCTGATACAGTTGAGAATAAGTACTGTAAAATCCAACCTCCCACTACACTATAAAACGATAGTAAAATGAAACATGTAATTACACCTATGTATCCTGTTACGTTCCAAAAAGAACGCGGAGCAACAGCTTCATATGCACGAATTGCTTCTTTTTGTGTGTTTCTTCCTAGCGCAAACTCTGCTAATAGTAGCGGCAAACCGATAAGCGCGGTAAATAAAATAAATAAAAAGAAAAACGCGCCCCCTCCACTTGTTCCTGCAACGTACGGAAGCTTCCAAATGGCTCCGATTCCAATTGCAGAACCTGCTGATGCTAAGACAAAGCCTAGCTTTGATGTCCATTGATCTTTCTGACTCATCTCTCTCACCATTTCTCTATATAATTTTGAATTTTTATACTATATCACATCTTGTGTGCATCGAAAAGGGGTTTTGTTGTACGAAACGATGATTTATACGATCAACCGCTTTCTTCCCTGAGAATCCGTCCAATCGATAAGAGAGAATATATGAAATGATGAACTAACTAAACAACGTTTTTACCGGCTGAACTGTTTTCGATAATCACCCGCTTTTGCGAACTCGTCTTCCGTTCCTACAAAGAAAAATTCAATTGTATAGTTTTTATTTTCATTTCCTTCTGAAGCTCCGTGAATCATTTCACCAGCTTTTAATTTCTTTCGCTCACCTGATTGTGTGACATAATAATATTTATTCGTTGCCCACCCTTCATGTGTTAACAACGTTTTTGTTTTCGCTCTTCCTTGGTCATTGATTGAAAACACCGTGTAGTTTCCTTCTGTTTCCGTTGGTTTACCTTCATCTTTGTCATACTCAACCATGACCCACCCTTTGTATCCATCTGGAATTAAATAAATACTAGGTCTTGCTGTTTCATCTGACTTACTACACCCAATAATACTTATGAAAACCATGATAAGTAATAGGTATTTACGCATATTCGACCGTCTCCTTTTCACCTTGTTAGTCGTAGTTTTTCTCCAAGTATCAATTCTATTCGCTGGATCACTAAGCGCTACACAAAGAAAAACCAGAAAGACTTTTACATCTCTCTGGTTCTTGTTTACTTATGCTCATCTAACTTCTTTATGATTCTTTCCTGATTTTCGAGAATTTGCTGTTGTTGTTTTCTTTGTTTACGCTGATTTTTGATAAAAAACAAAATAACGAGAAAGATTCCAAAAACAGACAAAAGCGTAAACAGTTGAAACAAAAGATCTCCTACATTTAAATTTCCCACGTTTTGACCTCCTAGTATGTTAAGCTACCTGCTACAACTAGACCAACGGCAATTGCCGATGCAAACAATGTAAATCCAACGGCGATGTTTCCTTCTTCTACTTTCTCTGAAAGGCTTGTTTTTGGAGTAATGATGTATTCAATAATCCAGTACGCAATGACTTGTGTCCCGATTCCAACTACCCCCCAAATTGTGGCATCAATTAAGTTGACACTGTTCCCCCAAACTGTATAAATAACAATGGCTAAGCCAATTCCTTTTCCCCATAGCTTTAACGCCACTGCAACATTTCCTTTTTTAATCAGTTCACGCTCATTAAATTTTGTCGTCCATTCAAACACAACAATCCCTAAAAATAAAAGCACTAAACCAACTCCAACGTGTGAGAAAAAGTCTAACATGCTACTTCCATCAATAAATTCTGACATCTACGTTTCCTCCTTTAAAAAGATTGTGATGATTTTTTTATACCTATAGGTAAAAAATAAGATGCATTATCTGTTATTTGGTTCCCTGCACGAACGCCAATTGCAGAGGCATGACCATTAATTAAAAAGCTACCGTACATAATATGAGCGTTTCTTTTACCTTCTTCTGTTTGAATATCATGAGTAGGGAGTGAAACAAATTGTTGAAACACAGGTACAGATTCGCGATATGTTTTTTGTTTGTCTTCCTCTATTTTCGCCCCATATCCGTCATAAATTTCAACAGTATCTCCTTCACGTCCAAACGCTGGTTTTTTCACAAACGATTGTTTCCTTTTCAAAAATGGTTCGGCGTCTAAGTAGGTTGGCAGAAAATACGTAGATATCCAACCGTGCTCTTCTTCTGTGAAGTATGGGTGTTTTTCTTCAAACAATCCCCAAATGATAGCTTGCACAGCTTTTGATTGAAGTAAAAAAGCAGATGGCGGATTTAACACAACTACCTTTTTTTCTTCGACCCACCTCATCAAAAGTTGCCCCACTTTTTCTTTCGATTCTGGGTCTTCATCTTCAACAAGGTGTTCAACTGGATACGTTTGGCGATATAAAACATCGATGCGTTCTCCATCTCTATCATATAACCCTTCTTCTATCATTAATTCCCCATTTTCATAAATGGACTCTGATACAACACGTAATTCATCAAGCGGAACATATTTTGCTTTTACGCCTGCTATCTTCATTAAATACATAGCGGTCCATTTGTCTTCTTCATGATCTCCATGTGAAGAAAACACCACATTTGGATAAGAAGATTGATTTAACGTATTGTACGCTTGAAATATAGCATGTTTAAGTGCTTCAGCCAGTCTTTTGTCTTCTTCTTTGTTTGGATCTACAAAACCAAAATGGCGAGAGACTTCTCCATTCACATAAAAAGTTTCTTTTATGAACGTAGGCGTATCTGCGTTTAGCTCTAACAGCTTAATCGTTGAATGTTGAACAACGAAATCCAACCTAGCAATCACACTTTCCCATTGCAGCGTTTGAAGCCGGATAAACGCGAGGCTTTCTTTTGGAAAACCGAGCGATTGCAGTGTATAATCATCAAGTTTGCGAAGAAGATGAGCGGTTTTAAAAAACAAATGCCCCACTCGGTTTGTCGCAAGGCGTATGTGATTGATTACATCACTTGTTTCTTCTTTTAAATCGTATAACGCATATTCCGTTTCATACAAATTATGCCAAAACTGATCAATACTCTCGTAAAACTGTTGGCGAGACATACACACTTAGCCTCCAAACCCTCCTTTTGTACCACTACCAATTCCTGATTTGTACTGGCTCTGGTAAGATTTAAACGAAGAATCACTTTTCAAGGCACTTTTATTACTAAAATAACGTCCACCATAAAAGAAATGACCAGCGCGTGTTGAACTACTGTCATCACAATAGTATGTACCTGTTTCTTCATCAAACTTCCACTTGTCGCACTCGTCATCTTCTGGTTCTTGCGGACGTTCTGCTGTACCAGATCCGCACCCTACTAAAGAAGTCGCCATAATGGCTGCTAATACACCCGTCATCATTTTTTTCGTATGATTCATGTTTCTCCCTCCTTACTGATCAAACGTAAAACCTGTTTCTGTCACATACAACACATACACTCTTCGATCTTCATCCATTTCTGCTGAATCTCGTTCCCATTCTTTCCGATTGACATATGTATAGACCGCACCAATGAAAGATAGAACCTCAAGGTGGGTACGCATGTATTTTGTCGTCAACGCAGGGTGGTCTTTTCGTGTGTTTAACTCTCTTACTTCTACTTTAATGGAATGATGGCTTTCTGGATCTTCCTCTTCTTTTGGACTATGTTCATACTCATCCACATAAATAATATGCAAGTTCTCTTCAATCGCAGACGAGCGTTGTTTATATGTCACGCCTTCTTTTACATAAAACTCACACTCTCGTCTTGCTAAGATTTGCTCAAGCTCAATGTGTTCGTAATGATAAAGAGGTACATACTCATCATTGCCTTTTAACAGCCGATATTCAAGGACTAATTGACTCGTTTCCATCTCCTACTCTCCTTCACTTTCGATTCCATATGTATTACGCGCAGCAATCAAAAAAAGTTCCATTTTCCATTGTAAAAGATAGGAAACAAAAAGAAAACCATCTATTCGTACTAACTTTAGATGGTTTTCTTTTTTTCTTATTTGATTGTCACCGTTACAGGTGTAATGTCTAATGACACATTCACAAACGAATAGTCATCTTTTTGACCATCTGTGTATGCCCAATACCCATTTGTTTCGTCCGTTTTTCTAAATACAAGTTTAAATCCTTTTCCATCATTAAAGCTATAACTCTCGACTTGCTCTTCCCCTTCATTATCAACAAGGTTATACGCTAAAAACTTGTTTAATAAACCATGTCCGCTTAAGACACCTGAATGAGGTGGCACTTTTGAATTTCCATATTCGTATCCTTTTGTTTCTACTTTTTTGCTGTTAATCGTGGTTTCTTTTGTTTTAAAGTTAAACTCGTCACCCTGTGTAATCCATGATAATCCAATGTTTTTATACTCACTTTGTCCAAGTGTTTCGTCGTTTGATTGTTTCGATAAATCAACGAGTGTCACGCCACCACGGCCAACGACTTCCACTTTGTTTTGTTCATTGTACACGACCATTGCGGTATCTTCATCAATTCCGTAGGAAAGCTCATGGATGTCTCCATGCTCTTTTGTAACGGCTACTAAGCGACCAAGACGCGCTTTGTTGTCGAAATGTTGATCGATAATACCATGCTCAAAAAAACCTAAACCTCTCTCTAAATACCCAGGACCGCCTTCTTGTTGCAACATCCCGTCATATGTTTCAGTGAAGCCAGAAGCAAGTGTATCAAAGCTACCTCCACCCGCTATCATCACATCACTCATAATCGCTGCACCGGCACTCGTTCCACCTAGAACCGCACCATCACGGTACATGTCCCAAATCGCATTTAACACGTGAGAGTTTGATCCGTCTTCATTTAAAAGAGATGCGGTAATCTTTGTTTGATCGCCACCAACAAACCAAATGCCATCTAACTCTCTCACTTTGTTGGCAAGCTCTTCATTGTTTTTGTTGTCGATCCATTTCGATTCATCTTCAGCTGTTCCTTTGTAGTTAGTGACAGACAATGGTAAAATGTCGATGTTTTCTACTTTCATTCCATATTTCACAAGGTCTTTTTTAAATGACTCAGACGATTTTAAGCTTGAGCTTGCGGCTGGAATGATTCCAATCTTAGAGTCTTTTTTCTGTTTCGATAAGTCAATGAACTTTTCATAAAGAGCTGCATTACTACTTCCAACTGCTCCTCCTGCAATGACTAAGTTTCCTTTTACAGGCTTTTCACGGTCAATCGTAGGAAGCTTGAAGGTAGATGGTTTGTAATCTGAGAATAAATCGTTTTCTTCCTTAAATGAAACGGTTTTCGGCTCTACATCCATGGCTACATTCACAAATGAATAATCGTCTTTTTGACCATCTTTGTAACCCCAATAGCCTTTTGTTTTATCTGTTTTTCTAAAAGTCAGCTGAAATCCTTTGCCTTTACTATCATATAAGTAACTTTTTACTTCGGTTTCTTTATTGTCCACTAAAGAATAGGAAAGATATTCTTTTAAACGACCATAAGAAGTGAAAACACCTGTAGCCTCTAATGGCTGAAATTCATAATATTCATAGCCATTCGTTTCATCTTTATGATCACTAATGGTAAACTCTTTTGTTTGTACATTTAATTCGTCTCCTTCAACAAGGTGACTGATGTACACATCTTTCAAGTTTGCTTTTCCTGCTTTTACTCGTTTTGCTTGACTTACATCCACAATTGATACACCGCTTCGACCAACAACTTTCACTTTCTTTTCTTTGTTGTTCACAACGAGCGCTGTATCTTCATCAACACCATATGCAAAGTTCTGTTGACTTGCTTTTGGTTGCTTCAATGCGGTCATCACTAAACGACCTAAACGAGCTCTCTCATCAAAATGCTGATCGACAATCCCATATGGAAAGAACCCTAACCCTTTTTCAAGATAAACAGGCGCATATTCATCACTAGATCCTGCAACATCTTCGTAAACGAATTTATTATTTAAACCACCTAAGCTATCTCCACCTGTTATCATTACGTCACTCATGACCGCAGCTCCAGCACTTGTTCCTCCAATAACCCCACCATTTCGGTACATCTCCCAAATGGCTTTTAGAACGACGGTTTGCTTTCCATTTCTTTGAATCAATGTATCTGTAATACGCAATTGATCTCCACCAACAAACCAAATTGCACTAAGTCCTTTTACTTGTGCTGCAAGTTTCGGACTGTACGCATTCATTTTCCATGTGGATTCATCTTTTTCGGTTCCTGAAAAATTACGATTAGCAAGTGGCAAGATCTGAATTTGCTTTTCTGTTAATCCATAAGACAGTAAATCTTTTTTGAAATCTTCTGATGACTTTAACGAACTACTGGCTGCTGGAATAATTCCCACTTTTGCTTTTTCTTTCCCGCCTGCTAGTTTAATAAATTCTTCATAAACAGCTTTGTTACTACTACCTAATGCTCCTCCTGCGATAACGAGATTACCTTTAATCTCTTCTTCCTTCTTTTTCGCTTGTCCGATAGACGGAAACCATAGCGTACTGACTAATACAAATGCTACCAACATTGTGATCCATTTTTTCACGTTCTCTCTCCTCTTTCTTTTGTAAATTTCACATACAAATAATGAATGATCATATTCCCCCTTTTTGTTATTTATCGTCTATTAAACTACTATGCAAGTTTTATGCCAAGAGAAAAAGACTGAATTATCAGAATGAACAGATTGAAACACCATCTAATAAGTTGTTTTTGGTGGATATAAATGCAATGATTCCAACCAATTTATTTAAAAATATCAAAAAAGCGTATAAAAAAGAAGCTTACATACAAGATCCCTTGCTTTTCTATCCATTGTGATACTGGATTTTTGTGGCAAGGGATGTTAAAAGCGAAGACGAAAGGGGGTGTTGTCTTCCCTTTTGTCTCCGCCTTTTTAGTCATGCAATGCTTCGTATCCACCTGTAAAGGGGTCAAAAATATAATCAATCGTTTCATCTTCACTACGTTTTACTTTATATAAATAATGATAGCGATTCTTTTCATCTTTATGTACATACTTATGCTCTTCAAATTCTGTTATCAACAACTTCTCTCGCTTAGCAACAATGGCTTTTGCTTCTGTGTACGAATAAAGAGGTAAATGGTTCGTGTACACAACTGGAACAAAAATGATGATAAAGATAGCTGCAATAATAATCCCTTGCTTCACCACTCGCATCATTCTCTTTGTTCGCTTTGATAAAAAGATGGAAATTAAAATGACCATAATAAGCGGAATCATATAAAATTGAATCGGTGGAATATTGACAAAAATAGGCCGATTCACAAATAAATAGACAATCTCAATGACGGCTACAAATACTATTAAAAAATAAATCACGAACTCTTTTACACCTCTACCTGTTTCATCGTTTACTTGTTCACTTTATTGTATCATTTTTCAACCAAAAAAAGAATGAGCATAATCAATACTCACTCTTTTTCACGAACCATATGATGTTCATTTTCTTTGATCATCATCCATAATTCTTTTGGAATGTGTTGATGATGTGACGTTGATTGTAAAGTGGTTTTAATCGATTTTTCTTCACTATGACGTACTTTATGCATCCACTTTGGCTCAAGAACGAGTTCTGTCCCCATTGTAACAAGAGATAACCCTGTACGCAGTGCTTCAATTACATCCTCTGGTGTACGCATGTGACCTCCACTTACAATCGGAATGCGATGATTAATATGTTTGATAATTGCTGGGACAATTTGTGCTTCTCCTTCTTTATGATGAGAAGCTTGTTGCCAAAAGTCATCCATTTGGATGTGAACATAATCTACTCCTTCTTGAATGAGTAAATCCATAAATTGCAACGTATGTTCAACCGTATTACCTTGATACCCTTTTTCTTCTGGTGTTAACGTATACCCAATTAGAAAAGGTTTATGTGCATTTGCTTTTACTGTATGTTTCATTGCTCGAATGACTTTTAACGTGAAAGCCATACGATTTTCAACCGAACCACCGTAACTGTCACAGCGACTGTTTGCTTGTTTTGAAGTGAATTGTTGTAACAAGTGCCCATTTGCCCCATCTAGTTCAACACCGTCAAATCTCGCTTCAATGGCTCTTCTTGTCGCATCCGCAAACGCTTGACAAACAATGTTCACGTCTCGTTCATCCATCTCTTTTGGTTTTTTTCCTCTTCGCACATGTGAAATCGCACTAGGGCCAATCGCGTTACTTCCCTCTTTGATCATATCGACACATTTTCGACCACCGTGAGAAAGCTGTAAGATTGATCGTGCCCCTTCCTTTTCGATTGTATGAGTTAGTTCACTTAAGCGGCGAAGTACCTTATCTTCATGTACGCCCATTTGTTTTTTAGCTATTTTCCCGTTTTCTAGAACATAAGCAGGACCAACAATGATCGCTGCAACACCGCTTGCTCTTTCTCGGTAAAAATCCACATCTACTTGTGATACTTCTCCATTCTCATGCGAAGAATATGTAAGCATCGGTGCCATGACCACGCGACTTTTTAATTCAATTCCATTTAAGAACTTAAAATGCTTAAATAACGGTTCATAATTACTATTCATCTACGCGACGCACTTCCTTTCTTCTATAGATTGACCAATCTAAAAAGGATTTACGCTTAAACGTTCGATTATTGAACAGAAAGTACAGCTAATGTCTGACTTGTATACGTAATGGTTATTTCTTTACCTGATAATGCTTGATACTCTAATGCTTTACCGAATGGCACTTTCAAGACAACGGGCTCACCACATTTGTTTACTACTTCAATCGTAGAACGGTCTACCGCTCCAATGGTTGTGAACGATTCTTTTTTAGCTTGAACAGGAATCGTCAGCTTTTGACCGATAATCACATAGTCGTTATTCATTTTGTTCGTATGTTTAATGATATTAACAGTTGTACCAAATCGTTTTGCTAAAGCCCACAACGTATCTCCAGCTTCTACCGTATAAATAGGCACGGTATTCATTACTTCATTTTTATCACTTAAATGAGCTGCAGGAACAGAAAGTGCCATTCCTTCACGAATAAAGTCCGATTGTAATCCGTTCACTTCCTTTAACTGATGAACGGTGACATTGTATTTCTTTGACAATCCATAAAGAGTGTCGCCACTTTTAATGGTATATGTATCACTACAAGCGGATGCTTGACTAGTAGAAACATTCATAAATGTTGCACTTATGACTGCGACACACGCTGCCGTTGTTACTTTTCTCATTTTTTGCTTTCGCTTCTGTACTTGCTTCTGCGCAATTGCTTCTTTTCTCGTCATTGTAATTTCCGTCATGATTGTTAGTCCCCTTTTGCACGTTATGTAATTGTAAAAAAATAAATATATCATCCATTAATAGGTTTTATAAGAATGTATTTCCAAAACTTACAGCGAGAATCATTATAGCAAATCATTTTTCGACAGAATATGCGAGAAAAGATAGATTTCAATGAACAACAGTATCATTATTCTAATAAAAAAAATGTTTCCTTTATACATAAAATCATGACTTTTAATCTATTAATACACGCTAATTTTATAAATAATCCATTTACTAGAAATTTAGTTACAAAAAGTATATGAAATGACCTATTTTTATAAAGGATAAAAAGAATCGCTTTTTAGAATTAAATGGTAATAGATAAACATATAAGCCTACATAGAAGATAGATCTATTATTCTATACTTTAAAACGTATATGTTACACATTGCTTTTTTCCATCCATTCAATTAGGGACAATATACCGATAACCACCACCATGCATTTCTTTTAACGAATTGAAAAATGTATTGCCTCTCTTTTTCGCTTCTTGAGGTGAAAAACACAAAAAAGAAACCATTCTTTATGCTGAATGGCCTCTTTTGATTGTTATTTGACAGCTTCAATTTCACGAACTAACGTAGAAATGGCATCGGTTTTCGTTGCTGCTCTCATCGTTTGTTTCATCGTTAGTGCATTTGTTTGAAGTTGTTGGATATGTTCCATCAGTGTGTCTTTCGTTAACTGTTCTTCCTCAAGAACTAGGCTGAACCCTTTTTTCTTAAATGACGCCGCATTCAAGATTTGATCTCCACGGCTCTGTGCTTTTGATAAAGGGATAATCAACATTGGCTTATGCAATGCTAGAAATTCGAAAATGGCATTAGATCCACCACGTGTAATGACATAATCGGTTGCTGCTAAAACATCTGATAATTCGTCATGAACGTATTCAAGTTGTTGATAGCCACGCACATTTTTTAATGATTCATCAACGTTTCCTTTTCCACATAAATGAACAATTTGAAACTTTTTCGTTAGTTCAGGTAGTGCTTCGCGAACCGCTTCATTAATACGACGCGCACCTAAACTTCCTCCCATAATCGTTAGAACAGGAAGTTTATCATAGAAATGGAGCCAATTTAATCCATTTTGAGCGCGACCTTGTAGTAATTCTTTTCGAATAGGTGATCCTACTACCGTTACTTTATCAGCAGGAAAGTATTTTGCTGCTTCATCAAATGAAGTGAAAATTTTTGTCGCAAAGCGCTGTGCAATTTTATTTGCAAGTCCTGGCGTTAAATCACTTTCATGAATAAAAACTGGAATATTTAAAGACTTTGCCGCCATGATGACTGGAACTGTAACAAACCCGCCTTTTGAAAACACAAGTGCTGGTTTTAATTTTTTCAAGATACGACGCGCATCTCCAATGCCCTTTACAACACGAAAGACGTCTTTGACGTTTTCCATATCAATGTATCTTCTTAATTTCCCACTTGAAATGGCATGGTAAGGTACATTGATTTTTTCAATTAACTCTTTTTCAATTCCTTTATGAGAACCAATATATTGAATGTCCCATTTTGTTTGGTCAAGCTCGTTCATGATCGCAATGTTTGGCGTCACATGACCAGCCGTTCCTCCACCAGTAAACACAATCACTTTTTTTGTCATCTTTTTGCCTCTCTTTTATGTTAATTCTTCACTATTTTCATTCTTATGTATAAGACTGTTAAATATGTAGTATATACAACCACAGATTATATCACGTTTAAACAAGGAGGCAAACTAACTTATCACTCATTTTCACTATAAAAACAGCCGTTCTTCTTTAAGAAAAACGACTGTTGATTGTTATAACTTTATTGAAATGTTGTCTCCACGTTGAAGTAATGGTACATCCACATACACGCTTTCTGGGTATTTGATTCCTTGCCCTGTGTTTAAGCAAACGACACGCTCATCTTCCTGAATCCACCCTTCTTCTCGTAACTTTCGAGCTGCTGTAAAGGTCGCCGCTCCTTCGGGACAAATAAACATCCCTTCATTTTGAGCTACTAACGCTTGTTTTCTTTGAATATCTTGGTCGGATACGGCTATGGCACATCCGTTCGTTTCGTAGATGGCTTCTAACACTAAAAAATCACCAATTGCTTTTGGTACGTTAATGCCAAACGCCATCGTCTCAGACTCTTCCCAAAACTCTGATTCTTTCTTTCCTTCTTGCCACGCTTTAACAATTGGAGCGCACCCTTCTGCTTGTACCGCGACTAGACGAGGAAACTTCCCTTGTTCAACCCAGCCTAGTTGCTGAAGTTCGACAATAGCTTTGTAGATGCCAATAATGCCGACACCACCACCTGTTGGATACAAGATGACGTCTGGTACTTCCCAGTTAAATTGTTCAAGAATTTCATAGCCCATCGTTTTCTTTCCTTCGATTCGATAAGGTTCTTTTAATGTAGAAGAATCATAAAATCCTTCTTCTTGAACGAGTTTACCAACCATTTTACCCGCATCGCTAATCAATCCATTAACTAAGTATAAATTCGCACCCGCAATCGCGCACTCTTTACGTGTAATAGAAGGTGCATCTTGTGGCATTACAATGTAGGATTCAATCCCTGCTCGCGATGCGTATAAAGACCACGCAGCCCCTGCGTTTCCGTTCGTTGGCATCGCTAAACTTTTCACACCTAATTCTTTTGCTTTTGATACGCCAACAGCTGCGCCCCTTGCTTTGAACGAGCCAGTAGGAACAAGTCCTTCATCTTTCATATGTAAGTGGGGAATCCCTAACTTTTCACCTAGTTTCTTCATTGGAATTAGGGGTGTCATTCCTTCTCCTAGGGTAACGACATTTTCTTCGTTCGTAACTGGCAGCACCTCATGGTAACGCCATAGATTAGCAGGACGCAATGCTAACTCTTCCTTGTTCCATACGCTCTTAACCGCTTCTAAATCATAATCAACTAAAAGTGGTGAACCACATTGACATAAATGATGGACTTCATTCGGTTTATAAGTCGCTTCACACTTTGGACAGCGTAATTGTTTAATATAACTATATGTCATATTCTCCTCAACACCTCTTTTTATTGAAATCATTTTTGTTTATTCACCTTTTATACCCTCTATATCATACTGGTATAATCAGAATTACATAAGTAATCTTAGAGTATAATAAAATGTCAGAATCATCAATCATCTTATATTATGTTAAATATTACCTTGTTTACTCTTTATTTGTACTTTTTATCTCTTAAGGTGAATGACTTCTCAGTAAAAATAGATAAATTACGTCCATTCGTTGTAAGCATATGGTAAACTATGATTAACAAAAGATGGGAGTGAATGTGATGATTGAAATTAGTACTCATAGCGGTGTGGTCTGTGCAAAAGGAACGGTTTCTTTACAAGATGCGCATATGAACATCTACGCATTTTTAGTCGATAACATGCTCGTTGATACAGGTCCTGAAAGTTTATTACAAGCATTTATTCCATTTTATCGATTAGAATCATTTGATTTTGTTGTGTTAACTCATCTTCATGAAGATCATACTGGATGCGCTCCTTGGATTGAACAAAATAAACAAGTCCCAATCTATATTCATGAAATGTCAATCGATGATAGCGAAAAACAAGCACATTACCCTGCTTATCGTCAGCATTTTTGGGGAGCGAGGCATCCGTTTCACCCAAAACCTCTTCAATCTACATTTACTTCAGAGAACTACAAGTGGAAATCCATTCATACACCAGGTCATGTCGATGATCATGTGGTCTTTTTAAATACAGATACAGGCACTTTATTTGCAGGAGATTTATTTGTCAGCCCTAAAACGAAAATCATTATGCGTAATGAGTCGGTATCAACAACTATTCAGTCCATTCGTAACGTATTACAGCACGATTTCCAAGAAATGTTTTGCAGTCATGCAGGGTATGTGAAAGATGGAAAAGCTATGCTACAGCGAAAGCTCCAATACTTAGAAGAGATAGAAGGGAAAATTCTTTCTCTCCATCAACAAGGCCAAACTATCCATGAAATAAAACAAACATTGTTTCCTGTCCCATATCCGCTTATCGCCCTCTCTGAGCATGAATGGGACTCAGAGCACATTGTCACATCTGTTGTGAATGATCGGTCTTATTCAATAAAAAAATGACGAGCTCTCAGCTCGTCATTTTTTTACTCCTTTTAAAATCCCCACCAATATTCATGCATTCCTTGAGCGTATTGAGTCGCTAAGTTTTGACGAAATGTTGCATTTGCAAGGTTTGCAGCATCCATTGAATTACTAATGAATCCTGTTTCACCAAGCGTAGCCGGCATATTTGTATACTTTAGCACATAGAATCCAGCTTCTTTTACACCTCGAAGTGTAGAATAAGAACTTTTTAATTTGTTATACGTACTTGTCGCAAGCTTTGAGCCATTTGTGCTTCCATAATAGTGATACGTTTCTAAACCATTTGGCGATGATGTACTGTAACTATTAATGTGCATGGATACAAAAAAGTTTGCTCCTACACTATTGGCATACGCCGTACGACTTTCTAATGAAAGGGTCGTGTCGGTGCTTCTTGTCATATAAACAGTTGCGGGATAATTGGCGATGATATAATCTCTAGATCGTTTTGCAATATCCAATACAATATCTTTTTCCCGAATGCCGTTTCCAACAGCACCAGGATCGGTTCCTCCATGTCCAGGATCAAGGACAATAATTGGATTGGCAGCTGCGCGAATCCCCTTCTTATTTTTCACATCTTCTTGATCAAGTTGTTCCTTTAATTTTGGATCGTAATTCTCTGGAGGAGGTGCTACATTCCACATCGGCTCATCAGCAATGACTGGACCGTTATCTTTCTTTTCAGCTCCTACAGTCGACACACCACCTACTAAACTCATACAAACTAAACCAGCAACCAATACCCTTAATTTTCTCATCTCTCCATCTACTCCTTTTCCTATCTTTTTATAAGAAACAAAGTCGTTTCACATAGCATGATCAAAACTTCATGATTAATCGGATATTAACTGGGATGTCAGAAAAGAATGCGTGTAAGCGTGGTTTCGTTAAGTTGTCTAAATATAATTCATAGTTGGTATGTTCTTTTTGATTCTCTAGCCAATGTCCGTAGTACTCTTTTTGCTTATCGTATAAAAGTGTCGCATAAATTTTGGCTTTCACTTTTTCATATGGTTGTTGCACAGGTTGTTGAATATCTTCGATTCGAAACCAATACGTATCTTCTTCATGTTTAATAGGTCCAATTACGTAATGAGGTGACGATTGAAACATTTGCTCTGCAATCAATCGCGGCACTTCTGAAGCTAGTTCTTGAAAAGAAGCAAGCTCTTTCCATCCTTCGTAAATCCTAGGTCCTTCAAGAGTATCACTATAAAGTGTTTCATCATTGAAATGCTCTTCAACTTCTTGCTCAACAATTGGATTATCTGTTCGTATGTATTGCAATGTTCTTAACTCAGGTATATAAAAAGACGCTTTATACGTTTCATAAAATTGTCGCGTTTCTTGTTCAGTGACAACAAGTTGATTGGTAATGTAATTTTTCACTTGCATACCAATCATTGCACGCTCAATGTTTTCTAAACTTTCGGCTTCTGTTACATTCATTTCTTTTAACTTTTCATTTCGTTCTGCTTTTGTTTCAGCTAACTGCAGAAAGTGCTGTTGCACTTCTTTCTCTTGTACATGAATGTTCATTTCTTTCGCTTGCTCTAGTACTAAATTTTCTAAACTGCGTTGTTGAATGGCCTCATGCTTCTCTTTTAAAGATGCTGTGTCCGCTACATAAAAATGCTCAACTCTACTCCAGTTACTGATACGTTCGACCTTTTCCCCCACTGTCATTAAAAGTGGATCATAGGTAATGTGAATGAGTAATAGAAACCCTACTAAACTAATGATGAATCCCCAAAAATAGAGCCTATTTTTATACTTCGTCATCTGTAAATCTCCCTTCTTATCAACAAGATAGGTGTAGGAAGGAAATCATTCTCTAGCTTTAGTGTATCATCACTTATCTCAACTCAGTATTGAGAAATAGCGTCGTGATTGTTTGCGTGATAGCTTGTTTTTACTAATATATTTAGAAACATCACCTTCTTTTGATTTAGATAGTTAAAAACAAAAAATTCAACCGATAGTGATCCAAATGATTTTTACTTGCGTATTACTCTATGAAAAAGTTACAAAGGAGGAAATACAAGATATATTAAGTCAAGTCTTATCACAAGTTCTCTCTTTTGCCTAGTCAAAGGGAGAACTTGTTTTATTTTTTGTAAAAAAACAACGCTATCTCTTTATGAATAATCTTAGATATGATATGAATAAGACAACGATTTAATAAGGGAGAGGTAGAATGAGAGATGTGTATGCAAATTTTGAGCAACTAAAAACACATGAACAATACGGAACGAGTTACATCATTGACCATCGTCACCAACCGGATGCTGACATTGTTTTTTTAGCAAATCATGGAGGGAGCATTGAACCTGGTACGTCTGAGCTTGTGCGTGCAATGCAAGATATCGGCTCAACTTATTTATTCGAAGGAATAAAACCTCCAGGCCAAAACCGCAATTTGCATCTCACATCTGTTAACTTTGATGAGCCGACGTGTTTAGCATTGGTTGCTCATCACTCACATAGCATTGCTTTTCACGGATGCACGGGAAATGATCCATTTACACTAATTGGTGGCTTAGACGTCGAATTCGCAAAAGACATCTACGAACACTTAACAAATGCAGGTTTTCGTTGTACATTACTTCAAAAAGGCGACCGATTATCTGGTACAAACAAACACAATGTTTGCAATCGTACTTCGCGTCAAAAAGGCGTTCAATTAGAACTTAGTTCAGCGTTACGTAAGTCGATGTTCGACTCTTATACGTTTACCGGAAGAGAACATTCAAAAAATCAAACGTTCTATCAGTATACACATGCAATAAAAGCGGCTGTGTTCCACCACTTAATGACATATAATCAATCATTTGCGAGGTGATAAAAGTGAAGGTAGAAAAAAAGGAAGTCAAAGGTGACATCGTCGATCACGAAACACGTTGTTCACACTATCATACCGAAAAAGATATTATCGCCATTAAATTTTATTGTTGTCAGACGTATTATCCTTGCTATCAGTGTCACGAAAGTCATGCCGATCACAATATTAGTGTGTGGCCACAAGAACGATTTGATGAGAAAGCTATTCTTTGTGGTGTTTGTCAACATGAATTAACGATTTATGAATACATGAACAGCAACTCAACCTGTCCTCACTGTTCTTCTTCTTTTAATCCTGGTTGTAACCAACACTATCATTTGTATTTTGAAGCATCGTGCAGCAAAAAGTGACGTGAACAACCACGTCACTTTTTTGGTCTTATTTGTCCTGCATGCACTTCCGCTTTTATGTAACTCACCTGTTCTACAGGACACCCCGCAAGACGACGAAGAGTCAGAAGCTGGCCAACGTGCATCACCGCATCTGATAATGGTCCTTGAATCATCTTTTCAATCGATAACGTTTGCGGCCGCTTGTTTTCCTGGATAGAGGCGTCAATTCGTTCAAGCATTTCTTGAACTACTCCCACTTAACACTCTTACGAGCTGTTTGAAGTGGGAGATTCCTAAG
>NZ_QFRU01000033.1 GCF_003184905.1 Bacillus sp. CGMCC 1.16541
TAACCCTTTCCCCGTTTCTTTGTAAGCATCGTTCCATTTCGCCAAAAAGTGATTGAATACAAAGCGAGAACAACCGATTGTTTTAGCGATTAAGATTTCTTGTTCCTTATTAGGATAGATCCGAAACTTATAGGCTTTATTGACTAACATGACTTTCACCTCCTCGCGTGTTGAGATATACATATTATACCATATTAGATAGATATTACATTTCATTTAGAGGTGAAGATATGGAAACACAATCGGTTGTCTTAAGATTTCCCAAGACTTTTTTAGATAGAGTCGACATATACAAAGTGGTTTTGGTACTCGTACACAAGCTATTTTTCATTTACTGCAACTCGCACTCGAACAGTCGGACAATCGAGATGGCAAGTAAGCCATCCCTTGTCCGAAGACGATTCATCCCCCACCTACTCATTGGGCTTGGCCCTTCTCATTCCTTGAGGTGGGGGTCTTCTCGACTGAAATGATAAATATCATCACTTGATGCGTCTGGGTAATTCTTTAATAAAGCCGCTAACTCTTTTTCTACTTTAGGAGCAATTTCTTTATTTTTAAAATCTGAAAAGTCTAACATCCCAAGGTCAATAACTTCCTGTTCGCGCCTCTTCACTAAAACACCACTTTGTTGCTGATTGACCTCTTCAATTGTACGAGCAGCTTGTTTACTTTCACTTGCTTCTTTTTCAGCTATCTTTTCTTCTTTTGCACCTTCAGGGTTAGCGGTCGTCTTTTCCGCTTCATCCGTTCCACACCCTGTTATAAGAAAAATGACAGCTAATAAACTTATACTCCATTTACATACATTCATTTCTTTCACTTCAATCATAAAAAGTAAGACTTGTTTATCATACTACAAACCTCTCAATTTTTGATTTATACAGACACTTTTTACAAAAAGAGGAAAAAAGACTTATAATAGTTAGAAAGAGGGTCAAAAGCTTTACACCTAACTGTTTTCCCTCTTTTTACTGTTAGTAATATCAATTCCTTTTTGGATAATGTCATCTCCAAACCTTCCTTTTAACTGATCCATGACTTTTAAAAGAGGTTCTTCTGTTGCTTCTTCTTCATATGTGAAGAGACTTAATTGTTTCATTGCTTCTTTTTTACGAACCACTTGAGCAGCAGTAATCCCTAACAAACGTATAGGGTCTCCAGTCCAATGCTTTCGAAATAATCGAACAGCTTGATTGAACAACTCCTCTTTTGAATCAATGCTATTTGGTAGCTTTTCACTCCGTGTGATCGTTTCAAAGTTGCTGTAGCGGATTGTAATTTGAATGTGTTGAGTGACAACTTTTTTTTGATGCATTCGTTGACTTACAGACTGAGCGAGACGATTGAATGTTTGAAGCAATATGCGGTCATCGGTTTCATTTTTAGGTAGTGTAGTAGAATGTCCAATTGATTTAAATTGTGATGAAGCATTTGGATTCACTAAACGGTGATCTATACCGTTTGCTCGCTCGATGATTGTTTTCCCTTTCACCCCTAGTACATGTTTAACGCGGTGCTCATCTGCTTTTGCTAAATGTTCAATGGTTTCAATGCCAAGTTGGTTTAATTTTTCAGCTGTTTTCGCACCAATTCCATGCATTTTACTGACCTGTAAAGGCCAAAGAATGTGAGAAACATCTCTTTTCCGTAAAATCGTAATACCAAGAGGCTTCTTCATATCACTAGCCGTTTTAGCTAAAAATTTATTCGGCGCAATACCAATAGAAACAGGAATCTTTAATTCCGTTAATAACGTTTGTTGAATTTGTTCAGCAATTTCAAGAGGACTTCCTAATTGAAAGCAGTTGGTGATATCTAAATATCCTTCGTCTATAGACGCTGGTTCTAATACGTTTGAATATTTTAGCAGATAGTCAAACATCTTTTTAGATACTTGTCGATAAAGTGGGAAATTAGGTTTTAGAACGACCAATTCCGGGCATTTTTGTTTCGCTTCCCAAAGTGGCATAGGGGCGTATACACCTTTGCTTCTTGCTATATAATTACATGTAACGACAATGCCTCTTCGTTCTTTTGGGTTACCAGCAATTGCAACAGGCTTACTATTTAATTCTGGATTTTCTGAAGCTTCAACCGATGCATAAAAAGCATTTGCATCAATGTGAAGAATGACTTTTCCGTTTTTTGGGTACATATTGTGCATACTATCCATCACCTTACACTTAGAACATATATTCTTATTATACACAATCACCACTTTAATCATAAGATGTAAATGATATTCATATATTTACAAAACTTGTTTTAACAAATTTGTTCATTTTTAAGCGAAAAGAATAGTTAATCTTCTTTTATAATGAGACTCTAAACATTTCACTTTTCAATTTTAGATAAAGACAGTATGATTTTCTCATAAAACTTCTATCATATATGAATAAATTATAGGGTAGAAGATAGAAAGGTGGACAGATTAGTTGATTGATAGTCTCTTATCTTACATTGAAGAACTAGGATACGGTTACTTCTTTTTTATTACGTTAGTTGGAGCAAATTTAACACCTGTTCCGGATCCTATTTATATTATGATTGCTGGTAATCAAGCAAAACAGAATCTTTTTAATTACATTCCCGCCTTTCTTTTAACGTATTTAGGAATGATGACTAGTTTATATGTAAAATTTTTGTTCGGAAGGTTATTCTCAGCTCAAGCGTTGCGACTACTTCAACGTCCTCGTCTAAAAAACAAAATGCTTAAAATGGAAAAAGCCATTGATCAATACGGAAACTCAGCTATTATCGCCAGTTACTTTTTACCAGGTCTTCGTCATATTATGCCCATCTTTCTAGGGGCAACAGGAATGAGAAATGCTAGATATATAACTGTTTCGTTTTCATTTGGGTTCATTTGGACTCTATGTTTATTCATTTTAGGAGCAGTTTTAGATGGTTCCCCTTCTTATGTTGATTTTGTTGATGTAGGGATTGGATTGATTTTCATTTGTGGAATATATATTTTTTACCGAAAGAGAAAACAAAGAAGAAAAAGATTAGGACATGAGTGACGAAAGCTAAAAAAGAACATGTACATGAAACAACCCTTGCCTCTCTATCTATTTCTATTAATCGATGGTAAAAGGCAAGGGTTGTTTCATATTGAGTCAACTAGGGGTGTTTTATCCTAGTTGGATTATCCTCTCTACATGTCTAACATACTAGTATATTCTTTTATAAAATGTTTTCTTGCTCGAAATAAAGACGACTTCAATGTACCTAATTGCATGTTTAACCGACTTGCAATTTCGTCATATTTTAATTCAAGTACATACTTTAAAATTAATAAGTTTCGATAAGTTGGATTTAACTTGTTTAATGCGGTCTGACACTCTTCACAATCTTCACTTTGAAGTAAGCATGTCATGGGACAACACGTATCATTATAAAAATCTTGTCTTTTACACTTCTCCATGTACCGCTCTTTTACTTTTTTATGACGAAGTGTATCATAATGTTTGTTCATGGCGACTCGAAACATCCATGCTTTTACTTTTTGAGGATGAATGAACTCTTTATGTTCTAAATATTTCAACGCAACTTCCTGTGTTAAATCCTCTACATCTTGGTGTGCAATTCCTTTTGCATGTAAATAACGCGTTAATTGTTTTAAAGATGCTTCAAAGGATGGTAGATCCTTTTCCGTACACATAGTTGTTCTCCTTTACTTATTGTTAAAGTGTTGCTTGACAAAGTCCGGTACTTTGTCATTTCTAAACGTTCGTGTAATAGGGCCTCTTTGTTCTTTATCATAAAATGCAATAAGATATTCACCACGATCATCCCAAATGCTTGCTGTTAATATTTCATCAATTTTATTTGAGTCTGTGACGGTTAATTTATCTGCATGCTTTTCGATTTCTTCTTTTGTTAGCTCATCCATTGATTTTTTAAAATCATTTTTCAGAATGATCACTTTAGAATAATCATTTCCCGTTTGTCGAGCTTCTTCACGCAATCCTTGTTGTTGTAGCCACTCGTCGACACCTGCATATGATTTATGCCATGTAACGTAGCTGAGTGCTTTTTTATCTGGGCGAATGAGCTCAATATCCCCCCAAGCTTCATTCCCAGAATAACGATATAAATCTTCATAACTTTGAGATCTCATATCTTTCTTTATGACCTCTAACAACTCACGCACTTGCTTAGGGTCTGAAATCGTTACTTGCTTATCTCGTCCATCATGAGAGCGAATAATTAATTGTTCGACATTTTCTAGATTTTGATCCTTTAATAGCTGATGGTAATTTTCCATATGCTCGTCTGATGCGACAATTGGCTCATAAAACACTTTGTATTCTTGATATGGAATGATATATTGTCTCACCAATTTCTTGCCATTTTTAAGTTCATAAACAAGTGAAACGGATTGCGAACCTTGTTGAGATAATCGTCTATGTTGATCATGTTCAGCCGAAATTGCTTCATGCAGCTGAATAATGTGTTTAATATTTTCCTTTTCTTCATAATAAAATGGTTCGTACTCTTTATACATATAATCATCAACGTCTTTAAAATCCTCTGGTGACACAAACAACGAATAAAATCCATCTGAAAGATATACCCTCTCTACATCTTCCGCTTCAGGTACCTTACTTTCAAACCCTGTGATATCGGAATACAAAATGACACCGATTATACCAAAAATAATGATAAATCCAACATACCCTTTCCACTTACTCGCAATTCGCCACGTTTTATCTAAAATCATTTGCGAAATCACGTAACCAAGTAAAGCTCCGATTCCATATCCGAAAATTCCCCAACTAAGTGAGTGTTGTGCTCCTAAAAAGTAAAGACCTCCTACTAGTGCAAAACAAAACGTAACCCCATATTTAAACAGAGGTTGAAGTGGCTTAAAGGCTACCGCGCTATTCGCTACTTCAACATTTCGCTTACGATAAACAAGTAGCGCTGTTACATAGAATACAAGAATAAGAGTGATATAGATGAAAAATTCCGTTCCTGTTAATAAACGATCTTGAATCATGTGTGTGTACCTTGCTGGTAGAAGTAAATACTCAGAAAGACGACCGTGTAAGTAATAATCAATTGCTAAGCCAGTCAAAGCATAGCGTAAATTCATTACGATTAGCATCATCATTCCAAATGGAAATCCTATTAATACATATGTCAGCAAACCATGTAATACAGACATACCTGTAAAAGTCGAAACAAAGACACTCGACATATAAACTAATAGCGTAATCGTAGCTGTTGTTAAGAACCAGTTGATGACATCGCTCGTTGAAAAGATATCGCTAATATTTAAAAATGGAATTAAACATGCATTAATAATCGACACAAGTATAAGTGGGGTGATTAATAACAGCGCTCCAATGATTACTTGTTGATGAAATAGCGGTTCACGCTTGATTGGTAAACCATGTATAAAATCTGCAGCCAGTTTTACATGCATATAACGAAATAGAAAGATGGCTAGTAAAACGGGTACTGTAAATAAAAAGACAACTTGCAAATCTCCTGAAACAGCAAACAAGTTAACGGGAGGCTGTTCAAAAGGATCTCGTTCTTGTGTATATTTCATTAGTAGTTGTAGGGGCACTGAAAAAAACAGCAATACAAAGAATAGTAAACTAGTCCAACCAACATTTCGTAACGTTTGAGTAAGAATTCCTCGATTAAACAAGAATGTTTTCGATGGCATAACCAACATCTCCCATCTCATAAATGAATATTTCTTCTAATGTGAGTGGTAAGATATCAAACAAAACAGGTTGCTGTGATTGCACAAATGTTTTAATTCTCTCTTCCTTGCCTCTCACAATGAATAATAAAACACTTCCGCGCTGCTCTTTATGTAAAATCTGTAGTTCGTGTAAAAAGGCAAGTGGAACATCCTTTTTAAAAGCAACTTGTATTTTATGAATATCTGATTTTAAATCATCTAACTCTTTCTCAACCATTAGCTTTCCTTGATGTAAGATTCCAATATAGTCACAAAGATCCTCAACTTCTCGAAGGTTATGAGAAGAAATTAAAACCGTCATTTCACGATCGGCAACATCTTGAATCAACAGATTACGGATTTTTTGTCTCATCACTGCATCTAATCCATCTAGCGGTTCATCTAAAATAAGCACATCAGGCATCGCTGATAAAGCAAGCCAAAACGCAACTTGACGCTGCATTCCTTTTGACATACGGTGGACTTTTTTCGTAAGTGGGATTGGAAAAGCTTCTGCTAACCGTTCAAAACGCTCTTCGTTCCAATTCCGATACATACTGCGATAAAAGCTCGCTAGTTGCTTAACTGTGGACTGAGGAAAGAAGTACAAGGAGTCTGATAAAAAGATAAGTCTCTCTTTCATTTCAATATTTTCAAAGATAGGTTGGCCATCAATTTTGATTTCCCCACTATCTTGTTTATAAATACCTGCTAGCATTTTAAGTAACGTTGTTTTACCGGCACCGTTCGAACCTAAAAGACCATAAATTGACCCTTTTTTAATTTGCAAACTCACATCTTTCACAGCTTCGTTGTCTTCATATTCTTTTCTTACATGTTTGGCATTAATCACTGTTATCTCCCCCTTTCACTGTTTGTTCTGCTTCTGTAATGAGCGATAGGATTTCTTCTTTTTTCAATCCTAGATACATAGCCTCTGAAATGAGCTTAACTAACTCTTCTTTCATCTTTTTCACCTTTTCATTATTTGATGTTACAGATTGCGGTGTCACAAAGCTTCCTTTTCCTGGAACCGAGTAAATATATCCCTGATTTTCTAATTCTCGGTATGCTTTTTGGATCGTATTAGGATTAATCGTCAACTCTTTTGCAAGCAAACGAACAGACGGTAACTGCTGATCCGCTTGAAACACTTCGTGAATGATTAGTTCTTTCAGTTTTTCAACGAGCTGCTCGTAAATAGGTTTACGACTTCGAATATCTAAATCAAACATAACTTACCTCCTTTCTTTCGTTCAATATCTGTATGATGTGTACTAAGTGTATTAACTGTATTACATTACATATTACAGTTTTAATTATATTCATATTTTTGGAAAAGACAACAGTTTTTTAAAAATTAGTCATTAAAAAGTGATGAACAAAAAAAAACGCAACCTTATAGGCTGCGCTTTTTTCATAGAACGTACGAAGCAAGTGTACGTTGAACATCATATATATTTTTATCTTTTTTAAATTCTTTTGAAACAGGCATTGAAGCGCCAGAGAGCCAAATTTTCAACTCGGCATCTAAATCAAATCGACCTGCAGTTTCAACGCTAAAATGTGTAATTGTCTTATAAGGAATCGAATGATACTCTACCTTCTTACCAGTTACTCCTTGCTTGTCAATGAGAATTAAGCGTTTGTTCGTAAACACAACTAAGTCTCGAATTAGTTTATATGCTTTCTCAATTTTTTCATTTTGTACTAGGATAAGAGAAAGGTCTTGTTCAACTGACTGTAAATCAACTTCCGAAGCGTTACCTAGTAATCCATCTAATATACTCATCATTGTCTCCTCCTTTTCACTTTCCTATTTCTATTCTACTTCGTATCTTCGTATTCCTCAAATGAGATCATGTTTGGATGGTTTTTCTTTACTTCGCCACATCGTCATACTACACTTTTCATATACTAGAAGGAAAGGAACTTACACAAACGGTCTACTTTCCGCTTTTGAAACACCTTTTTATCACGTCGTCTGCTTTCTTTTTGCTAGAACACTACGAATCATAAAATAGCTCACTTCATCTGGAAGCGCTTCTTTTATCGGTTTTAACTTATCGTCTTCCATCTGACTAATCACATCTTCAATTAATTGCTCATAGTGAGGAGGAACAAACCGATTCCAATCAAACTCTTTTCCTTCTTGATAACAGCGAATTAGATGGTTTTCAATGGTTTGTTGACTTAATCCTCTTTGTTTTGCCACTTCTTCAATGACGATCCCTTCTTCTATCACCATTTGATAAGTGACTTCATGAGAAAGCTCATCACTCGTTGTTTTTTTCTTTTTCGGTGCTGTCTCTACTACTTCGACTTGACGCTCTCGCTCTGGATTTTCAAGGCAAAATTGATGAATTGCTGCAATAAAACGCTCACCGTATTGTTCTTGCTTACGTTCTCCAACTCCTTTGACGCTTAAAAATGCTTCATTCGTTTGGGGTAACTTTGCACTCATATCGCGTAAACTTTCATCTGAAAATACAACAAACGGTGGTACCCCTTCTTCTGATGCAATTTCTTTTCGAAGTGAGCGTAAATACTCAAATAGTTCATCATCTCGAACGAGTTGTTTTATTTGTACTTGTTCTTTCCGCATCACTTTTTCGTTTCCAAGTAACACATCTCGCCCTCGGTTTGTAACAGTTAATGTCGGAAACTGACCTTGTCCGACTGCAATATACTGTTCAGAAATTAAGTATTCGATAAACTGACTTACGTCTTTTACAGACTGCTCTTTCATCACCCCATACGTCGAAAGCGTGGTAAAGTTAAGTTCTTGTATCTTTTTATTTTTTGAACCAGTGAGTACTTGAGCAATCATCGTTTTACCAAATCGCTCACCCATGCGAATCATACAAGATAGCACTTTTTGTGTGTCAATCGTGACATCAACTGCTGTTCGGTCATCGGTACAATTTCCACATCGACCACACGACTGTGGGTTTTCGTCCCCAAAATACTGTAAGATAAACGCCTGTAAACAGCCTTCTGTATGGCAATAGTTCACCATTTGCTGAAGCTTTTCCAAATCGTTCATTTGACGCTCTTGGTGGAACGTGGTTTGTTCAATTAAATACCGTTGCACCCGAATATCTTGCGGAGAATATAACACGATACATTCACTATCGAGTCCATCACGCCCCGCACGACCTGCTTCTTGATAATAACTCTCCATGTTTTTCGGCAGTTGATAGTGAATGACGTATCGAATATTCGATTTGTCTATCCCCATTCCGAAGGCAGATGTTGCAACCATCACTTGCACATCATCTTGTAAAAACTGCTCCTGTTCTGTAGCTCGACTTTGATCATTCATCCCGGCATGATAGCGGCCGACACTTACACCATTTTGTCGCAAGTGTTCATACAGATGATCCACTTCTTTTCTCGTTGCCGCATAGATGATTCCAGCTTCTTGCTCATTTTGTTTAATGTAACGATTAATATAAGCAAGACGATCTTCTCCTTTGACAACTGAGAACGATAAGTTTTTTCGTTCAAAACCTGTAATGACTGTATTCTTTTCATCAATATTTAATGAACGACAAATGTCCTCTCGAACTTGAGGGGTTGCTGTCGCTGTTAAAGCGACGACTGTTGGTTGGTATTCTAATTGATTAATCATTTGATGAATACGCAAATAACTTGGACGGAAATCATGTCCCCATTGCGAAATACAGTGAGCTTCATCAATGGCTACAAGTGGAATAGGTAAATAGCGTAATTGCTCTAAAAAAGCCGGAGACTCTAACCTCTCTGGCGCGACATACAACAGCTCATATTCACCCATTTTCACTTCATCTAATCGTTCATTCACTTCTGTTGCTGTTAAAGAGCTATTAATAAACGTTGCTGAAATACCAACTTGATGTAATGCATCTACTTGGTCTTTCATCAATGAGATGAGTGGTGAAATAACAAGTGTCGTTCCCGGTAAAATTAAAGCTGGAATTTGATAGCACAATGACTTCCCACCGCCAGTTGGCATAATACATGCCACATTTTCACCGTTTAATACCTGTCGAATGGTCTCTTCTTGTCCACCTCGAAATGACTCATACCCAAAATAAGATTGTAGATGCTGCACTGCTTGCTCAAAACTCATAAAATGACCTCCTGGATTTCATTTGTTACTTTTTGAGGGAAAGAGAAAGAGGATTGTATCGTGTGATTGAAGAATGTAAGTGAGAGTATGTTTAGTTTAACAGGAATTCACTAAATTCGAAACTGTTTCTTACATTGATTTCGCACTAACATTTGGCAAAGCTTTAAACCTATCATTTAATGAAAAGTGGTCTAAATAGAAGAAGCTGAGTCGATTATCTTTTCAACTCAGCTTCTTCTATTTCATTATACATATCCGTTGCAGTTTTGGTTAACTTTTGCAACATATCATGAAACGCGTATTTTTCTTCATCGTTTAGCGCTTCAAAAAAGCGATCCGTTACTTCAATGCTAATTCGTTCCGCTTCTTTCACCGTTTCAATTCCTTTGTCAGTTATTGTCACTTGGTGAGCACGTTTATCGGTTGGATGTGGTACTTTTTCAATACAATCCATATCTCCTAACTCGCGAATCAGCGTAACCATGGTCGCTTTATCGATACTAACTAAATCCGTCAATCTCGCTTGTACTTGAGGACCATGATTATCAAGTGCCATCAGTACGCCAAGATGATGTGGTGTAATTCCTATTTGATGAAGAGATGAGGAGTAAATTACTTTCGCTAGTTCACCTAACTTCCCAAACGTAAATCCCATCCATTTTGATAAATAACTCGGAAAGTGCTGCTCTATTGTCATTGTCATCACCTTCTATCTAAAACGAAAATCTTTGTAAAAATAAGGTGCAGTTTTCTGCACCTCATTTTTTATTATACTAAAATCACTTTACTTTGCGTAGTTTTGCGACTAGTAAATACAATGCAGGTACAATAACTAGCGTTAAAATGGTTGAAAACAGCACACCTGACACAATTGAAATAGCAAGTGGCTTAAATAATGGATCATTACTAAATGCCACAGGTAGTAATGAAACAAGTGCTGTAAAAGCAGTTAATAAAATTGGTCGAATACGTGAGCGACCTGCTTCAATAATGGACTCAACTAACTCCATCCCTGCTTTTCGACGCTGTTCAATGAACTCAAATAACACAACAGAATTACGTACAACAATCCCTGCTAAGGAGACAATGCCCATCGTTGCCATAAAGCTAAATGGCGTTTGTGTGACAAACAAGCCTGTTACGGCACCAGCAATCGCAAGGTACACTGTTCCTAATACAAGTAGCGGCAATAAGAATGAATTAAACTGTAACGCAATCGTTAAATAAATCAATACCATTACGACACCGAAAAGAAGTGTAATTTCAACAAAGAATTGCGTTTGATCATCATTTTCTCCACCAGTTGTTAACTGATAGTTCTCATTTTCATATTTCTTCTGTAAATCTTTCACGATGCCTTCTACGTCTTCTTTAAACGTTTCTGATTCCCCCGGATATGCTTTTAATGTAATTGTACGCTCTCCATCTTTATGAGGAATCGTTTTGTATTCTTCTACATTCTTTTCTGTTACAAAATCGCTTAGTGGTGCAAGTTCTGGAACAGGACCACCTGTTTGAATCGGTACGTTAATTTCTTCTAAGTTGATCCCTTCAGCATGTGTTTCTTCATCTAATTTCAACACTAAATCCATGTCATCTTGACCACGCTGGAAAGAACCTAATGGTACCCCATCTGTCACGACACGAAGTTGGTCACTAATAAACTTCGCATCTATCCCTTGCTTAGCCATTTCTTCACGATTTAACTCATACGTAATTGTTTCAACAGGTTCTTTTACATCATCAATAACTAAACCATTATCTACTTCTTGAATATTTTTTCGAAGCTCATTTTTAATCTCATTTAATTTTGTAAAATCTTCACCAGAGATATCAACAGTAACTGGTGCACCAGTCGGCGGACCTTGCACAATCGTATTCAAGAAAATCTCCGCTTCTGGATATGCTTCACGAAGTGGCTCTGTCATGTCATCAATAAATTGACTTGATGTAAGTGTCTCATTATCCACACGCGCCACAATTTGCCCTGTATTACTTCCGGTATTATCCATGCTAGCATTGAATAAATTTGGTAATCCTTTTCCTGCAAAAATAGACGTTTCCTCGATACCTTCAACTTCATTAATATCTTTTGTTATCTTCTCAAGTGTGTCATATGTTTCTGTTAATGAATTTTCAACAGGTAGCGTTACATTGACCACGACTTCTTTTTTATTGGCTGCAGGGAAAAATTCAAACGGTGTTAAAAATGCAAGACCAAATAATAACGTTGTAATAACGACTCCACCGATTCCTACAACAAATGGTCTTTTTAATACACTAGCAACCACTTTATCTGCATAGAAGTCAGATAAACGCTTTAATGAATTCCCAATTAAACCTGGTTCGCGTTCACTTGATTTCTTACCGTCCTTGTTTTTATTAACGGCATATTGATAGATTGGAACCAATGTTAATGAAATAATCATAGATGCGATAATTGTTAGTACTAAAACGGTTGGTAATGAGCGAATAAATGCACCATTTCCACCTGATAAAAAGACAAGAGGTAAAAATGCAAATACAACCGCTAACGTTGATGTAATAATTGAACCCCATACTTCTTTAATCCCATTTACAGTGGCGGGTAGAATCTTGCCTTGTTCTTTGTAGTTTCGCAAAATATTATCATTTACCACAATGGCGTCATCTACAAGAATCCCAAGTGCAATGATTAACCCAATAACTGAAATTTGGTTTAGATCTACATCTAAAAATGGAAGTGGAATCGCCCCTAATGTAATCGAAAACGGAATGGCAAGCGACACAATAAACGCTCCGCTCAGCGTTAACCCTAATGTTGTAATAATGATAACTGCGATAACCGCTAATAATGCGTCACGTGTTAAATCTTTAAAGATATTATCTACATCTGCTTTTTGTGAATAATACGTTACAAGATCAACATTGTTCGGTAACGTATTTTCATTGTTTTTTACAACTTCATCTACTTTTGTAAAAATTGTTGGAATGTCTAGTCCTTGCTCTACGTTTACCGTTAATGAATAAGCTGGTTTACCTTTATAGGTTACAATATCCTCAACTTCTTTTTCACGGTATTCAAATGAACCTAATTCGCTTAATTGAACAGCTTCTCTCTTTGTTTTTGATTGAAGTGAGATGGTTTCTACGTCCTCAATCGACTTGAAGTTTCCTAATGATAACGTGTACTCTTGTCCATTTTGCTGAACACTTCCTAATGGAGTTGTTTCGAATTCGTTATTGATAGCTTGAATAACAGACGAAACATTTAACCCATTTTCCGTTAGCTTTTCACTATCTGCTACAAAAACTGCTTCTTCTTCTGAGAAACCTTTAATAACAACGTCACTAACACCTTTTACTTCTAATAGTTTCTCTTTTAAGTCATTAATAGCTTTTTTGGACTCTTCTAATGTTTGTTCATCGTTTGCCACAACCATGTATGACGAAATAGGTGACTTTCCAAAGTCATCATTAAATGTTGGATCTAATGCCCCTTCTGGTAAGTTCTTAGATGAATCAAGCATCACTTGTTTAATTTCATCTGCCACATCTTGAAATTCAGCGCCATCATTGATTTCAATAATCACATTTGAAAATTCACGTGTTGAAACGGAATTCACAGAATCAATGTCTTTTATATCATCAAGCGCCTTCTCAAACCTATTCGTCACATCTCTTTCTACTTGTTCCGCATTTGCACCGGGATAAACCGTAGAGATTGAGACCAAATTCGGTTTAAATTCAGGTAACTCACGCTTTGGCAAGTTGTAAAATAAATATCCTCCTACAATTAAAACAACAAAAAATAAAACGAGTATAAGTTTGCCACGTTCTAAAAATTTTTCAAACATTGTTGATAACCTCCCTTATGGGCATAATGTTAGCTCAACAAACGTTTGTTAGTCAAACATTAGTGTGCTAAACAATTTGTAGAAATTTTTTCCTCTATTATGCACAAAAAAAGACAAGTTTAAAAAGTGGACTTGTCTTTTCGGAATTGTTCAATTTTAATCTCATCTGTCTGAAAATGATAGACATAAGCAATTTCCTCTTCTAGTTCAACAAGAGCTAGTTTAGGGTTCGATGTTACTTGTGCACCTAGGTCAGTTGCAACTCTAGCACCATCATGTGTAACACGTGTTGTAGGCGTATGGCCATGAACGACTACTTTCCTTTCTAATCTTCTTTCATTTTAAAGGAAAAAGAAAAAGTAAGCCAGGTAACCTGACTTACTTCTCATTAAGAACTTAACGCTTGTAATCCCGCTTGATTTAAGAAGTTCCACGGCTTATTAAAGTGTGGTTGGAAGAAGAAATCCACAAAACCGAGTTGATCGACTGTCATGTTGTTTTGAATACAGACAGACAACGTATTAATCGCTTGTGTTACATCGATTTTTGAAATAACCTGTGCACCAACAATTCGTCTTGATTCTTCTTCATAGACTAATTTTAATGTGACTTCTTCATACGTAGGCATGAATTCAGGTCGATTGTTTTCAGAGATTGTGATACTTTTCACATTCATACCGAAAAATGAAGCCGATGTTTCGGTTACACCAGTTGATGCCATATTATAGTCATAAATGTGTAAGCCTGACGTTCCTTGTGTTCCCATGTACTTAATCGTTGGCTGCATCAAGTTTTGAGCGACTAATGTTCCCATTCGAACTGCATTTGTTGCTAATGGAATGTATGCATGTTGACGAGTCGGATTGTAATAAATGGCACAGCTATCTCCTGCAGCAAACACGTCTGTATTACTTGTTCGCATATACTCATCCACAATAATAGCGCCGTTATCTAACATCTCCACTTGTCCTTTTAACAAATCTGTATTAGGTCGGAATCCTACACATAAAATGACTAAATCTGCTTCGTATTCGCCATTTGTTGTAATTACTTTTTCAACTTTTCCATCTGTCCCTTCAAACTTTGTAACCGATTGGTTCATCGCCAATGTGACACCACGGTTTGTTAGCTCTTCTTCGATAATGGATGTAAACTCTGGATCTAAATATTTATTTAAAATTCGATCTGCTCCATCAATAAATGTTACTTCTTTACCATATACTTCAAAAGCCTCTACTAATTCAACCCCAATATACCCCGCGCCAATAACGGCGATTTTCTTTGCTTTTTTCGCTTTTTCAATGATGTTATTGGCATGAGAGAAGTTTTTAGATAAGACAATGTTTTGAAGATCGATGCCTTCTAAGTTTGGCACGATTGGCCATGAACCAGTGGTCATTACTAATTTATCAAAGTAATCTTCAAATTGTTCATTCGTCTCATTGTTTTTCACTGTTATTGTTTTTAAAGTTGTATCAATCGTTAGCACTTCATGTTTCATTTTCATATTGACACCTAAATTTTTTAGTTCTTCTGGTGAAGAGTAAAATAAGCCATTTGCATCTTTTACAACTCCACCAACATAAAGTGCAATCCCACAAGATAAGAATGATACGTTGTCGTTCTTTTCATATACTGTAATCTCAGCTTCCGGATAAAGTGTGGCCATATTTTTAACAGCTGCCGTACCTGCATGTGTGCAACCTACAACTGCAATTTTCATGTAAACATCCTCCTAGGATATTTATTTGTGAAGCTTTTCACATGATATTGTGAAATATTTCACATATTCTTTACAGTTTTTATTATACACACTGTATAAATGGTTAGCAACTACTTTGTGAAATTTTTCACAAAAAAACTTTTTAGCTTAAAAAAGACAAGTTTTCACACCATCCTAACATATAAATGAACAACGATAATCGTTAGGAGGAGATTACGTGAAGTTTGTTGTGATTAAAAGAAAATGGCTTACACTCTTAGCACTAGTCCTTACGGTTGGATGTGTCAGTTGGTATGTATCAGATACTGATGTAGCGCTAACAAACACGCAGCCTAATCAACAAAAACTCGTCATTAACTTAGTAACTGGAGAGTTTTCATCTAAAACAGAGGATGGACAAGAAATTGAATCATATCGCTGGGACCCAGGTACTATTATGATTCCAAAAGGAGAAGAAGTAGCGCTTAGCATTTATGGCGTCAATGGAAAAGAGCACCCCTTTTTCATCGAAGGAACAGATTATAAAGGCGTTGTAAAAAAAGGTGAAGAAACGGTATTACAAGTTACATTCGACAAACCAGGCATTTATCGACTCATTTGTACAACTCATGCTCGAATCGAAGATAACGGTCCAATGATAGCTTACTTAATTGTTGACTAAAAAGTGCCAGGTTTATCTCCCTGGCACTTTGTTATTTATCTGCGTTCAAACCACATTAATCCAATTGTACCTGCACCTACGTGGGTACCAACAACTGGGCTTAGTGGACCCATTTCAATAGTAAAGCTTGGATCAATTTCTAACAAACGACGTTTCCATTCTTCTGCTTTTTCTGAAACTTCACTATGGATGATAGATACACCGTATAATGAATAGGCTTCATACGATTGTTTGAATAGTTCGAAAATGCGATTTTCTGCTTTTTTCATTGTACGGACTTTTTCAAGAGGTACAAGTGCTCCATCTTGAAACTCGAGAATCGGTTTAATTTGGAATAGATTACCTAACAATAAACCTAATCCAGATACTCGACCACCTTTATGCATCTGTTCTAAGCTACCGATTAAATTAAGCCCTCTCACTTCATTCGGCATTTGTTGAAGGCGCGCTACGATTTCTTCTGTAGATACTCCTTCTTCTTCTAGTCGAATACCTTCAAACATCATATATTCTAATGCTTTCGCACCAATTTTTGAATCAATATGCACCATTGGGAAACCTGCCATTTCAGCGGCCATAATTGAGGAATTATATGTTCCACTTACTTGTGACGTCACATGAATTGCAATTCCCATTTCATACTCTTCTTTTAGTTTTTCATAAAGCTCAACAAATTCTCCAACAGCAGGTTGACTTGTTGTTGGCAGTTTATCTGCTTCTTTTAAGCGAGCGTAGAATTCTTCAGTTGTTAAATCAATACCATCTTTGTAAATAGATTCTCCAAAAATTAAAGATAAAGGAACAACGTAAATTCCTTTTTCCTCAGCTAACTGTGGGGGAATACATGACACACTGTCTGTTACCCATGCAATTTTCTTCTTCAATAGTGAACCTCCTAAAACAAACGCTTCATACATTGTAACCGTATTCTCGCTAGATTAATAGAAAAATTTATTGGAAATGTTTATTTTTTTTCGTATTCTGACACATTTCCGGACACATTTTTTCCTTTTTGTGGATTGCCTATCGCTTTTTTATAAGAACAGAAGTTTCTAATTGAACAAGAAGACTTCTGCTCTTTTTCATTTTCTGTTTATTCTTTTTTTCCTTGTAATGCTTGTTTCAATGCATCACCTAAACTTGAACCAAATGCACCATCATCACTATATTTTTTCAGCAATTGTTTTTCTTCTCGCTTTGTCACTTTTTTCTTTTTGTCTTCAGCTTTTTCCACTACTTGACATGGACGACATTGAAAGTATGTTCCTGCCTTACCTGTATGGATTTCCATCTTTTTATGACATTGTGGACAACGACGGTTTGATAGTTTTGGATCTTTGTGTCGTTTATAGTTACACTCTCTATTCGAACAAACTAATATTTTCCCTTGTTTCGTTTTCTTTTCTTTTAGTAGTTCACCACATTCTGGACATTTTGAACCTGTCAAATTGTGTGGTCGATACGTTTTTTCGCTATTTTTCACTTCATGAACTAAATGTTTCGTTTGTTGGCGAATGTTTGCTAAAAAATGATTTGCATTTCCTTTTCCTTTTGCAATGGCTTCTAGCTCTTTTTCCCACTTTGCCGTTAGTTCTGGAGACTTCAATTCATCTGATACAAGATCAATCAGTTGATGTCCTTTTTTAGTTGGATGAAGACGGTTATTTTGTCGATCAATGGATTCGTTTTGTAGAAGCTTCTCAATAATATCCGCTCTTGTTGCAGGTGTTCCTAGACCATGCTTTTCCATTTGTCCAAGCAAATCAGCTTCTGAATAACGTTGTGGTGGCTCTGTAAAACCACTTTTTACGGTTATTTTTTGAACACAAAGAGTACTGCCTTCTTTCATTTGTTCAAGAGATACGTTTTCTTCTGATGCCTCTACTCCGTCTACTGTCTTAAAACCGATTTCTTTTACTTGTTTTCCACTTACAACAAATAGCTCTCCATTTACGTCGAGCTCTATTTTTACGACTTCATACTTATGAACAGGATAGAAAAGTGAAATAAAACGTTTAGCAATAAGGTCGTATAATTTACGCTCATCTGCTGATAATTCTCCTAAATGTACCGGTTCATCAGTTACGATAATTGCATGGTGATCGGATACTTTTTCATTATCCACAACACGTTTTGGTAAGATAGGCTGCTTTCTCAATAACGGTTTCACTTCATCTCTATATACACCTGAAATGCTTTCTAAACGCTCTTTCATCGTACTTACCATATCCGTTGTTAAATATCTTGAATCGGTTCTCGGATACGTGACAAGTTTATGTTGTTCATATAATTTTTGTAGCACGTTTAACGTCTTTTTAGCTGAAAAACCAAATCGTTTATTCGCATCGCGTTGTAATTCATTCAAATCATAAGGAAGCGGTTGAACCTCTACATGTTCTTTACGACGAATTGATTTGACGACAGCTTCTTTTTCATTTGTTTTGGCATGAATAGTCTCTGCTTCTTGTTTAGTAAACAATCGTTTTTCATTTTGACGCTGCCACTGAGCAGTAAATGAACGAAACTCTGCTGATAAGGTCCAGTACTCCACAGGCTTGAAAGTGTTAATCACTTTTTCTCGATCTAAAATCATCGCAAGTGTTGGTGTTTGTACGCGCCCTGCTGACAACGGTTCTTCATACTTAGTTGTAAGTGCTCTCGTCACATTTAAACCGATTAACCAATCAGCTTCAGAGCGACAAACAGCTGAATCATATAAGCGGTTAAATTGCTCACCAGGCTTCAAATTTTTAAAACCATCTTTAATTGCTTTATCCGTTTGAGACGAGATCCATAAGCGCTTAAACGGCTTATTCCAACGTACTTTCTCCATGATCCAGCGAGCAACAAGTTCACCTTCTCGCCCTGCGTCTGTTGCAATAATAAGTTCTTTTATGTCTTTTCGTTTGGCCAAGTCGGAAACGGTGCGAAATTGTGGACTTGTTTTACGAATGACTTTTAATTTCATTTGATCCGGCATAATAGGTAAGTCTTCTATTTTCCACGTTTTATAACGGTTATCATAATCTTCAGGTGTTTGTAATTCAACTAAGTGACCAAGTGCCCATGTCACCACATAATTAGGTCCTTCAATATATCCTTTTTTGGTTTGTGTGCAACCAAGTACACGAGCAATTTCTCTTGCTACGCTTGGCTTTTCTGCTAAAACTAATGATTTCATGTATGTATACCTCCAATTTACTTGTTCCATTATACAGGAAACAAAGCAATTTGTAATAATCATCCCTTTTTCAACATAAAAAAACAGACCTATGCATAGCGCACAAGCCTGTTTATCCTCTTTTCATTACGTGAAATATTCAATTTTAGCACTTGGAAAATAATAATCAATGTAATCTTCTAGTGTTTCACGTAATTCCTGCTCTTCATCTTTACTATAAACATACTTTCCGATTCCATAACGCCCCCACTTATAGCGACGTTCCTCTTCGTTCATTTCAAGCTTTGTTTTTGGGTAGTTCTTTTCAATGACTCGCTTTGCTGGTTTGGTAAAACGGTGCTGAATCATTTCGAATGTAATATCATCCCTTGCACTTTTAGGAATGGAATCATTCAGCTTCTCGAACATTTCACGATAACCATCTTGCCAGCCTTCATGAATATAAATAGGCGCGATAATAAATCCTAACGGATAGCCTGCTTTTGATACTTTCTTCGCTGCTTCAATCCGGTAATCAAGCGGTGATGTTCCTGGCTCAAAATATTTAATGACATAATCAGCATTAATACTAAAGCGGAAACGGGTACGTCCATTATGATTCGCATCTAACAAATGATCAACGTGATGGAATTTTGTCACAAAGCGTAATTGCCCTAAATCACTTTGTCCAAAATATTCAATTGCTCGTTTTAACGTATGTGTGAGATGATCAATTCCCACGATATCAGATGTACATGCCGCTTCAAATCGTGTAATCTGTGGCGCACGTTCTTGCATATATGTTTCCGCTTGATTCAATATTTCTTCTACATTCACATACGTACGAATGTAAGGTTTGCTGCCCATTGTTGTTTGCAAATAACAATAATGGCAATGACCCATACAGCCTGTCGCAAAAGGAATTGCATACTCAGCTGATGGTTTTGAAGTATCAAATTTTAACGTTTTACGTACACCAACAACTAATGTTGATTTCGCATTTCGATATTTTTGTAGGTCATTTTTACCTGGGATATTACGAACTTGGTTATGAGACGTTGTTTCACGGATCTCTAAACCCATTTTTTCAAACTTCTCTTTAAGTTCTACTCCTAATGGATATTCTAAAGCTCTTGGTTCAATATAAACTAATTGAGGTACAAATGGTTTAATCATGTTATCCACATCCTTTACTCATTGACACATTTGTACCGATAGTTTTCGGCACCCTTAATCATTATATAGCTGAGAGATATTACCTTTTATTAGTCGTACTGCTCATAGTCAAAAATTTTATTATACATCTGTTCTGCTTCTTCATATGTTGGATATACGGCATCATCTTCTGCTAGCAAGTGATAAGATTCATGTAAAAATAACGCTACATCTCCTGGCTGCTCAGGATGCTCGACAATCTCTGCTTCTGTAATATTAGCTACATTTGCAGTATGAGGATTGCGATAAATAACAAAGACTTGATCGCCAACTTGATACTCTCTTTTTGACATGTGGACCATTCCTTTCCTATCATTGTTTATTCGTAGCTTTTCCGTTGCACCAATTTTTTTACATAACAAAATGTGTTAATTTAAAAGAAATAGCCAAGCTCAAACAGTCGCTCGTTTTATGAGTCGAGTGGCAATTTCAATATGTTTGAGTTTACGTTTATGTAAAAAGAGCTCAAACAATTCATTCCCCATTTTCTTTAATGGTAACTCAATGGTTGTTAGTTGTAATACTTGCGAAATAGGTTGGTTGTCAAATCCGATGAGCGCTAAGTCCCCTGGTATTTTTATACCTAGTTGTTGACATTGCAGCATCATCCCAGCAGCTACTTGATCATTTGTCACTAATAAAGCAGTAGGACGACTTGTAAGACTTCTCCACTTCCTTGCTACACGTTCACCATCTTCTAGCAATAAGCAATGATGAAATATCCACTCTTCACGAATCGGTTCACCTAGTTCATTCATTATACGTGTATATGCTTTATGTCGTTGATAACTATTAACACCTGTTCGTCTGCCGATGCAGTACCCAATATGACGATGGCCCTGTTCAATTAAATGCCGTAACACTTTTTCAAATGCAGAATAGTGATCGATAAAGACAGATGAGATCTCGGTTTTCCTTGCATCTTCACAAACAACGATAGGACCATACGCTTATCTTCTTTTACATATGGATGATGATTAAGTACACGAGAAACCGTGGCAACAGATACACCTGCTTTCCTTGCAATATCGCGAATGTTCCCCATTTAAAACACCTCATGTTTACTATTGATTTTTTCTTGCTCTGAAATGCGTTTCATACATTATATTCTCACTAAGCAATGAAAAACGTAACTAGGAGTGAAAAGATATGATGAACATTTTAACTGGATTAGGCATATTAATTGGTCTTTGCTTTATTGTTGTAATAGGTGCATATATCGCATTAAAGCTACAAAAATGATGCAGATGCACAAATAGAGCTGTTTCAAACGAAGTTCGATTAACTCCGTCCGAAACAGCTCTTTACCTCTTCAATAATTGATTCACCCTTTGTTTTTTCCTCATCTAACCACTGCCACTTTTCATGTAATTGAATACGACCATCCTCTAAATAGGTAGGGGTAGACGAACATACACCTCCTCTAATTTCATGATCTCTGTTTACATGATTATAGCGAAAATGTAAATTCCCCGCTAAATCGACAGTTCCAATTAAAAACCCTTTTATAATTTCGCCACCACTATATGTAGCATGCACAATGTTTTTTTCTTGTTGATAATAAAAAATCGTGTCAGATGAAACCTCTCCATTTTCTGTATTTGTAATAGAGGTGAAAATTCGTTTATGATAATTAATCATGAAATCCATCCTTTTTGAAAATTATAACATTTATTTTCCTGTTATTTCTCGTTCTTGTAGAAATGTTTCAAGGAAATTTTCTTTAAACAACTCATAATCAAACTCTAATACAACCGTGTGGATATTATAATCGTCTAGTGGCTTCGGTCGATAATCAGCAAAACTTTGACCAAATGCCAATCCTTTTGAAACCACAATATTTAATGGCAGTTGAGACGTCGTAAAGTCTTGTGGACGAATTAAGTAATCTAAAGTTAGTACGTCATGCAATGGACTTCCTAAGATACCTGGGTAGTTAGATGAATAGAAGTTATAATAGTAATCCAACATTGGCTTAATCATCAGCCCGATCGGATCGTTCGTCTGCTGATGAAATTTATCAATCTGCTCAACCATTTCAGGAGTAACTAAAGCACTTTGTGTCACGTTTAGTGGAATGATGGTGAGTCTTTTCGCATGACGAATCACAATGTTAGCTGCATAAGGATCACCATGAAAATTGGCTTCTGCTAATGGTGTGACATTACCGGGATAAAAAAAAGCTCCTCCCATCACAATAATTTCTTTGAACAAACACATTTCTTCTAATTGCCAAATGAAGATTGAAGCTAAAGAGGATAACCGTCCAAGTGTCACGATTGTAATGTCTGCTATATCAGGTTTAATAATTGTTACTAAGTCTTCTATATAATTAATAGGAAATTTCACGTCAGGTGGGATGTCTGGAATAATAGGACCCAACCCTTCAGGCCCATGAACATCAGGAAAATATTGAGGTTCAATTCCTGTTAGTGGAATGGATGCACCTGCAAATACAGGAATATCCATCCGTTCCGACATATATTTTAAATAATTGATATTACGAAGCACTTTTTCTCTCGATACATTTCCATAATCAGCTACAATTCCTACAACCTCAATTTCTTTTCGGAACCATATATAAAAAAGGGCAATTGAATCATCAATCCCAAAGTCCCCAAATAGAAGCACCTTCTTTTTCTTCATCGACGTTCTCCCCCTCTTCTTTCTCTATTCGTAAAAACATATGAATACAAATGAATGTTTATGTGAAATAGAAAAAAGGTGTCCGATTCACTCGAACACCTTTTGATTACTTACTATAACCTTCATTCATGTTTCTTGTATGTTGCTTTTGCGTGTTAAACTTTGGAAAGTTAATAAAAATGGCAATGGTCCCAAATACAGCAATTAAAATTGGATAAAATGCATATGGGATAATGTTTATTGGTGAGATACCTGCAAATTCTGCTGCAATTAACATTTGAGCACCATATGGGATAAGTCCTTGTACACTACAAGAGAAAATATCAAGTAAACTTGCTGATTTACGATTATCAATGTTGTACTCATCTGCAATGTTCTTCGCAAGTGGACCTGTTGTAATAATTGAAATGGTATTGTTTGCTGTGGATAAATTTGTTGCACTTACTAATCCCGCAATACCAAACTCCGCACCTTTTTTTGTTGTAATATTTTTCGTCATTGCATGTAAAATGAAGTGAATACCACCATTGTGCTTAATAATCTCAACCATTCCACCAATTAAAATTGACAGGATAACAAGCTCTGACATGCCGCTAATTCCGTCTGTTATCGCTTTTGTGAACGTAGCTAACGTATAACTACCATCTACTAAACCAATCACACCTGCAAATAGAATCCCTCCAGCTAAGACTGCAAGGACATTCACGCCTGCTAGAGCGGCTACTAATACCCCAACATAAGGTAAAATCTTCACCCAATTAAAACTTTCTGGTGTAATCGTACTTTGGTTACCTAATGTTAAAACAACTAATAAAACCGCTGTAATAATAGCTGCTGGTAATACGATAAAGAAATTCACTTTAAATTTATCTCTCATATCTGTTTTTTGTGTACGCACTGCAGCAATCGTTGTGTCTGAAATAATGGACAAGTTGTCTCCGAACATGGCGCCACCTATGACTGCTGCCATGGCTAATGCAATTGAAATGTCCGTTTCACCGCTAATCCCTACCGCAATTGGAGCTAAAGCAGCGATTGTTCCTGTAGATGTTCCCATTGATAATGAAATGAAGGCACCAATAATGAACAAACCAACAACTAAAAAGCTTTGTGGCAACACAGATAAAGCTAAATTAACAGTCGAATCTACAGCACCCATTCCTTTTGCTGTTTCTGAAAAAGCACCTGCTAAAATAAAAATGATAACCATAATAATAATGTCAGGATGTCCCGCTCCCTTTGCAAAGCGTTCGACCTTTGTCATTAAGGGGTCTTTTCGGTTCATCGTTAGCGCAACGGCTACTGCAACAAGAACCGCTACTAATACAGGCATTTTATAAAAATCCCCTGTGATGATACCTGATCCTACAAATAATCCTAAAAATACTACCAAAGGCAACAAAGCCCATCCGTTTCCTCTGATTTTTTCCAACCATAACACCTCACTTAAAAACTATCATGTTATGAAAAAGACCTCTTCCTATAAACAAGAAGAGGTCTCATATACATGTATAAGAAACGCCCTTCTCATCTTCCAAGCTTTACGCCTGCTGGATTTGGCACAGCATTCAAATGAATCAGTTGCCGAGACATCATCGGGCCAGTCCCTCCGCCTCTCTCGATAAGAAGATTAAATTTTTTCACAAACAGTCTTTCACTACTGTAAGATGTTTGTCGTAAAATGTCAAATAGGAATTTTCAGACTGTCATATCTCTCTTTGTAAATGTCCACCATGATGCTACTAAAAATAAAACCATGTAGACAGCGGTAACAAAAATAGAAAAAGAAGCGGTCATTCCTTCAAATAAAGGTTCGCTACCTCCAATATATTGCCCAAAGTCAGTATTTGCATATAATAAATACTTCCCCCAACTAACTTTCAAAGTAGAGAGCAACTGAACAAACCCTTCTCCAGCTAACGTTAACAAAACAGACAGTCCAACCGCTAACGAGCTGTTACGAAATACCGTCGAAATAGAAAATGCGAATGTTGTTGCTACAATTGTTTCAACATAGCTCAGTCCATAACCAATCAAAGTGCTTTTAATCAAGGCTGCATCATCTTTTATGTACTCAAATCCAAATAAAAGAGCTCCCAGTAACATAGAAGAAACAAAAAAGACAAAAAATAAATACAAGCTAACTAACAAAACAGTCACATATTTTGACAGTAACACTTTTGAACGCTTCGCAGGACGAATAAGTAGAAATTTTATTGTTCCCCAATCAAATTCATTCGCAACAATTCCACTTGCAATCGCAATCGCAAAAAATGGCAATATCGATAAAAAACCAGTTGTAAACGACAAATAGCTAATGATATTTTCATTTACACCTGCTCCATCTACCATTCTTTTCGTAATAAGCGATAAAGTAATGGATAAAACAAGTAGCCCACCAAACAATACTTTGTTACTTTTTTTATAAATGATCTTCATATGTTCATTTATGATTAAGCTTCTCATGAATGAACACCTCCGGTCACTTCTAAAAATTCATCTTCTAAAGACTTATAAAGAGGTTGCATACGATAGATTTGAATCCCTTTTCCAACAAGAGTTGCATTTATAATGGGGATTTGTTGCTTTGTTAGTTCAATTTTAAAAGTCGTGTCGTTTAGAATATTAGCTTGCTCGTTTGATAGAACTAGAATTGCTTTTGCTGCATCATCCACTTCAAAAAGAACATGCCGCAACGCTTCATCTTGCTTTGTAATCGCTCTAACAGCTACTACTTCTCCATATTGAATAATAGCTACACGGTCACAGAGCTCCTCTATTTCTTTTAATAGGTGACTAGCAATGACAATCGATACGTTTTCCTCCTTACATAATTTACGTAAATAAACACGCAATTCCTTCATGCCAGATGGATCCAATCCGTTTGTGGGTTCATCTAAAATTAACAATTTCGGCTTATGTAAAATGGCTTGAGCAATCCCTAAACGTTGTCTCATTCCTAAAGAATATGTACCGACTCGGTTATGAATACTTTCTTCTAAGTTAACTAAGCGAATAACTTCGTCAATACGTTCAGGGGTGACACCTTCAACCATATTTGCGAAATGAACTAAATTCTGATACCCTGTTAAATACTCATAAAACTCTGGATTTTCGACTATTGCTCCTACTTGCATCATTGCTTGTTCAAATGATTTCGCCACATCATAGTGACCGATAAAAATCCGACCTGATGTTTTCTTTACAAGACCTAAGATTGCACGAATTAATGTTGTCTTTCCAGATCCATTTGGTCCTAGTAAGCCAAATATTTCTCCTTCTTTCACCTCAAATGATACATCGAATAAAAGGTCTTGTTTTCCAATTCGTTTATATACATGTTCAACCCGTAATATTGATTGATTTATCATCATATATCCCTTTCTTTAAAGCTAGTACTATGAACATTATTCTACTTTGTTATTTTAAGGTATTCTCTTTCATCAGGCAATGAACTACTTAGAAGGGAATGAGATTCACCTGTCGAAACAAGTTAGAGGATTCATTAGTTGCTTTTTGTGGTAAACATAATGAGTAAACTATTATCATTGTACAGAGGAGGAATTTTAATGAACTTAACTGTTTATCTGGCTGGTCAAATTCATGACAATTGGCGAGAAGAATTGAAAAGTATGGCGCAAGAAAAAAGATTACCACTTACATTTGTAGGACCTATGGAAGACCATGATCGTTCAGACACTATTGGAGAAAAAATTGTAGGGAAGCAACCCAATGCCATTTTAAAAGATGAGATGGCGTCACGTATAAATAACCTACGCACAGAGATATTAATGAAAAAAGCAGATGTGGTCATTGCACGATTTGGTGAAAAATATAAACAATGGAATACTGCGATGGACGCTTCTGCAGCAATTACGCTGAATAAACCTCTGATTTTGGTGCGCCCTGAATCTCTTCATCACCCATTAAAAGAGTTATCAAACAAAGCACAAGTCACAGTTGAAACAACCGAGCAAGCGCTTCAAGTTCTTTCTTACATATTTGAATAAACTTAAAATCCCTTTCCATAAAATATCCGCTAAAAACGGAAATAATGGCAAGGGATTTCTTTTATAACTTGTCCTACTGTTCTTCACTTTCATACGTAAAGCCAATTGCTCTTAGTGCTTGTTTTAAAGTTGAGTACGTTCGCACACCGCTAAAGTCAATTCCTAAATTGACAATGGTTTGAGCAATTTCCGGAGTAATTCCACTGATTTTTGCTTTTACTCCAATTAATGTGAGAGCCTCAATAATTTGAAATAATTTTTGAGCAACAAACGTATCAATAATCGGTACACCTGATAAGTCAAGAACAAAATGGGTTAGCTGTAGTGAAACACTACTATCAAGCGCTTGTTCCATAATTAACTTCGCACGATACGTATCGATAGTCCCCACAATCGGCAATACAGCTACACCTTCTGCTATCGGTACAACTGGAACAGATAATTCGAGTAGCGCTTCTTTTGATGTTTTCAATTGTTCACTATGAAATTCAACGAAAGGTAAACTAAAATAATACACAACATCATTAACGGTTTGATCTAAAATTGAAATAACCTCATACAGTTCATCTAAAGATAGATTTGCTTTTTCGGCTTCCTCTTTGATCACACTTCCAATAAAATGACGATAATGAGGAACTTCATCTAGCATCGAATCAAGTGTTGTACCCATGACCGCACACTCACGACCTGTTTTTCTCCCCCACTCCTCTAATCGCTTTTTTCGTTCTTTTTCTTCCATCGCTAGCGATTCTCCGTATAATTGCACAAGCTCAACACGCAAAGGAAGTAATTCATTCGAGATCGGTAATAATTGATCGGGATACCGCTTATTTTGCTCATCTGTTACAAAATGAGCTAACTGATATTTTGCTTTAACAATTTTTTCACTCATTAACCTCAAATGTTCCATCATCATTTCTTTCTCCAATACCTTTTTATTTTAAAACGAATTTTGATCAACAAGTCATTGTATCTTTCATTATTTTAATCTTTTCTATTAAGAAAAGTATATTCCCAATGTGCTATCACTTCCCTTAAATGGTTAGGATGAAACAAGAAGAGAAACATGCAGCAGACACAATCATTTGACTTTTCGTTTTAAAAATCGGTACACTTTATGTTTGAATTTGCTTATTAATTCACAATATCCATGTCGCTCTTGACTGCAAATAATGATATAATTTCTTAGGATCTTAAATTTGGAGGAATAAAATTACATGATTACAGTAACAAATGTTAGTTTACGATATGGTGATCGAAAACTTTTTGAAGATGTCAACATTAAATTCACACCAGGAAATTGCTACGGATTAATCGGGGCAAACGGGGCTGGGAAATCAACATTCTTAAAAATTTTATCAGGTGAAATTGAAGCACAATCAGGCGATGTACATTTAGGGCCTGGTGAACGTCTTGCTGTCTTAAAACAGAACCACTTTGAGTACGAAGAACATGAAGTATTAAAAGTAGTTATGATGGGGCATGCTCGTCTTTATCAAGTGATGCAAGAAAAAGATGCGATTTACATGAAAGCTGATTTTACAGATGAAGACGGAATGAAAGCGGCAGAACTTGAAGGTGAGTTCGCTGAACTAAACGGTTGGGAAGCTGAGTCAGAAGCAGCGATCCTTTTAAAAGGTTTAGGAATTGCTGAAGATCTACACACAAAGAAAATGGCTGATTTAACGGGCGGAGACAAAGTTAAAGTACTTTTAGCGCAAGCATTATTTGGTAAGCCAGATGTTCTTTTACTAGATGAGCCTACTAACCACTTAGACATCAAAGCAATTCAATGGTTAGAAGAGTTTTTAATTAACTTTGAAAACACAGTGATCGTTGTATCCCATGACCGTCACTTCTTGAACAAAGTTTGTACACACATTGCGGACTTAGACTTTGGAAAAATCCAAATTTATGTTGGGAACTATGACTTCTGGTATGAATCAAGTCAATTGGCTCTTCGTATGGCTCAAGATGCAAATAAGAAAAAAGAAGAAAAGATTAAAGAGCTTCAAAACTTTATCGCTCGATTCAGTGCGAATGCTTCGAAATCTAAACAAGCAACATCTCGTAAAAAGTTGTTAGATAAAATTTCTCTTGATGACATTCGTCCATCTTCTCGTCGTTATCCATACGTAAACTTTACGCCAGAGCGTGAAATTGGAAATGACTTATTACGTGTTGAAAATTTAACGAAAACAATTGATGGTGTAAAAGTTCTTGATAACGTAAGTTTCATCATGAACAAAGATGACAAGATTGCTCTTGTAGGACGTGATGAAATTGCTCACACAACATTATTTAAAATCTTATCTGGTGAAATGGAGCCAGATAGCGGTTCATACAAATGGGGTGTGACAACTTCTCAAGCTCACTTCCCTAAAGATAACTCGGAGTACTTTGAAGGTTGCGATTTAAACCTTGTTGATTGGTTACGTCAATACTCACCAAATGACCAAAGCGAGAGCTTCTTACGTGGTTTCCTAGGAAGAATGCTATTCTCTGGTGAAGAAGTATTGAAAAAAGCAAGTGTACTATCAGGAGGAGAAAAAGTACGCTGCATGCTATCAAAAATGATGCTAAGCGGTGCGAATGTTTTACTTCTTGATGAGCCAACGAACCACCTTGATTTAGAGTCAATTACAGCTTTAAATAATGGTTTAACAAGCTATAAAGGTTCTATGGTCTTCACGTCTCATGACCATCAGTTCGTTCAAACGATTGCAAATCGTATTATTGAAATTACACCAAATGGCGTAATTGATAAACAATTAACGTATGATGAGTACCTAGAGAATAGCGACCTACAAAAACAAGTAGCTGAGATGTATAAATAATGAAGCAAAGAAGGTAACCACTCTGGTTGCCTTTTTTTATTCACAAAGGATAAAAAGCTTAAATGTTGAATAGAATGACTAGCAAGATGACAAATTATGAACATTTCCGCACTAATTTGTGAACAAATTGTGAAAAAATTATAGACAAAATTGTCAAAAAAATTTATAATAATGTTAAATAAAGTTAATCAAACCAGTTCTTTCATTAAGGAGGATCATCACATGAGTTTAGTTGGTGGATTAGTATACGTCGGAATTATTTTTATCTTTTTACTTACAATTGTAACCGCTTTCTTAAAAGCGGCATATCCTACTCGTCGATATGAATATAAAATTGCATTAGGGCTGTTTGGCCTTAGTTTAATCTTAATTGGAATCAACTTTATCGTAACTGGCGGCGTTGAACAGTTAGCTCTTACATTTGTAGGTATTATGATTATTGTAGGAACAACAGTCGTAACAGCTTTAAATCTTTTCTTAAAACGAATTGCTTCTTAATAAAAAAGAGACAACACCTTACTGTTAGAGTGTTGTCTCTTTTTTATTTGAAAGCTTTTGCTAACAGTTCATACGATTTTTTCTTTGCTTTAAAGTCATGGATATTGGTGATCACTAAAAATTCATCAGTTCGATATTGATCTTGCAAGAAAAGAAGTTCTTGCTTCACCATTTTTACGTCTCCGACAATCATTCTTCTTCGATTTCGTTTTATTTTTTTATAATCGTCTTCCGTGTATGAGTACGCACTTGCCTCTTCTATACTTGGGACTGTCGTGTCTCCGCCTTTTTCAACTTTTAGCAACCATAAGTCTAATGTTTTGGCGTGCATGTCTGCTTCTTCCTTTGTATCTGCACATACGACAAAAATACATACATTTGCATGAGGTGTTTTCTGATAAGAAGAAGGAACAAAATGATCATAATACGTCTCAATGGCCTCCTGACCGGCTATCGGCTGTATAAAATGACCAAATGTGAATGACACACCAAGCTCTCCGGCTGCTCGACCTCCTCGTTTATTAATACCAAGCTGCCATAATTGAGGGTTTGTCTCACTAGTTGGATAAGCACGAACACCGTAAAATTCATGCTCTTTTGGTAACGAATTTGTTAGATGGCCTATTAACGCTTGTACTTGTCTTGGGAATTCATTCAAACTTTTCCGAACACCATCTGTTAGAGCTAACCTTGTTAACGCATCTCCTCCTGGTGAACGCCCCAAACCAAGATCAATTCGATTTGGAAATAAGTTTTCAAGTAATTGCACATCTTCAGCCACCTTATAAGGACTATACTGAGGCAACAAGACTCCACCAGATCCAATTCGAATCCGCGTCGTTTGAGAGGCAAGGTGGGTCATTAATAAAAGCGGTGAAGAACCTGCTAGCCCATTTGTATTGTGGTGTTCAGCAACCCAAAAGCGGTGATAACCAAGCGAATCAGCAAGTTGAGCAAGTTCCACTGTTTTCGTTAATGCATCATGAAATGTATCTCCACTAGAAACCGGAGATTGATCTAACACACCTAATGTAATCATCTTCGAAATCCTTTCTTCGTTTTATGAGTATAATGATAAAACCTCTTCTGCTTTTTGACGAATAAGTTGCTTCATTTCAACTGGCTCTTTCACTAAAGCATCACGTCCTTATCACCATTATATGGTATAAGAGAAGTAAAAGGAGTAGAGTTCACAAAACATACAAAAAGGAAATAACTATGTTAAAGAAGCAAAAGTAAGCATCTTTAACATAGCCAAAACAACATAAACTTTTTATTGTTATTGATTTAACTCACGCACACGCTGATCAGTTGGTAATAACCACGTTAAAACTCCTAGTAATGGTAAAAAACTACAGAATATCATGATAAACCGTAAGCTATAAACATCGGCCAGTTTCCCTAAAATAATGGAACCTAAAGCACCCATTCCAAAAGCAAGACCTACAATTAATCCTGAAACCATTCCTATCCTACCTGGTAATAACTCTTGTGCGTATACAACTGTCACACTAAAGCTTGATGATAAAATAAAACCGATTAAAAAGAATAAAGGTGTAACAGCAATGAGTGGTACGTAAGGTAATAAAAGTGTTAATGGAGCTGCGCCTAACATTGATAGCATAATAATATTTCGTTTCCCGAAACGATCAGCTAAAGGACCCCCAAAAAATGTGCCTAACACCCCTGCAATCATGAATACAAATATGTAAAACTGTGCACTTTTTATCGTTAAGTCATAATAATCAATTAAATAAAACTGATAATAACTTGAAATCCCCGCTCCATACCATGAGCGTGCAAAGACGAGAAATACAAGAAGTGCAATAGCAAACTTCACTTGTTTATTTAATACGTTCGTCTTCATAATGGTACTTTGTTTTTTAACAGGTTGTTTTACTCCTAACTGTTGCTTATACCATGCAGAAACATATAGCAACACAACAATAGCAATAGCTGCTAGAACTGTAAACCACATTGAACCAATTTGCCCAAGTGGCACAAAGATAAAGGCCGTAAACAATGGAGCCATTGACTGCCCTGTGTTTCCTCCTACTTGGTAAATGGATTGTGCTAAGCCACGCTTTTCACCTGCTGCCATATACGCAACACGCGAGCCTTCTGGGTGAAAGATAGCAGACCCTAAACCAACAAAGAAAACGGAAAGTAATACCCAATAAAAGCTTGGTGAAAAAGCTAAGCCGATCATTCCAACCATACTAAATGACATCGCTAGTGGAAGTAAAAATGGGGAAGATCGTTTGTCTGCATAATAACCAAACACTGGTTGCATAATGGAAGATGTCATGTTTAACACAAAGGCGATTACACCGATCTGAGTAAATGACAGACTCATCGATTTTCCGATTATCGGAAAAATAGCAGGAATAACAGATTGCATCGAATCATTTAAGAAATGACCGAGACTAATGAGGAAAAGAATGTTATACATAGTTTTTGTTTCTTGGTGACTTGTTTTTAATGCTACTTGCATGATTAAACCCTTCTTTCTTCTGTACATCGTGTAGAGGTGCTTTTAAATACGGCGCAAATTAATATATATTCGATGACAAATGTAAATTTTCCTCTTTTTGTTTGAATGACGTTTATTTGAGAATTATGGAACTAGAGGTGGAAATCAATGAATATTCGTATACGCATGAGTATCAAAGGTCACGTTCAAGGTGTTGGGTTTAGGCAATTCACCCAATTAACAGCCATACAATATGGCCTTTCAGGTTGGGTTAGAAATTGCGAAGATGGTTCCGTGCAGCTTGAAGCAGAAGGGCCAAAGAGTCGTATTGACACGTTCGTCTCCACTATTAAAAAAGGACCCCATCGTTTTAGTCACGTTCACGCAGTAGATATTCAACAGAAAGAGCACTTGCAGAATGACAAGCAATTTAACATTCACTAATAAGAAAAAAGAGGTCACAAGCAACCATGCTCAATGACCTCTTTTTTTACATCCACTTTCCTGCCCATTTACCAATTTCATTCAATGCATCACTTAACGCTCTTCCCTTTTCTGTTAAGCTATATTCAATGCGTACAGGTCGGTCTGGAATGACGTTTCGATTTATAATCTCTAAATCTTCTAATTCCTTTATACGTTCTGTTAGTACACGGTTACTAATGTTTGGAATCGACGCACTCATTTCAGCAAACCGCTTTGGTCCGCTCGCTAATGTATGGACGATAAAACACATCCATTTCCGACTAATCATTTCAAATGAGAGCTCAGTTTTTGCGCATACTCTCATTGTTTCTTCCACAACGAAGCCCTCCTCATCTGCATCATACATTTCTTTTTCCCATCTTTATCATACAACATAACCCCTATATTTTGTAAATAGAATATTTCATCTATCGAGCATTAGTCTCTCTTACCCTATGAATGATTTCATATATTTCATAATAGTTCATGTGTTGGTAATATTGAAACAATTTTAAATACCCTTAGAATACCTTGACGATTTTGTGAACAAAAAATATAATGGTAATCGTTACTAACTTGGTTACTTATAGTAACTTAATAACTTGAAGGAGTCACAGATCATGATTAGCATTATTGTTGGACTTATTTTATTAATGCTCCTCGCTTATAAGGGATGGTCAATTGTTTGGCTAGCTCCTCTTGTAGCCGGAGTTGTTGCGCTCATTAGTGGTTTAGAGCTTCTACCTACATATACAAACGTCTACATGCAGGGCTTTGTTGATTTTGTAAAGGCATGGTTTCCTGTCTTTATGCTTGGTGCCATCTTTGGTAAACTAATGGAAGATACTGGTGCAGCGAAATCAGTGGCTTTATGGGTGACAAAAGTGGTAGGAAAACAGCGCGCTATTTTAGGTGTACTTATTGGTGCTGCTGTTCTTACTTATGGTGGGGTTAGCTTATTCGTTGTTGTATTTGCGATTTATCCAATCTCAATTGCTCTATTTAGAGAGGCGAATATTTCACGCAAATTAATCCCTGGAACAATTGCACTTGGAGCGTTCACTTTTACGATGACCGCTCTTCCTGGAACACCACAAATTCAAAACTTAATTCCGATGCAATATTTTAAAACAGGCCCGATGGCAGCTCCTATTATTGGAATAGTATCTGGTCTCATCATGGCAGTGGGAGGTTATTTTTACTTAGTTTGGAGACAAAAACAATTAACAGCTCAAGGTGATGTGTTTACAGAACCCAAACAAAGTAAAGAGTTAAAAGAAGATGATCAATCTTCTTTACCTAATCCATTTTTATCTTTTTTACCGTTACTTGTTATTGTCGTAACATTGAATGTTCTAAAATGGAATATCATCCCTTCCATGATTGTTGGTACTTTACTCTTAATGGTGTTAAACGCTAAGAAACTAGCTATCTTCTTACCTTCCATTAACCAAGGTGCTCAAGGATCGGTTACAGCGATTATTAATACGAGTGCAGCTGTTGGATTTGGAGCGGTCGTTAAAGCTGTGCCGGGGTTTGAAGATTTAACAAACTTCCTAATGAATATAAAAGGAAGCCCATTAATTTCAGAAGCTCTTGCTGTTCAACTGATGGCAGGTGTGACAGGCTCTGCATCTGGTGGTATGGGGATTGCATTAGAAGCTTTAGGTTCTAAATATTATGAATTAGCCATCTCCACAGGCATTGCACCTGAAGCATTCCACCGTATCGCATCGGTTTCGTCTGGTGCGCTTATCTTACCACATAACGGTGCATTATTAACATTACTTGCGGTTACTGGCTTAACACATAAAGATTCGTATCGTGACATTTTCTTTGTAGCTGTCATCATTCCAACAATCGCTACAATTATTGCGATTATACTTGGTACATTAGGAATCTATTAACCTTTGATTATACATAAACAAGTTGTTTATTGTATATAAATTAATTATTTTAATCTAGGAGGAAAAAATATGGTAACGAATAAAGTCGTTTTAATTACAGGTGCTGCACAAGGTATCGGTTATCAAATTGGCGAGCGTTTCGCTGAAAATGGTGCAAAAGTTGTTTTAACTGATTTAAATGAAGATGGTGTAAAAAAAGCAGCTGAAACACTTGTTTCAAAAGGTCATGAAGCATACGGCATTAAAGCCGATGTAACAAGTGAAAGTGATATCGAAAACATGATTAATGAGACCGTTGAAAAGTATGGTCGTCTTGACGTACTAATCAATAATGCGGGCATGCAATTTGTATCACCGATTGAAGATTTCCCTACTGAGAAGTTTGAACTTTTAACAAAAATTATGCTTGTTGCACCATTTGTTGCAACGAAGCACGCTTTCCCAATTATGAAAAAACAACAATTTGGCCGCATTATTAACATGGCATCCATTAACGGTTTAATTGGATTTGCTGGTAAAGCTGCTTACAATAGTGCAAAACATGGTGTAATTGGCTTAACAAAAGTATCAGCACTTGAAGGAGCTGCTCATGGTATTACGGTAAACGCAGTTTGTCCTGGTTACGTTGATACACCACTTGTACGTAATCAATTGCAAGACTTAGCAAAAACACGTAACGTAGCATTAGAAAGTGTATTAGAAGAGGTTATCTATCCATTAGTTCCTCAAAAACGTTTATTATCTGTAGATGAAATTGCAGATTACTCCATGTTTTTAGCAAGTGATATGGCTAAAGGTGTAACAGGTCAAGCGGTTGTTATTGATGGTGGATATACAGCTCAATAACCTAAAAAAGGTGGTTGACATTGCGTCAACCACCTTTTTCTTATTCATACTCTAAAAATTCAATTCGATTGCCAAACGGATCTTGAACGAAAAAACGCTCCCGACCTGCTATCGGTGTATCTTCTTTCGTTGCTATCCCTACATCTCTAAGGTGTTGTCTAAACGTGCGTAAGTGTTTAACGACAAAGGCTGGGTGTGCTTTTTTCTGTGGAGTAAACCCTTCCTCTACGCCAATATGTACTTCTTGATTACCACATTGAAACCATACCCCTCCATTTTTGCGAAGACTTTCTGGCTTCGGTATTTCAGTAAGACCTAGTTTATCTACGTAAAATGTGCGTGCTTCCTCTTCGCATCCTTTCGGACCTGTTAATTGAATGTGATCAATCCCTTGAATGAACGTTGGCACCCTATCACCTTCCCGTTTTTCGTTATGGCTACTATTATACATCATTTTCCTCTTAGAGAGTTTAAAATTGTTCTCAGGTGACATGTTCTTAGTTACGTATTTTTTCTAAAAATAAAAAACGAGAGTCTATAGTCCACTCTCGAATGAATTATTATTGTTTTGTTAAGATGATAGGTCCTTCTTTTGTAATGGCAATGGTATGCTCATATTGTGCAGATAAACTTCCATCTGAAGTACGCGCTGTCCACCCATCCTCTTCAATATAAATATGCCGCTCACCTATATTTAACATCGGTTCAATCGTAAACGTCATTCCTTCTTTTAGTCGCACTCCTTTTCCAGGTAAGCCTGCATGTAAAAACGAAGGCTCCTCATGAATATTTCGACCAATTCCATGTGCAGCTAATTCCATTACAATGCCGTATCCATACTTCTCGGCGTGCTGTTGAATTGCATGTGAAATGTCACCGATTCGATTACCAATAACCGCTTGTTCAATTCCTATATATAAGCATTCTTCAGTTACTTTTAATAGCTGCTTCGCTTCTTCAGATACCTCACCTACCGCATAAGACCAAGCCGAGTCTCCTTTCCACCCATCCACATCAAACACAGTATCAATGGTTACAATATCTCCCGATTTTAACGGTTTATCACTTGGAAACCCATGTGCTACAACGTCATTGACTGATGCACACGTCGCAAATTGAAATCCTTTATAGCCGATTAAAGACGTTTCAGCTCCGTGCTTTTTTGCATAACGTATCGCAAACTTTTCAATTTCCATCGTCGTCACGCCTGGTTTAATCATTTTCTTCAACTCTTTATGTAAACCAGCCACAAGCTGATTTGGTTTTCTCATTGCTTCAATTTCACGCATTGATTTTAATTCAATCATGTTCATTCCTCCAGTTTTTCACCATATATTTAAATGGCTTTTCATTAATAAGTCGATTACCATCTTGCCGAAAACCCATACGAGTATATAAAGCTTCGGCTTTATCATTTCCTACCTCGACATTAAGGCTTACACGAAGATTTTGTTCTTGTGCAAGTTTTTCCGCCTCTTTTAAAAGCTCTGTTCCAATCCCTCGCCCACGAAATGACGATGCAACACAAATTGAATCAACATATAAATCATCTGGGGTTGCCTCTAAATCTGTCGTCCATTCTTTCTTTTTTGTTTTTGAACGTACGTTTTCAATAATAGGTCTGTCTAGTTTCATTTGCTCTTTACCGCCATATGTAACCATCATACCTGCAATTCTACCTTCAATTTCTTTTACAATAATATTTCGGTAGCTATAACGATTTTCTTCTGATTGTATGTAACGTTCAAACACTTGACAAGTTTCCAACCTTGTCTTTTCAGCGGCATGCGAACGAGCAATGTCTCCTAATACATCATAGAGAAGTGAAGCAATAATTGTTGCTTCTTCCTTTTTAGCTTTTCGAATTGTCATTTTCGTTCCCCTTTCATTCTTTTTTTACTTTATCATAATTGACAACCGATCAAGAAAGAAATGAATGTACTTTTATAAAATACGTATTATAATGAAGAAAAAGGCGACTATGAAATGGAGTGTATGGATTTGTTTAAACGGAAAAAGAAACAAAAAAGCCATGAATCAAGCTTCTGGGGAGATCTTTTATCAGAGCTTGTTTTTGAAATTCTCCTTATACCATTTCGTATTCTTTGGTACGCACTTCGTATACTCGTTCGCTCTGTTGGTCGTTTATTTGATGGGGTTTAATCATAATAAAAGAAACAGTATACAAAAAATAACGCTAACTTCCATTTATTAGCGTTATTTTCATCTATTCAATTTTGTGATTTACGATAACCTGCATTAACTGCATCGTCTTCTGAACAAAACCATTGAACATTACTTGTCGTTCGTTCATAATGCTGACCACCAGGTATATGGTAAATCATCGAGTTTTTATTGCCTTTAATTTTACCTTCACAACTCGATGATGGATTGGTACTTTCCTGTGCTGATGTTGCAGTATTGTGACTACCTACAGGCGGACTTACTTGAACAGATGTACCTTTCGTCTCGTCATTAAACCCTTTCTCATGCACATAGTTTTCAATACTCCAAATGCCTAATTCTGCTTGTCTTGCTTTTTCTTGAGCACTTCGGAACTCATCTACATATTTTGTATTAGGTGGAAACACTGCTACTCTTGCTAATCCATTTTCAATAAGCTTCTTATTGACTAATTCTTCCCCTAGCCAAACATAAGCTAACAGACGACCGTAACGATCTCGCTCTTGCACATCAAATTCTAACATCACTTCTTGTCCTGTCAATTTAGATGTAGTGAACGAAGAAGCTTCTGGACCAAACGGTTGAACACCAATTTTGGGATGTTTTGTCTCTGGTGTATCGACTAACACTAGTCGAATACGTTCTTCTGAACCATCTGGCATGTTAACGTCGATTGTATCCCCATCTACTACATTTGTAACACTTACTTTCACGCCATCAATATCCGCTTCTTCCATTGAAGGAAGTGACTCTTGTTTCTTTGTTTCACTTTCTCCAAGTGTTTCTTGCTTCACTTGTGCGTTCTCACTAATTGACGTCGCTTCTTGAACTTCTGAACTACAAGCCGTGATAACGAAAAGGAAACAAAAAGCCACAAACATATGTAACGTGTGGTAGGAGCTTATTTTTTTCTTTTTACACTCCAAAAGTAAAGACCTCCCTATGAAATTGTTTTACTATACAACTATAAAGGATTCACCACCTTTTATAAAGAGAAAATTAAAAGCTCTTACATAAATCATAAGAAATGGTAAAAAAGAGGGTGTTATGATCAAAAACGAATCACAACACCTTCTTTTTTTACTTTTGAACAACTGCAAAGAAATTTTTATATGTTTCAATATGATAATCTGCTTCAATGTCTTTATTTTGAAAAGCACACGTTTTAATTCCTAACTCTCTTGCTGGTTTTAAATCGAGCTCACGGTCTCCAATCACGAGGTCAATGTTATATTTATTATGTAGATATTCATAAGCTCCTCTATCTGGCTTACGTTTGTACCCATCATCTTTTGTAATAATTTCTTTAAAATAGTGATGCATTCCATAGTATTCTAGAATATCAAGTGCTGATTGCTTTCCTTTATGAGTCACAATGACATTTGTGTTTGCTGCTTTTAACACTTTTTCTACATATGGAAATGGTGGCTTATCTTTTGGGTGTAGTTGCTGTTCCAATGCATGAAATCTCTCATCGAATACGGATTTAGAAATGTTAAAATAATTGATTGCCACTTCTGAAGAGATTTTCATTTTTTGTAATACTTCCTCTTCCGTTACGCTCCGATTTTCAACTAGCTCTTTTACTGCTTTTACAATCGTTGGATATGTATCAAAAATAGTTCCATCAAAATCCCATAGTATGTTCATCTACTCACACCTATTCTTTTTAGTTTTCTAAAAACGAAAATCGAATTCTTTTCCTCTTTTGATAACTTTAGTTTCTATTTTGTTTTTCTATTGCTTTTCTCATTGCTTTTTCGATACAATTAGTTATATCACCTTTGTTAGTAAACAGCAACGCCTATGATTAAGTTTATGATTTGTTTTTCTCTAGTTAAAAGGAGGAACGAAAACATGAATACGAAAGATCAAGAGCGCTTAAAAGCAGAAGAATTGTTACGACAAGGAACCACACCGAAAGAAATTGCTCACATCCTCAATGTTCACATCTCAACTATTTATAATTGGAAGAAACGTCTTGAAAAAAAGAACGTTTCCTTTTCTCACTCTTCACTAAAGAAACCTACTCGCGAACAAATTCGAATAGACACGAAGACTCAAACTAAAATCGAACCAAAAGCGAACGATTACGAAATCACGAAACTAAAAAACGAAAACGAAACACTAAAAAAGAAAGTTCGTCATCTAGAAGAAGTGATTGCAGACTTAGTCATTAAGTTGAAATCAAAAGATGATAATTGGTTAGATGAAAAATAAAAAGCTCCTTTTTTAAAAGTATTCCCTTCAATAGGTGAACCACTTTTAAAGAAGAAGCTTTTTTATTTTGCTTGTCTCTTTTTGTCTTGTGGATGTAACATATTTGAACGTGTATTTTTCAATGGAATTGGAAATCGAACAAGCGTTCCCCAAAAATCTTTCGGATTAAACGGCATGAACGGATACAAGTAAGGTAAATTCATGCTTTTCGTATACGTTAGTAGTAACAGCCAAAACGTGACACCAATAACAAGTCCAGGAATTTTAAATAGTGCAGCTAAAATGAGGAAAAATACTCGAAACACACGATTACCTAAACTCAGTTCATAACTCGGCGTTGCAAATGTACCAGAGGCTGCGACAGCAATATATAGAACTACTTCCGTCGTAAAGATCCCCACCTGTACCGCTACATCTCCGATCAATATCGCAGCCACAATCCCTAAGGCTGTTGCTAATGCATTAGGTGTATGAATAGCAGCCATACGCAAAATTTCAATTCCGACTTCCGCAATTAAAAACTGCCAAATCAGCGAGAGTTCTCCTGCTTTTTCAGGACCAATAAACGCCCATCTTTGAGAAAGTAATTCTTCATTTGTTGCAAATGAATACCATAAAGGTAATAAAAATAGCGAAGCTAACACAGCAATGAATCGAACCCACCTTAAAAAGACACCAATAATCGGTTTTTGACGATATTCCTCTGCATGTTGTAAATGATGCCAAAAAGTTGTCGGGCAAATCATGATGCTTGGTGAACCATCGACAACAATGAGGATATGACCTTCCATTAAATGAACAGCGGAGGTATCTGCACGCTCTGTATATCGGACGAGCGGATATGGATTGTAATTACGCCCAAATACAAATTCCTCAATTGTCTTTTCACCCATCGCAATCCCGTCAATTGAGATTTCTTCCACCTTTTTCTTTAATGCTTCAACAAGGTCTAAGTCCGCTATACTATCAAGGTATACAAGAGCAATATCTGTTTTAGATCTCTCTCCTACTTGTAAGTACTCCATAATAAGCGATCGGTCTCGAACACGTCTTCTAATCAACGCACAGTTAAAAATAATCGTTTCCACAAAACCGTCACGTGGACCACGAACAACACGTTCAATATCTGGCTCTTCTGGTGACCGAATAGGATATTCACGCGTATCGATTAAAATCGCTTGTTGACACCCTTCGACTAAAAAAGCTGCCTGGCCTGCTAAAACTTGTCCAATGACTTCTTCTAAATCCTCTGTCGTCTCAACCTCAACGTGTGGAATAAATGTCTGGACAAGGCGATTAATCGTGTCATGTTCAATTTGCTCCGACTTTAACCCTTTAATTTCCATCATGATGTATCTCATCATGTCGGCATTCATAAAACCATCTATAAAGAATAAACTAAATCGTCTATTCGCATACTCAAGCTTTCGATGAACTAAATCAAAGTTTTTCTCTACTCTAAACTCTTTCAATAAGTAATTTACATTTTCGTGAAAAATTTCACTTAATGGTACTTGCGTTCCCTTTTTACCCACCTTTACTCACCCACTAGGTTTTAGTTTGTATTGGTAGTATGATTCAAAATTGGTAATGATATACTTCACACTCCGTCATGCATGACAACAAAAAGTGCCTTCTTACCTCTCTGTTTATTAAAACAGATTAGAAAACAAGGCACTTCCAACAAATTACCAACAAACTATTCTGACAATTATTTTTATATTCTACTCTTTTATACCTTTTGTATTTGATTTTCTTGACAGTATCCAACCAATTGCACCACCTACAACTGCTGGTAACGACCAACCTAACCCACTTTCATATAGTGGTAAATAGTGAAGAAGCTGCGCACCTTGCACAATCCCAATTTCCTTTAAACCGTCGTAAATACTGACAAGCCCTGTACCAATTAGTGCGGATATATAAACAATTGATGAGCCACCGAACAAACTGTGTAAGAATGTTAAGACAATTAACACAATCGTCAATGGATAAATCACAGTTAAGACCGGTATAGAAAGTGAAATAATTTCATTTAATCCGATATTAGCAATCAATGCACTCAGTAGTGTAAGAAGAAGGGTCATATATTTATAAGAAATAGTTGGCCATAGCGTAAGAAAATATTGACTACACGCTGTTACAAGACCCACACACGTCGTAAAACATGCAACTGCAACAGTTAATCCTAATAAAATCATACCTGGTGTTCCGTAAAGTTGATTCGCCGCATTAGTTAAAATGTCACCCCCATTTTCAAATGTTCCGACAGACGTCATTTTCACACCAATCAATCCAATTACAACGTATACCACAGCTAATCCAATTCCTGCAATGATACCTGCTTTAGCCGTCGTTTGTACAATTTCTTTTTGGCTTGTCATTCCTTTTGACTTAATCGATGTAATAATGACAATTCCAAACGCCAGCGCTCCGATTGTATCCATCGTTAAGTATCCTTCCATAAACCCTGTAAAGAAAGGAGATTGAGCATACTTACTAGAAATAGCATTTACTTTAGGAAACTCGAGGTTTAAGATACCTCCTACTCCAATTAACGCAATGGCTCCTAATAAAAAAGGAGTTAACACGATTCCGATTCGGTCAACGAGTTTAGAAGGATTCAAACTTAATACGTACACGAGCGTAAAAAAGAAAACCGAAAATATAATAAGTGCGCCCTTTGTAAGAGATGGTAAAAATGGAGAAATCCCCATCTCAAATGCCACATTCGCTCCACGTGGAATTCCCATGAATGGACCAATCATTAAATACAAAATTATCGTAAAGACCAAGCCAAATATTGGGTGCACACGATCTGTAATCGCGCGAACGCCTCCTTTTACAGACGAAATCGCGATGATCGCGATAATGGGTAGGCCCACACCTGTTATGATAAATCCAATAATGGCCACCCAAAACTGATGACCAGCTTCTTGCCCTAAAAAAGGTGGGAAAATTAAATTACCTGCTCCAAAAAACAAAGCAAACAGCATAAATCCAATCACAACTATATCTTTTCTAGATAGTTGCTTCATACATAACTGCCCCCTCGTCCAATATGACGAAAAAACAAAAGCTCGCCTCTCATCGAAACGAGCTTCTTCTTTATTAATAGATGAATGTTTTGTTCATCGTTAACGTATTCTCGTCTTAATCATTTCCGCAGATAATCTTAACGAACAAAAAGACCTATTGTCAACAGGTTATTGAAAATTTTTTAAAAATTTCGTAGGTTTTGGAAATTGCTAGTAGAATCCGGCGTGCAGATGTAAAAAAGAAAGTTCACGATTAGGAACTTTCTTCTTCTTGTGGCATTTCATCTATTTTTTCAACTTTCACTAAACCATTGGCACTATAATTCAAATCAAAATAAGCTTTTACAATATCCCCTTCAATCAACCGTTCATCAAGTGGTTCATTTAAGTTTTTCTCTACAAATGAAATACCTGTACCTTCTTTTGTTGTACCATAGTAGCGATCTTCTTTCACTTCATCAATTGTTAAATAATAAATTCTATATTTTTTCTTACCATCTTCTTCTTCAACAGTTTCTTGTTCGGGTAACTTCTCTAACGTTTGTTCGTTTTCTTTTGAAGTCGGCACAGAAGATTTGTTCATATACTGAAAAACTAATAATAGTAAACAAATGACTAATAACAATAATAAGACCAGTTTTTTTGTCGGTAAAGACAATGGAAATGCCTCCTTACATTAGATATATAACTCGTGATGTACACATGAGATTATACACGATAACTCTATAAAACTTTTAATAAAAACGTTAAAATCAAACAAAATCCTCGAAAGGACCTATCTGCTTAACAATGATAACGCTTTGATTATATGCTTTTTTAAAAAAGGAATGCGACTTATGTCGTGAAACAAAATAGACAAAAGGATTTTTGTTTCACATTGTCGAATATGTAGATAACTTAACTAAAGGAGGTGGAACGAAAGTGGAGTATTTTATGGTTTTTTTGGTTACTTCACTCTCTATTATATTCATTTATTTTTTATCAAGCAATCGAAAAACATCCTCACTACAATCATCAAACTCAATTGCAAAAACGTTTGGTTATATTCGATCAGCAGAAGGAATTGATCCACAAACCATCTCTACTCTTGAATTATTTGACGATAAATTACTTATTAATAGTGTTGCTATCATTCCGTTAGAACGTATGCATTCTGCAACGTTTGAGAAAGTTGTAAAGAAAGAAACAAGTATCTCTGGGGTCTCTGTTCATCGCTATTATGGTGAATTAACGATTCTTTTCACCGATAAAAACGGACAAGAAGTCTCCATTTGTTGTGAAACTCCTAAAAAAAATCAATTCCATTACATCTATCAATATGAACTAATGAAAAAGAAAATTAATAAAACGTTAGGTTTAGAAGATCAACAAGCAGATGATCAATTACCAGAGCCTTATGAACTATAATCTTCTCTTTAAAGGGGAAGATTTTTTAACGTACTTCCGAAAGAAGTCTCCCTCTTCAAGCGTGTGAAGGTGCGGCAGCACCAACGGTAAGGGGGAGATGAATTTCGGTTGGGCGACAGCCCAAAGGCTTTTGTTTTTGTATGCTATATGGTATAATCAGTCTTATAACAAATAAGGATTGATATATCAATGAAATTAGATAGTAATAATCATTCAGTGTTCTTAATGTATTATCATCTTGTTTTGGTTGTAAAATACAGAAGAAACGCAATCGATGACACGATTTCAGACTATGCGAAAAATAAATTTATCTCATTGAGCAAAAACTAT
>NZ_KZ821211.1 GCF_003184905.1 Bacillus sp. CGMCC 1.16541
TCTAGCGCCGATGGTAGTTGGGACTTTGTCCCTGTGAGAGTAGGACGTTGCCAGGCATTATTATTCCACAGTAGCTCAGTGGTAGAGCAATCGGCTGTTAACCGATCGGTCGTAGGTTCGAGTCCTACCTGTGGAGCCAACGTGGCCCGTTGGTCAAGCGGTTAAGACACCGCCCTTTCACGGCGGTAACACGGGTTCGAATCCCGTACGGGTCACCATACATATTGGAGNACTTTTTAAAAAAAGTGTTGCATTTCTCTAGAAAAGTGTTATAATAGAATAGTGTCTGGTGGCGATAGCAGAGAGGTCACACCCGTTTCCATGCCGAACACGGAAGTTAAGTTCTCTAGCGCCGATGGTAGTTGGGACTTTGTCCCTGTGAGAGTAGGACGTTGCCAGGCATTATTATTCCACAGTAGCTCAGTGGTAGAGCAATCGGCTGTTAACCGATCGGTCGTAGGTTCGAGTCCTACCTGTGGAGCCAACGTGGCCCGTTGGTCAAGCGGTTAAGACACCGCCCTTTCACGGCGGTAACACGGGTTCGAATCCCGTACGGGTCACCATACATATTGGAGGATTAGCTCAGCTGGGAGAGCACCTGCCTTACAAGCAGGGGGTCGGCGGTTCGATCCCGTCATCCTCCACCATCTACAAAGCCGGTGTAGCTCAATTGGTAGAGCAACTGACTTGTAATCAGTAGGTTGGGGGTTCAAGTCCTCTCGCCGGCACCACGTTTCATTAATTTTATATCGGAGGGGTAGCGAAGTGGCTAAACGCGGCGGACTGTAAATCCGCTCCCTCAGGGTTCGGCGGTTCGAATCCGTCCCCCTCCACCATTTTATTTGTATAAAAATCATACAAATGGATAAGATAAACTCAGTAGGGTTTATTTTTAAATTTGTCAAATATTGGGCTATAGCCAAGCGGTAAGGCAACGGACTTTGACTCCGTCATGCGTTGGTTCGAATCCAGCTAGCCCAGCCATATTTGAGCCATTAGCTCAGTTGGTAGAGCATCTGACTTTTAATCAGAGGGTCGAAGGTTCGAGTCCTTCATGGCTCACTCTGCGGAAGTAGTTCAGTGGTAGAACACCACCTTGCCAAGGTGGGGGTCGCGGGTTCGAATCCCGTCTTCCGCTCCACGAACTTCTTCTATATTTTATACTTGGGGCCTTAGCTCAGCTGGGAGAGCGCCTGCCTTGCACGCAGGAGGTCAGCGGTTCGATCCCGCTAGGCTCCACCATACATATGAGATTTCAAACCTTTAAACAAATTTGTTTAAAGGTTTTTTTGTATGTTTTTAAAAGATGTGAATTGTATATATATTCAAAAAAATGTCGAGTTGAGCCATTCATATAAATGTAGTTACAATAGAGGTATAGAAAACAAAGGGGGAATCAACATGAGAAACGAAATTTCAATCATTGGGGTACCTATGGATTTAGGTCAGACGAGACGTGGAGTAGACATGGGGCCAAGTGCTATCCGATATGCAGGTGTCATGGAAAGAATAGAAAGTATCGGTTATACAATCCATGACGAAGGTGATATAGAGATCGGTGCTGCAGAGCGAATACATAATGATCCTGAGACAAACTTAAAGAATTTAAAAGCAGTAGCTGAAGGAAATGAGAAATTAGCAGAAACGGTTGATAAAGTGATTCAGGAGAAACGTTTCCCACTTGTTTTAGGTGGAGATCATAGTATTGCGATGGGGACACTAGCTGGTGTAAGTAAACATTATTCAAACTTAGGTGTCATTTGGTATGACGCTCATGGAGATTTAAATACAGGTGAAACTTCGCCTTCTGGTAATATACATGGAATGCCATTAGCGGCAAGTCTAGGTATTGGACATCCAACGCTTACAAACATCGGGGGATATACACCAAAAGTAAAGCCGGAAAACATTGTGATCATTGGAGCGCGTTCTTTAGATATCGGAGAAAGAGAATTGATTAAAGAAAAAGGCATTAAAGTATATACAATGCACGAAATTGATCGTCTAGGCATGACAAAAGTGATGGAAGAAGCTATTAATTATCTAAAAGATCGTACAGATGGTGTTCATTTATCCTTAGACTTAGATGGATTAGATCCACACGATGCTCCAGGTGTAGGGACGCCTGTCATTGGTGGGATTAGTTATCGTGAAAGCCATTTAGCGATGGAAATGCTAGCTGAAGCAGGTGTTATTACATCTGCGGAATTTGTAGAAGTAAATCCTATTTTAGATGAACGTAATAAAACAGCAACAGTGGCTGTTGCATTGATGGGCTCATTATTTGGTGAAAAATTATTGTAAAGCAAAAGCTTGGTAATTCTAAAAGCGCTCAATGGCTCCTATCATAGAAGTCATTGAGCGCTTTGTTATGGTATGCATTCATCTAGAGTTCATTATGCTTTTGCTTATCATACTCATTTAGTAAGAAGTCTAGCTTTGTACTTAGTGCAACCACTTCTAAAGACGAAAGAGAAGTCTTATGAGCGAGTCTAACCATGCTCCTCCTACACTCTTCTATTTCACTTAACAATAATTGACTTGTCACCATACCGCTATCGCTCCTTCAGAACCTTTTATTAAAACAATAACCAAATTCTTAAATCCTTAAACGTTATTCCCTATTTTTTGTTAAAATAGTATCACGTATAATGAAACTTTGTACGATTTAAATCGTATATATGATATCCCGCAATGGGCGGAGGTTAAAGATGCATGGATTTGTTGATTAGTCGTAAAATAAAAAAAGTTAAAAAAGGTGATCAAAACGCATTTGCTGAGGTTGTTGAGTATTATAAAGATAAAGTTTACCAACTGTGTTATCGGATGCTAGGAAATCGAGAAGAAGCAGAAGATTCAGCACAGGAAACCTTTATACGAGCTTACGTAAATATTCATAGTTACGATATGAATAGGAAATTCTCAACTTGGTTATACAGAATTGCAACAAACCTTTGTATTGATCGCATTCGTAAAAAGAAGCCGGATTATTATTTGGATGCGGAAGTACCTGGGACAGAAGGGTTGAATATGTATTCCAAAATTGCAGCTGATCAAGCATTGCCAGAAGATGAACTTGAAAGCCTTGAATTACAAGAGCTTATTCAGTCGGAAATTTTAAAGTTACCTGAAAAATATCGTACTGTCATCGTGTTAAAATACGTTGACGAATTATCATTAAAAGAAATTAGCGATATTTTAGATTTGCCCGTTGGGACTGTCAAAACGAGAATTCATCGAGGGCGAGAAGCTTTGCGAAACCGACTTCGCCACTTGTAAGGAGTGATAAGAATATGAAGTGTTCTACTACGTATATCAACCTCATTCATGAATATTTAGATGGGGATATTGATAAAGAAAGTGAAAAAAAATTAAAAGTGCATTTATCAAGCTGTGAAAGTTGTCAACAGCACTTAAAAGAGTTAAAGAAAACAATTGCTTTTGTACAAAGTACTTCTCATATAGAGTTACCATCCAATTTTACAGAAAATATTATGAGTGCTTTGCCAAAAGAAAAGAGTAGTGTAAGAGTGAATAGATGGTTTAAAGCTCATCCTTTTCTAACAGCAGCAGCAGTCTTTTTTGTATTGATGTGTGGTAGTGTCACATCTTCGTGGACTAATAATGATGAATTCTCAGTTTCAAAGCAATCAAACTTAGTTGTGAATGATGATGTCGTTATTATACCTGAAGGAGAAGTTATAAAGGGCGATGTGACAGTGCGAAATGGTGTTGTGAGAGTAGAAGGAAAAGTAGAAGGGAATTTAACGGTTATTAATGGTGAGAGGTATATGGCATCGGCAGGAGAAGTAACAGGAGACATCCAAGAGTTAAACGAACTTTTTGAATGGGTTTGGTATAAAATTAAGTCGAACGTGAAAGATGCAGTCAATATTGCAGATGCTAAAGAATAGTGGAGATGTGCTTTGTCTTTGAAAATAAGTCCTCTGTCTATGAAGTCCGTTGTAAAATGGATCAATAGCAGAGGATTTTCTTGAAGTGATTTATGTAGATCAATAATCCTGGTTTAGTAGATGAAAAATAGTTGATTACGTACAGAGTGTCAATCGTTCTCCTCGTTTAATTGATAACGATACCGTTTGCCTATAACAGAGAAATTACGTTTTGTGATATAATGAGAAAGTTATGTTTAACGCTTTTTATTACATATAGAGGAAGTGAGACGATGCCTATTGGAGAGCTACCGATCCTCACGTATTTAGGAAAAGCAATCGATGTTCTCCTTGTTTGGTTTGTTATATATAAACTTATAATGGTAATACGAGGAACAAAAGCTGTACAGCTCTTAAAAGGGATTACCGTTATCATTGTTGTTCGTTTCATTAGTAGCTTTCTTGGATTGAACACACTGCAATGGCTAATGGACCAAGCCTTAACATGGGGATTTCTAGCGGTTATTATCATTTTCCAACCCGAGTTGCGAAGAGCACTTGAACAGTTAGGAAGAGGTAGATTGTTTTCTAGAGGGACAATACCCGAAGAGGATGAGGGAATTACGACTATAGAAGCTATCGCTAAAGCCACAGATTATATGGCAAAGCGAAGAATAGGAGCTTTAATATCCATTGAGCGGGAAACAGGAATGAGTGATTATATTGAGACAGGCATAGGGTTGCATGCGAATGCATCTTCTGAGTTACTCATTAACTTATTTATTCCTAATACTCCACTTCATGATGGAGCCGTTATTATTCAAAAAAATCAAGTAGCCGCGGCAGCTTGTTATTTGCCGCTGTCAGAAAGCCCGTTTATTTCAAAAGAGTTAGGTACTCGACATCGTGCTGCTGTAGGGATTAGTGAAGTAACTGATAGTCTGACGGTGGTCGTATCTGAAGAGACAGGCAACATATCTGTTACAAAAAATGGTGAGTTGTATCGTAATTTAGATATTGAGACATTAAAACAGATGTTGACAAAGGAACTAATTAGTAGTTCAAGAGCTACTTCTTCAACTCGTTGGCAATGGAGGTCGAAGAAGGATGGATAAATTTATGAATAATCCTTGGGTCATGAAGATTATCGCCTTATTGTTAGCGCTAATGCTTTATATGTCAGTGAATTTTGATACACAAACAACTAAAAGCAATTCCATGATGAACTCGAATGCTCGTTATGAAACAGAGACCCTTACAGATGTACCTGTATCCATTTTGTATGATAATCAAAATAAAATTGTTACAGGTATTCCACAATCCGTTACGCTTACACTAGAAGGGCCTAAAAGTGCGTTAACGCAGACAAAGTTGCAAAAAGAATATGAGATATATGCGGATTTAACAAATTATGAGCTAGGTTCTCATCAAGTGAAGCTAAAGCATCGAAATATCTCTGATAAGTTAGATGTAAAGATAGAACCTCAAGTGGTAACAGCTACTATTGAAGAGAAAGTATCGAAGAACTTTGAAGTAGAAGCAAACTTTGATAGTAACAAAATGCGAGATGGTTATATTGCTGAGCAAGCGATTGTAAAGCCTGAAAATGTGGAAATTTCTGGATCTAAAGATCAGATTGATCGAATTGCTTATGTAAAGGCAATTGTAGAAATAGATGATGTGTATGAAACTATAGAAAAAGAAGCAAATGTCATTGCTCTTGATCGAAATTTAAACAAACTAAATGTGGATATTGACCCTTCTGTTGTCGATGTGACGATACCAGTTGTGAGTCCAAGTAAAAAAGTACCGTTTAAAATTGTTCGTGAAGGAGCGCTACCAAAAGGTCTTAGTATTAAAAACATTGACGTCTCGCCAAATGAAGTAACAGTATTTGGACCAAGGGATGTACTTGATAAGGTCGAATTTATCGATGATGTAAAACTAGATTTAAGTCAAATTAAAGACTCTACGCAATTAAAGGTAGATGTACCAGTACCGGAAGGCGCAAAAAGAGTATATCCTGAACAAGTAACAGTGAACGTTGAAGTTGACAAGGAATCAACAAAAACATTTAAAAACTTAAGTTTATCAATGGTTGGACAATCACAGAACTTGAATTATCAGTTTTTAAATCCATCAAGTGGTAAACTAGATATTGACGTATTCGGTTCAGAAGAGGTTATTAACAACATAAGCCCAGAAGATATTCAAGTCTATGTAAATGTCAGTAATATTAGCAGCGGGGAACACGATGCTAATATTGAAGTGAACGGGCCGCAAAATATTACGTGGTCTCTATCTACAAAAATCGCTAAAATGAAAATCACTGATAAATCAATAAACGAGGATGAAAGTAATCCTGAAAGTGAAGAGAAAGATCAAGATAGTAAAGAAAAAGATCAAAATAAAGATTCAAATAAAGAGCAAACCACTACGAAGCAGGATCAGAATGACAAACCAAAGCCAGATGAAGACCAAGAGGACGATGGCGGTGTAAAAGAAAATGATTCACAAGTCGGAGATTAATATTCGTTATAGATGGTGAAAAAGGAGCGAAATGAACAATGGGTAAGTATTTTGGAACAGACGGGGTTCGCGGAATTGCAAATAGTGAATTAACACCAGAATTAGCATTTAAAATTGGACGTTTTGGAGGCTACGTATTAACAAAAGATGCAGAAAGACCTAAAGTACTAATTGGGCGTGATACACGTGTTTCAGGTCATATGTTAGAAGGTGCTTTAGTAGCAGGTCTATTATCTATCGGTGCTGAGGTTATGCGATTAGGCGTAATCTCTACACCGGGGGTATCTTATTTAACAAAAGCACTAGGTGCACAAGCAGGAGTTATGATTTCTGCTTCTCATAACCCTGTTCAAGATAACGGGATTAAATTTTTTGGTCCAGATGGTTTTAAGCTTTCTGACAATCAAGAGTTAGAAATTGAGGCGTTACTAGATGGCCCAGTTGACGGGCTTCCAAGACCTGTTGGGAAAGAGCTTGGACAAGTGAATGACTATTTTGAAGGTGGTCAAAAGTACTTGCAATTCCTTAAGCAAACAGTAGATGAAGATTTTTCTGGTATTCATGTTGCATTAGATTGTGCTCATGGAGCAACATCTTCACTAGCTGCACATTTATTTGCAGATTTAGAAGCAGATATTTCGACGATGGGTGCTTCTCCAAATGGCTTAAATATTAACGACGGAGTTGGTTCGACGCATCCAGAAGCGTTGGCTGCATTCTTAAAAGAAAAAGGTGCCAATGTTGGACTAGCATTTGATGGAGACGGCGATCGTCTAATAGCTATCGATGAAAACGGTGAAGTGGTTGATGGTGACCAAATCATGTATATTTGTGCGAAGTATTTAAGTGAACAAGGTCGATTAAAACATAACACGATTGTATCAACGGTTATGAGTAACTTAGGATTTTATAAAGGATTAGAAGCTCATCAAATCCAAAGTGCTCAAACAGCGGTTGGCGATCGTTATGTAGTAGAAGAAATGAAAGCCAAAGGCTATAATCTAGGTGGAGAACAGTCTGGTCACATTATTTTCTTAGACTATAATACAACGGGTGATGGAATGTTATCAGCGATTCAGCTGGTGAACATTATGAAAGCAACGAAAAAGCCATTATCTGAACTAGCAAGTGAAATGAAGAAGTTCCCGCAGTTACTTGTTAATATTAAGGTAACAGATAAGCATAAAGTAACGGAAAATGAAAAAGTGAAGACTGTGATTGAAGAGGTAGAAGCACAAATGGCAGGAAACGGCCGTGTGTTAGTTCGTCCATCTGGAACGGAGCCATTAGTACGCGTCATGGTTGAAGCACCAACGGACGAAGAGTGTAAAGAATATGTTCATAAAATTGCAGACGTTGTAAAAGCAGAAATGGGCTTAGAATAAATGAGAGATATGCATAAGCAGTGACATTATCACTTGCTTATGCATATTTTTATATAATTACCACAATGAATGCAGTCCCTTTATATGGATTGGTTTTTAGTGAAAAAAGGAGGGAAAATAAAACAAGATTGACGATTTCTTATATCTTATTGTAAGATAAAGTCTGTTCGTCTCTAATCGTTTACAAGAAAGGTGGAAGGAAAACTATACTTGTTTATAAGCGCCTGAACTAAGCCAGAGACGTGAAATGCTTAGTTGACGAGGAGGAGGTTTATCGAAAGCTCGGCGGATGCCTCCCGGTTGAATTGATCACAACCGAAACTTACTGTGTAAAGCAAAGGGGTGACTCTTTGTACAAAGACAGTAAGATGATCCCTATAAAAGAACGGGGTAAGGAAACGCCCCATTTTTCCTGTGCCGTTCTAGTGAACTAAGGAGGAACTACATTTATGTGCGGAATTGTTGGTTATATTGGAAATCAAGATTCAAAAGAGATTTTATTACGTGGTCTAGAGAAATTAGAGTATCGTGGTTATGACTCAGCTGGTATCGCAGTTGTGAACAACGATGGTGTACACTTATTTAAAGAAAAAGGACGCATTGCTGAACTTCGTGAGATTGTGGATACAAGTGTTGAAGCTCCAGCAGGAATTGGTCATACACGTTGGGCAACACATGGTGTACCAAGTAAAGAGAATGCTCATCCACACCAAAGTACGTCAGGTCGTTTTACACTTGTTCATAACGGTGTAATTGAAAACTATGCGATCTTAAAGCGTGAGCAATTACAAGGCGTAGAGTTCAAAAGCGAAACTGATACAGAAGTAATCGTTCAACTTATTGAGAAGTTAGCGAATGAAGGACTAGCAGTAGAAGAAGCTTTTCGTAAAGCGGTAAGCCTTCTTCACGGTTCATATGCTCTTGCATTAGTAGATGATCAAGATAAAAATACAATTTATGTAGCTAAAAATAAAAGTCCTCTACTAGTTGGTCTTGGTTCAGACTTTAATGTCGTAGCAAGTGATGCAATGGCGATGTTACAAGTGACAGATCAATATGTAGAGTTAATGGACAAAGAAATCGTTATCGTAACAAAAGAGAATGTTACAATTAAAACACTAGAAGGTGAAGTTGTTGAGCGTGCGCCGTACACTGCAGAGTTAGATGCAAGTGATATTGAAAAAGGTACGTATCCACACTACATGCTAAAAGAAATTGATGAGCAGCCATTAGTGTTACGTAAGATTACACAACAATACCAAAACGAAGCAAATGAGCTTCACATCGATGATGATATTTTAGCAGCAATGAATGATGCAGATCGTATCTACATTGTGGCTTGTGGAACAAGTTACCATGCAGGTTTAGTAGGGAAGCAATTCATTGAGAAGTGGGCTAAAATTCCAGTAGAAGTACACGTTGCAAGTGAATTTTCTTACAACATGCCAATCTTATCAGAAAAGCCTTTATTTATTTTTATCTCTCAAAGTGGTGAAACAGCAGATAGTCGTGCCGTACTTGTACAAGTAAAAGAATTAGGTTATAAAGCATTAACAATTACAAACGTTCCAGGTTCAACTCTTTCTCGTGAAGCGGACTATACGTTACTTTTACATGCAGGCCCTGAGATTGCAGTAGCATCTACGAAAGCATATACAGCTCAATTAGCAGTATTATCGATCCTAGCTGCGGTTACAGCAACATCAAAAGGAATTGCATTAGAATTTGACCTTGTTCAAGAGCTTGCAATTGTTGCAATGGCTATGGAAGCACTTTGTGACGATAAAGAAACAATGGAAGACATCGCACGTGAATATTTAGCGACAACTCGTAACTGCTTCTTCATCGGTCGCTCTGTTGACTTCTATGTAGGTCTTGAAGGTGCATTAAAGTTAAAAGAAATCTCTTATATCCAAGCCGAAGGTTTCGCTGGTGGAGAACTGAAGCATGGCACAATTGCATTAATTGAGAACAATACACCAGTTATTGCGCTTGCAACGCAAGAGCACGTAAACTTAAGCATTCGTGGTAATGTAAAAGAAGTAGCTGCTCGTGGTGCTAATCCTTGTATCATTTCAATGAAAGGGTTAGAAACAGAAGAAGATCGCTACGTACTTCCAGAAGTAAACGAAGCGTTAGCTCCGTTAGTAGCGGTTATCCCGTTACAGCTTATTTCTTACTATGCAGCACTTCACCGTGATTGCGATGTAGATAAGCCACGTAACCTTGCAAAGTCAGTAACAGTTGAATAATTAAAGAAGCTATTTTAAAAGCACATGGTATCAATTACAATAAATGTAATTGAGCATGTGCTTTTTTTATTCTTGTATCCTTGTTACAAATTTGATAATAGTAAAAGTGGTGAATAAGACATGAAACACGTACCATCATCAATAACATTTTTTTCTTCCATACAGTGGTTATTTTTCATTTTTGCAAATACAGTGGTTGTTCCGCTTTCAGTAGGAGCAGCGTTTGAAGTTCCACCTGATATTGTAAAGATGATGCTTAGTTATTCGTTTGTGTTTACAGGGTTAGCTTGTGTTCTACAAGGTTGGGTTGGGCATAGGTATCCTTTAATGGAGGGACACTCAGGATTGCTTTGGGGGGTAATGCTTAATTTAGGTTTATCTGCTTCTGCTCTAGGGATGAGTTATACAGAGATTGGAGGAGGAGTGGCAACAGGTATCTTATTATCAGGAGCCGTTGTCATCTTGCTCGCTGCGTTTAATCTTATTTCAGTGGTTCAAAGGATTTTTCCGCAAATGGTCATGACGGTTTATTTATTTCTTCTGACGTTTCAGCTTATTTTTGTCTTTTTTGAAGGAATGTTGGGGATTACAGAAGATGGGGTTATGAATGGACCTGTTAGTCTACTGTCTCTTTTTATCGTTATACTTGTGAGCGTTTTAAAAGTAAAAGGGTCCACAGTGGTAAGTAACTTTTCAATCCTAATTGGAATTGTGGTTGGTTGGATTTTGTTTGCTCTCATTTTTCCGGATTTGAGGTCCGATACCGTATCTGAAGGAATCACATTTGTGTTATTTCCATTAGGAATGCCTAATTTTGAGATAGGGATTGTCATCGTTGCATTTTTTGCTGGACTGATGAATTTAAGTAATACAGTTGCTTCGATTCAAACAGCGGCTGCATTGTATGATGAAGAATCCCATCTAGAACAGTATCGACGCTCCTTTTTTGTTACAGGTGTTTTCTCCTTTGTCGCTGCTGGAGGAGGTCTGGTACCTTATACACCGTTTACTTCTTCAATCGGCTTTTTACAGAGTACGGGTATATTAGAAAGAAAACCCTTTTTTATTGGTGGTGGCTTGTTGGCTCTATCAGGGTTCATTCCTTCGGTTGCTTCCTTTCTAGTGACGATGCCCATGACAATCGGTAATGCCGTTTTATTTGTTGCTTATTTGCAGTTGTTTGGTACAGCGTATAATAGTTTAAAAGGAACACTTTTTAATTCGAATACCGTTTTTAGATTAGCGTTTCCTGTATTAATTGGAGTGAGCTTAATGAATGTATCACCATCTGTTTTTCAAGAGTTGCCGATTTTGTTGCAACCGTTCCTCTCAAACGGGTTAATTATGGGTGTGTTCGTTTCAATTTTGATGGAAAAAGTGATTGATTGGAATCACTATGAGTAATTTCAGCGGGATGATGTAAAAGAAAAATTGATTTCTTTTACATCATCCTTTTTATTTTCTTTTAAAAAACCATTGCACTTTCGAGTCATTTTTGTATAATAGTTTAGGTTATTAGTAAACTTTTAGTTTAATATTAATAAACTTTATTGATTAGAAGTTTACTTATTCTAAACTTAATAGAGGTATAGCATGGAAATTGGAAAAAAGTTAAAAAAGTTAAGAATTCAAAAAGGGTTAACGCAAGAAGAGTTAGGTGAGCGCACAGACTTAAGTAAAGGATATATTTCACAACTGGAGCGTGATTTAAGTTCTCCTTCGATTGAGACGTTTTTCCATGTGTTAGAAGTGTTAGGTTGTACACCAAGAGAGTTCTTCAATGATGAAGAGAAAGAGCAAAAAGTCGTTTATACAGAGGAAGATCAAACGGCTTATATAGATGAGGAAAAAGGCTACGACGTTCGGTGGCTGGTTCCTGAGTCAAATGAAAAAGAGATGGAACCAGTATGGCTGTGCTTAAAAAAAGGTGGTCAATTTAAACGGTTTGAACCTTCATTGTCAGAAACGTTTGCTTATGTACTAAAAGGGAAAGTCATCATTCAAATTGGCAGACGTACGTATTATGCGAAAGCTGGTGAATCCATTTATTTTCATGCATCAGACGAGCACCAAATTATTAATGATTATGATGGAGCATCAGAGCTTGTGCTTGTAGCGACTGAATCATACTTATAAGAGCCAGAATTAGAAGGAGGGCATCATGGGAGATAAGAGCATTATTCGTTTTGAAAATGTAACGAAAGAATATGACAGTAATACGATTGTCTTAAATAATGTAAGTTTTGAAATTGAGCGAGGAAAGTTTTATACGTTACTTGGTCCGTCTGGTTGTGGCAAGACAACGATTTTACGTTTAATTGCAGGGTTTATTGAAGCATCAAAAGGAGATATCTTCTTCCATAATAAACGAATAAACGATGTTCCTGCTAATAAGCGTCAAGTAAATACAGTGTTTCAAGATTATGCATTATTCCCACATCTAAATGTGTTTGAAAACATCGCATTTGGTTTGCGAATTAAAAAGATGAAAAATAATGAAGTGAAAGAAAAAGTAAAAGAAGCTCTTCGCTTTGTGAACTTAGAAGGATATGAAAATCGAGAAATTCGTGAGATGTCTGGTGGTCAACGTCAACGTGTAGCCATTGCACGTGCTATCGTCAATGAACCGGAAGTAATCTTACTAGATGAACCTTTATCTGCCCTTGACTTGAAACTTCGTACAGAGATGCAATATGAGTTGAGAGAATTACAGCAGCGTTTAGGGATCACATTTATATTTGTGACGCATGACCAAGAAGAGGCACTAGCGATGTCTGATGAAATCTTTGTATTAAATGAAGGTCAAATTCAGCAAAGTGGCACACCGACTGACATTTATGATGAGCCGATTAACCGTTTTGTTGCTGATTTTATTGGAGAGTCTAATATTTTATCAGGAACGATGATCAATGATTTTCTTGTTGAATTTGGTGGAAAACAGTTTGAGTGTGTAGACCAAGGGTTTAACTCAAATGAACAGGTAGAGGTTGTCATTCGTCCAGAAGACTTAGAAATTACAGAATCAGAGCAAGGAAAACTTCAAGTGAAAGTGGACTCTCAATTATTTAGAGGTGTTCACTATGAAATTTGCTGTTATGACCAAGAAGGAAATGAGTGGCTTGTACACTCAACGAAAAAAGCAGTTGTAGGTGCTGAGATTGGGCTGTATTTTAATAAAGAAGCGATACATGTTATGCGTTTAGGTGAAACAGAAGCGGAGTTTGATAAGCGATTAGAGTCATATGGTGGCATAAACGATGCAAAATAGAACGCGTAATTTATACTTAATTCCTTATGTCGCATGGATTGCTCTGTTCGTTATTGCTCCTATCTTACTGGTTCTGTACTATTCATTCTTTGATATCACAGGACAGGTAACGTTAGATAACTATAAAAAGTTTTTTACACCCGTTTATTTAAAAATGACATTTAGTTCATTTTGGTATGCATTTTTAATTACGTTATTTTCATTATTAGTTGCCTATCCAACAGCTTATTTATTAACAAAAACGCGACATAAACAGTTATGGCTCTTACTCATTATTGTGCCGTCTTGGATTAACTTGTTGTTAAAGGTTTACGCATTTTTAGGCATTTTCGGCACGTTTGGTCCAGCTAACGGCTTCCTAGAGGCGGTTGGAATAGGAACAAAACAAATTTTATTTACGGACTTTAGTTTCGTTTTTGTCTCAGTCTATATTTTTATTCCTTTTATGGTCTTACCTATCTTTAATGCACTAGAAGAAATGAATCCTTCATTAGTCGATGCATCTCGTGATTTAGGTGCGTCAGCTTGGACAACCTTTTCACGTGTTATTTTTCCGTTAACACTAGATGGAGTAAAAGCGGGTTGTCAAGCAGTCTTCATTCCTGCATTATCGCTGTTTATGATTACACGACTAATTGCTGGAAATCGCGTTATCACACTTGGTACAGCGATTGAGCAAAATTTCTTAGTGATTCAAGACTGGGGGATGGGGGCTACCATTGCTGTGTTCCTCATTCTGATTATGGTCATTATTATGGTAGCAACAGGAAGTCGGAAGCGAGGGTTTAGTCATGAAACGAAATAATCGATTATCTACTATCTACTTAACCGTTGTGTTTTTTATTTTATATGCTCCGATCTTCTACTTGGTTTACTATTCTTTTAATAGTGGCGGCACCATGTATAACTTTGAAGGGTTTACGTTTGATTGGTATAAGGAAGTTTTCCAAGATACCCGTTTATTAATCATTGTGTTAAATACGTTAATTATTGCACTTTTGTCAGCTGCAATCTCAACCATTATTGGTGTGATGGGAGCACTTGCAATTACGTATGTGAAGCGACATCAAGTGAAGCATACGTTGTTGTCTCTTAACAATGTGTTAATTGTGAGTCCGGATGTCATCATTGGTGCGTCATTTTTGATTTTATTTACGATGATTGGCATCAAGTTAGGATTTACGTCAGTGTTATTATCTCATATTGCATTTAGTGTACCGATTGTTGTTATTATGGTGTTACCAAAATTACAAGAGATGAGTCCAACATTAATTGATGCCGCTCGTGACTTAGGAGCGAGTAGGTGGGATGTGTTATCAAAAGTAATTTTGCCATTTATCTCACCGGGGATTTTTGCAGGATTTTTTATGGCACTTACGTACTCGCTAGACGATTTTGCTGTAACATTCTTTGTAACAGGAAATGGATTTTCGACTTTATCAGTTGAGATTTATTCATTAGCTCGTCAGGGGATTTCATTAACGATTAATGCATTATCAACATTGTTATTCTTATTTACCATTTTACTGGTGATCGGTTACTACTTTATTAATCAAAGAAATAACCGCCCAAATAGAGTGGGGGTTGGAAAATGAGGCATTTAACTCGTACGTTTTTACTTGTATTTATTGTGGCATTTGCATTAATGTATGTCGTTTCGAAATTAAATTCATCTCAAGGGTATACAGGTGGAAATATACTAACGGTATATAACTGGGGAGACTATATTGATCCAGCCCTTATTAAAGAGTTTGAAAAAGAAACAGGTATTAAGGTGATTTATCAAACATTTGATTCAAATGAAGCGATGGTGACGAAAGTAGCGCAAGGTGGAACAACATTTGATATTGCTGTACCGTCTGAATATGCAATTAGCAAGATGAAAGAAGAAGATCTGTTGTTGCCGATTGATCATTCAAAGCTTCCAAATTTAAAATATATTAATTCGCGCTTTTTAAACTTAGCGTTTGATGAGGAAAACAAATACTCTATTCCTTATTTTTGGGGAACAGTAGGGATTGTTTATAATCCACAAATGCTAGGTGGAAAAGAAATTCGTAGCTGGAATGACCTGTGGGATTCAGACTTACGTAATCAAATCTTACTGGTTGACGGTGCTCGTGAAGTGATGGGAATGGGGCTAAACAGTCTTGGCTACTCATTAAATGACACGAACAAAGAGCATTTAATAGCAGCTAAGCAAAAGTTAGATACGTTAACACCCAATATTAAAGCCATTGTTGGTGATGAAATTAAAATGCTTATTGCCAATGAAGAAGCAGCTGTTGGTGTAGTGTGGTCTGGAGACGCTGCAGATATCATGTGGGAAAATGAAAAGCTGGATTACGTTGTCCCAGAAGAGGGTTCCAATTTGTGGTTTGACAACATGGTGATTCCAAGTACATCTAAAAATGTAGATGGTGCTCATCAATTTATCAATTTTATGCTTGACCCAGAGAGAGCAGCGCAGAACGCTGAATATGTTGGCTATTCAACGCCAAATGAAGAGGCTATGAAGTACTTACCAGAAAATGTATCAGGTGATGAACGCTTCTATCCAGACGTTGATTCAACAGAACGATTAGAAGTATATGAAAATTTAGGGAAGAAGATGTTGGCTTACTACAACGAGCTCTTCTTGGAATTTAAAATGCATAAAAAATAAGCATGACAAAAAGGTAACTAGAGTGATTCTTACAAATCATCTAGTTACCTTTTTGTTTTAGAGTGGTTTAGAAATAACAGAGGTGTAATGCTTATACATAAATAGAAGAACTTACTAAGCTTAGGTGAATGACAAACAGGGTAACATAGGCTAAGGCAGTAGAAAGAAAAAGGTTGTTTTCTACTCCTTTATCTTAAAATAGCAAGGAGAATGACATTGAAGCAGCGAATTGAATCGATTTACTTTCTGCGACTATTCGCGATGTTAATGGTTGTCTTGGTGCATGTAACCGGTGCTTATGTAGAAGTATTGACATTTAATACCGATGCTTATCAAAAGTATCATTTCATTAACCGAATTATACGAATTGAAGCAGGAATTTTCATCATGATTACAGGTCTAGTGTTTTTTTATAACTACATCCGAAAACCGTTAACTGGCTCTGTGTTAAAAAACTATTATCAAAAACGTGTTACGTACATATTAATTCCATATCTTGTATGGGCGATTATCTATGAATTGTATTCTGCTTATATAGGAGTAACGAATTTAAATTTAAACGACGTAATGAGCAGAATTTTACAAGGGAAGTCGTATTATCAATTGCATTTCATCTTTTTAATTGTACAGTTTTATTTGTTCTTTCCCATTTTTATCTACCTTGCTCAAAAGATAGCTCTTTTTCGTAAATACATGTGGGCGTTCGGGATTCTTTTTGAAGTAGGGTATTACTTATTAAATACAAAGTACCAAATTATCCCTTTTAACTTCTTTTTAGATGCATTCGGAACCTTTCTATTAGGGGGGTGGATTGGCTTGTATTATCAAGAACAAAAAGAGAAGATGTACGCACGGTCAAATATTATTCTGTTCATCTTAACGATTTGTGCGGGTTGGGTGACTGTGACGTTAAATTATTATGCCTATACGATTGACCAAATTCAAATATCAGATTTACTATACAAGCTAGTGAATTTAACGTATTTATTTATAGGTGGATATTTCTTATTTAGAATGACTGAAATTCTAGCACATAGATTGCCTCGTAAGACAGTAGAGGTTGTCAAGAACATAGCTGTGTATTCTTTTGGTTTTTATTTATTGCATCCACTTGTTCTAAATGCGATTGTACAAGTGGTTCCTGCTGAAAATAATTACTGGTTCCATATTCAAATTTTGACTCGATATGTGCTAACTGTTATCTTTTGTTACATTATCATTTGGGCTACACATAAGTTTTTTCTATTTCCAAGTATCATCTTTGGAAAGATGCCGCAAGAAGCGGTGTTTTTATACAAGAAAGAGAAAACGTCTTAAAAAACGTCACCTTACCTACTTATGAAGGAGTGTAGGGTGATGTTTTGTTTGATAAAAAGGGAAAAGAGTTACGAAAAAGGTCTCTTATCGAAGAGTAGGGAAGCTGGTATGATAAATTCGTACTAAAAAAAATTGGGACAGCGACTTCATTCACAAATGCCTATTTTACTACATACTTAATAAAGAAAAGAATCTGTTTCCTAAATGAAGTAGGATGATGATAAAATAGGAGAAGTGAAGATTGTTTGTTAGAAAATCGATATTTAAATAAAATGGAAGTTTAGACTATGTGTTTTAGGAGGCATATCCATGAAAATGAAGCTTGGACTATTATACGGAGGAAAATCCGCTGAACATAAAGTATCTTTGCAAACTGCACTAGCAGTCACAAAAGCATTAGATCATGATAAGTATGATGTACACCCAATCTATATCACAGAAACAGGTGAATGGATTCGAGGTGCGCAATTGTCAGGTCCAGTTGACCACGTATCTCAATTGCAAATTCAAGAAAGTGGTAGAGCTATTTCTCCTGTTGCACTTAGTCAAGAGCTGTTTGCAACGTCTGAATCTAGTTCAGATCGTATTGATGTCATCTTCCCTTTACTACATGGACCAAATGGAGAAGATGGGACAGTTCAGGGATTATTAGAGCTATTGAACCTTCCTTATGTAGGAAATGGTGTGTTAAGTTCGGCTGCAGGTATGGATAAAGTGGTAATGAAGAATTTATTTGCGCAAGCTGGTTTACCACAAGTGAAGTATGTATCATTCATTCGAAGTGAATGGGAGAATGATACACAAGCAGCTTATACAACAACAGAGGATGCATTGGGATACCCATGTTTTGTGAAACCAGCAAACTTAGGGTCAAGTGTTGGGATTAGTAAATGTTCAAATCGTGCAGAGCTTGAAGAAGCGTTTAAAGAAGCATTTATCTTTGACCGTAAAATTATCGTTGAAGAAGCAGTTATTGGTCGAGAAGTAGAAGTCGGAGTATTAGGAAATGATTACCCTTCTTGTTCGGTAATTGGCGAAATTGTTCCTAAAAAAGATTTCTATGATTACAAAGCAAAGTATGAAGATGGAGATACAGCTTTAATTATTCCGGCAGAAATTGATGAACACACAAGTGCAACGATGAAAGAGATGGCCATTGAAGCATTTAAAGCGATTGACGGATCGGGTCTTGTGCGTGCAGACTTCTTTTTAACAAAAGAAAATGAGTTATATATTAATGAAGTAAATACAATGCCAGGATTTACACCGTACAGTATGTTCCCTCTTTTATGGAAACATGCAGGGGTGTCGTATCCAGCGTTAATTGAAAAGCTTGTCGATCTTGCAATTGAACGTCACACAGAAAAACAAAAGATTAAGTACACAATGTAAGTGTTATATTGAGCTTATTTAAACACGTGAATAAGCAAAAGGAGCTGACTCTCAAAGGTCTTCTACTCTTTTCCTATCTTGTATATGTATGTTTTGCATATAGTAGAGAATGATGAGGATAAGAAGTGTGGAATTCCTACATATATGAGTCCGCTCTTTCTGCTTTTAAGAGGAAGGAGACGAATGGTATGATCGTCAAAACGGTAAATGAAATTTCAGCAATGCTTCTTGGTAGTGAATTAAAAAACAACAGTGAAGTAAAGATTGAAGGAGTATCTATTGATACGAGAACAATAAAAGAAAATAATCTTTTCATCCCTATTAAAGGTGAAAATTTTAACGGGCATCAATTCATTAAGAAAGCCATTGAAAATGGAGCGACTGCAACATTATGGAATAAAGATGAACCGAATCCTCCAGAAGATATCCCGGTTATATGTGTAGATGATACTCTAAAAGCACTACAAATGTTAGCGGAAGCCTATCGTCACCAATTAAAGGTGAAGGTTGTAGGGATTACAGGAAGTAATGGGAAAACAACAACAAAAGATATGGTTGAAGCAGTTTTATCGACAACGTACAAAGTGTTAAAAACAGAAGGAAACTTTAACAATCATATCGGGCTACCTCTTACACTCTTACGGATGAAAGAAGACACAGAAATTGCGATTTTGGAAATGGGAATGAGTAGTAGAGGAGAAATTGAGTTTTTATCTCAACTCGCGAAACCAGATGTAGCAGTTATTACAAATATAGGCGAATCTCATCTTCAAGATTTAGGTAGTAGAGATGGGATTGCAGAAGCGAAGTTAGAGATTGTAAGTGGTCTTCATGAGGATGGGAAACTAATTTATACTGGCGATGAACCACTATTAGTTTCAAGGTTGAAAGATAAATCAATCAAAACGGTTACATTTGGACAAAGTGAAACGTTAGATTTATATCCTATCTCCGTTGAACAGCAGGAAAGTGGTACTCGCTTTACTATCAACAAACAGCAAGACCAACTTTTTTACGTACCTGTTTTAGGACAACATAATGTTCATAATGCGTTAGCTGCTATTGCGGTAGGACGATACTTCGATTTGCCGTTTCATAAGATTGCAGAAGGTTTAAAGAATCTACGTCTAACAAGCATGAGAATGGAAGTTCAAAAAACTTCATCTGGCTTAACAATTATTAACGATGCGTATAATGCCAGTCCTACTTCAACGAAAGCGGCCATTCAGTTGTTAAAAGATATGGACGGTTATGAAAAAAGAATTGTTGTTCTGGGTGATATGTTAGAACTAGGAGATCAAGAAAAAGAGTTCCACTTTGAAATTGGGGAATTTATTGATCCGACTTATGTTGATTATGTCTTTGCTTATGGACCGTTAAGTACTTATATCATCGAAGGAGCAAAACAAGCTTTCGCAAGTGAGCGAATTGCACATTTTGATGATAAAGAAATGTTAGCAAAGGAATTGAAAGCGGTCGTTTCTTCACGTGATATCATTGTAGTAAAAGGTTCTCGAGGAATGAAACTTGAAGAGGTTGTTAACTATTTATTAGAACGTTAACAGTAATAAAAAGAAAATAAATCTGCAATAATAGGAACGATAAAGTGATTGAGGAGTTTATCACCCTAACGAACAACTAAATATGATCGAAAATAAATTTTGTTTCTAATTTATACACATCACGTCAAAAAAGAGTGTCATGATAAAAACGTGTACTAGTGAGGTTGGAAGCGTTAAAAAAAGTAAGGTATAGAAAAAAAGCAGCGGCTCGTTGTATAAACAAACAGTGAGATGGGGATGTTCTGACCATTAAGCTGTATTGCAATTCATATTTGGTAGTGTTATGATATAGTCTAAGTGTCTTGAGACTCTTATTCTCTAAACGCCCGTCGACTTTATCGGAAAAATCGTTTAGAGCATTGTCTGCATTTGCGGAGAATGCTTTTTTTTGTAAAATATAGATATAATATAGAAACACAGAAGGAGTTTGGAAAAATTGGCATTATTTCAAGATTTAGGACTTAGTCCACAGCTGAAAAACGCTGTAAGTAAGATGGGATTCGAAGAAGCGACTCCTATCCAAGCACAAACGATTCCATTAGCATTAGAAGGTCATGACTTAATTGGACAAGCGCAAACAGGAACGGGAAAAACAGCAGCATTTGGTATTCCTCTTATTGAAAAGGTTAATACATCAATTGATGCAATCCAAGGATTAGTTATTGCGCCGACTCGTGAATTAGCTGTGCAAGTATCAGAAGAATTATACAAAGTTGGTTCAACAAAGCGCGTTCGTGTTCTTCCAATTTACGGAGGTCAAGACATTGGCCGTCAAATCCGTGCACTAAAAAAACACCCACATATCATTGTAGGTACACCAGGACGTATGTTAGACCATATTAACCGCAAAACACTTCGCCTACAAGATGTCCACACAGTTGTATTAGATGAAGCAGATGAAATGTTAAACATGGGCTTCATTGAAGATATTGAAAAGATTTTATCAAATGTTCCAAAGAACCATCAAACATTACTATTCTCAGCTACAATGCCAGACCCAATCCGTCGCATTGCAGAGAAGTTTATGTCTGAACCTAAACTTGTAAAAGTAAAGGCAAAAGAAGTAACGGTTCCAAACATTCAACAGTACTACCTAGAAGTGCATGAAAAGCGCAAATTTGACGTTTTAACACGTCTTTTAGATATTCAGTCTCCTGAACTTGCGATCATCTTTGGTCGTACGAAACGTCGTGTAGATGAACTTTCAGAAGCATTAAATCTACGTGGATATGCAGCAGAAGGAATCCACGGTGATTTAAGCCAAGCGAAACGTTTATCTGTTTTACGTCAATTTAAAGAAGGATCTATTGACGTACTAGTTGCGACAGACGTAGCTGCTCGTGGACTAGATATCTCAGGTGTAACTCACGTTTATAACTTTGATGTTCCACAAGATCCAGAAAGCTATGTTCACCGTATTGGACGTACTGGACGTGCTGGTAAAACGGGAGTTGCGATGACTTTCATTACACCAAGAGAAACAGGTCAATTACACAATGTTGAAAAAACAACAAAACGTAAAATGGACCGTATGGAAGTTCCAACTCTTGATGAAGCAATGGAAGGTCAACAGCGTCTAGCGGCAGACAAGTTAATTGCAGCGGTTGAAAAAGATAACTTATCGTTCTATAAACAAATGGCTGAAGAGTTACTAGAAGATCACGACTCAGTATCGTTAGTATCGGCAGCACTTCGTTTGTTTACAAAAGAGCCTAACACAACACCTGTTCAATTAACAGCTGAGCCTCCTGTTGTAGCAAAACAACAACGTAACAATAATCGCTCAAGATCAAAAAGCTTCTCTCAACAAGGTAGAAGAGGGAATGCAAAACGTCATGGCGATAAGCGTCGTCAAAACAACAATGGTCGTAAAGAACCACGTAATAATCACAAAGGGTAACCGATAGAAACAAGGCATGCAGTTAATGACTGCATGCCTTGTTTTATTTTTTAGTCTCTCGGAAACACTAAGGGCATTCTCTTTTAAAATGAGGTGGACAGGTTGGATACGTTGGTAAGGTTAGGATATGTAGCGATGAGTGTTCATTTGCAAAACAGTTCTCCGTCTCAAACGATGACATTTGCTCAATTTAGCAAACTGAAAAATCGAGAAGCAGCTATACGAAAACTAGAACGAATTTCAATCTCAAATTTAGAAAATTGTTTAAGGCTGTTAAAACATAATGTATGGAGTGAAGTGGAGTTTTTTCGGTTTAGCTCAAGGTTGATACCACTCGTGAATCACGAAGAGCTTGAAGATTGGGATTACATGAAACCGATTCGTCCCATTTTGAACGAAGTAAAAGAGTTTTTACATAAGCACCCGATGAGGGTTGACTTTCATCCTGATCACTTTGTTCTTCTTAATTCCAAAAATAAAGATGTACTTAAACGTTCAATTAAAACATTAAAGATGCATGCGCTTTTGCTCAAGGGGATGGGAGTCGACTTAAATCACCGTTGTGTTCTTCATGTAGGAGGAGCATATGAGGATAAGGAACAAGCATTGGAGCAATTTATTCATAACTGGGGTTTTGTACCTGAAGGAATTCAAAAAATGATTATCCTTGAAAATGACGATACAACGTTTCACGTGGAACATGCTCTTTATTTATGTGAGAAGTTAAATATTCCTCTTGTTTTTGATTTGCATCATCATCTAGCAAATCATGAAGATAAGCAATGGGAACATTATTGGGAGCGGATTGTTCAAACATGGAAACACTCTCCGCTTCCGATTAAAATGCATATTTCTAGTCCAAGAGATGAAAAAGATTTTAGAGCTCATGCTAACTATATTGACGTAGAGATGTTTAAAGGGTTTTTATCCAAAATTAAAGGAAGCGTTCCTCAAATTGACTGCATGATTGAAGCGAAACAAAAAGATGATGCGTTGTTTCAGTTGATTAAAGATTTAAAGGACACTAGTCATATCGAACTCGTTAGTAAGTCTACGTTTTATATAAAATAAAAAAGTCGTTCGTCACTTCCATTTAGTGAAAGTGGTGAACGACTTCTCTTCATTTACCGTTATCGGTAAGAGAAAAGGCCTAGTATAACAAGTAAACCAAGAACTAGCCAAAAATAAAATTGTTTTGTTCTGCGTTGATTAGAACGAATCGGTGTTTTGAAGAGAACAAATGACAATATAAATCCACTCAGCATTCCACCAACATGTGCCACCATATTAACACGTGTGTTAAACAGCCCCATTAATAATCCAAGAACTAAAAGAACGATTACAATTTGAGTATCACTTGTTGAAAGGATATGCTTTTGGTATAAAATGATAAAGATATACATACCTAGTAGTCCAAAGATTGCACCTGACGAACCAACATGACTGTATGTGGGAGGTTGAACAAAAAATGTAATCATATTGGCGATAATACCGCTACCGATATAAATAAATAAAAACTTTGCTTTACCTAACAGTCGTTCGAGAGCAGGAGCAAATAAAACGAGTGAGAATGTATTGAACAATAAATGAGAAAACCCACTATGAAGAAAGATAGGTGTAATGAGCCTCCAGTATTCTCCTTGTGCAATTAATCCATTGACTCCAATTAATTGTGAAATAAAAAGGTTGCTATAACTAAGAGGTAAAATTAAAATCATCCAAAATAAAAGGTGGATGGCAATAATTGTGGATGTAACAGGGTAAAACCGAATGAATTCACGAAATGTCTCAGTACGGACGAACATGAAGACAACTCCTTTATACAGTTCTTGTGTTTACATTCATCATATGCAATAAACAATTGAGTAGAAGAAAGGGAGTTTTTGATGATCATTGGAACAGGAATTGATTTAACAGAAATTGACCGCATCCAGAAAATAATAGAACGACAGCCAACTTTTGTTCAGCGTATTTTAACCGACACTGAACAACTCTATTATGACCAGTTAACCGGTTATCGAAAAGTTGAATTTCTAGCAGGACGGTTTGCTGCAAAAGAAGCTTATTCAAAAGCGAGAGGAACCGGTATTGGAAAAGAGTTAGGGTTTCATGATGTTGAAATTTTTTATGATGAACATGGTAAGCCAAATATAGAAGGTTCATTACAAGAAAGAGTACATCTATCTATCTCTCATAGCAAGCAATATGCAATTGCTCAAGTAATAATTGAACGCTTGTCAAGCTAGTCTGCATATTCGTAAATCCTCGTTCATATATTCATATTGTGGATAGAAGAGACAAGGTGTGAACAATAGAAGGAAGCACGGTTTTCTCTTCAAGATATGTGAATAGAGGCAAAGGGGTTGAGAGAATGCGGAAAAAGCTTGTAGGTTTCCTCGTTTGTGTAGCTTTTGTATTTACTCTAGCTGCGTGCGGTGAACAAAGTCAGCAAGATGTAATGAACTCACTTGATGAAAAAGTAGAAGAGATGACGGGGTACAAAGCCAATGCCAAAATGACACTAAATACAGGAAAAGACTCTCAGGTGTATGATGTTGAAATTTGGCACAGTAAACCAATGTATTATCGAGTAAACTTAAAGAATGCAACAAAAGAACAAAGTCAGATGATTTTGCGTAATGATGAAGGTGTATTTGTACTGACGCCAGCACTAAATAAGAGCTTCCGCTTCCAAAGTGATTGGCCACAAAATAGTAGTCAAGCGTACTTATATGAATCTCTTGTTCGAGACATTATGGAAGATCAAGAAGCGGAGTTTACTTCTAATGAAAAATCCTATGTATTTAAAACAAAAACGAATTATCAAAACAGCGCAATGTTGCCGAAACAAGCAATTACGCTAAATAAAAAAGATTTAACACCTCAAAACGTCAAAATTATGGATACAGATGAAAATGTACTAATTGAAGTGGAATTTTCAGATGTTCAAATGAATGCGAAGTTTGATGAAGGTGCATTTGATACAAAGCGCAATATGACAGGTGCAAAGATGGAAGTTCCAACAGTTGCACCATCGAATGCCCAACCATTTGAAATTATGTATCCAGAAGAAATCCCGGAAGGTTCAGTCATCTCAGAAGAGAAGAAAGTTAAGACCGAAAACGGTGAGCGTATCGTGATTATGTATGATGGTGAAAAGCCGTTTACAGTTGTACAGGAAAAGTCACGGGTAGCACAAGCATCTACCTCTACAAGTGTGAGTGGTGAACCTGTTGATTTAGGCTTTACGATTGGTGCGCTTACGGATAAAACGTTATCTTGGTCATTTGATGGTGTGGACTTTATGGTCTCATCAAACGATTTAACCGAATCAGAATTTATGATGGTTGCACGTTCGATTCAAAGTCAAATGATAAAATAATGTGAACATCCAACAGGCTCATACATCAAGAGCCTGTTCTTTTTCTTTTCTTTGATGGCTGCTTCCGTGAAATTTATGTAATTGGTTACAAAAAATGTGCATAAAATGATGTCGGCCTCATCATTTTATTTCTAATAAATGCATAAAACGGTATAGTAAATGACGATAATAGTGTAGGAATTAACAGAATTGACTTTGCATTCTTAGTAATCAGTGGTATGATGAAATAAGATGAGACTATTGGTGTGTGTATTGATGTTGGAGGTGTATGTTTGTGTCTGAAGCTAGCGCAACTACAGAGATCCTAGTTAGATTACCGCAAAACTTATTATCTGAATTAGATGTAATCATTAAACAGGAGAATGGTAATCGAAGTGAATTTATTTACCAAGCAACAAAAATGTACCTTCGAGAAAGAAAAAAGCGCCATATTCGCGAATCAATGAGACGTGGATATATGGAGATGGCAAAAATAAACTTAAACATTGCATCTGAAGCTTTCTTAGCTGAGTATGAAGCTGATCATACTGTTGAACGCTTAGTAAGCGGAGGGTAATGATTTGGTAGTCAAACGCGGCGACGTTTATTTTGCTGACCTATCTCCGGTTGTTGGTTCAGAACAAGGAGGCGTTCGCCCTGTACTTGTCATTCAAAATGATATTGGAAATCGGTTCAGCCCAACTGTTATTGTGGCAGCGATTACTGCGCAAATTCAAAAAGCGAAGTTACCTACTCATGTAGAAATTGACTCGCAACGTTATGGATTTGAGCGTGATTCTGTTATTTTGTTAGAACAAATTCGAACAATCGATAAACAGCGGTTAACTGATAAAATTACTCATTTAGATGACGAGATGATGGACAGAGTGGATGAAGCCTTGCAAATAAGTTTAGGACTTATCGACTTTTAGTATGACAATTCCATTTTTCCGAAGTTGCTCCATAAAGAGCAACTTTTTTAATTTGACTAAAAATAACATGTATATATATAGTGAGAGAAGAATGTTATTAGCGTCTTGAATAATAGAAAACCCGATCGGTTCTTTAAAGGAATTATGAGGAGGACGTTATGAACGAACAATTAATTAAATATATTCAAAATCATAAGTTAGATATTTTAAATAACTGGTTAGAGGTTATGAGAACGAGTGAAACAGAGCGAATTCAAAACATCGTCTCTGAAAGTCTATACGTAAATGTAAGTTCAGACTTTGTCGATACAATCTTATCTAGTATATCTAATGATAAGGATTCAGCTCTTTTTGTTGAGAGGTTAGATGATGTCATTGAAAAAGTAGTGAGACTGGGTTGGCCGTTAACGTATTTAACTCAAGGTGTTCGTAATATTGGACAAGTTGTTTTTGAAGGTTTCGTGAGCGAATCTTCTTCCCGTAATGATAAAGTGGAAACAGAGCTACTGTACGAGTTTGATGGTTGGTTAGGCCCTATTTATAACCAAGTAGTTGAAAAGTACGGGAACTCGTGGGAGAACACAATTATGCTTCAGAGAGTAGCGCTTCAAGAATTATCAGCTCCTCTTATTCCAGTGTTCGATAAAATTACAGTTATGCCTTTAGTAGGTACGATTGATACAGATCGTGCAAAGAAAATTATGGAAAATCTACTACAGGGTGTAGTCAAACACAGGTCCGAAGTAGTGTTAATTGATATTACGGGTGTGCCAGTAGTGGATACAATGGTCGCGCATCATATTATTCAAGCTGCTGAAGCGGTTCGACTAGTTGGAGCAAAGTGCTTACTAGTGGGAATCCGACCGGAGATTGCTCAAACGATTGTTAACTTAGGAATTGACCTGAATCAAATTATTACAAAAAATTCTCTTAAAAAAGGAATTGAAAAAGCGTTAGAAATAACCAATCGTAAAATTGTACATGCAGAATCGGAGGAATCACTGTGAGGATACCTATTTTAAAGCTATATGATTATTTATTAGTTTCAATTCAGTGGGAACTAGACGATCAAACAGCTATTCAATTTCAAGAGGATTTATTGAGTAAAATTCATCAAACAGGCGCAAAAGGAGTTGTCATTGATTTAACATCAATTGATATGATTGATTCCTTTATTGCGAAGGTATTAGGTGATGTTGTGAGTATGTCTAATTTGATGGGGGCAAAAGTGGTTTTAACAGGTATACAACCTGCTGTTGCCATTACATTGGTTGAATTAGGTATTGGGTTAAACGATGTTCTAACTGCACTGGACTTGGAAAAAGGGCTAGAAAAACTCCAATCGGAATTGGGGGAGTAGCAAATGGAATTCCAATCCTGTGTCAAGATTGTAACAGAATGGGACATCGTTGCTGCTAGACAGCTAGGTAGAAATGTCTCAAAAGAGTTGGGGTTTGGAACAGTGGACCAAGCTCGTATTACAACGGCTATTTCAGAGCTAGCAAGAAATATTTATTTATATGCTGGCAAGGGTGAAATATGCATTGAAAAGCTACATCGTTTAGGAAAAAAAGGACTTATTGTGATCGCTTCTGATAAAGGGCCAGGAATTTCAGATATTCGTAAAGTTATGGAAGATGGCTACTCTACATCAGGAGGTTTAGGTGCCGGTCTTCCCGGAGTTAAGCGTCTCATGGATGAGTTTGATATTGAATCTTCCGTAGGAGAGGGTACAGAAATTAAGGCGATTAAATGGCTCCGCTAGGAGGAAATAGACTATGGATTTTCATAGAGAGATGAAAGATTTATACAAGGACATTTTGGCGAATTACATTCAAACCCAAAATGAACAGATTTTATATCAAGGTCAAAAACTTAGTCGAAAATCTCTTGAAAATGAAATATCTCCAGAGGATATTGTGAGTATTCATAAAGAAGTCATTGAGGAGATTTATCCAACTATTCCAGATAAAGTACTACATTCAATGGACTTTCTACTTGAAGTGATGATTAGCTACGGATTAGCATATCGAGAACATCAAAATTTAAAAAATAGACAACGTCAATTGAAATCAGAAATTGAAGTCGCAGCTAACGTACAGCAGAATCTGTTGAGTACGTATATTCCTGATATTCCTTCTTTAGATATTGGGGCAATTAGTGTTCCTGCTAATCAAATGAATGGAGATTATCATCATTTTGTAAAAGATGAAAATGGAATGATTAGTATAGCTGTTGCTGATGTGATCGGTAAAGGTATTCCCGCTGCTATGTGCATGTCTATGATTAAGTATGCAATGGATAGTTTACCAGAGTCTCGGAAGAATCCAAGTTATGTATTAGAAAACTTAAACACAATTGTTGAGCAAAACGTCGACCCGAGTATGTTTATTACCATGTTTTATGGAAGTTATGACCCAATTGAGAACTCATTTATTTATGCATCAGCTGGCCACGAACCAGGCTTTTATTATCATGCAGAACAAGATGAGTTTGACGACTTGGAAGCCAAAGGTTTAGTACTTGGAGTAGATCGTCATATTAAGTATACCCAATATGAAACGCAATTAAAAAAAGGTGACATGATTATTCTTTTAACTGATGGAGTAACCGAATGTCGAAGAGAAGATGAGTTTATTGAAAGATTGGACATCATAAATTTAATTAGGTCATATATGCACTTATCTGCTCAAGAAATGGTGGATTCCGTTTATAAAGAATTAGAAAAACTCCAAGGTTTCCAGTTAAGAGATGATTTTACATTGATTATTTTAAAGAGATTAGTTTAAATATCTGTTGTAAGGGTATGTAATGAATAGTAGAACATTATAGGGGGATCTAGATCAATGAATTTGACGATTGATGTAAAAGAGAGTGGCCAAGAGTATCAAATTACATTGGCTGGTGAAATAGATGCATATACGGCTCCAAACTTAAAAGAGAAGTTTATTGAAATAGCAGAAAAGAAAAATGTCTATATTACTGTTGATTTGACAAACGTTTCTTATATGGATAGTACGGGTCTTGGCGTGTTCATTGCGTTATTAAAAGCAATGAAGAAAAATGAAGGGACATTGAAATTTGTTGGTGTATCTGAACGCTTAAAACGTCTATTTGATATTACAGGATTAACTGATATTTTAAATGTAAATTCTCAAGTAGAGGGTGGCGTAAAATGAAACAACCTTATGACTTCGTTGAAATGAAAATTCCAGCTAAACCAGACTATGTTGCGATTGTAAGACTTACGTTATCTGGTGTTGCCAACCGAATGGGCTTTTCTTATGATGAAATCGAAGATATAAAGATTGCTATTAGTGAAGCTTGTACAAATGCTGTTCAACATGCTTACACATCAGAGGCTAAAGGTGAAGTGACAGTAGGTTTTGGGTTGTTTGATGATCGTCTAGAGATTATGGTTGTAGATAAAGGTGAAAGCTTTGATTTAGAAGCATTAAAGAAAGAAATCGGTCCATATGAATCATCTAAAGAGGTAGAGTTCTTACCTGAAGGTGGACTTGGCCTTTATTTAATCAGTACTTTAATGGATGATGTGAAAATGGTTAACTCACAAGGTGTAACAGTTATGATGACAAAGTATTTGCAAAGAGAGCAGGTGGAGAGTGATGAAAACCCAGTCTCAACCTATGAAGTTAACTAAAGAAGATGTAGAGCAACTCATAGAGCGTTGTCAGCAATCACAAGATGAGGATGCTCAAAGTCAGCTAGTTTTACACTACAAAAATCTTGTAGAATCAATTGCTCGCCGTTACTCAAAGGGACGAGATCTTCATGAAGATATTGCTCAAGTTGGAATGTTAGGTTTATTAGGAGCTATTAAAAGGTATGATTCATCTTTTGGCAGAACATTTGAATCATTTGCTGTTCCAACGATCATTGGAGAGATCAAACGTTTCCTGCGTGATAAAACATGGAGTGTGCATGTGCCTCGCCGCATAAAAGAGTTAGGGCCCAAGATAAAGGCTGCTGTAGAAGAGTTAACAACAAATTTACAGCGCTCACCTCAAGTGAGAGAGATTGCTGAGTATCTGGAAGTGACAGAAGAAGAAGTATTAGAAACAATGGAGATGGGGCAGAGTTATCAAGCTCTTTCAGTTGACCATTCAATCGAAGCAGATTCAGATGGCGGAACAGTGACGATCTTAGATTTAGTTGGAGAAAAAGAGCAGGGTTACGAAAAGACTGATCAAAGGCTAGTGCTAGAAAAAATCCTTCATGTATTAAATGAACGAGAAAAAGAGATTATTCGCTGCACGTTTATTGAAAACTTAAGCCAAAAAGATACAGGTGAAAAGCTAGGTATTTCTCAAATGCATGTATCTAGGCTGCAAAGAAGAGCGCTAGAAAAATTGAGAAATGCTGCAAGGGCAGACACGGATCATATGGAGTGTAAAATTTGACTTCTGAACAGCAGTGTAACAGTGTGAAATTAGAAGTTTATCAAGCGGCAAAAAAAGGAAACCATTATTGTGGAGACAGTTACTATGTAAAAGAAACAGAGGACTATTTTTTATGTGTAATGGCCGATGGGTTAGGTAGTGGTGAATATGCTATGAAAGCATCATCTGCGATTACAAATGTCGTCTCGCTATATCCTCATGCAGATGTAGAAGAACTGATGAGACGGTGCAATGATGCAACAAAGAACACTCGTGGTGCTGCTGTTGCAGTATTGAAATTTTATAAAAAGACGTTTCAGTTTGTTTATAGTAACATAGGGAACATTCGTTTTTATCTTTATTCTCCGGATGGTAAGTTAACATATCCTTTACCTATAAAAGGATTTCTATCTGGGAAAATACAAAGGTTTCGTACACAAGTGTTTTCATTTGAACCTGGTTCGCGCTTTTTAATTCACACAGATGGCTTAAATTTAAGAGAAATTAAATCAGTTTTTTCAAAGACGAGTAAAATCCAACAAATGTCTACAGAGTTGCAAAGTAAAATCATTTCCAATGATGATGATATTACGTACGTTATTGGTCATATAACAGTATAAGTTATCTTCCTAACTCACATGTGCTATCGCATGTGAGTTTTGTTACAATTAGGAGAAAGCTTTCATACTAGTGAGGAGGAGTTTGCTTGACAATCGTTAAAGAGAAAGAGGATTTTTTTATTAAATCTGTTTCCTCAGAAACAAACATTTCATATAAGCAGGTTCAAAGTGTTATTTCTTTAATAGAAGAAGGTAATACTGTGCCATTTATCGCAAGGTACCGAAAAGAAAAAACAGGTGCATTAGATGAAGTGCAAATTAGGCAAATTCTAGACTCTTGGACATACCTTGTAAATTTACATACACGAAAAGAAGAAGTTATTCGTTTAATTGATGAGCAAGGGAAGTTAACGGATTCACTTGCTTCACAAATTAAGAAAGCGACCAAGCTTCAAGAAGTTGAAGACTTATATCGACCGTATAAACAAAAGCGTCGAACAAGGGCCACTATTGCTAAAGAAAAAGGGTTAGAGCCATTTGCCGAGTGGATGATGACATTTCCTAGCCAGTCCATACATACAAAAGCACGAGAATACGTCTCAACTGAAAATGATGTTTCAACCACAGAAGATGCAATAAACGGAGCTATGGATATTATTGCTGAGCAAATCTCCGATAATCCAACGTATCGTAAGTGGATTAGAAGTAAGACATTTCAGCAGGGTCTCATTCAATCGGCATTAAAAGATGAACAGAAGGACGAAAAAAAAGTATATGAAATGTACTACGAGTACAAGGAATCAGCTTCTAAAATTGTGCCTCATCGTATACTAGCGATGAATCGCGGAGAAAAAGATGGTGTATTAAAAGTAACCATTCAATCATCTGTGGAACAAATAACAGATTATCTGTACAAACAAGTTATCTCGAACCATAAATCAGATGTCACAGAATATGTGAAAATGTCGATTGAAGATGCTTATAAGCGTTTAATTGAACCTTCAATTGAACGTGAAGTTCGAAAAGAATTAACAGAAAAGGCAGAAGAGAGAGCCATTCATATCTTCTCTGAAAACTTACGCAAACTTCTGTTGCAACCGCCGTTAAAAGGTAAGGTTGTGTTAGGTGTAGATCCAGCATACCGTACAGGTTGTAAACTAGTTGTTGTAGATGAAACGGGTAAGGTATTAAAAATCGATGTGATTTACCCACATGCACCCGCAAACAAACGTAATGAAGCCGAGCAAAAGTTAATGAGTATGCTTCGTGAATTTAAAGTTGAGATGGTGGCCATAGGGAACGGGACAGCTTCTCGTGAAACAGAGCAGCTCATTGCTGACTTGCTTCGCAAAGTAGATCAAAACATTTACTATTTAATTGTTAACGAAGCGGGGGCTAGCGTCTATTCTGCATCAGAGCTTGCACGAGAGGAGTTTCCACATTTACAAGTTGAAGAAAGAAGTGCGGTATCTATTGCAAGACGACTTCAAGATCCGCTAGCTGAGTTAGTTAAAATTGATCCAAAATCAGTAGGCGTTGGTCAGTATCAACATGATGTATCTCAAAAGCAACTAAATGACTCTCTTTCGTTTGTTGTAGAAACCGTTGTAAACCAAGTGGGTGTAAATGTTAACACTGCCTCCGCTTCATTATTGCAATATGTAGCCGGATTAAACAAAACGGTTGCTCAAAATATGGTGAAGTACCGCGAGGAAAATGGGAAAATTGTGGACCGAAAGCAATTAAAGAAAATCCCTAGGTTAGGTGCTAAGACGTATGAACAGTGTATCGGCTTTTTACGGATTGTTGATGGAAAAGAGCCGCTCGATCAAACGAGTATTCATCCTGAAAATTATAAAAACGTTGAAAAACTACTTACTCAGCTTGGTTTTTCAACTAAAGACCTCGGTTCAAGCGAATTAAAAGAAAAGCTTAGTCATTTGAACTTGCTAGAGTTATCAGAGGAACTAGGTATTGGTGAGTTAACACTTAGAGATATCATCGATGCCCTTGTACGCCCTGGACGTGATCCTCGTGATGAGCTGCCAAAGCCGTTGTTACGAACAGATGTTTTACAGTTAGAGGATTTGTCAACTGGCATGCAATTAGAAGGTACGGTTAGAAACGTTGTAGATTTTGGTGCATTTGTTGATATAGGTGTGAAGCAAGATGGGCTTGTTCATATTTCGAAGCTAAGTAAAAAGTACGTTAGCCATCCACTAGATATTGTATCGGTGGGTGATCTTGTTACAGTATGGATTGAAGATGTTAACATGACCAAAGGAAGAGTATCGTTAACTATGCTTTCTCCATCTACATGAAAATAAAAAGTACTGCTCTTTTAGGAGCAGTGCTTTTTTCGATAAAAAAACCAACATTGATTGAGTAGTTTAATTTGAGACCGATCCTTTTTATAATAAGCTCTTTGCATTTGTCTTTGTAGCCAAGTAGGCATGAGAGCACCACCTCTTCTGAGAAATCTTAGTTGAATGATATAGAGAGAGTTATCGTAAGTAAAAAACACGTCATTGATAAACATTGTAGTATAGAATATATGCAAGAGCCTTGTACGTGGTGCACCTGTGTGGCTAGGTTACCATTATAAAAAGATAAAGGAGTGCCAAGATGGACAATCAACAACTTCAAGTGTTAGTGGAAAAAATATCGCTTACTTCTTTCAAGAAAGTCTTTGCTCATACAGCGTCGTTTAATCCGCGCTTACGAACAACAGGAGGAAGGTACTTACTACATACTCACAACATTGAAATTAATCCTAAGTATTATAATGAGCATGGGATTGAAGAGGTAAAGAGGATCATTAAGCATGAGCTTTGTCATTATCACCTTCACCTAGAGGGGAAAGGTTATAAGCATAGGGATAAAGATTTCAAAGACTTAATGAGTGCAGTAGGGGCACCAAGATTTTGTCAGCCTCTTTTATCAAGTAAAAAATATTCAAATGGAAAGCGATACATGTATCAATGCCTGCGGTGTGGTCAAAGATATGATAGACATCGAAAAGTAGATACGGCTAAGTATGTTTGTGGAAGGTGTAAAGGTAAGTTAAAAAAAGTATCTGAATGATGTTGACTCTGCTATTTTGAATATGATATATTAATTAAGCCGTCGCAAGAGTGACGATTTGTTAAAAAAGGGTGTTGACAACCTTTTTTAAAAATAGTATCATAATAAAAGTCTTATATGAAACATTCCACAGTAGCTCAGTGGTAGAGCAATCGGCTGTTAACCGATCGGTCGTAGGTTCGAGTCCTACCTGTGGAGCCATTATATGGGGAAGTACTCAAGTGGCTGAAGAGGCGCCCCTGCTAAGGGTGTAGGTCGCGTAAGCGGCGCGAGGGTTCAAATCCCTCCTTCTCCGCCATCATATTATGATGGCCCGTTGGTCAAGCGGTTAAGACACCGCCCTTTCACGGCGGTAACACGGGTTCGAATCCCGTACGGGTCATACCTTTTATTCATGTTGATGACATGGATAATTTTTTTCTAAAAAATGTGGAGGATTAGCTCAGCTGGGAGAGCACCTGCCTTACAAGCAGGGGGTCGGCGGTTCGATCCCGTCATCCTCCACCATATAAAGCTGGTCCCGTGGTGTAGCGGTTAACATGCCTGCCTGTCACGCAGGAGATCGCGGGTTCGATTCCCGTCGGGACCGCCATTTACGACAGCTTTAAATTAGACAAAATTGGGCTATAGCCAAGCGGTAAGGCAACGGACTTTGACTCCGTCATGCGTTGGTTCGAATCCAGCTAGCCCAGCCATATTTAGAGCCATTAGCTCAGTTGGTAGAGCATCTGACTTTTAATCAGAGGGTCGAAGGTTCGAGTCCTTCATGGCTCACCATTTAATCAATTCGCGGGTGTGGCGGAATTGGCAGACGCGCTANGATCCCGTCATCCTCCACCATATAAAGCTGGTCCCGTGGTGTAGCGGTTAACATGCCTGCCTGTCACGCAGGAGATCGCGGGTTCGATTCCCGTCGGGACCGCCATTTACGACAGCTTTAAATTAGACAAAATTGGGCTATAGCCAAGCGGTAAGGCAACGGACTTTGACTCCGTCATGCGTTGGTTCGAATCCAGCTAGCCCAGCCATATTTAGAGCCATTAGCTCAGTTGGTAGAGCATCTGACTTTTAATCAGAGGGTCGAAGGTTCGAGTCCTTCATGGCTCACCATTTAATCAATTCGCGGGTGTGGCGGAATTGGCAGACGCGCTAGACTTAGGATCTAGTGTCTTATGACGTGGGGGTTCAAGTCCCTTCACCCGCATTTTATTTTCTCTAAGCGGTCGTGGCGGAATGGCAGACGCGCTAGGTTGAGGGCCTAGTGGGGGTTAACCCCGTGGAGGTTCAAGTCCTCTCGGCCGCATCGTAAAAAAATAAAAAAGTGTTGACTCAACAAAAGAGAATGTGGTAAGATAATAAAGTCGCTGTTGAGGTGACAACATCATAATAAGCGCCCGTAGCTCAATTGGATAGAGCGTTTGACTACGGATCAAAAGGTTAGGGGTTCGAGTCCTCTCGGGCGCGCCATACATACGGGGAGTAGCTCAGCTTGGTAGAGCACATGGTTTGGGACCATGGGGTCGCAGGTTCGAATCCTGTCTTCCCGACCAGTTATTTTAATTTCATATGCGGGTGTAGTTTAATGGTAAAACCTCAGCCTTCCAAGCTGATGTCGTGGGTTCGATTCCCATCACCCGCTCCACTTTAATATTGAACTTTGAAAACTGAACAAAGCGACAAACGTCAACGTTAATTAAGTTTTAAACT
>NZ_QFRU01000037.1 GCF_003184905.1 Bacillus sp. CGMCC 1.16541
AGACGCAAGCCCCCACTTCAAACAGCTCGCAAGAGCGTTAAGTGGCGGGTAGTTGACGAACGAATTGTTGATTGTAGGCTTGTTGAAACGATTGTGACATCGTTGGAAGAAATCGTTCTCTGTAATCTTCAGGTGTCGAGTCAATCAAGACAAGACCACAAACGTCATGCTCATAGTTCGTTGCATACATTCGCATCGGCACTCCACCAAATGAGTGACCGACTAATATAAAGTTTACAAGTCTGTAGTTACACAAGCATTTCTTTCATCATGACATTCCGTCCTCTCATGTAGTCAGCTTTCAATTCGTTGTCTCTGTAACTGACTGGTTCTGATTGTTAAAGAAGTGCACGTTAAGTTTTCACATACTTAACCATCAATCGATTTCTTTCTTCATTATAACGTTTCGCGTAGTAAATGTAGTCGTATACTAGTCGTCACTTTTATTAGGTGATATGCAAATGAGGGTATTTGAACACGATCACTAGAAAGGAACCATCATAAAAGATAACAAGAAAAAGCGAGAATGGTGCTTGGCTTGGGCACATTCTCGCTTTTATTTTTAGAGGGGGGAAGAAACCGTTCGTTTGGTTTCCGGTCAAAAAGGTTCCTTATTTTACGCGTGGGAAGCCGAATCCAGATGCATGATCGTCACCTGTTGCTGCTCCGTATCCACCTTTAATGTCCACTAATTTTGCGCGGTTTTGTAACTCTGTACGAAGTTGTGTATGACTTAAAGATGGACTTGATGCCCAAATTTTCGCCGCTAAACCAGCTACGTGTGGTGTTGCCATTGACGTACCGCTAATTGTTTTATAGTTTCCATCGAACCAAGTCGACTCAATGCCTGCACCTGGTGCTGATAACTCAACATCACGCTCTTGAATCACGAAGTCACCTGCTGTTGTTGGGTTTCCGCGAGAAGAGAAGTTCGCCACACGGTATGTCCCGTTTTGTTGAACATTTTCTAATGCCGCTACTGCTACTGAGTTTGGTAACGCACCTGGGTAACCGATTGTGTTGTTTCCGTACCCATCGTTACCAGCCGCTGCTACAACAAGAACACCTTTGCTGTATGCGTAGTTAACTGCATTTGTGATTAACGTATCTTTACTAGCGGATCCTAAAGACATGTTAATAATCGTTTTTGTCCCTGTACGTGTCGCTTCGTCTGCTGCATGACGGATTGCTGCGGCGATATCATCTGAGTAACCAGATCCGCTATCAGTTAACACTTTGTATGCCCATAAATCTGCACCAGGTGCTACTCCATAAATACCTGCTCCGTCAGATCCTCCATGCGCTAAAACGGTACCCGCTACGTGCGTTCCATGTCCGTTACGGTCTGTACAAGAGTTATTAACGATTTGTGCACTCGTTTGAGTAAAATCTTTACATTGCTCTGCTTTCCCTTGTAAATCAATATGGTTAATGTTCACACCTGTGTCTAATACCGCAACGTTAATACCGTTACCACCAGATGTACGTTGAACAGTACTATCATTGTAGATTGCTTTAATGCCCCATGGAGCTTGTGCGCTTGGGTAAGTAGCTAATGCTTTAACAGGACCCACTTCGTTTGGTGTGTCTAATTGCACTTCTTGTAGTTGGGTTACTTTTAAGTTTTTGTTTTTCAATAATGCGTTATATTGTTTTTCATTAACGGTTGTTGTGAATCCTTCACCATTGAAGTCCCAGCGTGCACCATGTGCTGCTTTTACTTTTTGCTTTTCTGTGCTTGATCCTTGGATCAATACGCGATACTCTTCTAAGCCTTTTACGTTTTTCGCATCGACTTCTTGTGCGAACGTATTACCTGCAAAAACAGATAACCCTAACGTTAAACTAAGGACAGCTGAACTAATGACTTTTTTCTTTTTCATTTTCTTTCTCCTCTCACTTTCTCATTCTCAACTATGACTGCATGATGAACGATGTGGAATGTCTTTCTCTTAAAACAAGAAGCGCCTCTTTTATAGATTAGTAGTTTTAAGGATAAGCTTGTCCGTCACGTTGTAATCTGATTATAAAAAAGAAGATGGAGAAAATCACCATTCTTATAGTTATATAACAAACGTGTAAAAATATTAAAAGTAGCTTATCAATCTTTACAAAAGGGTTTTGACACAGAATGTTCACAAAATAAAAAATGCAAAGCTATTTATTTTAAATTCAGAATTGTGTGTAAAAAGGTAATATAATTAAAGGAATAATAGATAAAAAGGGTGATAAATAGGTAATTTATTCCTATATTGGGGTGTGTGCTGATTTTAAAGTGTAAAAGATGGAAGATAAAATAGACAGGTTTGTGAACTAAATAAATACCTCGAATAATAAGGGTTTCATGTTGCTAAAGTAGGTAGTTCACAAACTTTCATTAGGTAATAAGTCCTTTAAATTACAATTGTAAAATAATGTATTTATCACTATTGAATTAAATTGATAAGTTGGTATATATTTACTTTTGTGTTCAGGAAAAATGAAAGAAAGGAGAAATGTAAGGTTAAAAGATTAAACAATAGTAAATTAATAGGAGGATTTAAAATGAATGCTAAAAAAACAATAGCAGCATTTGTATTAACTGGTCTTATTCTTAGTCCTTTTCATACTTATGCACAAGAAGGAAATTCAGACGAAGGATTAATAACAGCTGAATTTGAAAAGAAAATTGCAGTAGTCGACGAGTTACTAGCATTAGAGGTTGGATATGAACAAGAAGAACAGGATGCCTTTGTCAACCGTGTTAATCAAATTCATATCGATATTGAAGACTACTTAACTTCAATGGAAACAGATATCTTTTACGAGCTAAATCAGTACAGAGAGCTAAGTGATAAGCTTGGTGAATTAGATATCAAAGCCGATCCGTACCTTAATGGTGGTGAAATGCAAGCCATGGCAACTTCTTGGCGCTATGGAGATATCTTATATTATGGTAGTGGAAGTAATAACGCAATTGGCGAAAAATCATTTACAGGACACACAGCCGTTTTATCTACGACAGACTATTATGTAATTGAAGCGTCAAAGACAGCAAACAATGGTGCAAAAGTACATCACTGGAACCGTAGTAATTTATGGAAGGGTGCTAGTGGTATTAAACAATTAAAAGTGACAACAAAATTAGGAACAAACGCAACAACTACAGAGCGTAAAAAAGCAGTAGATTTTGGTAAAAATCAAGTGGGCGAACCTTACAAATTAAAAACTTCAATCTGGTCTACAGATGCTTGGTATTGTTCAAAATTAACAAATGCGCAGTGGGATCATGCAGGCTATAACCTACAGTCTTCACGAGCATTTTATATTGATGGGCTATTAGCTGTTATTCCAGATGATATTTTAATGGATGCAAATACACGTGTATTAAAAACATGGGGTACAACACTTCCTGGAAAAATTTAATTTCTTAAACATGATGGGAGATTTATGAGAAAAAATAACGTACGATGGATCTTACTAACAATATTAGTCATCGCAAGTGTGAGTATGTTTTTTATCTTTCAAACAAAAAGTACAGAAAGAGTGTCAGTACAAGGGATTGAAAGCTTTTCAGTTGAGGCTCGTGAGCCCGGTACGTATTTACTTTATTATCCTGCAGATGACCGTGTGTCTCAACCACATACGGTTGTAAAAGAAGTGACTAAATCAGGCGAGGTTCTAGGTGAATATGAAATTAAGGACGAGGATTTTAGGAGAATGAGTGTTCACCAAAAACCAACGGATCCGGATATTTTGTATATTTCTTTATTTGGTGAGGCGACCATTGATAACTATTATTATACGTATCATTTAAAAAACCGTACGTTCACAAAGGTGAATGTGGACTATGAGCAGCACGAAGTCGGTGTTGATCACATTATGCACTACGGAAGCGATACATTGTTTCAAACGCTTGTTTCTCACAAAACAGGAGAACAAAATATGAAGGTGGAGACAAATGAGTTTAATGTATCGTTATCGAACTATTCGACACAACAAAGCTTTGAAACAGAATACGGACGTGCTCCGAAGTGGTCACCGCTTTTACAGTTTCAAAACAAAGTCATTTATGGCACAAGCGGACAAGTGAATAAGGATAATGATTATGAAAATGCAGGAATTGGCATTGTAGATGTAGAGAAGCAAACAGTTCAGTATGAGCTTCCAAAAGAAGCGTCTGATTTAACACCGATTTATGCGACGAGTGAGTATGCATACATACTTGGTGATGAAGGTAAGCTGTTTGTCTACAACAAGGACTTTCACTACGAAATATTTGAGCCATTCACTGGTATGACGAGTGATGATTTGTTTTATAGTGAAGACAGTCCTCCGTTGCTGCTAGATGAAAAAAGAGCATTATATCAAGTCCAAAGCGCCACAAAAGGTTCCATTGTTGGGATTTTAACGTTTGATGTAGAGCCGCACTTCAAGACGCTTACCGATTTTGATTCGAATAGCTACTATCGTTTCTTGTATCAAGATGTGCTTCGAAATGAGATATACATCGTGAAAAGGAATGAAAAAGAAGAGAGTGTACTCGTCATTGACAATGAAACACTGAAAGTAAAAGAAGAAATTCCTGTGGAAAATAGCCATTTATTAGATTTTGTAGTAAGTCCAACGTAAGCTAAACGCTTTAAGTAGGAAGAAAGAGTGTGTCCGAGGATAAGTAGTTCAGATGAGAGATAGATAAAATTGAATACACAAGGTAAATGTGATCTTTTTAAACAACAAAATCACATACAAGAAAAACGCAGAGGCTTTAGTATCTTCTGCGTTTTTAACACTTGATGCTAACTGTTCAAATTGTTGTTTTACGACTACATTCATCGATAGTCCTCCTAATAGGTTCCTAAACTGCCCAAGCTAAGCACAAGCAAAAGAAAAATGGCTAGCCCTAATGTTAATACAATAGCACTCACACTTTGAATGCTAGACTTCCAATCACATACACCTGCTACGCTAAAGAGACTCATAAAAAAGACACCCGTTGTTAACAGCAACACAATCAATAGAGGGTGAATAGGCCAGTTAGATTCAATACTTAACGTCGCACTTATAAAGAACAATCCTATACATAAGAAGGACGATAAGAACGAAATTAAAGGGAGCTTGGTCATAAGATAGTCTCCTTTCTCTTCTTTATTTTATCATATTCACCACTTTGTTAAGTGGTCATTTACAAACCCTCCACTTTTTTACGAGGTCATTACAGTCATTCTTTCTGCACACAAAACCTTAACAATCGTCATCAAATCCTTACATTAAAAAGGCAAAAGTTCTTGTACAATGAAAGAGTAGAAGAACTTCTACAAATGAAGAAAAAAGGAGACATTGTGATGGCCGAATTGATTTTGAACGGCAAGGATTTACACACAATTGAACAACTTCATCAATACGTCAAAGACCAGCTGGGTGTTCCAGATTATGATCATACAAATATGGATTCATTATTTAACTGCTTAACTCAACATGTGACGGTACCACTGACGATTAAATGGCTTCATTTTAACGAAAGCTTAAATCGTTTAGGACAGCGAGCGAATTTTACAGCGGGTAGAATGAGAGATGCAGCGAAGTCAGTGGATGGATTAGAGTTTGAAGTAGAGTAAAAAGAGCGATGAGGCGAAACTCATCGTTTTTTTTATGCCCAACATTTTTAGGGAGTCTTGCTGAAGGGATGTTGTGAACCATTAATCGTCAACTTAGATTGGTCGTGTCTATGATGAAGAGGGGCAATTTTTTATTCAGTTTTCTTTCTATAGAAGAAATCAGCATTTACATTTATACTTTCTTTTCACTTTCTTGTTCATTTTGTCATATAGCTGTGTCAAAGTATGGAGAATCTTAACAAATGTCATCCAATCCTTACACTACTTGGAAACAAATTCTTATAAAATAAACGTGTAGTCCACATTTACATAAGAGGAGGAACAGAGATGAACATGAAGCGTACAGTTCAATTTTTGGCGTCAATTGCGATGGTATTTGCGCTCTTATTTGGGGGAACAGGAGCGTTTACGCAACCTCAAAAAGCAGAAGCAGCCATTAGCTATTATGCAACACCAACAGACTTTGCAGGGATTATTGAGTATTTAAAAACATACGGTGAGCTTCCGGCTAACTTCATTACAAAAAGTGAAGCACAAAGCATTGGATGGGTATCAAGTCAATGTAACTTAGCGACAGTCGCACCAGGCTATAGCATCGGTGGCGATGTGTTCCAAAACCGTGAAGGATTACTGCCTGCTAAATCAGGTCGTATCTATTATGAAGCGGACGCGTACTACAAGTCAGGTTGCCGCGGTGCACAGCGAGTAGTGTATTCAAATGATGGACTGTACTATACGACGAATGATCACTACAAAACGTTTCAACGCTGGTATTGATTGATGTAACGAGCGATTGGTAACGAAAAGATGTTGGTTACCAATTACTCGTTACACTAAAGCGAATGTCGCCCCTCTTACAAGGTTTGGCGACATTCGCTTTAGGTATGAAACAGTCAAAAGCAAAGAATAATCAAAAACTGATACAACTGAGACGAAAAGGAGAGATGATGGTGCGCGAATTGATGATTGATGGAAAAGCGATTACGAGTATGGCGGAACTACATGAGTATTTGAAAACAAACTTAGATTTCCCTGATTATTATGGGGAGAATTTAGATGCGCTTTTTGATTGTTTGACAGGACATGTCGCGCTGCCATTAACCATTACATGGATTCATTTTGAGGAAAGTGTACAAGCAATCGGTCAACAAGCGACGTTTGCAGCGGACACGATTCGTGATGCAGCAGCTGAAGTAGAAGGATTAGAATTTAGCGTGCAGTAAAAAAACGATGAGATGAGCTCATCGTTTTTTTGTTACTTGATGTGTAACGTGTAAAAGGTAACGGCAGCTGGCTTTTGGTCTTCCTCTTCTACAGCGTACCATGTCAGTGTATTTCCTTGAACAAGAGGTATCATGTTTCCTGGTGATGGAATGTTTGCTAATTTCGTTGGCTTCGTTAAGAGAGTACCGTTTGCATCTACAGTTGCATAATAAGTCGTTTGTTCATTTGCTTCGCTTTTTTGTTCCTTCCATAACACAACAAATGTATTGTCATTGACTTTACAAAGATGAGTTTCAGCAATTGAAATTTGTTTATCAGGTGTGTGGTTTGTTAACCAAATGACTTTCTGTTTTTTACTTTCATTCTTTGGAACAACACCTAAAAACACATTATGCGTGTCATAGTCAAAGGTTTGTTTCGAATTCCTTGCTAAATCAGAACCAGTGACAAGGTATGTAGAAGGAGAAGTCTGTAGTCCACCTAGATATCCGCCCGTATAGTTGTCACCAATTTCACCTGGAAATGTAATTAACTCTACTTGTCTTTCTATCTCGTGATTCCGTTCCACTTGTAACACAATCGAACGAGGATACGCATCCCCATGATCAGCATAGATGATGTCGTCTCCATCCAATTGAACATATGAGGCAAATGAGTGGCTAACATGGTTATCTGGCCATTCCCCGCCTTTGTGTAGTATAGCCATATTTTTCGTATCGATAAGAAGAGGGATGTTCGATTGGTGATGGAGGCCATCATATTTTGATAAATAGCGTAATCGAGCAGAGTAGATGGCTAATTTTCCATTCTGACTAGCCATTGTGACATTACTAGCAGCAAAAGGTTCAACTACATGCACGTCTTTCACATCAACATGTGCTACTTTTACCCAGTTAGTATTGTATTTTACTACGCGATAAACAGTTTTAGTATTGGATTCTTCCTCGTTACTTTGACCAAACACAATGTAATAGTATCCATCATCTCCCACATGGAACCCGCCAAAAAGAGGTAGTTCCATCTTGATCTTCGTTTCCCCTGTTCGCGCAAAAGAAGAGCTAAGATGTTGAACATGGATGGTGTTATCTAGAGCACTCAGCATGTGTGGTTGTTGTCTGTGTGGATCTGTAAAGAAATAACGGGTAGAAGGCACAAGCCAATTATCGTAATAATAATCAGATGTTGGATTTACACCAACAAAACCTTTGCTAGCTTTAACAGATACGTCTGAATGAATAAAGGTATCTGACGGTGGAGCCTTCAACACACCATTCGCTTTTGCATCATGATAACGTTTAATAAAGGAGACAATCTGCCCTCTCGTTAATGTATTTTCAGCTCCAAATGACTGATGAGTTTTTGGGTAACGCCCATTTTTATCCATGTAGCCTGTTGAAATCCCGTTTTCGTACATCCATTGAATAGCGGAGTGCTCTGATACATTGGTGTTGGCATCAAGTGTAGCTAAAATACGAGCCATTACTCCACGTGAAATCGGTGAATTTGCACGGTTCATATCAGTTAAAGATGCTTGAGTGGGAAGATTGTACGTCTTTGCTAGCTGATACTGAGGAAGTGCCCAGTGTGAATTCTTTGGTGCTGTTAACGTTTCATTTGGGTGAGTGTAGCGAAAAAGAATCGTTAAAAATTGTCCTTCTGTTAAGGTTCCATTCGGCACGATCCAATTGCCCACAACACCTGTTTTGGGGTGTGTTGTATTTAGGTAGCCTTTTAGTAAGTTTTGGTGAATGGCCCACGACATGGATTCAGCCCAATAAGCGTTTGAATCATAATCGTTAAAAGTAGAAGGAGCGTTACTTGGAGCAGTATAGTTAGATTGAATGGCATGCACTTCAGTTGTAGATACAACATTGCTACTTATGGTTAACGAACTAATAAGTGTAGCAGCTAGTATGATGTTTTTTTTATGTGTTTGTCTAGATTGGATGTTCATAAATGACCTCGATTCATTGATAGTTTGTTAGGTACAGCATCTATTAAACTATAACAAATATAAGTCTAAATAACTATATGGATATAGGTAGTAAAGATTTATTTTTTGTAAAATAGTAGTCGATTAAGTGGGTGAATGGAAGTAAAAAGAGTACCTGTAACAGATGGAAGTTCAACATGAATGATGACATCAAAAAATGAGGTCTTGAAACTAGTCAATGTTCAAGGCCTCATTTTAAATAGATAAGATAGATCACTAATACGTTTTCCGCCACTTCGTCAGCATAAAATAGCCAATTAAAAACGCCAATCCACTTACAGAATCTAATATCACGTCCCACATCCGACCGTCACGACCGATAACGAATGCTTGATGAAGTTCGTCAGAGAAAGCGAAAAGAGCGGTGTACACAAATGCTTTGAGATACCTGAATCGATTTTGTTTTACATTGACTAGAAATAACAGCCCAACAAGTCCGAAAAAGGTAATATGTGCAAGTTTGCGTAGCACAAACTCGGCTCCAAATTTATATTCATAAGCGTGATAAAACTCACTATCTGGTGCTAAAATCTCGACAACAGATGAATCATGATCCCAATTGGATTCATTAAACCAACTCGTTGGGTCTGTGACTTTTAAGTGTGGAGTATGGGAGAAGTGAGCAATACTTAATAGAAGAAACACTAGTAAAATACGTTTCATTGTAAATCCTTTCCTATTTAAACCTGTGTTTTATTGTATGAGAAAAGATCGAACATGTAAAGAATTCTCTTCTATCAATAAAACTAGTCATTCAATAACTTTCATATTACCCTTTGCTCGTTGTTGCGTCTTGATTTTATGATGTTATTTTCTCACCCACCAATTCCTTTCGCAAGCAGTAATAGGTAAGCAAATATCAACACAGCCCCATTGAGTAGTCCGGCAATGATTCCTGTTCCCCATTTCTTTGACAAAATCGCAAAAACAATGCCAAAGATAGATAGGATGCTGAATGCGATGATTCCTACGTTTAAATCCGCATTTGGTCCACGAAACGCAAAGAAAAATAAAATGCTGACGATGACTGTTAAAAATGATAAAACGCTGAATTTGTTCATGATTCATTCACCTCATAGGAATCATATCACAGTAACTAGGAGGATGAGACAGTCGTTATGCCCCATCCTCTTTTTATTTTGTACGATGAATGTGTGGATGTATGACAGTATTTATTGGCATTGATATACATAAAGGTGTAACTTATCGTTGACATTGTATGCATTCTGTTATATTCTACCTTTTGTAAATCGTAATCGTTATGATTTTCAATCTATAAACCGAGAGGGATTTGAGATGATTCAAGAAATTGATTTTATTAAGTGTAATCCAACTCAAAACATGACGATTTTAGTGAAGACAGAACACTCGATGAAGGAGCACACACGCATTGCCTCTAAAATGATGGCATATGACAACGTGTATGCGGAACAAGTCGGTTTTATTGAACGTCCTGTTACGCATAAAGCAGCTGCTCATTTGCAGATGGCAGGCGGGGAATTTTGTGGCAATGCATGTATGGCGTTAGCTGCTTTTTTAGCTTCTGAAAAAGGATTACAGCTAGATGACCAAACCGATGTGGTGTTAGAAACATCAGGAACAGACGAACTTGTTACGTGCCACGTAAAGCGCAAACAAGATACGTATCATTGTCAAGTGAGTATGCCGATTCCTGAGCAACTTGAGGAACGTCTCATTCAGTATGAAGGGATGGAATTAGCGATTGTCATTGTGAGGTACAGAGGGTTCATTCATCTTGTCATTGAAGTCGAAACCTTTCATGATGAAGTGAAAAAGCAAGCTGAATCACTCGCCAAACTACTTGGTGTCACACTAGGTGCACAGTTAATCGGTGTATTACTCTATCAAGTGAAATCAAACGAACTGGCACCGCTTATTTATGTTCCAAATGTGGATAGTTTGATTTGGGAACGAGGATGTGGATCAGGAACGGCTTCAATCGGTGCGTATCTTGCGTGGAAAGAGAAACGAAGCGTAGAGGCACATATTCATCAACCAGGTGGAACCATTCGTGTGACGGCTGCTTGTCATGAGGAACAACTAACAAGCCTTACCATTGAAGGATCAGTTGGGATTGTGGCACAAGGAAAAGCGTTTGTGGACGTATAGAAGAAAAGAGGAGTGGAGCAGATGAAAACAGTGATGTCTCTTCAAGAACAAGTCGTAGAGTTTGTCCGAGCATTTGATGAGCTTGCACCAGAACAGGCTCATAAAATGACACAGCTGGCGGAACTTGAGAAGGTGATGGATGATTACGCGACGTTCGTGACGAATCAGGCGTATAAAGAAGAGTGGAACAACGTGATGAAACAACCTTCTGATTCATTCACTCAAGCAATAGAAGAAGCAAGAGCAAAATCAGCGCGTTGTGTCACCATTATGGAAAAGCACCGAGCGATGAAGTTGTTAGAAGGACAAAAGGGAAAAACAGATTACTTTCAAAACATCGAGTCGTGTATTGAAGAAGAATTTGGTCAGTTTGAAGTCACGTCTTCGTCTAAAGTATTATTAGTCGGTTCGGGAGCATTTCCGATGACACCGTTATTAATTGCAAGACGAACAGGAGCGGAAGTGATCGGTATTGATATTGATGACGAAGCGATTGAGCTAGGGCGTCGTGTCGTTCAGGAGCTAGGTGAAGGTTTACCCATTCAGCTTGAAAGGGTCACAGTGGAAGAGCTTCCAACTATTCACGATATGACTCATATCATTTTTAGTTCAACTGTTAATTGTAAATATGACATCTTAGATCAACTACATACGCTTACAAATGACGATGTTGTCGTTGCGATGAGATATGGCAATGAAGTCAAATCACTTTTTAATTATCCAATGCAAGAAGTAGATGAGAAAAAGTGGACTTTAGTTGATAATGTGTGGCGCTCGCATCAAGTGTTTGATATTGCGTTATATAAAAAATCATAGCTTGCTAGTTTAAGAGAGGGAGGGAATGTATGAACAACTTTCAACGTGTATTAGTAGCAGGAACAGGTCCCGCATCCGTACAGCTCGCGGTTCACTTGAAGCAACGCATGAACAGTGAAGTCGGGATGGTCGGACGCTTTTCTGTGCGATCGGAGTCTTTCTTTGAAGCGGTCGTGAAGCACAACCATTTACTTCGCGCACATGTTCAAAACGAGCAACATGAGGCAATGAAGGGAGAATGTTTTGTTGATCAGTTGTTTCAAGGCTACGAAACGGTTCAAGGTAGCTGGGATACATTGATGCTTTCTGTGACCACAGATGCCTACATGGATGTGTTAACGAAACTAGATGTAGAAGTATTGAAACAAGTACGTTGTATCATCTTGATTTCACCAACCTTTGGCTCGAATAGTTTAGTCACTAATTACATGAGAAGTCTCGGCTTACATGTAGAAGTCATTAGTTTTTCGACGTACTACGGAGATACAAGGTGGATAGGAGATAAACCGTCTAACGAAGTAATCACGACGGGAAAGAAAAAGAAGACGTTTATGGGCTCGACACACGGTTTTACGGTTAATGTTCAAGCGCTTTGTCAGTTGTACAGTACGTTAGGCATCCACTTAGAAGTGATGAAATCACCCATGGAAGCTGAAACACGAAACATTTCTCTTTACGTTCATCCACCGCTTTTTATGAATGAATTCTCACTCGATGTCATCTTTAAAAAGATAAAGACGAGAAAGCATGTGTATAAGCTGTACCCAGAAGGACCGATTACCCAACCGCTTATTCGCAATATGCTAGCGCAGTGGAAAGAGATGATGGCGGTTTTAGCGAAGCTCGGCATTGAGGGTGTCAATTTATTAAAATTTATGGTTGATGACAATTACCCGATTCGACCTGAGAGCTTAGCTCGTGAAGACATTGATCAGTTCACGGAATTAGAGGCGATTCATCAAGAATATTCCCTTTATGTTCGTTATGCTTCTTTACTTATTGATCCATTTTCGGAGCCGGATGAAGAGGGAAGGTATTTCGACTTTTCAGCCGTTCCCATTCGTACGATTTTTACGAATCAAGAAGGGAAACTTGATATTCCACGGATGCCAAAAGAGGATTATTACCGGATCAAGATAATTCAAGGAATTGCACGACATGTTGAAGTGGATTGTCCAACGCTTGATTTATTTATTAATACGTACGAGCAAAAACGAATGGAGACAGCTCACACTCATCAAGAAGAAGCGTTGTCAGAGGCGTTTTTCGTTCAAGATTTTGCGTCTGACATTGAGCGTATATGTGAGGAGTTAACAGAACAAGCATAAACATTGTTTTTACGTATGAAAAAATTGAAAAGCGTTATCTTTCTTATTTTCAAGCATAGGTTATACGGAATGAAAACGAAAAGGGGAAAACAAAATGACAATGAAAACACGATTAAAAGGAGCAGCGATTTCATTGATGGCGTGCACGATGCTTATCGCATGTTCGGCAGATTCAAGCAGCTCAACTGAAAAAAAGCAAGATGAACTTGTGTATGCGATGGCAAAAGACATTAATGACATGAACCCGCACTTGTATCCAGGTTCTATGCCTGCTCAAGGGAAAGTGTATGAATCTTTAGTTGAAAACACAGAAGATGGCATTAAGCCATTACTCGCCAAGTCGTGGGATATTTCTGAAGATGGGAAAGTGTACACGTTTCATTTGCGAGACGATGTGACGTTTCACGATGGTGAGCCGTTTAATGCAGAAGCCGTAAAAGCGAACATCGAAGCGGTGCAACGCAACAAAGAAAAGCATTCTTGGATTCAGTTGTCGAATAAAATCGTGAGCGTGAATGTGGTGGATGAGTTTACGGTGGAGCTTGTCTTATCAGAGCCTTACTACCCAACACTTGTTGAGTTATCAATGACAAGACCGTACGTGTTTCTTTCACCAAAGGATTTTAAAAACGGTGAAACAAAAGATGGTGTTAGCGGCTATCACGGGACGGGTCCGTATGCGCTGAAAGAACATAAAGTCGATCAATCCGCAACGTTTGAAGCGAACGAGTCATATTGGGGTGGCGAACCGAAAATTAAAACGATAAAAGCGAAAGTATTACCTGCAGGGGAAACGACGTTTTTAGCACTTCAAAAAGGGGAAGTAAACATGACGTTTACCGATGACCGCGGAGCAGACAGCATGAACACGGATGCGGTTGAACAACTGAAAGCTTCAGGTGATTACCAAGTGGTGCAAAGTAAAGAAATGAACACGAAGATGATTGTTGCAAACAGCAGCAAGAAAGAAAGCCCTGTGAGTGAAAAAGAAGTGCGCGAAGCCATCTGGTATGCGATTGATCGCAAAACGATTAGTGAAGACATTTTAGATGGAAAAGAAACAGTCGCAGAGACGCTGTTTTCTGCGAACGTCAACTATGCAGATTTGAAATTGACTAAGCGTCCATACGATGTGAAAAAAGCAGAAGCATTAGTCGAACAAGCAGGATGGAAAGCAGAAAATGGTCAGGCTGTACGAGAGAAAGACGGAAAGCCACTGGCGATGAAACTCTACTATGATGCCAATTCACCATCCCAAAAAACACAAGCTGAATTTATCCAAAGCTCTGTCAAAGAAATTGGTATGGAACTAGACATTATTGGGGAAGAATCGACCTCCATTGCGAACCGTCGTGCAACGGGTGAGTATGATTTGCTGTTCAATCAAACATGGGGTCTGGCGTATGATCCGCAAAGTACTGTGAACGCATTCCAATCAGAGGCTTCGTACCTACATACAACAAAAGGAATGGCAAAGGCTGAAGAAATGTACCAAAAAATGTCCGAGGTTTTAGTGTCACAAGATGAAGAAACACGAAAAAACCTTTACGCGGATATTTTAACGATGGTCCACGACGAAGCGGTGTTTATTCCGCTCACAAATGGTCATGTTACAGTGGTCGCACCGAAAGAGTTAAAAGGCATTTCATTCAAGCAAACGCAATACGAATTACCGTTTGAACAGATGTATTTTGAATAAGTCAACTTCGTTTGTCACATCCCTTTCCGACATTGTGTATGTACGTCAATGGAACAATCGGCAAGGGATGTTTCTTGTTAAACGTGTGTAGGGATGTGAAAGAAAGGAGTGGAACGGATGGGTGCTTATATTGCAAGGAGATTGTTGCTTGCGATGCCACTGTTACTTGTTATTTCGTTTTTAACCTTTGTTCTGGTGAGTTTTTCGCCATCAGATCCAGCGAAGCTTGTTCTTCAAGCACAAGAAGTACCGGTTATTACGGATGAATTGCTTGAACAAACGAAGGAAGAGCTTGGTTTAAATGATCCATTATTCGTTCGTTACGTCAATTGGCTTGCGGCGTGCTTACAATTAGACTTTGGCGAATCGTATGTAAAAAATGAGTCAGTGTGGTCACTAATTGGCCCTGCGTTTTGGAATACGTTAAAGCTGACGCTCGTTTCTTCTGTCGTCATCATTACATTATCGATTGCGCTTGGTGTGTTATGTGCGCTAAAAGCAGGAAGTTTTCTTGATCAATCGATTCGAGGAGTTTTGTTCTTTTTTACAGCGGTTCCTGCTTATTGGGTAGGGGCGATGATGATTTGGTACGTATCGGTTAAGCTTGATTTACTACCGACAAGTGGCATGGACTCGTATGAAAGCTACATTCTCCCTGTGTTTGTGATTTCAATTAGTTACATTGGTCTGTACTTCCGAAACGTTCGAAGCTCGATGCTTAGTCAACTAAACAAAGATTATGTGTTGTACGGAAGAGCGTCTGGATTACAAGAAAAAACGATTACGAAGCATGTGTTACGAAACTCTCTTCAAGTTGCGATTTCGATCTTTTGTATGGCGATTCCCATCATTTTAGGAGGAACGGTTGTCATTGAAAATGTGTTTGCGTGGCCGGGGTTAGGGAGTTTAAGCGTGGATGCTATTTTAAGTCGTGACTTTCCTGTGATTCAAGCGTACGTGCTACTGATGGCGGTGGCATTTGTTTTCTTTAATACGGTTTCAGACATTTTACAAGCAGCACTTAATCCAAAGATAAGGGTGGGGAAATAAATGACGTTTATGCAACGGTTACGTCAAGATAAAGTAGGGATTGTTTCATTGGGGATCTTACTGATTACCTTCCTACTTGGTATATTTGCTCCGTTCATCGCACCGCATGATCCACTCGCTATCAATATGAAACTTCGGTACGCAGCACCTTCTCTTGAGTATTGGTTTGGCAATGATCATCTCGGTCGGTGTGTATTATCTAGGTTACTATACGGCATTCGACCTAGCGTGTTGTGGGTACTGGTCGCACTTATCTTATCTGTCTTTATCGGAACGGTGCTCGGTTTTATCGCTGGATATTTTAAAGGATGGGTAGATGCGGTCATCATGAGAATGTGCGATGTGATGCTATCGTTTCCTGTTTATGTGATGACGCTTGCGATTGTTGGGGTGTTAGGTGTGGGGTTAGAAAATATCCTTCTTGCATTTGTGTTTATGAAATGGGCGTGGTTTGCTCGTGTAATTCGTACGTCGGTCATGCAGTACACCGAATCCGAGTACGTCACGTTTTCAAAAGCAATCGGAACGCCGTCCCATCGCATTATTCGCACACACCTTTTACCGGTTACCTTATCGGACATTGCGGTAGTGGCAAGTAGCTCGATTGGGTCAATGATTCTACAAATCTCTGGGTTATCGTTTCTTGGATTAGGCATGAAAGCACCAAATCCAGAGTGGGGGATGATGTTGAACGAAGCGAGAACGGTCATGTTTACAAAACCTGAGCTGATGTTAGCGCCTGGGATTGCAATTGTGATTGTCGTATCTGCTTGTAACTTCTTAGCGGATTCCCTTCAAGTCGCCTTAAATCCAGCGCTAACAAAAGCAACGAATGTCCCCGCGCTAAAAAAGATGCGTCCAACTGTCAAATTCCGTGAAAAAGAGGTGGCGAAGTAACGTGAATGTTATTGAAGTGAATGAGTTATCCGTATGGGATGAAAAGACCGGACAAACGCTTGTACATCATAGCTCGTTTCAAGTGAAGGCAGGGAGTTGTCTTGCGATTGTCGGAGAAAGTGGAAGTGGAAAGTCGGTCACGTGCCGAGCCATCATGAAGTTGAATCCGTCTTCCCTGCGTCAATCGGGTGACATTTATTTTAAAGGTGAAAATCTCTCGTCCTTGCCGGAAAAAGAGATGCGAAAAAAGCGCGGTCGACAAATGGGGATGATTGTTCAAAACGGAATGAGCGCATTCAATCCTTCTTGTGTTGTTGGCGTGCATTTGCATGAAACGTTATCGGAGCATGTTCATTGGAGTAAGCAAGAGCGCAATGAAGCGTTATGTGAAGCAATGGAGCGCGTGATGTTAAAAGATCCAATGACGATTATGAATACCTATCCTCATCAGCTGTCAGGTGGGATGCTGCAGCGGATCATGATTGCGTTAGCGCTTGTCTTAAAACCGGATCTTGTTATTGCCGATGAACCAACGACAGCACTTGATACGGTGTCACAGTTTGAGGTGGTCGAACAATTCAGAGAGCTGCGTGAACAAGTCGGATGTGCCATTTTATTCGTCTCACACGATTTAGGCGTCGTCAAAAAGATTGCCGATGACGTGGTGGTGATGAAAGATGGCCATATTGTTGAGCAAGGCCCCACACAAGCGGTGTTTTCAAATCCAACGCATGACTATACAAACTATTTAGTGTCCACTCGACTTGCATTAAGTAATCATTTTAACAAGGTGATGGGGAGAGCATGATGGGATTAAGAGTAGAAAATGTGGAAAAAGCATATGAAACCGGAAGTTGGCTCAGAAAGAAGAAACAGCAAGTTGTGAAAAATGTGAGCTTTACGTGTGAGATGGGCGAGTGTCTTGGTATTATTGGCGAAAGTGGAAGTGGGAAATCGACGCTTGGACGCATGTTGATTGGGGTCGAAAAGCCAGACCGCGGACAGGTGCTTTTACATGGGGAGAACGTGAGCAATCGTCATGTTCGACTAGGCAATATGAGCGTCGTCTTTCAAGATTATCGTTCATCGATTCATCCGTTTTTAACGGTTGAAGAAGCAATTATGGAGCCTTTGCGACTAATGAATCAACACGATAAAGCGAAAGTCGATTCATTGCTTACACAAGTCGGGCTACCGCTTTCGTATAAACGAAAGTATCCACATGAGCTATCGGGTGGAGAAGTACAACGTGTTTGCATTGCACGAGCGATTGCGACAGAACCGTCATGCATTTTATTTGATGAAGCGATTAGTTCGTTAGATGTATCGATTCAAGTGCAAATTCTCGACTTACTAAAAGAACTAAAAAGTCGTTACAAGATGAGCTATGTGTTTATTACGCATGACCTGCAAGCGGCTGCGTATATTTGTGACCGGTTGCTGATCTTTAAAGACGGACAAGTGGAAGAAACGATTGCTGTTGAGGAATTAAGCAACGTGCAGTCTGACTATGCCAAAAAGCTACTTCATACATTAATTACCTTTTAATTGAACAGGAGGAGAGCCAGTGTTAACAGGAGCGTTATCGTTACCGTTTTTACGCTTATATGTGTTGGTGCTTCTCTATTTTAGTGCGAACGCTATTTTAAATGTGATCATTCCGCTACAAGGAGAAGCGCTAGGTGCAACAAATACAACAATTGGAATCATCATGGGGGCGTATTTGTTTACGACGATGTTTTTCCGTCCCTTTGCTGGTCAGCTGATTCAAAAGCATGGCCCGATTAAAGTGCTTCGAACGATTTTAATCGTAAATGGTGTGGCATTAGTTCTTTATCCATTTACAGGATTAGGAGGGTACTTTGTCGCGCGCATGCTTCAAGGGGTGTCGACCGCTTTTTTCTCGATGGCCTTGCAAATTGGAATCATTGATGCGTTACCTGAAGAAGACCGTTCACAAGGAATTTCGCTGTATTCCTTGTTTTCCTACATACCAGGAATTCTCGGTCCATTACTTGCGTTAAGCATGTGGCAAGGCGGCATGGATTCCTTTACGTATGCGATGATCGGAATTGCGTTGGTGACAGGGCTTGTTGGGTATAGTGCGAAAATGGAACCTAAGCAAGAAGAAGCCAAACCGAATGCCACTCCACCGAAGATGTCGGCTTCATTTGGTGAGCTGGTACGCAATCCTTTCTTATTTAAATGCAGCATCCTCATGCTCGTCTCATCCGTGATATTTGGAGCAGTGACGACGTTTATTCCCCTGTATGCCAGTGAAGTGCCAGGTGGAAATGCGGGGGTATACTTAATGATCCAAGCTGCCACGGTTGTAGGTGCACGTTTCACTTTACGTAAGCACATTCCATCGGACGGGAAGTGGCACCGTTCTTTTATGATGGGAACGATGTTTCTTCTCGCCCTCGCCGCTCAATGTGTGAGTTTCTCTGTGACAGGGGGCGTGCTGTTCTTTTATGCAGGAGCGGTACTGATGGGTATTGCGCAAGCATTAATCTATCCAACACTCACGACTTATTTAAGTTTCGTGCTACCAAAAGCAAATCGCAATGTATTGCTCGGGCTGTTTATTGCGACCGCTGATTTAGGTGTTTCCCTCGGTGGTGTCATGATGGGCCCACTTGCCGATTTCTTTTCATACTCCTTTATGTACATGATTTGCGCTGGACTAGGGGCTGTCATGGTGTTGTTTGCGTATGACCGAAGAAAGATGTTTATTGGATAAGTAGAAGTGAATGCATAAGTAAATAAGAAGTAACAAGTAGAAGTCACCACGCACCGGACAAGCTGTGCATGGTGGCTTTTTTTGTGTGGGAGTATTTGGAATATCTGTGGTAAAATAAAGAGTCGTCTAGAACGTGTTCATAGATTGATAGACAAGGCGACGAATAGGGAGAGGTGAATGTCAGATGAAAAAAAGGCTCTTTTTGTTGTTGATTGGTACGATCCTCTTTTTAACGTCCTTCCCACTAGCTGCGAAAATGGTCGTGGAAGTTGTTCATGATCAACAGATGAGAGGGAATTATACCGTTACCAATATAAACGAAGGTTTTCCCCCTACAGATTCAACGTTTCAATTTGAAAACCATGTAATTGAGATCGAGGAAACGCTAACAGAAGAGGAACAGTATCAAGATCCTTGGAGTAATACAATTGGCATCGGAGATTTAGCGGTCAAACTAAATGGACAGGAAATCGATAACTTAAAAGGATATCCAATCAGAGTAGCGGAAGAAGGGCTCAATCGCTATCATGGGGACGTCGGTTATTTCATGATAAAAGAGAAGAAAAGTGAGAAAACCCAATTGATGGTCGTGTTAAAGAAAACAAAAGAATTACCAAAAGAGAAGCCAAACGGCGATATCGTTGGCATGGCACCATCAGAAACATTAACGTACGCGCTTTATACAATAGAGGAAGACGGTCAGGTGAAACGTGAACAGTTTAACATCTCTGAACGTAACGCGTTGCAAACAGAACTACTCAATTCAGGCACGATGGCTCATCATCGCCTTGGCTATTACACAGATGCATGGGAAAGGTACCCTTCACTAGTCTTTCCGTTTATCTTCCCGTTTGGCATGCTGGTGCTAGGGATGATCTTCCTTGTTGTCTATTTCCGTATCAGAAAAGCCACGAAATCCACCGAATAAAATAGAGTGGAAGTAACAAGTAAAAGCCGCCACGCATCGGATAAGTTGTGCATGGTGGTTTTTTGTATGTTCATATACAGTGAGATTCAGCATTGCAGAAAAGAACTTTATGAACGGTAAACAATACATCTTTGAATCTTCTTACAAAGATCCACCTAACGAATTAGACATAACATTCTTTCCGTTATGTCTAATTCGTTAGATCAATTTATCTATTTTTGTTAACCTTTTCCTTCGTTGTTCGTTATAAAGGTGGGAGGTCTGAGATGAATGATTCCATATTGGGGAAAAAGCTGAATGAACGTTTAGCATTTGTGTATGCGTATTTAATGAAAATGGGCGCGTCAAAAGAAGATGCAGAAGACGTGATTCAAGAGACAGCGTATAAGTTTTTGAGATACATGGATTCAATCAAAACGACAAACATTCAAAGTTGGTTGTTTAAAGTGGCGATTAATCAGTATTACGATATGACGCGAAAGCAGACGAGACGTAAGAATGTATGGTTAACGTTTAACCTTGAAGAGTTGCTGGAGGAGAACACACCGGAAAAGCAGTTGTTACAAAGTGAGTTAGGGAAAAGCATTCAAGTGGTTCTTCAGAAACTGACGCCGAAAAGTCGTGAACTCTTACTCTTGAAATATAGTACGGGTCTAAAGATTACAGAAATTGCACAGCTTTATGACATGAAAGAAGCGTCCATTAAAACGAGTTTGTACCGAGCACGACAACAATTCATAGAAGAATATGGGAGGAATGAATATGAGCAACGACCATGAGTTTTTACCAAAAGACACCGATTTTGAACAGCTCGTTAAGAAAGCGAGACGTCGTTCACTCATCAAAATGATTGTCATTTCGTTGATTGTGAGTGTCGTTGTGGTGTTTGGGCTTTATTATGTTGGAAATTTTGTGATGCTGAAGAAGATGGAGAAAGAAACAAGGATGGATTCAGCGTGGAATATGATTCGAGGCGCGAATGTAGAAGAACAAGGCACATCGTATAACTACTCGGCTCTTTCCGCGACAACGAAAACGAAAATCATCAAGCACGTCAATGGCGTTCCGCTTCCGTGGGGAGAACGTGAAAAAGTATTTACCGTTTTCGGTACGTCACGACTCGTCACAACTGATGGACCGAGCGGAACCGGTAGCGTTGATGCGGAGCGCATTCCGATGTATTTTGAAGGCGAGCGAGTGATTGAATTTTATCATCCAAAGGTTACGTACAAAAAGGTGTTTGACGATCGCGAATTGTTGAAGAATGTGGATGAGAACGACGTTGTCGAGATGGCGTTTTCATTTGACAAAGCGTATAAAATAGAAGAAGTCGAAAAGGTGTTCAAAAACGACCTCGCATGGTTTTGGGTCGATACTTTTACCGAGGAACGAATCAAGGAAGAAAATGAGTTAAACGGAGATGACATGTTTCCTCATAACTCCACCACAATTGGTGACAGGGCTTACGGCTTTCGTTATTTGAATAGTGATGCAAAGGCGTCTAGTCAGTCGTTTATCTCGATGCTAGACATGCTGAAAGAAGACGGTGGGAATTATCAAGAACAAGCAGATGAACTCTACAATACGTTAACGAACGGTAGTGGCAAGAAGCTTGAAGAGAACGATGTCGCCATCATCGGCGTCGTCGTGACTGGAAAACCTGAAGATTTACAAGCATACAACGACGTCCCGATGATTCGTGGTGCAGCGCTTGGGGCGACGACGAGTGAGTATTAAAAGGAATTATTTTATACCTAACTCCCTACCGTTTACATTAGAATATAGAATAAGATGGAAATCTATAGGGGGTTATAAGGGATGTTGATTTTATTTTTAGTCATTATTCCGCTTTTAGGCGTTTTGTGGTTTTGGAATCTAGTTGGCTTGTTGAAGAATTTGCATCAAGGAAAAGATACGCATAATCAAACGATGATTGGAGCACTTTTGACGTTTCTTTTTCTGATTGTGTTGATGTATGGATTGGTTGGGACGCATTAGAGAAGGTAGGTAGCGAAATGGATTTCAGTCGTTCTCTACGATTGAACACATGTGATTAATCAATAGACAAAGCTTCTGCAGTAGCGGGGGCTTTTTGTGTGCTTTCGTTCTAGTAAAAGTTGCAACATGTTATTATATGAATAGTTCGGATGTCTTATCGGCTGAAACACTTATATCCCAGCCTCATAATGTGTAGATAAAAATGTGTAAAAAGAGAAGAAAGCTCCAAAGCCGTTTAATTGGCCTTGGAGCTTGTTGTTTCTTCACTGAAAGATGACAACTCAATACACTTTATCACCATTAAAAATCGAGTTTTTCACAATGACGTAGTCCACATGACGGATTGCATCTAATGTCGTTCCACCTGCGTATGAAATCGATGATTGAAGATCTTGTTCCATTTCTGTTAATGTGTCTTGCAAAAGTCCTTTATGTTCCACGTACATTTTCTTACCTTCGACGTTCTTCTTTTCACCTTTTTGGAATTCAGAAGCAGAACCAAAGTATTCTTTCACAAGTTTGCCTTCGATCTCCATTGTTTCCCCTGGTGACTCTTCATGTCCAGCAAATAGGGAACCAACCATCACCATTGATGCACCGAAGCGGATTGATTTTGCGATGTCACCGTGTGTGCGGATTCCACCATCTGCAATAATCGGTTTCGTTGCGGCTTTTGCACACCAGCGAAGAGCTGCTAGCTGCCAGCCTCCTGTTCCGAAGCCTGTTTTGATTTTTGTGATACAAACTTTACCAGGACCAATCCCCACTTTTGTCGCATCAGCACCTGCATTTTCAAGCTCACGTACTGCTTCAGGCGTCCCGACATTCCCTGCGATGACAAAGCTCTCTGGTAAGTGTGTTTTAATATGTTGAATCATACGGATGACAGCATTGGAATGACCATGTGCAATGTCAATTGTGATAAATTCAGGCGTAATTCCTGCTTGTGCAAGCTCTTCAATAAATGGGTATTCGTCTTCTTTTACCCCGACACTAATCGATGCGTAAAGACCACGTTCTTGCATATTTTTCACAAATGCTAAGCGTTTTTCAGGCTCGAAGCGGTGCATAATGTAAAAATAATTGTTTTCAGCAAGGTAAAGTGCAATCTTTTCATCAATAATTGTCTGCATGTTTGCAGGTACAACTGGAAGTTTAAATTGACGACCACCTAGTGTGATTGTTGTGTCACACTCAGAACGGCTGTTCACGACACATTTATTAGGAATTAACTGAATATCTTCATAATCAAATACATTTTCCATGCTATACACCCCTAAAGAAATAATTTTAATTGTGATGTTCGTAAAAACCTCAAAGCAGCAAAACATCCTACTTCACAATGAGCAGAATCAACCCACCCAATGATCGTTCGGTGTTTTCGGCTCCGGGTTGAAACGACTAGGTTTTGTATCTAGCCATATACGAATGATGTTTCCTCATTCACTTCAGCACAAATTTGATTTTAAACGAACTTTATAATTTTGTAAACACTTTATTGTTCGTGTTTTAAGAAAAAATGATTGAAAAGATAACGTCATCATGAGAAGAAGTGTTTTTTATCACGGATGAAAAAAATGGAAAGGAATACGAGATACTCCCGTTTTTCTCTTATCTTGATGCAGAAATAATCGAAGTGTAAACCTCAATATTCACGGCGTTTTGTGTAAATTACAAGCGCTTTTTCGCTTTTTGTGGTATAAACAAGAAGGAGAAACGATAAGGTCTTCGGTCACGATGGTAGGACTATCGGTTGATTTTGTCGTTATGAGTCGAAATGTGCCGATTATCACGGTATAATTCAACATGAATACATGGACTGATACATAGATAAGGGAGGATTTACAGTGGGGATTTTGATTGCCATTTTATTTGGTGCAGCGATTATACTGCTTCTTTTGTCATTTTCTCAAACAAAAAAAGCAACATCAAAAATAGAAGAACAACTCGAACAAGTGACGTTGTCTGTTGGAAAAGAAGTGAATGAGCTTCAAGATCGCATTCGGGCGATTGAAATTGACGAAGCGATTACCGCTCAACAAACAGGTGCGTTAGCGGTCAATTCTCCAGAGCGTCAAGTGCTTCGCAATATGATTGACATGCAGACACGCGGGTATTCAATGGAAACGATTGCTGCACGCGTCAAAGAGTTTACACCAGAAGAAGTGGAACAAATTTTAGCGCCATATACGAAAGAGCGCAATGAAAGGGGCTCGATGGCACGATGACACCAAATTCGATGCGTAGCTTCGCATTCGGTCTGTTCGTCGCAGCCACAGCGATGAGTGCTGTCTATTTTTTGAGTCCATCATCTGAAGCGACAACGACGAAAGAAGCAACCGAACCAGAAGGGAAGACTTTATCTGAAGAAGAGATGAAAGTGCAGCTAGAGGACAAAGGCTTTGTGATTCAAACAAAAGACGAATGGAACAAGCAATTAGCCGAAGCGAAAGCAGAAACACCAGCGAAAGACGAACAAAAGCCTGAAGAAGAAAAAGAAGTCGTCTATCGCACCCTCATTAACGTAACGAACGGGATGACAGCCGTTGATGTCGGACGTGTACTCCAACAAGCGAAAATCGTTGACAGTGGCTTTAAATTCTACAAATACGTTGAAAGCCGAGGCGTTCAAAATAACTTGCGCCCAGGCACATACGAAGTCGAAAGCGGCATGACAACAGACGAAATCATCGCGGTGATTTTTAAAAAGTAGATGAATCAAAAAGAAGGATCTCTTAGGGAGGTGCTTCTTTTTTGTATTCATCTTAAATCGGCAAGGATACCCCTACTTCAATCGTGTGAAGGGCGTAGCCC
>NZ_QFRU01000038.1 GCF_003184905.1 Bacillus sp. CGMCC 1.16541
ACAATTTAGAACGATGTTAGCGTACAAAGCAAAGTGGTATGGAAAACAGGTAGTCACGGTGTCTAAAACCTTTGCAAGTTCTCAATTATGTTCAATTTGTGGCTACCAAAACAAAGCCGTTAAAAATCTCAACCTTCGTGAATGGGATTGCCCTTCTTGTGGCACACATCACGATCGAGATATTAACGCAGGACAAAATCTTAAAAATGAAGCAATAAGACTTCTAACCGTAGGGACTACGGGGATCGCCTAATCAATAACTAACTGTTAGGTTGGTGTTCTTAGGAATCTCCCACTTCAAACAGCTCGTAAGAGTGTTAAGTGGGAGTAGTTCAAAATCATTTAATGCATCTTGTTGGCTTAAATACATATAAAGAAGCGAAATTACTTTTAGTCGGCTATCGATATTTGGTGGCACAAGAATTAATTGATACAAAAACAGCACAAGAACTTGAAAACCTAATAGAAGAGATGAAACAACGAAAGCTAGATTATTCTGAAGAAATGAGAAAAATGAAATATCAAGAAATGGAAGAGGAAAAGCAGCGAATTAGTGACGAGATTGAGAAGTGGACAGAAGAATGGTCGAAAGAATTGGATAAGAATTAACTTCTAGAAACCATCATATTCACATTAATTATGAAGAGAAGAATTGAAAATGGTAGGAATAAATATAGAAATATGAGGGAATGTAAAAGGCATGGAGGAAACTTCATGCTTTTTTATTATGCTTATCAGTTGCCGTTTTTATTTAGATTTTGTAATATTTAATTGTGCACAATTAAAATGATTGGAAGAGGTGAATATCATGTCAATATTATTTACAGCAAAAGCTACAGCAGTTGGTGGACGTGAAGGTCGAGTAAAGTCAGATGACGGAGTAATTGACGCAAAGCTTGTCATGCCAGGATCAGGTTCTAAGGAACAAGGAACAAATCCTGAACAATTATTTGCCGCTGGATACTCAGCATGCTTCGATGGTGCCCTTAACTTAGTTGCGCGCCAAGCAAGTAAAAAAATTGATTCAACGATTCATGGTGAAGTTAGTCTAATGAAGGATGAAAGCGATAATGGATACAAAATTGGTGTAGTGTTAAATGTAGAAATTAGCGGTGTATCTCAAGAAGAGGCAGAGCAACTTGTTCATAAAGCACACGAAGTTTGTCCTTATTCAAAAGCTACACGTGGAAACATTGATGTTAAATTAAATGTCACTGCAAAATAAAAAAAGCCCTAGGGCTTTTTTTATTTTGCAGTATTGTAGGAATGAAGCGCTTTTAACAACTCGTTCAATGTTTGTTTTAATTGAGAAAGTTGTTCAGGAGATTGATTTGACATACTAAAAACAGCATTTGGGATTTGGCAGGCTTGATCCTTTAATTGCTCTCCATTTTGAGTGAGTCTTACTGTCACTACTCTTTCATCTGCTAGTGAACGTTGGCGAGTGAGTAATCCTTGTTGTTCCATGCGTTTTAGCATCGGAGTTAAGGTTCCTGAGTCTAAATATAATCGCTCTCCTAGTTGTTTCACGCTTACTTCTCTTTCTTCCCATAATACAAGCAGTGCTAAATATTGAGGATATGTAACGTGAAGTTGTTCAAGTAGTGGCTTATATACTTTTGTGATTTCTCGAGACGCTGCATAAATTGTAAAACAGAGTTGATGTTCTAGTTTTAATTGTTCATAGCTATTGCTCAATTAAATTGCCTCCAAGTTATATAATGTCTTTTTATTATACACATGAAATGTACAAAGAAAAACGGAGATGCAAGTGAGATCAATGAAAGATTTAGGAAATTGGACATATACATATAAAGATGGAGGGGGTTTGATGAAAGAAAACAAAAAATTTAGTAATACAGTAAATGTTCATAACCATTTTAACTTTTCGGTTAATTCAATGGGAGGAATTCAATTAGTCATTCTTCTATTAGGTATCTTTTTTATTCAAAAAAAGTGGCTGACAAATGGTGTACATAACATAAAGAAAAGCGAGAAAACATGATGTTCCTCGCTTTTCTTTGTGTTAAAAGTCTGCAACCATGTGATCAATGACATCCTTAGCAGATTTTTGTTTCATTAACAATCGAGTACCTTGCCCCGCCCATAATGACATGTATTCGGAATTATGTTGATGAGCTGCAGCTTTTCGAATATCACTTGTGATGGTGTTTTGAGTAGGGAATGGTAAAGGCTCTCCATTTTGCGATTCAAATTCTTTTATAAATGCATTTTTAATACCTCTTGCAGGACGACCTGAAAAGCTTTTTGTAATCACGGTACTTTCCTCATTACTTTGTAGTAAAGCTTGTTGATAAACAGGATGAGCTCCAGATTCACGAGTCGTTAAAAATTGTGTCCCCATTTGTACGCCTGAGGCCCCTAATGCTAAAGCGGCACGTAATCCTCTACGGTCCATCACACCACCAGCAGCAACAACTGGAGTGTTTACAGCATCTACAACTTGAGGGACCAATGAGAATGTACCAATCATCGCTCCGTAAGGATGGTTTGTTAAATCAAACGTACTACGGTGTCCACCAGCATCACTACCTTGAGCAACAATGACATCAACACCGCTCGATTCGGCTAATTGTGCTTCTGAGACAGTGGTAACCATCGCAGTTATTTTTATTTGATGTTTTTTTATTAATGCTATTTGTTCTTTTGATAACAAGCCAAAAGCAGTACTAATAACAGGGACCTCTTCTTGTATAGCAATCAAAAGTTGTTTAGCAAAGTAATCAGTTGTTTGAATATGAAGAGAACCATCTGGTATGTCAAGTTGACGCCTGATGAAGTTTAGAGTGGACTGTCCACGTTGGATATGAGATACATCATCTTTCATGGACGTAGCAAAAAGGTTGACAGCAAAAGGGTTCGTTGTTTGGGCTTTTATTTGTTGAATTGCTACTTTCATATCTTCTGGAGTCATATAAGCAGCACCTAATGTTCCAAGCCCGCCTGCTTCGCAAACAGCTACAACTAATTCAACTGTAGTGGGTCCACCGGCCATGCCCGCTTGAATAATCGGATATTTAATTTGAAGAGTATCGCATAAGGGAGTGTGTAAGATCATTAGCTTCACCTCTTATAAAATAGTCAGAATTATTGTTTTTATCGTATAATAGGAAATAGATGGAATCAAGATGAAGTTAGTATTTTGTATAATTAAATGTTGTTAGAGGCATGCTTCTCATATCTTATTTTATGTTACTAAGAATGCAAAAAAGAGGAGCGCTTCTTTCAAAATGATACTCATGTATAGTGCGTTTGCACTTTCAGCAATCGCTACCATTTTCATTTCGATTCAATTATCAAAGTATGCAGACGAAATACAAGAACAATCATCTGTTAGTGGTGTGTTAATTGGTTTACTTTTAGGTGGTGCAACATCTTTACCTGAGATTACAACGAGTGTGACATCCGTTATTATTGATAGTCCGAATCTAGCCATTGGAAATGTATTAGGAAGCAACTTATTTAACCTGCTCATTTTAGCCGTATTAGACCTTGTATTTCGAAAGAAAAGAATGCTTCAATTTGCAAGTGATGAAAATAAGCAATACGCTATTTTAGTTGTCATTTTGTCTACATTTGTGTTATTTTCCTTATTTTTTCGAGCTCTGTATTCACTATTCGGAATAGGCTGGGACACCATTCTTTTTGTGGTGACTTATCTAATCGGAATCGTCATTATTTCAAAAAAGAATACATCTCAAGAAACAAAAGAGAAGAAAAACAAAACACAACCATCAATAAAAAAGACAATCGTCAAATTTTCCCTCTTAGCGATTCTTATTATGGTGTTTGGCAGCATTTTAACGATTAGTGGTGATCGGATTGCAGTCATTACAGGTCTTGGCTCTTCATTTGTTGGCTCTTTTCTAATTGCTGGTAGTACCTCACTTCCAGAAGCCGTTAGTGTAATGGTTGCAATTCGCTTAAAAAACTATAACTTAGCGATTGGCTCTATTTTAGGAAGTAACTCATTCAATGTTTTAATTTTATCGTTTACAGACCTTATTTATCGAAAAGGCCCCCTTCTTTACTTAGCAAGTCCATCTCATTTAATCACGAGTGCTGCTGTTTTACTATTAATGTTTGTTGTAAGCTTTGGAATCTTTAGACCACTTAAAAATAAAGGGTATGTGATTCCATCTATCATGATTGTAATAGGTTATTTCATATCTTCTTATTTGTTGTTTATTTACAAATAAATTCCTAAAAAAAAGACATACTAGTAAAAAAAGGAGATGATTCCATGTACTTTGCGAAAAAAGGAATAGAAGAGCCTGTTAATATTATTGAAGATACAACGGTCTATGCTTGTGAATCTGACTCATGTAACGGGTGGATGAGAGAGGATTTTGCAACAGCTGATTATTCATGTCCGATGTGCGGAAATAGCATGAAACAAGAAGTACGTGGATTGCCGAAAATTAAAACAGATTACAACCCATTTTCAAAATAAAGTGGAAAGCAGCTGTTCATACAGCTGTTTTTTTGTTTATATCTCATTAGTGAGGGGTAATCTTTATGTAACATACAAGGCCCTTCATAGAATAGACGAAGCTTTTTTAACAGGGATTGTAAATGAAGCCGGAGACATTTTAGTTGGAGTACCACGTCCCTAACTAAAGCATCCTTCTCTTAGTCTCTCTCTAGTTAAATCAATGATATTTGAGAAGTAAAGATTTTGTTAAGGTTTGGGTTTATAAAAGGGTTCACTCTTTATTCTATAGAATATCATAGAGAATTTATCAAAAGTGGAGGAAGAGTGTATGGCATTAAAAGCGACGCTTCGTAAACCTGTTTTTATGAAATTGTGGGAAAGTCATCCGAAGATATGGAAGGCGATGGTGGATATAGGGGTTTTCTTAAAGTATAAAACATTAAACATCGCAAACCTTCCGCAAGCTATTACATTACCATCTCGTCATTTGCTCTATGTAAATCCAAACGAAAACCGAGGAAGAGTCCTTCTCATTAAAAATGGTATGACACAATCGAGACTAACAAAATTTTGGATTGATACGGTACAGACTATGAAACCAACAATTGTTGTAGATGTAGGTGTAAATTATGGAGAGTGCATTTTCTCAACTGATTATGCCGCTCATACAAAGCTATTTGGTATTGAAGCAAATACGTATCTTATTCCATATATCATGAAATCGAAAGAAGCTCACCCAAATAAAGAGCAAATAACAATTGTTCAAGCGTTTGCTTCTAACAAAGAAAACGAAAATCAACGTTTTTATGTTGATACACATTGGTCAGGAACATCTTCTGCTTCTTACGCACCCTCTCATAACATGATTGAAGAACATGACGTACCGACTGTGACAATTGACTCGTTATTAGAAGGATCACTAACAAAAGAACGATTATTGTTTAAAGTTGATGTAGAAGGGTACGAAGCATTTGTCTTACAAGGGATGAATCACACGATTAAAGAATGTGGTCACGTGATTGGATTTATTGAATTTGATAGTGAATACATGAAAAAAGCTTACGTAAATCTCGATACATTTTTATCGTTTCTAAACGAGCATTTTCATGTTTTTATGTATGATTATAACGACGAATTAGTGGACATTACATCGTTTACATATAAGCAAGTACAAGAGGAGCTCAGATATAGAGAGGTACATACAGACCTTGTGGTTGTAAAAAAATAAATTACATTCATAAAAAGTACCAGGTCTGTTTATCTTTTCATTCAACAGACCTGGTACTTTTAAATAGCAGTCTCTTACTTTAAAATTTTTACTTTGACCGTTTTGACACCCCATTGAATCGCTCGTTGTTTAGATGGGATGAATACGTCTATTTTATTCCCCTTAACAGCACTTCCTGTATCACCAGCAATAGCCTCTCCGTATCCTTCTACATACACTTTTGAGCCTAGCGGAATGACTTTAGGATCAACCGAAATGACTTTCTGGTTTGGATTTGCTTTTAAATTAATTCCAGTTGCAGTAATTCCACTACATCCAGCGCAGCTTGCTGTGTAGGCAGTTGCTTGAACGGTTAGCTCCTTTACGACAGGTGGTGCAGGAGTTGAAGAAACAGCTTTCACTTTTGGCTGTACGACTGGCTTTGTTGTGGTTGATACCGACTTTGAAACGGTTAACGATTGATTTGGAAAAATAACGGTAGAAGATAATCCATTCCATTGCTTTAACTGATCAACAGTAATACTGTGCTTTTTTGAAATGCCCCATAGAGTGTCCCCAGCTTGTACTTTGTATGTATCCGCAAAAGCAGCTCCTGAAAAACCTAACGTCAGTAATGTTGTTGTTCCTAAAGACAAAATAAATTTTTTCATGAAACCGTCCTCTTTTCTTTAATATAAAGTGATTGTACCAGCATAATGTGACAACACTATTACAAAATGTTTCACTTTGTGTTACAAAATGGAAACATTTTATCGATTAAGGAAGAAATGGTGAGAAAATCTAGTCATTATTTACGTAAACAATCTAAATCTCTTTATGATAAGATAAATAAGTTGCTTATTTGAACGGATATAAAAGGAGTTTTAGTGATGGAAAAGCGAACGGTACACATGTTTTTAAAAGAATGGAAACGTGCGTTATCAATTGAGATGAATTATTTGAAAGAACAAGGAGGAGATGCTCATTTATTAGTAGACGGTGAATTCATCACCAGAAATCAAGATGAATTTACTTATCGATTTAGGATGACGGATGACGTATTTCTTCCAGATGGTTCACTTGTTCGTCTTGTGCATCAAAATGAAGAAATAAAAGCGGAAGTTATTACAATCGAAGGAAGAGAATGGATGTTAAAACTTCCCTTGTTTGTTGGACAACAAGTTGAAAGAATAGAGTTATATAGTGAGCCGTGGGAGTTAATTGAAGCACTTATTGATCGATTAGAAGAAGTGAAAGATTACCGAACGAAATTGTCGAGAGTGAAACGGTTGATGAGTGCAGATTCGCCCACTAAGCATAACGAAAAAAACATTAAAAGCCCTTTACATGAACTATTATTTCGCGCTCGTCTTAATGCTACTACGTATATTTGGGGACCCCCCGGAACAGGGAAAACCTATACTCTATCAAGAGTCATTGCGAACCACTGCCGAACAAAAAAGAAAGTACTGGTATTATCTCATAGCAATGCAGCGGTAGATGTATTAATGAACGAAGTTGCTTCTTATATGAAGAAAAAGAGTTTATGGAAGCAAGGGGAGGTCATTCGCTACGGAACAAGCCGACAGAACGAAACTTTATCTCATAAGGACGTACAATCTTCATTTTTACTAGAGAAGGAATATCCAGAGGTTATTCATGAACTTATCGAGCTTGAAGAAGAACGAATCAGACTTAATCGCTATTCAGGATTGTCGAATAAATTAGTTAGCATCGACCGACAGTTAAGTAAACTAAGGGGACAAAAATTAGAGCTCGAACGTGAATTAGTAGATAAAGCTTATATAGTAGGAACAACTCTTTCGAAAGCGACCACTGATCGTACATTGTATGAAAAAGAATACGATTTAATCGTTGTTGATGAGATTAGCATGGCGTATACACCGCAGGTTGCATTTGCAACTACGCTTGGAAAAAGAGCGGTTGTATGCGGAGACTTTAAACAATTACCTCCAATTGCACTGAGTGACCATGCCTATGTTCATCAATGGTTAAGAGAAGATTTGTTTTATCAAACAGGCATCGCTCAATCTGTTCAAAAAGGAGAGGTTCCTGCTAATTTATTCATTCTAACAAAACAAAGACGAATGCATCCTGACATTTCGGCTTTTACAAATCAATACATCTATCAAGGAAAAGTAAGTGATCACTCTAGTGTAAGTGTCCGTCAACAGATAGCAGATCAAAAACCTTTTCAATGTCGTGCTTCTATCCTAGTCGATACGTCTTTGTTACATGCGTATGCTGTAAAAGATGTGACAACAGAATCGAGATATAATCTGATTTCAGCACTTTTATCTATTAGCTATCTACTGCGAGCTTTCAAAAGTGGTATTCGTTCTTTAGGGTATGTAACACCTTATAAATCGCAAGCAAAACTTGTTCATCAATTGGTAGAAGATATTGGAATGAGTGAGTACGTAGCAGTATCAACTGTACATCGTTTTCAAGGCTCGGAACGTGATATGATGATATTTGATGTAGTAGATAGTGCACCTCAATCTCGTCCTGGTATCTTACTAACAGACCGAAACGGTGACCGCTTAGTAAATGTGGCATTAACAAGGTCTAGAGGGAAGTTAATTACGGTGGCGGATGAGACGTATTTGCAAAAGCGTGTATCAAAAGAACGGGCATTGTTTAAGTTGTTGCAATACTTGACGAAACATAATAAGAAACAACAACCTTCAACATTTTTAAAAGAACTGATTCAACATCCAAAGTTAGCTTGGTATAAACCAACTGATATGCGTCAACTATTAAAAGATTTAAATCGAATAAAATCAAACGTCTTATTTTGTATCCCGCATACAAGTAGCGTTCCCGAAAGTGTGTGGCAACTGTTAAACCAGATAAAAGAGGTAACCGTTTTAACAAAAGAGCCCAAAAGTGTGCCATTATCTCATGCAAATGTGATCTATTCGACTTATCCACTCTCTCTTCTACTCATACAGAATGAAGTATTATGGCTAAATATGCCTTATGGTGGTCATGATAACGCGATGCTAAGTGCAAGAGTACAAGCTTCTCAGACAATCGAATTAATTAGAACGTACATTGACCTAACACCTGAAGAATACGAGTATGAAAAGAGGCCTACCATTACTTCTACAAAGCCGGACTATTCTCTTTCTAACTATTTAAATGTATGGGAAAGGTGTCCAGACTGTAACAGTACCCGAGAAGCAGAAGTAACAAAGCGAGGAAAAGTGAGATTACTTTGTCATTATTGTGGTAACGTGGGCGGGGTTCCTTCATTTATTTTTGAAAGATATATTGAATATGTGGACTTAAAATGCGCGAATTGCCAAAAGCCTCTTCATGCTTCGTCATACGAAGGGCGGATTTTGGCTTGTTGTTCAAGGTGCAATGTAGAAATTGAGCCAAAAGATGTTTTATAACGTATGCAAGGGCGAGATAATGAGATCTTGCCCTTTATTCATTGATATGCAACTAATACGTATACCCGAAACCTTGGAAAATAAACTTTTTTTATTAAAAGCCCTTTAAAAATTGCATAAGAAAAAAAGTTTGTATTATTTTTGATACCGCTTACACACGCATAAGGTTGCATAAAAGATGGTAATTCCTTGTATGTTAGTTGCCTTGACATCAAAAACGAGCATGTTACGATTAATACCGTTGTTAAAAAACGCGAACAAAAATGCGAACGAAATTGGGAGAGATTTGATGCTAAAAAACAAAACTGTAGCTTTTTTAGGTGCAGGATCAATGGCAGAAGCGATGATTTCAGGAATGGTTCAAGCTGAAAAGTTGCCTGCTAATCAAATTATCGTAACAAATCGAAGTAACGAAGAAAGACTTCATGAATTACAAGCAAAGTATGGCGTTAAAGGTATGAAACGAGAAGAATTAGTATTTGACGACGTAGATGTATTTATCTTGGCAATGAAGCCAAAAGACATCGACGTAGCACTAGATTCAATTAAAAGCCACTTAAAACCTCATCAACTTCTTTTATCTGTGTTAGCAGGTATTTCAACTTCTTATATGGAAGATCATCTCGCAAATGGTCAGCAAGTTATTCGTGTAATGCCAAACACGTCTAGTATGATGGGAGAATCAGCGACTGCAATGTCTCCAGGTCAGCATACAGCAATGGATAACGTGATGGTTGCAAAAGAATTATTAACTTGCATCGGTGAAGTATACATTATCGATGAAGAGAAAATGGATATTTTCACAGGCATTGCGGGAAGTGGTCCAGCTTACTTTTATTATTTAATGGAGCATATTGAGCGCGCTGGTGCTGAGGAAGGTCTTGATCCAGAGATGGCTCGACAGATTGGTGCTCAAACGATCCTCGGTGCAGCAAAAATGATCATGGAGCAAGAAGAAACACCATCGCAATTGCGAGAAAATGTCACATCACCAAACGGTACAACAGCAGCTGGATTAGATGCGTTAGCTAAATATGGTGGTGGAGAAGCAATTAAACAAGCGGTAAAAGGTGCTTCAAAGCGCTCTAAAGAGATTAGCTCAAAACTTCAAAAAGTAATGAATGCGTAGAATTTCCGTTCTTATTCTTCGTTTAAACCTTCTAAAAAATAAAATCAGCATATCTATTTTTAACACAACAAGAAATTAGGAGTGATTCGATGAACCCCGACAAAAACAAGCGGGTTGTCATTAAAATTGGAAGTAGTTCATTAACAAGTGCGCATGGAGAAATTAGTCGTCGAAAGCTAGAACGACTTGTAGATGAAGTCGTACAACTAAAAGACGAAGGTCATGAAGTGCTACTGGTATCTTCGGGTGCAGTTGCAGCAGGTTATCGTAAGCTTGGTTGTTTAACTCGTCCAAGTTCGTTACCGGAAAAGCAAGCAGCTGCATCCATTGGTCAAGGCTTATTGATGGAAGCTTATTCTGAGTTGTTTTTATCACACGGTTATGTCGCTTCACAAATTTTAATTACACGTGATGACTTCTCAGATCATAGTCGTTATAACAATGCGCGTAATACGATTAATGTGTTACTCGAGCGAGGAATTATTCCAATTGTTAATGAAAACGACACAGTAACGATTAATCGGTTGAAGTTTGGAGATAACGATACACTATCTGCCAAGGTAGCTGGATTAGTGGATGCTGATCAGCTCGTTATCTTATCCGATATCGATGGCTTATACGATGCAGATCCGAGAGAAAATCCAGATGCGAAGCTGTTGAGTCATGTGAACGAAATCACAGAAGAGATCGAAGCAGCAGCAGGTGATTCTGGTAGTTCAGTTGGAACAGGTGGTATGCGTTCGAAAATTGATGCATTTAAAATTTCAATGGCATCCGGCATTCCGTCATTCCTTGGTAAAGCTGGCGTCCCAAATATTATTATTGACGCTGTAAAGCAAACGGCAACTGGTACGTATTTTGAATCAACAGATGAAATGGAGAATCTAGATTCAAGAAAACAATGGATTGCCTTTAATTCTGGACCAAAAGGTGAAGTTGTAGTAGATGAGCAAGGTAAAAAATTAATGATTGAAAAAGAAGGTAGTTTATTACCATTACACGTTCATCAAGTGAATGGTCGCTTTGAAAAAGGAACTGTTGTAAGAATTATGGATTTAGATAACGAGGAGATTGGACTTGGTGTTGTGAACTACGCCTCTGATCAACTCGTACAATTACAAGGTAAGGAAATTTCAGGTGATATTAAACCAGCAGTTGATAGTGATGGCCTCGTATGTCACATTGAAATTCCAATGCCAGTCGGACTTTAAACATAAGAGAAAACAAAATAAATAAAAATAAACAACAGGAGTGATTTGGTGACTGTTGCAGTCAAAAGTCGAGTAGAAGAACAAGCGATTGAAGCAAAGAAAGCAGCGAAAACATTAGCGGTATTATCAACAGAAGAGAAAAATCAAGTGTTACATGTATTAGCGGATACACTAGAAGCGAAGTTTGAAACGATTTTAGCAGCAAACGAAAAAGATTTAGAAAACGGTCGTGAAAAAGGATACGAAGAAGCTTTTATGGATCGTCTTGCATTAACAAAAGAACGTGTATACGATTTTGCAAAAGGTTTACGTGAAGTAGCCGAATTAGAAGATCCAACAGGTGATGTATTATTAAATTGGACATTAGACAACGGATTAGACGTTAAGCAGGTACGTGTTCCATTAGGTGTTATTGGTATGATTTATGAAGCGCGTCCAAATGTAACAGTTGATGCGACAGGTCTTGCTTTAAAATCAGGGAATGCGATTGTACTAAAAGGTGGATCATCAGCAATTAATTCTAATAAAGCCATTGTTGATGTGATGCACGCAGCACTTGAAAACACAAAGATTCCAAAAGAAGCCGTTCAATTTATCGCAAGTACAGATCGTGCTGCCACTCAAGAGCTATTTACAATGAAAGAACACATTGATGTATTAATCCCACGTGGTGGAGGCTCTCTTATTAACGCCGTTGTGAACAATGCGACAGTACCTGTATTAGAAACAGGTGTAGGTAATTGTCATATTTATGTAGATGCTCAGGCAGACGTTGAGAAAGCATTAAACATTTTAGTAAATGCAAAAACAGATCGCCCCGCTGTTTGTAATGCTGCTGAAACGTTAATTGTACACAAAACGTGGTTAGATAAGAACAAAGAAGCCTTAATTGAAACACTTAAAGAAAACAACATTGCTGTTCATGGTGATGAAGAAGCGGTACGGGTCATTCCAGGAGCCGTTTTAGCTGATGAAGATGATTGGGCAAATGAATATTTAAGCCTAGACATTGCTGTAAAAGTGGTAAACTCTGTTGAAGAAGCAATAGCACACATCGACCAATACGGTACAAAGCATTCAGAAGCAATTATAACGGAAGATGCTAAAGCTGTGACAACGTTTATGAACTTAGTTGATGCAGCCGCTCTTTATCACAATGCATCAACACGCTTCACAGATGGTGGTGCATTAGGATTCGGAGCCGAGATTGGTATTTCTACTCAAAAGCTACACGCTCGTGGACCAATGGGCTTACCAGCTCTAACAACAATCAAATATATCATGAGTGGTAACGGTCAAGTACGCTAATCATTCTACCCTTTAGGAAAAAGCACTGGACGTTGTTCTAGTGCTTTTTCTATGTGTAAAAACAGATGAGTGAGCGAAAAAGAGGTAAAATAAAAAAAGAGGAGATGATAATGTGAACCGTTCATTTAAATTAAGCGACCAACAAAAAAATGAAATGATTGCACAAATACAAGGATATTTCATCCGAGAAAGAGGAGAAGAATTAGGAGACTTAGCCGCTTTATTGCTACTAGAATTCTTTATGGAAAAACTCGCGCCACATTTTTATAATGAGGGAATTGCAGATGCTCATCAATATATAAGCGGACAACTAGAGGATTTATTCGCCATTCAAAGACGAGTATGACTAAAAGAATGAAAAGTGGGTACATAAAGAGTATATCAAGTGGATGGAGAGGGATTGAATATGAAAAAAGCGATGATCATTCTGAACCCCTCATCGGGAAAAGAACAAGCTGCAGAACATAAAAAACAAATTACAGAAACACTTGAAGGTGTAGGATATGAAGTTAGCATTCGTGTGACGGAACAAGAAGGAGACGCTAAGCGTTTTGCTCAAGGTTCGTGTGATGAAAAATTTGATGCCGTTATTTCTGTTGGAGGCGATGGTACTCTTAATGAGGTTGTAAATGGTTTAGCAGAAAAGTCACATCGTCCCACATTGGGTATTCTCCCATTAGGAACATTAAATGACTTTGCTAGGGCGTTACAAATTCCGTTAGAAAGTGAACAAGCCATTGCTATGTTAGAAAAACAATACACAAAAGAAGTAGATATTTGTAAAATTGAAAATCAATATTTCACAAATATTATGGCAGTTGGGGCATTACCACAAGCCACTTCAAATGTTTCGGTTGAACAAAAAACCATGTTAGGACCATTAGCTTATGTTGTAGAAGGCTTAAAAACGCTAGTGAATAAAGAAACATTTCATTTACAAATGAAGCACGATAACGGAGAGTGGGAAGGACAAGCCATACTCGTACTCGCAAGCTTAACAAATACGGCTGGAGGTTTTGAGAAATTTGCTCCTGATGCAGAAGTAAACGATGGACTGATGCGTTCGATGATTATTAAAGATGTTCGGCTTACCAAATTGCCTGTGTTAGCTATGTCTTTATTAAAAGGAGAACATATTCATGACCCAGCAGTTGAATACGTACACACTAGAAAGCTATCTTTAGTAGCTGATTACGACCTTACATCGAACATTGATGGAGAAAGAGGGCCTTCATTACCCGTTGAGCTAACAGTATTACCTAAACACCTTAGCGTATTTGTCCCGTGAACTTCCCTGCCCTCACTTCAAGTATTTTGAGACAGCAGAAAAGGATGACAGTATACTGAATGGAAAGTTTGCTACATACATTAGTATGTGGCAAACTTTTTTTAGTAGAAAGAAGGGACGACCATGACTTCTTTTTTTAAGAAAGCGAACGAACAAATCATTAAGTTGTTAAAAAGTCCAGAAGGCTCTCTCCAAAAAGCAAAACAAACATTAAACGATGCAGGAGTTCCAATCCCGATTACAAGTCAGATAATGATAAGGCTGTTAAAAAAACAAATAGGCGACCAAAAACAAATAAAAGAGTTCTCGTTGTCATTTGAAGAAGATGCGATGTACGTAAAAGGCGTTATCAATAAACTATTCATTGACATTCCGTTTGAACTGAAAGTAAGCCCTGTTAAGGCTAATCAACGTATGCTCCACTTTTATATTCACTATTTAAAGCCCACCAATGCAGAATGGATTAAAAAGCGTATCTTTCATAACCCTCCTATTATGTCTTATGAGCAAAACGAGTTTCAGTTGGATTTAAATCAAATAGATAAAATAAAAGTCATCCCGATTGGAAATGTGAAGCACTTTGAAATAAAAGACGAAAAATTATGGGTAACCATGGGTTTATAATCACAAACATTCCAGGATAAGTTTTCACTTATCCTGGAATGTTTGTGATCAGCTTTTTTATTTCAATCCATCCCTCGTTTCTTTCTTCTAAAATGACAACACGGTTTAAGATTTGGTTTCCTTCTTTAAATGTGTGATAAGCATAAGCTTGACGTGATTGTTGAAAATCAGAAGGTAGTGTAAACCCTAGAAAACCACCTTTTTATTTTTGCTTATCTTACCACAACCTTAGTGTAGAAACGAAAAAAGAGGCGTGAACAAGAAGAGCATTCTTTCTGTCCTGCCTCTTTTTACTTTTGTAAGTATTACCTAAAAAGTTTCATATTGGATTACCATTTACAAATCTCATACACTTCTTTTACAAATCTACATACTAGCTTTATATGAACTTTATATAGCTTGTTTATCATAAAACATGTGAGAGATAAGTGAATAAAACAAACGGTTATGAACTTGAGAAACCATGAAAAAATAATAGGCACCTAGAAGCTCCTATCCATTTTTCATGGTTTTTATTATTTTCATCATTAAGATGTATGGAATAAGTGGTGTAAAGGAGTGAACGAATGTGACCTTATCAGAAGAGTTTCTAACAAGGCTGCACCAAGACAGAATGATTGCCTCTATTAAGAGCCCGAAGGACCTAGAATCTTTCTTAGATACAGACATTCAATCGGCTTTTTTACTAACTGGAAACATTAGTGTGATTAAGCGATATGTTGATTTACTAAAACAGCATAATCGATTTGTGTTTTTACATATTGAAAAAATAGCAGGCATTAGTTACGACAAAGAAGGATTAAAGTTCCTCGCTAAATTTGTGAAGCCGACAGGTATCGTAACAACGAAGAGCTCTCTCATTCAACTGGCTAAGCAACAAAATTTAGTAACCATTCAGCGTCTCTTTTTAGTCGATACAGATGCGGTGAAGAACGGCTTAAAAACAATTGAACTTATTCAACCTGATGCACTTGAAGTGATGCCTGCTCTGTTACCTGAAATGATTACAAAAATTACGCGTAAAACAGAGGTGCCTGTTATAACAGGTGGCCTCATTAAAAATGATCGTCACATCGAACTGGCATTAAAAAGTGGTGCTTTAGCTGTATCAACTGGTCGATCCTGGTTGTGGAAGCGAATTGATACAAATAATGACTAGCTTCTTATAAAAGGGAGGATTTTAAAATGAAAAAAGTAGAGCTAATTAATGTTGGAAAATCATATGACCAAAAAGAAAATGTCATCGAACAAATTAATGTATCCATTCAACCTGGAGAATTTTTTGTACTAGTTGGACCATCAGGATGTGGTAAGAGTACGATGCTTCGAATGATAGCAGGTCTTGAAGATGTTACAACAGGGGATTTACTCATTGGGGATCAAAAAGCGAATCATTTGTTACCAAGTCAGCGTCATTTATCCATGGTTTTTCAAAACTATGCATTATATCCTCACCTAACAGTTGAGCAAAACATTTTATTTGGATTACACACCAAAAAGATTAAAAAGCAAGAACAGCAGAAGCGATGCATGGAAGCTGCAGATATGCTAGGGTTAACGCCTTTTTTACAACGAAAGCCTCGCGAGTTATCAGGAGGGCAGAGACAAAGGGTAGCGTTAGCACGTGCGATTGTGACACAAGCTCCTATTTGTTTAATGGATGAGCCGTTATCAAACTTAGATGCGAAGCTTCGAGCAAAGATGCGCTCAGAAATTCGCCAAATTCAACGAAAGTTAGGCATCACGATGATCTACGTCACACATGATCAAACAGAAGCGATGACGATGGCAGACCGTATGATGATTTTAAATGGTGGGCATATCCAACAAATCGGAAAACCACTCGATATTTACAATCACCCTGCTAACACGTTTGTAGCTTCCTTTATCGGTGCACCGCCGATGAATCTTGTGGATGCTCAATTCCAAAACAATACAATTCTTTTTGATCAGCAACGAACACTATCATTTACACATATTGCACCGCGTATCGCGGACCAACAAGTAACGGTTGGTGTTCGACCTGAGCATATTGAATTGGCGAAAGATTCACATAAAAGCTTGATTGTTGAAGTGGAAAATGTAGAAATACTTGGCACAGAAACGCTCCTTACATTTACGATCGGTCAACAGCAACAATGGCTTGCGAAGTGGAACGGACAATGGAATATCGCAGTAGGAGATCGAATTCCTATCCATATTGATGAGCGTCACTTATTTATCTTTGATCAGCAATCAGGAGAATGCATCCATTCTGCCCAGACTATGTCATCTGATCAATTTTCCATCAAAGAGGTGTTTGTATGAGCGAAGTAAGGCAAATTTCTACAACCAAAACGACTGTGTTAACAGATACGGTAATGAAGAAACGTAAAAAATCTGATTTAATGGCAGGCCTTCTTTATCTTTTGCCGTCACTTACGCTATTTGGACTGTTTCTCTTTTATCCGATGCTTCGAACGATGTATTTGAGCTTTTTTAGAACTGATACACAAGGTGTGCCGCTTCAGTTTGTTGGATTGGATAACTTTATGTATTTATTAACGAGTACAGCCTTTTTGCAAAGTTTAAAAGCAACTTTTCTATTCGTTCTTTATACTGTGCCATTAAGTGTTGTCATTGCACTATTTTTAGCTTTAATCGCAAACGAAAAGTTAAAAGGAATTGGTATTTTTCGCACCATGTTCTCATCGACAATGGGAATGAGTGTAGCAGCCTCCTCTGTTATTTGGATGTTTATGTACAACCCAGCAATTGGTGTTATGAATAAAGTGTTAAACGGGCTAGGATTATCTAGTGTTCAATGGTTACTTGATCCGAAATTTGCGTTAATTTCAGTTGCAGTATCCACCATTTGGATGAACATAGGCTTTACTTTCTTAATTCTGTTAGGTGGTTTACAGAACATTGACGATCATTTATATGAGAACGCACAAATTGCAGGTGTGAGTTACTGGTATCAATTGCGAAAAATTACGATTCCAATGGTTTCTCCTACGCTGTTTTTCATTATTACCGTTTCATTTATTAATGCATTCCAAACCTTTGGTCAAATTGACATTTTGACAAAGGGAGGACCGATTGATTCTACAAATGTCATTGTGTATTCGATCTATAAAGATGCGTTTATTAACTATAATGTGGGCTCAGCAAGTGCACAAGCTGTTCTATTGTTTTTCTGTATCTTAATTGTTACCGTTCTTCAGTTCAAGCTTGGAGAAAGGAAGGTACATTATCAATGAGCACGATTCGCAAAACCATTCTGTATATATTGCTGATGTTATCAGCTGTTGTATTGATGTTTCCGATTGTTTATGCCTTTTTAATTAGCTTTATGTCAGGCGGTGAAGTGCTTCAAGGTAAATTATGGCCAGCGTCGTTTACTTTTGATAATTACAAAGCTGCATTTGAAAAAGTTCCGCTTTTTCACTATTTACTGAACAGCTTCATCGTTTCGATTACTGTTATGGTTGGTCAATTAATTGTGTCAAGTTTAGCTGCTTTTGCTTTTGTTTTCATTACCTTTAAAGGAAGAGATGCGCTATTCTTTTTGTTCATCTCTACAATGATGATTCCATGGGAAGCAACAATGGTACCTAACTTTTTAACTGTGCAAAAATTAGGGTGGTTAAATACTCATTTAGGATTAACGATACCATTTTTCGCACTAGCGTTTGGTACCTTCTTATTGCGTCAGCAGTTTAAGACCATTCCTAAAGAGTTGTATGAAGCATCACAGGTCGCTGGAGTGAGTCGTTTCCGTTTCTTTTGGAATGTCGTACTCCCTGTATCTAAAACAAGTTTAGTGACTCTAGGGGTTTACAGCTTTTTAACCACTTGGAACATGTATTTATGGCCACTACTTGTTACGAACACAGAGAACGTTCGTACTGTTCAAATTGGATTAAAGCAAATGCAAACGCAAGAAATTTCAACTGAATGGGGGGTGGTGATGGCTGCGGTTGTTGTTGTGATTTTACCAACACTATTGTTACTATTCTTAGGTCAAAAGCGTCTTCAAAAAGGATTAACACAAGGTGCAATTAAATAAAGGGAGAGAGAATCGAATGAAAAAGATATTAGCGATCTTATCAGCTTGTTTACTTGTATTTCTAGGAGCATGTTCAGGGTCTGATAGCACAAGCTCAAATGGACAAAGTGCTTCAGGTAAAACAGAAGTAGTCTTTTGGCACGCGATGAGTGGCGATTTGGAGAAAGTGTTAAATGAGATGGTGAGAGATTATAACGAATCTCAAGATGAAGTCGAAGTAAAACCAGTCTTCCAAGGTACATATGAGGAAGCATTAACAAAGTTTAATACGGTTGCTGGGACAAAAGATGCTCCTACTATCATGCAAACATTTGAAGTTGGAACAAAATATATGATCAATAGTGGAAAAGTACAACCGGTTCAAAAGTTTATCGATGAAGAAAATTATGATACATCTCAATGGGAAGAGAACATTTCAAATTATTACACAGTTGATGGTGAACAATATTCAATGCCATTTAACTCTTCTACACCCGTTTTAATTTATAACAAAGATGCATTTAAAGAAGCTGGATTGGATCCAGAAAAAGCGCCAAGAACGTACGATGAGTTACAAGCTGCAGCGAAAAAGTTAACGAAAAAAGAAGGAAAACAAACTTCTCAATACGGATTTTCTGTTTTAAACTACGGTTGGTTCTTTGAAGAACTAGTTGCTGCACAAGGTGGATTGTTTGTTGATAATGAAAATGGTCGTAAAGGAAATGCTGAGAAAGCAGCTTTTAACAGTAAAGAAGGCTTAAATGTTTTTAACTTAATTAACGACATGTACAAAGAAGGTACGTTTTATAACTCAGGTCAAAACTGGGATGACATGAGAGCAGCATTTCAATCAGGAAAAATGGCCATGTTCCTTGACTCGTCAGCAGGTGTGAAATCTGTCATTGATAATGCACCATTCGAAGTAGGCGTTTCTTACTTACCAGTTCCGAAAGAAGAAGACCGTGAAGGTGTTGTAATCGGTGGAGCATCATTATGGATGGCGAGTGATATAGAAGAAGAAAAGCAACAAGCTGCTTGGGAATTCATGAAATATTTAGCAACACCAGAAGTACAAGCAGAATGGCACGTGAAAACTGGATACTTCGCCATTAATCCAGCAGCTTACGAAGAAGAGATTGTAAAGCAAGAATGGGAAAAGTACCCTCAATTAAAAGTAACAGTTGACCAATTAAGTGAAACAAAATCAACACCAGCAACACAAGGAGCGTTAATTTCTGTATTTCCAGAAGCACGTCAAAAAATTGTAACAGGTATGGAAAGTCTATACCAAGGTGTGGAACCGAAAGAAGCATTGAAACGTGCAGAAGAAGAAATTAACCGCGCGTTAGAATCAGCAAATCAATAAATGTAATTAGTTGAGGAGAGCATACAAATAGGAGGTCTCATCATTTTACTTCTAGGGAATGGAGTATAAATGGTGGGATTTTCTTTTATTCCGCTATCTTTCATTTTTAGAAGAAGGCGTCCTCGTTGTTTTTCGTTTATGAATATAATTTGAGGGAATACTCCTAAAAAAGGGTACATAGGAGGCCATTACAATCATGACAATGAGTATCGAAAAACAGCAGTTTTGTGGCAGTGAATATGCAACTTTAAAAACGGTCATTGTGTGTGAACCTACATACATGGAAATTAGTGAAGTGATTAATGAAACACAAAGACATTATGTAGATACAAATATTGACATCGAGCTGGCGTTGAAGCAACATCGCCACTTTGTAAAGGTTCTTGAAGATGAGGGAATAGATGTTATTAAACTTCCTCCACAAAAGCGGTATCCAGAACAAGTTTTCACACGTGATATCGGATTTACATTAGGCAACCAATTGTTTGTATCTCAAATGGGACATGGTCTTAGACAAGGTGAGGAAAACATCTTAATTGAATGGCTTGAGAAAGAAAACCGTCCGTATCATAATTTGAAAGAGCATAGTATTGAAGGTGGAGACGTATTAATTGATGGCGATAAAGTGCTTGTAGGAGTAAGCGGACGTACGTGTGAAGGAGCGACTACACACTTACAACAATTATTACCAACACATAAAGTTATTTCAGTACCGATTGAAGAGTCCTATTTGCACTTAGATTGTGTGTTTAACATCTTATCACCTAATGAAGCACTTGTGTTCTCAGAGGCTATTTCAAAAGAAGAACACGCAATTTTAGCTTCGCATTATGATTTGATTGAAGTTGAAGGAAATGAACAATTCACGCTCGGGACGAATGTATTATCAATCGGGCAGAAAAAGGTCATTAGCTTACCTGTAAATAAAAAGGTCAATGAAACTCTTCGCAATCGTGGCTATACCGTTATTGAAGTGGATCTATCGGAAATTATTAAATCGGGTGGTTCGTTTCGTTGCTGCACGATGCCTGTTTATAGAGAAGATAGATAAAATTAATAACCTACTACTTGGATTGATACGCATAAGGTAACTATGTGATTGTCAAATTTAAATGAACGAAACCAATCTGTCCATTATTGTCAGGTTGGTTTTTTGTTGGTTTTGTGTAGAGAGGTATTTGGCCAATGGCCTTTTTGAAAAGTAAAGGAGAAGAATGATTGAACTAGAAGGAGAAGACTTCTTGAAAATGGAGATATTCTAGAGATGAATAAATGTTGTACCTTCCTCTTATCACCGTTATTATTATAAACAGAAAGAAATAGTAGAAGAAGGACTGAAGCGTATGATTATTGAAAAGCATTCACCAATTCCTGTTTATTTTCAGATTCAAACTTATATGAAAGAGTTGATGAAATCTGACGTATGGAAAGCGGGAGATAAAATCCCATCCGAGCGTGAACTTTCTGAGCAGTTCGATGTAAGCAGAGGGACAGTGAGACAAGCTGTTCAAGGGCTAGTAGATGAAGGATATTTAGTTCGAAAAAAAGGAAACGGAACTTTCATACAGCAAACACGTGTGGACCAACCATTAATTACAATTACAAGCTTTACGGAATTAATGAAATCAAAAGGTTTAAAAGCATCGAATGAGCTGTTACATTTCAAGAAGAGAAAAGCAACAAAAACAGAAGTGAAAAAGTTACAGCTTGTTAAAAACGAAGATGTTCTATGGATTTCAAGGTTGCGAAAAGGAGATGACACTCCTGTTGTCTTAGAGGAAACGGTTTTACCATGGGACATTGCTAAAGACATGACTAGTGAAGATGCTTGTACTTCCATTTATCACTTCATTGAACAAAAAGTCAACCAGCAAATTGGTAATGCTGATCAAACGGTTACAGCTGTGATATTAAATGAACAAACAGCAAAGCAATTACAACTCCCACATCCAGCCGCTGGTTTGTTAAGTGAACGAGTAACGTATTTTAAAAATAAAAAACCTTTTGAATATGTAAAGGCTTATTATGCAGGAGAACGATTTTCATTTTCTCTTCACCTAGAAAGATAGAGACCAGCAGTCATTTTTACTACTGCTGGTCTTTATGTTGATCGTGGTTGAAAATTGGTATAGACATCTAAACATATAGATGATATTCTTTCATTAGATACACTAAAAGGAGAAGGTAACATGACTCAAGAACATACAATTTTACTAAAAAATGTAAAGGTTTACACTGGGGAGGAAGTTATTGAAGATGGCTTTTTACTCGTAAAAGGGCATCAAATATATGGAGTCGGATTGATGAAAGATTGTCCTCCTGTTGAAAGTACAACCAACACTCTTATTCTCGATAAAAATTCAACTGTATTACCAGGATTTATTGATTTACACATTCACGGTGCTGCAGGAGCGGATACGATGGATGCGACACATGATGCACTTCAAACGATATCAAGTTCGTTACCTAAAGAAGGAACAACAAGTTATTTACCAACTACGATGACAACAAGTAAACATGCGATTGAAAATGCATTACAATCGATTGCTTCTTATATGACAGATGAAAATGAACCTGGAAAAGCAGAAGTGTTAGGTGCTCATTTGGAAGGTCCTTTCTTATCGCCAAATCGAGCTGGAGCACAACACCCAGATCACATTATGATTCCACAAGTTGAGTTGTTTAAACGATGGAATGAATTAGCGAACGGACATATTAAGGTAGTGACGTTGGCACCTGAGCAAGAAGGCGGATTAGAACTTGTTTCTTATCTTTTTGACATCGGGATTGTTCCATCAATTGGCCATAGTGATGCAACGTATGAACAGACTGTACAAAGTATCAAAGCCGGAGTCAAGCAGGCTACACATTTATATAATCAAATGAGACCGATGCATCACCGAGAACCAGGTGTTGTAGGAGCTGTTCTTTTACACGATGAGGTAAAATGTGAAGTGATTGCAGATGGTATCCACAGTCATCCGGATATGGTGAAATTTGCGTACCGTAATAAAGGAGCAGAAGGGCTTTTACTTATTACCGATGCGATGAGAGCAAAATGTTTAGGCAAAGGCACCTATGATTTAGGTGGACAAGAAGTAATTGTTGATGATCATCAAGCAGTGTTAGCCGATGGAACATTAGCTGGGAGCATTTTAAAGTTGAAAGATGCAGCTTCTAATATGATGGCATTTACAGACTGCTCATTGCATGACATTGTTCAAATGGCATCTGTTAACCCAGCCAAACAATTGAATATGTACCAGAGAAAAGGCAGCCTTCATCTCGGGAAAGATGCAGATTTTATTGTATTAAACGATAAAGGTGATATCGAACTAACATTTTGTCGCGGAAAAGTAGCATACAAAAAGGGGGAGTAACAGTGAAACTTATCGAAGTGGAAAATTACGAACAACTTAGTAAAAAAGTTGCTCAAATGATGAGTCAAACGGTGAAAGAAAAACATAATGCTGTGTTAGGATTAGCAACCGGTGGAACCGTTGTAGGCATATACGAAGAATTAATTCGCGATCATAAACAACATAAAACCTCCTATAAACAAGTTCGTTCTGTTAACTTAGATGAGTATATTGGGTTAAAAAAACAACATGAACAAAGTTATTTTTCTTACATGAATGATGCTTTCTTTAAGCACGTGGATATTCAAAGTGAACATACGCATCTACCAAATGGGCAAGCAGCAAATATCGAAGAGGAATGTGAAAGATATGAAGCGCTGATCAAAAACCTTGGGGGTATTGATCTTCAATTACTAGGAATCGGGGAAAATGGACACATAGGCTTTAATGAGCCAGGTACGGCGTTTGATTCACGAACACATGTTATTAAACTTGCTGAGTCAACGAGAAAAGCGAATGCTAGGTTCTTTGAATCCTTCGAAGAAGTACCTACTCATGCGATTACAATGGGCATTGCTTCAATCATGAGTAGCAAAAAAATTATCCTAGCTGTTTCTGGAGAAAAAAAAGCGGAGATTTTATATCAATTATTTCATACGGATACAACCGAAGACATTCCCGCTACCATATTAAAGCGTCATCCTGATGTGACAGTCATTGCAGATAAAGAAGCTCTCCGCATTTTAATGACGAAGAACGAACGGGCTGAACTCTTCACGTCGTAAAGGACTTACAAATGCACGTATGTTAAATAATAGCAGGACATCCGTCCTTCATGCATTTAAAAAGTAGCTTAACATGTAACATGCCCTTTATTTATAAATATAAAAGAACCCCAAAAATGTTAGAGGGACTGACCCCTGTTTTTGAGACAGGGATCAAAACACCTTTTAAACAACCAGTTT
>NZ_QFRU01000039.1 GCF_003184905.1 Bacillus sp. CGMCC 1.16541
CAACGCTTAGGGATTCACTAGGTCAAATGTCGAAAAAGAAAATCATTTATATATAGTTGTTTATCTAATTCAAATGCCACGTGGAGTGTTTCAACGGCTTTGACCATCTCACTGTGTGGCACCACAGTCGATACTTTAATCTCTGATGTACTCACCATTTTCACTTCAATTTTCTCTTGTGCTAGAACTTCAAACATTTCAGCAGCTACCCCTGGATTTGAAATCATACCAGAGCCCACAATGGATACTTTCGCTAACTGACTTTCATGCTCAATTTTTTCATAGTCTAGTACATGGCGATTTTGTTCTAACACAGCGACTGTTTGTTGAAGATCTTCCGTTTTCACAGAAAAGGAAATCGACATACGGTCAGATGACGTCGCATGTTGAATAATAATATCTACATTAATATTATTTGTTGCTAGTGTGGTAAAAATGGTTGATAACGTTTGAAGCTGATTACGTAATCCTGCTACGGTTACTCTTGAGATATTGTCTTCAAATGCGATTCCTCTTACGACTAAATTTTGTTCCATCGATGGTTCCTCCTCTACAATTGTCCCGTTTTCGTTTTCTAAGCTTGAACGTACTTCTAAAGGTACTTGATAGTTTTTGGCAAATTCTACAGCGCGTGGATGAAGCACACCCGCACCTAAATTAGCTAGTTCTAACATTTCGTCATATGAAATTGCCTGTAGCTTCCGTGCATCCTTTATATACCTAGGATCTGTCGTAAAGACTCCTGTTACATCTGTGTAAATGTCACATTTATCTGCTTTTAATGCAGCGGCTAATGCAACAGCCGTTGTATCTGATCCCCCTCGACCAAGAGTGGTAATATCTCCCTCATCAGTCACTCCTTGAAATCCAGCAACAACGACAATTCTCCCTTTTGTTAACTGTGATTGAATTCGAGCTGTGTCAATATGTTGAATACGTGCATTGCCGTGAATACTTTCTGTTTGCATACCTGCTTGCCACCCTGTATAAGATACCGCTTCATATCCTTTTTGATGAAGTGCCATTGTTAACAGTGAAATTGTGATTTGTTCACCTGTTGTTAATAACATATCCATTTCTCTTTTACTAGGCTGTGCTGTGATTTCGTTTGCTAATGACACAAGATGGTCCGTCGTTTTCCCCATTGCTGACACAACCACAACCACTTCATTTCCATTTTTCGCTTCCTGAATGACACGATTGGACACATTTTGAATACGCTCCACTGATCCAACTGATGTTCCACCAAACTTTTGAACGATTAGTCCCATATCCCTGCTCATTCCTTCTCTGTTATTTTTCATATGTTAGCAGTACGTAGACATTGAGCTATAAATCACCTTTATTACAATAAAAAAAGCAATGAGAAGGAGATCTCATTGCTTTTACGAACGAAAAAATCATACATTAACGTTCCTTGCGGTGAGATAGCTCTCCAAGACTACTATATCTTGACAGTCCTACATTTCTTCAATGCAAAACCAGCAAAGGTTACTATGAGGTAACGTTCACTTCGGCAAGTTTTCCTTTCATCAACCTTCACTAGAGCTCATACTCTTCCGGCTAACTACTGATAAAACCCGCACCTCTATCTTTCACTTCAACGTAGTGAAGTGGCTTATGAAATTAGTTAAAATCATAACAGGTCTTGTCACATTTTTCAAGTCTAACTTTTTAATTTATCATAAATTAATTTAGCGACATTTTCTGGAACCCCTGCTTCTTGAATGTGTTCAACTGTTGCTTCTTTTAATTTTTTAACTGAACCGAAATATTTCAAAATCGCTTTTTTACGCTTCTCACCAACGCCAGGTATGTCATCAAGAACTGATTGAAATGCAGACTTTGACCGCACTTGACGATGGAAAGTAATAGCAAATCGATGAACTTCATCTTGGATGCGTTGCAATAAGTAAAATTCTTGGCTGTTCCGCTCAAGTGGTACAATTTCAGCGGGATCACCAATCATTAAGTTCGACGTCCGATGCTTATCATCTTTCACTAGACCAGCAGTTGGCACTAATAACCCCAACTCATTTTCTAACACATCCTGAACAGCCGCTAAGTGCCCTCGTCCCCCATCAATAATAATTAAATCAGGTAGAGGAAGACCATCTTTTAACACACGCGTATATCGCCTTCGGACAACTTCACGCATTGATTCATAATCATCGGGGCCTACGACTGTCTTGATTTTATATTTCCGATATTCTTTCTTTTCTGGCTTTCCATCTACAAACACAATCATAGCCGAAACTGGATCTGTTCCTTGAATGTTTGAGTTATCAAATGCTTCGATGCGATAAGGAGCATCAATACCAAGTTCATTCCCTAACCGCTCGACTGCTTTGACTGTTCGTTCTTCATCTCGCTCAATTAAAAAGAACTTTTCATGCAATGCAATTTTTGCATTTTTGCACGCTAATTCCACAAGATCTTTTTTCTTTCCTCTTTTTGGATGATGAACCTCGACTTCTAGAAGCTGTTCGGCAAGTTTAGCATCAATGGTATTTGGAACCATCACTTCTTTTGGTTTAATGTTTTTCGCATAAAATTGGCCGATAAATGTAAGAAAGTCCTCTTCTGCTTCGTGATAAAATGGAAACATTGATACTTCTCGTTCAATTAACTTTCCTTGTCGGATAAAGAATACTTGTACACACATCCACCCTTTATCATACGAATACCCAAACACGTCTCGGTCCACAAAATCGTTAAAAGCTACTTTTTGCTTTTCCATCGTTGCTTCAATATGAGCAATTTGATCACGGTACTCTTTTGCACGCTCAAAGTCCAATTCCTCCGAAGCTTTCATCATTTTTCCATGTAGTTCTTCTTTTACTTCGGTATGGCCACCGTTTAAAAATTTTGTGATGTTTTCAATCAACTGTTTGTTTTGCTCTTCTTTGACTTCGTACACACAAGGGGCTAAACATTGGCCAATGTGATAATAAAGACAAGCGCGGTCAGGCATTGTTGAACATTTTCGCAATGGGTAAATACGATCAAGCAACTTTTTGGTCTCATTAGCCGATTGTGCATTCGGATAAGGTCCGAAATATTTCCCCTTATCTTTTTTCACTTTTCGTGTAATGACTAAACGCGGTTGCTTTTCTGCGGTAATTTTTATAAATGGATAGCCTTTGTCATCTTTTAACATGACATTGTACTTCGGGTCATGCTTCTTGATTAAATTCATTTCTAAAATAAGCGCTTCGAGATTCGAAGAGGTCACAATGTATTCAAAATCAACAATATCTTGCACCAATCGTTGTGTTTTTCCGTCATGCGAACCTGTAAAATACGAACGAACACGATTCTTTAATACTTTTGCTTTTCCTACATAAATAACCGTACCATATTTATCTTTCATTAAGTAACAACCAGGTTGATCTGGTAAGATGCTCAATTTCTCTTTTAAATGATCCTTCACTCTGTTTCACCACACTTCTTTATGTCTGACACATATTACTCTTATTTTAAACAGAAGTTTGTAGTCTTACAAACACCAATATGATGGTAAAAAAACAGATAAAAAAACCTAGCCGAGGCTAGGTTTTTCATTACGAATGCTTTGCAACTAATTCTGCAAGAGCTTCTTTCGGTTGGAATCCAACCACTTTATCTACTGCTTCACCATCTTTAAATAAGATTAATGTTGGGATACTCATTACACCGAATTTCCCTGCAGTTTCTTGGTTTTCATCTACATCTACTTTTACAATTTTCACTTTATCGCTCATTTCACTATCAAGTTCTTCAAGAACTGGAGCGATCATTTTACAAGGTCCACACCAAGGTGCCCAGAAGTCCGCTAAAACTAAACCTGAACCAACTTCGTTATTAAAAGATTGATCAGTCGCATTTACAATTGCCATGTTAATTCCTCCTAAATACTTTATATGCATTTAAATAAAGCTAAAAAAAGTATAGCATCTAAAACGTGTGAGCGCTATTTATCTGCTCATTATGTAAGGATAAAGTGATTCTATTTGCACTGATTACACTGTTACTATTCCCGATTCTTGCTAACTTAAACACCCTTTTAAAACTTCATGCTCCTGATAAAGAGAATTAGTTACCTAAAAAAGATGCCCTTAAAACAACATCCCTTATCCATCTATCCATTTTTTTACTGGACTTCATAGACAAGGGATGGAGTGAGTAATATCAAATAAAGAGTACTTCTGATTTGATACCACTCTCTTTTATGAACGTTATACAGATTGTACTTTTAATTTTTTAAGCTCTTCTGTTAATAATGGTACCACTTCAAACAAGTCTCCAACAATTCCATAGTCAGCTACTTTAAAGATATTCGCCTCTGGATCTTTGTTAATGGCTACAATTACTTTAGAGTTGGACATTCCAGCTAAATGTTGAATAGCACCTGAAATACCACAAGCAATATATAGGTCTGGCGTTACTACCTTACCTGTTTGCCCAATTTGTAGAGAGTAATCGCAATAATCTGCGTCACAAGCTCCACGTGAAGCCCCTACCGCTCCTCCTAATACGTCTGCAAGCTCTTGAAGCGGTTTGAATCCTTCTACACTTTTCACACCTCGTCCACCCGCAATAACAACTTTTGCTTCTGATAAATCTACACCTTGTGTTGCTTTACGAAGAACTTCTTTTACTACTGTACGTAGATCTTTTACATCTACACTTAATGATGATACGTCACCTGTACGAGTTATGTCTTTGTCAAGTGGCGTAATATTATTCGGACGAATTGTAATGAAAACAAAGTCATCAGTCATAATTTTCTTTTCGAATGCTTTACCAGAATAAATTGGACGTGTGAATACTAAGTTTCCACCCGCTACCTCTAATGCTGTTACATCCGAGATTAGCCCTTTATCAAGCTTAGCTGCTAATTTTGGTGATAAATCTTTTCCTAACGCTGTATGACCAATCACAAGTGCTTCAGGTTTTTCTTCTTGCGTCACTGTTAATAGTGCTTGTGAATACCCGTCTGGTGTATAAGCTGCAAGCTTTTCGTTTTCTACTGCAACGACACGGTTTGCACCGTAATAGATTAACTCTTCAGCTAATGATTGAACACTTTCTCCTAAAATCGCGGCAACAACTTCTCCACCTTCTGAAATTGTTTTTGCTGCTGCAATTGCTTCAAAAGATACGTTACGTAATGCCCCGTCTCGAACTTCCCCTACTACTAATACTTTTCTCGCCATGTTAATACCCCCGTATCATAGATTCCGTTTATGATATTTTACTTTTCCAAATTTTGATTACGTTTGTCGAGCTAGCGCTCAGTCGATCGACACTTTGATAATTAAACGACTTTAGCTTCTGAATGTAGAAGACTTACAAGTTCTTTTACTTGATCTGACACGTCTCCTGATAATACACGACCTGCTTCTTTTTTCGGTGGTAAATAAATTTCGATCGTTTTTGTTTTTGCTTCTACATCATCTTCATCTAAATCAAGATCGTCTAACTCTAACTCTTCTAAAGGCTTCTTCTTCGCTTTCATAATCCCTGGTAAAGATGGATAGCGAGGCTCGTTTAAACCTTGTTGTGCTGTAATAAGAAGTGGTAATGTCGTTTCAATCACTTCTGAATCACCTTCAACATCACGTACAACTGTTGCATTTTTACCGTCAATGTCTAATTTTGTAATCGTTGTGACGTATGGAATTTCTAACAACTCTGCAACGCGTGGACCAACTTGACCTGAACCGCCGTCAATGGCTACGTTACCTGCTAAAATTAAATCAACATCTTTATCTTTTAAATATTGCGCTAAAATTTTAGAAGTTGTGTATTGATCGCCGTCTTCAATATCATCCTCAATGTTAATTAATACAGCTTTATCCGCTCCCATCGCTAATGCTGTACGAAGCTCCTTTTCAGATTCTTCAGATCCAACTGTTACAACTGTAATATCACCACCATGCTGATCTTTCAATTGGATTGCTTCCTCGATTGCATATTCATCGTAAGGATTGATAATAAACTCTGCTCCATCTTCTGCAATTCGTCCATTGCTTAGCGCAATCTTTTCTTCTGTATCAAATGTTCTTTTTAATAGTACATAAATGTTCATTCTATTTCCCTCCTGAATAAAGAATAATTTATATGTTGTAAATTTTTAGATAATTAAACTTAAAAAAATTATCTCCCAGAGAAACTAGGTTCACGCTTTTCTATAAAAGCGCTTACACCTTCTTTCGCATCATTTGAGTCAAATACTTTTCCAAACAGGTGAGCTTCTTTTTCAACACCTTCATGGAAATTAGATGACTTTGTATATTGAAGAAGCTCTAGCGCCGCTTTTATGGATACTGGGCTTTTCTTTGCAATCTTTTTAGCTAATTTTAGCGTCTCTTCCTTTAAGTCTTCTTCACTATATGCATGATTAGCTAATGTTAGCTTTACTGCTTCTTTACCTGTGATAGGTTCACTTGTTAGCATCATTTCAGCAGCTTTTCCTGTACCAACATATCGTGGTAAACGCTGTGTTCCCGCAAACCCTGGAATAAGGCCTAACTGTAGCTCTGGTAAACCAAGCTTAGCATTCTCACTAACTAGTCGAATATGACAGCTCATAGCAAGTTCTAGTCCTCCGCCTAACGCAGCTCCATGTATAGAAGCAATAATTGGTTTGGGGTAGTTTTCCATGTATTCAAATACTCGCTGACCATTTTTAGCTAAGACTTCATAATCATCAGCATGTTGAAGAGTTGTAAACTCTTTTATATCAGCCCCTGCACAAAAGAACCTTCCTTCTCCCTGTAGCACAATTACTCTTGTTCTTTCATCTTCTCTCATGTCAATGAATACGTCTGAGAGTTCTTTAAAGATTGCTTGTGACAAAGCATTTGCAGGAGGTCTATTTAACGTAATGGTCGTAATGTACTCGTTTGTTTCAACTTGTAAAAATTCCACTATTTTATCCCACCCCTTGTTTGAAGATATGTATTATAACGGCTTTCAACCTAAGAAGGTTGAGAGCCGCCACATCCATTAATCAGTAAGTGATGCACTTTAGGTGCTAATTCAATTAAGTTGTATCGATGATCATTCATAACCCATGTTGTAACTGTTTCATCGATTGTTCCAAAAATCATTTGCTTTGCCAAACGGACATCTATATTTTCATGAAATTCTTTTGTTTCAATTCCCGTTTGTAAGATAGAACCTACTACTTGCAAGTAACCTTTTAGCACCTCATTAATTTTCAAACGTAAATCTTTATTAGATTGTCGTAACTCTAACTGTGTAACTTTTGCTAGATGATGATCTTCTGCTAAAAGAGCAAAGTGTTTTTCAACTAACATATATAACTTCTCCGACGCACTCTGTTTTCCTGCAATTTCTTCTTCAATCTTTTCAACAAACTGTCCCATTTTTTCTTGAAAAAGAGAGATTAATACATCCTCTTTATTTTTAAAATAGAGATAGATGGTTCCATCAGCAACACCAGCTTGTCTTGCAATTTTAGAAACTTGCGCATTATGATAGCCATTTTCGGCTATGACAATAACAGCTGCATCAATAATTTGTTTATACTTTGGTTTGTTTCTTTTCAATCTAAATACGCTCCTTTTAAAATATGAATGACCGTTCATTCATATTTTTATAATAAAGAAACAAACGGGTTCTGTCAATATTGTTTTGAAAAAAGAGAACAAAACATACCATTTGTGTCTACGTTGCTTTTCTCTGTTTTTCTTTTTCTTCTTCAACTAGAGATCTTCTTAAGATTTTACCTACAGCTGTTTTCGGTAGTTCGCTTCTAAATTCATACATCCTTGGCACTTTATATGCAGCTAAGTGTTTTCTAGCAAACTCGTTTAACTCTTCTTCCGTACACATTACTCCTTCTTTTAGGACGACGTACGCTTTCACCGTCTCTCCACGATACGGATCAGGAATACCTGCTACAACCACTTCTTGAATTTTATCATACTCATATAATACCTCTTCTACTTCCCTCGGGTAAATATTAAATCCTCCTGCAATAATCATGTCTTTTTTCCGATCCACGACATAAAAATAACCACGTTCATCCATATACCCAAGATCACCTGTTAAAAACCATCCGTCTTTTAACACCACGTTCGTTTCTTCAGGTTGATTCCAGTATCCTTTCATAACTTGCGGCCCTTTTACTGCAATCTCACCAATTTCTTTTACTTCAGCTCGCTCTCCCGTTTCAAATGATACAATCATCGCTTCCGTATCAGGCCAAGGAACGCCAATGCTTCCTGCAATTCGATCCGTCCATACAAAATTGGCATGTGTAACTGGAGAGGTTTCAGTTAACCCGTACCCTTCTACTAACTTTCCTCCTGTTACTTTTTCAAACTGCTCTTGCACTTCGACTGGTAAAGGAGCTGAACCACTAATGCAAGAATCAATTGATGACAAATCATATTTTTGTAGATTTGGATGATTCAATAGTGCAATGTAAATAGTTGGTACGCCTGGAAATAGTGTTGGTTTTTGTTTATGAATCGTTTTTAATGTGGTTTCTGTATCAAACTTTGGCAGTAAAATCATTTCATAGCCTTGTAACACAGATAAAATCAATACAGTTGTTAAACCATACACGTGGAAAAATGGTAAAACACCTAGTATTTTTTCCTCGCCTTTCTTACACTTATAAAGCCAATGCGAACACATTGTAGAATTTGCCACTAAATTTTTATGCGTCAACATGACTCCTTTTGGAAATCCTGTCGTTCCACCTGTATATTGTAATAATGCTAAGTCGTCTTGATTCATGTCTACATTTGTTCGATTAATGGATGATTGTTTCATAATTTTAGATAGTAAGTGAGTTGTACCATGGTGTTCAACCTTAACAGTTATCCCGTGTTGTTTTCTTTGAATAAACGGATAGATTATGTTTTTAGGAAACGGAAGATAGTCTTTAATGCTTGTAATGACAACATGCTCGACTTTTGTTAACGCTTTCACTTTAGAGATACGAGGATATAAAAGATCTAGTGAAACAATATATTTAGCTCCAGAATCATTTAACTGATATTCCAACTCTCGTTCCATATACAATGGATTCGTCTCAACTACTGTTGCTCCAGCAAGGAGTGCTCCATAAAAAGCAATAACGGCTTGCGGACAGTTCGGTAACATAATCGCAACTCGCTCACCTTTTGTTACCCCTAATCCTTGAAGATAAGCAGCAAACTTTAATGATTGCTCATATAACTCTCTAAATGTTAACGTCTTTCCTAAGAAGTGAATGGCATTTTTATCTCGATACTCCACTGCCGCTTCTTCAAACAATTCCACTAATGTCTTTCCGCCATAATCGATAGAAAAAGGTATTTCTTCTGGATACAAGGTTAACCATGGCTTAGTACTTTCCACTTACAATCCCCCTTACAGACCTAATTTTTTGAATTTTCAATACATAAATTATAGTACATGCCTTAACGTGTTTCAACTTGTGATTAATAAAATAAGTGTTCTTTCTTCACGTTTTTAGAAAGTGTTATATCATTAGTCATACAAATTGCAAAAATGATCCTATTTATCACGCTGTCATATTTACTAACTACTGGTTACTAATTGTTGTACGATAGATTCTGTATACTACTCCTTTTGACACAAAAACCCTTTCCATAAATATATATACACAATCGTTTAAACATGTCATAAACCAAGCTTCTCTCCAAAAGGAAAAACAACTATTTCAATAAAGAAGAGAAACTTCTTTTAAAATAGTTGTCTTTTTGACCTTTTTTTACAAGTGGCTTCCATTAAGCAAAAAACGCCCAATAAACCATTCCTATGATGACAAATACACTACATAACGCAATCAATACTTTCGCTAACGTTTCCATTTTTCTCTCCTCATCCAATGTTGGCGCCGATGACAAATGACATTCCTACAGAGATAATCAAAGAAATGAGTCCTACTGCTCGATTGTCTCGTTCAATCTCATCGTCAATTCGAAATTTCGGTGTTAAAAATTCAAACATAAAGTAGCTAATGAGTAGAATGACAAAGCCAAACACACCCCAACCAAGCATCGTTAACAATGTATCATGTTGTTCAATTGAATAACGAAATATGTTTGCTAGCCCAAAAATCTTACCACCAGTAGCCATTGCTACCGCCATATTTCCTTTTTGAATCTCTTCCCAGTTTTTGTATTTTGTGACAAGTTCAAAGATAGCTAAAAAGACAATCATACTTAACACAACCACACTATAATAGCCGGCCGATTCAATATACGGATTTCCCCAAAAATCATTCATGTTTTCGCACTCCCTTATTTGAACTCAACAACACTTACACCTGTACCACCTTCAGATGCTTCTCCAAATCGTACACTTTTAACTGAACGATGGTTCTTCAAGTATTCTTGCACCCCTTGGCGTAATGCTCCGGTTCCTTTTCCATGAATAATTGATACTCTCGGATACCCTGCTAATAGTGCATCATCAATGTACTTCTCTACTCGTAAAAGTGCATTTTCATAACGCTCTCCTCGTAAATCAAGCTCGAGGCTAACGTGATAATCTTTTCCTTTTACAGTAGCTAGTGGCTTCGTTTCAATTGGCTTTGGAGAACTTACATACTCCATGTCCTTTTCTTTTACTTTCATTTTCATAATACCCATCTGCAATTGCCACTCATTATTGCTTACTTTTTCAATTAACGTTCCTTTTTGACCCCATGTTACTACTTTCACTTCATCGCCTGCTGAAAGTGTTCGTTCTTGAGACTTCGTAACCACTTTCTTTTTACTGCTTTTCTCAAGAGTCGGAACAGCTTCTTCTAAACGTTTTCTTGCTTCAATTAATTCGTGCTCTTTCACAGCTGCTTGTTGATTTTTACGCATATTGCGTAGATCACGAATAATTGTCTCTGCTTCTTCTTTTGCTTGTTCAACCGTTTGTTCCGCTTTCACTTCAGCTTTTTCATACAGCTTGTCTCGTTTTTCGTTAAACTCAATTATTTGCTTTTGTAATTCTTTATGAAGCTTCTCAGCCTCTTTACGTAATTTCTCTGCATCTTCAAGTTCTGTCTCAGCTTTTCTGCGACTTTGTTCAAGCGATGCAATCATATTTTCAACTTTGTTTGTTTCTGATCCAACATATTCTTTTGCTCGTTCAATGACAGAAAGTTCAAGCCCTAAGCGTTTTGAAATTTCAAAAGCATTACTGCGCCCAGGCACCCCAATTAACAATCGATACGTTGGACTTAATGTCTCAATATCAAACTCTACACTTGCATTGACAACACCTTCGCGGTTATACCCATACGCTTTTAATTCCGGGTAATGAGTTGTCGCAATCACTCGCGCACCTCGTTGATACACCTCGTCTAAAATAGAGATAGCCAGTGCGGCTCCTTCTTGTGGATCCGTTCCCGCCCCTAGCTCATCAAATAACACTAAACTCTCTTCATCTACTTGACGTAAAATTTCTACAATGTTCACCATGTGAGATGAAAATGTACTTAAACTTTGTTCAATTGATTGTTCGTCTCCAATATCAGCAAACACTTTACTAAATACAGCCATTTCTGAACCATCAAGTGCTGGAATTTGCAATCCTGCCTGCGCCATTAGTGTAAAGAGACCTAATGTTTTTAACGTGACGGTTTTACCACCTGTATTAGGGCCCGTGATGACAATTGATGTAAAGCCTTTTCCAAGTTCAATGTCATTTGCCACTACTTCATCTTGTGGAATAAGTGGATGTTTTGCTTTAAACAAACGAACATATCCTTCGTTATTCATTTTCGGCTTTGAAGCTTTCAAGGCATGACTATATTTTCCTTTTGCAAACATAAAATCTAGTTCTGCTAACCGATTTACATTTTGATACAGTTCACTTCCTACTTCAGCCACTTCTTTTGTTAACTCAATAAGAATTCGTTCTACTTCTTGCTTCTCTTTTACTTTCGCTTCTTGCAATTCATTATTCAATGTAACGATAGCTTGAGGCTCAATAAATAAGGTTGCACCTGAAGAAGATTGATCATGAACAATTCCCCCGTAGGCGCTACGGTATTCTTGTTTAACTGGGATAACAAAACGGTCATTACGAATGGTTACAATCGCATCTGATAACATTTTTTGAGCAGACGATGAACGAGTCATACTTTCTAACTTTTCACGTATTCTCGATTCAGTCGTTCGTAACTTTTGTCTAATCGCTCGTAACTTATCACTAGCTCCATCTAATACGGTTCCATTTTCATCAATGCTGTGCTTAATGGTTTGCTCTAAATGTGGAAGTGGCGTAATACCTAACAAGAACTCCTGAAAAAGTGGAACCTCTAGGGATTCATCTGATAAAAGATCTTCTTCAAAGTTCTTTAATTGTCTCGATGCGTAAATGGTGCTTGCGATATCTAAAAGTTCGTGAGCACTTAAGGTTCCTCCGATTTGCGCTCGTTTTACACTTGGGCGCACATCAAAGATTCCCCCTAGAGGAACGTTTCCTCGTAATCGTAAAATGGTAGTTGCTTCATCCGTAATGTCTTGCCACTTTACCACCTCTTCAAATGTTGTTGAAGGTAATAAATTGGACACTTTTTCTCTTCCAAGTGAAGAAGCGACATGTATCATTAACTGTTCTTTTACTTTATGAAATTCAAGTACATGCATAATTCGTTGCTGCACAATTTGGTCCTCCTATTCATCGTTGCGTTTTAAAAATGCGACCAACTCTTCGACTGAATATGTGTTAATAACTGTTTCAGGTGTTAACCACCCTTTCACTGCAGTCGCTATCCCTACTTCCATGTGATCTAACATATCGATTCGATGGGCATCTGTATTAATTGTTACTTTCACACCCGCTTCTTGTGCTTTCCTCACATGTTCTGCAGCTAAATCTAAGCGATGCGGGTTAGCATTTAATTCAAGCGCTGTATTTGTTTCTTTTGCTAGCTCAATTAATAACTCAATATCAACATCGTACCCTTCACGGCGTCCAATTAACCGACCAGTTGGATGTGCGATAATATCAACATGATGACTATTTAATGCTGTTTTTAAACGGTTCATAATGTCCTCTCTTGATTGAGAAAAGCTAGAATGAATGGATGCAATCACAAGATCCATTTCTTTCAATAAATCATCGTCATAATCCAATGTTCCGTCTGGCAAAATGTCCATTTCAATTCCTGCCAAAATGGTAAAGTCATCGTATTTTGCATTTAACTGTTTCACTTCTTCTAACTGCTTTCGTAAACGTTCAGGTGTTAAACCATTTGCTACTTTTAGATATTGAGAGTGATCAGTAATGGCCATGTATTGATATCCTTTTGCTCGACATGCTTCTGCCATTTCTTCAATTGAATGAGCACCATCACTCCAAGTTGAGTGCATATGTAGGTCTCCCTTTATATCTTTTAACGAAAGAAGCTTATGTGCATGTGAGAATTCTTCCACTTCCGATCCGTCTTCACGAAGTTGTGGTGGAATAAATGGTAAGTCAAAGTGAGCATAAAACGCTTCTTCTGATTCGAATGTGAGCACTTCTCTTGTTTCACTATTTTCCACACCATATTCACTAATTTTTTCTCCGCGCTCTTTTGCTAATTGTCTCATTCGTACATTATGGTCTTTAGAGCCTGTAAAATGATGCAGTGTCGTCGCAAACGCTTTATCCTCAATTAAGCGAAAATCAACAGATACATCATATTCATACGATAAAATGACAGATACTTTTGTATCACCATTAGAAATAACTTCTTTCACATTTTGCATCGTAAGTAGTTGTTCTCTTACTTTTTTTGGCTCACTTGTAGAAATAATAAAATCTAAATCTTTAATTGTTTCACGCATGCGACGAATACTACCGGCTTTTGAATATCGGTTAATATCCGTCATCTTCGATAAATGCTCTTCAATTTCGTCTGCAATAGGAAGCATAAAAGATAATGGTAAACGTTCAGGACGCTTGCCGAACTCTTCGACTGCAGCTAATATTTTCTCTTCTGTTTTTTTACCGAATCCGCTTAACTCTTGAACTTTATGATCCACACAAGCTTGTCTTAATGTCTCAATATCGATTACGCCAAGTTCTTTGTAAAGTTTCGCGATTTTCTTTCCACCTAAACCAGGTAGCTTGAGCAAAGGGATGAGCCCCTCTGGTACTTCTTTTTGTAGCTCTTCAAGAACTGATGATTTTCCACTTTCAATAAACTCTACGATTACTGCAGATGTGCCTTTTCCAACTCCTTGTAAGGCAGTAAAATCATCAATCTCTCCTAAACTTCTTTCATCCCCTTCAAGAGCGGCAGCTGCTTTTCGGAATGCAGATATTTTAAACGGATTGTCTCCTTTTAACTCCATATATGTAGCAATGGTTTCGAGTAATTGAATAACTTCTTTTTTATTCATGCTATCACCTCTTCTACGTATCACTAAGGAAAATGATACAAATATTTCAATAAAAAATCTACTATACACATTTAGCGTCATAAAGAAAGGATTAGTAAAGACTTATCATTTAGTCTCTTACTAATCCTCTCTACATAGACACTCAATCTGTCATTGGGTCTAAAAATAAGCTGAAGCAGTTCCGTACTGTGTCCATAACTCTTCAAGAGCGGCGGATAAGTAGGGCGTATTTTGAACCATATTTGTCGCAACGATTGACTGTTGAATCGGAATTTGAATGTCACTTACAGGTAATACCGCTCCAATGTAAAGCAAAATGAAGACGATCACGTACACTTCTAAAAATCCTAGTATACCGCCTCCCCATTTATTCAGTTGCTTTAGAATTGGAAGCTGAGCTAGAGATGTAAGCATAGAACCGACCACTCTTAGTATAATTTGGGTAGCAAAGAACAAAATCGCAAACGCAATCATACGGTAAAATGCATCCTCCATATACGAAGAGCTAACAAAAAATGAAGCCACACTTTGCTGGTCAAACTCAGGAAAAGGAATGAGAATACGTAATCTCGGTGCTAAATCCCCATTAAATGTATAAGCTACTAAAAAGGCTGCTACAAAACTAATTAGATGAATAAGTTGTAAAATAAATCCTCTTTTAACCCCAACAAAGAACCCTAAAAGAAGTAAACTGATCAAAATAATATCTAACATGTTTGTCATTCCTCTTTCATACGATGTTGTCTTTGTAGTTTTTCATAATCTTCTTTTAATTTTATATAATCATGAACCATATTTACAGCAGTTAATACCGCTAATTTATTAATATCCAAAGACGGGTTCATACGACTAATTTCCCGCATTTTATCATCAACGATTGAAGCAACAAGACGAATGTGGCTTGTGCTTTCGGTCCCAACAATTTTGAACTGTTGTCCAAATATATCGACTGTTGCACGCGTTTTTTCCTGTTCTGACACGAGAAAGTCCTCCGTTCCATGAAAAAAATCCTAATCCTTATAATACCACGAAAAGAGACGGAATGGAAAGATGTCACTGAGTACGTTATCATGTACATAGTAAAAGTAGATGTATAGAGTTTACTTAACAAGCGTGTACGTTGTAAACTAAAATGAATTTACCATGTTTTGTTGTACGTGGAAATATTGACCGAGGAGCTGACAAATTTGTCACATGCTGTTTTAATCGTCTCAAACGAAACCATTTCAAAAATGAAAACATATTATCATTCTTACCTGCTCCCTAAAGTTCCACAAGGAAGCGTTTTTGCGGCTAAGACAGAAGGCTGCAGCATTACAGCTTATCGATCTGGAAAAGTATTATTTCAAGGCAAAAACGCGTCACAAGAAGTAAACAAGTGGGAAAAAGATGGAAAAGGAAGTACCGCTACTTCTTCGGTAAAAAAAGGGAAAACAACCAATTTACCACCTAACTTTAGCTCGTTATCTGTGATTGGCTCAGACGAAGTAGGAACTGGGGATTATTTTGGTCCTATTACCGTTGTCGCTGCGTACGTAGCAAAAGAACAAATTCCTTTATTAAAAGAATTAGGGGTTCGTGATTCGAAAGATTTAAACGATGTAAAAATTGTAGAAATTGCGAAACAGCTCGTCACATTTTTACCTTATAGCTTGCTTATTTTACATAATGAAAAATACAACGAATGGCAACAAAAAGGAATGTCGCAAGGAAAAATGAAAGCGCTCCTTCACAATAAAGCCATTCATAACGTATTAACCAAAATAGAGCCTTCAAAACCTGATGCCATTTTAATTGATCAATTTGTTGAACAAGCAACGTACTACAAACATATTGCAAAAGATAAGCAAATTGTAAAAGAAAATGTGTATTTTAGTACAAAAGGCGAAAGTGTTCACTTAGCAGTGGCTGCTGCCTCAATTATGGCACGATATGCATTTTTACGTGAAATGGATAAGTTGAGTAAAGTAGCAGGAATAACGATTCCAAAAGGGGCAGGTGCACAAGTGGATATTGCTGCAGCTAAATTGATTCAAAAACAAGGCATTGACTCGCTTTCTTCTTTAACAAAACTTCATTTTGCCAATACACAAAAAGCACTAAAATTAGCTAAAAAATAAGGCTGAGACAAAAGGAAAAAACACCCCTATTTGACTCAGCCCGCAACGTTCCTTGCCTAAACGTTCAATTATATGAACGGATAAAGAGGCAAGGAATATTGCATGTAAACCTATTTTCTTGAGTTTATGGACTTATGTCCGACCCTCGTTTTTTATGAACGTAATGTTGCGCCGAATTTTTCTTCTACTGTTGCTAAGACTTGTTCATGCGCTTTCGTTACTTCTTCGTCTGTTAGTGTGCGCTCTGCATTTAAATAACGTAACGAGTAAGCAACAGACTTTTTACCTGGTTCCATGCGTTCTCCTTCATAAAGGTCAAACACCGTTACCTCTTTTAATAAATCGCCACCTACTTCTTTAATTGTGCGAGCAATTTCGCCAGCTAGTACCGATTGGTCTACAACAAGCGCAATATCACGTGTCACAGATGGGAAGCGCGGAATTGGTGTGTAAGAAAGATGAGCTACTTCTGTATTTAATACCGTTTGTAAGTCTACTTCAAATACATAGGTTTCGCGTAAATCATATGCTTTTTGTGTAACAGGGTGTAATTGCCCTACATACCCAACACTTACGTCGTCTAGTAAGAGTTCTGCTGTACGACCTGGATGCATTCCTTCTTTTTTCACTGGTTGATACACGATACGGTTCTCTAAACCTAGTTGTGCAAATAAACCTTCAAGTACACCTTTTACTACGTAGAAGTCAACAACCTTCTTCTCACCTTGCCAGCCATGCATATGCCATAAACCTGTTACAGCACCTGCTAAACGTTCTTTTTCTGTTGGCAATTGCCCTTCGCCATTGGATAAGAAAATCGAACCTGTTTCATACACGGCTACTGAATCAATTTGACGAGCATTGTTATGTTTAACCACTTCTAATAAGTGCGGAACTAAACTTTGACGCAACATACTGCGGTCTTCACTCATTGGCATCGCTAAACGAACGATATCGGTTGTTTCGAGTGCAAATGGAGTTGCTTTTTCTTCACTTGTTAATGAATACGTAATGGCTTGATAAAGACCTGCACCTTCTAGATAACGACGTACTTTACGACGCTTTGCTTGGTACTCTGTTAATTTACCAGGTGTCACAGCTGAAACTGGTAATGTTGTTGGTAAATGATCATAGCCATATAAACGTGCTACTTCTTCAATTAAGTCTTCTTCAATTGTAATATCTCCACGTCTTGTTGGAACGGTCACAATAAGTTGACTTTCTTCTTGTTTATATGTGAACTGAAGACGGGTAAAGATATCTTTTACTTCATCCATTGATAAATTTGTTCCTAGTACGCTGTTAATACGTTCTAGTGACACAGCTACCACTGCTGGCTCTACTGTTAGTGTATCTACTTCGACTACTCCACTTACAATGTCACCTGATGCATACTGAGCCATTAACTGCGCAGCACGATCTGCAGCTAAGCGTGTACGCTTCGGATCAATTCCTTTTTCAAAACGTGCACTTGCTTCACTACGTAATCCGTGATCTTTTGATGCTTGACGTACTGTTGTTCCTTTAAAGAAAGCGGACTCAATTAATACAGTTGTTGTATCATCTTGTACTTCTGAATTAGCACCACCCATAACTCCTGCTAACGCAACTGGCTCTGTTCCATTTGTAATGACAAGATGATTGTCCGTTAATGTACGCTCTTGATCATCAAGTGTTACGATTTTTTCACCATTTGCAGCACGACGTACAAGCACTTCTTTTGAACCGAAGCGATCGTAATCGAATGCATGTAACGGCTGACCATATTCAAGTAAAATATAATTTGTAATATCGACAACGTTATTATGAGGGCGAATACCCGCTGCCATTAAGCGTGTTTGCATCCATAGTGGAGAAGGTCCAATTTTTACGTTCTTCACAACACGTGCTACGTAAAGAGGATTATCTTCATTTGCCTCTACTTTTACTGAAACGTAATCAGCAGCTTTTTCATCATTTTCTTCGACCGCTACTTCTGGATGCTTCACATCTCTTCCAAAAATAGCTGCTACCTCATAAGCTACTCCTAACATACTTAAACAATCTGAGCGGTTTGGTGTTAAGCCAAGTTCAAGCACTTCATCATTTAAGTTTAAAGCAGCTAATGCATCAGATCCTACTTCTGCATCACTAGGGAATACGAAAATACCTTCTTGATATTCTTTGGCAACTAATTTCCCCTCAATCCCAAGCTCCTGTAAGGAACAAATCATGCCGTGAGACTCTTCTCCACGTAGCTTTGCTCTCTTAATTTTAAAATTCCCTGGTAATACCGCGCCTACTTTCGCAACCGCTACTTTTTGACCTTGTGCGACGTTTGGTGCTCCACAAATAATTTGAACAGGCTCTTCTTCACCAATATCCACTTGACATCGACTTAGTTTATCGGCATTAGGGTGTTGTTCGCGCACAACTACATGACCAACGACTACCCCGCTTACCCCTTTGTTTAATACATCTACACATTCAACTTCAATACCGCTCTTTGTAATTTTATCCGCTAATTCTGTTGCTGAAATCCCTGTTAAATCCACATATTCTTGTAACCAACGATATGATACAAACATGTGAAATCCCTCCTTTACGCTTGTTTAAATTGTTGTAAGAAACGAACATCATTTGTATAGAAATGACGAATATCATCAATCCCGTATTTTAACATCGCAATACGTTCAGGCCCCATACCAAATGCAAACCCTTGATATTTCTTTGAATCATAGCCAGCCATCTCAAGGACATTTGGATGAACCATTCCAGCTCCTAAAATTTCAATCCAACCTGTTTGTTTACACACGTTACAACCTTTTCCTCCACACTTTGCACAAGACACATCAACTTCAACAGATGGCTCTGTAAATGGGAAGAAGCTTGGGCGTAAGCGAATTTCACGTTCGTCTCCAAACATCTTTTTCGCAAAAACTTCTAACGTACCTTTTAAATCACTCATACTAATGTTTTCGTCAATTACAAGGCCTTCAATTTGAGTGAATTGATGAGAGTGTGTCGCATCGTCATCATCACGACGATATACTTTACCAGGACAAATAATTTTAATTGGTCCTTTCTCCGCATTCTTTTCCATCGTACGGGCTTGAACAGGCGATGTATGTGTGCGTAATAAAATCTCTTCTGTGATGTAGAAAGAGTCTTGCATATCACGAGCAGGATGACTTTTCGGTAAATTTAATGCTTCAAAGTTGTAGTAGTCTTGCTCTACTTCTGGACCTTCTGCAATTTGATAGCCCATGCCTAGAAATAAATCTTCCACTTCTTCTACAACTGCTGTTAAGGCATGATGGCCTCCAACTGTTACAGGGCGACCTGGAAGTGTTACATCAATTGTTTCTGACGCAAGTTTGCGTTCTACTTCAGCTTGTTCAAGTAACAATTGCTTTTCTTCAATTTTAGATGAGATTGCTTCGCGCACTTCATTTGCAAGTGCTCCCATCACAGGACGCTCTTCAGCAGAAAGTTTCCCCATTCCTCTTAATACTTCTGTAATAGGTCCTTTCTTTCCTAAGTACGCTACACGCACATCATTTAATTCTTTTAAATTCGTTGCTGCTTCGACTTTTGCAATTGCTTCATGTTGCAGCTCTTGTAAACGTTCTTTCATCTTTTATTGCTCCTCCTTTTATCTAAAAAAGTCCAAAATAAAAACCTCGCCCCCTAAAAAGGGACGAGGATTAATCGCGTTACCACCCTTGTTAACAATACAAAATAGCCTTGCACTGTTCACTTCGTTCATTTTAACGGAATTTCCGGAACACCTTTACATTGTATAAATGGTCTAAGTGTCAACTCAAGAGATGAATTCACTTACCTCTGCCATAAAAGCACTTTCAGTCACGGTACTTTCTCCCTAAATGGTGAGCAACAAGTTACTAGGCTCTATCATCGTTTTTAGATATGCAATTATTTTTTTATTATATTGAAAACAACTAAAAGTTGCAACTACATCTCCTACATTCTTTTAAGCCATGTCTCATTAAGCATTTAAATAATAAAGTAGCACACCCGTTGCAACCGCTACGTTTAACGATTCACTTTTACCATAAATCGGAATGTAGAGGTTACCATCGGTTTTCTCTAATAATTCTTTGCTCACACCATTTCCTTCATTTCCAACTAAAAGAGCAAAAGAAACAGGCGGTTGCACGTTTGTGTAAGGCTGTCCATTTTCAAGAGATGTCCCATACACGGGAACACCACGCTCTTTTAGTTGGTTTACAACTTCATGAAGATTTTTTTTGACGACCGGCAAATGAAACAACGCGCCTTGTGTAGAACGAATTGCTTTTCCATTATAAACGTCTACGCTGCCTTCTCCAATGACCACAGCTTCCACTCCTGCTGCATCTGCCGTACGAATAATCGTTCCTACGTTACCCGGGTCTTGAACTGCATCAAGTAATAATACCTTTTTAGCCGTATTCAATACCTCTTCATTCATTGTTTGATGACACACAGCTGCAATGCCTTGCGGGGTCTCGGTTTCAGAGATTGTCTTCATAATGTCTTCGGTCACGATGACTACCGATACATCATCAACATTCCAATTTGTTGGTAAGTCTGTTTGTTCCGTTATGATTAATTCTTTAATGATTTCTTTTGTTTTTAACGCTTCTTCTACTAAATGAAAGCCTTCAATAAAGAATAACCTTAATTTATCACGTTCTTTTTTTGTATGTAGCTTTTTCCAAGTTTTCACTTGCGGGTTTTTAACCGAATCGATTCGCTTCAACGAACATAACTCCTTTTTTATAATCTCTTATTGATTTTACATATATTTTGTGTAGAAAACAAAAACTAATTTTGCATCTTACACATAACGAGGTGAAAAAAATGAACTTAAACCTACGAAAAGCAATTCTTTCAAACGTTTCTGGAAACTCTCAGCAAGAGATTCAAGAAACAATTAATGACGCGATTCAACAAGGTGAAGAAAAAATGCTTCCAGGACTAGGTGTATTATTTGAAGTGCTGTGGCAAAATTCAGATCAACAAGACAAACAAGAAATTCTTTCAACATTAGAAAAAAGTCTACAATAGTAAACAAAGAAAAGGGCGACTTATCTCGTAAAGTCGCCCTTTTGAATTAATTAAATGTAATGGTTTTAATTGTTTCTGCATCTAAGCGTTTAATCACTTCTGTAATTAATTTCACCGCATGTTCATAATCGTCTCGATGTAACATGGCTGCATGAGAGTGAATATAACGCGTGGCGATTGTAATTGACAAGGCAGGCACTCCATTCGCTGAAATATGAATGGCACCAGAATCTGTTCCACCACCTGCCATCGCATCAAACTGATACGGAATGTCTAATTCATCTGCTACATCTGTTACGAAGTCGCGTAATCCTTTGTGAGAAACCATTGATGCATCGTACAGAATGATTTGTGGGCCTTTGCCCATTTTACCAAGTGCTTCTTTTTCAGAGATACCTGGTGTATCTCCTGCAATCCCAACATCCACACCAAATGCAATATCTGGTTGAATCATATTGGCAGCCGTTTTCGCTCCTCGAAGACCTACTTCTTCTTGAACTGTTCCGACACCGTATACAACGTTTGGATGTTCCGCATCTTTTAAACCTTTTAAAACATCAATGGCAATAGCACAACCAATGCGGTTATCCCATGCTTTTGCTAATAACATCTTCTCATTATTTAATACTGTAAATTCAAAGTAAGGAACGACTTGATCACCTGGCTTTACTCCCCACTCCATCGCTTCTTCACGATTTGAAGCACCGATATCAATGAACATATCTTTAATATCTACAGGCTTCTTACGCGCTTCAGGTGGTAAAATATGAGGTGGTTTTGAACCGATAACACCTGTCACATCGCCTTTACTCGTTACGATTGTTACACGTTGTGCAAGCATGACTTGTGACCACCAGCCTCCTACTGTTTGGAAGCGAATGAACCCTTTGTCATCAATTTGTGTAACCATAAAACCTACTTCATCTAAATGACCGGCAATCATAATCTTCGGTCCATTTTCAAGACCTACTTTTTCAGCAATTAAGCTACCTAAGCCATCCGTTGTCACATGATCTGAAAACGGCTCAATGTATTTGCGCATTACTTCACGAGGTTCGCGCTCATTTCCAGGAATTCCTTTTGCATCGGTCAAATCTTTCAACATCGTTAATGTTTCATCTAACTTCTTCATCGAATTTCCCCCTTCATATGTATTCTTTAATTATACAGAAAAGTGTTAAAAAACGCTAAATAATAATCATTCTACCCATCTAGTATCCTTGCTCTTGACGTTTAAAATTCACTTCATTTTTAGATACATACGCTTCTTCAATATGTGTAGCTTGAAACCCTAACATTTCACCTAACGCCATGTAGGATGAAAACAACTGAATATATTGACTTTCAGACATATCTTCTTGAAAACGTAATGCTTCTTTAAATACTTGTAAAAATTGTGCTGTCATCGTTTCTTGTTGTTGTATTTGCGGAAGTATTTCAATGCCTGTATGCCCTTTTTCAATTCCTAAAGAAAGAATGAAATGAACACCGTCCACAAACTCTTCTAAAATCGTCTCTCTGTCAGATGATGGCTTTACACTCCAAAATTTAAAACAACGTGTTTCGTTTGCGAGTTCTCCCATCTCTACTAATAGAGCTAGTAATTTTCGTTCCACTAAATCTTCATGTTGTAACGAATGCTTCGTTTCAATGTGCTGATCTAACTGCTTTTGCATCTCAACCAATTTTGTGATGTTCATCACTTTCGTCACTCCTCATTTTTTATGTATCTATCCATAGATTACTTCATTCTGTTTATAATAAATAGTGAAACCTTTTTAAAACTTATACGTACAATATGAAAAGATTATAGAAGGAGGGACAAGTATTATGTTTTTTGTTCTTCTCGTACGCGTACTCATTGTCATATTGTTTGTTTATTTGTTATATAGATCCATTCAGTACTTTTTGAACCCAAAGCGTAGACTAGAACTCGCACATGAACAAAAACAGTTCTACATGCTTGATGAAAAGAAAAACACACGTAAAAACTTTTTAGTTACCTACCAAGGTATTTTATTTGAAGGAGAAAAATACTTAGGTACAACCTCTCATTCATTTGAAATCGTGTCTATTATTATCGCAATTAAAGACTCACGTCAATTAGAAGGGCTAACACGTGACGATTTTGCCATTATTGAGCATGAAGTGAAAACACACTATCCACATGCGACCATTCAATGGAAAAGCCCTGTAAAAGAATTTCTGCAACACTAAGAGCTGAGCCCCCTACTGATGCTCAGCTTTTCTCTTACGATACATTCATTATAAAAAGGGCAATCAACACGAGTGATAAAAAAGGCAAACCTAACTTGAATATCGTATGCTTCGTCTTATGACGGAAAACATACATCCCTACGGTTAATCCAATTGCTCCTCCAACCAATGCAATGGTCCACAATGTGTTTTCTTTCACGCGCCATTGTTTTTTCTTTGCTCTTTTTTTATCTACACCCATTACATAAAAGCCAACAACATTTATAAGAGCCAAATAAATGAACATAATCGATTGCATAAACGTTCTCCCTTCATTCGTAAAGCGAAACAACCTCACTATTGTAAACTCTCACATGACATAAAATCGTCATCCAAACCTCCTGCATCTTCCGTCACACCTCATTCTTTAAATAAAAAACCCGCTATCAATTGTGATATGCTCCCCTATAAGTAGACAGATTAAAAAATAAAAATCTGGGTGCTTATGGG
>NZ_QFRU01000040.1 GCF_003184905.1 Bacillus sp. CGMCC 1.16541
ACTATATTATATCAAACTTTTAGTGAAAGTTAAATAATTGAAATAGAGAAAGGAGGGGCAAGGTGGAAGTTTCAGATACTTGATATGGTACAAAATCTTACGATTTCAAGTGCACCATACCGTATCTGACGGCAATTCCTCCCCCACTTATCGTTGGGCTACGCCCTTCACACGATTGAAGTAGGGGTATCCTTGCCGATTTAAGATGAAGGTAATTATGATGAATTCATGGATAGCCTCCGTCAAGTAAAAGAAACGAGACGACGATTACAACTGCCATTAATGGTGCTTTCAGCTGGAAAGAAAAATCATTATTCACAAGAATCTCAAGAATTATGGCACGATATGCAAAGAGAGATGTTAGAGATATCCTCAAATAATGAATTCGTAATAGCTGAAAACAGTGCACATTACATACAAAAAGACGAACCCAAAGTGGTCGTTAATGCCATTAAAAAGGTCATTGACATGATATGAAAATAGATTGAGAGAGGCTTTGTTATTTTTGTAGAAATGTTCGTAGAAGAATGAGATGAGCCAGCCGGAGGGACAAGGGATTTCCAACAATAAAATAGGTAGCGTTAAATTGAAGGAAACCATTTTTTAGCACTTTTTTAGACTATCTTCAAGCTTGCCTCAATATAGTAAAAGAAAAGAGATAAGGAGGTTGGTGTATGGAGAAAGCTGCGAAAGTCGCTCCGGAACAGTTCAAACAACCTGAAGTAACCAATATGATTGATGTGACGACCGCTTGGAGTGTCCCACTCTTCTCACTTCTGCTTGTCATTATTGGCGTTGTGTTACTGCTAAAGTTTAAATCCGATAAACAAGTGTTTTTAGTTGGTGTCTTTATTAGTGTGGTTGGTCTTGCGGCAGGTTTGTGGTTGTTGCTTAGTCAAAGTGGAAGTGTGTTGAATTGATGTTTTGGATATAGTAGATGCAACGTTCCTTGCTTCTCTATCCATTGATACTACTGGATTTTGCAGGCAAGGAACGTTGCAAACTGAGTCAAACCGGGGCGTTCTTTGCCCCTTTTTTATAATACGTGAACCTTCCCCCGCTTCACGGTTAATACTTTGTCTGTCATCCCTACAAATAACCCGTTTTCAACGACACCTGGGATGGCATTTAACATCGGTTCGAGAACGTGTGGATCTTCGATGGCATGAAAATGAGCATCCATCACATAATTGCCGTTATCGGTGATAAACGGTGTATGGTCGTCTTTTAACCGAAGGCGCGGAACACAGCCGAGGTCGCGAATGTGCTTCGCTGTCATCTCCCAGCCGAATCGAACGACTTCAATTGGTAATGGAAACACACCTAGTGTATAAACCATCTTTTTTGAGTCGGCTACAATGATTAATTCATCTGCCGCATTCGCAATGATTTTTTCACGAAGAAGCGCTCCACCCCCGCCTTTTATGAGCACTCGGTTTTGATCCACTTCATCCGCTCCATCAATGGCCAAATCAATGTACGAAACATCAGCAAAAGAAACGAGTGGAATGTGAAGTTTCCTGGCTAGTTCTTCTGTTTGTCGTGACGTTGGAACCCCTTTTATCATAAGCCCTTCTTGAACACGTTTCCCTAACATTTGTAAGGTATAATACACAGTCGAGCCTGTTCCTAACCCAACAACCATTCCATCTTTCACGTATTCCGCTGCTTTTTCCCCCACGAGTTGCTTTTCATTCACGGTCATCACCACTCCTTTTGAACTAGTGTACCCCTATTGAAAAGAAAGCTAAACAATCATTGCCTATTCACGATTAGGCCGTACTGTTCACAACACGAACAAGCTTTTACACCAATTTACCGGATACCATTGACAAATATTGTATCCAAGATTAAAATTCAACCATTCTAGTAAGCTTTCATTTGAAAGAAGGTGCCTCACAATGAGTCAAAATGACGAGTGGTATATCCATTCTCCCCAAGCAAGAAAAAAACTCTATAAACGTGTATTAATTGTCGTTAGCTTATCACAAATTTTTGGTGGAGCAGGCCTAGCAGCTGGCATTACGGTGGGAGCTCTGTTAGCTCAACAAATGCTTGGAACGGATGCGCTCGCAGGCGTACCTACTGCTTTATTTACGATTGGATCTGCTTTAGCAGCGTTTGTGGTCGGAAAAGTATCACAACGATACGGTCGTCGCATCGGCCTTACCGCTGGGTTTTTAACAGGTGGACTAGGTGCCGTGGGCGTTGTGATGGCGACGTTAGCTAATAGTGTCGCGTTATTATTTTTATCTCTCTTTATTTACGGCGCAGGAACCGCAACAAACCTGCAAGCTCGGTATGCCGGTACGGATTTAGCCACTAAAAAGCAACGAGCAACCGCGGTTAGTATCACCATGGTTATGACGACATTTGGTGCAGTAGCAGGACCAAACTTAGTCGACGTGATGGGAGCGTTCGCTCTGTCAATTGGCGTCCCTGCATTATCAGGTCCGTTTCTTTTATCCGCAACTGCGTTTATTGTAGCAGGACTTATTTTATTTATTATGTTGCGCCCTGATCCGTTAACCATTGCCCAAAAGCTACAACAGCAAGAAACGGAGCAACCAACAACCTCTAACCGTACTGTCAACAAACGAGCTTTAACGGTTGGTGTAACTGTAATGGTTCTGACTCAAATTGTCATGGTCGCCATTATGACGATGACACCTGTACATATGATTCATCATGGTCATCATTTAGGAGATGTCGGATTGGTCATTGCTTTTCATGTGGGTGCCATGTATCTTCCTTCTCTTTTTACGGGTGTGTTAGTTGATAAACTTGGACGAACAGCTATGAGCATCGCATCAGGTGTGACGCTGTTACTTGCTGGATTAGTGGCAGCTCTTGCACCTGCTGATTCGATGACGCTCTTAATTGTCGCTTTATCGTTGCTTGGATTAGGATGGAACTTTGGATTAATTAGTGGCACGGCTCAAATTGTCGATGCGACGGAACCGTCTACGCGCGCCAAAGTACAAGGAAATGTCGATGTCCTAATTGCACTATCAGGAGCTTCTGGCGGGGTGCTGTCAGGTATGGTTGTTGCTCATTCTAGTTATGCGTTCTTATCGGTTGCCGGAGGGCTTTTATCTCTATTACTCATTCCCGTCGTCATTTGGTCTCGCAGTGAAAAGCGTGTTGAGAATGTCAGTATGAAAGGGTAAAAAAAGAGTTGTCGAACGAGGAGAAAAGTACTCGATTCGACAACTCTTTTTTCTGTTTATAACCCCGGGCGATAAGCCGTTTTTGGAATGCGATCGTATTCTTCCGCATTTAAAGTGTGTACGGAGTCATCTGTGACACCATGTAAAATGCCATATAACCCCGTTTCAACCGCTTGAACGAGTTGACCGCGTTTCTTTTGTCCGAACGTATGAGTTTGACCACGTACTTCAAATAAAACAGTTCCGCTTCCGTTTAATGCAAACGAACCAAGCGCAGTTCCTGGCAGGTCAATGTTTTGGTCATAAAGCGTAATGTTGTTAAATGGTGAATTTCCAATCGATTGAAGTGCGTGATAGGCGGCTAAATTAAGTTGCTTCGAGAATTCAAGGTCATAGTTGCTTTTGTATTGTTCATAACGACCATTATTAATCTCGACGAATTTACCTGAAATCGACATCGTGACTAAATCGTCTGTTCCTTCTACATAATACGTACCTTGATGATGCATATCGACGAAGACATCTACATTTCCATGCTTCGCTTGTAAGCTCTTATACACATCGCGTACCGTTTGTGCTTCTGGTGTGATGTACCAACCTGGTGATGAAGAATTTCCTGGGAAGTCTTTTGCTTGCGGGACATAATTTAAATCTGGGTGGAAGTCTCGATTTACATCAAAACCTGGCTTGTCTGTGTAGTTAAAATATTGATTCGTATACGTGTAGTAGTTCCATGATGGTTTTGCTTCTTTTAATTGAGGAAAACGACTCACCACTTCTTGCCACGTGATGTCATTACCACGACGGTCTAACTCCGATGCATCCGGGTTCATCATCGGCAGTACAACAACCGTCATCTCTTCACGCATCTTTTTCGCTTCTGGTGAGTTTGTACCAAGCTTTTGAAGAATGTTTAAAAGGGCAACCGTGCCTGTTTTTTCATTTCCATGAATTTCTGTTTGAATCAACACAACCTTTTTCCCTGTTCCAACTGTCGCTTTGTAAATTTCACGCCCTCGGTTGGAATGCCCGACCACTTCAACGTTTACGACTCCTTTTGATGACTGTTGAATCTGTTGAAGCTTTTTCGTTAGCTCCGCGTGGCTAATGTAACCTGATACTGAAAATTCTTGCTGTTGTGCTGTGCTTGCTGTCGTATTTGCGCCTGCATATGTAGGTGCGAGTAAACTTGCACCCAGTAGTAAAGCTCCCATCGTCGAAATCACTTTCTTCTTCATTCTCCTATCCCCTTCCATGCATTGGTATCATGTACAGTGATAGAAGTTCTTCACGCTGATTTTGTTTCCTTTCGAGATAAATGAAAACAGGATTTTTGACTAACGAAATAAGTCAAAGTACCCTCTTTTTCCACAACAAAAAGCCGAACCTTTTTACTAGATTCGACTCTTTTTCTATTTAAATTAAGTTTCGATTCACAAGCTCTGTTTCTGCTAGTAAAGGAAATAGATTATCAAACATATGGGTGTCGTTGTTTTGAAGCGTGACGTAGCCCCCATAATATGTGTTAGATGCGTTGTTTTCACGAAATTGAATCATACGCTTGTACATTTTTACCGCTGTATCTGTTTTTCCTACTTCAAGGAAATACAAAATTGTAATTCCATAAAGCGCGGGTGATTCATAGTTTACAAGTGGCTTTTTGGTGTTAAGGTCGTATTGCCCGTATAATTTACCATAGCGTAAAAACTCGGCTTCAATCCAGTTGGCAAGTTCGGTTTTCGGTACACCATGTCGAGACAATTGAAGCGCTGCGTAGGATTGATCAATCATGTTGATGCGTGTGTCATAACGGTATGCATTTTGGGAGATGATGTAGCGTTTTGGTAGAAAGCCATTTTTTGATGGTGCGTTTTTCGCCACGACTAATTGACGATCCGCCTCGGCTTTGGAGATGATGCCATATTGCACCATTTTGTTGAAGGCATAAGGGTTGAGGTAAGATAACGTGACTTGATTGCCAACCCAACCGTTTACGATGTCGTAATAGTCACTGTAGATGCCTTGTCGCTTTTGATATTGCGCAAGACCACGAGCAATTTGATCAGCGGTTTGCTTATAAGAAGTTGTTCCCCATTTTTCGTGTGCACGATACAACACTTCGACTACTTTTAAGTCGTCAATTAGCGCATTTGTCGCAGAATTTTTCGTTCCATCTGCTGCTAGCTTCCAATACAGCAAATGTTTCGTCGAATCTTTGTAATAACGATTCAAGAGTTGAAGTTGTTGATTAAACTCTGTTTGCTTGCCTTGCACAAGCAAATACTCCATCCATAATCCAATTGATTCAGACAATGTCTCTCTGCCTAATGCATAATTCGGATCAGCGGTCGTACTTGGAAGCCTGTATGTTGCAAGGGTTCCATTTTGATTCGTCATATGCTTATTAATAAAGCCCTCAGTGGCATAGGTACTCGCTTGAGATGTGGAAAACGCAGCACCGCTTAGTGAGAATAATAGCGTGAGACAAACACCTACTTTTACTAGTTTATCCCGAAGCACTCATTCATTTTGATATTCTTTTTCTTTTTCATACATTTGCATGAGGGCATAATACGCTTGTTCCGCTAAAGAATTTGGTCTTTCTCATACACATCATCGCTTAAAAAAGCTGTACGGAGAAGGCTTATATATCACAAGTCATGTAAACGAAGGAACCACCATTTCGTTTACGTTACCAGCACACTAAAAAGAGGAGGACACTACACGTCCTCCTCTTCCTCTCAGTCATTTCATCTCTATGCCACTTCTCTTTTAGACGCTTACTTCTTCACCATCTCACGTAAGCTATGTACCACCATATTCGGCGCGAGCTCAGGATGCTCATTCACATTTTGTTGGCGATTCACCCAAATCGTTGAAAAGCCATAGTTTTTCGCACCTGCGATATCCCATGAATTTGATGAGAAAAAGAGAACCTCTTCTCGCTCAACGTTTAATTTGTTTTTCGCATGATGATAGCTTGCCATTGTCGGCTTGTATTGTTTAATCTCATCGACTGAAATAACCTCATCAAACAAATGCTGCATCCGGTGATGACGCACCAATGGCTCAATCATCTGTTTCGGCCCATTTGTAAAAATCGCGAGAATGTATCCTTTTTCTTTTAAATAGGTGAGCACTTCTTTTACTTCTTCATAGACATTTAATTGCAAGTACGCATCCATTAGCTCTTGTTCGGTGTAATCTGACATGGTGGCTTCACACGTTTCCACTGCGTACCGAAGTGCTTTTTTCGTCACTTCATAAAAATCGATGTATCGGCCCATTAATTGATGCTGCATCGCATATTCAATTTGTTTCGTTCGCCACAACATACTTATACGTTGTCCGATGTCAGGGTACAGTTCATCGCACTTTTTCACCACAGAATCCACATCAAACAACGTGCCGTATGCATCAAATAGTAGTACTTTTGGTTTCATCGTTCATCACTCCCTGTTCCCTATTTTACCCAAAACTTAGCTGTCAAAACAAATCGGATAACAAGAAACAGAAACGAGATACTAAAAAAAGAGAACGACGAAATGAGGGATCAAGGATGTACACAAAAGAGAACATGAAACGGTTAAAAGAAGTTGAAGCACTCGCTCCTGCACAAATGCAAGGCTTTGTGGCGTTTAGTAAAGGGGTACTGCATGACGGAGTACTAACAAGGAAAGAGAAAGAAATCATTGCGATTGCGGTCGCTCATGCAACAGAGTGTCCGTACTGCATCTACACACATACGAAAAAGGCAAAAGAAGCAGGCGCAACGAAGCAAGAATTAGCAGAAGCGGTTATGGTGACAGCAGCCATCGAAGCGGGCGGGGCGTTCACACATAGTACACACGCAAAAGCGGCATACGAAGGAAGTGAGGCTGCTACTTTGTATCCACGTACTAATTTAAACAAGCTATCGTACTTGCAAGAACATGCACCGACTGCGTTCGCTGCGGCACAACAATTTTTCAGTGCAGCCTTTCAACCAGGCGCACTCACAGTTAAGCTAAAAGAGCTTTGCGCAGTCGCTGTTGCCCACACATCAGAATGTCCATACTGCATCGAACTTCATACAAAAGGGGCCAAACAAGCAGGCGCAACCGAAGCTGAACTCGGTGAAGCCATTTTTGTGGCGAGTCTTCTTCGTGCAGGTGGGGCGTATACGCATTTAGCGTTAATGTTAGAAGCGTATGACGAATAAAAAGGATGAGCGAAGCGAAAAGGGGGCAACCACGCCCCTCTGTTCCGCTCATTCCATCCCTTTTATCTCCCTCTATCATTCAGCGACTATTACACAACATCAAATGCCATCTGTAGCGCCGCTAAAAATCCAACAAACACAAGCACCGTTACAATCGCTTCCTTCCAATCGGGGCGCTCTCCACGAACAAATTTGGCGATGTCATACGACAACATCGCCGCTAGTAAAATCGATAAAATCACATAAATCGGTTGCACGCTCGTTCCTCCCTGTCTTTCTTCTGTTTCTACTCTACCATACTTTCATCACGATTTCTTTTTAAAAAGCGACACACCTCTGGTCGCAAACAAGCCTTCTGTGCATACACTGTGTAAAAGGTTGAAAGGATGAATGCCCTTGACAACGTTAGATCCTCAAAAGCTTAGTGTTACTTATCGTCAAGGCGTGACGGCTACCCATCCCGTTATCGGCAGAAAGTATACCCTTACGCATTCGGATGAAACGGCTGAACTGTTTTTATTCGTTGACTATCAGTTCGCCATTGATCAAATTGGTCCAATGCGAGATGAGGTGTTTGCTGAATGGTTACACAAAGATGGCGTGTATATGCTTTATGTGTACGTATTTGTCGGCAACGAACAGATTGAGAAATCAATTCAAGCAATTCGCTACACCATTTTCAAAAAAGAAATGCCACTTGCTCTTCAAGCCATTCGTTACGGTGATCAAATGTTCTTTAACAGCTATCCTCTTCTCGATTCCACACCCATTTTCGTTCATTTTCACTCCAACGACCCAAACTTCCATACCATTGAATATTTCGGAACCCCTTCTATGTACGCACAACCCTTCTATGGCTCATCAAAAACAGGGTAAAACGAAGGGGTGGGTGGGACATAACGAAATGATGCCTTCTCAAAAACGAACAATGACGTTTCTATCATCGTTAGGTTACAACAACAAGCTCGTTCCATTTCGCTCCAGTCACTCGCTTTCCACGGGGAGGAAGCTTGAGTCTCCTCGTACCTGCAGAGCCTCAGCCTTTCCTCTATTTCCCGCAGGAGTCGAGTGTCCTACGCTCCATTCCACTATCCTTTTAAACTTGTTTTTCAAATCAGCAACAATACCCGAACGATCAAAGTAGGTAACACAAAATAGGCAATCCTTTTCCATTCACTTCATGGTACACTATGTGTAAGATTTGATGACAAAGGAGTTATTTTCAGATGCCAGCATTTCAAGATCATGTGATTGTCGATGTTCCTTTAGAAGAAGCATTTGCTTTTGCTTCAAACGTAGAGAATGCGACAAAAGTGATGAAACACATTTTAAAAGTGGAGAAACTAACCGAGGGACCTACAGGTGTAGGAACAACGTATAAAGAAACAAGAGCAATCCGTGGTCGTGAAGCATCAGCGGTCATTACGTTCATTGACTTTGTACCAAACGAACGATACTCCGTGCAAAGCGAAGTACAAGGACTTGAGACTATTTATCACTACACATTTAAGCGTGAAGGTGATCGCACACACATCCGCTTTTCGTGTGACATTAACGCCTCCACCCTCACGATGAAATTTATAAAACCAATGTTTACAAAGATTATTAAAAAAGAAGATGGCAACCATTTACAGGAAATGAAAAAAGCGATAGAAAACAAATAGGTTTGAGCCAAGAGAGGACAAGCCCAACTTCAACTCTTTTTATTTCAGACGTGTCAGTTTGTTCAAAACGAGCAATTCGGTTCCCTTTATAAACGTATGATTCTCTTTCTGCCTAAACATTTACAAGAGGAAGTGAAAGAACGGTTTTTAAGCACGGAAACTTATACAAACCAAGTACTCAAAGAATGGTTTCAAACAGGAATAGATCGTGAAGACATTCGCAAGTTAGAAATTGACTCACTCATCAATAGCTTTTACTGTATCATTGATAGCTTATTGGTGCAGCGCTTTTATTACGACAGTGAGCGCTACGAACAAAAAATAAATGATGCATGGACCGTATTTTGGTCCGGTGTCAAAGCGTAAAGGAGTGTCACACATGGGGTGGATTTATTTAATTATTGCTGGAATGACTGAAATTATTTGGGCACTTGGCTTAAAGTATTCAAACGGATTTACCGAAACCATTCCGAGTGCGATCACCATTGTTTTTATTACAATTAGCTTCTTTCTATTTTCAAAATCACTCGCAACGATTCCAATTGGAACGGCTTATGCTGTCTTTACAGGAATTGGGGCAGCAGGTACGGCGATTATTGGGATGATTTTTTTAAACGAAGGAACAAGCATCGGAAAGGTTTTCTTTTTAACACTAATGATACTTGGCATCATCGGCTTAAAGCTCGTTTCAAGTGACGAACCGAAAACAGAAACGGAGGCATCGTAATATGGCGTGGGTTACACTCATTTTAGCAGGCTTTTGCGAAGTTGGATTTGTCATCTTTTTAAAACTATCAGATGGCTTTAAACGCTTATGGCCTTCACTTGGCTTTATGTTATTTGGAGGGCTAAGCTTTTATTTGCTGTCGCTTTCGTTAATCGAACTGCCAATCGGCACAGCGTATGCGATTTGGACGGGTGTCGGTGCGGCTGGTAGCGTCATACTTGGTATGATTTTCTTTAAAGAACCAAAAGACTTAAAACGAATTGTACTCATTCTTTGCATCATCGCTGGTGTTGTCGGCTTAAAAGTAACTGCCTAACAATTGTCAAAAACGCATCTCCTCCCTTTTCATTTTTGCGCTATAATGTAAGAAGATGGACATGTTAAAAACAAGGAGATGCACACGATGAATCTTGGTATGGGTGAAATTATTTTAATTGTCTTTGTCGCACTGTTGCTGTTTGGCCCGAAAAAGCTACCAGAACTAGGGAAAGCTGCAGGAAACACACTTCGAGAATTTAAAAATGCCACAAAAGGGTTAATGGACGACGATAAAAAATAACGTAGTATTGAAAAAGAGGCCAATAGAGAGAACATCATCTCTTTATTCGCCTCTTCTTTGTTTTTCTTTCCTAACTGATGTCCCATCCGTTTCCTTTTGCCGGTTTTTCTATTTTTACACTACGACGTTTATCATTGGCAACCCTAACACGATTTCGGCCTCTATCTTTCGCTTCGTAAAGCGCTCGATCAGCGGCATCAATTAAACAAAGCATGGCATCTTGCTCCGTTGGTTTTACAGTCGCAACGCCAACGCTCACTGTTACATACTCACTAATCGGTGACGCTTCATGAGGAATGCGCAAGTTATGAATGCTTACTCGAATGGTTTCTGCGATGCGTAACACTTCTTTTTTTGTGACTCGTGGTAACACAACCGCAAACTCTTCTCCTCCATACCTCGCCACACAAATAGCAGCACGTACCGCTTCTTGCACCGTTCTTCCGACTCGCTCTAAACAATCATCCCCTGCTAAGTGACCGTACGTATCGTTGTATGCTTTAAAATAATCAAGATCAAACAAAATAAACGACAACGAATGCTTTTTCAATATCGCATACTCCCACTCAACTTTTAACCGTTCATCGAGCGCGCGGCGATTCGCAAGCTTGGTTAATCCGTCACGATTGGATAATTGCTGAAGTTCTCCATTTAGTTTCATCAACTTCTCTTCCGCTTCTCGTCGCTTCGTTACATCGCGATATTCCCAATAATGGCCGATGTAGGTGTTTCTTTCATAGATAGGCACATAATCGAGCGTATAAATCTTCCCATCTACAAATGTAAATTCTTCTCCTTCTACTACTTGATTTTTCTTCATAATTTCATCTAACCGTTTTATGAAACGAGATGAGTTTTTCACCACGTATTGATGCTTTTCATATAAGCGACCACTGTTTCTTCCTACCATTTGTTTAGGTGGTCCCTCTAGCTGAAACATATCACAAAATGCTTGATTCACAACCGCTACACGACGATTTGCCGTTTCAATCATTACAGCCGTATGGGCGTTTTGAATTAAAACTGAAAACATCTTTGCTAAATTACGATGGCGCTCAGCGGCCGCTGCTGATTGATACAAGTACTTTCCAACTTGAAAAACAAAGAATCCACCGACAATAGAAAAAAGTGCGTGATAAGTGAAAATAGAAAGCACTTTTTCAAACACTCGTATGTTAAGAGATAAAGAGATCAATATAAGCAGTAAGCTGACACCATTCATCACATGAAACTTTTTTGTCAAGGTGATGCTGCGCATTGAAATCACACCACAAACAATACCGATAAACAACATAAATAATGCAGCCACAAGGGAAGCAGAAGAAATCCCAAATAAAGCAATCCGACCAATTGCAATGATGATGGCAGACAAAACAGCTGGCCAAAACCCTGCATACGCCGCTACAATAACAGTCGCTAAATGGCGTAAATCAGCAATAATATATTGATCTACTCGAATCGTATAAATCATTAATACAACGCCAAGTATCCCAAAGGAACTACCTAATAAAACAATACGTACCCACCGATGAACGGATAAAAATTTCGTTTCTTTTATACGCTCTCTCACCAAATGAAAAACAAACAAAAAGGTAATAATAAGGGTCACGTTAAACAGCAGTTGATGAAACATTTCACTCATCCTTATTGATCATAATAGGATTATTTTACCATAACTTTATATGTTTAACGGACAATTAACGTGATAACCTTTCGACAATTCTAGCACACGTCCCAAAATGTCGGCGTCGAATGAAGGTCAAACTTATGAATCGCTACGATCATTTCGAGACGAATGCTTTGCTCCATTTCCTCTCGATCCTGAAGTGGAACATGGCTGACACATCGTTTTACTTTCGGTTCAAACAAATCAAGAAGTCGCTGCATCGCATCTTGATCTCCGCCTTTCGCTTGTTTAATTAACTCCACTACACCGCTCATTCTTCATTCCTTCTTTCGCATGTCATTCGCTAATTCTTCAACTGCTTGCTCTAACTCTTTCACTCTCGTTTCAATCCTCATCAACAAATAAAACGTGACGACAATTGGAAATCCAACATTTCCAACGAGATTAACCCAATCAACATTCATCATCTCTTCGCCCTCCGTTCATACGAATGCGTAAATGTTCAAGTGCGCGTTGACATGTGCGCGAGACCGATTGTTGAGAGATGTGAAGGATTTCAGCCACCTCTCGATGCGTGTGGCCTTCAAATATAACCAGCTCAAGGATTTGTCGTTGTCGCCTCGTTAACCGACGCAAAGCTTGATAAAGGGTAGGATGCTCCACCTCTTCTAGTAAACTAGTTGGTTCATAATCAACGCCTTCTTCTCCGACGATAAAATCAAGAAATGGGCGTGTTTCATTGTCCTGCTTAATTGGTTGATCAAGTGTATATGAAAAGATAGTTGTGTATTTTTGCCGTTTCGCTCGGTTGTCGCGTGCCACATGTGTGATTAACTTTGACATGTAGCTCACAAAACGAATTTCACCGTAGTATGCTTGAAACGCATCATGTAAAGCTTGATAACTCCCCTTCGTAGGTTGATGGATGGCTTGTTCAACAAGACGCTGATGTGTTTCACACTGCAAAAATGATTGAACGACAGGATGACAAACGCGTTCAGACTGCATGAGGAGACAAGTATGATGGCCAGGACTAGTAGTAGATTGATTCATAAAAAAACCTCCTTTCTATACTAAAAGGGAAAAAGTGGACAAAAACACAACCAAAAATCGAACAAATGTTCTTATTTTTAGCATAGCGCATGAGAAGACGCGTCGTCAAAATGGCTTTCGACCTAATTCCAATATAAAAATAGCCACTCCCAAAAGGAAGTAGCTACCGTTGTTAGTTATTTAATACACTTGTTCATCAGCCATTCAATGAATGGGTATCATTTATTCTTCAACTTCTTTAACATCGGAGAGAAAGATCGTGCGTGTATCATGATTTGTTCCATAACTTAGAAGATGTTGACTTTCTAAGATTCGCAAGGTGAACCCTTCATAGTTCTTATTCCGTTTCTGAATCACTTCTGTTAAATCGTCACCCTTTAAAACAAAATAGGTACCGTCTAATCCAATTCGTTCAAATGAACCCGTTGATTGAACGATTAAGTAATGTGAACGCTCATTTACTATGAAGCTATTAAAGAATAACTTATCTACTTGGTCAAAGAACACCTTTGCTTCGATTAACTGATCGTATTGAAGCTCTTCATCTAACGTACCCTTCCAAATAAAAGCTTGATTTTCTTCTTCATTTTCACATAAAAAACATTGACTGTAATGGTAGGTTTCATTCTTTTTATTCATTCGAGCAATAACATCAAATTTTATTGAATGTAGCTCCTTGTTCGCATTTATGATTAGTTCAACATTTGCGATTTTGCTGTTTTCATTTCCAACAGCAAGCTTCCCTTGAAAAGTAGACCAACTTTCATTAAAATCGATCGCTTCGACCCGATTATGCTCAAGAAACGCTACCTGCTCCAAATTATTTCGACCGCTGTAAAACGCAAACAAAAGAAGAATAACCATAAAAGAAAATAAACCATAAATAAATGTCAATTTACGTATCCCCCACACCTACTCACTTATTTTTTCAGCAATCTATTGAATTAGCTAAAGAAAAAATGCATACTTAATCATACCACAAAACAGGAAATTAGCCCCATCTACCTATCATTCGTCACCTTTTTCCGAACACAGCTAAAAAACACGTCGATGCTCGTTGGCTCAACGTGTTTCTTTTGATGATTGTGACAGTGGTAATCCTAATTGGAAAGGAACGTCTCTTTGAAATCGTTTAAAGTGCAATCTTTGAAAAATGAGTAATGATCCGTCTCTCCCCCTTGTTACTCTTAGTGTACGCTCGTTTTATTGCGTTTCACTAAGGCGAAGAAGAGGAACTTTTTCTCATTCTTTTGACGGATAATTAATGTAAGAAAAAACTTTGGAGAACAACAAAAATAACAAACAATGAACCTGCAATATTTAACATCGCTACCTCTTTGCGACCACTTTTCAACTCAGCAATTCCGACAACGATTAATAAACCACCAAGTAAAATCATCATCCCGTCCATAAACTGATGGTTACCTGTGATGAGCGAATAACTCGCCAATGCAGCCACACTGATTGCTAGAATAATTCGTAGGTTTGTTAACACGGTCAAGCCCCCCTTACTTCCTTCCATTTTATCACACATTGCTTTTCGTAACGTAAACGAGTGGTGGCTTAGGAAGAATCTTGGCGGCTGGATAAACGGATTGTAACGTGCTCTCTTTTTAGAAAAGTGATGTTACTTTATGATTTCTTTGAAAGGAAGGTATGTAAGAAGGTACGGTGCGTTTTTTTAATTGAAGTGGGTTTAAAAGGCTTTGCTCGACGATCTGCCTCTGGATTTTGGGTAATGATCTTACGTGTTCGTTCAACTAATTTCACATTTAATTCTTTGTTCATGCGCTAACTCCTTTGTCTCTTTCGTCATGTTTTGCTTTTCAAATAAAACAAGAACACTTGTTCTTATTTTATACGAAAGGAACTAAAAAGTAAATAAAAAAATCGTTGATTACGGTTGTTTAAAAGAATGACTTCTCAAATAGGTTGTTGTTATTCCACCATCTGGCCAACAACCGCTCATCTCATTTTTCTTTTTAAACGTGCTAAAGTGATCGTTTTACATACTCAAAAAAGGTATAATAGACCTATTATAAATGACACAAAAGGAGATACATGCATGGTAATTGTTAGAACGAAGGACGAGTTAGCACGTGTAAAGAAAAAGAAAGTAAAAGAGTTTAAAGTCGTCGGAGACCTCGCTGATAAAGTTGTAAAAGCACAAAAAATTACGAAACTAAGCAAGCAGCTTACGCATTAGCAGGAGTAGGAGCAATCGGGGTTGCCGCAACACCTGTAACAGGCGGGGCTTCAATGGCTTTTGCTGGCACAGCAGCAGCAGCTACAGTAGGAACAGGTACACTCATCGCAGCTATTTCTGCTGGAGGAATTCTTTTATTGTACTCGATTTTTAGTGGCTACAGCTTCAAAATAAAGTACACAAAAGACGGAGTAGAAGTAGACTTTACGAGTAAAAATCATACGAAATAATCATACATCAAGAAGTCGTTCATTCGATTTTTGTTCAGCTTGATTAGAATGTAAAAGTTTTCTGATCAAGCTGAACCATTGTTTATAAACGTTCTTTCTTTAGCTATTATTCACTCTCTGCAAACTCATCTACGAGTCTTGCAAAAGCGTTCATCGCTGACTCTACTGGCTCTGGTGATAGTAAATCAACACCTGTTGCTTTTAATAAATCAAGCGGGTATTCGGAACAACCGCTTTGTAAAAACTTCAAGTATGCTTCTAACGTGTCGTTGTCTCCTTGAAGCAAGCGCTCGGCAATGTGAATCGCTGACACATAGCCCGTTGCGTACTTATACACATAAAATGGACGGTAAAAATGCGGGATACGTGACCAGCCATATTTGACTTCTTCTTCAAACACTAAGTCATCACCGTTATACGTACGGAATAATTTTTCGTAAATGCCATTGAACACCTCTGCGTTTAATGACTCCCCTTTTTCCGCTTTTTCATGCACAATCTTTTCAAACTCAGCAAACATGACTTGCGTAAAAAACGTTCCTTTAAATTGATCAATAAAGTGATTCAGCAAATGTTTTTTCATCTTTTTGTCTGTTGTTGTTTTTAATAAATGATTAATAAGAAGAACTTCATTTACCGTTGACGCCACTTCAGCGACGAAAATGGAATAACGTGCTGAGATGCGTGGCTGATACAAGCTTGAATAGTGACTATGCATGCAGTGCCCCATCTCATGTGCGAGCGTAAACAAACTATCTAAATTGTCACGGTGGTTCAGTAACACATACGGATGAACACCATAAAGACCAATGTTATAAGCACCAGAGCGTTTACCTGGTGTTTCACGCACATCAATCACACCTGCATCTTTAAACGCTTTTAGTTGGGCAATGTATTCGTCTCCTAATGGCTGTAAGCTTTCAAGCATCGTATCGTACGCTTCATCGTACGGAATGTCTTCACGTACATCTTTCACAAGCGGTGCGCTCAAGTCATACGCACGAAGCTCATCGACCCCTAATTTTTCTTTTCGCACTTTCATGTAGCGGTGTAGCGGCGCAATATTGTTTTTCGTTGCTTCGATTAAGTTTTCATACACCGATACCGGTACATTATCACCGAATAAGGCTTTTTCTAACGCTGATGGATATTGACGCATTTTCGATAACGTCACGTTGTTTTTCACTGCTGATGATAAGGTTGATGCGATTGTATTTTTCATTTGAACATACGGCTTGTAGTACGCTTTGTACGCTTCTTTTCGCTTTGTTCGATCTCCACTTTCCATGATTTTGGCAAACATGCCTCGTGTAAGTGGTACTTTTTCACCTTTTTCGTTTGTTACATCGCCAAAAACAATATCCGCATTGTTCATCATGTTAAACGTATTTTTCGGAGAAGCGAGTGCATCGCCAAGTTGTGAGAGCACTTCTTCTTTTTCTTTCGTTAAAACATGCGTTTTATAGCGATACGATTCAAACAAATCTTTTTCAAAATACTGAAGTGCCGGTACTTCTTCAATGTAGCGCGTTAATGTTTCTTCTTCTAGTTCTAATAAATAAGGCATAAAAAAGGACGTTGCCGAACTGATTTTCACACCAAGCTGTTGTACTTGGTCAAGCAGCGTTTGCGACGATGACTTTCGTGTATCTTCATCATTTTGCAGCATCGCAAATACATACAGCTTCGTATACATTTGCATCAACTCTTCTTGACTATTTAAAAATCCGTAAAACTGTTCGGCACAATTGATGTTGTCGTTATAGCTTTTTAACGTATCAATTCCGGAGACAACCTTTTGATAATCTTCTTGCCACGCCTCTTGTGTTTGATAAATGTGCGTTAAATCCCACTTTTCGTGCTGTGGCACGTCCGTTCTTGATTGATATGTAGTCATCATTCCAACCCCTTCTCCATCTAGTCTATTACTACTTTAACAAAATCTACGGCATAATATGTCAAATTTGCATTGATATCTATTTTTGTTTCATTTATTATCCATTTATTTTAAAATGTGTAACTTAATTTCATCTCTTTTCGACTAATTCATACGTCAATTCATAAAGGAGTTTCGTTGATGAAAAATGTTTGGATATCGCTCATTGCTTGTTTCATGCTGATGACTACTTGGTTTGCTTTTCCTTCTACAAGTGAGGCTTGTTCGTGTGTTCAACCTCCACCACCTGAGGAGGAGCTTGCTCATTCAAAGGCTGTGTTTCGCGGAAAGGTACTTCGTGTTGAAAGAGTGAAGGTACCGTTGAACGAAGACTTTCCTTCTGAAGTCAATGTCGTCACATTTGAAGTAAATCGTATTTGGAAGGGGCCGCTTGATTCACAGCTACTCGTTTATACAGAGTTAGATAGCGCTTCCTGTGGCTATTCATTTTCAGTAGGACGCGAATACGTCGTATATGCACAAGGAGAAGAAGACCTCACAACATCAATTTGTTCACGCACGGCTGACGTCAAGACAGCAGATCTTACCGCTCTCGGGGACGGAAAAGCTCCTGCTAAAACAGTCACCATTGAAGAAAACAATTCCTTTTCTTTTTTAAAAATGAGTATCGGTGCTGGGCTATTACTAGGCGTCATTCTACTTTTTCTGAAACGACGAGTCTCTTGAACCTATATATAAATGATTTTCTTTTTCGACATTTGACCTAGTGAATCCCTAAGCGTTGT
>NZ_QFRU01000041.1 GCF_003184905.1 Bacillus sp. CGMCC 1.16541
TAGGACGTTGCCAGGCAATGATAAAACACTAGCGATAGCGCTAGTGTTTTTTTGTTTCTAAAAAAGATAACAAAAAATAAGGGATTTTATCTGATGTAATAGATAAAAATTGTGTAATAAAAGGATAGTCTTTTGATGTGTATGTATGTAGTAACTCATACCACCATTCTGTTTCATATCTTGAAATCATGCTTAAGTTATAAAGGAGTAAATAATGTGTTAAAACTTCCGGTAATTGTTGCTCCCAATTTCGATTCTTAGGAAAATAAAAGGAGTCTTTATATAAATCATACATAAAAGGAAGAGCGTTTGATAAATCAATTTGCTCTCTATTTACCTTTCCTCTCAAACCATTTTCTGTAGTAACTAACTCAAGTTGTATGATCGATTGATTCGTTAGATAATCCAAAAATCGCTCGTTGTCCATATGATAATTTGCGATTAGTTCGTTTGGGAATTGAATGATTCCTTCTTTTAAGTTTCCAACCTCTACAATGTTTTCTTGTTTATAGATGGATTGAAAAAAAGATGTTAATTCAGGAATTGTTTTCATCAATGAACGCATACAATATTTATTGCCTTCAAACTGTTTCATGTGAAACATTTTACTACTCACATGAGTAAATAAGCCGTTTTTTTGTATTTTTACTTCGTCATCTAAGAAATCATAGCCTTGTTTTTTTCGTTTGCGTGCTGACACTCCGTGTGCTAAAACCGAGGTGTTTTCCGGATAATCAGGAGTAACTGTTAGTAAACAGGCTTTTAAAAGCTGGGACATTCCGTAAAATAACAAAACAGGCTTAATAGCTAACGGAGATGTTTGAGATAAATCGTAATAATTTTTGCTATGCTCAAGATAATATATAAAGGGATAGCAATTTTCGTAACTAATTTGTTCTGCTTTTTCAACCTCTTCTCTTTCATAACAATTGTGTAGAAATTTTTGAGTATAAGTAGAGGAAAAGAACAACATATACTCATCCCAAATGTGTAGGTTAGATTTCATTTACTTCACCTTTCGTTTTTAGAATTATCTGATATATCTTTGGTGTGTTGACAGTTACATAACCAATTGTTAATCTACTAATAATATTTTGTCGCTTAAGGGAGGATTCTATAATGTGGGAAACTAAATTTGCAAAAGAAGGGTTAACATTTGATGATGTTTTATTAGTTCCAGCGAAGTCTGAGGTATTGCCAAAAGATGTAGATATGAGTGTTGAGTTAACATCAACGCTAAAACTAAAGATTCCGTTTATTAGTGCAGGAATGGATACTGTAACAGAAGCAGAAATGGCAATTGCGATGGCAAGACAAGGTGGACTAGGTGTTATTCACAAAAACATGTCGATCGAACAACAAGCAGAACACGTAGATAAAGTGAAACGTTCTGAAAGTGGTGTTATTACAGATCCGTTTTTCCTCACACCAGAACATCAGGTATTTGACGCGGAACATTTAATGGGGAAATATCGTATTTCAGGTGTACCCATTGTTAACAATTCAGAAGAGCAAAAGTTAGTTGGAATCCTTACAAATCGTGATCTAAGATTTATTCAAGACTATTCCATGGCGATAGCAGAAGTAATGACAAAAGAAGATCTCGTTACTGCTCCAGTTGGAACAACACTAGATGAAGCAGAGAAAATTTTACAAAAGTATAAAATCGAAAAATTACCTTTAGTTGATTACAATGGTGTGTTAAAAGGGTTAATTACCATTAAAGACATTGAAAAAGTAATTGAGTTCCCTAACGCGGCTAAAGATGAGCTTGGACGACTTTTAGTAGGCGCGGCTGTTGGAGTAACAGCTGATACAATGGTTCGTGTAGACAAGCTTGTTAAATCAGGAGTAGATGTTGTTGTTGTTGATACAGCTCATGGTCATTCTCAAGGTGTATTAAACACAGTAAAGCAAATTCGTGAAACGTACCCAGGACTTAACATTATTGCAGGAAACGTCGCAACGGCAGAAGGGACAAGAGCATTAATCGAAGCAGGTGCAAATGTTGTAAAAGTAGGAATTGGTCCAGGATCTATTTGTACAACACGTGTAGTAGCAGGTGTGGGTGTTCCGCAAATTACAGCTGTTTACGATTGTGCGACAGAAGGAAGAAAACATGGTGTTCCAGTGATTGCTGACGGTGGAATTAAATACTCAGGTGATGTTGTAAAAGCATTAGCTGCAGGTGGACATACTGTTATGTTAGGTAGCTTATTAGCGGGTACGTCTGAGAGTCCAGGTGAAACAGAAATCTTCCAAGGGCGACGATTTAAAGTATACAGAGGAATGGGTTCTGTTGGAGCAATGGAACAAGGAAGTAAAGACCGTTATTTCCAAGAAGATAACAAAAAGTTTGTTCCAGAAGGTATTGAAGGTCGCTTACCATATAAAGGACCATTAGCCGATACAATTTATCAATTAGTTGGAGGCTTACGCTCAGGTATGGGCTACTGTGGTACAAAGAACTTACAAGAGTTGAGAGAAGAATCACAGTTTGTTCGAATGACTGGTGCAGGTTTACGTGAGAGCCATCCACACGATGTTCAGATTACAAAAGAATCCCCTAACTATTCAATGAGCTAATGTTGAATAAAAAAGTCATATAGCAGGTGCTATATGGCTTTTTTTATGGTAAATAAAACCTTACTAAGGACATGAGTAACAGTACATCTTCACCTATTTTTTTAAAATTGTTTATGATAGAATAATTTTTATGTGAGTTTATTTATGGAGGGTGTAAAGTGAAAAAGCGACTACATAAGAAAGTGACGAGCCTTGTTGCGTTGTTACTGCTAGTTCCATTTCTAGCGTTTGGTCAATCGGCTCAGGCGGAAGAGAACTATCTGAACATTGAATCAGATGCGGCTATGTTAATTGAAGCAGAGACTGGTAAAATTATTTATGAAAAGAATGCAGATACGGTTTTAGGCATTGCAAGTATGACGAAGATGATGACAGAATACTTATTGTTAGAAGCAATTGCTGAAAAGAAAGTCACGTGGGAACAAGAAGTAACAATTAGTGACTATGCATACCGAGTTTCTCAAGATCGTGGGTTATCAAATGTTCCACTTTTAAAAAATGGAAAGTATAACGTAAAAGAACTTTACGAAGCAATGGCGATTTATTCTGCTAACGGAGCGACTATTGCATTATCAGAGTTATTAGCAGGTTCAGAGTCTAACTTCGTTAAAATGATGAATGATAAAGCTGGAGAGCTTGGATTAGAAGATTATAAGTTTGTAAACTCCACAGGACTATCAAACTCATTGTTAAAGGGCGATCATCCAAAAGGCACAGAAGCAAATGACGAGAATGTGTTATCAGCGAAAGCTACTGCAAAACTTGCTTATTACTTAATCAATGATTACCCAGAAGTATTAGAAGCAGCGAAGACTCCTAAGAAAGTATTTAGAGAAGGAACTGATCATCAAATTCAAATGGATAACTGGAACTGGATGTTACCGGGGCTTGTGTTTGGATATGAAGGTGTAGATGGCTTGAAAACGGGTCATACAGACTTTGCTGGTTACTGCTTTACAGGGACGGCGGAGCGTGACGGTGTTCGATACATTACAGTCGTGATGAATGCACAAAGTAATGGCAAGCGTTCATTTGAAGCTCGTTTCCAAGAAACAAAAAAACTATTAGACTATGCGTTTAGCAACTATCAATTAGAAGAAGTACTACCAGAAGAATCACAAATTAAAGGTCACAAAACTCTTTCAGTTGCAAAAGGGAAAGAAAAACAAGTAGATATTCATACGAAAGAGCCTTTAAAAGTGTTAATGAAGCGTGGGGAAAAAGAAAACTATCAAACAGCATTTGAGCTTGATAAAAAAGCAGTAGATGAAAAAGAAAGAATTGCAGCACCATTTAAAGCTGGTAAAACAGTTGGGTATGTTAGTGCAACAAGCGAAGGTGGCCAAGATTTAGGGTATTTGACTAAAGAAGGTGAGAAGGCTGCAAAAGTACCAGTGGTAACGGCTGAATCTGTAGAAAAAGCAAATTGGTTTGTATTGTCTATGCGCAGTGTAGGTGGCTTCTTTGGAGACATTTGGTCAAGCGCAGCAGATACAGTAAAAGGTTGGTTTTAAGCTCTCAATATGAGGGCTTTTTTCTTTTTAAAAATATAAGTAAACCAATCAGCATAATTTTAATAGGATTTTTTTGAATAATGCGTTAAAATAGACAGTAAGTTTCGAATCTTTTTATACATAATTCTTGCGCGTTATGTGCAAGACTTTATACAGGAGGAATGCAAACATGAATAACATTACAGGTACTGATCGAGTTAAACGTGGAATGGCAGAAATGCAAAAAGGTGGCGTCATCATGGACGTTGTCAATGCAGAGCAAGCGAAAATTGCAGAAGCAGCAGGTGCTGTAGCTGTTATGGCACTAGAACGTGTACCAGCTGACATTCGAGCAGCAGGTGGAGTAGCTCGTATGGCTGACCCAACAATCGTAGAAGAGGTAATGAATGCTGTATCAATTCCAGTTATGGCAAAAGCACGTATCGGACACATTGTTGAAGCGCGTGTACTAGAAGCAATGGGTGTAGATTATATTGATGAGAGTGAAGTGTTAACACCAGCTGATGAAGAGTTCCATTTAAACAAGAATACCTTTACTGTACCATTTGTATGTGGTTGCCGTGATTTAGGTGAAGCAGCACGTCGTATTGGTGAAGGAGCTGCTATGCTTCGCACAAAAGGAGAGCCAGGTACAGGAAACATTGTAGAAGCAGTACGACACATGCGTAAAGTTAATGCTCAAGTGCGTAAAGTTGTAGGGATGAACGAAGATGAGTTAATGACAGAAGCAAAACTATTAGGTGCACCTTACGAACTATTACTACAAATTAAACGTGAAGGTCGCTTACCAGTTGTAAACTTTGCAGCAGGTGGAGTCGCTTCTCCAGCAGATGCAGCATTAATGATGCAACTAGGTGCAGATGGTGTATTTGTAGGATCTGGTATCTTCAAATCTGAAAACCCAGAAAAATTTGCTCGTGCAATTGTTGAAGCAACAACTCATTATGAAGATTATGAATTAATTGCTAAGCTTTCTAAAGGGTTAGGTAATCCAATGAAAGGTATTGAAATTTCAACGTTATTACCAGAAAATCGTATGCAAGATCGTGGTTGGTAATTAATAAGGAGTTATGTAATAGTATGGTGAAAGTCGGAGTATTAGGATTACAAGGTGCTGTACGAGAGCATATACGTGCAATCGAAGAAGTAGGTGCTGAAGCCGTTGTCGTAAAAAAAGTAGAACAACTAGCAGACTTAGATGGATTGATTTTACCAGGCGGAGAAAGCACAACCATGCGCCGTCTAATTGATAAATACAATTTCATGGAGCCGCTTTTGCAATTTGCAAACGATGGTAAGCCAATGTTTGGAACGTGTGCGGGCTTAATCCTGCTAGCAAAAAATATTGTTGGTTATAGTGAACCACATTTAGGTGTTATGGATATCACAGTGGAACGAAATTCATTTGGTCGTCAACGTGAAAGTTTTGAAGCTTCTTTACACATTCAAGATGTTGCTGATGACTTTATAGGTGTTTTTATTCGTGCTCCACACATTGTTGAAGTAGGATCAGATGTGGAAGTGTTATCTATTCATAACGAACGTATTGTTGCTGCTAGACAAGGACAGTTTTTAGGTTGTTCATTTCATCCAGAGCTAACAGAAGATACGCGATTAACAAAGTACTTTGTGCAAATGGTGGAAGAAGTCACATCAAAAGCTGTATAAGAGCATTGCATCTTGTGAAAACTTATAGTACATTATGGTTATTATGAAATGTTAATACGAGAAAACGATGAAGGGAATTAGTAATAGGAGGTCTTTTCTATAGAGAGTCGATGGCTGGTGAAAATCGACGTAAGACACTTATGAATCCATCCCTGAGTAGATTATTGAACAAGATAAAAGTAGGTAATCTCGGCTTAGCCGTTATCTTTTTAAGTGGAAAGCATTTGTAAGAGTATGCTTTCAATTAGGGTGGCAACGCGGGTAACTCTCGTCCCTTTTCATAGGGGATGAGAGTTTTTTGTTTTGCCTATTTTTATAATGACATGAAAAATAAAGGAGGCGTAAAGCATGTTAGATTTAAAATTCCTACGTGCAAACTTTGAAGAAGTAAAAGAAAAGCTTAAGCATCGTGGTGAGGATTTAACGGATTTAAGCAAATTTGAAGAATTAGATGCAAAGCGTCGTGAACTTATTGTTCAGACAGAAGAGTTAAAAAGCAAGAGAAATGAAGTATCACAACAAATCGCTATGATGAAGCGTGAAAAACAAGATGCAGATCATCTAATTGCAGAGATGAGACAAGTAGGAGATCGTGTAAAAGAGTTAGATGACGAACTTCGTACAGTGGAAGAATCGCTAGAAATGTTATTATTATCAATCCCTAATATCCCACATGAAAGTGTGCCCGTAGGTGAAACAGAGGATGATAATGTAGAAGCAAGAAAATGGGGAGAGCTTCCGGAGTTTTCATTCGAACCGAAACCACACTGGGATTTAGCAACAGATCTTAATATCGTCGATTTTGAACGAGCTGCAAAAGTAACAGGTAGCCGCTTTGTGTTCTACAAAGGCTTAGGTGCACGCTTAGAACGAGCGCTCATTAACTTTATGATGGATTTACATATGGATGAGCATGGATATGAAGAAATGTTACCTCCTTATATGGTGAATCGTACGAGCATGACAGGTACAGGTCAATTGCCAAAGTTTGAAGAAGATGCATTTAAGATTAAAGAAGAAGACTATTTCTTAGTACCAACAGCAGAAGTACCTGTGACAAACTTTCACCGTGATGAGATTTTAAATGGTGATCAATTACCAATCGCTTACACAGCATACAGTGCATGTTTCCGCTCAGAAGCTGGATCAGCAGGTCGAGATACACGAGGATTAATTCGTCAACATCAGTTTAATAAAGTCGAGCTTGTTCGTTTTGTAAAACCTGAAGATTCTTATGAAGAATTAGAAAAGCTAACAGGTCATGCGGAGAAAGTGCTTCAACTTTTAGGGTTGCCTTATCGTGTAATGAGCATGTGTACAGCAGATTTAGGGTTTACTGCAGCGAAAAAATATGACATTGAAGTATGGATTCCAAGTTACGGCACGTATCGTGAAATTTCATCTTGTTCTAACTTTGAAGGGTTCCAAGCTCGTCGTGCGAACATTCGCTTCCGTCGTGAAGCAAAAGCAAAGCCTGAACATGTACACACATTAAATGGTTCAGGTTTAGCGATTGGACGTACAGTAGCAGCCATCTTAGAAAATTACCAACAAGAAGACGGCTCAATTGTAATTCCAGAAGTTTTACGTCCGTACATGGGTAACAAAGAGATTATTACGAAGTAACGACACTTTCTTCACAAGGAGAAACTTCTCCTTGTGAAGAAAAAATAAAAAAAGTTACTGAAAGTTGTTGACTCTCTTTTTTTTATATGATATATTTAATCATGTCGAAACGGAGGAATACCCAAGTCCGGCTGAAGGGATCGGTCTTGAAAACCGACAGGGGTGTTAAAGCCCGCGGGGGTTCGAATCCCTCTTCCTCCGCCATAATTAATTTAATTAACCTAGCGCATAAACATTGGAGATTGAAAAACCGTTACACTTGTGTAACGGTTTTTTTTATTCTCTATATAAAATAACCCCTCCTGTTTTGAGAGGGGGTTATTTTATATAGATGGAACATTTCTTCTCTTTAACTTTTCGCTATGATGCAGAAAACGGGAAATCTTTTCAACGATTGGTTCAATCGAATTTTCATCTTCTACAATATCGTACTCGTTAATATTTAAGCGTAAAACAGGGCAAGCATTAAAGTTATTGATCCATGTCTCATAACGTTTGTGCATCTCTTTCCAGTATTCAATCGGTGTTTGTTGTTCCATTGGACGTCCGCGCTCTTGAATACGATCAACGATATCTTCAAAACTTCCTTCCAAATAAATCACTAAATCTGGATGCGGAAAATAAGGTGTCATAACCATGGCATCAAATAAACTTGTGTACGTTTCATAGTCCGTTTGAGACATGGTGCCTTTTTCAAAATGCATTTTGGCAAAAATACCTGTATCTTCGTAAATGGAACGATCTTGAATGAAACCTCCGCCATATTCAAAGATTTTCTTTTGTTCTTTAAAGCGCTCGGCTAAGAAGTAAACCTGTAAATGAAAGCTCCATCGTTCGAAATCAGCATAAAACTTATCAAGATACGGGTTTGTATCTACCTTCTCAAATGACGTGCGAAAACCTAAAGCATCTGCTAACGCTTTTGTCATTGTTGATTTTCCCACACCTACCGTTCCAGCAATCGTTAGAACAGCATCGTTAGGAATGTTATATTTTTTACGCAAGTTCATGAGTGTTAACTCCTTCTAAGAATAGTTTCTTCAATTTTATTTAAGATAAACGTTAAGTGTTCAGGGTTTTGAACAAAGTCTAACTCGTCCCCATTGAAACGTAAGACCGTTACATCAGGATGATCTTTCTCAAATTGTGCAATGGCGGATTCATAATCTTTTTTTAATTGAAGTAAGTAAGCTGGGTCCATATCCTTTTCAACTTCTCTGTCACGTAACTTAATTCTCTTTAACAATGTATCTAAACTAGCATTAAGGTAAATGACAACATTAGGGTTTGGCATATCAGATGTTAAGATATGATAAATTTGCACATATTTGCGGTATTGCTCATCTTTTAATGTTCGAGCAGCAAAAATCATATTCTTCATAATATGATAATCAGCTACAACGGGCTTTTTATGTGTTAAATATAAATGATTAATGTCTTCAAGTTGCTTAAATCGATTGCATAGAAAGAACATTTCCGTTTGGAAACTCCACTCGTTTATATCTTTATAGAATTTACCTAAAAACGGATTTTCATCGACAATTTCTTTTAGTATGTGAAATTGAAAGTGTTCAGCAATCGCCTTGGTTAGAGAGGTCTTCCCAACACCAATCGGTCCTTCTACCGTAATAAAAGGTGTTTCTCCCACTTTAAGTTCCTCCTTTTATATGAACGCTCGTATCAAAAAACAGACAAAATTCATTTTAACATAGAGAAAACGTGTAAGGGGAGAAAAAGAAGAAAAAAGAACGCAAGGATCATTGGAAATTCCAACAATAACTCTCAATCAGTTATCAAGAAATAAACAAAAGAAAACTAGCCCATTAGGTGCTAGTTTTCTTTGTTACATTAAAGTTATCTTCAATTAATAACCAGTTTTGAGGAAATGGAAGTCCTAGCTTCCAGTAAGCCATTCCACGCAATCCTAGTTCTTTTAGTAAATTGAACTTAGCTTGAATCGACCTTGCATCTTCAAACCATACTTCATGTGTTTTACCTTGTTCGTCTATATAACGAAAATAAGGGGCTTGTGCTTTTTGATCGTATTGAATGGCTGCGTTATATTTGTACGCAATTTCAATGGCGCGTTGTGCACTAATTGCCTTTGCAAACTCTCCACCAGGTTTAAAAGGTAATGTCCAATCATAACCATATAAGTTTTGCCCCATAATAATTTTAGAAGGAGGTATTTCTGATACAGCATATTCCAATACCTTTCGCACTTGATCGATAGGGGAAACGGCCATTGGTGGGCCTCCGCTGTACCCCCATTCGTAAGTCATTGGAACGACAAAATTTGCGATTTCTCCAATGCCTTTGTAGTCATGAGCTTCATACCATTTTCCTTTTTGATCACGACTTGTTTTAGGAGCTAACGCAACAGACATTAAAATGTTTTCTTTAGATAGTCGGTCCTTTGTTTTCTTTAAAAAGGCGAGATAAGCATCTTTATCTTCAGGGCGCAAAAATTCAAAGTCAATATGGACGTCTCGAAAATTCTTTTCCTTTGCTTTTGAAACAATATTATCGATTAATTTGTTTTGGACGTTTTGATCATTTAAAATAATACGACCAAGTTCGTCACTAAAACCATCCTCTTCAATATTAGCTAACACCATCATATAAACGACGTCATTTTCTTTTGCAATCTCTCCTAGACTATTTAATGGAGGTTCTTTAATTGAGCCATCCCTCTGTACTTCAAAATTCGCAGGACCTAAATACGTCAGAAATTTTGCGTTGCTACGAATCAGTTTTTCGGTTTCAGGCGTAATGGTACGATTACTTGTCTCGACATATCCTAAAAACTCTGCATCACGCTTTGGTTGAGGAGGAATATAAAGCCGTGTACCAGCACGTAATGGCTGTGTGACAGGAATATTATTCGCATTTGCGATGGCTTGATAACTAACGCCTAATTTTCGGCCTACTTTCCATAAGGTATCTCCTTGCTGAACGGTATAAAGTCTTCCTTCAATTGGAATGAGCAATGCTTGCCCAATAACAAGTTGATTAGGATTTGGTAATTGATTAATACTACTAATTTCATTAGGTGAAATACCGTAAGCTTGAGCAAGCTGGTAAATACTATCACCTTGTTTGACAATTTGGATCTGCATCTATGTAACCCTCCCATCTTTTTATTACCATCTTATGATTGAAGGGAAGGTAGCATGAATCATTTCATGTATTCTTTATAAGGAGAGGTATCTGCTTTTAGTACATTTCGCATCATTTTTAAAGCAAATTCATTATCCTCAATAACGTTAGATGCGATACAATCAGAAGGGACAATTAAACGATACTCTCTCATATATGCATCATTAGCTGAAAAAAGGACACAAATGTTTCCGGCTACCCCGCATAAGATAAGAGTTTCAACATTTAATTCGGCTAACAACATGTTAAGAGCTGTACCATAAAAAATGGAGTGTTTTGGTTTGATTAAAAAATAATCGTTTTCTTGTGGCTGTATGCATTGGAGAATGGGGCTGCTTTTTTCATTGGTACAATGAGAAATGATTTTCTGTAAGTCAGCCTTCCACAGTTGATAGTGATCATTTACATAAATGATAGGTACACCTTTACTCATTAAAAATTGTTTTAGTTCACGAATATTAGCAGCAATCACTTTTGCTTGTTTCGCTAACATGTTTCCGTGATTAAACTGAAAATCATTAATCATATCAATAATAATGAGGGCGGTCTTAGAATCGTTCACAGCTTCTACTCCTTTTATAAAGAAAAAATGTCTCATTTATTGTGGCTCAATCTAGAAAAGAATATTTGAAAATAAAATGTAAGGTTGGATGAAAGTTGATACAAGATGAAAAATATATGCGCTTAGCAATTGAACAAGCAAAGAAAGCAGAAGCACTTATGGAAGTCCCGATTGGAGCAATCGTCGTTTGGAATGATGAGGTGATTGCGAGTGCACACAACTTAAGGGAAAGTGAGCAACGTTCCATTGCTCATGCAGAGTTGTTGGCTATTGATGAAGCGTGTAAAAAGTTAGGTACATGGCGCTTAGAAGAGGCAACATTGTATGTGACCTTAGAACCTTGTCCGATGTGTGCAGGAGCAATTATGTTATCTCGTGTTAAACGAGTCGTATTCGGTGCGTATGATCCAAAAGGTGGCTGTGCAGGTACTTTAATGAACTTGTTAACGTTTGAAAAATTTAATCACCAATCAAATGTACAAGGTGGCGTGTTAGAAGAAGAGTGTGGTGAATTACTCACTCAATTTTTTCGTTCACTAAGAATGAAAAAAAAGAAAAAGTAGAACGTTTTCATTTTACAATAACTTACAGCTGATAAACGTTGCATTTCTGATTGAAAACACGTATACTTATAAATGCGTCGGACATGACGCCTAACAATTTGGTTTCAATTTTGCCGTGCTAAGCGGGGAGGTAGCGGTGCCCTGTACTCGCAATCCGCTCTAGCGAGGCCGAATTCCTTCTAGAGGTTAGTGGACTTTAGGGTCTGCCTCAAGTAAGTGGTGTTGACGTTTGGGTCCTATGCAATGGGAATCTGTGAATCCTGTCAGGTCCGGAAGGAAGCAGCAGTAAGCAGAACCTCTCATGTGCCATAGGGCAGCCTGAACCGAGCTAACTGCTTGAGTAACGCCTAGGGTTGCTAATCGACGGAAGGTGCACGGCAGTTATACATATGCTATTAAAAGTCTACTCCTATATAAGAGTAGGCTTTTTTTCTTCGTTAAACTTTTTGGAAAATGACTTTATAGTACGATATAATAAAAATTAACCTAATAAGATCGATGAAAAGAAAAATGGAGGGAATATAGTGGCGTATCAAGCATTGTATCGTGTCTACCGTCCCCAAAGCTTCAATGATGTAGTTGGACAGAAACACATTATTCAAACATTACAAAATGCTCTGACGCAAGAGAAATTTTCTCATGCTTATTTGTTTTCTGGCCCGAGGGGTACTGGGAAAACAACAGCAGCTAAAATACTTTCAAAAGCTGTTAACTGTGAAAAAGCTCCAACGGCTGAGCCGTGTAACGAATGTCCATCTTGTCTTGGAATTATGGACGGATCAATTTCAGATGTGATTGAGATTGATGCAGCATCGAACAATGGAGTAGATGAAATAAGGGATATAAGAGATAAAGTAAAATATGCACCAAGTGCTGTGCGTTATAAAGTGTATATTATTGATGAAGTTCATATGCTTTCTATTGGAGCCTTTAATGCCTTACTAAAAACATTGGAAGAGCCACCTCCACATGTTATTTTTATTCTTGCCACGACCGAACCGCATAAAATACCACTTACGATTATCTCTAGGTGCCAACGGTTTGACTTTAAACGTATTTCAAATGACGATATTGTTTATCGAATGAAAGAAGTACTATCATCAGAAAGTGTTGAGATTGAGGAAACGGCCTTGTATGAAGTAGCTAAAGCATCTGAAGGTGGAATGAGGGATGCGTTAAGCTTGTTAGACCAAGCTATTTCTTACAGTGATGACATAGTGTCCTTAGAAGATGTTCTCTCCATTACTGGAGCTGTTTCACAAGAGTTTTTACTACGTATTGTACGGGCTATTTACGAAAAAGATGTGGTCAAAGCGTTAGCAAGCGTAGAGCAATTAATTAGAGGTGGAAAAGATCCGTCTAGGTTTGTAGAGGATATTATCTTTTACTACCGAGATTTACTCCTCTATCAAACATCAAATGAAAACGTTCATTTACTAGAAAAAGCAATTGTTAATGAAGAGTTTCAACAATTGAGTGAGAACATTCATACAGCCTCAATTTATGAGATTATTCATCAATTAAATGAAACGCAACAGGAGATGAAATGGACTAATCACCCAAGGGTCTTATTAGAAGTGGGACTTGTAAAAGCGTGTCAGGTTCATCGATCGATTACGACGGATAGCGGTGTTTCTAATCAAGATTTAATCCAAAAAATTAGTCAGCTAGAAGCTCAAATCAATCAGTTACGAGAACAAGGGATAACAGTACAAGCAAATACTCAAGAAACAGCTACTCAAGAACGTAAGCCTGCAAGACAAGGAAGAAGTACGTATAAGACACCAACTGGAAGAATTAATGAAATCTTAAAAAATGCCTCTCGTAAAGATTTAGAAGATTTAAAACGAAATTGGGGAAATGTATTAGAGACATTAAAGCAACAAAACAAAGCTTCTCATGCGGCACTTTTACAAAATAGTGAACCGGTGGCATCATCGCAAACATCGTTTGTGTTAAAGTTTAAGTATGAAATTCATTGCAAGATGGCTTCTGAAAATAACAACAATGTACGTGATAATTTGGAGAATATCTTATATACTTTAATTGGCAGCAAACGAGAGATGGTTGCAATCCCTGAGACAGAATGGGATAAAGTAAGAGAAGAGTTTATACGTGGACAACGCGGAGAAGAGGAAGAGTCTGTGCAAGAAGAGGATCCTCTAATCACAGAAGCTCAGAAACTGTTTGGTGCAGATCTTATTGAAATACAGGATTAAATGATAGGAGGAATAGGATTATGATGCGTGGAATGGGAAATATGCAAAAGATGATGAAGCAAATGCAAAAGATGCAAAAAGATATGCAGAAAGCACAAGAAGAACTAGCGGATCAAAAAATAGAAGGTACTGCTGGTGGTGGAATGGTTACAGTTCTGATGAACGGTAATAAAGAAGTATTAGAAGTTAACATTAAAGAAGAAGTAGTAGATCCAGAAGACATCGAAATGTTACAAGATCTTGTTTTAGCTGCAACAAACGATGCGTTAAAGAAAATTGATGAATTAACAAACAATACAATGGGTCAATTTACAAAAGGGTTAAATATCCCTGGGTTTTAATAGGGATTCTACTAAATGCGTTATCCAGAACCTATATCAAAGCTCATTGATAGCTTTATGAAATTGCCAGGAATCGGTCCTAAAACGGCGGTTCGCCTGGCTTTTTTTGTACTAACAATGAAAGAAGAACCCGTACTAGACTTTGCGAAAGCTTTAGTGAATGCAAAGCGAAATTTAACGTATTGTTCAGTATGTGGACATATTACAGATCAAGACCCTTGTTATATCTGTGAAGACCAACGCAGAGATCGTAGTGTTGTTTGTGTAGTACAAGATCCAAAAGATGTTATTGCAATGGAAAAGATGAAAGAGTATAACGGACTATATCATGTTTTACATGGTGCCATTTCTCCAATGGAAGGGATAGGACCAGAAGATATTAAGGTGCCTGAATTATTGAAGAGGTTGCAAGATGATGAGATTGAAGAAGTTATCTTAGCCACAAACCCTAATATTGAAGGTGAAGCAACTGCAATGTACATCTCGCGTTTACTTAAACCTACGGGAATTAAAATTACGAGGATTGCTCACGGCTTACCTGTAGGTGGAGACCTAGAATATGCAGACGAAGTAACTTTATCTAAAGCGTTAGAGGGAAGACGAGAAGTATAAGAAAATATTGAACGAGGTAAGTCTATAATGTTTTTTAAAAGAAAAGGTTGGCTACGAAAAGAATTTGATGCTCAATTACTTGAGACATTTATACAAGCTAAGGACGATTGGTCAAAGAAGACAGATATAATCAATCGAAGTGTAGATCCGTCAGACGAAGTCATTGTGAGTGGAAAGATAGCAAAAGCAAAATACCTTTACTTATTAAAAGAAGCAAAGTATCGAAATATAAAAATCGGAAGACCTTAAAGGTCTTCCGATTTTTATATTAGTACAGTTATGATTTTCATAGCTTGGACATACATATAGTTATAGAAGAAAGAAAAGGGGGGTATTAGTTTGCTTGAGCCAATCATTGTAATCCCTATACTTGGGGGACTCATTCTTTTGTTATTAGTAGCGGGAGGCACAACAAATAAATTATTGCGTTTGTTAGGACAAGGGTCTATAAAGTTAGTTATAGGTGCGTTGCTTCTATTCTTTGTAAACGTCATTGGTGTTCAAATGGATATCCACGTTCCAATTAATATCGTAACGACTGCAGTCTCTGGTATACTAGGAATACCAGGATTAGTCGCTTTAATTATTATTAACAACTTCATTTTATAGAGAGTTTTCCTTTTAGGAAAACTTTTTTTGTTTTTAGTTAAAAAACAATTGACCCCTATTTAAAATGATGATATATTTATATTCGTCCTTAAGACAACATCAAATTCTTTCAAAAATAACTCAAAAAAGTTGTTGACATGAAAAAGAATAGATGTTAAGATAATAAAGTCGCCTAAAGAGGCGGCGGAGTTCTTTGAAAACTGAACAAAGCGACAAACGTCAACGTTAATTAAGTTTTAAACT
>NZ_QFRU01000042.1 GCF_003184905.1 Bacillus sp. CGMCC 1.16541
TACAACGCTTAGGGATTCACTAGGTCAAATGTCGAAAAAGAAAATCATTTATATATACTTTTTTAGATAGTTGCTCTAAGCTATAGCCCTTTTCTTCTCTTAACCTACGAATCAATTTACCAAACTCAGCTGGCATTTGTTTTCTGCCTTTTCCCATTTCAATCACTCCTGTTCTACTTTTTCCATTATGGAAATCCTTTTTGATTAAAAATCTTTATATTATAGATTAGTAGAGTGATTTTATAACTTAAAAACAGGAGTATTTGATAGTAACAACTTCTCAAATTCGGCATTTCAGTTATGTGAATGTGGTAGTTCTATGAATAAGTTCTATAAGTTATATGCATATTTTTCATATACGTTATGTCCATTTTCTGTAAAATACATGAACGATATTCATAAAAATGGTACGGTTCTTGAGCTTATAAGATACGGCATATGCAGTTTATATGAAAGTCTTGCATATAGCATGATCAAGATTATTAGTTATAAGGAACATAAGTTTGATTAAGTAGAGTTAAGAAACTAACTTTATTAAAAAGCAGGATAGATTGAATTGTTAAATCCCCATTACCTTTTTTCGTTTTTGTAAAATATAGGATATAATTGTCTAAAGACAATGAAAAATATTTAGGGGTTGAGCATATGGGTGACATTAAACTTTTTTCTATCAACCAGGATACAGTTGAAGAGTTAATTGGAAGTGCTGTGACAATTGAAAAATCATTGCAAACGTTAATCGAAAAACATTTAGATGCGTTTCTGGGTGTTCGATTTCTTGCAAGTGAATACAGCACAGGAAAAACTCATGCTGGTAGAATTGACACTTTAGGATTAGATGAAAATAATTGTCCCGTCATTATTGAATATAAACGTTCTATGAACGAAAACGTCATTAACCAAGGTCTTTTCTATTTAGATTGGCTTCTTGACCATAAGGGTGAATTTACACTATTGGTACTTGAAACTTTCGGTAAAGATGTTTCAGATAATATCGATTGGAGTAGTCCACGCCTCTTATGTATAGCAGGTAGCTTTACCAAATACGATAGTCATGCCGTTCAACAAATCAATCGCAATATCGAGCTGTATCAATATAAAAAGTACGGAGATTCACTCTTCATGTTAGATTTAGTGAACGCAACAACCGCACAAGGTAATGAACATATTGAATTAGACAGCTCTGTCGGTAAAAAAGGTGGTAAAAGTAAAACAGCATCAGAATTATTAGATAAAGCAAATACTGACCTTACAGACCTTTTTGAGCATTTACGATCATTTATGTTAGCCCTCGGTGATGATGTCCAAATGAAAACTTTAAAACATTATTTTGCCTTCAAGAGAATTAAGAATTTTGCTTGTGTTGAGGTAATTCCAGGGAAGCAAAAGCTACTCGCTTATCTTAAAGTGAATCCTGATGAAATAGCCTTAGAGGAAGGTTTTAGTCGTGATGTTCGAAACATCGGACATTATGGCACAGGTGATTTAGAAGTAACTATTCAAAATGAAGAAGATATGGAAAAAGCAAAGAAACTAATTGTGCGTAGTTACGACTTAAGTTAAGAGGAATAGATATGAAAGCGATAAAAATAGAGCAAATCACAATACCCTATAAAAAAGAATGGTTGCAACAATGGAAGGAAAGAAATCCCAATATAGTCCCATCCTTTATGTTAGATTGGGACGGCCCTGGTATTAGCAACGGTTATGGTTTTGGTGAGTGGATGGCTGAGAAGTATTTTAGGAATCAAGGTTATTACGTGTTCACCAATGACTTTAACCTATTATCTAAAACATCAAAATTCAGTCGATATAACAAAATGATCGACACACTTATACCTCCAGGGAAACTAAAAGAATTTAAGGAAATCGTTCAACAACTGACTAAAGAGGGTTATTCCATTGAAAACCCTGATCTTCTTGTCTTTAACTTAAACACTTGTTTCTTTGCAGAAGTTAAAAAGGAAAGTGATAAAGTAAGAGAACCACAGCTACGTTTCTTTTACCTTGCTAAACAATATTTTGAGATTGATAGTAAGTTGGTTTATTTATGTGATAAGTCAATTGATGTTTTAAGTGAAGAATTAACGTTTGAATTTGATCTATCTGATTCAGTAATTTAAAAGCTATTGTACTATTGAAAAGTGCTCCTTTTTCAAATTGATTAGAAGTACTTTTCTAACATTAACGAACTTCCCCTAACGATTTTGATTTCTTCCACCAGGTACAAAGTTTCCATTGCACCACTTGATAAAATTTGATGTGTGGAGTAAATATGTTCTTGCCGTACTTTCGGTTAATGCTCCACTTTTCTTAGCTTCCTCTACTTCCTTAATATATTGATCTAATAACTTTTTCATCTCTCTTAATAATTCTGGATTTACTTTCAAACAAACCAACCTTTCATTTATATTTGAAACAGCTTTAACCATCCTTTTTGTTCTACGGTTAGGATAAGACTATCATTCTTTGGGTTCGGATAAACCTCTGCTGTTTCCCAAAATATTTTAGCAACGCTTGTTGCTGTACAGATTTTCAACTTTCTTTCTTGTAACTTCTCAATTAACCTCTTAGATTCAAATAAGTAAACATATGATATGCACCAGGGCTTTACCATCCCTCTTGATCAACAAGCATTATACATATCACCTGTTAAGACTAAATGATAGTCGGGCAGAAAATTAGGTGCTATATCTAATAATCTCTCATTCTTTGTATAGAATTTGATGTTTACACTCTGTCCTGATAAAGAGCCCGATCTAAAGTACCCATCGATGCCTTTATTAGATGCTGATTCCGCTAAGTGAGTAAGGTGAGTTCATTGACACAATTACATAGATTAGTACCATATAATAAAAGAATTTATGTTCGCATTTTATGAGGAGAGATTTATATGACCATTGCCCAAAAAGAATTAAGGGATCATGCGTTTGAAATTGCTACTGAAATTGCTCGTGTAGCAGGTAAAGATCCTTTATACATTTGGAACTCTGAGAATTTCAAAGGGAATTACAGAAGATAGCTGAAAAAGAGTTGGAAAGGTTGATACAAGAAGCGAAGTAGTAACAAAGGAAATTGAGCACTGAAAGAACATTTTTCCTTCTCATCATTATCTGATGCAATCGTGTTATTGTGTAAACTCAATAGAATATTAGATTAAAAGATTGAGGGGAAGTGTATGATTTTCCACTTCCCTTATCTACGAACGCTTTTCAACAAACTTCTCTAATTGCTCTTTCGATAAATCATTTGGGCTTAGATTATTTTTCTTACAATACTCATACAACGCCCTAACCTTTACTTTATACTCTCCTGGAACAGCGTAAACCCCATCATCAAAACCGTCTTCAAATTGCTTGATTTGTTCTTTTAAATCCATTTTTCACAACCACCCTTTTATTGCTACCTACCTCAACTTATACGCTAAATCAATATATGGTCGAATCTGTTCAAAGTCATCCACCCACTCTAAACGTATGTAGGCTTCGTGAGGATACTTTTCAATTTCATATTCTTTCCTTTCAAAATTTCTCCCCAACAAGTTATCAATTTCTTCTTGAACACTTAACCCCAAACGTTTATTCTTTTTACCGATGTGTAAGATTAAACATCGTTGTCTTTGTGTAGTTAACGTAGCAAATTTGGGCTTACCTGTTCTTTTATACCCTATCCCATCATTCGTTTCAGCATCTTGAAGGTCGATATATCCTGATTCATTCCATAAATAATCATGTATCTTCCTTGCTAATTCTTGAGCTTTAACCTTCTCAAATTGTAAGAAAAAGTATTCCTTCGTTTTAGGGCTACCTATACAATTGATTGCACAATATTCTTCAAATTGTTCTAATAGAAAACACGTTTTAATATCATTGCACTGTAAGAAATCTGGTTGTTGTTCACGAAAAAATTCTCTAACTTGAGCCCAGGTAAGAATAACATTTTCTCCTACTTCCTGATCAATAGCAAATCTACTTTTATGCCCTTCAAGCTGATTAACATCTAAATAGGAATTTAACCCAATTTTTGTTTCAATTAACATCGAAATTGAGGCTGAAAGAATAGCTCCATCAGGGATGTAATACTTTCTACCTTGTTGATTATCTATAACCTTCTCAGTTTCAGCAATTCCAATAACCACTGCCTGTTTAGTTCTGCGATGTAACTCATTTGATACTTGATACATGAATTCATAATGTTCATCTTCTACACATAATCCTAACCATTTAATAAATCGATCAGTTAATAAAGGTGAGGCATGTTGCAAGACATTAAGAAATGCCTTTGTTGTATTGTTTTCTATTTGTAATTGTTTCGTTTCCTGAGAACCTTTTTTCGTGTGTCCCCGATAGTAATGAAAGATATTTTTATAGATTGACAATTGTAATCACCTTCTCTAATACATATTAACATTATTATCACCTAAAATTTAACTAATTTCATTTTATTAACAATGTTCAAACTAATGCTAATGATGAATCAAAATTCCCCTTAACCCTTAACAAAAATGGAGCAAAAACATTTAAGTTTTCGCTCCATTTTTTGTTTATACTATGTGCATTAAAAATAAACTCTTCCGAAAACCTCTCCCTCAAACCCGCATTCCACCGTTTGCTTTCATAATAAAGTTTTCCGAAAATCACCGTTTTTCACTCATTTCCCACTCAAAAACAAGCGTTTTTTCCCGTTTTTTTCACTCATTTTTTCACGCTTTTTCTCAAGTTAAAATAAAGTTTTCCGAAAATGAAAACGTAAAAAGGCAAGTCCCACAAGGATTTGCCCTGATTTTTTACGAAAACTTCCCTCTTCCTTTTTAACGAAAATCGGAAATGTTTATTTTGTTTCGGAAGAGAGAATTAGTGGGTCACATTTCAACACTAACTTCGTCACACTCTCCACGTGCCTTGTTTGGGTACGGGGTATATAAAAATATAAAAAAATACGCATGTACCAGTCTTGCTTAGGATAATTACCTATTTTCTGTAATTGAAAAAGGTTAGTTTTAAAGTCGCAAAACTATTCGATAAAAGCAGGTACAAACTGAGCTCCAGCGTCCCGCTTTTAGTATTTACCATTAACTTTTTTTATTCCACCTCTCAGCTATAGTTGGTAACTGCGCATTAGTCCATGGCTTCTTCCATTCTTCTAAATAATTAATGTCATTTGAAGAAGGTTTATTGATACATGGGTCAATCATAACTAAAGATGGCATGATTATTGCTTCTCCAGTAAGTACAGCTTGTCCACGTTGTAACGTTGATATAGACGCAGTTAACGACTCTAAACTATCTGGCAAAAGCCTTTTAATATAATTCTGGTCCTCCGGATTAGTCAACCTCATTGCAATGAAGTTACTACATTGTGAAAATATTGTCTCAGAAATTTCCGATGGTCTTTGGCTAACTATCATTGCTGTAACACCATATTTTCTACCTTCTTTTGCTATTCTTTCAATTGCAGTTCTGGAGGATTTATATTTTGCAGCATTGTTTTTTGGAACATATTTATGAGCTTCTTCGTAAACGATTAATAATGGCAAATAATCCTCTTCATTAGTTAATTCATTTATACGCTCATCGTAAAATTGCTTAAAATAGTAACCATACTCAAATAAAAGCCTAGATACTAACGAAACGGTAATATTTAATACTTCAAATGGGACACCACTTATATCTATTATAGTTACATTTGCTTTTTTATCATTTTTATAGCCTAATATACTCTCTAGGACATCTAAAAATGGAACTTTGAATTTTTGCAAGTTGTCCCCTAATGATAAAAAATTTAGACGATTATCTTTGACCTTGCTACTCATCCTAGAAATCATTTTATCTAATTTTCTATCACTATCATTATATGTTCCTCTTGAAGCACTTTTTGTTTTAACCTCTTGAAATTTAATCGCTTTAGTAAAGTAATATTTATACTTTTCACTATTATTTTTTAATTCTTCTATTTCGTTTTCTCCAGTTTTAAGAGTTATTTTAGAGGCATCGTTATAGTCGGTTGTTTCGTTAGTTAAGTTCTTTATACACCTAATAACTTCGTCTATTGAAAATGGTACAGGGCTATCAAAGCTGATTTTCTCATTATTATCATTATGAAATTTCTTATTCTCAGTAATAATATCTCTCAATAACGACACTTGATTATAAGCATTGTTATCACCAGTTTCAATAAATAAATCTTCTAATTCCTCTCCATTCATTAACCAGTAAGGTAAAAATAAATTTTCAACATCAATATAATTAGCTGATGGAAAAGCTGACTTGTATTCTGAATGAATATCAAAAATTACAATATGAGAATTATTCAATTCACTATACTCTGAGTGTTTCGCCGTTATTGCCTCCTGAATAATCTTGGCTACCGTATTAGACTTCCCTGAACCCGTTGAACCTACTACTGCTATATGCTTATTAAAAAATTTGTTTCCATCTACTGGAACAGTTGTGAGCTCATCTTGTTTTAACTTCGCAAAACAAAATCTTGCTTCCTCTTTTGTGTTCTCATATATTTTTTGTATTTCTCCTTTTCTCGCTAATTCAACGCCTGTTGGAGGGATAGTTAAAGTATGGTTTCCCCTGTGAAACACACCCTCAAAGTCTAAAAAGCCCATAGGTGTACCTTCAATTACATATTTCGGCTGGTGAGGATTTAAAGTATTCTCTTCAATAGTAAAGTTTTCTACCATTGCTATTAAAGAGCAATCCTTCTCATCAGAAACTCTTAAATAGGAGCCTATGGATATCCTTTCAGTATCAACTCTATGAAAAGCATCTAAATCATATACTTCAACTTTAATTTTGTTAGGTAAAACTGAAATAACTTTCGCTACATCATTTAAAGTATTCATCTTACACTCCTAACCAATCATATTTATTATTTGTTCTATATTCGAGATTTGAATTTGATTATTTCCGTCTATATCTAAATTAAAAGGTTGCTGAACGAAAAATTCGTATGTATCTCTAAATTCAACGTATTCTATTACTGAATGTAGATTTATATCTCTCAATATCTTTAGCTGAGTTATATTATCAGTAACTTTATTGCGTGAAGTAAATAAATCTATGTCAAATTCATCATCTGAAAAGAAAGTACCGTCATTAAAAAATAAAGGGCCCTTTTCTTCTTTCAGTTGTTTCTTTAATGATATGAATTGAATGTCTGATAAGTTTCTGAAACATACATAAGGAGCTATTGGAGCTTTATAATACTTCTCAGCAATTATGTATAAAATGTTTATTAAGTTATTTAAATTGGGGTCTTGGCAATCTATAATAAACATTCTTTCTCTTGCCACTCTGCTATGACTTTTAGGTGTGAAATATTGTCTTTTTATAACTCTTTCATATTTTTCTTTGGTTAAATGAAACTTGTAAGCTTGTTTAAAAACTACTTGACTAGCTTTTTGGAATAATGTATCAATATCAGATTTATTTATATAACGTTCTTCTTTTACTTTTATAGCCGATTTTAAAAGGTGCGAATGTATTATCATATGGTAAATCAAGGCAGTATCTTCATTCTGTAATGAATAAGTGTCCTTAATAGAAGAAATCACTTCTTCAAATTGCATTTGGTAATCTAAACAAAATTTCAACTTGAAATTATTTGTGAACAGTTCTTTGAGTCTCTTAGGATAGTCGGCTTTGTTTATCCCCAATATTTTATCAAGTTCACTACTGCTTAAACTTTTTTCTTCTGGACTTTTATCTTTAAAGTGGCAATAAAGTGCAAAATTTTTGGTATTATCCGACTTAAATTCTTCCAAAAGTTGGATTACAGGTTTTTTTATTAAACTGTTCTTAAAATTTTGAGTCTCTTTATGTTTCACTTGAATTACATAAGCTTCATAATTAATATCTTGTTGGTTTTCAAAATAAATTTGTTTTTTGGGATTACCGAGTATTTCTAATATTGTGGTGTCGAATTGATATATAAAACCTTTAAGTGCATAATAACCACCATCTGTTCCTTTGCTCATCTTAACCTCCAAAAAAAAACCACAAGTATGGGCAAACATAACTTGTAGTTTTAACATGATGATTTAATCTACCAATATTATACACAATTCTATAGAATATGACAGTTAATTTCATAAACCTTCTAACTTTTCTAACATTGTCTTTCTGCTAGTATTCGTATATAGGCTAGTTGTCTGAATACTAGAATGACCAGCCAAATTTGCTACCTCATGAATTCCAAGCCCATTTTTTATACACTCGCTACAAAAATAATGTCTTAAATCATGCGGAGACAACACTTCTGACAATAGAGCAAGTTCACTATACTTCTTAAAAGACTTATTTATTGTATTTCTGGATAAACTCCTACTCCGGTTACTGACAAATAGATATGGGCTTACTTCATGCAGCCTATATTGGTCTCTAATTCCATAAATATATCTAGATAGAACCCGCTGAAGATTTTTGCTAATTAATACAGTTCTACTCTTATTTCCCTTACCATGCCTAATTAATATTTCCCTTGCATCCAAATGAACATCTTCTTGTAGAATTGATAATGCTTCCGATATCCTACAGCCACTCAGGGCCATTAATTTGGCTAGTGCATAATCGCGATAGCTCTCTCGCTCACCCATTTCTTCTTTGCTTTCTAATATTACTTGAAAGAAACGGTCAACTTCTTGTTTTGAAAATTTTGATGGCGATGCTATTTGTTGTTGAATTTTATTAAACATATTCCGCTCGATAACTTCTTCCTTCATTTGACCGTCTTCAATTAAAAATTTATTAAAGGCTCGTAATCCATTTAATCGTTGGTTTACTGTTTTTGCCGATAAAAGTTCGCCATTAGCCTTGCGCTCCTTTTTCATGGTATCAATATAATCATTTATATTTTCTTTGTGTAACGTCTTCAATTCCTTTCCAAATTTCCCAGTAAACCATCTATTATATTGGAGTATACTTCGAGTATACGAAGAGATTGTATGGTTTGAATTTCTTTGCTTCTCCAAATAGATTTTAAATCCCTCTAACTTCTCTAGCATTGCTCTCCCCTCCCCAAAAGTTATGTCTACTCAAAAACCAGTGTGTATTTATAAAGTTATGTCTACTTAGCTAAATGATTTTACCATCCTATTAGCTGCTAAGCAGACATAATTGATATTATGTGTAATCCGCTTTTATCAACAAAAATCCTCTCTATATTTACGAACAAGGTGCCTGTAGACTTTCACCATTTCATTCAGTGATGCTCTAGCTCGCTCTTCAGATATAGCAATACTTTCATTATCCCTCTCAATTACGTTAAGTGTGCCTATTGTTGAAGCAATAAGTCTCGTTTCCAATGCTTTATAGTTACTTTTTCCTTCAACCAGTATAAACCTTACATACAAGCATTCATTCGGGAAAAAACGGTAAACGCCTTTGAGATATTTCGATATGCTATTGGACCTTTTATGTTGTTCCATACGACCATCTAAATCTTTAGAACAACCTATATAAATTGGTTGTGGCTCCATGTATGGAGTGAACTTCAACCCAATCACATAAACTCCAGATTTAATCATTGTAGAAGAAAAATCATGTTTAAAATCAAACAGTGGAAACCAAGTAAAATTCTCAATAGTAGCTATTTTCCTATACGGATTTACTGTTTGAACTGAATAATACTCATTACTCTTTATCCCGCTAACCTTTGTCACAGAAATCGCTCCTCCCCTCTATTACTACTTTTCAATTAAAATCTTAAATTAGTATCCTTAATCAAGGCAAAGCAAGGGGACATAACTACTGTACATTTCAAATTTATAAAACCGTTAAAAACCAGCAAGAACAAGCAATTTAAAGATTTTATAGATAGTTTATTTACACATAATTTCTAGGTAACTGTTACCCGGTAACTGTCACAGTATTAATTATTAGAAAATCAGATTTTTTAACACTTTTGACAAATCACTGCTAAAATATCAAAAACTCAAGGAGTGATTTACCATGTTTGGTCGTTCTGAACACAAAAACGTATGTATCAAAGTGATAAGAGGAAGAGCATACTTATATACTTGGCAGTACCGGCCAAAATCAGAAAGGTCTCCAAGAAAAAATCAAAAATATCATTGGAAGTATGTAGGTAGTTATGGTTCGCTTAAAGCAGTTGAGTTTATTAAAGCTAACTTATCAGTAAGCGAGCAACGAATATTGCAATTAGAATATGAGCAAAAGCTCGAACAAGAGAATAATATTCTTAATAACATTCAAAAAATGGAGCTTCGAGAGCCTTTTAAAAGCCAAAAAGAAGAAATTGTAAAGAACAAAAATAATATAAATAGAAAGGATGCTTTAATAGCCTTTAACAAAAAACTACGTAAGATAGCTAGAAGAAAACTAAACAATCAACTTAAATGAAAATAGGTCCAGAGTTATATCAACTCTGGACCTTCCTCATATTAAACCTGCTTCATCTTATTTTTTATCTCTATCACTTGTTCCATAACAAACCTAGACCTCTTTAGTCCTTCGACTTCTTGGCTCGGGTTGCTATTTTCATAACCTAATTCATATAGATAAAATTCAGGTAATCCCTCTTCTCTCTGATATTTATCTATTAAAGCATTATAAAACATAACTTTCTTTTCTACTTCTTCAAACGACATATGTTTAGCCCAGCTTTTTATTGTATCTTCTTGAACTTTAGAAAGCTTCATGAATTAAAACCCCTAACAATTTTTATTAAAATCTAATATTTGCTAATAATGATTAACATTAAAAATCCTTATTCATACTTCTCTCTAAAATCATCCCAATATATTTCGACTTTTAAATCGTTCTCTAAAAACTGTTGTATGGCTTGCTTTACAACCTGCGATTTAGAAATCCCATTCTTCATAACATATCTCTCAAGCGCATCAACAATCGCTACTTCTAACGAGAAAGACGTACTTTTTTTGGGATTGATAACTCTTGGACCCGGTTTCAAGCCGCGGGGATTGTTTTTTTCTTTAGTTTGGTTAATTTTTAATCTCTGAACCGCTAACGATGATTGTCCGGTAGAACTAGATTTGTCACTTGTGCCATTTATTATTTCATTCGGTAGATTTATTGAGTTTAAAAAGTCATCAGACATAGCTCATTACCTCCCTAGCGTGCACGAAGACATCATTCAATACGTTTTTAACGTATCGATTTTCTCTCAGCTTACTATCTTGAAATATTTGATATAGTTTATTTCTTTTAATTGCAGTTGCGTAACGAATTGGTGGCAGCAACTGCTCTGCCTTGACTCCTTGATATATGAGTTGGTCATAAAAAGTATCTATATGCTTTTTGTCTCCTTTGTTAAACTCCACTTTATTTGTAGCTATAAAATAGTTTAGCGAGTGGGGAACTGCCTCTTGAACTTCTTTCACCATGTTAATATCCTGAATAGTTGCATTCATAGAGCTCAATTCTGCTGTTGTAGCTAGAACAATCGTATCAGCAGCAACAATAGAATAAAGTGACTTATCGTCATTTTGAGAAGGATGGTTATCAATGAAGATATAATCGAAATAATCTTTTAATGGCTCAATTAGCTTCCTCAAGAAATACTCTCTATTTACTCTTATGTTTTCATTTGTCCACTCCACTAACTTATCGACATCATTATTGGATGCCATATAATAGATGTTGGTGTTGCCAAACCTCTTAACACATTCTTTAAATTTCTGGCCTTTGGAAGAGTACCAATCGAATACCGAATTACTGATGACTTCTGATATGCCAAATTCTTTGGCCACTGAACTATTTTTACATAAATCTAAAATGAGTATCTTCTCTTCTGGATTAATCTTTAAAATACCAAGAGGGATATAGGTTGAGTAAAACGACTTACCACAACCCCCTTTGGACGAAAAAACTGATATTACCTTTCCTTTTTTCTTTTGTGACATATATTAATTTCCTCCAAGCAATTAAGATAATCAAGGACTCACTATCCTTGTCGTAATGTTATTTTCTATTATTTTTTAATAACCCTTATGAACTTCTAATATTTTTTAAGAGTTTTTAATAAGGATTGTTTTAACTATGAAGTCTTCTTTTCGTAATCTTTGTCACATATCATTGAATAAAGGTTAATACGAAAGAAAAAAGGGGATGTCCATGGAACAGTTACAAGAGTTAGTAGCGCTTTACAAAAGAAATTTCGAAAAACATGAAGAGTGGAAATTAAGCGATTTTAGAAATCAGTCAAAGCCATTGGAGGATTTAATAAGGGATGCTGTTTGGGGTAAAGAACCGAAATTAAAAAGAGACTCTCATCAATACCGTATCCCTAAAAAGACGTTGGAGGAAATGGAAGAAGAGTTACTTAAACCGGAAATTATCAAGGAGTTAATGAAGCGTAAGACCTTTGATGAAATATTTACGATGATTTATGTTTTAAAAGCACCGTTCTTTGGTCCTTTATCGGTTTATGACACCTCTCTTAGACTAGGTGCAATAATGCAATTATATCCTAATGTTATTTATTTGCATCGAGGTGCGTTAGATGGGGCTAGGGCTTTGCTCGGCAAAGAGGTTCTGCATAGGCATGCTAAATACTTCTGTGATGACAAAGAGTATCCTTATATTACAAAGGAAGTTCTCCCACGTGAGTTGCATTGTTTGGAGCCTTATCATATTGAAAACTTTCTATGTATAAACAAAAGTAAATTTAAGTAAAAGCAAAGCACCCCTTCATAAATTCGTTCACCATATGTTTCATTTCGTTTTCAGCAATGGTTCTTGCATGTTCAATTACATCTTGAGGTAAAAAATTTGAAACTTCACTTGGCAGCCCGCAAGAAGGACAAAAGAGTTCAATAACTGAGTCATCATACAAGTCATCCGCATATAATTTGAATGTATCACCACAATGCGGACACTCTAACGTAGAGAAACCATCACTATCACTTGGTTTTTGAATAGTAAATTGTTTATCGCCCATTTTTTTTGACTCCTTAACTTGTAATTATAATAATGCTTTTAATTTAAAAAAGGACACGAACTCTCTGTGCCCTTAATGGTATTTTAAGACTTAATAGATAACTTATCTTCAAGCAATTGACTAAGTAAATCTGAGCCAGTTCCTTCTTCAGGCCTCTGCTCAACAAGTTCTCCGCGGAATGCTTGCTGTAATAAACTTTCACGCATACTTTCTAGGTAGTATTCTACTTTCTCTAATAGATTTATGGTCTCTTCTGACTTTCTAAGTTCTTCTTCTAATTTATTTATAATTCGTCTTTGCTCTAAATTTGGTGGGAGTGGTATTAAGGTTTCTTTTAAAATAGTTTGATTTATATTTGGCTGTGCCCCCCCTTTACTTTTATTAACCAATTGTTTTTTTATTGATAATAAATAATAAAAAATATACTTATTATCACTAGTGTTGCATTAATTAAATTTTAATATTAAAAAGACTCCTAATCTTCAAT
>NZ_QFRU01000043.1 GCF_003184905.1 Bacillus sp. CGMCC 1.16541
CAAGGATAAAACGGTTTAAGCATAGGAAGTTGGAAATGTTAATCATTTATATATAGATCCATTTCGGAAAACTCCACCTGGGGAATAAGGCGACGGTTTGAACAGGGAAAAGTAGCAGTTAATCATACAAAATTTCTGGGTTATGACAAAGATGAGGATGGCAACCTTATCATAAATGAAAAACAAGCTAAAATAGTAAGACGGATTTATAAAGATTATCTGGATGGAAAAGGTCCGAATAGGATAGCAAGAGAGCTCGAGGAAGAAAACGTTCCAAACTGGAACGGCAAAGCAAAATGGTATGAAGGCAGCATAAGAAAGATGCTTAGTAATGAAAAATACAAAGGTGATGCTCTCCTTCAAAAGACTTACACGGTCGATTATCTGACGAAAAAGAGGCTACAAAATACCGGCCAAATTCCAAGGTACTATGTTGAAGAAAGCCATCCAGCGATCATCCCAAAAGAAATGTGGGAAGCGGTTCAGCTAGAAATGGAAAGAAGGCGAGCCTTTGCAGAGAAACACGGAATTGTAAAAGTAGATTATGCTACGGTTGATAATCCTTTTGCAGGAAGAGTTATATGTGGCCATTGTGGCAGCCCATATGGAAGAAAGGTTTGGAACTCCACTGATGAAAGGCTAAGAAGAATTGTATGGAGATGCAATAAAAAGTACAGTGTCAAAGGAGAGAAAAGCTGCCAAAACAAACATGTTGATGACAAGGTTTTATATCAAGCCTTTATCAACACATTCAATGCCATCATAAAAAACAAAATAATTTTTACAGAAAAATGGCACCAGAACATGGATAGCGAAGATTATTTACTAAAATATAGAGCTAAACAGTTAATTGAGCTTGTTGAAGATCCAAAGCCAATAACAGAGTTTGATTTGGGGTTATATTTTAAGATAATTGAAAAACAGACGGTTTTTGAAGGTGAGCGAATAATTGTGAGTTTGCTCGATGGGTTAGAGATTGAATGTCAAATTGAATAGGAAAATAACATGTCGGTTGGGGGTGTATTCACCTTGACCGGCTTTTTTTGTTTTCTTGCTGCTTGAATGTCGAATTATGTATATAAAAAATGTAGGAATAGGAAGAAAGAAGTCGAACTAAAGATATATAATTATATTAGTAGAAAAAATTTCAAAAAATTTTCTAGATGCCCATATTTTGTCCATCTTATTAGTTAAAATATAAGAAGAATGGTAATTAGGTGGCGATTAATTTGAATATTGGTATCAACTATAATGCAAACAAAGGTTTTAGATTATTAAATATTTATGAAAGGCTTAATAAAGGTGAAATACTAGAAAAGGCAGAGTTGGCAAGTAATTTTGGAGTAACCTTAAAAACAATTCAAAGAGATATAGATGACCTTCGAGCCTATTTAGCGGAAACACACTTTTCAGGAACTGAAGTGGTAATAAAGTATGATAAAAATAAAAATGGCTATTTTCTTGTACGTTATGAACGAGAGTGGTTTACAAATGAAGAAGTAATGGCATTGTGTAAGATTTTGTTAGAGAGTCGTGCTTTTTGTAAAGAAGAAATACATGGCCTTATTAGTAAGTTATTAATTCAAGTAGTACCTAACGATCGCAAAAAGATAGAAACTGTGATAAGAAACGAGCAATATCACTATGTACCGTTAAAGCATGGCAAAAGGTTACTGTCTATTATATGGGAGTTATCACAATTAATAACTAGTAGTGAGATTACAAGGTTTACTTACACTAGGCAAGATGGAGCTATTAAGGAAAAAGTAGTTAAGCCAATAGCAATAATGTTCTCAGAATACTACTTTTATTTAATAGCTTATTCCGAAAAAGTAAGTGAAGACTTCCCGACTATATATCGAGTTGATCGGATTGCAAATTTAAATGGAACAAAACAAAAATTTAAAATTCCATACAAGAATAAATTTAATGAAGGGGAGTTCAGAAAGAGAGTACAGTTCATGTACCCTGGAGAGCTAAGAAAAATAACATTTGAATTTAATGGACCTTCATTAGAGGCTGTATTAGATAGATTGCCAACCGCAGAAGTGGCTGGTGAAAATAATGGTTCTTATACGATTAAAGCAGAGGTTTATGGAAATGGAATTGAGATGTGGTTGAGAAGTCAAGGAGATATGGTGAAAGTTCTAAATTTAGAAAACTAAAAATTCCGAGGAGATATAGTATATGATTACAAATTATAAACAGACAAAAGAAGAAGTTTTAAAGCTTTATTCTGAATTCACTAAGTTATGTAATGAAATAGAATTTGATAATAATGGTTCAGACGTTTTGATGATAACATTAAAAAAACAAGCCGAACATATTAGACAAGATAAATTCATGCTAATGATTGCTGGTGAAGCTAAAAGTGGAAAATCTACTTTTATTAATGCCTATTTAGGTGAGAATATTCTTCCCATGGATATTAAACAATGCACTAGTTCAATTGTTGAAATTTCCTATGGCGAAACATTTACATTAATTGCTACATATGCGGATGGAAGACAAAAATATTTAAAAGACGAAAATTTAATTAAAAAGTTCTTAAAAGATAATGCCGCATTAAATGATGAATATAGGGATATACCGATCCCTACTATTAATAATGAAGTATTAATAAAATATAAAGGTAAAATAGGTGAACAAGTAATTAAAGATCTCATTAAAGGAGTTCAAACTGAGAATATTCATAACCTACCTTTAAATGAATATGAAAAAAAAATACGGGAGTATATTAGAGCTCACAAGGACACCTGGAAAAATATTGTTGTAAAGATGGAAATTGCTTACCCAATTAAAGATGAAAGTCTAAGGGGAATAGAAATAATTGATAGTCCAGGTGTAAATGCTGATGGTCGTGTAGGGGATGTTACGGAGTCTTATATAAAGAATGCAGATGCGGTAATGTTTTTAAAACCTATTACAGGGCAAGCGCTTGAGTCCACTTCCTTTAAAAGATTTATGAAAAGTAAAAGTATGGACCGTAACAAAAATGCTTTATTTCTAATCTTAACTAGAGCAGCTAATGAAACTATTGAAAATAGAGATCGAATTTTACATGAAGCACTTAAGCAATTCAAAGGGGTTGAGGAAGAACATATTATTCTAGTAGATAGCAAGGTGGAGATGTTTATTAAACTAATAAATGATAAATCTATTGAGGAGATTGAAAAAATTCTAATGGATTTAGGTAGTAAGAATCAGTTAGAGGATTTCATTTTAGCACCTTGGTTTACTAGTCAAAAAAATAAAGAAGTATTTATTCAAGCCTTACGAGAAAAATCTAATTTTATGAATGTTGAAGCTATCTTAAATCGATTTGGTAGAAGATCTCATTATATTGCCTTAAGCCAGTTTTTAGAAAGAATGCTTAAGGTTTTTATAAAAATACAAGATAACTTTAAAGCTAATATCAAATTATATGAAACAAAAGCAAAAGACCCTATAGAATTAGGGCGCCAAATTGCACGTATTAAAACACAGTTATCTGAAATCCAATTAAAGATGAACGAGAGTGTTGAAGACATAGTGAAAAAATATACTGTTACTAATGGTGTAGTAACAAGTAAAGTTACTGAAAGAGTGGATTGTTTAAAAAAAGATATAACAGATATTCAAAATGAAGATTTGGAAGAATTAGAAAAAGTAGCGTTAAGAAAAGTAGATGAATTAGGAGAATTTAAGATAGAAATAGAAAAAAACTTAGTCGCTGAGTGTAATGAGGCTCTAATTACACTTAGCGATTCAAGCGAAATTCCTTACACGTCATTAGAGCCAGATTTTACAATTGATACTTTTAAAACAATTGTTGAAAAGACAAAAAGTTCTGCTAACGAAAATGAGTATTATACAACAGGAAAAACATTTAAGAAAACTGAAACTAGATCTGCCTATTCAAGTTCTAAGCACTTTAAACTTGTTAAGGATAGCATAATAGATAGATTAGATAAAATAAAAAATGATGTAATCAGAGATTTAAATACTTTTGTCATTGATACTAGTAATATTTATATTGATGAACTTGCTAGGAATGCACAAGAAAAAAAGGATGAATTGACCAAAATTGCAAAAGAAAAGAAAAACGCAGAAGAAATTCAGGAAACTATCCTGGAATTAAGGTCATTTGTCAAGAGAATAGAACCTAATAAAGAAATGATTACTGAAATTAAAGGGGGGATAGATAGTTATGTATAACCAAGTATTAGAAAAAAAAATTGAATATATGTTTCAAGATATTGAAGATAAATCCCTTAGAATTTTAAATAAAGGAGTACCGATTAACGAAGTTTTAAACCAAATCACAGAAATAATATCATCAGAAACAACTACTAAAAGTCAAAATATGTTAATGGACTTATATTCTGTATTATCAAAGCAAACATTAGAATCGTTGGAATTTAATGATCCGGAAAGAAAAAATGCATTCTATCGGTTAAATATTCGAAAGAAAATATTTGAAAAATACCAATTTGATGTAATGGATCTCAAGACATTTAATGTCGGAATCAATGTTAAGGAAATTAACAAAGTATATACATCTGTAATTGCAGCAACTGCAGCGATATCATTAGGAGGTGTATTAAAGTATGCATTATACAACACAATTAATGTGCCTTTTATAGTTATTTTTGCAGGTGCATTACTAGCTTATTGTGGAATGTATTTTAAAGGAACTCCTGAAATTAATAGACAAAAATTTATTAAAGAATTTAATTTGTTTTTGATGGAAATGAAAAATGAATTCCTTGATTGGTTTTCTGAAGTGGAGAGATATTACAAGCTTTGTGTTGAAGATTTAGTAAAATCATTTTAGAAAGGAGGATATCTTATGTCTGTAGTAAGTCAAGAAATAATGTTAAATCAATTTAATGAAGACACTAATAGGCTTTGTTACGAGACTGAAAGGTTACTAAATATTGCATATCCTTCATACTCCGTAAATCCTTCTAATAATGTATTGGACTATATTGAGGAAGAATCCAGTGTATTATTGGATGGTATGACATTTTATCGATTGGTGAGCTGCACTATTGATAGCGATAAAGAAGTAGAAACGTTTATCAAGGATAAAATCAGTAAATTTCTTACCGCTATCCACTCCTTGAATGTAACTATTGCATATGGTGTTATTAGCTATAATGGATCAACTAACCTAGTTTTAGGTGTTAACAACAAAAAAGATGCCCAGGTAACAAAGTCAATAATTGAAGGGCTATTATCTGGAATAGAACTAAACGAAATGCGACCAGACCTATTAAAAAGAGAAAAAAGAGAAAAAAATTACGGCATGATAGCTGGAGTACCTACGACGGTATTAAATGATAAACCGCAAATTTTTGATATTGCTCCTGTTATGAAAAGTTTAAATGGACAGAACTATTCTCTTTTATTTTTAGCGAAGCCTTATTCGCCAGAAATGATTAGGGATAAAATTAGCACTCTTATAGAGATTAAAGATGCTTGTTTTTCCATTAGCAAAAGGAATATATCAAGACAAAGTAGTCAAACAGATACCACAACAGATACTGAAAGTGAAGGGGAGAACAAGAGTAAAAATAAAAATGTAAGTGGTGCAGGTGCGGGACTAGTATTAGGAGGAGCGATTGGAGCGGGTATAGGTAGTATTGTACCAGGAGCAGGAACGGTAGTAGGTGCTAAGCTTGGAGCAACAATAGGAACAGTTATAGGTGCTTCTGTATCATTTGGAACTAGTGAGGGTACTTCTAAAGGCTGGAGTCAAGCTGTTTCTAATGCGATTACAAATGGTGAAAGTATTTCTGGGGATGTTCAAAATGGATTTGCAATAGAATTAATGAACTATGCTGATAATGCATTAAACCGACTAAAAGAAGGACAAAACACAGGTGTTTGGCAAACGGCTATATCATATTCTTCTGACTCGGAAATAGCAAAGAATATAATTCAAGCTTGCTTGTGTGGAGAGATTTCAAAGCCTAATCCTAACTTACTCCCTTTAAGAGCGTTCTCTGCTTCAATGCCTGAATTAAACGGACAAGAAATCTTACTTCCTAAAAATATCTTAAATGAAGACAACTATGAAAGCCCATTGTGTACTACTTTAAACTCAGCTGAACTAGGTATGTTTTGTTCTTTTCCTTCGGATAGTGTCCCAAATTTTGAAGTAAAAAAAGGGAAACACTATCCTATGGTATCAAATTATTTTGAAACAAGTGAAAATGTAGTAATTGGAAAAATTGCGGATGGGTTAAGAGTTATTAAAAATATGCCTTTTGGTTTAAGTGAAGCTGATTTAAATAAGCATACCTTTGTTTGTGGTATTACTGGGAGTGGTAAGACAACAACTGTAAAAGGCATTTTAAGAGGCTGTAAAAAGCCTTTTATGGTAATTGAATCAGCTAAAAAAGAATACCGAAATATTAAATTGAACGATGACAGAAAACCAATCGTTTATACAATGGGGAAACCAGAAATTAATTGTTTAAGCATGAATCCGTTCTTTGTTATGGGGGGTATTGGGTTACATACTCATATTGACTTCCTAAAAGATTTATTTAACGCTTCTTTTTCTTTTTACGGACCTATGCCATATATTTTGGAACATTGTTTACACAATATTTATTTGCAGAAAGGTTGGAACTTGACTTTAGGTTTCCATCCATACTTAGTTAATCAAAGAAGCAGTGTCGATTTCTTTGATTTAAATTTTATGAAATCTAAAATATCCTTAAAAGCTCATAAATTTATTTACCCTACGATGCAAGATTTAAAGAACGAAGTTGAACGCTATATTGAAGAAGATATGCAATATGATGGAGAAGTTGCTGGAAACGTAAAAACTGCTATCCTATCTCGTTTAGATAGTCTATGCAATGGTGCTAAGGGATTTATGTTTAATACAAACGAAATTATAGATATGGAACACTTGTTAACTAAGGATGTTATATTTGAATTAGAAGGATTAGCAGATGACTCTGATAAGGCATTCTGTGTGGGATTGTTAGTTATCTTTATTAATGAGTACAGACAAGTTTATAAAGAAATACTAGGAAATAAAAAAACGGAGTTACAGCACTTATTGGTGATTGAGGAAGCTCATAGATTGCTAAAAAATGTTGATACCGAACGTAGTAGCGAAAATATGGCTAATCCAAAAGGGAAAGCTGTAGAGCACTTTTCAAATATTATTGCTGAAATGAGGTCTTATGGTCAAGGTGTTATTATAGCTGAACAAATACCAAGTAAATTAGCTCCTGATGTTATAAAAAATTCTTCCAATAAAATTATTCAAAGAGTTGTGTCAGTTGATGATCAGACTTTAGTTGCAAATACGATTGGAATACGTAACGAAGATGCAATTTATATTGGTAATCTTAGTACAGGATATGCACTGTGTCATAAGGAAGGTATGAATATGCCTGTTCAAGTTAAGATAAATACAATTCAAGATGATTATGTGAATGATGCTCTAATTTATAATAAAGATTTACAGAAGAAGATGTATCTAGTGAATTTAAATTATATAAAAAGTACTATTAATAATGAAATAAATGAAGTTGCAATTAGATTATTAAATTGTTTGCTGATTGAAGAAAGTCCAATTTTGGTAGATACAATAACTCAAAGTAAGGACATCATTCGTAAAAGTATTAAAATAAAGGATATACAAATTATAATGAATGGGAATATAAATGATATAATTTCTAATCTGATTACAGACTCTTTAACTGAGTATTTAATGAATGGTTTATATAGCGTTAAAGAGATTATCTCTAATACAGATTATGAGCATATCCAAAAGACTATAAAAATACCTTCAGAAAAGATTATCGATGAGTTAAAAAACAGATTAAGTAACTTGTATAAACAGAATACTAAAGAAGTCGGTACTTTTATTATTGCTGAACAGATAAAGTATCAAATGAAAAATGGAATTGATATAAGAAAGAGTATTAATAATTATCTTCCTAATTGTTCTGAAACTACTATTATTGAAATTGAAAATCTTGTTGCAAAGAAGGTTAAGACATGGGGATAGAAGTAATTGTTGAAAAAATGAAAAAAGCTAGTGAAGTAAATGATAAAACCTTGGAGATTAACAGAAACTTTGATTTAAAAGAACTAAAAGAAAACAAACAACTTGAAGCGCCTGCCATAGAACCTGATGTCAGTCTAATAAAAGGAAAATCATTGGAGTCAATAGTAGAGTATAATAAACAAAATGAAATAAGTGAAGTCAAAGAAAAAAATAAACCGATTGAAAATAAAATTGAAGGTTCAAGACGTGAAGACGAGGTAAATAAAGAACTCGAAAAACAGTATCCAAGTGAGGATGGGTACACTATTGAATCAGAAGTATATCTTAGAGATGAAAATGGACAAATAGTAAAAGATCCAGTTACCGGCGAAGCACGGAGGATTGATTTTGTAGTTATAAAGGACGGTAAAGTAATTGATTCAATTGAAGTTACTTCAAAGACTGCAGATAAAACTGAACAATCGGCAAAAGAAGCTCGTATTAGGGAAAATGGAGGAAATTATATAAAAGATTCGAATGGAGATTTGGTAGAAATACCTGAAGATGTTACAACAAAAATTGAAAGGAGAGATTAGCGATATGATTAAAGTATTTGATAAGGCTCAGTGGCAAATTGATAATGGAATTTCGAGTGAAACGGTATTGAAACATTTTATTAATATGTTTGAATGGCTAATGGAAAAGAATTATTTAAGTTCGGATGGAAAAGAGGTACTGGAACTCGGATTAGATAGCAGTATTTCGTTAAATGAAAAGATGCTAACAACAGAAGGAATAGAATTTCTTGACAAGTATTACGATAAGTTTATAGAACAAACACAGTATGAAGTCAATTTAGAATTGTATATGTTAGAAAAATATCATCAAGAATACTTAAATGAGAAGTAGCACACTCATCATTAGAACAAATTTTAAATAAAATAAGGGGGTACATCATTACGCAAAATCGAAATTACGCGTTTTTGTATCACCATTCTATCAAAACACACGTTGAGTGCTGTGTGTCGCTTGAAAAAAAATAGAAGATATGTAAGCGTTCGAGAATCGGTAATAGATTCTCGAACTGCCGTCTTCTTTGATTTCAATACGTTCGATGAGTTTATTTAATAAATCAGGTGTAATGGCTGGACTTGCAATAAACTTCCTCAACTCATTGTTTAATACATCCACATTCAAAGCTGTAGAACTTTTACCGATAGAGGTTTCAAGCGTTTGTTTTTCTTTTGTTAGTTCTGCAAGGCGTTTGTTGTTATCTTCAATAAGGATTTGGTATTCCTCATCAGTTATCTCTTTTCTAACCTTCATTCGTAAAGCCTCGACTTTTTCAGTTTTTAGTGCCTCTAACTCCTTGATGATTTTTGAAAGCTTAGCTTTATGTTTATTGCAAAATAAAAGTGCAGAGCTTTGCAAGGTTTTAGTGCAGAGTTGTGACTGCTAGAATAAAGTGTACAGGTTTCGCTTGATTTGATGAAACAATTATTTACCCAAATATACCAGCAAATAAATATAGCCTATCACTGTAAAATGAAATAGTTTGATATTTTACATGTGGAGGTAAGCAAAGGTGGATAAGTGGGAAATGTACATGGAGATACAACAATTGTTAAAACAAGGATTTAGTCAAACAAAGGTGGCTGAGAAGCTTGGGATATCTAGATCAACGGTTCATAGATACCTGAAGAAATCACCTTCGGAGATGGCTGAATGGGTTGAAACAATGAAGTCTAAAAAGAGAAAATTAGACCCATACAAGGAGCTAATCTTATCCTGGTTAAGGATGCATCCCGATATGTCGGCAGCACAAGTACAAGATTGGCTACAAGAGAAGTTCTCAGAATTAGAAATTGTCGAAAGTACTGTCAGGACGTATGTAAGTTCACTACGGGAAGAATACCAAATTAAAAAAGAAACATCACCTAGGATATATGAGGCTATACCCGATCCCCCAATGGGTGAACAAGTTCAAGTAGATTTTGGACAAACAAAACAAAAAACGGCTGATAATAAGGAAGTTAAGCTTAATTTTATTGCCTTTGTAATGTCTCATTCGAGATATAAATATAAAGAATGGCTAGATAGACCTTTTACAACACAAGATGTCATAAGAGCGCATGAAAATGCATTTAAATGGTACGGTGGAATGCCTAACGAAATAGTTTATGACCAGGACAGTCTGATAGTTGTAAGTGAAAATAGCGGAGATTTAATACTAACAAAGGAATTTCAACAGTACCGAGAAACTAGAGGATTAACCCTTCGGGTTTGTAGGAAAGCTGACCCTGAAAGTAAAGGAAAGATTGAGAATGTAGTTGGTTTTATAAAGAAAAACTTTGCGAAACACAGAGTCTTTCATAATATTGACTCTTGGAATGAGCAAGGCTGGGAATGGCTTAATAGAACGGGTAATTACAAGATTCACAACACAACAAAAAAGAGACCAGTTGAAGTGTTTCTCCTCGAAAAGCAACACTTAAAACCAGTCTCCAAAGAAATAAATATTGAAAATAACTATGAATCTAGTATAACAAGGTGTGTTCATAAGGACAACACTATTCGTTATCATTCTAATCGGTATTCTCTTCCACTTGGCACATCTAACAAGTATGAGAAAGTATGTATCAAGGAAACAGAGAATAAACAATTAATTATTTATATCCCAGTAACAGGAGAAATAATAGCAGAGCACTCTATTCCCGAAGGGAAAGGTATATTGATAAAAGATAGAAAACATAGTAGAGATCGTACTAAAGGAATAGATGCATTTATTGATACAGTGGCTAATGGATTTGAAGATAAAGAGCTAGCCTATCAGTATCTAGCTATTGTTAGAGAAAAGTATCCACGATACGTTAAAGATCAGTTGCATATTATTTTACGTGAAACAAAAGACAACACTAGTGAAGTTATCTCAACTGCACTAACAGAATGTATAAAACGGAAATTATTTAGTGCAACAGATTTTAGCGATATCGTTGCATATGTCAAACGTCAACGACGAGTACATGAAACCGCAGTAGTAAAGGAAAAAGAAATCAAGCAGTTAAATAAGCTCTCTGAATGGGTAATGGAAACGGAAGCCTTTAAAAGGAAAGTGGATACTTACACGGAGCTACTGGAGGGTGAATATCAATGAGTCAGATTCAGCAATTGCAGGACATTATGAAGACGCTAAGGCTCGTAGAAACCGCTAAGCACCTACCAACCTTAATAAGGGAAGCTGAACAAAAAGACCTTTCTTTTACGCAATTCTTATTAGATGTGACCACCTATGAGCAATCTCGAAGAGAGGAAAAACAATTAAACAATCGGTTAAAGTGGGCAACCTTCCCCTTCACCAAAACACTTGAGGAGTTCAATTTAAAAGAACAAAAATCTTTGAGTAGCAAACAGCTAAATAGATTGAAAGATTTAACTTGGATAGAACAATTATATAACTTAATATTACTAGGTCCTCCAGGTGTGGGTAAAACTCACCTGGCTGTAGGCCTAGGGATAGAAGCAATTAATCAAGGCTATAAAGCCATTTTCACATCAATGGGTGATCTAATTCATAACCTGAAAACGGAAGAAATAACACGGAAATCTAAGGTTAGAATGAAAAGAATAAGAGAAGCTGACTTGGTAATTATAGACGATTTAATGTTTATGGCAATGGACCAACAAGAAGCTAATATGTTCTTTCATCTGATAAATGACTTATATAATCAATCATCAATAATTTTAACTTCGAACAAAGCACCTAAAGAATGGGGTGAACTATTAGGGGATCAAGCAATAACAACCGCAATTCTGGATCGAATTCTACATCGTGTAGAAATAATCCATTTAAATGAAGATAGTTATCGAATGAAACATCGTTCTACCATATTTGGGCAACAAAGTGTTTCAAAATAACGAGCAAAAACTGTTTCATTTTACTTGACGGTCACAAGAGTCATGCACTTGTTGTAACCAACGGTGATAAAATCCCTAATAACAACGGTTTCAAATTCCCCTAAAATAACGGACAATAGTTTCAAAACTACATACTTTTATGGAGTGGAGAAGCTATGGTCAAGAATGGGGAATTTTTTATGATTAAAGAGTTACACCAGAAGGGTTGGACGATTAAAGCAATTTCAGAAGAGACAGGCTTTGATCCTAAGACAATAAGAAAGTATATAAAGCAAGACCATCTACCAGTTAAGAAAAAGACTTCAAACAAAGGGAGTAAATTAGACGCCTATAAGTCTTACATTTTACAAAGAATCAAAGAAGGAACAACAAATTGTTCAGTACTATTTGATGAGGTCGAATCAATGGGTTATAAGGGGAAGATGACAATACTTAGAGAATTTGTAAGACCATATCGTACTAGTTCAAAGAAGCAAGCTACCGTAAGATTTGAGACCCCTCCGGGAAAACAAGCTCAAATGGATTGGGCTCATGTTGGTAAGTTGGAGGTTGATGGTGTTTTTAGAGAAATCTATGCGTTTGTAATGGTATTAGGCTATTCAAGAATGAAATACATAGAATTCACAATAAGTATGGACTTAGAAACATTGATGAAGTGTCACATGAATGCTTTTGCTTATTTTAATGGTGTTCCTGAGCAAATCCTCTATGACAATATGAAAACCGCAGTTACAAAACATACACCCGTTGAAATTCGATTTAATAAGAAGTTCGAAGACTTTCTCGCGTACTATGGTATTGTGCCGAAGGCATGTAAACCTAAGAGGCCGCAATTAAAAGGGAAAGTAGAAAATGTAGTGGGTTATCTAAAAAAGAACTTTTTTCAGAGAAAACATGAACCTACTCTACGAGCTTTAAACGAGGATATTAGAGTGTGGTTAGATAAAGTCGCTAATAAGAAGCCTAATCAGACTACACAAGAGTCACCTCAAAAGCGATTTGAAGTGGAGCAAAAACACCTAGCTATATATAAATGATTAACATTTCCAACTTCCTATGCTTAAACCGTTTTATCCTTGT
>NZ_QFRU01000044.1 GCF_003184905.1 Bacillus sp. CGMCC 1.16541
TTATTTTTGAGGAATTTAAAACCGTTGTTATTGAGTATTTTACAACCGTTGATTACAACCATTCGCCGTTTTACTTGGAGATGACATCGTTCAAGCGGAAACACCAGGATTAAAGCAATTAATCAATGAATACGACAAAACGCTATCATCCGTTATTGGTGTGCAAACCGTACCAGAAAACGAAACACATCGCTACGGCATCATCGACCCGGCGCAACAAGAAGGGCGTCGTTACCAAGTCAATCATTTCGTTGAAAAACCAAAAGCAGGGACAGCTCCTTCGAATCTAGCGATCATGGGACGCTACATCCTAACACCAGAAATCTTCATGTTTTTAGAAAAACAAGAAACAGGTGCCGGTGGCGAAATTCAACTAACGGATGCGATTCAACAACTAAACCAAATTCAACGTGTATTTGCGTATGACTTTGAAGGAAGTCGTTATGACGTTGGGGAGAAGATTGGGTTTGTGAAGACGACATTAGAGTTTGCGTTAAAAGATAAGACTTTACGTGAAGAGTTAATTCCATTTATGCAGAAAATGTTACAGGACAGTAAGGTTGAAGTATAAAAAAACTTAATATGATACATAAGTGAATTTTGATGTGGAGTATAGGGCTTTTCAGTATTTAATCTTACACTTGCCATTAAATCAGTATTAGTAAAGGTGCTATATAGAAAAAAAATTTAGTGTTGTGAAGATACAACATATATTTTTGTGATAGATATAGAGAATATGGAGGTGAGACGGGTGTCTTTAAGGAAAATTCATAACAATTTGCATGAAGAGTACGCTGTAACTCTTGATACAGAGGTAGAAAAGGGTTATGCCTACCCCCAATTATATTCGGTGATTAAGCGGTTAATGGATATCACAATGGCTCTAACTGGACTTATCGTTACAATTCCTATTTTATTATTCTTTTGTATTGCAATTAAGTTAGAGACACCAGGACCAGCGTTCTATTTTCAAGAGCGTGTGGGCCTTAATGGTAAATATTTTAGAGTAATTAAATTACGATCAATGGGTGTGGATGCTGAGAAAAAAGGAGCGCAGTGGGCAGATAAGAATGACCCTCGGGTAACGAAAATTGGTGCTTTTATAAGGAAAACCAGAATTGATGAAATTCCACAATTAATTAATGTATTGCAAGGTGATATGAGTATGATAGGTCCTCGTCCTGAGCGCCCGATTTTTACTGCTCAGTTTAATGAAGAAATTCCTGGTTTTGTTAAACGTTTGGCAGTCAAACCTGGGGTGACTGGTTGGGCTCAGGTTAATGGTGGTTATGATATTACGCCTAAAGAAAAGCTGAAGCTTGACCTATTTTACATAGAGAACAGATCCGTAATGTTAGACTTAAAAATAATCATAAAAACTATTCGTATTGTTTTAACAGGAGAAGGGGCAAGGTAATTTATTTAAAGTGTTTGATATTAAAAATAATTGATTTCAATCACTAAAATTATCCTTTAATAGAAAATCAAAAGGTCGAAATTATATAAAATAAAAAGGTGAATTAGTGTGGAAAATGTTAAATACTCGGTTCTAATGTCTGTTTACTATAAAGAAAATCCCGTTTTTCTTCGAGAAAGTGTACAAAGTATATTAAATCAAACTATCAAACCATTTGAAATAATAATAGTTAAAGATGGTGAGCTAACGAAAGAACTTGATAATGTAATTTTAGAGTTTGAAGAAAATAGTTTAATAAAAATCATCTCATTAAAGGAAAATAAAGGATTAGGAGAAGCGTTAAATGTTGGGTTAAATTACTGCAGTTCAGAATTGGTTGCACGTATGGATACTGATGATATATCAATGAAAGATAGGTGTGAAAAACAATTAAGGTTATTTGACCAAAATAAGTCTCTATCGATTATTAGTTCAGCAGTTGCTGAGTTTGAGGAAGATGTAAATAGTATTCATTCGATAAAAAAAATACCTATAACACATGAAGAAATCATAAGATTTTCAAAAAAGAGAAACCCTTTTAATCATCCAGCTGTAATGTATAAAAAAAGTGCTGTTTTAAGGGCTGGGGGATATAAGCACTTTAGTCTTTATGAAGATTACTACTTATGGGTTAGGATGATTATGGATGGCGCCGTTTGTGCAAATATAGATGAGCCGTTAGTTTATATGCGTGCTAATGAAAATATGTATAAAAGAAGAGGTGGATTTAACTATTTTAAAAATACACTTAATTTTAAATGGCATCTTGTGAAATTGGGATTTTATACAAAATTTGACTTTGTTATGTCCGCGCTACCTCATGCCATTGTATCATTACTACCTAATAAAGCGAGAATTATCGTATATAATAAATTTTTAAGATCTTAAATTTGAGATTTATAAAGTAAAGTCAAATTACTAATTGTCAGTATTAATCAAATTAAATGGGTAATATGGAGGTGATTTTTGTGAAGAAGTTTAGGTACTCACTAATACTATGTACTGTAAATAGAACTGACTTTTTAGAATCTTTTTTGGAATGCTTATGCAAACAAGAATATAAAGACTTTGAACTTATATTAGTAGACCAGAATCTAGACGACAGAGTAAATAAAATTGTAGATAGTTTTAAAGAGTATTATAAAATTAAACATATTAAGTCTGAAAAGGGATTATCAAAAGCAAGAAATATTGGTTTAAAGCATGTTGAGGGTGATATAATAGCTTTTCCTGATGATGATTGTATTTATTCAGAAAATATGTTAGAAAAAATAAACGACTTTTTCAATAATTATAATTATGAAATTCTTTCTATAAAAATGACTAATAATGTACCGGGAGGGAGAAAAGTACAGCATAACGTTCCTAGTCAGGAAGTTAATAGGAAAAATGTTATGAAACTTATGGCTTCTATCTCAATGTTCTACAAACGCAATGTGATTAATAAAGTGGGAGGGTTTGATGAAAGATTAGGATTGGGCGCAAAAACTATTTTTCAAGGTGGGGAAGATTATGATTATCCTCTGCGAGCTATGAATAAAGGTTTTAAGATATATTATGATAATACAATTGAAGTATTCCATCCTTGGGATGATAAAGATATAGATCAAAAGAAAAACCTAAGTGAAAAGTCTTATAATGGTGGTGCTGCGGAGATGTTTCTTCTAAATAAACATCATTATAATTTTATATTTAAACTTATGAGGATAACGAGACGCATAATTATTATATTGTATTATATTATGAGATTAGATATCTATAGAGCTAAATTAAGCTTTTCAATATTAAAAGGTATGCTGTCCCACTTCTTTTACAAGGTTGAACTTGAAAAAAAGTAAGGTAATAGAAGGCTCTTAATAATATAGTGATTTTTAAGTTGGGGATAATTGGAGTCTTTTTGATGAAAAATCATAATGTATTATAAAAAGTGGTCTCAAAAAGCACCATTAATAAAGAACACTATTTGGATTGAGGGAATAAAGTGAGAATCGACAGTGGGAATTATATAAATCTTAATAGAGTTGTTATATTTTTAATATTCGTTATAATCTTTATGCTGCCAATTAACTTTTTTAGAGAACTCGGGTTACCTCTTGATGAGTATTTATTCGCTGCTATTATCCTAATATATTATTTTAATTACACAATTAAAAATGGGAAAATGAAGGTTAAAGACTTAATACTTCTACCAATTATATTGTATTTTTGTATAATAAATTCAACTATTTCTCATTTACATTTAATAGGTTTAATTATTGTTGATAAATTAATTGATAATGAAAAAACAACATCAGAGTATATCAATACTTCTAAAATATTGTTAATCTCGCTAATGTTTGTTTTTATATATTCAATAATATATTTAGGATATAATGACAGGTATATTTATACAGGTTTAAAGGAAGCAAACCAGGGTGGACTAACATTATTGTTGCTGTTTTTAATGATTAGAATTAAGTACAAGAATCTTGGGAATATATTGTTAATATTAGGCCTGTTGACATTCTCAAAAAGTTACTTGCTGGGATTATGTATATTTTTTGTAGTTAATACGATTATTAATAATAAAAGCAGCATAGCTGCAAAAATTATTGTAAGTGGATTAAAGAATTTTAAGGTTCTTTCTATTATTAGTATTTTACTGTTGATCTTAATATCAAGTTACTTTTCAAATTTACACAAATTAAACTTATTACAGTCATATGGACAAGGTGTTGAACGTTTTTTTACTATAACAGACTATTCGAACTACTTCAGGTTTATAGTAAATACGAATCTTTTAGAAATATATAAGCAAAACCCAGAGAAGTTATTGACCGGGATGAGTAGCGAAGAATTTATAAATTATAATAGGGAAATAGCAGTTGAAGGAGATCAAGCTTTTAGGGAAATAAGGCCACATAATTACTTTTTTTCTTATCTAAGAATATATGGAGTGTTTTCTTTGGTAATATTTTGGTACTTATCAACGATCTTTAAAAGGGTAGTTGTTAAAGAAAACCTGTCTATATTTTTAATTATCTTTTCTTATATTATATTTTTAGGAACAGGAGTAACTAGTTACTGGTTATTTTTATCTATAGTCACTTTGTTATTTTATAAAAAAGTGACTATAGATGTAAGAAAATAAAAAGTAAATAAACCGTGAGGCTACATTTAACGGTAATAGATGGTGCATTTAATAGATAAAAAGAAAATACAGAGTATAGAAAAAATTGTTAAGTTTCAGGCCCACGAGGAAGTCTCGGCAGCTTTTTATCAAGTTTTAAATACAAGATGTAGTAGTTACCCTATATCCTGTACTGAAGAAGAAGTAATACAAAGAACCCCCTTTTTTTATTTAGTGAATTTCTAAAATTTGAGGGGTTTTTCAACAATCTGAGACGTTAAGTCTTTATGACTATGCACCTTAATCAAGGTGAAGGAGTAAATTTCGGGGGCAATCGCCGCCCGTTGTTTCAAGGTACGTTAAAATTCAACAAAAAATGTAATAATAGAAGAGAGTAGCAAAATGACTGATAACAAAAAAAGTATTTTATTTAAGAATACCATATTTTTATATATTCTAGTATTTTCCTCGTATTTCTTTGCTTTTATAGCGGTACCATACCAAACCCGAATATTAGGACCCGAATATTTTGGCAGGGTAGGATTTGCTTTAGCCTTAATGGCTTATTTTAGATTGCTGATTGACTTTGGCTTTATTTTATCAGCTACAGAAGAAGTTTCAAATAAAAGAGATAATATCCAAGAGTTATCTAAATTAGTAACTGCAGTCAATGTAATCAAGGGCTTTCTTGCTACAGTCTCTTTCATTATTCTAACAATATTAATATTGACTATTTCTCGGTTTCAAGAAGATAGTTTGTTGTACGTTCTTGTATTTCTTTCAATTATTTCAGGAGCATTTCTCCCGGATTTTCTTTATCGAGGTATAGAAAAAATGAAAACAATCACATTACAAACAGTGTTTATTCAAGCGCTGTTTGTTATTTTATTGTTTTTGTTTTTAAAGGATAAAGAGCAATATTATTTAATACCTTTGTTTACTGCAGTTGGTAATATTACGGCATTATCTGTAGTGTATATCCATGCTTTTAGAGTAGTTGGCATTAGATTAGTTAAAGTCAGTCCTCAGTATATCTGGAATGTATTCAAGAAATCTAGTTCTTTCTTCTATTCAAGGATTGCTACAACGGTCTATTCATCAACTAATACCTTTATATTGGGTTTAATGTATCCAATTGGTAATAGTGTTGTAGGTTTGTATAGTTCTGCTGATAAATTAGTGAGCACTGCTAAAAGCGGTTTCTCTCCTATAGCTGATAGTTTATTCCCGTATATGGTTAGAAATAGGGATTTTAAATTGGTGAGGAAGATACTATATATCTTAATGCCACCAGTTGTTATAGGCTGTATAGTTGTTGGTTATTTCGCAAATGATTTTACTGCTTTTCTCTTGGGGGAAGAATTTAGAGAGGCGGGCAATATATTACGGTTATTACTCCCTATCGTTGCTATGACGCCAATAATATATATTTTAGGTTTCCCTGTTTTAACACCAATGGGACTTTCTAAACAAGCGAATTTATCGATAATATTTGCTTCAGTATTCCATGTAATCGGGTTAATCTTTCTTTTATACTCAGGAAACTTTAGCGTAATTACGCTATGTTACCTAACGGTTATAACAGAGGCCATAATACTTATTTATAGATCTATAATAGTATGGAACAATAGGGTGAAAATTAGTAGTAATAAAGGTCAGGATGTGTAGTAGAAAATTAAGTATTTCAGGAAGATGTGATTAAAAATGCGTAGTTTATTAAAAAGGTTGTTATCTTTTTATCTTTTTAGATTATTAAGGAAACTAACACAAGGGAATTATTGTTATTTACTTTGGATTTTTCCTGTTAAGCAAAATAAGATTGCTATAAGTAATTATTACGGTAAAGGTTTTGGAGATAATGGTAAATATATATCGGAGGAATTACTTAAAAAAGGTAATAATTATGATATTGTCTGGCTTCTGAAAAAGGATCTAATTAATAAAGTGAAGTTCCCAAGAGGAATTCGTGTTGTAGAATATGGTTCTTTTAAAGCTTTATATGAATTAGTGACTGCAAAAGTATGGATTGACAATTGTAGAAAAGCTTTTTATCCTCCAAAACGAAAAGAACAGTATTATATACAAACATGGCACGGTGGGGTTGCTTTAAAAAAAGTTGAAAAAGATGTAGAGAATAAACTAGATAGATTGTATGTTGAAAATGCAATAAAGGACTCAAAAATGGCGGATGTTTTTATATCAAATAGTAGCCTTTGCACAAATATGTACCGTACAGCATTTTGGTATGACAATAAAATTTTAGAGTATGGATCACCTAGATGTGATATCTTAGTAAATTATGATTACAAGGTAGAAAAAAAAGTAAGAAGTTATTTTAAAATTAGTGACGATGTGAAGTTACTAATTTATGCTCCTACATTTAGAGCTGATGGTACTACAGACGCCTATGATATAGATTTCAATAAATTATTAAAGACATTAGAAGAAAAATGGGGTGGTAAATGGTGTGTTTTAGTTAGATTACATCCTAATGTATCCATGAAAAGTAAATTAATGGAATATACATCAAATATAATAAATGCAAGTGACTATGATGATATGTATGAATTACTTGCTGCTAGTAATATATTAATTACGGATTATTCAAGTTCTATGTTTGAGTTTTCGTTAACTGGTAAAATAGTTATTTTATACGCATCTGATATTAAATCTTATGAAAAAGATAGAAATTTTTATTTTGAATTAAACCACTTACCGTACCCAGTGGCAGAAAATAATTATCAATTACAATCATTACTTAATAATTTTGATGAAGGTTTATATAGTTTAAGATTAAATAGTTTCCTCTCTAAAATTGGAATCAATGAAAAAGGAAATGCTTCTACTAAGCTTGTAGAATTGATAGATAATGTGGTAAAGGGTAATACTGATTAAGAAATTTAAAATAAAAAGGAGTTTTATTATGAAGAAAGTAATAACTTATGGCACATTTGACTTGCTTCATTATGGGCATATTAACCTATTAAAAAGAGCTAAGGAGAAAGGTGATTATTTAATAGTAGCTATATCTTCAAATGAATTTAATGAATTAAAGGGAAAAAAGAGTTTTTTCTCATATGATGAAAGAAAAAAATTAGTGGAGTCTATTCGATACGTTGATTTAGTAATACCAGAACATAATTGGGAGCAAAAGATAACAGACATTCAGGAGTTTAAGGTTGACGTTTTTGTTATGGGGGATGACTGGAAAGGTAAGTTTGATTATTTGAAAGATTATTGCGAAGTTTCTTATTTAAGTAGAACTCCAGAAATATCCACCACAAAAATAAAGAATGATTTAGGACTAATGACAGCAAAAAAATAAGATTAGTAGAATTTGCAACTTAATAGCTTATTCTCAACAATTGTTGAGGCAGAATTATATTTAATTCTATGACAATAGAGATAAACAAAAAGTTAATACACTCTCACAAGTGTGTATAATTTCAATTGTATATTAAATGAGGTGAATAGTGTAAATGAACATACTTGTAACCGGTGGTGCCGGATATATCGGTTCACACACTTGTATAGCATTAATAGAAGCGGGACATTCAATTATTATTGCTGACAATCTTTGTAATAGTAAGCGGGAAAATATCGAAAGTATTATAAAAATTACAGGTAAGGAAGTTGCTTTTTTTGAAATAGATGTAACCAATAATCAAGCTGTCGAATTTGTTTTTGAGTCTTATGATATTGATGGTGTTATCCATTTCGCTGGTCTTAAGGCGGTTGGAGAATCTGTAGAAAAGCCTTTAGAATATTATTATAATAATTTAGTTAGTACAATGGTCATTGCAAAGGCTTGTGAAAAATATAATGTAAATAAGTTTGTATTTAGTTCATCGGCTACAGTATATGGTAACAATATTGTTCCTTTTGTAGAGACTATGGATCTTTTACCAACTACTAACCCTTATGGTGAGACAAAAGCTATGAGCGAACGGATTTTAACTGATATAGCTAGAGCCAATCCTGCTTTCTCGGTGTCATTGCTTCGTTACTTTAACCCGGTTGGTGCTCATGAGAGTGGATTGATCGGTGAAGCCCCTAATGGTATTCCTAATAACTTGATGCCTTATGTAACACAAGTGGCAAAAGGAAAATTGGACAAGCTTAGAGTGTTTGGTAATGACTACCTAACGGTAGATGGGACGGGTGTTCGGGATTATATCCACGTAATGGATCTAGCTGAAGGCCATGTAGCAGCACTGGATAATCTTACTGAAGGTGTTCATATTTATAATTTAGGTACTGGCCAAGGTACTAGTGTACTTGAGTTAGTAAAGGCTTTTGAAGAAGCGAATGATATTGAAGTTCCTTATGATATTGTTAATCGTAGACCTGGGGATATTGCTTCATGTTATGCTGATGCTTCTAAAGCTGAAAGGGAACTCGGTTGGACATCTAAACGTGATATTCTAGCTATGTGTCGTGATTCATGGCGGTTTGAGAAGAATTATAAAGATGAACATGTTTTGGTTAGATGAAATTACCTGCTGGGCCTGAATTTGGCTTGGCGGGCTTATTTGGTGCGCCCGGCATGGGCTATAACTTGGTGGTGAAAGTCCACTACAGGCTTGGCAGTAGGAACTGTTAGCCAATGGCAAGGGTGTCCATCGTGAGGTGGAATCTGAAGGAAGCCGGAGGCAAAATCCCGAACTGACGGACAGAAACTGTATATAAGGCTGAATTGGAATGGACGAGTTTGCCAAACAAAACAAAGTCCGATACTGCACGAGTTCCATACAGTAAATACAGCAGTTACATGGGAGGAAGGTTATAGCTCTTACCCGGGGAGGTCTTACAAGTGTTCCCGACAAGAGAGATGGAATATCTCACAGGAACAAGCATGTCAGTGATTGCAAGCTGAATTGTAAGAAGTCAGCAGAGGCCATAGTAGTTCTTAACGAATGAAGGGCCGAACAATAACAATCTTGAAGAAATACGGAGGTAAGGACAGTGCAAAGACCACAGAAAACATCGAAAGATGACTGCTCGCAAAAGGATAAGTTGGAAACTGAAGAATATGCGAGAGTGTGTAGTCCTGTCTTTAATGAAGTAGGACGACAAGATGGTATCGATTTAATTGATAGAGTGATTGATAATAATAACCTATTCAAAGCATGTGAGAAAGTCAAAACAAATAAAGGGGCACCTGTAGACGTCAAGTTAAATTTTACACTTTTTGCTCGTTTCCATTTTACACTTCTGCTGAAAAAATACTTTTCCGATTTTTCATGCGATGACTTTCCTCGTCCTCTCCACCATGGATGACTTCCACACGATGAAGCAAACGATCTAAAATAGCTGTTGTGATCCCTTGATCTCCAATTAGATTACCCCATTCATCTGGACTTTTATTTGAAGTTAGGATGATTGAACTTCGTTCGTATAAATGATTAATCAAATGAAAAAATAAGTTTGCTTCTCTCTGATCCATTGCCATATACATTAAATCATCAATAATCACCAGGTCTGCATTTCTAATCCTTCTGAGCTGAACTTTAGATTTATTCAGGTATTCTTCTGACTTTAAAAGCTGCACAAGTTCGCCCATTGTAGCGAAATAAACATTGAATCCCCTATGAACAGCTTCAAGTGTGTATTGCAAAATAAAAGTGCAGAGCTTTGCAAAGGAAAAATGCAGAGTCCTGCACTTTAGTTGTAACCAACGGTGATAAAATCCCTAATAACAACGGTTTCAAATTCCCCTAAAATATAAAACAATAGTTTAAAAACTACATACTTTTATGGAGTGGAGAAGCTATGGTCAAGAATGGGGAATTTTTGTATTTGGCAAGCAAAAAATGTTGTAAACGGCAATCAAAAATGTTGCTTGCCAACGTAACCGAATGAAGGAATCTTTATTGCAAAATTAAAGAATTGAAGGATTGTTGGCGGTCCTTTAAATACTACTAAGTGAGAATGGTGAATTAATCGATCTATAACAGCTT
>NZ_QFRU01000045.1 GCF_003184905.1 Bacillus sp. CGMCC 1.16541
CAAAACAAAGCCGTTAAAAATCTCAACCTTCGTGAATGGGATTGCCCTTCTTGTGGCGCACATCATGATCGAGATATTAACGCAGGACAAAATCTTAAAAATGAAGCAATAAGACTTCTAACCGTAGGGACTACGGGGATCGCCTAATCAATAACTAACTGTTAGGTTGGTGTTCTTAGGAATCTCCCACTTCAAACAGCTCGTAAGAGTGTTAAGTGGGGGTAGTTCAATTTAATCAATCAGAGGGCGTATGGAAGTAAAGAAAGTGAATGATCCATCAATGAAATCGTCTCACAAGCTTAAACTAGTGGTTATTTTCTGCAGCGGTTTTGTCCAACTGTATACGTACTATATGATTTCAGCTATGAGCCTTTTCTTTCTCGTTGACTTAATCTATCGCTTGTTCATGGACGTAGATAAATATGTTGCACAAAATGGCATCGGCCCTTCGACGGGGGTCTTAATGTTTGTTGGCTTAACGGTTGTTCCTCTTCTTACAATGGGGCTCACATATTCGACGATGACGGTGTTGCGAAAGAAGTCATGGAGAATTGTAGGGATGATTGTCGGTGGGCACCTTATAATGGCAATTACCTTAGGGTATTGGTTGTAAATGAAACGTCGTTCTTTAAAGAACAAATGGGCGCAGGGCTCATTTTTGAAAAAGGTTCGATCAGTACGGTCGTTGTGACAAAGTTGTATACGGGGCGTTATATGCTTTGGTATGTAGAAAAAGGCAGGTAGAAAAAACGTATAAAAAAACAAAAAAATTTTGATCAGGTACCCCTTTTTGGCCAAATTCTTTCTATATATATAGTGAAGAATTGGTTTGAAAGGAATGAACGAGATGATTTTACAAAATGAAAAAGGCATCAAAAAAGGAGAGAAAACCACTCCAGTCGCTGTGAGTGCAGCGGCGTGGGAGGCGTTGCTTCGTATTGAACGAGTAAGTGGCATCACAGAAAAGTGTGAGGTGACGTATAAGCGTCATCATGTAACAAATGCAGATTTATCTCTGTTTTTCTTCTTATATAAAGTGTGTAACGTAAAAGGAGAGATCAAAGATTTACAAGAAGGCTATAAGCATCATTTGTATCAAACATTTTGTACATACTATGAACGTCCAATGAGTGTGGCCCAGTTTTATGTGAGTTTTGATAAGCTTCACAATCATCAGTTGTTTCGTATCCATCATGATCATGTGACAGGGCTATACAAGATTGAATTATGTCACTTCTTTAATGAAGAAACAAACAAACCTCACCGCTATGTCCCCGTATCTCCAATTATCTTCACAAAAGCATTTGCCTCGCTTACATTAGCCGCCAAAAAACTATACCTCCATTTATTCATGCAACAACTCCCAGGTTATACTCACCGAAAACTAACGGGTGAAACAGGATTGTACACGTTTCTTCGTAAAACACACCCACATCATCTTCGTGCAGTGTTCGCTGAATTAACCTCTCCAATCGGTGATTATCCACCCCTTTGTCAAACTGCTACCCTTGAAAAAAGCAACTATACATATACATACGCTCGATTTTTATTGAATGCTCATTACATGCAAAAAGAAGAAGCAGAATACCGTGAACCGATGACGTCTCCACTTAAATACCCGCGCAAAGCCTCTTTTATCAAACGTGTTCTGAATGAACTTGGCATCGGAGAACTGACATCGCAGTTATCATTACTTGTGAGCTGTTTGAAAAATCAAGGTCATGCGGTCATTCGTTATACACTTTATCGTGTGAAACAGTACATGAAAGCAAATGGAACATTTCCAACAGAACTTGCTTACTTTTTGAAGAAAGAAACGCGTCAAAAGCGGGAGTCTGAGATTTTACAAGAGGCCGTTAACGCAGGAATTGAGCCACTTCTAGCACCTAAATTAGTTGGTGATGAGCGGAAACAACGCTTATTTGAGTTTGCGCTTCATTTTTCAACCTATTCGTTGTCACAACTACGCGCGATGTTCACAAAAGCACGTACTTTGTTAGACGACACCGTTGTAGGCGGTGAGTTACAGATAGGAGATTACAAGTTTGATTCTCCGTTGACAGACAAGGTAAGTGGCTTGTTTGCTGTGCGAATGGCTGCATATCACCGCCAAATTAGTCCAAATCGATTGTTTGAAAAAGAGCAAGAAGCAGCAAATCTGTTGGTTATTGAATCAGAACGACAGGTATGTAACTGGTTATTACAAGAATTGGACAAGCTTCCAACAGTCATCACCGTGCAGACGAGGTTTAGATTGGAAGATTTTATTGACAAGTATTGTTTTGACGGGGTTTAATAAAGGTATCTTTACAATTCCTTAACAATTGTTTATCGATCTAGCGATTTAACCATAACGGAAGGGCTGTTATGGTTAAGTCGCTAGACCTAAGGGTATGACGCCCCCCTTGCGGGGTTGGCGTCATGCCCTTAGGAAGACCTTTTTGGGTTTGTGCGAGAGGTCTGGGTAGATGGTTGAGTAGTGCTTTTCTTGTTGAGAAGCGTGTTGAGTTAGTTAAGTGAAATTGAATTTATTTGGAATGAGATCTTTAACTGAAGAACGGTTATGTTTTTATGTCTCGATTAAGAGGATGACATCACTCTTTTGGGGTTGGCGTCATACCCTTAGGAAGACCTTTTTGGGTTTGTGCGAGAGGTCTGGGTAGATGGTTGAGTAGTGCTTTTCTTGTTGAGAAGCGTGTTGAGTTAGTTAAGTGAAATTGAATTTATTTGGAATGAGATCTTTAACTGAAGAACGGTTATGTTTATATGTCTCGATTAAGAGGATGACATCACTCTTTTGGGGTTGCGTCATACCCTTAGGCAGATCTTTTTGGGTTTGTGCGAGAGGTCTGGGTAGATGGTTGAGTAGTGCTTTTCTTGTTGAGAAGCGTGTTATGTAAGTTAAGTGAAGTCGGATAAAGATGACACACGATTTCTAACAGAAGAACGGTTATGTTTATATGTCTCGATTAAGAGGATGACGTGACTCTTTTGGGGTTAGCGTCATACCTTTAGGCAGATCTTTTTGGGTTTGTGCGAGAGGTCTGGGTAGATGGTTGAGTGGTGCTTTTTTTGTTGAGAAGCGTGTTGTGTGCGTTTTGAATCAAGTTGTCTACTAAGCGGATAATAAGATGATAGATAAATAGGTGAAAAAAGCCGTGTTTGGTGCGGCTTGTTTTGTCGTTGAATAGAGTTGATGGAGAAAGGAAGTTTTGATTCCTGTATGTATAAAGTATTTCAAATTATGTTTTTACTTGGATCTTTGTATTTAGCGTTTGTGTTTTATCCAGCGCCAGAAGCTGCAGGTGTGCTTGTTCATTATAAGACGCTTGCGTTCATTTATATTCCTGCGTTGTCTGTGTTAGGAAGCACAATGTTTCAGATGATTCGTGTGTATGTAAAAAATCGCCGTGTGTTAGCGGTTGTAAGCAGTGTGCACATCGTGATCTTTGTGGTAATCGGTTATGTTTCACTTTCAAACTTATATTCTCTTATGGGTACACTACTGTTTATGGGAGTAGGCGTTGTGATTGGGATTTTTCAATATAAAATCTTAAAAAAGCTGAAGCAAGTGTATCATTATGAAACGATCTAACACCGTTCTACAAAAAATCAGCAAGCGTGATGTGGAAAGTGCGTATAAGGTGGATAAGTAGGTATATATGTGGAAAGAGCTTGCGTCGTTTTTAGGTGGTTTTTCGTTTAGCTCATCTCTTTTTATTTTATGTAGAGACTGGGAATGATCGTTTCAATTTTATGTAGAGTAAGAACATAATCTTTTTAATTTCTTGTGTAAAAAAAACGGCGAATCCGTTGGTACTCAACGGTTCACCGCGTCTCTATAAAAGGTTTAGAAGTTTTAAAAAAGAAAAAGAAATAAAAAAGAAAAGTAATACTTACACGCCTACTTTAATTGGAATATAAATATCCATTTCATAATCATCGCTATCAGGATGTTTGGCTTTCGTTGCTTGTACAATTTCTAATTCAGGTCCATCTACTAATTCATAACCTGTTTTTGGAAACCACTCACTCCAAATCGCTTCATATGTACGAAAGAGCTGTTTGACGGATCCTTTATGCGTATAACGTACATACGTAAAGGTTGGAAACGTATGAACACTCATTCCCTCTGGAATTCTCTCAGTATCACTAACTTCCATTCCTGCAATATAAAAATAATCATCACTTCTCGGTGGAATACAAATGCCGGTTATGACATTGTTTTCTACGGTGTGGTTCACTTCCGTTTGTCTATTTAGCATCTCTTCCCAAAGATTGCCGATTAACATTGCATCTTTCTCATTTTGATGTGAACCTTTTTTGCAACCCCAACAACAGAAAATCCTCGTTTTACTACGATTTCTCCTTGCATAATGGCACCTCAAGTTTCGATGTTTGTGAAGCTGAGATAAAAAGACAAACAACATCTGTTTTTAGCTCAGCATGCCATCCCATTTACTTGCAAAACAAATGAAGATGACATATATACCTTCTTTTTTATAGCACTAACTTACAGTTGAACCTCATACACGGATTATAACATAAAAGCAAAAAACGTCCATTCTTATCACAACTTCCTTTTTTTCTGCATCAATGCACAAAGAATGCAGTTTTTTTTACGTGTACTTAACAATAAAAGGTAACAAAGTCATAGGATAAAAGGGTTATAATTCCTTTTTTTTCAAAAATGTAGGTATTTGGTTTGTGACAATTAAAAAGAAGCGGTGCTATAATGTGAACGTGAAAAAGGAAGGAAGTAAGAGGGGGAGAGCGATGAAACGGCCGCACATAATGATCCTACTGATGTGCCTATTAATTGTAGTAACTGGATGTCAGGCAGAGAAAGTAACACAATTGGAAGAGACATCTAAACAAAAACATTGGGGTGTTACTCATGTGGTAAAAAATGAGCATGAGCCAGGTGAAAAGAAAATAAAGGTTGCGGTTTTAGATAGTGGAATTGCGGACATTGACGAGCTGCGACATGCGATTTCGTATTCATACAACACGTTTAATGACGAGGAAGAAACGAATGATGAATACGGTCACGGCACAATGATTGCGAGTATCATTGCTGCTAAAGCGAAAGATGTAAGTGTCAATACTAATGTCGAATTGCTAGACATTCAAGTGTTAAATGAAAAAGGACAAGGAAATGTCGAAAGTGTTGTGAAAGGAATACATAAAGCAATTGAACAACATGTTGATATTATTAACTTAAGTATCGGTTTTTCAAATGATCATTCGGCTTTACAAGAAGCTGTTCAAGCAGCGATCCAACAAGGAATTGTTGTTGTTGCGTCAACAGGAAATACAGTTGGAAACGCAACGGATTATCCAGCTCAATATGAGGGCGTTCTTTCGGTTTCAGCGGTTGATGAGAACAATGAACGCTATTTGTATGCAGGTAAAGGAAAAGTGGATATTGTCGCACCGGGTGTCGATGTTCCAGTCATTAATGCTGAATCAACAGTCGAGTTTCAAAGTGGCACATCATTCGCAACTGCGTATGCAACAGGGATTTTATCGCTTTATATGGAAAAAGGTGAAGTCATTGATGAGTCATTTTTGAAGCAGAAAACGAAAAAAATTGGCGAGTTAGAAACGTACGGATTAGGTCTATTAACCTATGAATAATCCGAATATCCCTTTACAATTTTTTAACAGAAATATGGAAAATAGTGCTTGAATGTGATAAATTTCTGTTTTACTCTGTAGGAGGCAAGAGAAAATACAGAAATTGGAGGAGAAATCGTGAGAAAGTTTGTTTCAAAACCGTTTATCGCTTTTCTATCATTTTTAATTGCTTTTACTGTGGCATTGAGTCCGGTGTCAGCAAAAGGGCAAAGTGGAAAGGGAGATTTCCAAGAGAAGTATGCTGCGTTAGAACAATCTGGGTTTTATAATCCAGAAACACACGAGATTTTACTATCTGAAGAAATTGCAAAGTCACATTATGATTTTACAGATCAAGAGCTAGCAGATATTAAAAATCGTTTAGCGAATTTAACAGATTCAGAAGTTGATATGATTTTAGATTTTAACGGAATTGATGTAGATGAAATTGAAGCAGGTGCAGATACCGCTCATGCGAACTGGATTTGGTTAATTCCTGTAGGAATCGGAATTATTGTAGCGGGTGGCATCATTTTCTCAGCGTTATACTTTAGCCACCAAGAAAAAATGACGTTAATTAACCGTTGCTATGATAAAGGTGGAAATCCACGTGTATCAAGTCAAGATAAAGCTGGTTTAAAAGGAACAACAAACAGCGGAGAAGCACAACAAGCAGGCGGCTACAAGTTTGAGTGTGTGAAGTAATAAGCAATCAAAGGGGTGTCTCGCATGGGACAAGCCCCTTTTGATGTTCTTTACTACAGCAAAACAAAGGAGAGAAAAGCAGATGACAAAAACAACAAAACTTTCTTTAGCAACAGCCGGAATCGCGGTAGTAATGATTGTCTTTTTAATTGGGGTAAAATCGTATTTTAATAATCAGGAATTAAATGTAGCGACAGATCGTTGCTTTGAAAAGGGTGGCCAACCGAATGTCGAGATGACATTTTTAACATTGAGTTATTCGTTTTCATGTGACGAAAAATAAATTATATGCATGTTGAAAAGATCTTTTTCACAAGCTCTTCATGCCTAAAAAATAGGCGTGAGGGATGATGAAAAAGGTCTTTTTTTGTAGGTGAATTTCTTATAAAAATAGGAAAAAGTATATGAAACGAACAAGCTTTCTATCACGTATAATAGATGTTACATATAAGCATATGACGCCCCTCTTTTGTAGAAGGGAGCGACTACTAATTTGATTATGACATGCTTTTTTGGTTACGTGGCTAAGAGATAGAAGGGGGCGAGAGGATGAGGGTACGACCGTTTAAGAGAGAAGATGTACATGATGTGTATGCGTTATTTTATCGGACCGTTCATACGATTAATAAGCAAGATTATAATCAAACACAATTAGAGGCTTGGGCGCCGAATGACGCTGATTTACAGAAATGGGAACATCGGTTAGCCAATTCCTTTTCGTTTGTGGCGATGAATGAAGAAAAAATGGTCGGTTTTGCGAGTATGACAGAAGACGGCTACATTGATTTGTTTTACGTTCACGCTGATCATCAACAAGAAGGTATTGGCCATGCGTTGTTTCAAACGTTAAAAGAGGTTGCTTTTGAACAAGGGTTAACGCGATTTGTGACGGAAGCAAGCATTACCGCAAAGCCTTTTTTTCAGCATCAAGGATTCCGAGTTGTGAAGAGACAGCGAAAACATATGCGAGGTGTCGTGTTCATTAATTATGTGATGGCATGTGAATTGAGGAAAGCGCCTCTTTACGAATAAATAAAAATTTAGTATGATAACACGTTCAATTCGGACACCCAACCTATTACCCAAAGTTTGTCTTTGAACGAGCGTCTAACTATGGAATCAAACCATCGTTTGAAGTCGGAGAAGAGTTCTTTATGGTAAAACCGTTACGTGAAGGTGGATTAGATGGTGTGAGTGGGGTTGTGGTGTATTCGAAGGCTTTTAAATAGAAAGAGAGAAAAGCTTAGGGATGGAGATTCCTAGGCTTTTTGTCTACTTAGTAGAGAAGGGCTTTCTTTAAAAACTGCGGATTGCTTAGCTTAGTAAGTAAATTATTTGCACGTAGGAAGTGTCTTTGTTCATATGAAGTTAGAAATTTAGATGATGTTTTGTTTGTATAGTGCTTTACCTCATGTCTATCCGCTTGGTAGTTGTGTTAAAAAAATATTCCTCTCAGAATGACCAAAAATGGTTATTCTTATCTAGTAAGATATCCTTAGAAAGTGATTGAGGGAAAGACAAACGAAACTACATGATCGGTGGGCTACCGACTAAAATGGTGGATCTTTGCCCTTTCTCTTCAAAGCTATAAAGATTCTTATTAAATGGAGGATAAGGAAAATGGCAAATGAAAAAGTAAAAAAACCGTTCTATAAAAAATGGTGGGTGTGGGTGTTAGCTGTGATAATTATCGGATCTGTCGCAACTGGTGGAGAAGAGGAAACAGCATCGACGGAACCAAAGAGTGAAGAAGCGTCAGCGGAAGTAAAAGCAGAAACAGAAACAGCTGCTGCAGAGCCAGCTAAAAAAGAAGAAAAGAAAGCATTTGGCATCGGAGAAGAAGTGAAAGTTGGAAACTTAACGTATGTGGTAAATGGTGTCGAAGAAACAACGGAAATTAGCAACATACTTGGAGACAAAACGACAGAAGGAAAATTCATTGTCGTGGATCTGACAGTGAAAAATACAGATAAAAAAGCGCGCTTAGCGGATACAAATATGTTTAAAGTGTTAACAGCGGATGGAACAGAGTACTCAGCGGATGGAACACTTGACATGTACGTAAACGAAGCGGGAGAAGGATTCTTCCTTCAAGACCTTAACCCGAACATCGGCAAAACAGGAAAAGTCGTCTTCGAACTACCAACAGAAGCAGCGCAATATGACTTGCAAGTAAGCTCAGGCCTTGGTTGGTCTGGTGGGAAGTATGAGACTATTGTATTAAAATAAATAGGAGGAACGTGATCTGACGGAAAAGTTGTCAGATCACGTTCTTTTGACTTTAAAGAGAAGTTTCAAAGGTTTGGATATAAATTGAAATGGTCTGACGAGCGCGAACTAAAATGCGGACAATCTCTTGTCCCTCGCATCCTTCCATGACTAAGCGCACAGACATGATTCGCTGACGAGCCCGTACATCATCTGTCTGCTTTTCTAGTTCTTTAAGTTCTTCAATGGTCCATCCATGTGTAGTAGCTAGGCGTAAAGCACCCATGATCGTTCACCCTCCTAGTAAATGAATAGTACTAGGATAGACAAAACCATTGAAAGTTTAAACCTATGTTAGATTTTTAAACAGGATTTATATAGGTAATTTCCATTTTTATATTTATATCACTAGTGTTGCATTAATTAAATTTTAATATTAAAAAGACTCCTAATCTTCAATAATTTTATTTTAGGCAAAGAAAAAGTCCTTTATAATGGAAATAGTTAGGTGGTAACCCGTCCAAATCCACTAATAAAGGACCAATCTCATGGACAAGATTACACGAAAAACTTCATTTGGACAATGGTTTTCACCAATAAATCTTCATTTAGTTGAAGAAAACGTGAAAACGATGAAATTAGATTTCTATACGAAAAAATTAACGACAGAGTCATTTCTTAAATTATTACTTTTTGCACAGCTTGAAGAAGTTGAAAGCCTTCATGCGTTGGGGGATTGTCTTTTCGATGACCAACTTCAAAAGGCAGTAAACCTTGATTCCATTAGTATTTCTCAGCTTTCACGGCGTTTAAATGGATTGAATCCAGATTTATTTCAAATGCTTTTTCTTGATTTGGTTGGACAAATTCACGCTAAAACACACTATACCAAACTGGTTATGCCATTAAAAATCATTGATTCAAGTACATTACCACTTAATTTAACTCATCATAAGTGGGCAAAATTCCGAAAAACAAAGGCAGGTGTGAAGTTACACCTTCGCCTTGTGTTTATGGAAAAGGGTGACTCCTATCCTGAAAAGGCGGTCATAACAACGGCAAATGAACATGACCGTGGTCAACTTGAAATCATGGTCGATGATAAAGAATGCATGTATGTGTTTGACCGGGGTTATCTAGACTATGAACGCTTTGATCGCATGACAGATGATGGTTACTTTTTTCTTTCAAGGTTACGAAAAAACGCAGTCATACGGGAGGTTTACGACTTTAAACTTCCCAAAGATTCATCTGTTTTATCTGATCAAATGGTCTTGATTGGAACGACTCAAAACCGGACTGAAAACTACTTTCGCCTTCTAAAAGTAATGGATTCAAAAGGAAATGTGCTCCATTTAATCACGAATCGTTTTGATTTGAGCGCCGAAGAAATTTCAGAGATGTATAAATCACGATGGGCTATTGAACTATTTTTTAAGTGGATCAAGCAACATCTCAATATCAAGAAATTCTACGGTCAAACAGAATGGGCCATTCAAAATCAAGTGTTTATCGCACTAATTGTTTATTGTCTGCATGTTCTTGCGCAGATTGAAACAAGAAGTAAGCGAAAAACATTACAAATTAGCCGTTATTTAAGGGCTGCTTTGTGGAAACCAGCATATATCTGGATACGAAAAATTGAAGGAAGAACGATTCCTTAAAAACAAAACATTGTCGTCGTATTAGTTTAACTGCAAATATTTTCCAAATGGACAGAACCACCTTTGATTAGGTATTTACTTTTTTGGCTATAAATCCGAAAAAGTATTAAACTGAAAATTCAAACTATATTTATGCAACGCTAGTG
>NZ_KZ821212.1 GCF_003184905.1 Bacillus sp. CGMCC 1.16541
CCGTAGGCACTGCACAAATTAAATGCCATAACCTACATTTTTATGATGCCATAAACAGAATTTTTTATGATTAAAGAGTTACACCAGAAGGGTTGGACGATTAAAGCAATTTCAGNAGCAAGACCATCTACCAGTTAAGAAAAAGACTTCAAACAAAGGGAGTAAATTAGACGCCTATAAGTCTTACATTTTACAAAGAATCAAAGAAGGAACAACAAATTGTTCAGTACTATTTGATGAGGTCGAATCAATGGGTTATAAGGGGAAGATGACAATACTTAGAGAATTTGTAAGACCATATCGTACTAGTTCAAAGAAGCAAGCTACCGTAAGATTTGAGACCCCTCCGGGAAAACAAGCTCAAATGGATTGGGCTCATGTTGGTAAGTTGGAGGTTGATGGTGTTTTTAGAGAAATCTATGCGTTTGTAATGGTATTAGGCTATTCAAGAATGAAATACATAGAATTCACAATAAGTATGGACTTAGAAACATTGATGAATTGTCACATGAATGCTTTTGCTTATTTTAATGGTGTTCCTGAGCAAATCCTCTATGACAATATGAAAATTAAATGTCACAGTGACGCCCCAAACCCCGTCACAATTTGTCGACAAGCCAACCCGAAGTGACAACCACCTATTGCAATGATAGATGGTTGTCACTCTTTTATTTATGAAAAGTCTTGCTCCTCACCTTTTCCCTCTAACTTATTGTCACCGTGACACCTATGATTGTAACACCTCAAACTATTAGTCTATAATTAAATGACACAGTATTTTCAAGTGAACGAGGGGTTTTAACCGTGAAATCTAAGAGGATTGTGTTGTTTCTTGTGCTACTTCTAAATGTAGCAGGGTGCAGCCAGAAGGAAATAATGGATAAGAGTGAAATTGAACAAATGGCGGAGAATGTAGCGGTTCAATACATGAAGGTTGAAAGAGAGATTGAATTCGTTACAACAGATGTTGAAATTTTAGGCGGAGATGACCTTGGACGAGTTTTGGTTCATGGATATAATGAAGAATCCAAAAAAGAGATGTCTGTGATGATGGATTACAAAGATAATTATCGAGTAACATCCATTGGTCGGAATGAATAATACCTTCTATTGTCACAGTCACAATGCTTTCCGAACTGCATCGGAATTTGTCCATAAGCAGACCGAAGGGACAACAACCTGTTATAGTGATAGGTTGTTGTCCTTTTTCTTTGATTGTTCTTTCAAACATTAGCACTGTTCAAATTAAGTGAGCCCTCTTTGCTTACACTATTCAAACTATCCCTGACACTAGTATCGATCTCCTTCCATACACATCGACATTCCTCAACAAATTTACAAAAAGGTAAACCTTCTATTAAAGAATGGTACGAAGAAGGCGGATTTAGAGTGGTTGATTATATCGATGCAACATATGTTTTCTCGCCAGATACGAATGTAACCTTTAGTGTAAATATAAAAAGTCAACATTCGAATCAATACACTTTTAATCAGGTTAAAAAGTCATGGCTAAACAATGACCCTATGTATATTAACTTTACTGAAGGACAAATAGACTATGAGAAAGATAGCGAGCATTTTTTGTCTTATAACACGGAAGACCAGGGGCTTCAGTTCTTTTCCAAAGATAAGAAAACGGTTAATAGAATGTCCTATATGTTTTATCCGTATTACTAAACTCAAAGTAATAACTATGGTTACACTGTAACCATAGTACCACCCTGCAACGCATTAGAGTTTATTGAGAAGTAACCAAAAGTGGCAACTACCTATTTTAATGATAGGGTGGTTGTCACTTTTCTTTTGCTTTCTAATGCCACACCATTGCTTTTGAATCTCTGGCCATTTTCTTACTATTCCGTAACACATCATCACACCTGTTTGTTTTTAGATGTTTCATCTGAAGTTATTCATAATGTAATAAAATAGCTATCTTTCATCTTACATATATAGTGAAATTCCTATGTTGTTTGAGTGAGAAATGGTCAAGAGAATGTGTAGGTTAAAGAGGTGCTAAATGCACTATGATATCGATAGTGAAGGAGGAAGAAGTTCTTTTTTACTTTACCTAAGATGGTATTTACGTATTAAGTAGTAAATGTCAACGAGTCACTATGGCATGACATGACATGACAAAGATTGGATGAAATCTAACATATGTGCTTTTTAGGAAAATACCATTTACATGTAAAAAATCTTAAAAACTTCTAATCATGTATAGATATTACATCCTATGTCTATTATAATAAATTCTATATGAGTTGAATTTATATTTGGAGGTCATCATGGAAGAGACAATTAGTTTGAAAGAATTGTTTCAGACGTTGAAGAAGCGTTTATGGTTAATTACGTTTATTACAGCGATCGCGGCGATTGTCAGTGCAGTCGTTAGTTTTTTTGTGCTTACGCCGGTTTATGAGTCGAAAACGCAGCTTCTTGTGAATCAAACGAAGTCTGATCAACAGTTCTACAATCCTGGAGAAGTTCAGACGAACGTCCAGTTAATTAATACGTACAATGTTATCATTAAAAGTCCTGCAATTTTAAATAAAGTAGCAGAGCAATTAAACCTAGATAAAACGGTTGATCAGCTGAACGGTCAGATTCAAGTCTCAAGTGCAACCAATTCCCAAGTCGTCGAAATCACGGTTCAAGATCCGTCTCCGCATGTGGCGGCGAAGATTGCGAATAAGACAGCGCAAGTGTTTCAAAGTGAAATCTCAAACATTATGAACGTGGATAATGTGAGCATTTTATCAACAGCTGAAGTGAAAGAAGACGTGTCACCTGTAAAGCCACAACCGCTGTTAAACGTGGCGATTGCGATTGTTGTTGGGTTAATGCTTGGTGTGGGTGTTGCGTTCTTACTTGAATATTTAGACAACACGATTAAAACGGAGCAAGATATTGAGAATGTGTTAGGCCTACCAGTCATTGGGGTTATTACAACAATTCATGATGTGTCTTCTGCGAAGAGTACAAGACATTCTCCGTCTATGTCACCAACGAGAAGAGGTGAGACCCTTGGTTCTTAAAGGTAAAAAGAAAGCGGCAAATGATAAGTTACTTACTCTAAAGCGTCGTTTACTTGCGCATAATAACCCGAAAGATCCAGCTGCGGAACAATACCGTACGATTCGTACGAACATTCAGTTCTCGAATGCAGACCGTGAGATCAAGTCGATTGTTTTAACGTCTACAGGTCCTGGTGAAGGGAAGTCGACAACGGCAGCGAACTTAGCGACGGTTTATGCGCAACAAGGAATAAACGTATTGTTAATTGATGCGGATTTGCGTAAACCAACGGCTCATTATACGTTCCGTTTAGAAAACCATGTTGGTTTTACGAACGTGCTTACAAAGCGTGCATCTTTACGTGACGCTACGCAAAAAACAGAAGTTCCGAATCTATTTGTGCTGACAAGTGGTCCGATCCCGCCGAACCCTGCAGAACTTCTTTCTTCGTCTTATATGGAGGAGCTTCTAAAAGAAATGAAAGAAGCGTTTGATATGGTGATTTTTGATACACCACCTGTTCTTGCGGTAACGGATGCACAAGTGCTAGCTAATCGCGTAGATGGAACGATTTTAGTCGTGAGTAGTGGACAAACAGATAAAGAAGCAGCTCAAAAGGCGAAAGAGTTGTTAGCAACAACGAGTAGCCAATTGCTTGGTGTGGTGTTAAATAACCGAAAAGCAGAAGAAGGCTCTTATTATTATTACTACGGTACGAATTAAAAGAAAGCCTCCCCGTAAGCAACGCTTGCGGGGAGGCTTTTCTTATTGAACATTGAGATGTTGTTTTAATGTCGATGATAGTTCAGTACGTTCGGCGTCTGATACATTGTAATAGTAGATGCCGTTTATCTTGCCACCTTTGCCATCAATTTGAATTTGTTCTAGGCTGTGACGGGCTTCTTTGTAGTTCGCTTGAATGTCTTTCATTTGATCAAATGTTAAATTTGTTTTTACATTGGCACCAATGGCATCTAAAATCGTTCCGTAGTTCGTAAGTGATTTAATGCTTGCACCTTCGTTAATCACACCTTGAATGATTTGGCGTTGGCGTTCTTGACGACCGAAGTCTCCTCGTGGATCTTCATAGCGCATGCGCGAATATTTTAACGCTTTTTCACCGTTTAGTTTGAGTGTGCCTTTTTGGAAATGTTCACCGTCATAAGTGAAGTCTAGGTTGTTGGTAACCGTTACGCCACCCACTGCATCGACAATGTCCTTAAAGCTTTCCATGTTGACTTGTACATAATAATCAATCGGTATGTCTAGGAAGTTTTCAACCGTTTTAATGCTCATATCGACGCCTCCAAATGCATAGGCGTGGTTGATCTTATCTTGCTTACCTTTTCCGATGATTTCTGTTCGTGTATCACGAGGGATACTCACCATTTTCATCGATTGATCACCTGGGTTGACGGTTAGTAGAATAAGAGAATCTGAACGGCCGCGATCGCTTCCACGTTGGTCGACACCTAGTAATAAAACAGAGATGGGATCTTTTTCTTTAAAGATTACGTCCTCTGTTCGTTTTTCTGACTTTGGTCGATCTAACGGTTCATGTGTTCGGTTAAGTGTTTTCTCAACTGAACTATAAATTGAATATCCGTAAACACCAATACCAGCGATGAAAAGAAATAAAAGAGTAAGAAAGATTTTTAACCCTTTCTTCTTTTTTGACTTTCGTTTTTTACGCACACGTGCTTTTTCCATATCGTAATCTCGTCCTTTTCTTCTTGAAATAAATAGTCATTTTATGATGTGATAATAGGCATAATGACTTTCTTATTTTAACAGAAAAATTGACAAGATTACTCAAATTTTTTAAAAATAAACCAAAAATATATTATAATAGAACGAGATTGAAAGAAAGAGTGAGGGAGTTAAAAAATGAAAGTGTTTGTAAATGTATTAGCGACAATTACATTGATTACGACGATTGTGGCAGGTCAGCTTTATTGGGATCACCAAACGGAAGCAAAGTTAATGCTTGGATCTGAAGATGATGAGACAGCGAAGGAATCATCACAGCCAACGGAAGAGAAAACATGGCGTGACTATACAAGCAATTTACCTGCAGGGATGGTTGAGAAGCTAGAGCAAGCGAGTGAAACGGGAGAACCGATGAAACTTGTGATTGTTGGATCTCAATCTACACCGAAAGAAAGCGGATGGCCGACTCTTTTACAACAACGCTTAGATGACGTGTATACACCAAAGCTAATAGAAGTTGAGGTATTAGAGTATGAAGGCATGAACACACTTGATTTTGTTCGAGCGCAAGCATACAACGACATTGTACAAGCGCAGCCGGATGTGTTACTATTTGAGCCGTTTTTACTAAATGATAACGGAAGAGTAGGGATTGTGAACACACTAGAAAATATTCGTACAATTATGGATGCGGTTACGAAAGAGGTAGACGATGTGATGACCATCTTACAGCCTTCACATCCTATCTATAACGCTGTGAATTATCCAAATGAAGTGGTTGAACTTGAAAATTTAGCGAAAGAAAAAGGCTATGAGTTTTTAAATCATTGGGAAGCGTGGCCGGACTATAAGTCGGAAGAAATTAAAGATTATTTATCAGACAACCAGCGTGAGCCAAGTGAAAAAGGGCATGACGTATGGGCGAAGTACTTAGTAGATTACTTTGTGGCATCTTAAACTTATTGTCACAGTGCCCCAACGGCATCACAGATTGTCGAAAAGTAACCTAAAGAAATAGGTTATCGCGTAATTGTTTACACCTAAAAACCCTTACCTTTACTCATGACGAGATAAAGGCAAGGGTTTTTGGATTGGGTGTTGGTTACCATTCACGAGGTTCGTAGTTAAGTTCCTTGAATAGTTGTGTTTTTTCTTTTTTAGTCAGATCTCTCCATTGTCCGATTGGGAGATTGTTGAGTTCGATGTTCATGATGCGTGTGCGTTGTAAGCGGTAGACTTCGTAGCCGAGAGCTTCGCACATGCGACGGATTTGACGGTTAAGACCTTGAGTTAATGTGATTTTGAAGTCATATTTAGACAACTGTTCCACTTCGCACGGTCTTGTTTTCGTCCCAAGTATTTTGACCCCTTTTGACATGTTTTCAACAAATTCAGGGGTAATCGGTTTGTCCACTGATACGATGTATTCTTTTTCATGTCGGTTTTCTGGACGAAGAATTTCGTTCACGATATCTCCGTCATTTGTAAGGATAATCAATCCTTCTGATTCCTTGTCTAATCGACCAACGTGCGAGATACGCAGTGGGTGATTGACGAAGTCGATGATGTTTCCTTTGACGTGTTTTTCCGATGTACATGTAATGCCAACGGGTTTATTTAAAATGAGATAGACGTTGTTTCGAGCAAGACGGATCGTTTGACCGTTGACCATCACTTCGTCCCCAGGATTTAGTTGCGTGCCAACTTTCGCTACTTTTCCGTTTACTTTTACGCGGCCGTCTTCAATTAACTTATCAGCTCCGCGGCGGGAGGCTTTGCCTGAATCCGCAATAAATTTATTTAAACGCATGTGTTCCACTTCCTTATGCTAAGTTATCTCTCTATAGTACCTGTTCTTTTTTTGTGAGGCAACCGTTCGTTGTAGGTAGTGAGCTAGATGTCATCGTGACGAATTGAACCGGATTCTTATTTGCAAAAGATCAAGAGTGTAATAAACTGAAGTGATAATTGACTGTCGTAACAATAGGTAGTTTCTAATGTTCTTTTATCCTCCTTTCATCACTCTTTTTATAGTGACATCTTAAGTCAAGTTAGAAAAGGGAGTGACTCTACGGATAAGGTTGTAAATGCCCCTAATTAAACAACATAAAATTCAAATACTTTAAGTAAAGCAAAAAAGGTTTATTCCCTAACTTTAATAAACAGGCTGATAAATACACAGCGCGCAAAGATATATTCGGCAACACTACCTCCGAAGAACAATGCTAAGCATCAAGAGAAGCGTGTTTAGTATACATGACCTTAAACCCCTTCAACAACAAGCTCAGTGGATGTGCCAAGTCTCAATAATCGACTCTTCTTTTTAATCATTATTTTTAACTAAACGATGTGCTAAATAACCAACAGAAACAAAGAAATGAATGCACCTAAACCATTTCTTTTCTCATTTGACACCAGCGCGAACATCAGTGACAATCAAGATAAAAATGATTCTCTACATAAAGGAATGAATCGATATGAAAAGTAATGTTTATGGCATCATAAAAATGTAGGTTATGGCATTTAATTTGTGCAGTGCCTACGGCACTGCACAAATTAAAAAGACCACTTGCCAACAATCCCAAAAATCAATACACTTCCTGTTGGGTAATTTGACGCAGGAGGTATTTAAGGAGATGTTGGCAGTGGCCGAGATTAATTATATCAGACATGAAGCAAACAACAAAGGGCATAGTTATTCGGAGATCGCAAAAAGAATAAACAGAGATTATAGAACAGTTAAAAAGTATGCAGAAAAGGTGGATTTTAGTCCAGAGGAAAAGCCAAAACAATATAGACCTTCTCCAGTAATGGATCCGGTCAAACACATAGTGGATGAATGGCTTTTAGAGGATTTTAAACAGAAGAAGAAGTTTCGTAGAACAGCTAAGAGAATATGGGAACAGTTAAAAGAAGAGTTTGGTTTTAAGGGCTCTGAACGGACAGTTCGAAACTATGTTTCTAATCGAAAGCAGGAGCTGTTAAATGAAGCAGACCAAGCTGCAATACCGTTAGAGACCAAGCCGGGTTCAGCACAAGTGGATTTTGGGGAGGCACCATTCAAATATCAAGGAGAACAGATTACTCTACCCTATCTAGTCTTGTCTTTCCCATACAGCAATTCCTTTTATTTTCAAGTATTCCCTTCACAAAACAAAGAATGCTTTCTGGAAGGGTTAAAGCGAATTTTTCACCATATGGGGGGAGTTCCGAAAAGGATAAGATTTGATAACCTTTCAACTGCCGTAAAGAAAGTATTGCCAAATGGCGAACGGCAATTAACTGAGGAGTTCCAGAACTTCGTTCTGCACTATGGATTTGAGTGTGAATTCTGTAATCCTAATAGTGGCAATGAAAAAGGCCACGTTGAATCCATGGTGAAATATGTGAGGAATAATTATTTATTGCCTAGCCTTCACGTATTGGATTTAGATGAACTGAACAAAAATCTGTGGGAGAAGGCAGAGAATGACCGGCAACGAAAACATTATGAAAAGGAAGTCTTAATCTCAGAATTATTCAAGGAGGATCAGAAAGCCTTTTTAGTATTGCCAAGCAAGGAATACCAATGTGTTAGATATGAAACTTTGAAAGCCGATAAATATGGTTACATAAAGATAGAGAAAAACATATACTCTACCTCACCGAGGTATGCTTTAAATAAGGTTCTAATAAGGATTTCGTATAATACCGTTGATATTTTAACAGATGATCATGAATTGATAATAAGACATTCACGCTTATATGGCCAATATAGAAAGTCTATCAAGTGGCAGCCATACTTGAACTTAATGGCCAAACGTCCTATGGCACTCAAATATACGAGTTTTTATGAGCAACTTCCTGATGAATGGCAAACTTATTTAAACTCATGTACGGTTACAGAGAAGTCAGAGGCTTTGAGATTACTCGCAACGGTACTCAAAGACCATGATTTTACTAGAATTACAGAAGCATTAACCATTGCATACGAACATGGTCATCCTTCAGTCGAATCGATTAATCAGGTATTCTATCAGCTCATTAATGGCCGAGGAATTCGCCCAGAAATACACCCTAAACTTCCATTACCAAATATGCCGGAAGCAGCAAGAGGTTTAGAGCATTATAATCAGCTTCTGAAAGGAGCTGAATTAAATTGAATACACAAATTCAAGAGTATGCCAAACGCTTGAAGTTAAGCTGGGCAAGAGAGCATTACCACGAGATTAAAGCAGATTCGAATGAAGAGTTTCTACTCCAGCTTTTTGAAAAAGAAATTCAGCAACGTGAAGAAAGAAAGACCAATCTCTTACTTGCCCAAGCAGGACTCCCTAATGCATCTGGAAAGCCATTTGATTGGAGTGAAATCGTTCTAGCAAAAGGACTAAATCAAGAATACTTACTGGACGGAAAATTCATGGAGAAACAAGAGAATCTCATTTTTTATGGTGGGGTTGGGACTGGGAAAACATTTTTATCGACACTCATTGGGCTAAACGCCATACATAAGTATGGCAAGCCGATAAAGTTCTATACAGTGGCATCATTAGTCAATCAATTATTAGAGGCGAATGATAAAGGAAATCTCAATAAGATTTTTAAAAAGATTGAAAAGCTGGATCTCCTGATACTGGACGAGTTAGGTTACATTCCCTTACATAAACAAGGAGCAGAATTATTATTTCAAATTATCTCAATGTGTTATGAAACCAAAAGCATTATTATAACTACTAACCTTCAGTTTGGTCAGTGGAATCATGTATTTGGTGATCCGATTTTGACAGAAGCTGTTATAGATCGATTAATTCACCATTCTCACTTAGTAGTATTTAAAGGACCTA
>NZ_QFRU01000048.1 GCF_003184905.1 Bacillus sp. CGMCC 1.16541
ATTTTTGAGGAATTTAAAACCGTTGTTATTGAGTATTTTACAACCGTTGATTACATAGTTCATCATCCTTGGATGAAAAGGCAGTATTTTCATCATTTATGAGCGTCTGTATATCATTATTTGTAAGTTCCCAAACCTCTTTTTTTAGTAATCGAAAGAACTTTTCTGCATTATTTAAAATATAACTTACGAACAATTTCTTATTTTTAACCTTTGATTTTCCAATCTTCTTTTTTGCCCAATTTATATATATATCAAGGGACTCTTGAAATTCAGTTTCCCTTCCTAACGCAACCATAAAATCATTAAAGTAATCCTTTACCTCTTCCCTTCCATGATAAATAAGTTTAACCCCTTCTACTGTATGGGAAAATCTCTCTATTTCCTCTCTCGGTACAATATACACTTTTTCATGTAGTTGTTCATACTTAACTAAGTCTTTATAGATTATTGAATTTCTAATAACGCCTTCTTTAACCCCTAATTCTTTCACAATGTCCTGGATAGTTAGATAATGTTTTCTAAGGCTACAAAACTTCTCATAATCTTCCTCAATAACTCTTTCCCCGAAGCCCTTTATATCATAAGTTTTTAACCATGAAATTTTTTTATATCTATCAATATCTTTACTATTCAAATTAAACTGTTTACATATTTCCTTAATGGTGTACCCACTTTCCACTTTTTTAAGAAAACTATTCAGTGACTCCTTAGAAACAGATAATAGATAATTATTTACCTTATCAGCTTTCAAAATTTTTGTGTTAATTAAACTACTTACCTCATGTCTGTTCAATCCTGTTATCTCGCTTACTTCACTTGTTGAAATAGTTTCACTCTGTCGTCTTTTATATTCTTCTACTTCTGTTTTGGAAATGTAAGCCACTCTACCAACTTTGATAGTGTCCTTAAATGTCCCAACATATACCAAATCATTTATTGCTTTTAGGGACTTATTTAACAATACAGCAGTATCTTTATAGCTTATATAATTGTTTTCTAAGAGGACCTTTTCTTTTAGTAAATCTTCAAGGACACTAACATGGATTAGATATTGTGATTCAGATTTTTTATATTTTGTGAGTTTCCCTTCTCTTATTCTCTTGGTGAACCTTCTGCTGTCTTCTCCTGTTAGCTCCTGTGCCTCCTTTGTTGTGTACCATTCTTTATCCAAGGAACGAATCATTCCACATTCTCCTCTTTAATGTGTTCCGCAACGTCTTTTATTAACATTTCCCACATATCTATTTGATTGTTGTATAATTCATTAGTCATTTTTTCGGTATCAGATAAATATGACATTGAGGCATCGAACGTGTTATCCCCTCTTGCTTGTCTTATTTGAGTAATATTGGTGGCAACTTCCGCAATCATATTAGAAAAAACCCCACGACCTAAATGCGTTGACCACTTCTTAGACTTTAGGAATATCGCATAATTTCTTATAGTTGCATCATTTGAATCTTTCAATCTCTTTATAAATATCTCTTTCAGTTTATTAAAGTGATATCTATAAGAATAATCAGTCATTGCTTTCCCATCATCGTTCACAAATAAGGCATTGCTTCCATCAGTTGCCTTATAGTTCTCAATATGATTTTTATATATTTTCTCTAATACATTTCCCTTATAAGGATAAATCGCCTGTTTCCTTATTTTTTTGACAGCCCCGCCTGAACTACGATGTTTTAAGTCCTTTCTAAATTTCCTATTTTTCACATTAACAACGATACCAAACTTACCAAATGGTCCTTTTAAATTAACTGATGACCTTGAGATGTTTACGACTTCACCAACTCGAAGACCTCCAAAGAACTGAAAATATACACCTAATGCTATTCGGGGCACATATGTCAATGCAGTATCAAGGAATATTAACACTAATTCTTGCGGTAAATAGTGCAAAACATTGTCAACGTCATCATCTGGATAATCAATTCCATAAAAAGGGGATTCCACTATTCCTCTTGAATCATATTTACTATTTCCATGCTCAAAATCACTTAGAGAAATGAATTTTAAGACATTCTTTTTGGCTAAGAAGTAATATAATTGTTTTAATTCATTCTCACAGGCTTTAACTGTATCTCTTTTAACTCCTGTTGTTGCATAATAATTTAGAAATTCAACCCCATGCTCAAACCTTAAATCCATGACATCATTAACCCTAAATACATGGGAATTCTCAATTAACACATAATTTAAAAATCTAACTATATATGAAGCCTTTGTTGATAAGGAATTTACCTTAAGTCTTCCTCCTCTTTTACTTGGTTGTAATAAATACTCACTTAAAGGATGAACAATACTTCTTTTACATCCTTCGTTATTCTGTTCTACCATAATCAACACATATTCTTTCAGTTCCTTATTTCCATTAGGATATACCTTTTCTATCTTACAAACTTCTTGAAGAAATCTATATTGAATACTTCTCTTTATTGATATGACTTTATTTTCTCTTTGTTTATTTAACTCACCAGCCATAATTATCGTCTATCCTCCCCCTAAAAAATTATTCATCTAATTCTATGATGATTATATGGTTTTATCAACAAAAAAATAAAGGGATAAAACCTTTTAGTGGCTCTACCCCTTGATACATATAAGTTTATATTCTTTTCTATTAAATGTGTAAGTAGTTTTATCAATTCTTTATTATTTAAACCGACAATAAAGATGGCAATGCCATTTGTCTTCCCGATACGCATGAGTTCTGCTGTACATTCACGTACTTGAGATACACTACCTGGAGCTGACGTGATATCCGAATGATAAATCGTTTGAATGGAATCAATGACGACAAAGTCTGGTTTCATTGTTGAAATGGTATCTGAAATAAGTTCTAAATTCGTTTCAGCATGTACGTATAACTCTGATGCTGTTATATCTAGACGATCTGCACGAAGTTTGGTTTGCTTTATTGATTCTTCTCCAGATATGTAAAGAACTTTTTGACCATTCATTGCTAACTGAGCAGATGTTTGTAACAGCAACGTTGATTTTCCAATACCAGGATCTCCTCCAATTAATACAAGTGATCCTCGTACAATACCTCCACCTAAAACACGATTAAACTCCTGTGACTTGGTATAAATCCTCGGTTCAGTAGTGGATTGAATTTGTGTAATGGATTCCGGCTTTTGACGCTTTGTAGACGTCGCCCCTGAAAAAGCTCCTCTTCTTGAAGAACCTTTATCTTCGATTTCTTCCACCATAGAGTTCCAGCTGCCACAACCAGGACATTTACCCATCCACTTAGCAGATTCATAGCCACAATGTTGGCAACTAAATTTTGTTTTCTTTTTACTCATTTCTTGTTTCTACCTCTCCATTCTATATGAATTAAGAGAGGCATACGTTTTGCCTCGTATGCCTCGTACTTATGTCTTTAGCTAATGCTACTTGCTTCTGTTGATTTAACTGTAAACCCTTCGTCGTTAACATCTAGCGTTACTTTTTGACCTTTTTGAACATTTCCTTTTAGCAACTCTTCCGATAAGCGGTCTTCAACATGTTTTTGGATGGCACGACGGAGTGGACGTGCTCCATACTCTGGGTCGAACCCTTCTTCAGCAATTTTTTCAATTGCTTTTTCAGTTAAGTCTAAATCAATATCTTGCTCTTTTAATCGCTTTGTTAACTGATCAGCCATTAGCTTCACAATTTCAGATAAATGTTTCTTCTCTAATGAATGGAACACGATAATCTCATCAATTCGGTTCAAGAACTCAGGTCGGAAAGCTTTCTTTAATTCTGTCATCACTTTCCCTTTCATGTCTTTGTAATCTTGCCCTTCTTCTTGAACAGTAAAGCCCAGATGCTTGCTTCGTTTTAACGTGTCCGCACCAACATTTGATGTCATAATTAAAATCGTATTTCTAAAATCTACCGTACGTCCTTTAGAATCTGTTAAACGTCCATCTTCTAATACTTGTAGTAAAATATTGAACACATCTGGATGTGCTTTTTCAATCTCATCTAATAATACAACAGAGTATGGTTTACGTCTTACTTTCTCTGTTAATTGACCCCCTTCGTCGTATCCAACATAGCCTGGAGGTGAACCAACGAGACGTGATGTAGAGTGTTTTTCCATATACTCTGACATATCGATACGAATCATCGCATCTTCATCACCAAAAATTGATTCTGCTAGCGCACGTGCTAATTCTGTTTTACCAACCCCTGTGGGCCCTAAGAATACGAATGAACCAATTGGTCTCTTTGGATCTTTCAAGCCTGCTCTTGCACGGCGTACAGCTTTTGCAACAGCTTTAACTGCTTCTTCTTGGCCGATAACACGAGAATGTAAGATTTCTTCCATATTTAGAAGCCTTTCTGTTTCCTCTTGTGCTAGCTTGGATACAGGAATACCAGTCCAGCTCGATACGACCATTGCAATATCTTCTACGGTTACTTCTGAATTTTCTTTGCCTTGTTTCTCTTTCCAAGCCTTTTTCGTTTCTTCTAACTCTTCACGTAAACGTTGTTCTGTATCACGTAATGATGCTGCTTTTTCAAATTCTTGGCTTTGTACAGCTGCATCTTTTTCTTTTCGAACAGAATCAAGCTTTTGCTCTAGCTCCTTTAAGTTTGGAGGCGTTGTAAATGAACGCAAACGAACTTTTGAACCTGCTTCGTCAATTAAATCAATTGCTTTATCCGGCAAGAAACGATCTGAGATATAACGATCTGATAATTTTACAGCTTGAACAATCGACTCATCAGTGATTGATACGCGATGATGCGCTTCATATCGATCACGTAACCCTTGTAAAATTTGAATGGATTCTTCTGTTGTAGGCTCATCGACTTGAATTGGTTGGAATCGGCGCTCTAACGCAGCATCCTTTTCAATGTATTTACGGTACTCATCCAATGTGGTTGCCCCAATACACTGCAGCTCACCACGCGCTAATGATGGCTTTAAAATGTTAGATGCATCAATGGCACCTTCGGCTCCACCAGCACCAATTAATGTATGCAACTCATCAATAAATAAGATAATATTTCCTGCTTGGCGAATTTCATCCATTACTTTCTTTAAACGATCTTCAAACTCTCCACGATATTTCGTACCAGCAACAACCGTCCCCATATCTAATGTCATCACACGTTTATCACGTAAGATTTCTGGAACTTCGTTATTCACAATTTGCTGAGCTAATCCTTCTGCAATCGCCGTCTTACCAACCCCTGGCTCACCAATTAAGACTGGGTTATTCTTTGTTCGACGACTTAATACCTCGATAACACGCTGAATTTCTTTGCTTCGTCCAATCACAGGGTCAAGTGTTCCTTCACGCGCAATTGCTGTTAGATCTCTAGCGAGGCTATCTAGTGTAGGTGTATTAGCATTTGACGAGCCACCACCTTGATGACTAGAAGATGCTTCATTACTACCAAGTAACTGTAGCACTTGCTGCCTAGCTTTATTTAAGCTAACACCTAAATTATTGAGAACACGTGCTGCAACCCCTTCTCCTTCACGAATTAAACCTAAAAGGATATGCTCAGTTCCAACATACGAATGTCCTAGCTTTCTAGCTTCATCCATTGATAGCTCGATAACTTTCTTAGCACGAGGTGTATAGTGAATCGTTTGTGTCAGCTCTTGGCCACGCCCAATAAGAGCTTCGACTTCTTTTTGAATTTTATCTGCACCTAATCCTAACGCTAGCAATGCCTTTGCTGCAATCCCTTCACCTTCACGTACAATACCCAATAAGATATGTTCTGTACCAATGTTATTATGGCCTAATCTCAATGCTTCCTCTTGTGCTAAAGCTAATACTTTTTGAGCGCGCTCTGTAAATCTACCGAACATCATTGATTCATCACCCTCCATGTTCATTCTTCTCTTTTTTATATTCTAAACGTTCTCTAATTAAAGAGGCTCTTCTTATGTCACGTTCATTAGGCTTTAGAGATCCTCCATTATACTGTTGTAGGAATCCCGGCTGTATCATAATGATTAGTTCATTTAGTATATTCTTAGGTATACTCGTTATATACCCTAAATCAATTCCTAAACGCACATCTGATAAACATTTTGAAGCTTCTTTTGATTCGATGATTCGACTGTTAGTTAAAATTCCATACGAGCGATATACTTGGTCTTCTAATTCAATACTAGATGTTTTAACAAGCGCTTCCCTCGCTGATCGCTCTTGAGCAATTAGCTGATGAACAACACTATTTAAATCCTCAACAATATCTATTTCAGACTTACCTAGTGTAATTTGGTTAGAGACTTGAAAGATGTTTCCTAGCGCCTCACTCCCCTCACCATAGATACCACGTACAACCAAACCTAACTGATTAATAGCTGGGATAATACGATTAATTTGGCGTGTTAAGACTAATGCAGGTAAGTGCATCATAACCGACGCTCTAAGTCCTGTGCCCACATTTGTTGGGCAACTAGTTAGGTAACCTCTTTCTTCATCAAACGCATAATTCACGTGTTTTTCAATCCAATTGTCTAACTCATTCGCTTTGTTTAACGCTTCGGTTAATTGAAGTCCTGGAAATAAACATTGTATGCGCAAATGATCTTCTTCATTAATCATTATGCTAAAATCTTCTTTTTCAGATAGTAAACAGGCACCAAAGTTAGATTGTTGTATCAGATGAGGACTAATTAAATGTTTTTCAACTAGTACTCTCTTTTGAAGAGCTTCTAAGTCAGACATATTAATAAAATGAACGTCTTCTTGTAACTCTTTTGTTGATAGTAACGCTTCTTTAAAGAAATGAAGAACCTCAACTGATTGTTCTCTTGTTAGAAAGGTTGGAAATAAATAATCTTCTACATTCCTTGCTAAGCGTATTCGGCTACTTAGTACAATATCGGAGTTTGAAGCATCCTGATTCATCCAAGAACTAACTGCTTGTTTAAAGAAAAGGTCATGAGTCATCGTCTAATCCTCTCCTTTCCTACTCTCAGTTAGCTTTTTTTCTAAAGCACGTATACAATCTCTCAATTCAGCTGCTTCCTCAAACTCCTCTTTTTGGATATACTCTTTTAAGTTCAATCTCATTGCTTCTAATTCCTTTTTTATATGAAGATTACTACCAATTCTATTTGGAATTTTACCATTGTGTGAATAGTTTCCTCCGTGTAACCTTTTTAAAAAAGGTGTTAGCGAGTCTTTAAATACCTTATAACAATTTGCACAACCAAAACGTCCTACCTCTGCAAACTGATGATAAGTCATATGACATGTTGGGCATTTCTTTACTTTACCATCAGTAAAAGATGTAGATTTAGATGGTGCCTCTGTAAAAGATTTATCTAAATTCAATAGACCAGCTAACAAATTGTTAATTGAAAATCCAGAGTTAGTATGAATAGTAAGCTCTCCATTGTCTTTGGCACAATGCTCACAAATATGCATCTCAGACTTTTTACCATTTATTACTTTTGTAAAATGTAGAGTAGCAGGTCTCTCTTGACATTGCTGACAAATCATCTCGGCATCTCTCCCGATTTTCTAATATGCTTAAAAACTTAACGATACCTTAGTGCATTTAACATCGCTTTTAGTAACTTTGCACGAAGTTCATCTCGATAAGGTAAGTCAATGTTAATGACAGAACGGTCAATAACACTTAACATAATTTTTGCTTCTCTTTTCGTAATAACTTGTTGTTCGATTAAACGAATAATTAAACTTTCTGCATTTGCTTGAGAAATCTTATTATGAATAACGCCTAATATTTGTTCAAATAAGTGAGATGTGTCATGTGACTTGACTTTCATAATACGAATAAAGCCACCACCACCTCTTTTACTCTCAACAATGTATCCTCTTTCTAAAGTAAAGCGTGTATTAATCACATAGTTAATTTGCGAAGGTACACATTGAAAGCGATCAGCGATCTCACTTCTCTTAATCTCTACTGCATCTTCATTATTAAGCTCTAATACTTGTTTTAAATATTGCTCAATGATGTCAGAGATATTTGGCACCGAGCCCCCTCCTTCTGACTTTGACTATATTTGACCTTATTCTTAATATAAAAGCAATACAACAAATTTTCAACTATTATGTAGTTTTCATTTTATTGTTATCGTTACCATTAAAAGAGGTATCGAAACGTATTTTCATAAGTTTTTATTATTTTTTCTTATATTATATTAGGAAAAAGTAAGAACGTGCTTGAACCACTCATTATGATTCAATCTATTTGTTGTATAAGGGATTAGAGTGAATGAAAAGAATGTGAAAGATTAAACTTTTTCTTTAAAAGAAACAAAAAAAACACTAGCGCTATCGCTAGTGTTTTATCATTGCCTGGCAACGTCCTACTCT
>NZ_QFRU01000049.1 GCF_003184905.1 Bacillus sp. CGMCC 1.16541
TCATAATGGGGAATTTCATTTCGTTGAAATTGGGGAAATTTGAATCGTTGTTGACAATGGTTCGTTGCCGATAAATTTACGTGCACACCATACTGCATGACCTAATCCTTTTGGGTCTTTTTGACGGATGTAGTGAATGTCTACTTTTGATGATTCACGTACTTTTTCAAGTAAGTCGTATTTTTCTTTTTCGACTAAGTTTTGTTCTAACTCGAATGAGTTGTCGAAGTGATCTTCAATCGCGCGTTTTCCTTTACCGGTTACGATGATGATATCTTCAATGCCAGACTCAATCGCTTCTTCAACGATGTATTGAATCGTTGGCTTGTCGACGATTGGTAACATTTCTTTTGGCATTGCTTTTGTGGCGGGTAGGAAGCGTGTTCCTAGTCCCGCCGCTGGGATGATGGCTTTGCGTACTTTGTTCATACTTAGTTCCCCCTTGTTTCTATCTTTCTTCTATTTATTAACCGTTTCGTTCTCTCTTTGTAGTAAGGATTGTACTTGCTCCGTCAAAAACTGCATATACGATGTGAGGTTCATGTTGTGTTCGGCGCTTCCTTTTGTGCATGCCTCCTGTAAGAGGGAGACCCATCTTTCCTTTTCTTCGTTTGACATCAACCTTTTCCCCTTCACATTTTTTATGCTCTTAGCTTTTTTCATTGTACTTTTTACGACCAGGCTCTAGTAAAATCACAATATTACTTTTCTTACTAAACGTTACTTTTTAAGTATTGTTTTTAATCAGTCTTACTTAATAAGCCTGTCTTTACTTTCTCCCTCTATCTCTCGTAACCGATGTGTAATCGTCGTGTTGATCATTTTTTGAATGCGAAGCAATTGCTCGGGTGAGGCGTCTTGCTTCATGTAGCGAATGGTTTGTTTGACCGATTTTGGCAACAAATCAAATTCTTTTTTTCTGCTTTGTTGGATCGTGTAGCGCATCCCAACCCCTCTCTCTTTCTATTATTTCTTTACATATGGTTGCTGTTGAATGACTGGATCGTGCGTAAATCTCTACGAAGCCACTATTTTCAATAACTGCTTCGTAGAGATTCACTTATAAAAGTTCGGGCATCTAACCCACCCTCACACCATGCCATTGACAACTTGCGCGTCTAAGGTAAATCTTCATCTACCCACAGCATAGCCGAGTATCTCCGTTGATAATGGTTAGGAGACATCACCAGTTTTTTCACTGTTTAACTTTGTATCAAAATTTATCCAACCAAAAAGACAAAAAAGAGATGCTTGCCTTTTTGGGACAAACAATCCTTAGAAGATTCCTAGAAACTTCTTTCGCTTTATTGGTTGTGGTGATTCAATGAAACATGTTTTTCCATCGACAACGGATGCTGCATTTTCATGGAACATGTAAACGTAATCGATTCCGTATTGCTTCTCAATTTCTTGAAAAGCTGCTTCCATACTGAATCCTCGACTTGTCACATTATGTGCATCAGATGCAACAAAATGAGTGAGGTTCGCATCTATTAATTGATGGGTAAATTTTTGAATCTTTTTCCCAAATTGACCTGTGACACTCGATGCCGTGATTTGCGTCAGTGCTCCTTTTTGAACAAAGCGATAAAGCAAATCAGGTGCTTCCATTAACTGACTGTTTCGTTCAGGGTGTACAATGATAGGTGTTAGGTGGTGTGACTGAAGGTCATATATCAACTGATCTGTATACCGAGGTACTTGACTAGAAGGAAATTCAATAAAGACGTATTTCCCTGTATTGTTTAGTGATAAAATATGATCTGCTTTGTAATCGTCTACAAGTTCTCCATAAATGCGTGGCTCTTGACCTGGTAAGATCGTAATTGGTAAATTGTGTTGTGAGAAATAATCATTTAGTTCTTTGACTCTCTCAATGATTACGTTTTTCTCATTTTGATATTGGCGGTTTTGATGATGAGGTGTCGCAATAATGGTATGTATCCCTTGTGCTACCGCTTGCTTAGCCATCTCTAGTGCATCTTCTTTCGTTTGAGCACCATCGTCTAAGCCCGGAAGTATATGACAATGTAAATCAATCAATGTTCTCACTCCTATTACCTAAGACCTACTGACTTCAAAATGTTAACATAGTCTTTTTTGGTCTGTCTATGACTAATATTGTCGAAACTCGTCACTCTTCATTTATTAGAATATTATTAATCATTTTACAAAATAATAAAATTATCACTCATTCTAAAACACTAGCTTTTGTAATGTTTTTGTAATACTTCACTATTATATACAGGAAAGTTAGGTGATTTCCAATGAAATTACTACCAAAATTGCCAAGCAATGATAAACAATGCCCCTAATATAAGGGTGAATCCATTCACTCCGACATTGTTAGCGCTTTCTTGTCATTTCACCTTTCCATCTAGCAGGAAATCACTAGTCTTTAAGTCTTTTTAACACTAGGATTAAAGCCATTTCTATTACGTATCCAACTATATATTAGTCCAATATAACTATTCTTTCTTTTTACTCTCCGCTTTTTATTCTACTATTTATTGATCTCGATTCACGAACTTTTCAGACCTCATTTCCTGCTTTTTACAACTTTTTACATCATGTTAGCATGTAACGACTAATTCCCTTCCTACAATAGCACGATAGATTGACTCTTTTTGGTCATTCTGAAAAGATTTACTGTTTTATTGGTCTATGTGACGGAGGTAAGTCTTCTTACGAAAAACAAATTGCCCCTTACACGTTGTTCGTTTTAACTAGTGGTGGGCAGTGAGCCTCCACTGTTCTTGAACAAGTTCTCTTTCACGAACTCAATGTCAGAACCACACTCTTTTTTAAAAAGAACGACCAAAAAAAAGAAGAGAGTGGGACATAACGAAATGATTCCTTCTCAAAAACGAACAATACCGTTTCTGTCATCGTGATGTTACAACAACAAGTTCATTCCATTTCGCTCCACTATTCTTTTAAACTTGTTTTCTAATCAAAAAAAGAGGCGACTCTCAGATCGAATTTATTCAACCTTTTGAGTCAGCCTCATTTTATCGACTGAAACACTTATGTCCTAGCCTCTTCTTTTTCGTTACTTCCGAAAAAACCGATACAGCATGACAATGCCTTGTGCGCGCGTTAGTGGTTCAGTCAGTCGTTCTCCATTTGAAATGCCGGTTTTCTTCGCCCATTGTGTCGCTTTGTCTAGTTCAGCGTTTGATGTAGGAATGGCTGTTGCATCTAGGAAGGTGGCAATGGCTTTAGCGTGGGCTTGTCCGACTGCTTCAATGAAAAGAAAGATATTGCTTTCGTAGGATAATTTTTTACATCATTTTAACTTGTTAAAAAATTCATTCTTGTACTATGATTTTAATAGAAACACACGACAAGTTGAGCTGTTTTTGTGAGAACGACTGCGATGTCAGACATAGCGAGTTAAGTTGAGTTTCCCCTTTAGGTTGCTCCTTCCGTTCACTCTCACTCACGTTCTTAAGAAAGATCCACTCTTTATGAACATCTTTTTTACAAAGGTGTTGATATACAAACCAACCATACAGGAGGCTATTATGCTGAAAAAATCAATGTTGCTTGTTTTTGCGTTTGTGTTGTCCCTTACTACGTTTCTTTCTGATCTTCCAACTGCCTCGGCACTTCCGCCTGGCACACCGTCTAAATCTGCTGCTCAATCACAACTAGACTCGCTCACTGTCAAAACAGAAGGTTCGATGACAGGGTATTCGCGAGAGCAATTTCCTCACTGGATTAGTCAAGGAAATGGATGTGATACACGCCAAATCGTGCTTCAACGCGATGCAGATTATTATAGTGGCAATTGCCCTGTTACGTCTGGTAAGTGGTATAGTTACTTTGATGGTGTGACCGTATACTCCCCTTCTGAAATTGATATCGATCACATCGTTCCGTTAGCCGAAGCGTGGCGTTCAGGTGCTAACACATGGACGACGGAACAACGTAAGCAATTTGCGAATGATTTAAACGGTCCACAACTTATCGCTGTTACAGCTAGCGCAAACCGCTCAAAAGGTGACCAAGATCCATCTACATGGCAACCAACGCGTACAGGTGCAAAGTGTGCGTATGCAAAATGGTGGATTAACACAAAATACAACTGGAATTTAAGTCTTCAATCATCAGAAAAAACAGCTCTACAAGGCATGCTGAATAGCTGCTCGTACTAAGTGTCGTCATAGTCATAGTCTAAGTATTTCATAACCGAAAGGAGTCATCACCATGGAACAAAAATCGTCCATCTTCACTGCCACACACGGCGTCATGACCGCTGAAGTCGGCGTCATCAGTGGCGAACTCGAATTGCGTACCACGTGCGATGACAACGGTGTCCTTACACTCGCCATCACCTACGTAGGCGCAGCCGAATGGTACCACCTACCAGGCGACGAATACCGCCTCCACGACCCACGCGACCACGAAGTCGTTCATGACATGTTGGTGAAGGTGTTAGAGCGAGGGTAGAGATTGGGGGAGAACCACCTTTTTGGGTGGTTCTTTTTCTTGTCAGCCCACAAAAAAAACCGAGCTCAGCCCACAGCTCGGTTCCTAAATCGTCCCGCGATTTACCTGTTCATGCAACACACCCATGTTGCTTTTTACTTTTTGCGACACTTCACAGAGTGCTTGAATCGCTCCTGCTTTGTGGTCGCCTAGTTGATACACGACGTCATCAAACAGCATTTCCATCTCTTTTAAAATCGCAATCGATGCCACGTTGTAGAGGTGAACGTTGTAATAGCCGCTGTTGTTGAAAAGAGCGGTTTGGACGTACGGTCTAAAGTTATCAAGAAGTGTCGGGTATCCGACAATCAACCCAGTTAACCCTTTTCGAATTCCTTCAACCGTCCCTGCTAATTCATCTAATGGCTCAAGGGCACTGGCAACTGCCTGCCTAATTTCATCATCGTAATCTGAAAATAAGCCGATTAGCTTACCAGGAATGGTGTAGTCTAAGGCAAAGTTCGCTGCTTGTTTAATCGCACCTGACAACAATTCGAGTGCAACTTCTGTACTCAACACCATTTGTTGTAACCTTGCTAAAATCGGTAAAATCAATGTTTGTGTCGAAATGGTAAACGCAGTATAAGCCGTATCCATTTGAATGTCTTTGATTTTCATTTTTAGCTCCATATACGGAGAGTCTTCTAATTGGTACGCGTTAGTACCTTGAACCGATACCTCGTTTAGCTGTGAGAACCTTGTTTTAATCGACTGCCCTAACGCGTGATCTCGCTCATAAAACGCCGAAGCAACGTCTTTTACTTGTTTCTCGTATTCTCCAATATGAGAAAGCAATGTATCTCGGTTGCTGTTGACGATGTTGTAATGTGCATTTAACTCACTCACAACCGCGTCATACCACATCTCTTTTCCGCCTTCAAACAGCTCTGGAATTTTATCAGACATGACCGTAATAAGCGTTCTTGAAAGGTCTTGCACGTCCGCTCGCACATCATTTAAAAAGCCACGTACCTCACTAAATGCATTTCCAAATAAGCTTTCCGCACTCACATTCACTCGTAAAAGATGTTCAACGAGTTCAGCCGGTGGTGAGTTAAGAAGTGCATTCAACGACTGAGCACGACTTTCGGCTAAGTTAACGAGTGACACTAAGTGTTCAATTTCAGCGGCTAACCGGTTACTCAGTGACGTAATCCCCGCAAATAACGGTTCACTTACGAGGTTTTCAAACATGTCTTGAAAAATCTGTTGAAGTCGCGTCAAACGTTCGTAGTAACGACTCGCTTCATCATCGACAATGGCAACGGAATTCCCAAGGTACTCATGCGCTAAATTCAATCGCTCGACCACATGTGTTTGCAGCGACGAAGCAAGGAGCTCTAAGTTTTCTTTATTAATCTCAATGCGCTCTGAATAGCCCCCATAAAGTGGCGCACCTGTCCAAATGCTTGAGACGATATGAGCGTCGGCATCAATGTAAATTTTCCCGTACCCAGGCTGTCCCACTTCACCAATTTCATAATATTGACGACCATCTTTTTCTTTTAAGTAGCCAGTGTGATTCGTTGCCAGGTGTTCAAATCCAGGAATTCCATTAAAAATTTCATAATGTTTACCCGGAATGCGGTGATCGAGCTTTAACGCAATCAATGTTTGCGTCAGTACATCATAACTACTAAAATAGTTCGTCACGTTGTCATACGTTTTCGCAGGGTCCATCATTCCATCTGGTAAAAGTGCAGGGTTAAGGGTCACAGCTGTGACATCAGGGTTTGCCACCCCAACCGCTCCCGCTAAGCCCCCACCAAGAGAGTTTCCAGCCACAGACGAAACACCGCCGACACTGGCGTACTTCTCATTCATCTCGGTATAGTATTCTTGTGCAGCCGTTAACTGAGGAAGCGTTAAATCACTTAATAGCTGAGCATCCGTCAGAATATCCTGCTTTCCATATGTTCCATGCGCATCCGTCCCCACATACACAATCGAAATCTCTTTCGTTTCCATGTTCACAACCGTCATCGCATCGAGGCCGGTTGGGTCTGTATAGTGAGCATGTACAACTCGATAATCAATACCATTAACCAAAAGAACATCTTGTTCTTTTGGGTACATATAAGCATGCAAACCTGCTAGTTCTACTAAATCTTTATGATTATGAGCTGTACTATCTTTAGAAATTGTTGGTGAATCCTTATGTGTGTTCATTTTATTCACCTGCTTTACTGTTTTATTATATAATCTGGAAACGAACGTTCTAATGAATTATCTTTCGTTCCATCACCACTTTGCTTATCAATGAAATGATCATTAAGAAAAACGCTATAAGACCCTTTAGGAATAGATGCCATCTCTTCAAGGTCTTTTACAACTCGATTGAATAGTTCTTTATTTGGTTCTGCCTTTTTGTCACCCATAAAAAATTGAATCGTTATATTGAAGTTATTTGAGTTAAACTGATTTTCATCGTACGCATCTCGTAAATTCTCGACACGTTCATCAGGATTACGAATGTAACGTTCATACACAGGTTTAATTGCCTCTTCTTTACTTGTCATTGAGATAAAATAATAAGGCGTCATAAACCCTTGCCCTCCCACGTTTTGGAGCGCTTCTTCGGTTTTCCCTGTTACTTGTCCTTCTTTTGCTAGCGATTGAAGGTAACGATCGAGGTTTTTAAATTCATCTTTGAAAATCATCGCATACAATCCGCCTTTTATTGCGTTTTCTACCTGAAATTCATCTGCCCATATCTCATCCGTTTTCACTTGCTTTTCTTTTACATCAATTGGCACAACCGCATACGTATAAAAATGAGGTTCACCTTTGGACTCCACAAATACCGTAGCTCCATCTTTAGCTCCCACAACGTTATGTACAATTACGTCTGTCTTATATGTTTCTTTAAAAAATGTGGTAGCTGCTTCTTCAATTTGCGGAAGATGTTCGTCCGCCATTTTATCCGTTTCGTTCCCATACGGAAGTGCGTACCCTTCTCCTTTGTAATCCTGTACACTTACCATCGGCTCTTCAGACGATGCAGCTTGTGTTTCGGTTACTGGTTTACTCTCTTGATTCATATTCGTACTGTTCATATCAGAGCATCCTCCAAGTATTAATGAAATTCCTACTGTGCAAAGCAACGTTTTTGAATTGATTACCATCATATTCTAAGTCCTCCTTGAAAGGAATGAACGCTTCAAATGTCTATCCTAATTTTAACGAATACAGTTAGATTTTTACAGATGAAACGTGAGGGATGAGCTTTTTTGGGTAAAAAGACAGGGGGTAGACAGGAAGGATAGATTAGAAAAACCACCAACATTTGTTCGTTGCTGGTGGTTTTATTTGACCATTTCTTTTGCTACAAAGCTTATGTTTCCGCTGACAAGTTTATCTAAATATCACTACCACTCCTCAACTATATCTTCTATTCCATTGGGTTTGTACATTTCCTTCTTCAGCGAATCAGTCAACTACCCGCCACTTAACGCTCTTGCGAGCTGTTTGAAGTGGGGGCTTGCGTC
>NZ_QFRU01000050.1 GCF_003184905.1 Bacillus sp. CGMCC 1.16541
TCTTAGGAATCTCCCACTTCAAACAGCTCGTAAGAGTGTTAAGTGGGAGTAGTTCAACATATGAATTTTTAAGTGAGGTTTCTAAGAGGATTCGACTTGTGATTGTTTGGAGCGAGCTGTGTAGCAGAAATCAATCACATGATCCTATCCATTTACCCAATTACATAATTAAAAGACATGACAGGATGTGTAAAACAGAGCACGTTTGCTTTGTTTCACACGCCTTTTTCATTTCTTAAGAATTTCTTCATTTTTATCATAACCGAATGTTAAGAACTGGTGTTTATACTAAAATCATCGTTAAAAGAAAAGAGGAGAGAAACATGAGTACATTAACGATTCTTGTCACAGATGACGATCAAGATATTCGCGATGGAATTGATATTTATTTACGAAATGAGGGATACAACGTATTAAAAGCAGCGAATGGTGTAGAAGCACTGGAACTGTTAGAGAAGCATGAGGTTCATCTCATGATTTTAGACATTATGATGCCTGAAATGGACGGAATTGCGACGACGTTTAAAATTCGAACGAAACGCAACATTCCTATCATCATGTTAAGTGCGAAAGTGGAAGAGTCAGATAAAATTCACGGCTTATCAGTCGGAGCGGATGATTATGTCACAAAGCCATTTCACCCAATGGAGCTCATGGCACGTGTGAAATCACAGTTGCGTCGTTACGTTCAGTTCGGTACATATAACGAGCAACAAACAAAAGTCGAAGTAGGAGGCCTTGCATTAGATCAAGAATCGAAGCAAGTCACATTGCACGGTGAACCTGTGAAGCTGACGCCAATTGAGTATAAAATAACTGAGCTATTTTTGCTTAATCCAGGAAGAGTGTTCTCGATTCGTGAAATGTATGAACGCGTATGGAACGAAGAGGCGTATAACGCGGAAAACATTGTCGCCGTTCATATTCGAAAAATCCGTGAAAAAATTGAGGCAGATCCGAAAAATCCACAGTACATAAAAGTTGTATGGGGGCTTGGATACAAGTTAGAGAAGCAATAGTGTAGAGGAGTGAACTTATGAACAAAAATAAATGGAAAACGTTATTGTGGAGTTTCTTGGTGGCGATTGTTCTAATTGCAGCTGCGGCCATTCTCGATCAAGGAAATCGCTTATTTGCAAATGACTATTTTGAAAGTCAAGACTTTCAATCGGACTTTGACTATTTCGTTGAAGAACTAGGAAGTACAACGCTCCTAAATCAAGATCTTAAAGAGTTGAAAAAAGACCTACAAGTGACAGATGAGCAAATTGAAGAACATCGTACACGTTATGGATCGTTATCTGACCAGCTTTCAAGCATTGAGGAGCAATACAACATTCGTATTAACGATGCAGAAGGTAATGAAACGGTCAAGCAAGCTCTTATAAAGGAACGAGATACAAAACTGGCGGATATTCAACAAAATTTTGAAAGCGATGAACATGTTCGAGAGAAGGTAACAAAAGAACAAGAGAAAGCCATTGATGAATATGTTCGTCAGTTGAATGATCGACAAGTCGAACTTAAAGGATATAAAGGCTATTTTGTTTACGATTTAACCAATATTGAAACAGGTGAAACCTTTTCGAATGGAGATGTGACGCAAAAAGCGGTTTTTTCAAAAACGTATAGTGAAAAAAATGGCTATTTAAAGGCATCAAATGAATTTTATAGAGAGTATCTAAAAGAAGAGCCTATTTTAAAGTCATCAGGTTTTTACGAAGGAACAATCATTATTCCATCATCAATGAAAAATGAAGATTCGTTTGCTTCTTATCAAGACTTTAAGCACCAACAAGTGATGTTTTACAGCACGCTAGCCGTAGCGACTGCATCTTTGCTTAGTTTACTTTTCTTAATTAAGTTTCAACCGAGCTGGTTTGGTTCCTCGATTATTCGTTCACGTTACGAAGCATGGCCACTCGATGTTCGATTGCTCATTTTCGGTATAACAGGATTTTTTATTATCTTATATACAGTGATGAGTACAGATGTATTCTGGTATAAGCTGCAGCCACTAATTAAAGAGTTGCTGCTGATTTTAGGGCTACTGACAATAAGTATATGGATAGGGCTTCATCAATTCATGTGGCTTCATAATGAATATCAAGAGAAAGGACGATTTTACAGAAAGCTCAAAGACGGAATGGTTGTACGTTTTCTTTCTCTAGTAAGAGATGTTTTCTTAAAGGTTCCAGTTGGCTTACAAGTTGTATGGGTATTAATTGTGTTTTTCTTTTGGGGAATCGGTACGGTACTCGTTACCATGACACCCGAAGCAATTGGCCTATATTTAGTATGTGTGTTGTTCGTTGGTCTTCCTACTCTTGTTTTCGTTGTGATGCGAGTTGCTTATTTAAATCGCGTGATGGTTGCAACCGAGCAAGTGAGCAGTGGTGTATTGCGTGAAGCAGTCCCTGTAAAAGGAAAATCATTCATCGCCAAGCATGCGACTCATTTAAATACGTTACGTGAAGGCATGAAAACATCATTATCAGAACAAGCAAAAAGTGAGCGGCTTAAAACGGAACTCATTACAAACGTGAGCCATGATTTACGTACACCACTCACATCGATTATTACGTATACTGACTTACTAAAAAAATCAAACCTCACAGAGGAAGAGCGCCAGTCGTATGTGGAGATTTTAGAGCGAAAATCACAACGGTTAAAAACGCTCATTGAAGATTTGTTTGAAGTTTCAAAAATGGCAAGTGGCAATATCGAGTTAACGAAACAACGATTGGATTTAAATCAACTTCTTCAACAAGCACTAGCCGAGCATGCAGAAGAAATAGAGAATGCACAATTAGACTTTCGAATTACAAAGTATGAGGAACCAATCTTTGCGTATGTAGATGGTCAAAAGTGGTGGCGTGTCTTAGATAATTTAGTCATTAATGCAATCAAATACGCATTACCGAACACGAGAGTATACGTATCGCTCAAAAAAGAGGGCGATGAAGCTGTCTTTGTCATTAAAAATATTGCTCGCTACGAACTAGGAGACGATGCAGATGAACTAGTGGAACGATTTAAACGAGCAGATACATCCCGTCATACTGAAGGCTCTGGCTTAGGTCTTGCGATTGCGCAATCCATTGTGGACCTTCACGGGGGACGATTAGTCGTTGATGTTGATGGAGATTTATTTAAAGTGACGGTATCGATTGAAAAGTCAGGATAATACATCCTGGCTTTTTTTTATATTAATATAGTTCTTTAAAAGAAATGGTTTTTTTTGTACGGTTACTCGAGGGGGAAGGCGTGACAAATTCATTACCACAATCCTTTATACAGACGATGAACACTGTATTGATCTATTCATAGATAAGCGATGGTATCACAAGAAATTTTAAAAGATTTTTTGGGAAAAAACTAAATTTATACCAAAATATACCGAAATACATATTGTGAAATAACAATATGGAGGGGGCCACACAATGAGACTAAAGAACAAAGTAAGTGTGATTACAGGTGGGGCAGATGGAATTGGTAAAGCAACTGCACTGAAATTTGCAAAAGAAGGTGCAAAAGTAGTGGTGGCAGATATGAATGAAGATGCCGGACAAAACGTTGTAGCAGAAGTTAAGGAGCAAGGTGGAGAAGCAACCTTTTTCAAACTAGATGTGACAAACTTTGAAGAAGTGAACGCACTTGTGGAATTTACTGTCGATACGTATGGTTCGATCGATGTCATGTTCAACAATGCCGGTATTGGTATAAATAAGCCATTTTTAGATCATACACTAGAAGACTACCATAAAGTGGTCGCTGTTAATCAACATGGTGTGTACTATGGCATGTTAGCGGCAGCACGAAAAATGAAAGAACTAGGGGTAAAAGGAGCAATTATTAATAACGCGTCTGTTTTTGGTTATGTGGCGACATTAGGTGTAACAGGTTACCAAGCTGCTAAAGGAGCCGTTGTCATGTTAACAAAACATGGAGCGTTAGAACTCGCGCCATATGGTATTCGTGTTGTCGGGATTGCACCAGCAGCTGTAAACACAAACATTGTAGAAGGATACCGAGCTGCGGGACTGCTTGATTATATGAAAAAGCAACAACTAACAAGAGAATTAATTGAACCAGAAGAGATTGCTGAAGTAGTATCGTTTTTAGCAACTGATGAAGCTCGTGTCATGAACGGCTCTGTTGTGATGGCTGATGACGGATTTGCAAGCTTTAAATCAGATTTAAGGCCATTTTAATAAAGGAGATCATGAGAATTGATAACTGTTCAAGAAATGATTGTAGAAGATCGTAAAAAGAAAAATGCATTAATGTTTGTGGCTTTTTTGATTTCACTTGTGTTAGCACTAGTCAAATCGCTTACAATGAAAGAAGTTCCGACCATTGTCTTATTTTCAACTGAAATTCTTGTCTTTGTCTCAATTTACGTCATCACAACAAAGTTATTAAAAAAAGACATGTTATTTCCATACATAAGTGTTGTACTCGTCAACAGCTTTACAATGATTGGTGTATTTCTTGCTGGAGGAGGATGGGCCATTGTTGCGGTGACGTTTTTCCTGGCAACATTTGCTGTCGTCCACTTTCATAAAGTCATCTTTTTTATCGGGTATGGATTAGGGTTTGTAACGATTCTTTTAAACCTTACGCTTGGAACAAAAGAAGCCGCATCGATTACAGCAAATGCGCCAACTATTTTACTAACGTATATATTAACAGGATTCATTTTAATGGTTTTAATTCATTTGAATGGAAAGCAAGCACAACAAGTCAAACAACTTATCGCTGATGCTCAGGAAAATGCAACGAAGCAACAGCACTTAAAAGAGCAACTGCAAGCGAGTATGGTTGATATTTTACAAGGTGTAACCGACGTGAACAAGCAAATTCAACATCATTTAACCGCTCAAAGTGAAATGAGAGATAGTATTACCGAAGTGGCAGCAGGAAGTTCAGAACAAAGTGAACAAATTAGTACGATTTCACACAATGCCACGGTTTCATACGATTTCATGACACAACTCAGTAGGAAAATGAAAGAGTTAACGAAAGAAGCGGAGAAGACGAAGCAACTGACGTTTGAAGGCGAACAAAAAGTCATGTTATTTAACCAAGATGTAAAAGAGATTCAATCGTTTGTGACCGATTTAAATCAAACGTTTTATGAGTTAAGTTTAAAAGTAAAAGAAACAAACTCGTTTTCAGATAGCATTAAGCAAATCTCAGAACAAACGAATCTACTTGCGTTAAATGCATCAATTGAAGCGGCGCGTGCAGGAGAAGCAGGAAGAGGATTCTCGGTTGTTGCTGAAGAAATTCGTAAACTAGCAGAGATGACCAATACAACGGCAGAAAATATTACACGTAATTTAATTCAAGTGAATCAAAACAACACAGCAACGATGGAAAAAATGCAAACAAGTGAACAAAAAATTACAAGTATGCTTCACTCATCGACAGAAGTTGCTCAATATTTTGATGCGCTAAAAGAAATGATTGAAAAAGTAAGTGTGAACTTCGAACAATCGGAACAAGCATCTGATCAAGTGGTTCAAAATAGCTTAGAAGTTGAAAAGTCAACAGCAGAACTAGCCGCAATCATTGAACAAGCAACAGCAGGTCTTGAAGAAATGAGCGCCACGGTTGAAACATTAACAAATGACAGCGAACAAATCGCAGAAATCATGGAACAAACGTCTGAAAAGGCGAATGAGATTATGAGAGCTTACTCGTAAACGAGAAAAATCACCTTTGCATTTTAAAAATGAGAAAAGCACTCATTTTGGTCAGAAGAATCTTATAATTTACTTTTTATCTTAAAAGACTAGTCTATAAAAAAGCTCCTTCAACAAGAGTAACAAGTATCGGGACTGACCCCATAAAGTGAGACAAATAAAAAACACCTTTAAGTTGAAAACTGGGT
>NZ_QFRU01000051.1 GCF_003184905.1 Bacillus sp. CGMCC 1.16541
ATTATTGAAGATTAGGAGTCTTTTTAATATTAAAATTTAATTAATGCAACACTAGTGTTATTTTTTATATATGTTTTTGTTGGGGTTAACTCGTAATCAAACAGTAATTAAAACGTAATTGATTTTCTATTGCGCTTTATTTTTTTGCATGTTGTAATGAAAGAAAAGGAACGAAGTCGTTAGAAAGGGTCGTATAGATGAATGAACAGCAGGTAGAAAATAAAATTAATCTGTCATATACGTTAGAAAACTTGAAGTCGTTGCTTTTACAAATTTGTGATCGTGAAAATACGTTTTCACATCAACAGCTTGTTTATTGGTGTGATAAATTCACGCTTTCTCATCATGAGTATGAAATGGATGAGCAAAAGTGGTTAGATGATGTGTTAAGTGAAGACAAAGTAAAGTATGAACGAGCAAAGGCGTATGGAGTGGCAAAGGATATAAGCTGGAAATGGTACTTTTATATGTTAAAAGGTACAAGTTATCAAGATGTACAAGATGAAGATTTATCTCACATAGATCTTCCAGGAGATTTGTATGTAAAATGGTTAACAGAGTTATATTTGTGAAAAGAAGTTGTTTCCAATGTGGAGCAACTTTTTTGTGTGTAAAACATAGTAAATAAGTAGGGGATAAATCGGTAAGTAAGACTAGCTATTTATGTAATAAATCCTTATGTAAAGAGGAAATTAACAAGATCAAAGATGTTTGAAAAAATAGACTTTATCTTTTTGAGATATCCTAGTTGACTTATTGGTTTTACTGTATTAAAGTGAAAGATACGTTGAAAAGAAAAGTAAGAAAATGGGAGGTTAAAAGATGAATACATTGCTTATCATTGTAAACATTGCAATTTTACTATTGATTATATTGGGTTTATTTACGATGCAGAAAAAACATGTATCATTTTCAAAGCGTGTATTTACAGCCCTTGGAGTAGGGATTGTATTTGGATTTGCTTTACAACTCATCTATGGAGCAGGGTCGGATATTATTAAGACGACTGCTGATTGGTTTAACATTGTAGGAAGCGGTTATGTGAAGTTTTTACAAATGATTGTTATGCCATTAGTATTTATTTCAATTGTTGCAGCATTTACTCGTTTGAAGCTAACGAATAATATTGGGAAAATTAGTGGCCTTATTATTAGTATTTTAATTGGAACAACAGCGATTGCGGCTGCAGTTGGTATTGCGACTACGTTAGGTTTTAATTTAGAAGCGGTACAAATTGAACAAGGTGATGCTGAAATTGCTCGTGGTCAAGCGTTAGAAGAGAACATGGTAGGTCTTGAAGGTAAAACAATGCCACAGCAAATTTTAGAGCTTCTTCCTGCTAATCCGTTTTTAGACTTTACAGGAGCACGTCCAACGTCAACGATTGCAATTGTTATTTTTGCAGCCTTTATCGGTCTTGCTTATTTAGGGGTGAAACGTAAGAAACCTGAAGAAGCAGAGATGTTTGCTAAAATTGTCGATACGTTCTATGCGATTGTAATGCGTGTCGTTACGTTAATTTTACGTCTTACTCCTTATGGTGTTTTAGCGATTATGACGAAAACGGTCGCGACAAGTGATTTTAATGCAATTGTAAGTTTAGGGAAATTCGTTGTCGCATCTTATGTTGCATTAGCGATTATGTTTATGATTCATTTATTACTATTAACAGTAGTAGGATTAAATCCACTCACATATGTGAAAAAAGCTTTGCCGGTTTTAACATTTGCGTTCACGTCACGTACGAGCGCAGGAACATTGCCATTAAACATTAACGCACAAACAAAACAAATGGGTGTACCAGAAGGAATCGCTAACTTTGCAGGTTCATTCGGTTTATCAATCGGTCAAAACGGTTGTGCAGGTATTTACCCAGCGATGTTAGCAGTGATGATTGCACCGACGGTTGGAATTGATCCACTGTCACCGTCATTCATCGCATCATTAATTGCGATTGTGGCAATTAGTTCATTTGGTGTTGCAGGTGTTGGTGGTGGTGCGACATTTGCAGCATTATTAGTTCTTTCAGCAATGAATCTACCAGTTGCATTAGCTGGGTTATTAATTTCTGTTGAACCGTTAATTGATATGGGGCGTACAGCAGTGAACGTAAGTGGTAGTATGACAGCTGGGATTGTGACGAGTAAAGTAACGAATGAACTTGATACAAACACATACAATGATCGTACGATTGAAGCAGAAACAGTCGATGCGTAATAAAAAAGGTTGATCACTCGTTTCACGAATGATCGACCTTTTTATTTTGTACATACAGCAATGCCGATTGGGTAATGCAAGCCTTCTCGTCCTGGTTCAACGAGTACGCCTTTTTGATAATAAAAATCGACTTGGCTATAGCTTGTGAATAACTGCTTGAATTCTTCCTCTGTTAATTGATGTACATGAAATGGCTCTAGCGTTGGTTTTCCTCTTCCTGAACCAAATGGTGTTGAAATAACAAGTGTTCCGCCAGGCTTTAGCATCTGAAAAATGTTATTCATGTATTGTGCTTCATTTTCAATATGCTCTAATGTTTCAAAGCTTACGATGACGTCGAATTGTCCAAGTTTTTCAGGAAGAGAAGGATCAACGGCATCAGCTTGCACAAACGTCACAGAAGGGTGATAATAGTGAGCATTTGCGTATTTAATTGAATCCCCGTCTATATCTATACCTACAATCTCGTTAATCCGCTTTTTTGCAGCTTTTGCCATTGATTGACTACCAAATCCGCTTCCACAAGCAAAATCAAGCACTCTTCCTTTTACATAATGAATCGCGAAATGATAGCGTGCGAGGTGTTCGAGTAGCATTCCGTTAGTAGGCTTCATTAATTCAGGGATCATTCGTTCTCCTGTGTACTTTAGCATTATGTTCTCCTTTAGTGAATATGTTCTTTCTATTTTACCATATTTGCTAGATGTAAGCGGAGGGAGACAGAGGAGTGTTGTTTTTTTAAAGGTTGTTTTTGCGTTCTTGTTCACATTAACAATAGTCTTAGAAAAAGGCATAGCTGAAATCTTTCTGTTTATGATGGTGAATTTGTTGTAAGAAAGTACAAAACATTTAAGATCACGAGGATAACTAAAATAGCTAATACTACCTTTTTCGAAACTATACCTCCTTTAAATGGTCGCATCTTACTCTATTAATTTGTATTTAGAAAAACAATCATCTCTACGAAAACATCCTTTAAAATCATTCTCGTTAGTGAAATAATAGAAGAATGATGTCGATTCATTTTTTGGAATTTTTAAATAAATAAGTTGATTTTAGGTGAGAGAATGATAGAATAGTTTTTGTAAGCGTTTCCAATATATAAGGGAGGTATAGGGTTATGCAAAATATTGGTACAAAATCAGTTGAAGTGAGTGCGAAGTTAGCGAATTTTTTAACAGGTGTAAAACAGCTTTATATTAATGGTGAATGGGTTGATTCGTTATCAGGTAAGACGTTTGAAACGATGAATCCAGCAACTGGAGAGAAATTAGCAGAAGTGGCTGAAGCGAACTCTGAAGATATTGATCGTGCAGTGAAAGCAGCAAGAGAAGCGTTTGATAACGGACCTTGGTCGAAGATGGGTACAGCTGAACGTAGTCGCTTAGTTTACAAGCTTGCAGATTTAATGGAAGAAAATAAGCTAGAGCTTGCTCAACTTGAAACGTTAGATAATGGTAAACCGCTTCGTGAGACGTCGAATGCAGATGTACCGTTAGCAATTGAACATTTCCGATATTTTGCTGGTTGGTCGACAAAAATTGTTGGACAAACCATTCCTGTACAAGGAAACTATTTTAACTATACTCGTCATGAAGCAGTAGGAGTTGTTGGACAAATCATTCCGTGGAACTTCCCATTGCTAATGGCAGCATGGAAGCTAGGTGCAGCGCTGGCGACAGGTTGTACAGTCGTTTTAAAACCAGCAGAGCAAACACCATTATCTGCTTTATATTTAGCAAAGCTAGTTGAAGAAGCAGGGTTTCCAAAAGGAGTCTTAAACGTTGTACCAGGTTACGGTAAGACAGCTGGTGCACCACTTGTTGATCATCCTCTTGTTGATAAAATTGCTTTTACAGGATCAACAGCTGTTGGAAAATACATTATGAAGCAAGCGAGCGATTCTTTAAAACGTGTAACACTGGAACTTGGAGGAAAGTCACCAAATATTATCTTACCTGATGCAGACTTATCAAAAGCGGTACCAGGTGCATTAATGGGTGTCATGTTTAACCAAGGGCAAGTATGTTGTGCGGGTAGTCGTTTGTATGTTCAAAAAAGCTTATATGATAACGTAGTCGCAGACTTAGTGTCACAAGCGAAGTCAATTAAACAAGGACACGGACTAGCACAAGATACAACGATGGGACCACTAGTATCTGCTGAACAACAAAAGAGAGTAAAAGGATACATTGATAAAGGAATTGAAGAGGGAGCAGAAGTGTTGACAGGTGGAAATATTCCATTTGATAAAGGGTATTTCGTAGAGCCGACCATTTTTGCTGATGTCAATCATTCCATGACGATTGCACGTGAAGAAATTTTTGGTCCAGTTGTAGCGGCTATGCCATTTGACGATTTAGATGACCTTATTTCAAAAGCAAATGACACATCATATGGATTAGCTGCAGGGATTTGGACGCAAGACCTTAAGAAAGCTCACTACCTTGCTCATGGAATAAAAGCAGGAACGGTGTGGGTAAACTGCTACAATGCGTTTGATGCTGCGAGTCCGTTCGGTGGATATAAACAATCAGGTATTGGCCGTGAAATGGGAAGCTATGCACTTGAAAACTATACAGAAGTGAAGAGTGTGTGGATTAACATGGACTAACTGTTCACTCGTGATAAAGAAAAACCCCTGTGAGCGAGAATGAACTGCCCCCTGTCAAGTAGACAGTGGAAATAATAAAAATGATTTAAGCGGCT
>NZ_KZ821213.1 GCF_003184905.1 Bacillus sp. CGMCC 1.16541
CCCTCGCCGGTAGGCAGGTCGAAAAATGGATTTTCGACAATGCCAAGAGGGTTCGGGTTCAGAGAGTCTGTCAACTCCTTAATGCTCCCTGCGGTCCGCTTACCGTTGACAGACGCCTCAAGTAGCTTTCTCAGTGTTTGAAAGTCTTCACTCAGGGATATAAATAAAATGAGTCAAAATAAAAAAAGACCCCTCAAACCAGGGAGTCTCGGGACGCTACTTATTAAAGGTCTATTCTAAAATTCTAGGGAAATCAGCTTAGAGTAAGAAAAAATACTGTTTCATTACTAAAAAGTGTCTTAGCGTGGGTTTTACGTCAAAATGTTGGTGGCACCCCATCTAGAAATAACTACTTTTTCTTTTTACGTTTTACCAATGAAAAGATAGACCATCCAATAATAATTACTACACCTATAAATATTATTTGTGCAATTGCTGAACTTAAATCAAACATAGACATTTACTCCGTAGTTGATTTAGTAGTAAATTTAACTGTTGAACCTGAAACGCTAGAAATACTAATTGTTGTTCTTAATGTATGATATGTCACGTATCCTATTGGTTGACTTCCGATAACTACACCATTAGTTTTTCTATAATTCCCTTTAGACTGAACTGATTTTTTATTATTTGAAACTACACTTGTAGTAATTGCATCAACAGTTGTAGGGAAAATTGCTTTTGTACCAGCATGATCTGTATCATAAATAGTTATTTTATCTTTATATACAGTATAACGTGTAATTAGGTGAGCTTCCATTGCTAAATACACGCCCCACCATTGTTGTTTATAATCTGTCTTATAATTTTTTCCTGCAGTACCAGTATGAGTTGCCATAGTGCTTATCATTCCATCTTTAACAGGCTTAAGCTCTTCTTCAGTAGTATCACTAATAACAACAAAACTACCATCTTCAAATTCTACTATTTTTTCTTCATTCATTCCTATTTCTAAATCTTCTGATTTTATTTCATTAGAAGCGATTTCTTGATCGAATGCACTTTTAAATGCATCTGTAGTTTTTACAAATTCATTGATTTCGTTTTCAGTATATTTCTCTTTAAAATCAATTACTTCTGGAAGATTTTCAACTTCATCCTCTTTACCTTGTTTAACTTTATCTTTTACTGCTTCCATCATTGCTTTGTATTCTTCTTTATTAATCTCTGTTGTTCCTGAATTTTCAGCTGCAAAAGCATTCCCTACACCCAGTACCAACAAAAGAGAGGTAACAATTAAAATATTTAATATTTTTTTAAACATGGACAATATCCTCCTATATTTTCCTATCATAAAATGTTAACTTTTTTATCTTACCATAATTTAATAAAATTGGAAGTTTTCATCTTTATAAGCCAATTTGTTAAATAGTCTTATGCCCCCTTGTTTTAGGGTGGAAGGCGCAGGCTGGGGTGAATTGGCGAGAGCCAAGAGGGGCTAGCCCCTTATTGCGTAGATCCATAAGACAAAAGAAAAAAATTAAGAACGGTTGCTCTGGCGATTTTGGCGGTACAATGGCTCGAGCAAGCCGATTGCCTTAAATCCTCGTTTTAGGTACGTCGGCTTGGCGACAGTTCAGCACCGCCAAAATTTCGGAATGCAAGGGGGAAAGGGTGGAGATTTTTTGAGCGGTTTTCTCAAAAAATACGACCCGAACCTTGCTTGGAGAAAAGCCCTTATATAGAGAGTGAGAGTAAATTGACTAGTAAACTAGTAAAAAAGGTTATTATATCAAGGGTTTATGATGGTTTTAATAGTTATAAAAAATTATAACGTTTGTTATAAAATTTTATAACTATTGAAATCGTAAAAAATAGCCCTTAAAAAAGGGCTACTGGAAAGTCTTTAAATAATGGTTTAGAGTTCATAAATAACGCTTTTAAGGTCGTTTCTACGTTATCACGTTCACCACTATAAATAATATTCGGATTGATAAACAAAGCATATGTACGAGCTTTTACACCTTCTGCTTTATGTCCTTGAGCCCTTACAATAACTCCTTTATCCATAAGGCTTTTTACAATCTTACTAACTTGAGATTTATAGGTTTTAAGTCTTTCGGCTATTTGTGTTTGAGTCATAGGAACTGCACTTCTGGAATGAATATCATCAACAACACAATTACTTTTAAACTGCATAAATCGTTGAATACGCAATAAGAATAGCATTTCTTCATTCGTGAAAAAGTCTGTTTCTAACGCATAATCCCAGTTATCTTGAATGAATTGAGCAAATTTCACTTTTGATTGTGGAGGGCGTTTTGTATAAATCCCAATTTCTTTTCCTCCAGTAGCTTTACTCATGGTCTGCATGGCTTTATCAAATTCATCCTGTGAAACACCGTGGTGATCCTGCTTAAATTTTTCTTTTTTGTTCTCTAAATCCCTTTTTTTAGCGTTTCGTTCAGCTTTATCAAAGCCTACAACATTATCTTTTTTGATCATCTAATTCCTCTCCTTGTGGCAGGAATTAGCCCCTATGTGTTAGAATACAATTAAACTAATTGAATAGGGGCTAACGCCCTTGATTGATACGAGAAACCGCCTATCCGACCAAAGACAGGGCGGTTTTTCTCGTTCTTAGTAAATTATAGCAAATTAATAGAATCCCTGCATTTAGAGCTCCATTCCGTTATCATGACTGCGTTGTTGCGTGCGCCTTTCCCTTTGCTGACGCTCTTTATCCTGCTTCATAGATTCGTTTACGTTCTCCACCAAATTCATTTTTTGAGCAAGAGAGTTCATCAAATCAAAGGATTTTGAGACGTTGGCTTTGATGAACTCCACACACTTAGAAGTCAATTCATTCACACGCTGCGTTAAACTTTTTATCTGTTCTTGCTGCTGATCAATGACTCTGTCTTTTTCCTCGTGACGACTTTCAGATGCTTCTAAAGCCTTCTTGACTTGTTCATGCTCCCGTCTTGAAACAAAATCCTCTGTCTGCATGGGAATTGCTTCCCTCGCTTTCTCCAGTTCTGCAGAAAGGTAATAGTTATTCACGTTCGCCTTTTTTTAAACGTTCCGCCACAATGTCAAAACTTTTCGCCAAGTTCGCTCGTTCTTTCATGAATTCCTTTTGACTGGCGAGCATTTTCTCGTACTCACTTTTTTTGATTTTAACGTGTTTTCCAAGTAAATCCGTTGTCACTTCTGGTGGTTCATATATTGGTTGCACCTTAGGAGCCTTGTATTGACGTTCCTCTGCGATTTTTTTGGTCGCTTGGGCTAAACCCTTCCCACGCTCTTTAAACTCTCTCACAATGGCTCTCTGAGCTTCATATTCGGCTTGTAAGGCGTTTTTAGAAGAATGGAGTTCATCAATATAGGAAACAGCCTTAACAATCTCCTGGCGCTTCCTGAGCCCTTCTGCTTCGATTTGCTTAAACGTTTCTTTGGCTTCTTTGAATTGAGGAACTTTCATGTATTTATGTGAGCCAACATTCGCCCTCTCGAAATCGGGAATATGAGCCTTTGCCAGCTCCTCAATACGTGCGGTCTCCCGCTCACGCCAATGTTTGATAAGTTCTGTCCCTTTTCCTTCAATGCCTTGTTGCTGTAAGGCTTTGTCCATCCCGACACGCCTTGTGAGACCCTTCTTACTCTCAAAGTTCGGAACATAATTGATATGTAAATGGGGATTCGCTTCGTCATCATGCAGTACCATGTTATAGACCGCTAGATTTGGATTTCTTTCTTGAAACTCTTCTGCATACTCCGCCAGTGCCTGCTTCTTGGCCGTACGGTGTTCCTCCCCATCCTTCCCCTCACCAATAGCCACAATCAATTCCCTTTGTTCATGCGTTTTACTGTCATTTCGGATTTTCTCAAAATAGTTCTCAATTCTGCGGTCCTTCCTACTTTGCTTCGCGTTGTAGGCTTCGACGGCTTCACCAAACGTATCTTGATACACTTCTCGAATATCCTTTTGCACAAAATAAATATTCTCGTCTAGCCTGGACTGATCAATGTCTGGATTGCCATAAAGATTTTCTCTGTTGTTGTGTGCCATGCTGCTTTTATGAGATTGATTAAACGAGATAGAAGCCAACATAAAATATCACCACTCCGCCCAAAATTATTGATAAAACAAGTCTAGCAAAGCGACGAAGTTTGTCAATAAGAGTAACCCTATACGTATTTTGACGCTACGCATCAAAAAACATAGGGCTCTGCGAGGCTTTACGGCTAACGCCGAGCCATGCACAGCATGGCAAGACCCTGGGCTACTCGCCCAAACCCAGCCAACGTTAGCACGTTGGATCGCCTTAGTCTCCGACGGTTTGAAACCTAGGTTTCAAAACTTCCTACCCTCGCCGGTAGNAAATATCACCACTCCGCCCAAAATTATTGATAAAACAAGTCTAGCAAAGCGACGAAGTTTGTCAATAAGAGTAACCCTATACGTATTTTGACGCTACGCATCAAAAAACATAGGGCTCTGCGAGGCTTTACGGCTAACGCCGAGCCATGCACAGCATGGCAAGACCCTGGGCTACTCGCCCAAACCCAGCCAACGTTAGCACGTTGGATCGCCTTAGTCTCCGACGGTTTGAAACCTAGGTTTCAAAACTTCCT
>NZ_QFRU01000054.1 GCF_003184905.1 Bacillus sp. CGMCC 1.16541
CAGAGCAAGCCGAATTCCTGAAATCCTCGTTTTTGGTATGTTCGGCTTGGCGACATTCCAACACCTGCCGAATTTCGGAAAGCAAGGGGGAAAGGGTGGAGATTTTTTTGAGTGGTCTTTCTCAAAAAAATACTACCCGGCCCTTGCTTGGAGAAAAGCCATAATTGAGATAGGATGTACTAGTGGTGACGGCAAGGAGAGAGAAGACAACGTGGAAAAAAATCTATGAACTTGGTTCCAGTGAAGATGAATTGGACCATGCTTACGCTGAAATGATTGCTACTGCAATTGATGTTCGTGTGAGGAAAGGGATAACTCAAACTGAACTGGCGAAAAGAAGTGGTTTAACAACAAGTATGATTTCAAAAATTGAAAGTCAAAATAGAGTGCCAACGATTAAAACCTTTTTGAAATATATGCGTGGTTTAGATTTAGATTGGGAGTTTGTTTATAAGTAAAAAAAGCCCTGATTTTAGGGGCTTTTTTAAAGGTTTTTAAACTCGTTGAAAACGAGTTTCTACTTCTGTTCATACATTAGAAACAATGAGATTTTGAAAAACAGGCTTGAAGCCTTGATATAACTAGCGTGAAGCTGTTTTTTGGTGGTAGACAGTAAAAAACCCCTGTGATAAGGTTAAGGTGTCGAATCTTAAACCAAATATTACAGGGGGCTTTCTATGCCTTCTAGGAAGGCGGTTTTCTATTATCATGTACCAAAATAATAACATTGAAATGTCCGAGAAATCAACTACCGAAATTTTGGTAGACAAAACGAAATCGGGCAAAGAGAGAGATTGGAAAGGCAAAAAGAAACGTTCGCTTTTAACAGCAGATCACTTCGAGGTTGCAGGATTACTTAGCAAAGCTGAACGGATGAAAGATTGTGCCACGCAATTAGTTTTCAAGCATACAGGAGAAGCGTTGAAGCTATATCAAGCATGGTTTTGTAAAGTGAGGTTATGTCCTATGTGTAACTGGCGAAGGTCGTTGAAAATTGCTTATCACAATAAGCGAATCGTCGAGACGGCGAATGAGCGTGAAAATGTCCGTTGGCTATTCTTAACTCTTACTGTTAAAAATACAGACGCTGAGAGCCTTTCTGAGACGATTTCAGACATGTTTAATGGTTTTAATAGGTTTACTAAGTACAAAGCTTTTAAAACGTCTGTAAGGGGCTATTTTCGAGCTTTAGAGGTCACAAAGAATCGTGACCCTCAAAGTGAATCGTTCGGAACGTATCATCCTCATTTTCATGTGTTGCTCTGTGTTCCTCCTAGTTATTTTGGAAAGAATTACATAAAGCAGTTAGAATGGACAAGTCTTTGGCAAAAAGCTATGAAATTAGATTACAAGCCGATTGTTCATATCCAAAAAGTAAAACCAAAAGAAAATTTAAATGAACTAGAAACATATGAAAAAAAATTTAAAAAAGCTATGAAAGAACAAAATGCTATTTTAGAAGTATCAAAGTATCCAGTAAAGGATACGGATGTCATTAAAGGAAATAAGGTAACGGACGAAAATGTGGAAACTGTTTTGGCGTTGGACAATGCTCTTTCTTATAAAAGATTAATAGGGTACGGTGGTCTGCTGAAGGAGATTCATAAGGAATTAAATTTGGGAGACGCAGAGGACGGAGATCTCGTCAATATTTCACAAGATGATGAAATCGCGAATGGTACTTTTGATGTTATAGCAAAATGGCATATTGGATTAAAAAATTACGTAATTCAAAGAGATTGATATTGACGACTTATCAACCTGTGAAAATATATAAAGAGCCGATTATGTCCGGCTCTCTTTATATTTATGGATTAATTTGGTCTAAATGAAACATGGACTCCTGGTAAGACTTTATATTTATCAAAAGTTAATGAATATGCTGTACCTGAAAGGTATGCAACTCCACCATTATTTTTATTCATTGTTACGGTACCACTAAGAGTTGAACCTAAAGCACCCATACCACTTATTGGAGCATCTCTTTTAAAACCAGAATGATATCTCAATTTTACATATCCTTCAAAATGATATGGCCATAGTGTAGTAGGTTTAACAGACCAATATACAACTCTTCCAGAATCACCTGCTGTAATATCTGACCATCCTCCAGAACCGATAGCCCCCATTGGCATAATAACGTCTTTGTTATTAAGGTTTGGCTCAAAACTTCTAACACTATTAGGATGATTAGAAATAGCTTCAGCAATTTCTGGGTCATTCCCGAAGCTTGTAACTGTAATTTCTTCGTCCTGATAGATGATTTCACCTTCTTGAGTTAAATCTTCTAATACTTGATCTGGATTTTTATTTTCATTTGCGAATGTTGGAGTAACTAAGGCTAAAGAAAAAAACATGAGTAGTGTTGATAAGATAACCTTTTTCATAAATCCCCCTATTTTTACAATATTTTGGATATTTTATATGATAGCATAAAATAAAAATATGAGGTGTTTTATTTGAAGCAAAATGACTATTATCGAAATCTCTTAAAAAGACTTTGTAAAGCTAACAATATTTCTCGAAAACTTAAATTTGAGACTATTGAAGAGTTGGTAGTTATTAATCTGAAAAACCATTTGAAAGATGGAGTAGACCTAGAATGTTTTAAGATTTTAAATCTTATTCATCAAACAGTTATACCTTTAGGTATCAAATTCAATCAACAGCTATATTTATATCCTGACGGAGATAGATTAGACAGGGTAGCAATAACATTTAACAAAAGTGATTATCTACTTCTAAACAAAAAACTAGAAGAAGGAGATATAAGTAACTAACAAATTCATTTTACTTTTTGTTAAATGGCAGCTTAAAATCTTACACACTAGCTACACATTTTAGTGATTAAGTCCTGCACAAATGCTACACAAAACCATGTTATGGCTACACATTTGTTACACACAATTAAGAAAAAGTGATAGCACTCAACCAAGAACAAGAATCCAATAGGCACAGCCTATTTAGCACCTTCCGAATGGAAGTGATATCGGATTCCCTTATGCTCTTACAAAAAAGGTCCTTAGGTTTTGTTTTTTAGAAAAAGGTCGTAAAATAATTTTAATTAAGTTTGTCGCACGTCACTCCCATGCGACTAAAAAATTAGTGACTGGTCTAGTTTATCGCGAACCTCTTATGCGATTAAAAAGATGGGGGCTTGTAAGAAAAAGCTATGGAGATCCGTAGCTTTTTTATTTTGAACAAAATAAAAAATGGCGCACTTATACACTCTGTCGAGTGACGTGCGAAAATTCCCCTTCAGGAGAATTTTCGTCAAGCGTGTTTGGATAAAGCAGAGGAAAATTCCTCTGCGTTTTTTTGCCCCTGTGGGTTCAATGCGTCAGCATTATTTAGTCATGAAAATGACCCCATTAGCACCTAATTTTTTTAAGGTGCATAAATGGGCACTGTGCTCTTTTTGAACTTTGTGACGAACTTCAATCAGTGATAAAATATTTTCACCGACCTGTGAGGGTTGGCTCTAGGAAATAGGATAGACCTAACCGAAAAATAGACCCTTTCTCGATATTGTCTTTTATGGCTCGAGGGGGTCTATTTTTTGTTTTTAGGAAAAGGCTATTTCGTCATCCATAGCGAATCTTTTTGGAGAGGTGATTCGATATGAGAAACGATTTGTATTACTTGAGCAAAGATGTTGCAAAGCGACTTTCGATAGAGCCAGTCACCGTTAGAAAATACTCTCAAATGCTTGAAGAGCAAGGATATTCCTTTAAAAAAGACGAGAAGAATTGGCGACAATATAGCGAGGATGATGTTCACTTTTTGAAGTATATATGCCATTTGAAAGAGATGGGTAAATCTCTTGATGAGTCCATCCAGCACGTAGCGAGTTTATTTCGCTCTCGTTTGAATATAGCGAATATCGCTACTTCGCTACAACAGGAGGAAGAAAACCCATTTTTGCAATTCATGAAGAGCCAGGAAGAGTTTAATAAAAAACTTCTGGAGCGAATGGATCAGCGTGATAAAAATTTAATGGCAGCCATTCGAGAATTACAAAATACCAAAAAACAGATTGCAGCTGCAGCTCGTAAAAAGTGGTGGGAGTTTTGGAAGTGACCCGTTTTTGGGTGTGAGTGCTGGCGGTTTTCCTGCGTATCTAAATTATGCCTAAAGGAATATTTTTGGTCGGAAGTGCTGGCGGTTCGGCAGGTACAATGGTCAGAGCAAGCCGAATTCCTGAAATCCTCGTTTTTGGTATGTTCGGCTTG
>NZ_QFRU01000055.1 GCF_003184905.1 Bacillus sp. CGMCC 1.16541
AGGATAAAACGGTTTAAGCATAGGAAGTTGGAAATGTTAATCATTTATATATAGTTCTTTAGCTGTTTCAGAAGGAAGTGTAGCAAGTGCAGGTGCTCCACCGATGGTAAATGCTAGTATTAGTACTTTCAGTGCTGGAGGAGATACAGGAGTAACAGGCAGTGGATCAGTAGTTGCAGAAAGAGCAGATGAAACTAGTAAAATATACTATCGTTTTCAGCTTTATCGCAATGGAACGCTTAAAAAACAATCTTCAGGTGAAGCTGTAAATCAAAGTCGTTCCGCCTCACTAACTGATTATGAATACCTTACTGGTGGAGCGAACTAGGAAATGAAATCGTTTGGCACAACTTACTTCACAGCAGGCGGAAATTCATCTGCTTCTGATAGTGCTGTCAAATTTGTAAGAGCATATAACTAATATTTTTTAAAAGACAAGAATGGCATTTCTATTCTTGTCTTTTTTAGGAGGAAGTTATGAGAAAAATATTATATCTAATCATAGTTACTTTTATGCTAGTTGGATGTAATTCAGATTCAACTCATAAAATTGAAGCAACAGATACTAAGAGTCAAGAACTTGAAGCTCCTGAACTAGACTATAATGCAACGAGAGATACAATTAAAGAGCTATATTATAAAGAGTTAAATCAAAAGTTAAAGCTAGAAATTACAAACTCAGCTATCTATGATATAAATGATCTGAATTTATCAGACGATGTATGGAATAAGATAATGGATGATGGTGAGGAAGGCGATGTTTTACCATTAGCCTTTGTTAGTAAAGAAGATAATGAATCTTTTATTGCTCAAAAGAAACATAATGGTGACTTTTCTATTTACTATATAACAAAACTGAATGATACTTGGGATCTTTCGCATGTTGAATTTCTTAAGAATGGAGCGGTTATAACAGAAAATCAAATTGTAGAACTTACCCTAACAAAAATGAGGAATTAGATTTTAAGTAGAAAGATAATTTCACTAATTTTTATGATTAGTATTGCTTCACGCATACATCTCCTCTTTATGTAAATACTAATGCAATAAGGAGGTGTTTAACATGTCAAAGAATAACAATAAATTAGCTTCACCAGCAGCACAAAGTGCTATCGAACAAATGAAGTTGGAAATTGCAAGTGAATTTGGCGTAACACTAGGTCCTGAAACTAGCGCTCGTGCAAATGGTAGTGTTGGTGGAGAAATTACAAAACGTCTTGTACAATTAGCAGAACAACAAATGGGTGGTAAATATTAAGTAGTGATGGTAACTCTAAGAGTTGCCATTTTTTGTGGAAATATCATCATTACTCTTTTCGTGGTAATATTTTAGTGATTTTAAAAACATCACCTAGTTCTTTTTACATATTATTACAAATTCGCAAAAATATTGAAGGTTTTTTTGTTTTCATGACGAATTCTAGTATTTGAAAAAATGTTAGGAGGAAAGAAATGAAAACTAAAATCTTATCAGTATGTGCGTCTTTCTCAATGTTATTAGGAGGTTTGGGAGCTACCTCTACTTTTGCTGAAGGTGTAGAAGATGTGCCGTCACAGTCGTATGTTGATGAATTATATCCAAAGACTGCTGATAACCAGGTTCAAAGTGCAGGAAAAGAGTATGCTAGAGCATTTACTTGCGATGCAGGTACAGATTGGACTGAAGAGCCATGGACTGAATCAGGAGGATACAATTGGATTGTAGATAAAGGTAATAAAGGCTATGTTCAAGAAGCCGAACGTGGCGGAACTACTCTTGGTGTAGTTTTAGATGATGTAATCATTGATTTCAGTTATTCCTACCTTGTTAAATTGAGCTATGATGGAAATAATAAAAGCCATGTTAGAGGGATACAGTCAACATTAAAATGTTTAGGATATAACCCAGGAACTATAGATGGTATTTATGGTAAAACAACAGAAGCAGCTGTAAAAGCTTTTCAAAAGAAGAGAGGCTTAACTGAAGACGGTGTAGTAGGTAAGCAAACTTACCATTATCTTTCTTTTGCTGCTTACTAATATAATTGATGAGAATAAGGATATGTATAATGCATATCCTTATTCTTCTTCTTCATTTACTGAGGTTCAAAAAGACTTAGTATTTTTTGATAGTTTTCTTTCTCATCTACTGTCATTTTTTCTGGCACTCGTGCATCAATTACTTTTGCTCCTATTGGTCCTTTTAAGCTGAATTTATTATCTTCAACCGCTCCAAACGACAACTCCTTAATTTTTGTTTCTTCTATTTTTGTTCCTCCTACGACACTTATTTCTCTTAGCAATAATTTTGTGTTTTTATCAAACCAGAGTTCAATTGATTCCTGTTGTCCTTCTTGACTAATTAAATATTTTTCTACCTTACGATCAAAGAAACGATCTTCTCCTAAGCTCTTAATGTTTTCTGAATCCATCTCTTCAAAAATTGATTTTTCTACTGAGGATTCGAAGTTTGTTGGCTTTTCTAACAGAAACACATCTAATGACTTATAGTAAGATGCCGATGCTTCTTTGGTATGAACAGTATAATTACCATTGTTATATTCAGTTCGTTCCCCTTTATTGGTAATGTAAGTTGTAATTGATTGCCCTTCTGAATTTTCTTCTATTACCTTTACATTTAATGTTTCTTGTTTACTGTCTAAGGTTTGGAAGTTATTTGCTACTTTTATATTTAGTGCTTCTTGAATAGTTGCTTTTACAGGCTCAATATTCCATGCACCAATACTTATTGTGATTAGCGCTACACAAGCAATAGCTAAATTCTTAAACGTTTTTGGAGCACGCGTTTTCCGTTCAATCATATTAGAAGTAAGAATTTGTTGTAATCCTTGATCAATAATTAATGATTGTTCAAAGAACTCGCAGCAGGAATGGCATTTTTTTAAATGCTCAAATAGTGAATTTTGTTGGCTTTTTGATAAATCATTATCTATATAGTCTACAATCAGTTCTTCACATTTCTCGCAATTCATTGTCATAAACCTCCTGTTTACTTACTAATTGTTGAGCTAATTTTTTCCGACCTCGAAACACTTTGGTTTTTATCACTGCAACCGTACAATTTAGCTGCTTAGCTATTTCCTTATAGGACAATCCATTATATTTTAAATGTAATATTTTTTGTGTGGTTTCATCTAAAGAAGAGAAAGCTGATTGTATTTGTATAACGGTTTCTTTAGATATAATTTTGTCTTCTGGATTAGTAGTAATTGAATGAGATCGATGACGATGGAACTCTATAAAACCATCGTTATTTCTATCATTTCTTTGAACCTTTCTTAATTCATCATAAGCAGTGTGTCGGGATATAATGGATATCCAAGACTCAATGTTATCAGGTCTACTCCCTTTAACTAGTGATTTATATATTTTAATTTTTGCTTCCTGCACTATATCTTCAACGATTGAAGTATCACGGATTGTCCGTTTTACTACTCTTTCAATTAGATGCACATTTTCTTGTAGTATTTGTGTAGCCTCTGCTTCATCCACTTTAATACCTCCTTTAAAATTTATCTCTACCTTTACGACGCTAAGAAATGAGAAAGGTTACACTCAATTAAAAAAAAGGGAGATTTTTTTATTTATAGGATTTTATGTTACTTGTATTATTAACATAAACTCTTAAGGATTTGATTTATCTAACATCTGTATGGCCTCTTCTTTAATAACATCTATGTAATCAGTTCCATGCCGAGCTACCAAATCATCTGTAACTGAAACAGATATTTTAGCTATGTATGCCTCTTCTATCTCCTTCTTATCATATCTCACTAAGTTTCCAATCTTTAATTTGTTTACACCGAGCGAGTTTAGCATTCTATATAATTCAACTTTGTACTTAATATTGTTGATCTCCATCAAATCTTTTTGACTATATAACCCTCCAGGGAAAGTATCTAGTTGCTTAACAGTAGCTGCATTATCAACAGATTCATTTTGTATAAAGCTGTTTAGAACGTTCTGTATATGTTCCTCAAATGATAATACATCCCCTTTTTGCATGTTATTATAATCTTCTAGTTTAGATTTATATATAAATGATTTTCTTTTTCGACATTTGACCTAGTGAATCCCTAAGCGTTG
>NZ_KZ821214.1 GCF_003184905.1 Bacillus sp. CGMCC 1.16541
CCAAACCGACATACCTAAAACGGAGTTTTGAGGTTGTCGATTTGACCTATTCATTGTACCCGCCGAACCGCTAAGTTCTAACGCTCCTAGATTGTGGCTCTATGCCACAGCCAGTCACGCTATAAGGGACTAGTCCCTCTTGGCTCTCGCCAATTCACCCTAGCCTGCACCAGCCACCCTAAAACAGAGGAAGGGTGACCCCCTCTTAAAAGCCATATAAGGCTCATATAGCCCTTTTAAGGACTTGCCCTTTACTTCAACACCTTTTGTTGCCTTAATGGCAACAGAGACGCCTTCAAGGCGTTTTAAGCCCTTAATGGGTTTGTCTTTCCCCTTGTTTTGGGGATGGGGGCTGGCTCGCAGTGTGGGGGCGAGTCCCCACGGTCTTATTGCGTAACTGAATTATGCTTAGAGGAATATTTCGGACGGATGAACAGGCGGTTTTTGGCGGTATGATGGTCAGAGCAAGCCGACCCTCGGAGTTCCTCGTTTTGGGTCTGTTCGGCTTGGCGACATTCCAGCACCGCCAAAAAATGCGGAGGGCAAGGGGGAAAGGGTGGAGATTTTTCGGAGGTCTTTCCGAAAAATACTACCCGAACCTTGCGTGGAGCATAGCCCTTTGGATTAAGAAGAGAGTGTTTTTTATAAAAAGTAGTTATAAAGGTTGATATATAAGGGTTTTTGTTGTTTTTGGTGCTTAACTATACCTTAGTGTGCACTTAACTATACCTTAGTGAAAATAAACATTGACTTTTGTTTTTACTAAACTTATGATTAAGTAAATTAGAGGGAAGGAGGGGGAAAAGCATGGATAAAAACATGGAATATCATGCGGATACACAAACATTATTGGGTAAAAAAGCAAAAACATACATCGATGCTGATACTGGTGAAAAAATTAATGTCGAGCAAATTACAAAAAGAGCTTATGGACAAAAGCAATTCTGGAAAGTCTATCTAATGGATTTCCTACACATTCTAGGGCTTGCAGATTCAAGGCAAATTGACGTATTAATTTACATACTTGAAAACACAGAGCAAGCCAATAACACCTTTGTAGGGACTTATAAAAAGATTGCTAAAGAAGCTAGCGTTTCAGAGCCAACAATTGCTAAAATAATGAAAAAGCTACAAGAAAATGAGTTTATAACAAAAGTTCAAAATGGCGTTTGGCAAGTCTCTCCAAACATCATGATGAAAGGTTCGGAACATAAGAAAAGATTGCTCTTAAATTACTATGACGATAGTAAAGAGCAAGAGAACGAATAAAGTGCGATTGCAAGGCATTTTATTCAAGGAAAAAGCCCCCAGCTGAATGCCGGTGGGCTTTTTAAATTTTACATAAAGTCAAACAGAGAATGACTGTTTGCAGATTCAATTTCCCTTCGTTTTAAAAGCTTTAATGGTGAATGCAAAAAGATAATTTCATTCTTAGGATCACATCGTTTTTTAAACAATTCAATTTCAGTTTCTGTCCTTTCACCATAATAAATTTGAACTTTGTATTCAGCATTTGAAGATAACAATTTCATCATAGATTTTTTTCTTAATCCTGAATCAATTTCAATAGCAACATAAGGATTTTCAGTAGTGTCTAGCCAGACTACATCAATTTTCCCGACCCTGTTTTCATACCCTTTCACTTTAGAAATTCTGTATTCTGGAACGCCCTTTGAATTAAAAAAGACAGCAGAATTAACTAGATTTTTTTGCAGGGTATTATGATAATTAATTTTAATTTTAGGCTCAATGATTTCATAAACTTCTTGCATAACGTGTACTAAAAAACTTGAAAGTCTACTCTTCACTCGACACCTTCCCCTTTATAATTCCATTTGATTCTCTCTCTCTCTTTCCTTTACGGGCTTCTCTAATTTTTCTAAAGAGTCCTGGACTAATTTATCCTGTCGATCATCCAGGAACTTGATAGCACTTCGATCTACATCATTCATCCTCAAGAACGTTTTCACACGGTCCAGTTGAACATGGAGAACATGTCCAACTCTCTCCTTAAAAGCTGAAAACTCCTTGCTGATCTGCGTGAGTTTTTCCTTCAATTTTCCGTTCTCTGATTTCAAATCCCGATTCTCATTCTGGTAAGACCGGTTCTGAAAAGTTAGGTCACTCACTTTTTGTTTTAATTGTTTATTCTCACCAGACAACTTCTCATAGTCATCAATCAGTCCTTTGTGCTTCTCTATCAAGGTTCCATACTGTTTCACAACGTCATGCTGCTTTAATTTTTGCATGGCTTTTTTCTCCGCTGCCACATCTAAATTGTCTCGAATGTCTTTATAGTTTTGTCGAATTTTGTCTTGTCCTGTCTGCATATCCGATTTTAACCGTTCAACCTCTGTCCTAGACTTGTCCAACTCTTTCTGCAGATTCTCTGCTTCCAGCTGATAAACCACCCCATTCGTTGCATAATTCACTAAGGTGTTGTAGTCCTGTTCCTTCATGCCAACAAGCCCAAGCACCTTTTTCGCTTCGATATTCGCAATCGATTTCGATTTGTCGTCAATCTCTTGGATATGTCCCATTATCCGTTCGTACTTCTCTTGGGATTCCTTCTCCATACTTTGGAACGTCAGAGCCTTATATTTAGCCGTCTCCACGTGTTTACGGCTCGATGAGACCCCTCTTTCCAAGTCAAAGTCATTTTGCTTCAGGTAGTCGTTAAAATCGTCCTGAAGGCTCACCAGTTGCTTTCTCTGGCCAAAGAAATCTTTAGCCGATAGTCGTCCATCTTCCGTTACTGGAACAAAGCCAACGTGCATGTGAGGGGTTTTCTCGTCATGATGAACAGTCGCATAAATTAAATTCTTTTCCCCGTATCGATCAGCAAGGAATTCATGAGCCGTTTCAAAATACCGTTTCTGCTCCTTCGGTGAAATCTNCGCAATCGATTTCGATTTGTCGTCAATCTCTTGGATATGTCCCATTATCCGTTCGTACTTCTCTTGGGATTCCTTCTCCATACTTTGGAACGTCAGAGCCTTATATTTAGCCGTCTCCACGTGTTTACGGCTCGATGAGACCCCTCTTTCCAAGTCAAAGTCATTTTGCTTCAGGTAGTCGTTAAAATCGTCCTGAAGGCTCACCAGTTGCTTTCTCTGGCCAAAGAAATCTTTAGCCGATAGTCGTCCATCTTCCGTTACTGGAACAAAGCCAACGTGCATGTGAGGGGTTTTCTCGTCATGATGAACAGTCGCATAAATTAAATTCTTTTCCCCGTATCGATCAGCAAGGAATTCATGAGCCGTTTCAAAATACCGTTTCTGCTCCTTCGGTGAAATCTTCTCAAAGAATTCCTTATCCGAAGTAATCAAAAATTCAGCAAGACGAACCGCATCTTTGCGGATCTTCTTTCCAGAGGTCACATTATCCTCGATGACCTGGTTAATTTTCTCGGTATAGTCTATCTGTCTTTGACCGTTTATGAGGTCATAATTTAGGTGAGAATCCGCCTTGTTAATGTCGGGATTCGTCTCACTTTCTTTCTCTCTTTGGTTGTGAAATTGAATGCCTTTTATGGCTGTAGATTTCATTTTCTGCATTCTGATAATAGAGTAACTCATGGGTCACGCACCCTTCTAAAAATCTAAAAGATTAAGAGAAGTGTAACACACTACACTTTCTATCGAAAGTTTCATGTGCTCTGCGAGGCTATTTCGGCTCCGCCGAGCCATGCTCTGCATGGCGAACCCCAAAGACCAAAACCGCTTTTCTCCAAGCAAGGGTCAGGTAGTATTTTTTTGTCCTACGGATCGCTGCGCTCAAAAAAATCTCCACCTTTCCTCCCTTGCTTTCCGAAATTCGGCGGGGGCTGAATAGTCGCCAAACCGACATACCTAAAACGGAGTTTTGAGGTTGTCGATTTGACCTATTCATTGTCCCCGCCGAACCGCTAAGTTCTAACGCTCCTAGATTGTGGCTCTATGCCACAGCCAGT
>NZ_QFRU01000058.1 GCF_003184905.1 Bacillus sp. CGMCC 1.16541
TGATATGCTCCCCTATAAGTAGACAGATTAAAAAATAAAAATCTGGGTGCTTATGGGGGAGTATTTGTTATGTCCAAAAGATCTTACTCTGCAGAAGAGAAATACGAGATATTAAAGGAATTAGATGGGCATTATTCAACATATGATCTTGAGTCAAAATACAACGTGCACCATTCAACGATTGTGGACTGGAAACACAAGTATGATAGGTATGGTTTGGAAGGTCTAAAAGAGTCTTCTACTTGGAAAAAGTATTCTAAGGAATTGAAGCTAGCTGCCATTAGAGATTGTCTGTCTGGGAAGTATTCTATACGTGAGGTTGCTAGATTGTATGAAATATCGGATGCATCTGTCCTCAGAGGCTGGATTAGGAAGTATAATAGTCATAGTGAATTAAAAGATACGTCACAAGGAAGGACGAGCGCTATGACTAAGGGAAGAAAAACGACTTGGGAAGAACGAATACAAATTGTACTTGATTGCTTGGGGAACGGAAAAGATTATCAAGAAGCAGCTAGTACTTACAATGTATCTTATCAACAGGTCTACCAATGGGTTAAGAAGTACGAAGACGGCGGAGATGAAGCGCTGAAAGATAAACGTGGTAATAAGAAAGAAGAGGCTAAACTAACGCCAGAAGAGAAAATGAAACTTCAAATGAAAAAGTTAGAAAGAGAAAATGAACGGTTACGTGCGGAGAATTTATTCTTAAAAAAGTTAGAGGAGATCGAAAGGAGGCAAAAATAAGCCAAATCCGATTTGAGGATAAGTACATCGCTATTCAGGAGCTTCACGAGAAAGGGAATGTAAGCATTAGTTTACTTTGTGAAATTGCAGGAATTGCACGTTCTGCATACTATAAGTGGCTTCATCGTACCCCTTCTTCCCGAGAAATACTAAATGAAAAAATCATTAAGGAGATGAAAATTCTCCATGAAAAGGTTGATAGCACCTTCGGCTATCGTCAAATGACCCTTCACATGAATAGAAAGTTCGAGGAGAAACTTAATCATAAAAGAATCTATCGGTTGATGAAAGTGGTTGGATTACGCTCTGTCATTCGTGTCAAGAAGAAGCAATATAAACGCTCTACACCTCAACATGTGGCAGACAATATATTAAATCGTGAATTTACAGCCGAAAAACCAAATGAAAAATGGGTAACGGACGTTACAGAATTTAAGTATGGCCAATCAAAAAAGGCCTATTTAAGTGCGATTCGTGACCTTTATGACGGATCCATTATAAGCTATGTTCTAGGACACTCCAATAATAATCAACTGGTATTCAAGACACTTGATCAAGCCACAGTACTATTGAATGGAGAACGCCCTCTTATCCATAGTGACCGTGGATTCCAATACACCTCTAAAGGGTTCAAACGTAAGATAGATGCGTCAGAGATGACACAAAGCATGTCACGAGTTGGCCGATGTATTGATAATGGACCAATGGAATCTTTTTGGGGGACACTGAAATGTGAGAAGTATTATTTACATAAATATAAGACATTTGAGGAACTTACTACTGCGATAGATGAGTACATCCATTTTTATAATCATGAAAGATACCAAAAAAGATTAAACGGCCTTAGCCCTATGGAATATAGAGCTAAAGCCGCTTAAATCATTTTTATTATTTCCACTGTCTACTTGACAGGGGGCAGTTCATT
>NZ_QFRU01000059.1 GCF_003184905.1 Bacillus sp. CGMCC 1.16541
TGAAGTGACCCCTAAAAGTTAGACACGGTTATTTCATTATGCTGCTTGCTCAAAATGAGTTCGGTATTGTACCGGACTCATTTTTAATTTTGCCTTCATCCGTTTCGTATTATAATATTCCATATATCTTTTAAGTTCTTGTTTAAAATGCTCTACACTTTCGAATTCCTTAAAATATAGGAATTCTGATTTCATAATCCCAAAGAAATTCTCCATCACTGAATTATCGTAACAGTTTCCCTTACGAGACATACTTTGTTTAATTCCTCTTTCTTGGAGGGCATGACAATATCCTTTCATCTGATAATGCCAACCTTGATCTGAATGCATCAATAGTTCATGTTCTTCTGGTAATCGCTCGAGGGCTCTTTCTAACATCTCCGAAACAAGTGAATATGTTGGTCTAAAACCAATCGTATACGTAATAATCTCTCCATTAAATAAATCTAATACAGGAGATAGATAAAGTTTCTCACCAAATAATTTAAACTCTGTTATATCTGTTACCCACTTCTTATTTGGAGCATCTGTTGTAAATTGACGGCCTAAATGATTTGGCGCAATTTTTCCTACAGTACCTTTGTAAGATTTATATTTTTTCATCCTTACCAAACATTTTAAACCAAGTTCTCTCATGATACGTTGAACCTTTTTGTGATTCACTTTTCGCCCACGAATCGCTAGCTCATCACGTATACGGCGGTAACCGTAACGACCTTCATGTTCCTCGTAAATGGCCTTTATTTCAGCTTTTAAGTCGCCATCTAGATCTGGCCGATTCATTCTCTTCACTAAATCATAATATGTACTACGTGGAATATCAGCGAGTTTCACGAGTTCCTTCACCGGGTATTTTTGCCTTAACTCATAGACTACTAGTGCTTTGTCTTGTTTGGTGATTTTTCTTTGTTTTGAACTAAGGCATTCAACTTTTTTAAATACTCATTTTCCATTTCTAGCTGTTTAATACGCGCTTCCAGTGCCTCAACTGATTCTCTAGCTGGCGCTTGTTTTGGTTGGTTAAAAGATTTCTTATTCACGGATGGACGCCCCTTTTGTTTCGGTTCTAGGGCTTCTAAACCGCCAATCTCCATTTTTCTCTGCCAATCATACACCATTGTATAACTAGAGATTTTAAAGAGAGCTGCGGTATCCATTAGTGACGCACCAGATTGAACCATATAGTTTAGTACATCCAGTTTAAAACTAACAGGACAGTTTGTATAGGTATTTTTAAGACCTTCTTCCCCATGTAATTCATATAATTTCAACCAATATTGGAATTGTGCTCTGGTAATACCAATTTGTTTTGCGTATTCTTTTTGAGAAATAACTTCAGGGTTATAGCCTTGAATAATACTTAATTTTAAATTACTTGTATATTTGGTCATATAAAAAACTGCACCTCCAATTGTTAGACCAGTGTCTAACAATTGGGGTGCAGTTCA
>NZ_QFRU01000060.1 GCF_003184905.1 Bacillus sp. CGMCC 1.16541
CCCTCCTTTCTCTATTTCAATTATTTAACTTTCACTAAAAGTTTGATATAATATAGTTAGTGAAAGGTGGTGAAAATAATGACAACCATTACTGCAAAAATACAAATCTATGTTTCTGATAAACAAGCTGAAAGTCTAAAAATAACAATCAATGCTTATCGTAAGGCTTGTAACTGGCTATCGGAACGCATATTCGAAACGAAAAATCTAAATCAAGTAAAACTTAATGACTTGTATTATTCTGATTTGCGAAATCATTTTGGACTTAAAAGCCAAATGGCTCAATCTGTAATGAAAACGGTCATTGCCCGCTACAAGTCTGCTAAATCAAATGGACATGAATGGTCTATGATTGAATTTAACCTTCCAGAATATGACCTTGTGTGGAATCGTGATTACTCACTAACCAAGAATCAATTTAGTGTAAATACGCTTGATGGTCGTCTAAAACTACATTATGAGCGTAAGGCGATGAAGAAATACTTCAATGGCACTTGGAAATTTGGTACTGCTAAATTAGTGCATAAATATAAAAAATGGTTCTTACACATCCCCGTGACAAAGGAGTATCAAAAGCTAGATTTTGTAGATGTAAAGAATATCGTTGGTGTTGATTTAGGCATTAACTTCCTAGCAACCACTTATGATAGTCAAGGCAAAACCACTTTCTACAACGGAAACATTGTTAAACATAAGCGCGGTATATTTAAAGCTACTCGCAAACAGTTACAAATGCGACAGACACCGTCTGCTCGTAAGAAACTAAAACAAATCGGGTCAAGAGAAAACCGTTATGTGACTGATGTAAACCATCAAATTACAAAGGCACTCGTTGATAAATACCCTAGAGGGACAATGTTTGTTTTAGAAGATTTAACAGGTGTTCGTAATGCGACTGAAAAAGTACAAGTGAAAAATCGCTATGTTTCTGTATCTTGGTCTTTCTACCAGTTCCGTCAAATGCTTGAATACAAAGCTGAATTAAATGGGCAGAAGGTCATTGTTGTAGACCCAAAATACACTTCTCAAACTTGCCCTAAATGTGGACATATTGAAAAAGCAAATCGCAATAAAAAGCTACACACTTTTAAGTGCAAAAATTGCCAATACCAATCAAATGATGACCGTATTGGCGCAATGAATCTACACCGAAAAGGAATTGAACATATTGGTGTAGTTACCACAGGAGTATAACTCTTGTGGTAGGGGCGAAGTCAACCGTCCTTATGTTCCGCCATACTAAGGTAGGAGAGCATGGCTCGTTCGCACTACTGGGTAGGAACAAGCGTAGTTGCTCTCTATGAGGGTAGAAGCACTGTCGAACTGCGACAGACGCAAGCCCCCACTTCAAACAGCTCGCAAGAGCGTTAAGTGGCGGGTAGTTGAC
>NZ_QFRU01000061.1 GCF_003184905.1 Bacillus sp. CGMCC 1.16541
GGGACTGACCCCTGTTTTTGAGACAGGGATCAAAACACCTTTTAAACAACCAGTTTTCTGTATTGTACAGGTGACTGGTTGTTTAGTTTTGTTTGAATACGGGTATTGTTATAATAAGTGATATAATTTTTGACGGTTTGCTCTACGATGGTGGTCGTAGTATATGTTAACCCGTCAAGGTAGAACGTTTCAGACTTTAGTGAGGAATGAAACGATTCAATCGAGGCATTATCTGCGGGAGTCCCTTTTCGGGACATACTCATGGTAATGCCTTTTTCTTTAATTTTTTGTTGATAGGCGTACGATGTGTACACAGAACCTTGATCGCTATGCAACGTACATCCTTCCGATAGAGAAGGGAGTTGGTTGAGCGTGTCTAAAACAAACGCTACGTTTTGACAATCACCGATGGAATACGCAATAATCTCTCCGTTAAATAAATCTTGAATACTTGAAAGATACAACTGTTTCGGTCCAAAAGGCAAGTAAGTAATATCGGTCACGAGCTTTTGAAGAGGACGCTCAGCTCGAAATTCACGATTTAATACATTCTCCGCAACCTGATAAGGTTGCCCTGTTCGCTTCCGTTTCTTCCGTTTGACACGACATTGCCAACCATATTTCTGCATGGTACGCTGTACAAACTTGTGGTTAATCTTCATTGTTTGCTTGAGTAAGGCCGTAATCTTTCGATAGCCATATCGAAATTTGTGTGTACGACATTGTTCACCCACTTGCTGTTCCAACCATTTCTTTCGTGTATCCCGTTGGCCATGCTGCTTCCAACGGTAGTAAGTTGATCGAGGAATACCAAGATGGAAACAGATTTGATAAATAGGAATCTGCTCTTTTAACTCTTCCACTAGATTTACTGCGATTTCTGGTACCACTTCCTTTCCAATTCCTTGTACTTTTTTAAAATCTCAATCTGTTGCTTTAACTGTCGGTTCTCTGTCTTTAACTTAGATGTCTCATTTTCAAAATCAGGACCTTTCCCATAGGTATATTGCTTGCCTACAGGCTGTTCAAACCGATGCATTTCTCCATTTTGATACCATTTCATCCACGTTTTTAATTGGGTATGATTTCGAATATTTAGTTGGAATAATACTTCTTTTACAGGTACACCCGCTAATCTCATTTCAATCGCTTTTAATTTTATTTCTACTGGATAACTGACTCTTGTTCCCATCGAAAAAACACCTCCAAGTTGTTGTTAGGTACTACATACCCAGTTTTCAACTTAAAGGTGTTTTTTATTTGTCTCACTTTATGGGGTCAGTCCC
>NZ_QFRU01000062.1 GCF_003184905.1 Bacillus sp. CGMCC 1.16541
TATATATAAATGATTTTCTTTTTCGACATTTGACCTAGTGAATCCCTAAGCGTTGTAATACAGCTTGTGGCATTTGTGCAATCTCTTTTAAAAAGCTCTTAACCGACTCTTCGATAGATGCTTTTGTTGGATGAAATTTATTAGCAATGACCTGTTGCTTCAGCCATTTCCATAACCGTTCGATCGGATTCAGATTAGGAGAATAAGGTGGAAGATGTACAAACATGAGAGAATCCACATGTTCTTCCGCGAAATCTGTTACCATCTGGCTTTTATGGATGGGAGCGTTATCTGTCACCATGATGATAAATTTCCCTTCATATTTTTCCAAAAGATGTTGTAAAAACGTGATAAAAGCTTCTTTCTTCGCTGAAGAAGTCATGGTCGTCACGACTTCACCTGTCCCTGCTTCGACCGTTCCAAACAACGTAACCGAAGCATGATGGCCATAGGTAGGAATTTGTCGTTGCATTCCAGATTGAGACCAAGTTGAATGCAGACTTTGATAAGCCCGAATGTGTGTCTCATCCTGAAATAAGAGAATCGTATTTTCGTTTAAAGCGTTTTTTTTATCCATTCCAATTGATGAGAAAACCAATGTTGTTTTTGTGGATCCGCCTTTTTTAACACATAAGTAGGGCGTGTATACCGAAGAGAGAGCCGCCAAAGCATACGTAATACACCCGTTTGAGTCATTTGGACGTCATAAGTGCGAAGGATGTATTCAGAAACAATCGGTGTCGTCCAAGATACGGCCGTTCCTAATTCATGATCAGAAGGAGAACTAGTCAAAATGACTTCCTTTAACTTCTTCTGTTGTTCTTCTGTTAAAAAGCAAGGGCGTCCCTGACCAAATTTACGTTCAAGTAGAAGATCCAAGCCCCCTTCGTTAAAACGATGGACGTATTCAGAAACCGTCTGACGGTGCAAGTTACAAATCTCAGCAACTTCTTTTCCAAGCTTTCCTTCCATGACAAGACGGACAGCAGTGATTCGATGGCGCATATTCGCTCGTGTTTCTTGTTTTTCATACGAACGTAAATCAGATGAAGATAATCCATGAGAATTGGTAATTTTTAAACGTTTCATACGGCAGTACCCCTTTGTCTACGGCTTTTATTAAGCAGTATAGACAAGGATAAAACGGTTTAAGCATAGGAAGTTGGAAATGTTAATCATTTATATATAG
>NZ_QFRU01000063.1 GCF_003184905.1 Bacillus sp. CGMCC 1.16541
GAACCCTGAGGGAGCGGATTTACAGTCCGCCGCGTTTAGCCACTTCGCTACCCCTCCACATATAATTTTGAAATGGTGCCGGCGAGAGGACTTGAACCCCCAACCTACTGATTACAAGTCAGTTGCTCTACCAATTGAGCTACACCGGCAATCTTTCAAAATGGTGGCTCGGGACGGAATCGAACCGCCGACACATGGATTTTCAGTCCATTGCTCTACCAACTGAGCTACCGAGCCTTTTTAAAAATGGCGGTCCCGACGGGAATCGAACCCGCGATCTCCTGCGTGACAGGCAGGCATGTTAACCGCTACACCACGGGACCACTTTGGTTGCGGGGACAGGATTTGAACCTGCGACCTTCGGGTTATGAGCCCGACGAGCTACCAGACTGCTCCACCCCGCGATAATAAATGTCTCTATGGTGGAGGATGACGGGATCGAACCGCCGACCCCCTGCTTGTAAGGCAGGTGCTCTCCCAGCTGAGCTAATCCTCCATATAATTGGTGACCCATACGGGATTCGAACCCGTGTTACCGCCGTGAAAGGGCGGTGTCTTAACCGCTTGACCAATGGGCCATTGAAGCTTTTAAAATAGTGGCGGAGAGCAAGGGATTTGAACCCTTGAGACAGTGTTAACCGCCTACACGATTTCCAATCGTGCTCCTTCGACCACTCGGACAGCTCTCCAAATGGCTCCACAGGTAGGACTCGAACCTACGACCGATCGGTTAACAGCCGATTGCTCTACCACTGAGCTACTGTGGAATAATAATAATGCCAGGCAACGTCCTACTCTCACAGGGACAAAGTCCCAACTACCATCGGCGCTAGAGAACTTAACTTCCGTGTTCGGCATGGGAACGGGTGTGACCTCTCTGCTATCGCCACCAGACACTATTCTATTATAACAATCTTCTAGAGAAATGCAACACTTTTTTTAAAAAAGTTTGTTCTCTCAAAACTAGATAACAATTTGCTGAGGAAAAGCATACGCTTTTCTAATTGTCTAGCTATGGCTCCTACCTTTTTGGGCATTTCACTTTTGCCAATGAAACTACAGAACAGTTTCCCTGTCAAAAGCTCTAATGTCTCTCAAAGGTGAACAGTCGCCTTTGCTTTTCTTAAGTGGTTAAGTCCTCGACCGATTAGTATCAGTCAGCTACACATGTCA
>NZ_QFRU01000064.1 GCF_003184905.1 Bacillus sp. CGMCC 1.16541
TATTTTTGAGGAATTTAAAACCGTTGTTATTGAGTATTTTACAACCGTTGATTACAGAACAAAGGGCAAGGCAAGACACTATGAGAACGGTACATTAGTGGCTGCAAAGGTTACACTCACTGAATTTGACAATGAGTTAAAAAAAGGAAATATATTTAATACCACCTATAATAAAGTCTATCAAATTGAAGATTCTAATGAAATATTTGATTTAATCGGAATGAACAAAGAGGACTTAGGTATTATCGCTTTAGCAAAGCCATTTCTATATGAAGACAGAGAAAGCCGCTTTATTGATGCCGCTAATATTATCAAAACTAAAATTGAAAATGATATAAAGAACCTTAATTCAAAATTAGACGAAAACCAAAAACAACTATTGTATATGGAAAGGCAGGAGAAACGTTTAGATAAAACAAAACAAAATCTATATTCACTTCAGCAAAAACTAGAACAATTAGGTTTTGTATTTGACAAACAATCTGAAGCCCAACTAGAAGAAACGGAAGAATCATTTCTTGATACACCGGAAACACTTTCTGAATTATTAAAAGGAATACAATCACAACTTAGTGCTCGTGGCTATCGTTATGAGGAAAAAACATTACGTCAGCTATTACTAGCCCTAATGACAGAGCAAATGATTATCTTGTCTGGTCCCTCTGGTACTGGAAAGACAACAATTGTGAAGCAACTCGCGTCGATTATTAATGCAAAGTATGAAATAATTCCGGTTCAGCCAAGCTGGACTGATAAACAAGATTTACTTGGCTTTTATAATCCTATTAGAAAATTATATGTACCTTCTGCATTTTTAGATTGTCTTATCGAAGCAAAGCAAAATGAGGATCAGCTATACTTTATTTGTTTAGATGAAATGAACCTTGCACAGATCGAATACTATATATAAATGATTTTCTTTTTCGACATTTGACCTAGTGAATCCCTAAGCGTT
>NZ_QFRU01000065.1 GCF_003184905.1 Bacillus sp. CGMCC 1.16541
TCGAACCCGCGACCCCCACCTTGGCAAGGTGGTGTTCTACCACTGAACTACTTCCGCGCAAAACTATTTAATTTGTACGATGCGGGTGAAGGGACTTGAACCCCCACGTCATAAGACACTAGATCCTAAGTCTAGCGCGTCTGCCAATTCCGCCACACCCGCGGATAATAAAATGGTGAGCCATGAAGGACTCGAACCTTCGACCCTCTGATTAAAAGTCAGATGCTCTACCAACTGAGCTAATGGCTCGTACAAGTGGTGCCGGCGAGAGGACTTGAACCCCCAACCTACTGATTACAAGTCAGTTGCTCTACCAATTGAGCTACACCGGCTTTATAGATGGTGGAGGATGACGGGATCGAACCGCCGACCCCCTGCTTGTAAGGCAGGTGCTCTCCCAGCTGAGCTAATCCTCCATATAAGCCTGGCAACGTCCTACTCTCACAGGGACAAAGTCCCAACTACCATTGGCGCTAGAGAACTTAACTTCCGTGTTCGGCATGGGAACGGGTGTGACCTCTCTGCTATCGCCACCAGACACTATTCTATTATAACAATCTTCTAGAGAAATGCAACACTTTTTTAAAAAAGTTTGTTCTCTCAAAACTAGATAACAATTTGCTGAGGAAAAGCATACGCTTTTCTGATTGTCTAGCTATGGCTCCTACCTTTTTGGGCATTTCACTTTTGCCAATGAAACTACAGAACAGTTTCCCTGTCAAAAGCTCCAA
>NZ_KZ821215.1 GCF_003184905.1 Bacillus sp. CGMCC 1.16541
AATCTTAAGACAACCGATTGTGTTTCCATATCTTCACCTCTAAATGAAATGTAATATATATCCAATATGGTATAATATGTATATCGTACCAAGTGAGGAGGTGAAAGTCATGTTAGTCAATAAAGCCTATAAGTTTCGGATCTATCCTAATAAGGAACAAGAAATCTTAATCGCTAAAACAATCGGTTGTTCTCGCTTTGTTTTCAATCACTTTTTGGCGAAATGGAACGATGCTTACAAAGAAACGGGGAAAGGGTTAACTTATAACGCTTGTTCGTCTCAATTAACACAACTAAAGAAAGAATTCGTTTGGTTAAAAGAAGTAGACAGCATTGCGNAAGAAGTAGACAGCATTGCGATCCAATCCTCACTAAAAAACCTTGCCGATTCGTATTCACGATTCTTTAAAAAGCAGAACAAACCACCACGTTTCAAGTGTAAAAAGAATAATGTGCAATCCTACACAACCAAGCATACGAATGGCAATATTGCCATTGTAGGCAACAAAATCAAGTTACCTAAATTGGGATTCGTTAAATTTGCGAAAAGTCGTGAAGT
>NZ_KZ821216.1 GCF_003184905.1 Bacillus sp. CGMCC 1.16541
GAACCCGCGATCTCCTGCGTGACAGGCAGGCATGTTAACCGCTACACCACGGGACCACTTTGGTTGCGGGGACAGGATTTGAACCTGCGACCTTCGGGTTATGAGCCCGACGAGCTACCAGACTGCTCCACCCCGCGATAATAAATGTCTCTATGGTGGAGGATGACGGGATCGAACCGCCGACCCCCTGCTTGTAAGGCAGGTGCTCTCCCAGCTGAGCTAATCCTCCATATAATTGGTGACCCATACGGGATTCGAACCCGTGTTACCGCCGTGAAAGGGCGGTGTCTTAACCGCTTGACCAATGGGCCATTGAAGCTTTTAAAATAGTGGCGGAGAGCAAGGGATTTGAACCCTTGAGACAGTGTTAACCGCCTACACGATTNGGACAGCTCTCCAAATGGCTCCACAGGTAGGACTCGAACCTACGACCGATCGGTTAACAGCCGATTGCTCTACCACTGAGCTACTGTGGAATAATAATAATGCCAGGCAACGTCCTACTCTCACAGGGACAAAGTCCCAACTACCATCGGCGCTAGAGAACT
>NZ_KZ821217.1 GCF_003184905.1 Bacillus sp. CGMCC 1.16541
AATCTTAAGACAACCGATTGTGTTTCCATATCTTCACCTCTAAATGAAATGTAATATCTATCTAATATGGTATAATATGTATATCTCAACACGCGAGGAGGTGAAAGTCATGTTAGTCAATAAAGCCTATAAGTTTCGGATCTATCCTAATAAGGAACAAGAAATCTTAATCGCTAAAACAATCGGTTGTTCTCGCTTTGTTTTCAATCACTTTTTGGCGAAATGGAACGATGCTTACAAAGAAACGGGGAAAGGGTTAACTTATAACGCTTGTTCGTCTCAATTAACACAACTAAAGAAAGAATTCGTTTGGTTAAAAGAAGTAGACAGCATTGCGATCCAATCCTCANTCCTCACTAAAAAACCTTGCCGAGTCGTATTCACGATTCTTTAAAAAGCAGAACAAAGCACCACGTTTCAAGTGTAAAAAGAATCACGTGCAATCCTACACAACAAAGCATACGAATGGCAATATTGCCATTGTAGACAACAAAATCAAGTTACCTAAATTGGGATTCGTTAAATTTGCGAAAAGTCGTGAAGT